>JAKQEE010000396.1 GCA_029558635.1 Pseudomonadota bacterium | reverse complement strand
GGCCAAGCATCAGGTCTTGTCGCGAGTGATCTCCTAACGAAGACTTAAAAGTTGAGAAACCATATGAAAATCCACCGCTTAAATCCCAGTTTCTCATAACCTGGCGAACCAAGCGAATATCCGTTGTGAAACCGTATCCGTTTGATATGGAAAAATCAGATTGGCTTGAATATGGGGCGTACCAAACTGAGAAGTTCGACTTTAACTTTCGGTGTTGATCAAACTGAAGCAAGTGCTCTGCTTGAGCACCACCGATCAAAACCTGCGGAGAGTCGACACGAATGATTCCGCCCCCAATCCGCGTCGAGATGGGCTGTGTCTGATATTTAAAAAGAGGCCCTACCGAAAAACTGGATTCGTCGCTCGTTTTCCAAAGTAACCCGAGTCCGATTTCAGTAAAATCAGCGTCACCTTGAACAGCAACACCAGAAGGCTCCGATGGCGGGATTCTAAATTTTGAAACCAATAAGGCAACATTCAAATTTTGATGGATCTGCTCTCGCCAATCCAGCTTAAATCCAAAAAAAGGTTTGGAAAGAAGCTCCGAATAACCACCTACAGACGTTTGCAAATCGAGTCTTGAAAACCCTTGCAACAATTCAAATGCGAAAGTGCTACCACTTCGCTCGCGACTGTCCAGGTTGCGACTACCAACTTCGCGATTGTTGCTAGTACTGTCGCCCAGTGCGACTTCATCGGATGGGACAGATTCTACCGTTGATGGTGATTGTTCATTGGCCGAATCGCTGAAGTGGTTTTGCTGCTGCTGATTCGAAGAATCTATTGAATGAGTTGAACTCATCGTTCTTGAGTAGTTTGCCAAAGCACGTTTAGGCCCGATGTTCACAACCAACGCGGAACACTGGCTGTAGCCAGTTTCCTGCGCCTTATTAGGTGCCTCAACAGACTCCGTTGAAATTTCAATTTCTGAGTCAGTGATACGAATTTCTCGAGCTCTACCTTGTGCAGTTTGGACATCTAATTCACCGGCTTCAAAGGCAAAGAAAACTTTTTGACCAGGTCGAATAAGGTCGCCATTCTTTTCGAACTGACCGCAATGGAGAAGTCGCCTAAGGGTGCCTCTTTTTCCATAAATAGGAACGAGGCCAAGATCTCCCAATACCTCGCTTAATGTGTCACGTTGCTTCACCACGTAAAAGCCGGTTCCGTTTTGTCTAATGCCATTGGTCGAATTTCCGTATGCATAAGACGACATCAACATAAGACCTGAGCCATGAGTTAAGAAAAATGCGGCCAATGAAAACCAAGTCATAGCGTAGCTCCGCTTAACAGAGCTTCGAGTCTTCGTGCTTTCTTGGTGTTTTAAGTGAATCGAATATAAACTCATACTTTCGAATTATCGGCCGAAAATCAGAGGTACTTGATTTGACAAAAGTCTCGTTTTGTCTAAAGGCTACACAGTTCACCTCGAAAGACCATTTTGAAATGGCATAAAGTGCCGAAGACAGTTGTCTCCAGGACTTTCAGCTAAACCAGAACCTATAAATCGTATTTTTCAGTGAAGTAATGAAGTCGATTGGGGGCTATGCCAAGTCGACGTGCGGCTTCCGCTTTGGAGCTTGCGCCTTTCATCACATCTGCCATCATCTGGCGTTTCTTTTCATCAAGATAGCGGTCAATTTCTTCGAGCGTTCTAGGGTCTTCAACTTCACTCTTTTTGTATAAAATAACTTCAAGGTCCTCTGCTCGCACGATCTCACTGTCGGAGCCAATCAGGTGCCGCTCAACGACCGAGCGAAGCTCACGCACGTTGCCCTTCCATGAATATTCGCGGAATACCTCAAGACAACGACGATGGAATGAACGGTCAAAACCGTTTTCTTTACAGACTTCTCTTGTAAAGTGAACAACAAGCGGTTCTATGTCATCGGGTCGAGAGCGAAGCGGCGTAGTTTCTAAAATCACAGAACTCAGTCGATAGTAAAGGTCTTCGCGGAATTTTCCCTCGGCAATGAGTTTGAGCAAATCGCGGTGGGTGGCTGCCACGATACGCACATCAACTGAAATCGGACGATTAGCCCCGACTGGAGTGATCTCGCGCTCTTGCAGAACGCGCAGGAGTTTTACTTGAAGATCAAGACTCATGTCGCCGATTTCGTCGAGGAAGATTGTTCCTCGATGGGCGAGCTGGAATTTTCCAGCCTGGTCGTGCGTGGCTCCAGTGAAAGAACCCTTTTTATGCCCGAACAGCGAAGAGTCGAGAAGCGATGCTTGCTCCGCTGCGATGTTGACGGCAACAAAAGGGCCACTGGCTCTATCGCCGCATTTGTGAAGCGCACGCGCTACAAGCTCTTTGCCTGTGCCGCTTTCGCCGTAAATGAGCGTCGTCGCTCTTGATGGAGCGATCTTTTCGACCTGACGGGCCAGCTCATAAAGCTTTTCTGATCGTCCGATCATTCCCACTTTCTTGATGAAGTCTTCTTTCTCGCTATGAGTAAGATCATCGTCGTTAAGCAAGCGGAAATTCTGCTCGTATTTTTCACAGTAGGCGGCAACAGTTGAAAGTAGCACTTCGTTCTCGGAGTTCTTGTCGAGGAAATCCAGTACACCTGCCTTGAACGTCTCGCGCATCACATCGCGGTTGTCGTCGAGTGAATAGGCTAACATTTGTTGGTTGGGCTTAATCTTTATGATCTCAGCCACCGCCTCTGCGCCCGACATTCCGGCCATGTGGTAATCCATCAAGATGAGTGCATAATCTTTCTTGGCCGCCTTGATGGTGTCGATGGCCTCTTGGCCCGACTGCACGGTTTTGACTTGATAGCCCTTCGCCCTTAGCAGGGCTTCGTTTGCCATCAAGTTCTCTTTGTCGTCGTCCACGAGTAGGATGCGGTAGCTCATGGGCTTACCTCCACGCGAGGAAAATCTAAAGTGAATGCGGTGCCGCTCCTACTGGATGAAACAGCTATCTTCCCGCCATATTGTTCGCAGACCTGTTTCACCACGAAGAGTCCAAGGCCAGTTCCCTTATTTCCTTTGGTGGTGAAGTCCGCCTCAAAGATTCGGGCTTGAAGTTCTGTTGGAATCCCGCCGCCTTCGTCCCTCACAAGAATCGAAACGCGGTCGCCCTTTGGCTCTACCTTCAGTGATAGCGTTGACCCTTCAGGGCTTGCGTGGATGCTGTTGCTGCAAAGGTTCTCGATAAGGCGACTCAAAGCAGGTGCCGGGATCGGGCTCACGCACGACGATTCTGCATCGACTTTGAATCGGATGCGTTTTTCAATAGCTTCAGGATCAGTCAATAATTCCGAAGCCAACTCGCGCACTTCTTTGGCAACATCAGACGTTGAGACGGTGTCGGTAACTTCGCCAAGCTGCCGCTTGTAGATGAGCTTCAACTGCTCGGCATAGCTTGATAGGCGTTTAAGATTGAAGCGAATGTTTGCGAGCGTTTCAGGATTACTACCACCCTGAGCCTCAAGTAAACCCAAGAGCCGCTTCATGCGGGCCACAGGATTTAGAATGTCGTGGCCAATTCCGCGGAGTGTGACCAATGCCCCTTGCTCGCGTGCTTGGGATTCAAGGGCAATGATATAGTCCTTCATGCCGAGGAGTGCGTTTCCGACGGGTGTAATCTCAGAGAATGGAACTTTGCTGTATTCAGATTGATCCTTAGGATTCTCAGAAATCTTCTTTGCCCATGCGGTCAGCGTCGAGCTGACTTCACGAATGGACTTCATTGTGTTGCGATATGCTCCGAATCCCTGGATCAGCATTCCCAAGATTACAGCGAGCGCAACGCCAAGGACGAGCGGCCAATCTGTTTGGGCTGCCTTTTCCATGTGAAGATAGCCCCAGAGGTGTTCTCCTTCATCGTCAAAGTAAATGGGCTTTTCAAAAACGATCCGCTGCTTGAGCCACAATCGGCACGGAGTTGGGTCCGTACACGATGATAGAGTTTCTTCTTGTAAATCACCAACCCAAGGCGCACGGTTTTGATCGAGAAATAGAAGTCGGTCGTTTGCCTTGAGACCGAGGTTTTTTCTAAAGCGAAGTTCCGTTGCGCGGACATCGCCAGAGAGAATCTCGGTACGCCCCGACGCGATAGCTGACGCTGAGAGCGTTTCAACTTCTCGGGCTGCATCTTGGAACATCAAGAAAAGCGAAAGCGATCCTGTCAGACACAGGGTGAAGATGATTCCACCTGTTGTCCAAGCAAGAGCTTGCCGCTTTACGTTTTGTTCCAAGGATTCGGGTTTCATCGCATTCTCACCTTAGAAAATAAAATCGTCTCGTCTGAGTTTGGAACTTCCGACAGGTCAACGCCTGGCTTTGCAATGGCAAGGCTAGAAAAATGGAAAAGCGGCAGAACGTGCCCTGCCTCTTGAGCGCGGATGATGATTTCTCTCATGCGAGCTGCGCGATCCGCTGACGTTGGCAGTCCACGAGCAGCGCGAAGTTGTGCAGAAAAATCCGCAGCTCCTTCACCCGATGGAATGAACGGCGGCTCTCGCTCGACAAAAAACGACATTGCGCCTTCAAAATTTGGATCAGCAACGGCGATCTGCACGCCGAAAATATCGAAATCGCCGAGTTTCATACGATCCCCTGCTTTAGAAACAGGGATGATTTCGATCTTGGCCGGTTGTCCTGATACCGTGGAGATGATCTTCGCTAGGTTCGTGCGCATTCCCGCAAGAACTGCTGTGTCTAGCAGTAAAACAGTGATCGGGCCTTTGCCGCGCCACTTATCAACAGCGGGAACTTTCGGCTGCTGACTGGAATAAAGCTCATAGCCTCGCGGGAAAAATTGTTCGGCATTGGTAAATCCAGCCAGTCCACCCAATAGCGAGGAGCTATCCACTTTCCTTGAAAGTAGCTTGATGAAATTTGCGCCATCGTTTTTTAGAAATCGTTTCGATGGATACAGGCTATAAACCTTGTCGAGACTGCGTTGCCAAGTCTTGAAGCCCTTACTCTTTAGTTGATCGAGGGTTTCTTTCGACATGAGTGAGCTGCCAGAAGTTAGATTCGGCCAATCGTCTTTGTCGAAGGTGGTCATCAAATCAATGCCGTCTTTTGGGCGTTTGATTTCAACAAGTGCGGGCATCGCACTTGCGTAGGCATACCAATTTTTATTTGCTTCCAGAGTTAGCGAGTCGCCGCGATTTTCTTTCACAAAGAACGGCCCAACTGTTTTTGAGAGATTAAGACCGTCACCCTTCAGAGCTAGAAGTCCATACATGGGTTCAGTCAGCTTGAGCAAAAGCCCGCTTTCGGTAGCTGCACCCTTAGTTACAAAAACAAGGGTGCGCTCATCGGGGGCCTCGATATTTGTGACGGCTTCAAACAGGGCTTTGAGATCGTTCCCATAGAGACTTTTCGCCCGTTCCAGCGTCTTCTTATATTCCGCAGCTGTTACTTGCGAGCCATCTGACCAGCGTAGATTTTTACGAAGCGTAAATGACACGCGATCAGGCGGAAGAATCGTCCAAGTTTCTGCCAAGCCCGAAACCACCTGACGCTCGTTATTGAACACGACGAGCGGAGTAGAAAGGGCAATAGAGAGTTCGAGATCAGCCATCGACAGGATGTGGGCTGGATCGACCTCTTTGGCAAAATTCATGTAGGTTCTTACGCTTTTCGTATGCACTGATCCCTCCGATGCGGCAAATGCCAGATGGCTACTTGCCCATCCCAATAGAGCTAGGGGCACCAGCAGCAACGATGTTCTCCATTTTTTCATCCAAGACATAGACCGTTCCTTTTTCATCGACCGCGATCACTTTCACGAGCACGGCAAATTGGGGATTTTCATTCAGAAATTTCAAGACGTGCTTGTGTGCCACAACCCGCTGTTCGAGCGGAAGTTCCTCGATTAAGTGCAAGCCCTTTGGCAGTTCCCCAGCCATCGCGAAAAATCCAGTTACACTTGCGAGTGAGAACAAGATTCCTTTGATTGCTTTGTTACGCATAACATCCTCCTTAGCCCACAAAATGCGGGTGTTGGTTTCTTATAGACACATCAGTAGTTCGGCCCCAGAAAATTTCTCGATACTTGGGGCTTTTCACTCTCGCCACGATCCGGTCGCCGACTTGAAAAGTCAGTGAGTCGAACGCGGCAAGGTTCAATTCATTAAAAGTAGCTTGGTGCTGCTGCCACTGGCGGCGCACCTCAATCTCGGTCGCAGCCAGAATCCTCACCACTTCGGGCATCGTTTCTTTGTAGGCATACGCCAGCGAGTGAGCCGCAGGGCTTGCACTAACACCTTGGAAGCCAGAATGGAGAGCGGCGACCTCGGCGATAGAATCAAACTGGATTGCGGAGTGGGCAGCACGGAAACATTCATTCGCGGCGGAGACGATTGCTTCCTGTAGTTCAAAAGCTGAAGCGTGGCCCGCGACAAAATTTCCGCCGTCATTAAATAGGAGTGCTGACACACACGCACCATTGTCGGTGCTGCTTAGAAAAATACGAAGGTCAGAAAATTCGAGACTTGTGCGCTGTTCGTTCTTCCATATAAGGAGAGGCTTCGGCCAAAGCGACTCAGGCACTACATAAAAAGGACCGCCGTTTTCCCAAGTTGTGAGCGCAACGTCGCGTTCGATCAGCTCAAACACCGCTGCGCGGACTGCAAGCTCGGCAGTCCGATGGGCCGCCCAACCACTACTTGTTTCTGATTTATTGGTGTCAGCGCAGAACTTGAAAAGTGCAAGCCGCTCGAATACTTCAGAGATCGCCTTTTCGCGGGCAAGATCACGCGGGCCTTCGCCGTAACCTGTAGCTGTGAGACCATCGGCTTCCGCCATTATGGAAAGGGACACGAATCCAGGGAGCGCGTAACCCTCTGGTCTTTTGATTTCGCTTTCGTTGGTGATTTTTGGACCGAAGAATAGCGGTGAGGTTTCAAAACCCCTTCGTATTCTTTGATTGTCTTGAGCTAAATCGCTCACCATGCTTGGCCCCCTATACACTCGAAGAGAGCAAAGCCGATGCCACAACTAGAAGTTACTCATTAACTGTCGTACCCCGCAAAAAACGCACAACCAGCACCCATCGGCCCTCTTAGCGATGTGGATATACAACAGTTATATAAATAATTCTTCAATTTATTTGAATACTAGGCGGAGATGATTCCACTTAACACCAGTTAAGTTATTGAAGATTAAACGGTTTCTGTTTTCCACGAGGTATTCAAATTTCTTGAATAGTTCGTGTAGAAAATTCATGTTCAAGATTCTTGATGTTCTTCAAATTTTTTGAATGCGTGAGAAGCCTCTAAATTTGCGCTCGCACACTTTCATTCAAATTATTTGAATGTTTCTGATTCAGAAAAATTCCGCGATTCTCGCCGATTCCTTTTTGATATTCGAGCGTTAGGTCATTCTCGCGTCGAAGTTGGCACAGCTTGCAATTTTAGTTGGTGAGAGGGCGGAAAACCATCCCTCCACCAGCAAAGGAGAAAGCTATGAGCTACTGGCGAAAGTGTCCACGCTGCAATGATCGCAGCTATGAAGTTCTAAGAACTCACGCCCACTGCGTGAGTTGCAACTACAGCCCCGATCTACTGGAACGACCGATGTCTCCTGATGACCTCCCCATCCCAACATGGGCAGAAAATCTCGGCGACAAAACCAAAAAAGAAGAAGGGGATGAGTCTGAGTCATCGCTGGAAGGTGCCGCGTGATCCGCAAGATCATTGCCCGCATCAAAATGTCAGCCCAAAGGGTTCTCGCAAATATGCGTGGATCGGCAGCGGCATCGGCCCGCGTGCAGGAGCAACTCAACACGGCCCGCACCGAAATGCTTCAGAAGTACCCTGAGACATTTATTCGTCGGGGATCAGTATGAGTGAGATGCAAGTTCTGATGCTGCTCAAGCGGGAACTCTATGAACTGATGGGCGCACTCTCTATTGAAGAGATCATGTGCAACGCCCAACTGATCGCAGAACTGAAGAATGCACTGAGGCTCTTTGGTCAATAGGGGGACAAGTGAAAACGGTCAAACAAGAGGTGAGGATGGTGCTTGACTCGATTTCCGCAGAAGAAGTGTCGAGAAATCGAAAGATCGCGGCCATCGTTCGGCGAATCAAAAAACTGCTCCTGCATTTGAAGTAGAAGCGCAACGCCGACTCTGATTTAGAAAACAAAGTTATACGGGGGAATTTTAATGGAAATCGAAGTGAACAAAATGAAGCATGATGTGTTTGTGGGAAACCACGTCGGTCAGAAAATTGATTGTGCTCTCCATATTGGCTATGCGCTCAAGTACGAGAATCTGAAATACTACATCCTGAAACTCTGGCCGTTCCCGAATGTCACTTACTACCTGAGTATGAATCGAGACTCGTCGGATAAGTTCACGGTCTTCACAAAAAAGATCGAGACCGAAACGAGTGTACATTTCCAAAATCCTGTTGGCTACGCGGTTCTGCGCGGCGACCTGAAGGAATATCTGGAGATCACCCTGCGCCTTCCAAAACAGAAGGTCTATATGTCGATCTATCCGAGTAACTAAAGCTCGACGACCGTCTCAATAAATCCCCGTCTCTAAAAAGTCCATTAAAGGTCTTTCAAATCGAAAAGGGGTTTTATGAAAATCAAGAAATATGGGGCCACGCTTGTTGGCTCGTTATGGATGCTTCTCACGCCGATGATGGCATCTGCCAGCGTTGAATCAAGTTTGATGGCGGTACAATCAAAGCTTATCAACACCGTCTTGCCACTGGTGGGGATTTTGGGACTGGTGTTCGCGGCATTCTCGTTCTTCACTGGATCGCAGAACGCTCGCTCGCATTTGATCTTGGCGATTATGGGGGCCGTTGTCGGCTTCGGTGCGCCATCCATCATCCAGTTTGTTCAGTCACTAATTCACTAATTTAGTAACGCGCCGATGCTCGAAGGGCTTTGCCTTTTGGGTGTCGGCTCATTTTCGGAGATCGTGCATGGCTTTGAAAGTAACGCCCGTCAGTCAGTGCTTGGAGAAAAAGCTGCAAGTCATGGGTTTTGAAATCCCAGACTTGCTCTTCGTGTTCTTCCTGCTCTCGATTCTAAATTTTTTCTTAGGCACCACTTCGGGAAAGTTGTTCCTGGTATGGCTCCCGACTTTGGCGGTGGCTCTCACTATCCGCATCGGCAAACGCGGCAAACCCGACAACTTTCTTCTGCACCTGGGGAAGTTCTGGATGAGGCCAAAGGCTTTATGGGCTTTTCCTGAATCAAAGACCTTTCAAAGTCCGCCACAACTCAAACGCAAGGGGGCTTAATGAAAACAGACATTTTGACCGATGAACTTCAGCTCTGGGGTTTTGAACAAGATCGCATGATTTTCGAGGACGGCTCGATGGGCGCAGCTCTGAGGATTTCACCTCTTGATGTTGTCGCGTACTCAGACGAGGGGAAGAATGCGCTCGCTGGCAGTTTGATTCAATTTTTGAATAGCTTGCCAAGCGGCATCGACATTCAATTCGTCTGCGATATCCGAGATGGAAATGAAGACGAGATTGTAGGATTTGAAAGCGTAGCGATGACTTCGACTAATGAGGCAGCCAAGGCACTCGCGCTCGGACGTGCCTCGATGTTTCGGAAGTTCGATCAACAGGGATTCATCCCAAAGTATGACCTTCACATTTTTGTACGAAAGCCATTTTCACAGCGCCTGGCAGACAGAACGAAGTTCTTTTCACTTGAGCCCAAGTTTCAAGAGGTGACAGATGATCGCTTGAAAAAAGAATTGTCCATGTTTGATCGAACCCTTGAAGACTTGCTTCAAGGTATCAAGTCACTAGGGCTAACAGCTCGCGTGCTTCCGCCCGACGAGGTTTTGAAGCTCATCTATAAACAGTGGAATCCCACTCGCAAAATTGGTCTTGGACAATACGATCCCGAAGACCTGCGTGAGTCACTTTGCCTAACTGACGTTGCGATCTCACAAGAGGGTTTTTCCATCGGTAACGTTCACCACAGAATTTTGTCTCTCAAGATTCTGCCAGAGGCAACTTACTCTTGCTTGGGTGCAATACTTCAGGGGCTTCCATTTGGCTCGCGCTTGTTCTTTTCGGTTCATGTCCCCGATCAGACAAAGGAGCTTGAAAGTCTCAAGACACAAAGGCGCATTGCCTTTTCGATGGCGCGTGGAAAACGAAGCGGTGTTTCCGACATCGAGTCCGAAGCGAAGCTGCAAGATTTAGAAACGCTGCTAGAGCAAATGATTGCAAGTGGTGAAAAAGTATTCCGCTTAAGTCTCAACGTGCTATTGAAATCGGAAACCCTAGAGGAGCTTGAGGATAAGGTAAACCAAGCCCTCATCGCGATTAGAAGTCTTGGCAGTAGCGAGGCTATGCAGGAGACCATTGCGGCCTTCGATATTTTTTCGCAAATGGCTTTACCTAATGCGCGAGCGGCGGAGCGATCTAAGCGAGTGAAGACATCGAACCTTGCTGATCTTTTGCCGATCTATGGTGCATGGACAGGCACAACAGAGCCGAGTGTGCTTTTGCGGAGCAACTCTGGTGCGCTTTTGAAGTTCGATCCGTTCGACGCGGATTTCACGAACTCCAATATGCTGATTTCTGGTGGATCAGGCAGCGGAAAATCGTTTCTTACAAACATCATCCTTATGCAGATGCTCAAAGAAAATCCTAAAATTTTCTTCATCGATATTGGCGGAAGTTACAAGAAACTTTGCGAGAATCTTGAGGGGCAATACCTCCCGCTCGGCGTATCTGATGGAATTTCAATCAATCCCTTTGATTTGGCCGCTGGCGAGGAAGTCGTATCCAACCAGAAGATCAAATTTTTGGTGGGCTTGATCGAACTCATGGCTAAAGAAGAGGACGTTTCTCGTCTGCCAAAACTAGAGCGTGCCGAGGTCGAAGAGGCCATCCGCGAAGTCTATGCGACTTCAAAATCACCGCGACTTTCTGACCTTCGAGAGATTTTACTAAACCATAAAGATCCGAACATCGTGCGTTTCGGAAAAATTCTAACGCCTTGGTGTGGGGATTCGCTTTTTGGAAAGTTCCTCGATCAAAAAACCAATATCAGCTTAGACAAGCAAGTGGTCGCCTTCGATTTGAAAGGGATGGAGACATATCCTGAACTTCAGGCGGTGTGTCTGTTCTTGATTACCGATCTTGTTTGGCG
>JAKQEE010000360.1 GCA_029558635.1 Pseudomonadota bacterium | reverse complement strand
TCGTAAGTTGCGGCGGCCGCTGCTCGCTGGCTATTGGCCGGGGTCTTCCTCATATTCTTTTCGGAGATAAGCCAGCGTTGCAAGGCGGCGTGCGTCTGCCGGTATGTGTTCGCCGTCCGGTTGTTTTCAATCTGGTAGGCGCAAAACGCCGTTATGATTCCGCGCAGCTCGGCCGCCGGGTACTTCGCGCCGCTTTCATCGAGCATCTCTTTCCAGTCTTCCTGGTAGGCCATGTAGAACCGGCGCAAGTCGTCGCTCATCTGGGCCGGGGTGTCCGTCCGGGGCCGGTCGCGCCACGACGGCGCGGCGGGGGAGGGGGTCGGCGGAATTGGGGTGGGGGTGTTTTTTTCTGCTTCGAGGTCGAAAGTTTCAGGTTCGTTTTCGCGCGCGCGCTCTCCCGTTCCATTTTCTAATTCGTTCTCTTTATTAATCTGTTCCTCTTTGTTAAGCCGTTGGGTTTCCCAATTTTCCGGTAACCGGTTTTCCGGTAACCGGCTTACCGGTAACCGGTTTTTTGGGAAGCGGTCAGTGTCTTGTTCTTGTTCAGGTAGCGGCTCCGCATCTTCGGCCGCTATAAAGATTGATATGAATCGAGTTGTAAGCCTGAACGTGCGCTTGCCAAAATGCCCTTTTTCGGAATCTATCCTTTGTTCAGATACCAGTAGCCCAAACTGCTTCAGTCGTTTCAGCGCATCGTAAACCGTGTTTTTGCTCATTCCGGTTAACTCCATAAGCCTCGCGTGTGAAGGGAAGGCGCGCCCGGTTCGCTTATTTAGGTGTATTGCAATCGCAAGGAGCACAGACAGCGCGTTTGGGCCTATTTGCGGGCTTACTTCTTTTATAAGGCGGTCGTCAATATTAAGCATAGGTCTGGCTTTTACAACGTTCTTGCACGTTGTAAGTTAATGATTTTGAACAAAATAAATGGATTTACCGACCGCCTAAATACCGGGCTTTTGAGCTCAGTTGCTTCATTCGGAGCAGAAACTCCCGGTGGAGCCGCCGCATGTCGGCGTCCATGCGTTGCGCGTGCTGAAAGTTGCGGGAGCGGATAATCTGCCGTTCGGCAGGGTGCAGAATTTCCGGGCAGGGCCGGCGCTTGGCGAGACTCTTCATTACACGGTGTCGCTTTATGTGTGAAAATAATAAGCCCCGGCAGGGAGGCTGCGACACCGTACCAGCACCCTTCGCAAGGAAAGGAGCCAGCCCCACCGGGTTTATCTAAACTATAAAGTTTTTTGAATTCCCGAAGGGTACTTAGTACTGGTGTCGCA
>JAKQEE010000357.1 GCA_029558635.1 Pseudomonadota bacterium | reverse complement strand
CCAAACAACTTGTCGTAATAGGTTGTGGTCATTGCAATTTTCCCCCTGATAAAACCTCATTGTAAAACTGGATCGCCTGAATGAGCGTATCCTGATTTTCCTTATTCAACCCGTTTGTAAATATCGCCTGCTCCTGCTTGTTCAGGCCGCTTAACGGGTGCATGGCCTTCAGGGAATCAGTCATACCCTGCTTGATCTGTTCCTTTGTCCGCCCCTGCTGTGCCGCCACGGAAACATATTCCGTAAAGTATTTTGAGAATGCCTGTTTGTCTCCATATTTCATCGACAATTTCATATTGTATAGCGCATCGCCTGCCGGGGTGAGCCAAAAACCTTCGGACGTTTTGCCCAACTTTTTCAGAAAGTCATTCTTCAGGTCGAATACCGTGCGATATGCCGATTCACCGGGGTTTATCGTGTAAATGAACGTGTTCTTCAGGGATTCCTTGTAGCCGCGAGAAGGCTTCCCGGCCATTAGGATATATTCATTTTCAAGGCCGAAAGAACGTGCAATATGGAGGTATCGGTCACGGATGGTTCCCGGCTTAAAGATGTCGGGAAAAGCCGATTTACGCGACAAAAGTTCTCCCGTCAGTTTTGTGAACGGAACCCCGCCGCCGATGACCTTGTTCACCGGGGCTTCCATCGTTTTCTTCGCCTGATCCTGTAATGCCTCTTTTATTGTCTTGTCGCCGTTCAGGTATTCCCCCACGATGCGTGGCGCATAGTCCAGCCCGAACCATGAAATAAAGTCATCCAGCGTTCCCATTCGGTTAAAGTATTGGATGTCGCCCTTTTCATCCCTTCCGAGAATAATATGGGGCTTTGTCCTTACGTCAACCGGGAGTTGCTTTTCCTCTTCGGGAAACATAGTGTTGTTATAGACGGCAAGCATGGATGCGAAGGCCGACATCTTGATTGCCAGTGATCCTATTTTACGTGCAGCGGTGATGGTGGTTGCTCCGAGTTTCTTGCCGATGGTTGTGGATAGCTCCCCGTCGTTGGCCGCATTTTTGAATAACTGGATATATCGCTTAAAATTGACTTCCTGCCATGACCAGAACGGGATTGCCCTTTCCCGAATGGTCTGACCCGCAACGGAAACGCGGTCATACGCGCCGAGCAAGTCATTGGACAACCAGAACGCTTTGTCGTCAATATCCCGCAAACTATTTATCATCTCCGGCTTCGACGCTCCGTATTTCAGAGGATTGCCGCCGTTTTTAACAAGCTGTTCCTTAAAATCCAGAAAGTTCGCATACCGCAAAATGGATTCGCGGAAGTCGGTCGTGTATCGCGCAATCTGCCAATACTTCTTAAATAGATTCGCAGATCCACCCCTTTGCTCATAAAGTCGGGAGAACATCCACATCGGTTTAAGCGAATCCATCTCCTGTGCTTGCAATGTGGAGGACATCCCGCCGCGTTCAAACCACTTTGCCATGTCTTCCGTCATGGGCTTCATGCCGAAATATACATCCCCTAATTCCTTAACAGCTTGCGGGACTTTTCGGAACCCGGATGCGTTGCCCAAAAAGGTCGCTTCCGCGTCGCCCGTGAGGTTGCGGGTATTGTATTTGAAATACCTTCGGGGCTGAATTAGTTGCCATTTCTTCCACCCCGTCATAATTTTCTTGTCAAGTGTGGAAAGCATTCCCGTTGAGCGTTCCCTTGTAAGGTTATTCAGCGTATCCGCCACTTCCTGCCTGACGACCCATTCCTTCCGCTTCCCGCCTACTGCAATGGCTTCCCTGAATATATCCGTCCCACTGCCGAGAATTTCATCAATGTCGCCCTCCATGATCTTGGCTGCGGTTTTCTCATCTACCGTGAGGACGGGATGGAACACGCTCCCCTCTTTCGGTTGCCATGTCGTGTATCCTTCGGGTATGGCCTTATGCCAATCGTCAACCCCCGCTTCTTTCGCCTGTGCTTTAATCTTTTCCGCTATATCTTCGCCCGCCTTGATCTTCGTCAGCGTCTTTGCCGTTTCCGCATCGTGAAGCATCTGCGCCATGATCTGGTGCTCTGCTTCGAGGTAGTCGGTATTGTAGAGATTGGCTGCACCCTCCCGACCCTTCATGTATCCCTTTTGCGGGGCACGCAACCTCTTCCCGGTTCCGAAAATCCCGTTACTCTCGACGTAATCCAACACTTGATGCCGATAATAGTTCTCTCTGAACATATCCTCGACATTGGACTTGTAAGGCTTCATGGCCTCGATGTATTCGGCTTTGACTTGCTCCCACATCGCCGTTCGCTTCTCCAACGCCTGCGCTATTTTGGGGTTGGCCTGGATCAACGCATCCAGTTTTCCCTTTTCGGCGGTTAGGGAATCCGGCGTGAACTTGAACGGCAATTCCTTTTCATTCGCATACAGGCCGCGATTGTAGTCGGATACAAGGTCATCCAGAACCACCTTGCGATTGAACAGGTCATATTCCGCCCTGTTGAGGCCGGAGAGCGTTTCGCCTATGTTTCGTGTGGTCCTGTCCGCGACAACATCTTTCTGCTTTTCAAGCCGTTTCAAGTCGAAAACGAGTTGAGCGTTTTCCTTTTTGTTGGCAAGATGTTCAAAGTCGCGGGTGAACCTGTGGCCGATTTCGGTTGCCACGACCTTTATTTTCGTGCCGATGGTATCCGGCTTTATACCCTTTGCGGATTGGAACAGCTTTTCCGTTTCCGGTTCCGCAAAGGTGTATGTCGGCTTTGTTTCTTTTTTGCCTATATCGAGGCCGACCTTCCCCGCCTGTCTCTGTGCCGCTTGCTCTTTTGCGAGAAGGTCGAGGCCGCCTGTCGGCGCCATGTTCGTTGTGGCTTTTTCAGCGGATGCTGAAACAGGCTTTTCCGGTGAAACAACCTCATCGCCTTTTGTCAGAAATTCCTCCGCACTCACGGTTGCCTTCGGAGCGGCCTTCCCCGCTGTTCCCGTAGCGGCTTCAGCAGACACCTTCGCCTCTGGCGTAATGCTTTCCATGACGCCCTTCGTCTGCCGTTTAGCAGAGGCTTCCGCCAACGGTTTCGCGGACACGGCTTTTGCCACTCCCTTTGCCCCGGCCTTCGCCAATGCTGGAACTTCCGAACCGCCGCCGGTGATCCATCCCAACGCCTCGCGTCCCGCAACCAGCCCCTTGCTTACCAATCCCCCTGCCGCTTTTGCCCCTGCAACACCCCCCATAGCAAGCGCAGAGATAGGGTCTTGGAAGAAACCGGGATCGCCCGTAGGAACTTCCCGGCGAATCATCTTCCCTTCCGGCGTGAACTCGACTTCCTTTTCCGGGCCGTATTCCCCCCCGATATGGCCCATCGTGATAAAATCAAGCACCTTGTCCTTTGTGGTGCGTTCAGAAAGAAATTCCTCCGCGCTCTCGCTTTCCTTAGACTCAAGGAACGCAATCGCGCTTTCTTTCCTCGGTTCGGATTCTAAAAACTGTAACGCATCCATCATTTATAGCCGAAATTTGATTGGAGGATCTTCGCCGCCGCTTCCTTCGTGATCTTCTTGTTCCGATACGCATCCCTTACTTCGTCTGCCGTCTTGTAGGACGTTTGTATCTGTGGCTTCCCGCCCTTATCCGTTCCCGCATCCTTTAACGGCTTTATCGCCCCTTTCGGAGCAAATTGTGACACATAGTCGCGTTCCGTTTTCAGGGAGTCGATCGCCTGTGTGATGGCTTCCGGGTCTTTGGATTCAAGCAATGCCGCTAATTGCGGGTTTTGTATCGCCATTGCGGTGTCGAATTTACCGGATGATTGCAACCTTGCAATGGTGGCGTCAATCGTCGAAATACGGGAAAGTGCCTGCTTGGGGGTGTATTCCGGCTTTTCGGGTTTTTCAACCGGCTTTTGAGGAATAATATCCCTGTAAACCCCTTCCTGTGCCGGAGTCAGCTTTTTCCCCGCCGCTTTATCCGCAATCAGTTGTTCCTTCGTCTGCCCCGGTGTCACTTTCTCCGGGGACATCATGGTTTTCAGGGTATCTTTTTTGAAGGATTCCGCATCGTCATACATCTTTTTGACAATCGTGGGGTCCATCTTGCCGTTGATTGCCAGTTTAACAATCGTATCCTGCTTCTTTGCCAGAACCTTTACCAGTCCGCTGTAATCCTTTGCCTCGACACACTTT
>JAKQEE010000348.1 GCA_029558635.1 Pseudomonadota bacterium | reverse complement strand
CGGCGTCCATGCCCCAGTCCTGCAATTGCCCTGCGTCCCAACCGGACAGCTCATCCCAATCAAACTGACCCGTCGTGCCAACGTGGGCGGCAATGACCAATTCCCGCCGTTCTGCGTCTGTCAGGGCAACCTCGGATTGCCGGGCGTCTATCTGGTAGCCGGGGCCGTAGGCGGCAAGCAGCACCGACAGCCGTTGATGGCCGTCGTAAACCTCCCCGCTAGGCCCGATGGCAATGGACTGGAATTGCCCAACCCGTTGCCAATATTCCAGCAGGCGTTTGGCGTGAGACCTGCTAATGGTCTTTGGGTTGTGTTCCCACGGGATGAGGTCGCCAATTTTGACGGTTACGTTTTTCCAGTTCATATGTTCCCTTTCATGATTTCCAGCGCATCTTCCGCGCTGTAAATGACGTTAACTTGCCCGCGCCACACCTCGAAAAAGATGGCCTCATCCTGTGTCAGTTTGCCGCCGCGGGTTTTGATTTCAAACAGGTAGTTTTTGCCGTCATGTCCGACCACGATATCAGGGCAACCGCTGCCAACCGTGTGGAGGTGTTGCACGCTGTAACCCAGCTTGCGTAGCTTCAGCACGATGGCGGCTTGATTGGTGTCGGCCCGTTTTGGGTAGGTCATTTTGTGAAGCTGATACCCGCGACTATCGCGGCGATCAAAGCGGCAATGCTGTTGATGATACTCCAGCCCTCGCTTTTTTTATCCAGGCGGTCAATGTCTCCGGCTAAAACAGTTACCCGGTCATTGACCGCCCGGATTTCGTGAGTGCGTCCTGCGCTCACACCTTCAAGGGCGGTGATACGTTGCGTGTTATCGACCAGGCAAGCGTTCTGGCGTTGCAATTCCGCGAGGATTGCCTTTGTGTTTTCCTCAATGCGTGCAAGCCTTTCGGCGTTGCTGGTTGTCCCGTCCGCCCCCGCTGGCATGGGTTACTCTCCGTCTAAGGTATCTTTCTCGGTGCAATCAAGCTTAGCCAAAAGATATTCGGTTCGCTTGTTGCCTTTTTCGGCCGCATCTTCCCATGCAATTGCGGCAATAACGACCATAACCAGTACATCAATTGCCTGCCAAACAGTTGGCGGGAAATCTGGTAAAAACTGGAATAGGATAGTCTGTAACAGACCGAAAACGGCAATCCAAAATTTGCGTGAATGAAGTAGTGAACCCATGGTTTTTATCCTCCAAACTGTGTAGATGGTTTGCAATCATTATAGCACACTCTAATACAACACTTAACTTGTTTTAATGTTT
>JAKQEE010000336.1 GCA_029558635.1 Pseudomonadota bacterium | reverse complement strand
GAGACTGAGAATTTGTCAGTGGTTAAGCGATTTGTTGGTCATGGGATAGGCAGAAGCCTGCACGAAAAACCACCAGTCCCCAACTTCGGACCCTCTCACCGGGGGCCGCGGCTCGAAGTCGGAATGGTGCTTGCGATCGAACCCATAGCCACTTTCGGAAGCCCCGAAGTAGCCATCAAAGGTGATGGCTGGACGGCGGTAACGGCAGACGGTGCTTTGTCAGCACATTTCGAGCACACGGTTGCCATTTCCCGTCAGGGGCCGGTGATTCTCACATCGACCTGCCAGGCGGGTCAGGAAGGGTTATAAGTCTAAAGATGAGCAAAGGTGATACCATCCAGGTCAACGGAAAGGTCGTCGAGCCTCTTCCTAACGCCATGTTCAAGGTGGAGCTTGAAAATGGGCACTTGGTTCTCGCCCACATCTCAGGAAAAATGCGCATGCATTACATTCGCATTCTGCCCGGAGACAAGGTTACCGTAGAATTAACACCCTATGACCTCACCCGTGGGCGCATCGTTTATCGTTTCAAATGAGTCCGAGGAAGCGGTAAAAACAGCACGCAGGAGGAAAGAAAATGCGAGTTCGGGCATCAGTTAAGAAGATTTGTGAAAAGTGTAAAATTATCAAGCGTCGTGGTATTATTCGTGTTCTGTGTGAAAATCCCAGACACAAACAGCGACAGGGCTAAGACTCAGGAGGAAAATTATGGCACGTATAGCTGGAGTTGATCTGCCTCGAAACAAGCGCGTCGAAGCAGCTCTGCCCTACATCTACGGGATTGGCTGGACCGCTTCTGTGAAAATTCTCAAGCAGACCAACATCAACCCGGACACCCGCGTCAAAGACCTTACCGAAGACGAAATCTCGTCGATCAAAAAGGTTCTTGAATCTGAATATCGCGTAGAAGGCGATCTCAGACGCGAAATATCGATGAATATCAAGAGATTGATGGAAATCGGTTGTTACCGTGGTCTCAGACACCGCAAGGGTTTGCCCGTTCGCGGTCAGAGAACCAAAACTAATGCTCGCACCCGCAAAGGTCCGAGAAAAGCGATTAAGAAGAAATAATTTCATTTTTTCTTAAAGGATGTAAACTGATTTAAGGAGCATAAAATGGCAAAATCAGGAGCTAAGTCCAAAGTCCGGACCAAAAAGCGAGAAAAGAAAATTGTCGCCAAGGGTCAGGCACACATTCAGTCGACTTTTAACAACGTTATC
>JAKQEE010000333.1 GCA_029558635.1 Pseudomonadota bacterium | reverse complement strand
GGTGCGCAAGCAAAGGCGCGACGCTCCTTGACGTGACAATGCAAATCAACGGAGCCGCGACGCTTTCCAGCCTGACCGAAACCTTTTCAATCACAGATTTTAAATAAAACACCATGCACGTAACGGTAAAAACAACGGTTGACCCCCGCGAAATTTGGGTGGGCAGCCACAAAATCAGCATCAAAGACAGTCAGTTGATTGTAAACCACAGCAGCGAACTATCCTGGGGCTTTCTCGGCTCCGGCCCGGCACAAACCGCCTTGGCCTGCTGCGTCCACCTTTTCGGCCCATACATCGGGGTGGAGGTTTATCAGCAATTCAAATGCGACCACGTGGCGCACTGGACGCGCTTCCATGACGGCGAGCGGTCGGTAAACCTCGAAAAGTTCTACTTCGACTACATTGATGGCCGCGTGTCAGACCTTGCGCTGAGCCGCTTTTCCCAGAATGTCTATAACCGTCTGTTTGCAGCGGTGGAAGATGATGAGGTTATCACCGGCATCCTTGATGAAAGTTCGGTGGTCAACAGCGACGGCCAGACGCGAATCATCACGCAGGAATACTCAAGACGTTTGGAGCAAATCTGTGAGGCATTCGAGTTCGCCTACGTCAATCTCGACGGGCACTGGCAAATCATCGCCTCGATGCCGACAACCGATTATTTGAGGCAGTTGCAAGCCACTGCAAAAAAATGTTTGCAGGTTTGAAAAATCAGTTATCTTTGCAACAAGTTCAACCAATGGGACACTTTCAAAACACAGTCGCTGCGACGCAGGGACTTCTCCTAAAAAAAATCGGTCAGCCACAGTAGAGCGCATCCGGTTTTGGTACAGGAAGTTCAAGTGTCATCAATGTCACGAAAACAACGGTGCATGGCTTATCGCCCACTGTATCGAATTAAACAACGAGTCAATGCCAATCGCAACATCAATTCTCGACACGACCCAATTCCAGAGGGGTTCAGACGATCCGCGCAAGGACAAATCCTATTGCCCTCAGCGCGTCATTTTGCCACCCGAAGTGCTGAGCATAGTCCGCGCCTCACTGCCGTTCGACAAGCGCAAGCAGGGCAGCGACGGGGGGCTTCCGACCGAAACTGCTATCTACTGGCAGCTCATCGAACTGGGGCTGAACCATGTCCGCTCCGAGTACCGGCAAAACGGCACTATCGAGTTCACGCAAAAAGAACTCGCCATCCCGGACACAACGGAGTACCCCATCTGGATGCCCATCGAATTAAAGGAAAACGCTGTCTCCCTGCTGGGCGAATACAATGCCCAACTGGAAAGCCAGATGCTTCGCAAACTCGCGGGAATAGGTCCGCTGCTGTGCGCTCTTGTGCGCCGGGGGCTTATGAACGCGCCAATAAAAAATGTTATAACAGACTACTCATGACAACGCATAAACGATTCACGTACATCATGCCCCACGCGCCGGTGGAAGGAACCACCCCGCGCCGCCGCCGCCGCTCCAAACTGATGTTTCAGGAAGAGCGTCAGCAAACCAACGAAGCCGATGCCGAACAATACCTGGCCGAATATCAACGCCGGCAGTCTGATAAGCGCGGCATAAAAGCGTAACATCCATTCACACATTTTCAAATCCATACTGCAACATGGAAAACAGCACCACGAGTAACAACGGTTTTATTTATCACAACGACAACTTTTGGGAATCGCCCCAAACCTCCGAACTTGACAAGGCTTTGGTCAAATTCAACGCCGAGTTCAAGGCTGTCAAGCGGGACGAAACAGTAGCCGTCCCCGGGCGCGCCGCCCGTAAATTCGCCTCACTGGACGAAATCATGATTGAGATCCGCCCGACCCTTGCCAAATGCGGATTGTTCGTCCAGCAGCCCATCACCGGCGATTTCATCACGACGATTGTACGCCACGAGAGCGGCCAGTTCCGGGCTTTCTCCATGCCGATGGTGGCATGGCAGGGCCAGGGCACGACCGCAATCCAGAACCTTGGCGGCGCAATTACCTACATGCGTCGCTACTCCCTGGGCGCCGCGCTCGCACTGGCAACGGAAGAGGATGATGACGCACAGTCCACAGGCAAACTCGACATCAAGAAGGGTGCAAAGCAGGAAGCCCCCGTACAGCCTAAAATTGACGAAACGATTGTGGACGCATGGAACGCCAAAATCGGCGAGTGCAAAACCGACGAGGATTTCCAGCGCGTGTCCAAAGAAGTCGCAAAAATGGAAGAAGGACCGGTAAAGAAGTTCGTTCGCGCCACGATGTCAACCCGGCTCGACAAACTGGGCATGGAGTATAACAAGGAGACAAATGTATTCCAGAAAAAAGCGGCCACTACTGAGGCCCCAACCGAAAAGCAGGCATGACACAGCGGCTCAAAATATCGCCGTCCACGCTGGAAAACTACCGGGTTTGCACGTTGGGGTACTACCGTAAAACGGTACAGGACTTCATTGACAAACTCGACCAGCCCTGGATCAAGACCGAGCCGCAGAGCAAAGGAGAGGCTTACCACAAACTCATTGAGTTGGGGCCTCTCCACTTCAAGGAAATCGCTCCTGACGGCTCTACACGCTACCGGGTAAACGACCCGGAGATGAACATTGACTGGCTATTCAACGAATCACAGGCTGCGCCCGCGCTGGCAACGCATGTAAGCCATCCGAACGTGCAACGCGAAATATGGGGCCGCTACGCCGTTGACCTCGGAAACTACTCCGTGACGATGAACCTCAGGCTCGATGCGCTGGATCAATTCAAAATCTGGGACTACAAAACCACCGGCTCGAAGTATGTGCCGGAACGGAAAACCTACTGGGAATCTGTCCAGTGGCCCATCTACATGATGGCCTACCCTGACGTGACGACTTTCCACTTTCGGGTGTTCCACTTGCACAATGAGACCTGCGACCAGCACGACTTTGTTTTTGAGAAAGACCCGGCCCGGGAAGAGTACGCCCGGCGCTGGCTCATTCACCTGATTGACTTTGCGGAAAAACGGGGGATTATCGAAAAATTCTTTCACCTAACAGACGGCAACAATGAATCTGTACGAAATCGAACAA
>JAKQEE010000332.1 GCA_029558635.1 Pseudomonadota bacterium | reverse complement strand
TAAAGAGAAGGTGTTTGGGAGTTCAACGCCATCGTCAAAAATGTTAATGAAGAAAAATAGTGATGAGGAGAAAGCGAAAAGGCAAGGCGGGGCGAAAAAAGGACATAAAGGCAATGGCAGAAGAAGTGCCAAAAAGGAAGAGGAGAAAGAAATCATAGAAGTTTCCGCCCCGGATAAGTGTCCTGAATGCGGAGAGGATTTGATTGGGAATGGATATAGAGAACGCACAGTGAAGGATGTACCGGTGGTTGAGGTGAAAACGGTGGTATATCGGATAGGGAGATGTGTATGTCCGAAATGTAAAAAGACGGTAGAAAGCAATGCATTGCCGGTGTTGCCGAATAATTTAATAGGGAATCAATTATTATCTCACATTATTGAGCAACATTATATCCATGGGATACCATTAGGGCGATTGGAAAGTCAAATTGGAATCAATACAGGAACGCTGATAGGCGCATTGCATCGAATAGGCAAAATGTTAGAACCTGTCATCGAGAAAATGCAGGAAGAGTATAGGATGAGTTTTGTAAAACACGCAGACGAAACGGGATGGCGAAATAACGGGAAGAATGGATATGCGTGGTTGTTTTTGAGTGAAAACGCGGCATTGTTTAGGTTGCGTGGGAGTCGAAGCGGCAAAGTGGCGCAAGAGGTTTTTGGAGAGAAGAAATTGCCTGGGGTGTTGGTGGTGGATAGATACAATGGTTATAACAAGGCGCCGTGTGCAATTCAATATTGCCAGGCGCATCTGCTGCGGGATGTAAAGGATTTAGGAGAGGAATATCCTGACCATGTCGAAATTCAAACATTTGTTAAAGAGGCGTCAGAATTATTAGCAGCGGCAATCCATTTACGGACGATGCCCATTTCTGACGCAACATATCTTCGCATGGCAAAGCAGTTGAAGAAAAGGATTAGCGCCATAATGGAGCATTCGGCGCAGCATCCTGGAATTCAAAAAATACAGGATATTTATCGTCAACATAAGAAACGAATGTATCATTGGGCTCAGAATCGAAAGATACCTGCGGATAACAATTTTGCCGAGCGGGAATTACGACCATTGGTGATTGCCCGCAAGGTCAGTTTTGGTTCGCAATCCGATGCTGGCGCACATACAAGGGAAGTTTTGATGAGTATTTCCCATACGATGCGACTTCGCAAGATTCCTATCCAACGACATCTAAAAGAAACTCTAGATCACCTCGCCGCCAATCCTAATCTCGATCCCTACCCACTCCTTTTCCGCATTCCCACACAAAACTGACCGATTACATATATTGAAATTTTCCATTTGACATATATCAAAATATTTGTTTTATATATAAGCTGTTATTTATGGAATAATACCATTGCACTCCTTGGTAGCTCAATGGTAGAGCAACCGGCTGTTAACCGCTTGGTTGCAGGTTCGAGTCTTGCCCGGGGAGCTGAATGATTTTTTACTAACTTTTGACCACCCGCTGGTTAACGGAAAGCCACAGAGACTCAGCATTGCCGAAAGAAGGGATGGGGAATCTCATGTATTGGCAGGAAAGCGTCAAAGGGCCAAATACCGTTGCACTGTTAGGCACATACGTTCCACGACAATGCGGCATCGCCACGTTTACTAAGGACTTGCGCGATGCCTTGGCGGGGGAATTGCCGGGCAACGGCACATTTGTGCTGGCCATGGATGAAGCGAGCAGTCCGTTTCAATATCCCAACGAAGTCCACTTTCAGATTCATGCCCAACGCCAATCCGAATACAGCCTAGCGGCGGATTTTCTGAATATCAACCAAACGGACGTCGTGATTGTGCAGCATGAATTCGGCATTTACGGCGGCGCAGACGGCGCGCTGCTGTTGGATCTGCTGCAAAAGCTCCGCATGCCGGTGCTATGCACGCTGCATACCGTGCTGCAACGGCCTTCGGAATCGCAAGCCAAGATCGTCCAAGAATTGAAACACCTCTGCGACCGTCTCGTGGTGATGAGCCACCGCGCGGAGGCAATGCTGCGGGAAATCTATCAGGTGCCGCCGGAAAAGATATGTCTAATCCCGCACGGCATCCCTGACGTGCCGTTCGTGGACCCCAACTTTTTCAAAGACCAATATGGCGCGGAGGGCCGCACTGTCCTCTTAACCTTTGGACTGCTGTCCCCCGGCAAAGGCATTGAAGTGGCGCTGGACGCACTGTCGCTAATCGTGCCGCGGCACTCGGAAGTCATTTATATCATTCTGGGCGCGACGCATCCCAAGATTCTCCAGCGCGATGGTGATGCGTATCGCAACATGCTCCAACTTCAAGTGCAACGGCTGGGTCTGCAAGATCACGTGTTCTTTCATAATCGTTTTGTTTCGCTTAAGGAACTTTGTGGCTATATCGGCGCCGCGGACGTGTTTGTGCTGCCGTATTTGCAGCCCGAACAGATCACCTCGGGAACCTTATCGTACGCCCTGGGCGCCGGCAAAGCTGTTGTTTCCACGCCCTTCTGGTACGCGCAAGAGATGCTGGCCGACGGCCGCGGTTGTGTGGTCCCCTTTAAGGACGCGGCGGTGATGGCCGAGCAAGTCAATGATCTGCTCGATCATGACGCGGAACGTCATACGATGCGCAAACGAGCCTATCTCCATTGCCGTCCTATGGTGTGGCCGGCCGTGGCGCGTAACTACCTGCAGGTTTGTCTGGAAGTATTTGAGGAACGACGGCGTTGTCCCCGCCACGTCTTTTCCCTAAAATGTCCAGTGCCGTTGGGTGAGGAATTGCCGGAAATT
>JAKQEE010000330.1 GCA_029558635.1 Pseudomonadota bacterium | reverse complement strand
AGGTTCGACTCGTGCCCAATCTGTTACAATTTTATCTTCTTTGGTCTGAACAAAATCTTGTGGTTGACGAGGTTCCCAACATTCTTTACAAACCCGGAAACCATCCCATCGTTCTCGTGCTTCAGAAGATTTTTTCTTTCTAGCGCAAGAATCACAGATAAAATTGTGCTCACCAGAAACATAATAATTTTTAGCCATTTAAAAAGCCTTTATAAATAAGCATAGCGCGGGGCGGGCTGTGGGGTTTATGCGTCCCGAATGTCCGGGCAGCCAACTTTAAAGACGAGCGTCCCAGCGCTTTGGGCCTGCGCCAAAACACGCATCTGCACGCTGGTCGCATCTGCCGGGATAGTGAAATCCTCGGACTCGAAACGATACCGCTCGCCCACTTTCGGCCACTGACCGCCCCATGCCTGCGGGAGCGCATGACGCGGGAACGACACGGTACGCGTCTGCCCGCCGTGAGAAAACTGTACGACGGCCGCTAGGTAATGCCCATATGTGTCGCCGCCGCTGACATGCTCAATTTCAACCGATGCGCGGACCGTTTTACCCAGCACCGACGAGTCCAGGTTCTGCGTGATCTGCATTTGCGTCGAGCCGTTGACCACCCACGAAACGTTGATGTCGTTACCGCCCAGGCTGCGGGCAACCTGAGTCAGCGTCGCGGTGCCGCCGTTTGCGTTGGCAATCCAGCTCGTAGGCACTACGCTACCGCCCGCGATGTTTGACTGTGCGGTGCCACCCGATCCTTCAAACATAGGGTTGTTGATGTAGCTGCTACCGCCTCCATCCAGCCCGTCAGCAGCCGTCAGCGGGAATGACTGACGACCCGTTTTCCAGGTGCCGGCAGTGGCCGTTACATACGTATCTGCCCACAGCCACGCGCCTTTTGGAGCAAGGTGAATTTTGTCGAAGCTGGACAACACTCCGGTGTCTGCGTAGTCGGTGCCACTATTTTTCAACGCGGTCCAAAGATCAACAAACCGGCACTGATCGCTGTATCGGGTTGCATATGCGATCTCTACTCGGCGCATCTCTTTTAGATACGCAATCGCGTTCGATTCTGACGCGGAGACAGTAGACAGCCCAGTCGTAAACGGGATTGGGCTGAGTATGTCGATCTGACAACGCTTTGCACGCAGTGCGTCCAACAGTGCAAGACCCTCGGCCACTCGCTGGGCTTGAGTCGTCGCTCCCGCCGCGACTTCAGCCATGTCGTTACTGCCGAAATGCACAGTGCATCGCGCACCGTCAGGCACCTCGGATATGCGCTCCAGCATCTTCGATGCTGTGTCACCACCTCGTCCACAATTGACGAACGTCACCGGATATCCGTCCAGCGCCAGCATCGCTTTGGACAGCAAAGCCCATCCCGTATCGCCGGCGAGCTCTGCAACGGCAATGGTTACGGTTGTGTTCTGCGTCAGCCCTTCGACCGTATATCCGTAATCCAGCGTGATGCTGGTCGCGGTCATTGCCGAAATCGTTGCAAATCCATCCAGATCGTTATTGTTCCCGACCACCCGGACGCGACCGCCCACCCGCGCGCTATAGATTTGAGACCCCATGCCCCATGTCGCTTGATTGCCAGATGTACTGGTGGCAGAGTTTGTGACAAACACAAACCAGTTCCGGATCGTATTGCTGTCTCCGAGCATATAGACAGCATTGCGCGGAACAGCGGCGCCAGCCGCCCCCACCACCGCAGCGGCGGTAGTAGGATTTAAAACATCTAACGCTGTTACTCCAGTAGCAATAGATACACTCATAATTATTTTCTACCTTGAAGAACAGTAAGAGTTACACTTCCCGTTCCGGCTGTTACATTAATACGAACAGCTCTAATTGGAAAAGCATAATTTCCATCTTTATTTGCTGATTGCCCAACTAAAACGGAATGTTTGAATGCTGTTGGTGTTACACTAGAACTTTGAATGTCATCAAATGTGTGTTCAATATCATATGTAACAGTTCCAGAGACTACACAACCAAAGCCGATTGCAAAAGCATTTTGTGTGTGATCAACGGGAATCCAAGCAGAGGTTCCCGTTCCAGTTTGAGTAACAATACTTGGATTCGCCATATTAAACCACGTAAAAAATATTAATGTAGATTACACCAGCAGTAGCTCCAGCTCCCGTTAAAGTTGGAGTATATGTAATTTTTTGATCGGTTGTTGCTGGAAGTGATGGAATATAAGAAACACCGGGAGTAATTGTGGATGCTCCGGTTGCAAACACGTTAGTTGCTGCTGAAGTAGAAACCCCATTGATAGAAGTTCCAAGAGTTGCAGCAGACACTGTTCCACCAGAAACCGCAGTAGAAGTTGTAATCTGAATTAGCATTGCTTGAGCTTCTTTTGGAAGCCAACCAAGATTATAAGTAGTTCCAGACAAAAATCCAGAACCGTTTGCAATATCAATTTTAAATGACTTGCACAGGACAACTTTTGAATCACTAGTTGGAGTTTGTTGGTTGGCAGTTAGATCATATTTAAAAGACATTTAAATCTCCACAAT
>JAKQEE010000324.1 GCA_029558635.1 Pseudomonadota bacterium | reverse complement strand
AAAAATGCCCCCGCAGCGCGGGGGCACCCCCTCAAACCATCTTGTACCTCACATTCATGCTCTCGATCTTGCCGGCAAAAATGCCCCCGCAGCGCGGGGGCACCCCCTCAAACCATCTTGTACCTCACATTCATGCTCTCGATCTTGCCGGAAAAAATGCCCCCGCAGCGCGGGGGCACCCCCTCAAACCATCTTGTACCTCACATTCATGCTCTCGATCTTGCCGGCAAAAGTGCCCCCCGCAGCGCGGGGGCACCCTCTCAAACCCTCTTGTACCACACATTCATACTCTCGATCTTGCCGGCGATGTGGGTGTTGTTGATCAAGGTGCCGCCAAAATTGTAGCCGTTTTTGGCAAAGGTGATATTCATCCCCGGGGATAGGGCACGGGCAATCGTATAAAGGGTTTTGAAGGAGCGCGCCTGCATCTCTTCTTCCATGCGCTGCAGCAGGTGCAACGCCAGCTTGTGGCCGCGAAAGTCCGGCAAAGTTGCAAAATCGGTCATCTCGGCATTGGCGGATGCCGGATCGGTTTCAGCCGAAGATGCGGCGATGAGCTTGTCGTCCAAAAAAGCGCCGAAATAGATGACATGGGAACGCAGGGTTTCTATGAGATAGTCGGGATCGAAAATCGGAAACGGGTAGCTGGGAAAAACCTGCTGATACAATTCGGCCAGCGCCTCGCAATCATATTCACCCAGCACACGAAAGACAAAATTCACAGTCGGCAAGTCGGGATCGGTTTGCATTTTGGCACGGGCGATCCGAAGGATCTCGGCGATCTGTTGTCGTTCATCCTCGGAAGTCTGGCGTCTCTTTTTTTTGAGATACTTGGACATGAAATAGGTGCCGGTATGGCCACGAAAAAATCGAGGAATGAACGCCTCTTTGATAAATCGGTGCTGATGAAACGCCTGCACCGCCCAGGTCGGCACTTTGGCAAAGATTTTACCATAGCTCTTTTCCTGGGAAAAAGCGTCGACTTTGGTGATGATTTCGGGATAGTCGGTGTGATCCATTTTGATCAGATAGAGGCGATCGTTCTCCTTGCCGTGCTGGACAAGCGAGCGATCGATTTTTTCAATTTTATCCATAGGACTTGTCCTCTTTTTGCACCTTCCCGTCCCGCAAAAGGGAGAGCGGGACAAAAAACAAGGCCGAGGTCACGATTCCATAAAAACTGGCATCGAGGCCAAAGGGCTTGGGAAGTGCTGAAAAAATCAGCACCAGCGTCAAAGAGCCGCCGGCGATCATGGCGATGAGAGCGGCAACAGAGTCGCTCTTTTTCCAGAAAAATGCGCCCAGAGTCGGGATAAAAAGCCCGGCGACCATGAACGAATAGGCGTGCAGGATGAGTTCCAGCACGGTTTGAAACGAACTGGCGATAACAAACGTCAGAACGCCGATCACCAGGGTAGCGATCTGCGACAGCCGCATGATCTGTTTCATCGAGGCATCGGGCAACAGCCGACGGTGAATGATGTCGTTGACGAAATTGCTTGACGAAGCGATGAGACAACTGTCGGCAGTCGACATGATGGCCGAAAAATAAGCAGCAATCACCACGCCGGTGATGACGGGTGGCAGACTGTGCTTAATCAACAGGGGCAAGCCCATCTCGGCTTCCGCGCCGGGAAAAAGAACCCGCGCCATCATGCCCAGAACGACTCCGGTAAAAGCGAGAACCGGATATTCGAACAAGCCGGCGATGAAGCAGGCACGCTTGGCGTCCTTTTCGGTTCGACAGGCATAGGCGCGCTGGTACAGAGTCATGCCGATGAACCAGATCGGAACAATGGTCACCATCCAGTTGATGAACTGAACCGGGCGCAAAGCCGTCAGACGAAAATAATGAGCGGGCAAAGCTTCACGCATCGCTGTCCAGCCGCCGACGTGGAATAGAGCGAAAGGAATCGCCACGAGCAAACCGCATAGCAAAACGATCCACTGAATGGTGTCGGTATAGATCACCGCCTTGATGCCGCCGAGCACGGTATAGCCGATAATCACTGCAGTCATCACCACCAGCGAAAACATCAGCGGATCGACGGTTCCGCCCAGATCCGCGAAAAGGGTGGCTGCAGCCAATTTGGCACCGGCCATGATCTGGCCGCCGGTAAAGCCGAGATAACCGATTCCGGAAATCACGGCCGCGGCCATGGCCACACCGTTTCCATAGCGAGTCCGTAAAAAATCGGGATAGGTCAGCAATCCGAGTTTTCGATCATTGTGTTTGATCTTGGGAATGATCAGAACCGCTGCCATCCAGGCACCCACCAATCCGCTGAACAACAACCAGCTGCCCGACACGCCCATCAGAAAACCCAGTCCGCCCAATCCGATGGAAAATCCTCCACCGACATCGGTGGCAACTATCGACAGGCCGACATGCGTGGCCGATATTTCCCGCCCGCCCACATAATAGTCCTCGCGATTTTCATTCTTGCGATAAAAATAAAAACCCACTCCAATGACGAGAATCATATAGACGGCGAAAATTAGATAATCGACAAAAACCACATGCGCTCCAATCAGTCTGTGTCCGTGTCACCGTTGCCGTTTCTCCGGATCAGGCGGGTATTGCTGTCCGGTACCAGGGTGATCAATTCGCTTTCATCGGACAACAGCTCGGATATACCCAGTGGTGGATCCGACTCGGCGTCGTCCAGTTTGAGCTGCAATGAACAGGATTCGCAGTTGCGATCGCAAAAGATTGGTTCATAAGAGTCGGGTTCCTTGTAGGTGGTGATCACACCTTCATAATTGCGCAAAACCACCTTGTGGGTCGACCAGGAGATCAGATAGTTGGGCATTACCGGGATTTTACCCCCTCCACCCGGCGCATCGATGACGTAGGTTGGCACGGCCAGCCCGCTCGTATGCCCGATCAGATTCTCGATGATTTCGATACCCTTGCCGACCGGCGTACGAAAATGAGACAGCCCTTCAGACAGATCGCACTGGTAGAGATAGTAGGGCCGCACCCGGTTCTTGACCAACTGGTGCACCAGTTTTTTCATGATGCGGGGGCAATCGTTGACACCGGCCAACAGCACGCTCTGATTGCCCAGGGGTAGACCCGCATCAGCCAATTGAGCCAGCGCCAGTCGCGAGGAAGCAGTCAGTTCGCGCGGATGTTTGAAATGGGTGTTGATGTATAAGGGATGATATTTTTGCAGCACCTCGGTCAATTGCGGCGTGATGCGATAGGGCAACACGACCGGCATCCGCGTACCCAGCCGGATGATCTCGGCATGGTCGATCGCGCGCAGTTCACCGAGAAGCCAATCCAGCGTTCGATCCGACAGCATCAGTGGATCACCACCCGAGAGCAGCACATCCCGCACCTGCGGTGTCTTGCGAATGTATTCCAAACCCTCATTCAGGATTTTGCGGCTGGGGATCGAATCGATGTCGCCTACTTTGCGCTTGCGTGTGCAGTGCCGGCAATACATCGAACAGATATTGCTGACGTGAAAAAGAACGCGATCCGGATAGCGATGGGTGATCTGCGCTACCGGGCTGTCCTGATCCTCGGCAAGCGGATCGCGCAGGTCATGGGGATCGATCATCAGCTCGTCCACGCCGGGAAAAGACTGTTTGAATACCGGATCGAGGCTGAAATCCGTTTCGTCGATCAATGACAAATAATAAGGCGTGATCGACATGGGGAATTTTTCCACCGTCTCTGCCAATTTTCGCCGTTCCGACGCACCGAATTGAATGCCGAGGAGCATTTCAAACATGTCGATATCGCGCACAGTATGGCGAATGTGCCAACGCCAGTCCATCCACTCCGCCTTGCCGGCTTGTGGATCCAACTTTTGGGCGATTTCCTGTTGTCGAGGATTAAAAATGGGCATAGCAAAACTCCTGTTTGACGACAAGGGCAAAAGGTTGCCACACGATGGGGTCGATAAGATCTAATGGCTGGATGCGATGCCAGGCAACGAAAAATATTGAATAAACGAGCTGAAAAGAAGAAGGATTTGATCAGAGGAAACGAAGCCATAACTTCGGAACCCGGAGCGCAACACAGCCGCTATCCCGAAGCTGGATTCAGAAATAGAAAAAGGGGTAGATGAGGGTGACAGAGATGGAGATGAAATTGTCCGGCAAAAAAATCAGCATAATATCGGATCGGGGCTGTTTGGAATTTGCCCCGGCCGTCTCCCCACTCACAGGGTGGCGACTTTCCTTTCTCGATTGTTCATTCGAATCGCTTCATGGTCTTTATGTCTTTTATTATCAATGATGTAGGTATTTTAAGCCTAAATTGCAAGAAAAAATTCTATTATTTTGGCATTCTGCCGATTCATTCCGAAAGATCGAACCAGCTCTCTACAGGAGTTTGGTAGTCACTTTCGCGATGGTGATGGAATTCGTTGGTTCGCCGGGAATAGACATACTCTTTTTCCCACTTTTCGCCGTGTTTGGTGATTTGATGCAATGCATCGATCAGCCGGTCGATCTCCTCTTCTGTCGTCGTCGGATGAACCGAAAGC
>JAKQEE010000401.1 GCA_029558635.1 Pseudomonadota bacterium | reverse complement strand
CGTTCCAACAAACGGATCACATCGAGGTGAGAGTAATAGCGCATCTCCTCATCGCGCCGATACTTGATGCGGATTATTCGCGGTTCTTCCTGATGGGCACCTGGGCTTAATTTTGTTTTGCTCTCCAAAGTTGAGGCTGTTGTGTCGGGATGCTGGCCGGACAGCAATTCCTGGCACACCTCACAGCGCATCAACCCGCAGTTGTTGCACTGCGCAATGCGGCAATCCTCAGTAACCATGCCAGCCATGGCGCGCTGATGTTCCTTCCACAGGAAAGCTTTCGGGATACCCTTTTCAATGTGATCCCAGGGCAGCGGGTCATTTTTATCGCGCGCCCGCAACAGCTCAGTCAGCGACAGTCCTTCTCGCTCAAGCGCATCTTGCCAGAGCGAAAAGTCGAAATTTTCCGACCAACCTTCGAATTTTGCGCCCAATTCAAAGGCAGTTTGGATCACGCGGCTCAGCCGGCGGTCACCGCGCGCCAACACACCTTCGATAGCAGCCAACTCGGGTTCGCGCCAGGACAATTTGGTGTTGCGCTGACGAAGATGGCTTTTCAACAGACGCAATTTTGCCCCTGTTTCTTCTGGCAGGTCCTGACGTATCCATTGGAACGGTGTAAAGGGTTTGGGGATAAAAGGCGAAATGGAAATGTTGATCTGTCTACCCCCATGCAGGCGCGCCAAATCAGATACTTTTTGCACCAATCCCACCATTTCGAGCAGATCGGCTTCCTCCTCGGTCGGATGGCCGATCATAAAATAGAGCTTGATCAACTTCCATCCCTCGCGAAAAGCAAGATCCACAGCTTGTAGAAGATCTTCATCCCGAGTGGTTTTGTTGATGACATTTCGCAACCGTTGGCTGCCGGCTTCTGGAGCCAATGTCAATCCCGATTTGCGAACGTCCTTGGCAAAATGTGCGACCTCAGGTGTGAACCGCTCCGGACGAAGCGAGGGGAATGAAAGATTGATTTGATCGCCAGCAAATGCCTGGCGCAATCCGCGCATCAATCCCGACAATTCGCGATAATCAGAGGTGGAAAGTGACAACAGGGAAACCTCGTCATATCCGGTCGCTGTTATGTTGTCCACTGCTTGTTCGACAATCTCCTGCACACTGCGTTCGCGCACTGGGCGATAGATCATACCAGCGTTGCAGAATCGGCAACCGCGCGAACATCCTCTAGCGATTTCGAGGGCAACACGATCATGAGCAGTTCGAATGATGGGGGTCAAAGGCTTTTGTGGATAGTTTTGTGGCGACAGTCTTTGTTCGATGCGAGCGCTTGTGGTTTTTGCTGCTTCCTTACAAAGCGGTTCGATGGCCTGGAATCTTCCGTCGGCATCCGTAACCGGTTGATAGAATTGCGGCACATAGACTCCAGACAGCTGCGCCAACCGCCGCAAGAGTTTCTGGCGGCTCTGCCCGCTTTTTTTCGCCGCTGCAACCCGATCAGCGATTTCGAGCAGAAGAGTCTCGCCATCGCCGATCACCACTGCATCGAAAAAATCAGCCATCGGTTCGGGATTGAACGCCGATGGACCGCCGGCGATAACCAGTGGCAATCCTGTGCGATCCATCGCCCGCAGAGGAATTCCGGCCAAGTCCAACATATTCAGTATGGTGGTATAGTGCATCTCATACTGCAAAGTGAATCCGACCACATCGAAATCGACTGCCGGCGAATAGGTCTCCAGCGAAAAAAGCGGTACCCCAACCTCGCGCATGCGCTCTTCCATATCCGGCATCGGCGCATACATGCGTTCGGCATAGATCTCTTTTCGCTGGTTGGCCACGTGGTATAAAATCTGAAACCCCATGTAAGACATCCCGACCTCATAAAAATCGGGAAATGCCAGAGCGAGACGCACCTGTACGCTTTGCAGATCCTTGCGAATCAGGTTGATCTCGTTGCCGACGTATTGTCCAGGCTTGTTCACATAGGGCAAAAGCTCGAGGTATAAAAGTTGTCGCAGTTTCGTGGCATCGATTGATTTTTGTTTCAATAAACGCACTCCATCATCTCCACCACCATATTCGGCAGCGGATCGCCAAGTCGGTATAAGGATCACTCCGTCTTGTAGGCAGGTTTTGCACTGCTGCCACAAGAGCAGAAAAGCAATAGCCAAACGCCCCACCAGGTCAGGGTTTCTGGCAGGGCGTTGGTAAAATCATTAAGGCTCGATAACAACTGAACACATGCCGGTACCCAGCACGGCCTAATTTTTAATCTGGCTGGAGATAGATTCAATTCCTTTTTTA
>JAKQEE010000398.1 GCA_029558635.1 Pseudomonadota bacterium | reverse complement strand
TCTCTTGACTAACTGGCCGAAGCTGCCGGAATTTAAAGAGATCAATATGTATCGGCACAACTCCACTGTCGGCAAAGAGATCTTCGCCAAGCTAAACAATACCAACAAAGAAATTGCATCAATGGCGACGGCGAGTATGTTTGAGCAGAAGTGGCCGACCTACAACGATTATCTCAAGAGCGCAGAGTTTGGTAAGATCAGGCAGCATGTATTCAACCGGGCAAAGGGTATCTGTGAAATATGCAAAACCAATATTGGCACAGAACCGCACCATGTTGCTTATTCTCATTGGTATGCCGGAGAAATCGACATACCCGAAAACTTGGTTGTTGTGTGTCATCCGTGCCATTGCAGAATTCACGGGAAGGAGAAGTAAATGTCTGAAATTAACCTAAGCCTACTCAAGCCGCACCCGCTGAACTCTGAAATATACGGCGACGCCGCCGACGCTGACTTGGTGGAGAGCATAGAGGCCAACGGTATATTGACGCCGATTCTGATCACCGGCGACAAGGCCGAGATCGGGCCAAATGTCATTATATCAGGCCATCGTCGTTACTACGCCGCGAAAAAGTTGGGCGCACCAACTGTTCCGGTCATTATCTCTGATCTGACTGATGCGATGGACATTGAGGAGGCGCTGATTATTGCCAACAAGCAGCGCATCAAGGACAACTTCCAAATGGGAAGAGAGGCAATAAAAATAAAAGACATTGAAAGCGAGAGAGCAAAAACAAGAATGTCTGTTGCTTCATCTTCATATAATACATCAGGTGTGGTAAATTTACCACCCCACGAAAGTGGAAAATCAAGAGACTTTGTTTTCGTCGTATAGCTCTTGATCGTCTGGCGCCAGGGTTCCGCCGGCGTCCAGGGTAGCAACAGCGCCGGCGAACCATTCGCAAATTTCGGCCGTTTCTTTTTCGTGACGGCGGTCAATAATTCTCGCCTCGATGCGCTCGATCCTCTTTTTCAGCTGCCCCATATTCTCGCCGATCTGTGAAATATTGTTTGCTTCTGTACTCGCAAATAAAATGCCATACCCGCGCGCAAAGCGATT
>JAKQEE010000397.1 GCA_029558635.1 Pseudomonadota bacterium | reverse complement strand
ATCGGAACCGATAAAGCTCGAATATTTTACCAGAACCGGCCGGTATTCACCGCTGTCGGGAAAGACTTCCAAAAACTGGAAAAGGCGATCCGCAATGGAGAAGCGTATCAAATACAACTATGTATGGCGAAGATGACGGGCAACTTCAAACGCGGAAACGAGAGAAGATAACGGGTCTTTAAGGTTTATCCGATTTTTGGAACTTTTTAAGCGCCTCGGCTAAAGCGGTGTTTTGCGCCTGTTTTTCCGTTGCTTCCTGCGATCTCAGGTATTGCTGGATCTCTTTTTTCGAAAGCCCGCCCTGTTTTTCCGTCTTGCGGTCCTCAAAAGCCGCCTTTTTCGGGTTCAGAATCCGTTCCCGGTAACCGCATTCCCGATCCTGGCAAACGTAGAGGCTGCCGTGTTTGTCTTTGACCAAAAGCAGATTCTTACCGCACGTGGGACATCGTTTTCCGGACACGTTCTGATGTTTGAAAACCGCTTCGCTGTTTTTGATCTCTTTGACGACTTCCGAGGCGTAGCGTTTCATATCCATCACGAACAGGTCTTTTTTCAGCGACCCCTTCGCGATCATCGCCAGCTTCTGTTCCCAAACGGCGGTGAGCGCCGGCGATTTCAAATCTTTCGGGACCAAATTCAGCAGTTGCTCCCCTTTGGAGGTGATGCGCAATTCCCTGCCTTCCTTTTCGATCAGAAAGGTATTGATCAGTTTTTCGATGATGTCCGCCCGTGTCGCGACCGTCCCCAACCCGCCGGTCTCACCCAGCGTTTTCACAAGATCTTTCTTTTCACCCTCCATCCATCTGACAGGATTTTCCATCGCGGCGAGCAACGTGGCTTCCGTAAATCGCGCCGGAGGTCTGGTGGTTCCGGTTGTCGGAACGATCGCGCTGATCGCCAATCGGTCACCTTTGCGTATTTCAGGCAAAATCTGGTCAGCGAGACCCTCCTCGCCCGGCTCCTCGTCGGCGGATTGGCCGTAGATTTCCTTCCATCCGGCTTTCAGAACCCTTTTACCGCGGGCGATAAAGGTTTCGCCATTGATAACGGCTTCCACCACCGTCTGTTCATACTCGAACGGAGGCAGCATAACGGCGAAAAACCGTCGAATCACCAAATCGTAGATCTTGCGCTCTTCGAGGTTGAGCTTATCGAGACACGCCTTTTGTTCCGTCGGGATGATCGCGTGGTGGTCGGTTACTTTGCTGTCGTCGACAAAAAACGCTTTCTGGCTGAACGACATCGTTCGCGTTCTGACGCCCAAAGGGGCGTACACCCCTACACCGCAAGCGTTGATACGTTCTCTCAACGTGTCGACGATGTCGGCCGAAAGGTATCGCGAGTCCGTTCGCGGATAGGTCAGCAACTTGTGGGTTTCGTAGAGCGACTGCATGATTGAGAGCGTGTCTTTGGCGGAAAAAGAAAAACGCGCGTTTGCCTCTTTTTGCAGTTCAGTGAGGTTGTACAACAAGGGAGGTAAGGTCTTTTTCTCCGTTCTATCGACTCCCGCCACCGCGGCGGTTTTGTCCGTCAATCCCTTCAATACGGACAGACGATACGCTTCATCAAAGGTACGATATTCTTTCGATTTTTTATCGCGCCAGATCAAGGTGATTCCTTGCGTTTTCGCGCTGATTCCGTAATACGCCCTTGGGATGAAATGCCGGATCTCCTCCTCGCGATGGGCGATCATGGCGAGCGTCGGGCTTTGCACCCGTCCGCAGGAAAGCTGCGCGTTGAACTTGCAGGTCAACGCCCGGGTGGCGTTGATCCCCACGTACCAATCCGCTTCAGACCTCGCGACTGCAGAATGATACAGGTTTTCATAGTCTTTGCCATCTCTCAGGCGCGTAAAACCTTCCTGGATCGCGCGATCGGTCACCGATGATATCCACAACCGCTTGATCGGCTTTCTCGCATGCGCTTTCTCAATAATCCAGCGCGCGACAAGTTCTCCCTCACGCCCGGCGTCCGTTGCGATGACAATCTCGCTCACGTCTCCCCGCATCATCTGGGTTTTGACGACCTGAAACTGCCGACTGGTTTCCTTGATCACTGCCAGTTTCATCTCTTCGGGCAACAGGGGCAAGTCCTCCAATTTCCAACTTTTGTATTGAGGGCCGTAGGCGTCCGGGTCCGCCAAGGTGACTAAGTGACCCAACGCCCAAGTGACCACATATCTCGATCCTTCGAGAAAACCGGTGCCTTTTTGGGCGCAGTTCATAACCCTCGCAATATCTCTCGCAACCGAGGGCTTTTCCGCTAACAC
>JAKQEE010000387.1 GCA_029558635.1 Pseudomonadota bacterium | reverse complement strand
CTTCAACTCCGAGTTGATGCAACCACAATGCCTGCATAGACGCGAAGATGGGAAAAATCTGTCGGCGACTATCAATTCGGAGCCGTACCAAACTGTCTTGTATTCCAGTTGCCTGCGAAACTCGGCAAATCCGACATCGCTGATTGCCTGCGCCAAACAATGATTTGCCAACATCCCAGATACATTTAGGTCTTCAAGCACAACTACACTGGGGCGTTCGCTATCTGGCTTGGTTTTCGCAACGATAGCCGAAGTCGCCTTGTGTAGTGTGTCGCGCCGGATGTTGGCTATTCTTTGATACGCTTTAGCAATTTTCTTCCGTGTTTTTTCTCGGTTCTTTCCACCTTTCTTTCGGCGAGACAATTCGCGTTGAAGCCGCTTTAGTTTAGTCTGTGCCTTCTTCAATGGCTTCGGATTCTCAAACCGTCGCCCATCGGAGGTCACAGCCAACTCTTTGATGCCCAGGTCAACGCCAATAGGCTCGCCGGTTGCTTGAGTAACTTCTATCTCTTGCTTGCATTGGACACTCACAAACCAACGTCCGGCAGATTCAGAAACGGTGACAGATAAAATATGGATGCCATCAGCCGGGATGTAACCGTGTTCTTTTAGCCTGAGCCAGCCAATACGCGGGAGTTTGATATGGGTTTCTGTGATGTGGATTGAACCTGTCAGCCTAAAACTCCCAATGCCATTCTTGCGACTTTTGAACCTTGGAAATCCTGCTGACTTCTCACCGTTCTTTACGCGGCGAAAAAAGTTTCGGTAGGCTTTGTCCAGATCGCGGAGAGCCTCTTGGGGCGCTGCCTTACTCACCTCATAGAGCCAGGGGAAGTCCGTCTTCTTCAGGGCATTTAGCTGCCGATGTTGCTCAATGGCATTGCTTGACCTTCCCGTTTCCTCATATTCCTGTTTTCGTCTTGCAAGCGCCCAGTTCCATGCAAAACGAGCCGCGCCAGCATGTTTCAACAGCGTAGTTCGTTGAGTGTTGTTTGGATCGAGTTCGGCTCGGTACGCTCTAAGAATTTCCATCAGCTTTCTGCTTCCTGCGCTCGGCTGAACGCTTACCATAGATTTTTGCTGAAAATGACGAGAGCAAAGACAGCATGTCTTCAACCAGTTCCGCTTCGTATGACTTGGGTAGAACTTCCTCACACCACTCAACAATGACGCCGTGACTCTCAAACAACTTGACGAAGATTCCAAAATTGAATCGGGCAAGGCGGTCTTTATGTTCTATGACCAAGCGGTTGATCTTGTGCTCAATTGCCAGGTCAAATAGCCGATGAAGTTTGGGGCGATTGTCGTTCATACCAGATAACGTTTCCTCAAATACATAACCAACGCGGTATTGCTTGTTGGCGCAGTATTCAAGCAGGCGCAATTTCTGACGTTCCAAATCACCTTTCTGTTTCTGGTCATGAGACGACACCCGCACGTAGATTGCGGCACAATCATTTGGTGGAGCATCTTCTGAAACGATACCTTGAAGTTGCTCAATATCTTCAATGCGGTATCTCCGATGTCCGCCTTTTGTGCGCTCTGCTTTCAACGCGCCAGAATCATCCCATGCTCGGAGCGTAGAAATTCCAACGCCAAGAAGTTCAGCGGCCTTCGCTATCCCGATTAATCTCTTGCTCGTCATCTAGTTCCTTCTCGAAAAGTTCTCGCCAATGATCGTAGATGCGCTGAAATTCCTCATTGGTGGGAACTTCATCAAGTTCAAACGGGTGTTGGTAAACCCGCCCGTCGTCAAGTTCAAACTCAGTCTTGGTTACTCGTGTGACCATCGCTCGTTTCATCCTTCACCTCCAATTATACTAAAAGATTTTGGTAGTGTCAAGTAGATTATAGTAGATT
>JAKQEE010000379.1 GCA_029558635.1 Pseudomonadota bacterium | reverse complement strand
CAATTGCTAATTCTGAAAAACAGGAACGGGGAAACCATGGACATGAAGGATTTTCAATGGAATGGGGAGTCGATGACGTATTCGTTTGAACGAGAGTTTTAATCTGGGGATTTGACGATGGCGAAAAGCAACGACACTCAAGTTTCATTACCGGTCATTGGTGCTTTGTCGCCTTGGTTCGGGAGTAAACGGAATTTGGCCCCGCGCATCGTCGAGACATTAGGCAAGCATACGGCATACTGGGAACCATTTTGCGGTTCGTTGGCCGTGACGTTGGCAAAACCGCAAACGTCAATGGAAACCGTCAACGATTTACACGGAGATCTCGTCAATCTCGCAAGGGTCGTTCAGCATGACGAATTGAGTGTCCAACTGTTTTCCAGGCTGTCCCGAGTGGCGTGTTCGGAATCACTGCATCGAGAGGCAGCCATCCGTCACCGGGAGAGAGGAGGTGCACCTGCAGGCGATCCATGCGTCGATCGTGCCGCCGATTATTTCCTATGTTCGTGGTTGGGTCGTAACGGCGTTGCGGGAACGTCGTCGTACAACCAAGGGTTTTGCCGGCGGTTCACGAAAAACGGAGGTCACGCTGCCAAGCGATTTGTTTCGGCAGTCGAGTCCATTCCATCATGGTGGGACCGTCTGAGAAACGTCACGATTCTTAACGATGACGGGTTTTTGCTTCTGGAGCGAATTGAGGACGCGAAGGGAGTGGTGATCTACTGCGATCCACCCTATTTGGTGAAGGGCGCGAAGTATGTTCACGATTTTTCCAGTGAGGACCATGTGCGACTGGCAGAATTGTTGCACCGGTTTAGAAAAACGCGAGTTGTCGTCAGTTATTACGATCATCCAGAACTGGATCGTTTGTATCAAGGCTGGAGGAAAGATCGAATCGAAGTAACAAAATCGCTTGTCAATCAAGGAGCGAGGGACAAGGGCGGAGCGGTAAAGGTCACAGAGGTGTTGTTGGTAAACGAGCCACCAGGCTTGTTTTGAAAACGAAAGGGGCGGGGTGATGAAAACGGTGAAGTTGAACGAGGACGACATCAGCGATTTAAGTTTGATTTACGATCGACTCGTCTTTTTGACAAGCAGGCCGATTTTTGCCTGTACGACTGTAGCTGATTTGGCAGGTCGTCTCAGGATCGAACTGACACGCTGCCGCCAACACGGCACGAACACCGGAGAGCCCCTTGGTCGCTGGGTGGACGCGACACCTGAGGACGCGATTGCCGATCCGCCGTTGCGATGCCGGTGGAAACGAGTAACTGGTCAATGGCAGGAGGTAGACAGCGTTTTAATTGGGGCCACGCGACTTGATGATGATGGCAGATGGAATTACCGAGTTCGGTGGCAGCCGGAACAAACAGGGTCTTCCCGATGGACTCAATTTGAGTGGGCACTTGAGGTTCAAGTCTGGAAGGAAGGTGAGTGATGAGTGCGTACATTGTTTCCGAAGTTGGAACGGTGACAGAGGTCCCTCGCTGTAATCATATTTCGTGGGTAAAAACCGACACCTGTTATGCGGTTTGCGAGGAAAAAGTAGGAAACGACGTGCGGTTCATTTGCCGGGTGCCTGACGGGCATTTGGTGATGTTCGATCGCCCCGGCACTATTCGCCAGGCGGCAGACGCTCGAGCTCGTGCGCTTGAGGACTCGCTAGAGGTTGTGTCAGCGTATGTCGAAGCGATTCCGGCGACGTGGACGAATGCAAAGCGATTGAAAGCACTCAAGCAAAAGCTGGCGAAGTTCGATTCGAGATCCAGACGCTGGAAGAGAGGTGAGTGATGCACGGACCAGACGGGAAACGAACGGTTGAACTGAAAACGGCCTACCACTGGCATTGCGAGGAATGCGGTGTCGAAAACTTTGCACTGCCTCGAAAGGCCGAATTGACCGACGACGAAGCGGAAGAAGCGTATCGCCTGTATCACTATCTTGATTCATATTCTCCGTTACCGGATGACTGGCGGCAGTTCGAAATTGTGGAGATTCCCGACGTTGTTGAATGCGATCAGTGCTATGCGAAATTCGCGACGAAAGACGAAAGGGAAGGCGCATGACGCAATACATCGAGCTTAACCTGAACAACTACGACGACGATGAGGATGACTACGACGACGATGAGCCGCGTTGCACAACCTGCGGCGGCGACGGTTTTGTCGATTCGGTTGCGGCAGAAACCGGGCGTTACGGATGGGATGACGACGGGCCGGGTAAGTGCCCCAACTGCAAAGGCAGCGGGCTCAGGAAAGATCAGCAGTATTTTTAGGACAGACGCATGACAAGCGAAATTGACTCCAACTGGGTGGCGTGGGCGAAAGAGCGTATCGACACGCTGGATGCCGAGGTAGCGGAACTGCGGGGCGTTGCGAGGCGTGTTGTCGAGATATTCCGGCCAATGCAAGACGCTGGGAAGAATGGACACACGTTTGAGCTTTTGTTGCACAGGGCCGAGAGAGTGTTGAATCGTAAAGGTAAGAAAATGTCCGTCGCCGAAATGATTCACTCGCTGCGTGAGTCAGGCGGCAAGGACTGGGACGAAGTGGAGGACGTGGAGGCGTTGCTGGATCGTGGGTGCGACGAATGCAAGTCCTACCGCGACGTTGCCGAACAGGTCACACGCGAGAAGGAGCAGATTCTTTCGGCGTTGCGGGAGCTGGCCGACTTCTCGATTAGCGACCCTGACAGATCGGCGGAACGGGCAGCGGCAGCACGGAAACGGGCTTATTACGTTTTGAAACGATTTGGAGGGTGACGGGATGAAACTGACCATCAAGCGTCTGGAATGGCTCAGCGACAACGAGCCGTTTGATTGTGCGTTGAGCGAGGTCCGCGAGATGGCAGCCGAAATCCTCAAGCTGCGATCAGCGTTGAAGCAGGCAAGGGATACGATGCGACTGGACGGCGTGACGCTACGAGGGTTCTCGCAGTTGTTCGGAGTGTCGCCAACGCAGATGAGCCAGTGGACGGCGGACGATGTGACGACGGAGCCGGATTTTATTAACTGAAAGGGATGGAAATGAAAACGTATATTGTGTGTTGCGGCGAACATGGACGGGCTGTCTTGGTCGGCAAGTCGCCAACGGAGCCGGTAGCGGGACAGCCAATCAGACTGACTGACGCGAGGATGATTCTCTATTGGTCGTCTGAATGCGGTGGGCTACTAGGATTGGCTGCGAATGGGCCGAAGACATCGACGCGAATCACGGCGTCGGTTCCGTCTCATGGCGATGAGTGCGTGAAACAGTGGGTGGAAGTTTCCGATAACGCAGCAAAGGAGATCGATCAATGGAAGGCATGTTAATCGGGTCCGGGTACGGGTACGGGTACGGGTACGGGTACGGGTACGGGGACGGGTCCGGGGACGGGTCCGGGTACGGGTCCGTGTACGGGTCCGTGTACGGGGAATTGATCTCAGCTGCGATGGAATACGAGTGCCGATGGATCAAGGCGTTTGGCGTGTTGGCTGTCGGTTGTCAGGCTCACACGTTGCCGCACTGGAAAGAGCACTGGCGGGAGATTGCCGAAGAGCACGAGATCGAAATCAGCGTGGAAGAGGTTGAGAAGATTCTTGCGAAGTTAGATGTGACGACGGAGCCGGATTTTATTGACCGAGAGTTGCATCAATTGAATGAAGATGAGTATTTGTCCCGATAACGACAGCGGTAACCGGGCATCAGGAGTAAAACGTAAATGAGCGAAGCGAAAAATCAGGCGAACACCGATGCTTCGGTTGATCGTATTGTTATGCGTCAATTTTGCGTTGTGTTTCCCGGTACAAGAATGGTTGATGTCAGCCCCGGAATCAGTGCAAAAGAACGGCCAGATTACCGGTCAGAACCGTGCATGAAAACAGAGTTCTTCCACAGCGAGGAAGGATTGAAAGAGTGGTTGCTGAAGCACGGGCAGAAGTCGGATTTGTCTGTGTACCGAATGCAGCCGATGAAGTTTGGGATTTCAACGAGCGTCGATTTGGACGCGTAACGACCAAGGTAACGCGGCGGCGGCAATGTGCCACCGCCCACGGAAAACGCGCCGCCCGCCGCTCGCGTTGACCGACTTGTTATGCGGCGGTTGAGAGTTGATGTGATGTTCAAGGCATGGAGTCCCGGAGAAATCATTTTTAGCACAATGTTTAATAGTAGTAAAAATGTTCAATAAACCACTAATGCCCTGCTTTTGCAAAACCCTTGTTATGTGCCGTTTTTTATTCACGAATTTAATTTAGAAATATGAAAAAATATAAAATAATTTATGCAGATC
>JAKQEE010000363.1 GCA_029558635.1 Pseudomonadota bacterium | reverse complement strand
AAGATCGATCAGGCCATCGAAATAACGAGTGTTTGTATAGCGGCCAAGTTTAAACAAGTCTATATGATCTCTTGGGTGTGACGTAGCGTAGCCCCTTTTCACCAATCCCCCATTAACAACAATATATAGGCTGTCCGTGTCCGTGTTGTGCCACGCAACTATACACTGCCACCGGTTTAACACCTGCACAGAATCACTCCGTAATCTTGTTATTGTTGTTCCATCGGAAACCTCGAAAGTATGGCGAAATGGAGAACTGGACACATTTATACTATATTCTGTTTGCGATGCTGTTGCGCCAACCCCCTTTTGCAGGCAGGCATTATAAATATTATTCTGATATGCCTTTACCCATATTGCAAGAGTAAAATTCTCGTCGCCAAACGATAAGTCGTCATTGTCTGCTATGCTCAGATATTCCAAGTTTGTTGAATCGAGAAGCGCAGCATTATTAATTTTGCCCGTCCCACACAGAACGGTATTAATATCATTCAGATCATTATCCCCGATCTCATCGTATCGCGTCCCGCTCTCCTCATCCAGATTCCAGAACGCAATCAACCCATTCATCAGCGTAGATTCACCGCCAGCCCCTCTGCGCGGATGTGGCCGCATGATGATCTGTGCCTCTGTCTGGTAGTCTTGCACCAACACTAAGCACAAGACGGCCAAAGTCATAAATAATCGTCTCATACTCAATTCCCCGACTTGACGTAATAGACAATGGTGACCTCAAGTGTCTTGCAGGTCGCGTCCCACATCGACAAGTCCAGACACAACCACGAATCCGCTGCCATGTCCGAATCATCCAAATCCACTGCCAATGATTCCGCGTCTTGCGAACTCGACAGCATGAACGAGTCAATCACTGCGATTGCCGCGCCCGCCCGTGTAGAGTATTCGTAAAGCGCAATAGTATCAGTCACCGTCGCCGAGGTGGTGATTCGCACCTTGCCGAGTTTCGCGCCGTTAGGATATGACAGATCATCAAAACAATAAAACACCAGAGAATCGGTCACAACCTCACGGATCGAATCTGGCTGCAAGAAAGTAAAAGTCTGTGATTGGTAAATATTCGCGTCTCTGATTGCCTCGGTTAAACTATCCGAATCCACCCCGCCCCAATTGATCTCCGCCTCGTGTACCGTATTGTCCGCAAGTGACGGGCTTGTCCCTGTACCCGACAGATCGCCCGACCACGTGATTGCGGCGATTGCCGCGTTGGCCGAGTCGCGGACGGCGGACTTGTCCATCTTTGAACTGATGTCGTATTGTGTTGCGGCCTTTGTAGTGTCCACGTTCAGCGTCACTGTACCCGTTGTCCCGCCACCAGACAACAAGTCGCCAGCCGTTACGCCTGCAATGTCGCCGGTCTCTGCGGTCAGATATCCTTGCAATTGTACCCACGCCCTCGTTGCGTCCGTGGTGTTGGTGTCGGCGTTGTCTTGTTTTAGTGTCAAATCGTGCGGCGTTGCAACTTCGGTCGTATCAACCGCCAACGTCACCGACCCACTTTCGCCGCCGCCGGTCAATCTGTCGCCAGCAGCCACCGCGGTAATATCTCCGCCGCTTGCGGTTTGCCAGGTTACTTGCCCCGCGCCGTCCGTGGTCAATACCTGTCCCGCAGTACCGTCGGCAACGGGCAGGGCATAGAGCGCGGTTCGCAATGTGTCGGCGCGAATCCCACCGGACACGGTGAGCGCTGACGGGATTTCTTGCGTCAGCACCCCGACCTTTTTCGGAAAGTAGATGCCCGTTGTTTGCCCAAACAACACAAGCGGTATCAATAACAACAATGCAACTTTTTTCATGGATTAGACTCCAGTTGGTGGATACGATTTCTTTGCCGGTATTCGCCCGACGTGAACACCGTCGACATAAATATCATAATGCGTCGCATCGTCCAGGTCTTCACTTGGATAATATCGGGATTTCTCGCTCGTGCATTGCGTGCAAGTCACGGCTCCAGTCGGGTATGCGTTGTCCGCCGAGCAAACCTCAACAACGTGATCGGTCACGTCATCTGCGCCGGTCTCCGGTACGACCAGGTTAAAAAATATTGTGTCTTTGTCCCACGTCGCCATCGTTCACCTCTAAACTGTTGCGATGATAACAGATTCGCGGATAATTAAGTCTTTGCCGTATATCCTAACGGGCTTGACTCCGTGAATCCAATCGACTTCAAGATAATATTTGCCGGGCGCGATGTTTGTGTCGGTGCCGGACAATTCAAAAACAGCAACACCACCCTCGCCACCTGTTGCCACATTCGCCGACTTGGTAAGCAACGAAGTTGTATCCAGCGCGCCAAGCTCTGTTTTAATCATCAGCTTTACGGTATCCGAGCGAATGTCCTGTTTTTTGCCATTTACTTTTATTGTCACGCGCCAGGTGTAGGCGTATCGTCGATAGACGTATCCGATCTCGTCGGTCGTTATGGTTATTGCCATTCGTCGCCTCTCAATATTGCAATACGTTACCCGTCATGGTATACAGCACGCCGGGATAGATAAACACTTCACAATCGAAATCAACAACAATCTCATCGTCGGTTATGTCAACAACCAGATCATCGTCCGTGATATCAACGACCAAACATCTCTGATCTGATGCGTAGCTCCTGCTATCCACCATAACCTCTATATCGCATTGGTTTCGATTAATTCAAGTTTTAATGTTTCTGTCGACAATCCACCTGCAACGTATTTGCGCGTTTTCGTCGGCACAACATTGACCCAGCTATAACTATCGTTGCGGTGTTTTCGATAGTAAAACTTTATCGGCACTCTAACCGCCGCAAGTTGATCAACCTTGTCGACCGTCCCTTGCCCGTAGTGGTTAAAAGTTAAAGCGTAAGAACTCCAGACATCTGGCCCACTGTAAACCCGCGCCAGTCCGTTTTTGTATCTCTGAACGTCCATCGCACAATTCTTGCGCGTCACCCGGCGCTCACACTCAAAACGCTCAAAGCTGATAGTCTTTTCAGAACCATCATTGTAGATGAACTCCCAAACGGTCATTTTATCAGCCCTTCACGTCCGCATAAACCGACGCGCCGCCGACCTCTGCGTATTGCGTCCCAGCGTCTGCGGTCTCACTCAATACCGTTTTTATCAACACGCGCAACCGATCACCTCGAACAAGTCCCGCGTCGGTAACAACAAACAAATACTCGGTCATTGTCCCGCTGAACGCTTGCGCTGCAGTTGTGCAAAGATCGCTACCCACCGCCCCGGCATCCGTAACCTCGTAAACCTCACAATCCACCGAATGGACGTCAATTGTCCCGCCGTCCTGATTATATCGGCAAGTCACTCCGACCTTCACGTCTTCGCCATCGTCGTAACTTTCGGGCAGCGTAAAATCAAAAACAAGGTACTCGGTTTTTGTTGCGTTCTTGGCGTTCTCACCCTGAAAATATCCAGTACCCACACCCCAACCGCCCATCTTGATACCAGGCTTGCCCGCCGCTGCGGTTGCGACAGGGATAACCCCGTCAGAATAGCGAAACTCGGAGATCGGGATTGCAAACCGCTGCAATGCGATCTGTTCTTGATTGCCGCGGTCGATAGCGTTTAAAAAATCCGCCGTGATCGGCGTCCGCGTTGTAAACGTTGTGCTGTTAAGACTCATTTCTACCCCTCACCAGGCGCAATGCACATCAGCAAGAGCGGCGTCTGCAATTGCGAATTTGTCAAACAATGTCCGGTTGTATCCGGCAAGCTCTACGTTTTTCGATTTACTTGATTGAATTTTCTTTTCGACAACCTCAAACCGCTTATCTTTTTCGGGGTCATCAATATCTACATCGACCAATTCACCAATTCGAAACGGCAAACCGCGCAAATCCAGATTGAACCGCAAAAGCTCTACTCCGTTCGCGTACAATTCATAAATTCGGCGCGCAAGATGCTCCGCCAAGCCGGCATTGTAAATCCCCGGCGCGTAGATTGTTTTTTCAACCCTCACCCCGTGCCGCTGATAAGACGGGTTGTCGGTGTTGCTTGCCGGGTAAGTATAGCTATATTGATACTCTTCGTTAAAATAGTCATAAGCATATTTGACGATAATAACGTTTGCCAGTTCTTTCGCCTCAATCGCCAGCGCGTCTTTAAGCTCGGCCTCGGTCAACTCTTTAACCGTTGCCTGGTAACGCGGGCGAAACGAATGCACTCCCTCTACCCCGAAGTTGTGAAATTCGAACATCTGCGCGTGGGATCCGACCGCCTCGATTGCTTGCGCAATGGTCATTTCTCTGTCAAGACAAATCGAAAGCAGAATACCTGATGTTTCGCAATAAGCATATTCGGCATCGAAAAGAAAACTCTCGTCCACCGCCGCGCGCTGTTTCCAAGTGACCAACTCGCCGGTAAGATCGCCGGAGCTTTCATCAATAACCAGGCTGATTGTCGGCGGATAGCTTGACGCCTCGGTGTTGCCGGTCACGACCGCGACATCATCCTCGCCGATTTCAAGCGCCTCGCCCGCCGCGATTATCGCCGGCAATGTCACGGCAACATCAATCTCTTCGGTGTCCGTGTCGTGATCCGATACGGTGCCAAGAGCGACGTCGCCGAAATAGCTCGATGCGTGTAATTGCTTTGGCGAAAGTCCGGCAATTTCGGTAAGAATGTCATAAATGATTTGCACCGGGTTTTCTGTAACCCACGTCTTGCCGGTGATAAACGTCATCGTGTCGCCGGTCTGCATACCCGAAAACCATGCAGCGGCGGGGATAGTTATAACGGACGCGATAGAGAACTCTGTTAAAATATCGCCGGTAAACTTGCCAAGCCCTGGCGTTTCGACGTTAAATTCTGTCGAAGACGTGAAAGTAAAAGTCCACCGTCCAAGCGGGCAGCGCGATCCGATTGTCACCAAAGATCGATCTAAATTGCCGCCGATATAAAGCCGCAAGGTTTCGCTATATTCGATATTGGTCTCACCCCACGGCAGGATTGTCGGCAAAATCTCATAATCGCCAACCTCTATCGACACGGCTTGCGTCGCAGTGGCAGCGCTGCCGTCTGTGACGCGAACGGTGAAATTGCTTGTACCCGCAACAAGAGGCGTGCCGCCGATCTGCCCGGTTGCCCCATCAAGTGAAAGCCCGGACGGCAAAGTGCCGGCAGAAATATCCCACGTATACTCGCCCGCGCCTCCAGATGCTTTCAGCGTAAAATCGTAAGCATCACCAAGCACCGTTACCGGCAATTCGGTTGTCGCAACGGCTAAAGCGCCTTCATAATATCGAAAATAATCAACGGCAAAACCGACATCGATATAATCGTAAAACCCGCCTTCGTCAGAGTCCGATTGAAAATAAAACACGCCAATATCAATTGGGGTCCCGATTGTCATGTTCTGCGATACAAGCACCGTCCACGATGATGCTCCGACTGCCTTATATGCCATTTCATAAGCAGCGCCGGACTTTCTAAGCCTGAAAAGCATTTTTGTCGCGTGTCCGGTACCGGCAGAGTAAGAGTTGTCGGCATTAAAGTCAAAAGCTCGGATAGAATCTTTTGCCTTGTGATAACCTACACAAAAAATATCTTGATCTAGACCAGCGATCGTCGACCTAACGAACAACGCGGCCATTGCGTTGTCAACGGTGGGGTGCGTTGGAAAATTTGTCGAATCTATGCAGGCGATAACCGACCAATTTGTAGACGCAATATTGTCCGGCTTATAAACAATGCTTGCCGGTCGATCATCTCTACTGTCGCCTTCCGCCCACGGAGCAAGTTCGCCTAAACGATGTTTATATTTTGATGTATTTGCAAAATCAAAAACAAATTCACCGTCAACAATCTCTCCCGTCCCATTCGGCACATCAACCGTATAGTCATCAAGTCCAAGAGCGGCCTCAAATTCTGTGTTGATTCTCGCAAAAACAACCATCGTTATTTCTTGCGTCACATAATCGCCATCAGCGTTCGTCACCCGAACCGTGAACGTAAACTCTCCGGCGGCTGTCGGTGTGCCGGAGATGACCCCGGTTGACGAATTTAGCAATAACCCATTCGGTAACTGTCCCTTATCAACCGAATACACGAGCGGCGCTTTGTTGAATTGCTCGCCCCAATTTATAGATGATTCAAGCGCACCATCAACTCCCACGGTCATCAGCTTTAAATCCGCGCCAGAATCAGCACCGACGATAATCGTATCAAGTTGTTTTTTGCGTGTGTCGCTGATTGTGATTCTTGCCTGTCCGATCAAAAGCTCTGGCGCCCTGATAATGTTACCACGAAAAAGCACAAGCTCCTCACTTGTTGACTCTGTAAGATTTACAAGTGAGATAACAATCTCCTTGCCGACAACCGGCTTGGTCCATATTCGCGTCCCCGCAGAAAAAGTATTTACCAATCCCGGTGCGTCAATCACAAGCTCGTGATATCCGGTTGACCCATTGTCGGCCGTAAACGACGCAACAACAATCTCCTCTTCGTTTGTCCCATCGCCGATTAAAAGCACCTCGTCGGCGGCAAAACTGAACCCGGTAAATGACAACAATTTCAAAGTTGTGTCTGTAGCGCTTGCATCTGCAGACAACGTACCTTCTGCTTGATGAAACGGTGACGCGGTGTTGTCCGGGCTGAAATAATTATCCGGGTCGTTAAACACCAACGCGACATCTTGCACAATCGCCCGACCGCCATAATCGATGGACATATCACGCACCTGCCCGACCGTGCCGGCCGAAACAAGATCATGCTCGCCATTTAGCGTCAAGTTCAGCCCGTCCGGATCAAGCACGGCCTTGACGGCGATCTTTGCGCCGATCTTCTTTTCGAGTGCCGTCTCCCACTTTGCCGGGATATTTCCGTCATACCAGGGCATTTATGCACCGCTCTTTAAAAATCTTACCGTCATTCGCTCGTTGGCAATCGGCCAACCGAATACCTCAATTGATTGCACCCCATCCAATAGCGGCACGCAATGCACGTGAAGCGCATTGTCAAACAGTAACGCGGGGTAAATTGTTAGCTCTTCGCCCGCGTCAAGGATTGTATTGATTCGCGTCTCCGTGTCGGATCGGCGAAGCTCAAAAGTTATCGACAGCGTTTCATCCGGGTTGCCAAAATATGCAATCTCCGGCTTTGCCGCCTGCTGCGCGTGTATCTGGTGCAAGTCCTCTTCTACCGTCTGCCCAAGAACGATCTCATCCTGATAAAAGTAAACGTCACCGCCAGAATAAGTTACTTTTACGGCATTATCCGGCATACGGATTCTCCCC
>JAKQEE010000345.1 GCA_029558635.1 Pseudomonadota bacterium | reverse complement strand
AAAAGGTGTCAACACTAAAAAACGATTTTGTGAAAGTTTTTTTAGTAGGACGGGGCAGAGGTGCGGCGGGGGTTGCTGATGTTCATTACGTGCTCAATCTGCCAATCCCTGAATCCGGCCTTTGCAAGTGCGTCAGCCTGTGTCTCTCTTATGTTTTTGATTCCTATTGCGTCCAGCAAGACCGCCGAGTGATTGACCCATCCGCGAGCTTCCTTTTCCAAAAGCATTGTGTCATACTTCCGCTTCTCGTCAGAAGTCATGTTCCTGCGAACGTCCTTCTGCGCGTCATTTAACGTACTGCTCCGCTTATAGATCGCAGATGCCCTAAGAGCGATGTTCTGTCGAACATCGTTTTGTGTGTACACACGAACGGAAACAGGAATTATACCCTGCATGAATATGTTGTTTATGTTGCGGGAAGACGCATACAACTCTGTCGGAAGTCCGGGCTTCGGGCCGTATCCTTTAGGAACAGGAACAACCTTCCCGCCTTTTTCTTTAGGCTCGCTAAACTTGTTCTCGATCCACTCATTGTAATTTTTAATGGTTTTTGATGAGGTGAGGACTTTGGCGTAGTACCCGAATACATCATTCCCAAGATCAATAAGTGCCTTGTGAACAGCTTCGGATGCGCGGTCGTCATAAGCCTGATTTAGCGCAATATCTTCTGATGAGGCAATGGCATTCCTGTATGCCTCCGTCAAGTTCTTGCCGAGTGCTTCTGCCATATCGAAGAACATGGTCTTGCCCCCGATTACATCATCCCGAATGCTTTTAATGTATTCCATTGCGTCAATGCCCTCTATGGCCCCGGCGTCCATGAATCCCGTAGGAAGATCAACCGCGAGCGCAAAAGGCGATACAGAACCCGTCCACACGATGCGTACCATGTTGCCCTTTTCATCCAAAAACATGCTCATCGCGTCGTGGCGGTAGTATTCTTCCCCCATGTATCGGGCCGCTTCTTCTATTTCCTCTGTTGATTCTGAAAGTTTCCCTACGTCCGATCCGCTAATTTTTGAGGCAACCGTGGCAAGTCCCGTTCTGATTTTGCTTCTGGCGCGTTTCCCGAATCCTCGCACCTTCAATCCGGTCGCCTTCTCGATCAGTTTCTCAATCTCGTCTTCTGCTTTTTCTGCACCCTTCCACTCTGCACCGGCTATTAGTCCAAGCGCGGAAATTCCGGCCGCAAACTTCAGGAGACGCCCCGCAATATATGTTTTTGGAACGTGCGGGTCTTGGGCGAGTGCGGCAATCTCGCGCATAGAATTTACGACAGAGCGGGTAGAACTGTATTTGAAAGAAACGTAGTCCGTCACAAGCGGATTTCTCGACAACTTCTTGATCCACTGCGGCATCGCATCGCGGTTATCGTACACGAGCCGGATGTGATCTGCGGCCATTGTTTCAAGCTGTTCGGTTGTGATCTTCCCGGATTTGATGTCTGCCGCATACCACTTTTTAAGATTGTCCAGATAGGTTTCATATCCGGCTATTTTCGTGATATGGTCTGAAAGAAGCGTCCGAACCTTTAAGGCTCGTTCCCATGCGCGGCCAACCGGATTCTTGACGTTCAGCGCACCCTCCACGCCCTCAAGCGCGGTGGATGCCCCCATGCGGGAAACCCCAAGTTCCGCATATCGCGCCCACATGCGGCGATACTTGGCTTCTTCCATTTTATTTCCGGTTGCATGGGCTGTGAAAAACGCATATACGTCCTTCGTTGTCTTTGCGTGGTGTGCGATATACCGCCCACCAAAATCACCGGCAAGGTTTGCAAACCCCGTCATTCCCGTCACGGCATCACGAACAACCGCCGCAGGGCGAAGAATCATATTTCCGCGCATGAATCCGCCGAGCCGCTTTGCGCCCGACCAGAGAGAACCAAGAAGAGGTAGATCGCCGCCAGAAAATACATTCTCACCCATAATCATCTTTGCCACTTCGGGGGATGTGTACTTTCCGGCAAGGACTCCAAACCTTGCTCGGTCGCCTTGTGTGACGTTTGCGTTCATCCTTTGGGATGCACCGAGGCGCACGGTATGACCAAGACCCTCTCCGTCGATCTTCGTATCGCTGAATAGACCAGTTTTGGATGCAAGCTCGTTCAAATATGTCATGCGGCTGACGGTGTTCATCTGTGCTTCTCGTGACATGGCATATCGAAATGCGGGGTCTTTGATCTCTCCAAACAGATTGCGCCAGACCCGTTCAAGTTGCCTATGCATTAGTGCATCCGCAACATTTCCGGCACCTGTTGAAGCCCTGTTTTGAGGGCGGCCATTGACCATCTCGTCAATGAGTGCTTCTGCCGTCTGACGGATACCATCTGTGCGCGTGGCAAGATCAACTTTGCCCTGATTACTGCTTATGCCAGAGATAATCAAATCACCGTATGAGTCATAGAGTGACTTGATATTCTGTGCGGTCTGACGGGATTCTGCATCAAGACCAGAAAGGTACGACCGGTCTCCGGTTTGCAGGAACATCGCCATATCAGCCTTGCCGCCAGAACGCTTATTCAAAGACGTGGCCAGCCTGCCGATTCTGTCAACTGATTCTGCAATAACTTCGTCAGCGGCAACGAGTGCATCTATCCGCGCCTCGGCAGTTGGCTTGAACTTCCATCCCAGAATGTTGCGTAAATACTTACGGCGAGAAAACAGATCATTCTGACCTATAAAATCACCCGTCACCTCAAGACCTGCTTGCAGTGTAAGTGCTTCTACTTCTTTTGAAAGATTCTGTGCGTCAGAAACAAGGTCAACAAGCATCTTGGTTTCTGTTGGGGTAAGCCGGTACTTCCTCGCAAACTGTGCGGGGGTCATTCGGTCGAATGTTGCAGAACCGAGTACGATCTTCACCAAATCAGGCTTCTTGCTTCCCTTCGGAGCAGTGACGCCGTTCTTTGAGAGAAGGTCTTTCAACTCAGAAGCATCCATCCTCTGCAAATCATCCTTTGCGAACGTTTCACCTCCAAGAACGTATTCCGTTTCGCCAACGGTCTTGTTCAGGTCATCAAACACATCGGCATCAGCAAATCCGCCTTGCTTGACCAGCTTCTTGCGTATGGCCTGAAGTTCCAGCCGGTATGCGTTCTGCATCTGCCGCGTGGCATCGGCGCGATCCATTGTGCGAGCCTTTGAGACATAGGCTTCTGCCCGTTCCTTGCCCTCTCGCAATGTGGACTTGATTGCAGTCAGATGACGGTTTGCCCATGCGCCACCGGGAAGTGAAAGAAAGCCGCCCTTTGTTTCCTTCTTCCCCTCCGCCTCGATGTCCTGGGGGGCGGGCTTGGCGTTCCTCTGGCTTCTTATGGCCGTCCGTATGCTTCCCGCATCTGGTTTCACGAACTCAAGATCAACGCCCTCGCGCTCCGCAATGCGCTTCAGTTCCGTTGGCCCCTTCGCATCCAGTTCATCCAGTGCGCGGCCTCGTGTCTCGGAAGTGCTGAACATCTCCTGCGTCTGGTCTTTGGGTTTGGACTGTTTCTGCTTTACGACTTCGCCCGTTAGTTTGAACCCGCCCTCGTCCTGACCGATAAACTCTGCCTGACCGGATGGGGAAACGGCCTTTGTGACATCCTGCGGACTTTCCTTCTTCGCTTCCTGTTCGCGGTACTGGCGCAACGCCTCTTTGTAAGCATCTCCGTCCGTAGTCTTGAACAGTGCGCCAACGCCTACCTCCTGACTGTGGTTCAGGTCAATTTCTTTTCCATCCACAAGGGTTGTTCCGTCTGGTGTGTTCTCTGCCCTGTACCATTCGCCGTCTTTGAACACAAGGTCGCCAGTCTCCATATCGGACTCATTCACGGGCAACTTGTCTCCCCGATTGTAAAACTTTTCTGCCTCAACAAAATCTTTTGCGGTTTCTGGTCCGCTTTGCGGGCGCAGTTTCGGATCAGTATCTACTGTTCTGGATGCTTCATCAATGAGTAGAACTTGGTCAAGGCGCATTGGTTTTCCCGCGTCAAGATCGCGCAAAGCATTCTTCAGCTTCGCCATCTTCTGTTTGTTCCATCCTTTAGGATAATATGATCCCGCGCTGTACCATTTTCGCGTTGGCTCGCCTGCGGCTGCATCACGATCATATTCCGTGGCCTGAAGACCCGTGGGTTCCAGAACGGGCTTTGTGCCGATAAC
>JAKQEE010000343.1 GCA_029558635.1 Pseudomonadota bacterium | reverse complement strand
TGTGGTGCAGGACGAGAACCGGAAGAAGAGGACGCTAAAGAAGGATCAGTGGGCGGGGGAGACGGCTGAAAACGAGATGCCAAAGCCTGGGAAGATAAAAGTCTATCGCGGCGTTGGAACCGATGAACAGACCGGAGGAATTAAGTTCTACACCACGAGCAGGCAAGGCGCGGAGGACTACGCCGAGATGCGCGGTAACATTGGCGGCATCCAAGAGTCTGAAATCGAGATCAACAAGCCCGCAACGCTTGAAGATGTTGTAGCTGCGGCAAAGGCTGTTGGTGCAACGGGTAAGGACATACGGGCCAACTCCCGCTATACGGGTGAAAATGAGTTTGACTATGTGTATGTTCCGAAGGTTGTAGAGGAACTGAAACGTCGTGGATTTGACGGAGTGATAGACGGCGATGCGCTGATGAATGACTCTGTATGGGCATTGGTTCCGTTCAATGAATCCTCCGCTCCAGTTGTCAAGGAATCCTTGACTACTGAATCACCCCCCCGCTCCGACGTTCCCGCGAAGGCAGACGGGACTGGGGTTGGAAAAGAAGGCGTTAAGTACCAGAAGGCCCCCATTGAACAAGCCCAAGCGGCTGTTGACAATGCAGGAACAATGGCAGAGAAGCATCGGGTGCTGGATGAGTGGAAGCGGGCGAACCCGGAGGCGGTGAGCCGCATTGATGCAGACCTGAAAGATCAGGGCTACCAAGGGCCTTTTTATCACGGCACATGGGAGCCGACAGAGTTCGCAGAGTTCAACGCTGAGCGCGGGGCATTCTTTACTGACAGTCCCGACATGGCTCAAGGATACACACAGCTTCGCGCACGCCAAGTAGGGAGATTGGGGTTAAGCGCAGATGCCACAGATACGCAGATGCGTAATGCCTTTGAATCCAAAGGGCGACCACGCACGATCCGCGCAATGCTTAAACTTCGCAACCCGCTGGATTGGACTAAATACGGGGACAGGTTGCCGTTGAGGTCTGACATCACGAAACCGATCGGCCCAGGCAACCCTGATTCTGCGCAGCGGCTTCTTGACATTCTGAAGACTGACGCAACGACGTTCCAAAAGGTGTCCGGCACGAGCGCCGACGACTTCCTGCGGACCATCGGCTTCTACCACAATCCCCAGATGGCGGCTCCGACAATGCTGTTGGCGTATGGGACAGAGTGCGAAAACCTCCATCCCCGCGTGCGCCGCGTTCTGGAGGGGTTGGGTTACGACGGAGTGATGTTCCGTGACTTTGGCGTAGGGGGGGCATTCGAGGACCGAACAAAGGCCAAGACAGTTGTTGTGTTCTCTCCTTCTCAGGTTGCTATCTCCCCCCTGACCCTCCGCCCCGATGGCAAGCTGGCGGGGATTGAGCAACCCGCCCCCGCCGCGAAGGGGGAGGCGCGGACGGTAAAAGAAGACCAACTGGAATTAGAGCCGCCGTTCACGGGGGGGCCAGACGGGTACAGATTACGTCAACAAATGTCAATCGAGCGCGCCGTTAAAAATCGTCTTCCAGTATTAGCAATTACGATGGAAGATCACAGCATGGAAGAATGGGCAAAGAGTCATGGCTACACCCGCTCCGGCGACCGCTACGTGTTCAAGGGGGAGAAGGAAACGGGAACCGTTGTCCGCGAGACGAAGAAGTCCGTTGTGGTTCAGGACGAGAACGGGAAGAAGCGGACGCTCAAGAAGGATCAGTGGGCGGGGGAGGCCGCCCCCCAGCCCGCCGCGAAGGGGGGGAAGCCCGTCGTCACCGCCACCGCGAAGGGCGCGAAGGTTGAAGTCCCGATGTCCGAGAAGAAGGCCGATGCGCTTACCCCAAAGGAGCAGAAGAAGTATTTGATTCAGGAGATTGATGCGGCGATTGAGAATGCGGCGGAGGAAAAGTATCAGCCTATAAGCGAATGGGATGCGGGGCCGGTTAAATCTGAAAGAAAGTCTGAACTGCAAAAGAGATTTGGACTCATTACCATTGAAGTCCCCGGAGACGGAACGTTCGAAGTCCTGAACACGAAGACGGCATTGGAAACATTCAAGAAGTCAGTGAGGCGTGGGTATCCGGTCAACAATACGCCCGATACCATCACCGTGAGCGACAAGAAGGATGTCGAGGAGGACGCGAACAAGGCCATCGAATTGTACGGATCAGAAGATGTCGCGCTGGCAAAGGTCAAGGGCCAGATCGAAACGATGTCCGATGGCGCAAGCGAGCGGGACGTTAAGGGTTGGAACCAGCTCGTGTCAGAACTTGAGCAACGTATTGACAAGCGCGAAGAACCGAAACGGGCAAAAGAGCGCGAAGTGCAGGCCATCAAAGCACTTAAACGACATCCTCTCTATAAAAAGACACGCGCACAGATTGCGGAGAATCTTCGCAACCAAGGCCGCATCAAAGACGAATCTCTTGTGGACGATGATATTTTGAATGTCTCCGTATCCGGTCGCGGTGCCCCCGCGATCAGAGTTGCACAGGAGAAAATAGCGGCAGACTTGGGATTGCGTAAAGGGATAATCGGTCAGGCTGGTATTTGGAAGGGGCGTGAGGGCTACGATCTGTCGGCGTATTGGGGTGACATTGCAGAGTCGAAGGTGGGAGAAGAACAGCCTGCACCCCAAGACATCGAGGCGGAGGGGAAGAAGGGTTCTGCCGTTGCGAACAAGGCACTTTCCGTTCTGGACAGGGTTGAACAGCTTGCCCGTGAGGACTTGAAGCAGTTGGGCGAGGGCGGGACGCTGGGCATGAATAAGCCCATCGGAAAGGCGGTGGACTACACGATCATCGGGGCCGCGAAGATTGCAAAGGGTGTTGTGAAGTTTGCCGACTGGTCAGCAGAGATGATAAAGGAGTTCGGGGAGCAGGTTAAGCCGTATCTGAAACAGATATACGCACGTTCTCGCGTGTTGGTAGACGGCAAGTTTGATGACGAAAAGGCATTATTGAGAAAGGCGCGTACACTGAGCTACAATCTGATCCCTGAAGGTTCGCATGAGCGCAAAACCGTTACGCGGGCCGCAGAGGGTGAAATCCTTGAAGATGAAGCGGCTGCGGCAAGGGAAAGCGGCGCAGCCTATGCCGAGAACACACCCGTCCGTCAGTACATCACCGAGGGGGAAACGCTGACAACCGCCGATCCGGTTGCGGCCCTACGCACGATAAAGGCCGAGCGCGACAAGTTCAAGAAGGCCGCTATGATGGCCGGATACATCAACAACAGGTCAGCACAGGGCATAGACGTTACCAACGAGTTTATTGAAATGTCCGAGGTCGGGACTGAGGCCGGAACCGTACTTCGCATCATGCGCGAGTTGAACATGGGAACCCCCGGAGGACGGGCAAGGTTCCACATGAAGCTGTTCAAGAAGTTTGCGAAAGAAAAGGGATACACACCCGATGCTCAGGAAAGCGCAGACATTCTTGCGGCATTCGGAAGGGCGGAGCGGGCAAAGGGACAGCCACAGTATCAGGCAGAACTACAGCAGGCCATTGACTTCTCAATCTCCAAGATACCGCTCCGATTCCAGCGGCTTGTTGACTTGTGGGATGCGTACAGGTATTCCAATGCCCTATCCAATCCACGGGCGCACGAGAGGAACATCTTTGGAAACACCTTTCAGGCGTTGGTTACGCGCCCATTGTCTCTTGTTGGGCAGTCCGTTACCGGAAAGAGCAGTCCTGTTGAGATCGCCAGATATATGTACAATGCCACAAAGGGCATTCCCGATGCAACACGGGCATTCATCAAGGCGTTTTCAGACTTTGGCAAGATGCGTTCAATGGATGATATTGGAACAACATCCGAGGGAAGCGCATTTTCGGCATCCTATCAGAAGCAGAAGATACCTAGAATCTTTACAGCTATTCCTCAGTTCCTTGAGGCGCAGGACAGGTTCTTCTCGCAACTCATCATCGCTGGGGAAACCGCGAGGCTTGTGTCCAGAGGCGTAGATTCGGCAACGGCACAGGCAAGGTCTGAGAAACTTGCAGAGCGTTATCTGTACAGGGACAGACTTGGGGAAACGTACAACGATGATAGCGCAAACCAGTTCAGCCGTGCGATAGATTTTGTGGGAATGAAGGCGCAGGACTTGAGGAAGTCCAAGTTGCCCATAGTTTCAATCCCCGCCAAACTGACCATCATGTTTGTCCGCACCCCGTTCAAGATCGCTGAACGCGGATTTGATATGTCCCCCGCCGCGCTGATTGCCGGAACACGGGGAACCGGATTCGGGTTGTCTCTGAACGGCATCTCCCGCGCACAATACGGCAAGGGGTATGCAGACCTGAAGGCCGACCAGCAAGAAGAGGTTCGCTTTACTCTCAATGAGCGCATGGGCGAGGCTCTTATCGGAACATCCGTCATGGCTATTGGCGGCGTTCTCGCCGCATTGGGGAGAACAACATTTGCCCCGCCGAGAGACGAAAAGGAGCGCAGGCTGTTCTACGAGAGCGGACGCAAGCCATATTCCATAAAGATAGGCAACAAGTGGGTTCCAATGATTACCTTTGGCCCGCTGTCTCTTGCGCTTGCGATACCGGCAGCATTAAGAGACAACTTCTATGACAATCCGGCCAGGCTGGATGCCGTTAATTCTGAAAAGTTCGCAAGGGCCATGATGGGAATATCGAGGTTCTTCATTGGACAGACACCTATGACCGGCATAGCAAACTTTGTGAACACGGCAGTTGGAGATGTTGACTTTGAAAAGTCTGGATGGGCGAAGTCATCGGCATTTACAATGTCGCAGGTCATTCCGGCAAGCGGGCTGATCCGGTATTCGGCACAGATCACAGACCGGATATATCGTGATCCAGACGGGTTCTGGGAGGCCATAGAGAGGGACATCCCTATCTTAAGCAAGCGGGTGAAGCCATACACGACCCCCGAAGGCAAACCCGCTGAGAGAAAGAACCTTGACCTGTTCCCGCCCTATTCCATCGGCGTTGACAACAAAGAGGCTTTCCAGCAGATGATGGATCGCAGGGCAGGCATTGAGGAAAAGAAGTGGAATGATGCTGAAACGAAACGGTTGCTGAAAGACCTTGGACGCGGGAACATTAAAGAGCAGGACATAAAAGATTTTGTGGGTTCGCTTTCAAACGATGAGCAGGCGCGGATAAAGGCGAAACTGCGCAGAATGGATGAGAAGTGGAAGAAGGAGTTTCCGATCAAGTCAAAGACCACCTCCTCCAAGCCGCTCAGGGTGTACTGAAAAAAACTTTCACAAAATCGTTTTTTAGTGTTGACACCTTTTCCGCCACCCTGTATTTGTGGCACATGATCGGTGAAAGAAACAAACGAAAGGAAAGAGCAATGGAAACAAACATGGTCGCAGTAACAGAACCCTCCCCCGTTGATGAATTGGTCTATCTCCGCACGGGGAATATCTCGTATGAGGAGTGGTGCAAGACGGAAGTGGTCAGGATAAAAAATGCCGGTCACAATGCGAGAGTCACGTACAGTCTCACAAAGAGGGGGAAGGAATGCTGTGTGTCTCGCCCCCGCAACGAGATTCGCACCTGTTCAAAGTATTTCCGCAAACCGCAAAAGGGAGAGGTGGTGGTCCAATGATATACTTGTCAAAAATTACGGCCCATATACCGTGACCGTTTGCCAGCCGGACGGGACATCATATATCTTAAAGCCAAAGTCATTTATACGCGCCCAAAAGGGCAGTTATTTCCAAAAAAAATAAATGAAAAAAGTTTCATTTTTTTGTTTACATCGCAGGGGCGGTTTCGTAGTATGTAGTTAGACAGTGAGAGAGGAAAGACAAACGAAAGGAAAGGAAATGAAAGAAAAAAAAGCAAAGTTTACTCCCGGCCCGTGGGGAGTTCAATTAAGAACCAATTCAACATTAGACCGCATAGCGTCTCAATATTGCGTTATACATGGGCCAAAGGGTGAATCTCAATGGGTTGCTGATGTGGGGTTTGGGCATAATGGTTCAGGCTCTGGAAGTATTGCTAACGCCCGTTTAATTGCTGTCGCGCCGGACCTGCTGGAATGCCTCATTGAGTGTTTGCCAATCGTGGACGCTTACCGGCGGATAAGTGGCGGGGATGGAGACATGGCCGCTGAGAATGCTTGCGCCGCCATATCTCGCGCCCTGGGGGAGCTATGATCGCCGCTATCCTTGCCGTAATCCTGATCCTTGCCGTCATCGGCGGCCTGCTGTATGACACGAAGCACGATCCCGACAGGGAACTGCGCCGTAAAATCCATGAATGGGAAAATGGGGAATGGGAATGAGCTACTACACGAATGGCAACACCGCAAGCGAGATGATCGCAAGGGCAGATGCCAATTACGAATGGCAGGAACGCCGCGAATGGGAGAAGGCGCACTTGCCGCCGCCGGGGGATGGGGTGGAGAAGGACAACGCCACTGCTCAAGGTCGAGCGGTAGCGAGTACCTTGCAGCCTCTTGTTGGGCATGGAGGTTCGCATGAGAAATCGTAAGCATCCGCTGAACGATCTGCGCGACTGCCCTGAGTGCGGGCGCAGGCTCAAATGGTCTGGCGATGTCGCCGTGTGCAAGTGCGGGGCAAAGATCACATTCAAGACGCCCAAC
>JAKQEE010000339.1 GCA_029558635.1 Pseudomonadota bacterium | reverse complement strand
CCGTGCCGGCATGTTTGGTGTCATAAGCTTCAACAAGTCCGGTCACGGTGTCCCCGGCAATCAAACCGCTGTAAGTCGGCGTCGCCGAGGCAACTGTCGTCCCGTCATAGGTCTTGCTGTTGGTCGCAGCCGTAATGGTCAGGGACGCAGGATTGATTTTTCCGATATTCGCAGATGCCGTATTCGAAGACATACCGTAGCCGTAAACCAAAGCCGCTCCTTCTTTTGCCGAAGCAAGAGCTATTCCCGTGACCGTAACCGCTTTGCCCGTTGCAACATGCTTTGAATCATAAGTTCCCGCTGACGGATAATTGAGCAGAATCGTATCGCCGTCGATGGCTCCGCTTACCGTATAGTTTCCGGCCGCCAGCGTTGCTGCATTGGTCCCGTCATACGTTTTCTGCACCTCGCCAATTAGTCCCGGCGTCAGAACTGGCGCAATACTGTAAAGAAATCCGTTTCCTGTTCCCTGAACCGTTCCGCCGTAAGTCGTGTTGTACTGTTTGAAACTGTAGGCCAAACCATTGCGGCTGTCCTGAGCCGGATCTGAAGAATAAACCAGCCATCGCCCGTTAGGCGCAATAAGAGATAATGCTCCGTAATTATTAACTAGTTTGTCCGTGCGGATCAGCAGCACATCGCCTGTGCCTGTTGCGCTGACAACTCCATTTAGGAAAATACCGCCGTTTTGAGACAACAAAGACACACTGGTTCCGCTTACATTGCCCACGTTCAGAGCGCCGCCGCCTTGGGTGACGGACACATTGCCGGCCATTGCCACATTACCGCCGGTCTGCGAGAAACTGTTTGTCACCGTCAATGATCCGGATCCATCCAGAACACCGCCGGACAGGCTTAAAGAGTTAATGGTCGCAGGCCCGTTCACCGTCAGAATCCCATTGGTAATGCTGAGCTGATCATCGCAGATCAGAGCAGCGGCAGCCTGGGTTCCGGTCGAAACGGTCACGGTCGGATCCGCGCCCACGCGGCTGATCACAGCCGTATCCGCGGCAAGTGGAATGCCACGGGTCCAGTTTCCGGCCGTGGCCCAATCTCCGCCTAAGTCGGTATTCCAGCGCGTAATCACGCTATCGGCCGTCAGAATGAAATTTCCGGAACTGGTCGCGCTAAAGGGAACATCGGCCGGATAATTCCTCGTCGTAAAATTGCCGTTGCGGGTTCCCGCCGTCAAAATGGCAAAACTATCGCCGCTTTTGGACAGAAATCCTCCAATTTCCGTAACGTTCAATGTACCGCCCAATGTGGCCGTTCCGGAAACAGCCAACACGTCATACTGACCGGCGGAAGTTCCTCCCAGTTCAATATTCACAGAGCCCTGATTTGCTATCGTAAGGTTACCGGCAATGGAGAGGGTTCCGGCGGAAGCACCTGGGCTAAGAATTCCGGCATTGGTCAAAGTGTTGCCCGAACCAACGTCAATCGTGCCATTCCCGCTGATTGTGCCGTCATTGGTAAAGCCGCCGTTTTTCTTGAAGGTGGTTCCCGCCGCAACCGCGATGGTTCCCGGATTGGAAAATCCGCCGTTTTGACTGATGCTTCCCGTCTGAACATCCACCCTGCCCGTGTTATAGAGCGCCACAGGATAAGATGCGCCAATAATCGTTTCCGCAGTTCCTCCGCTTTTGCGCAGAGTACCGGCGTTGGCAATCACCGGGGAATAATTATCGCTGTTGTAAATGTCAAAATCGGTCACAATATCCAACAAACCGCCGCTTTGGATATTCAACTGCGCGGAATTGTTCATATACAAATGACCATTGGTCCAGTTGACCGAACCTCCGCCCGCTATTGTCAAACTCCCGCCATCCAGATATTTGCTACTCCCCCCCGAAATGTTCAGAATACTACCCGAAGGAATGGTATAAACCGCGCTTTTAAAACTTCCGCCGCTCCAGGTCGGACTTCCCGCCAAAGTCGCCGTCCCCGTGAAATTGCCGCCCGCAAGGTTCAGATTTGCATTGCCGGTAATCGTCCCGGAAAGCGTCGCGCCGGTGGTAACCTGGCTTGAACCAGCGCCGGTAAAAATAGAACCATCATTCAAACTGTTAATCGTCGCAAATTTGATGACACCGGTCTGCGCATCCACCGTCCCGGAATTAACAAAATTAAAGGTCGAACCGCCACCAATCAGACTCTCGGCTGTCCCTATGCTTTTGCGCAGCATCCCCTGGTTGGTCAGTGTGGAAATGGAGCCTGAACTGTAATAAATGTCGAAATCCGACTGCATGTCCAGCAAACCGCCACTCAGGATATTCAACCGCGAACCATTGTTCAGATACAGATGACCATTGGTCCAGTTGACCCAGCCTCCGTTTGCTATTGTCAAACTTCCACCATCCAGATATTTGTTGCTTCCACCCGAAATGTTCAGAGCACTCCCCGAAGGAATGGTGTAAACCGCACTATTGAAAGTGCCCCCGCTCCAGGTCGGGTTTCCCGCCAAAGTTGCGGTTCCGTTAAACGAGCCGGTTACAAAATTTAAATTCGCATTGCCGGTAATCGTCCCGGAAAGTGTCGCACCGGTGGTAATCCGGCTTGAACCGGCGCCGGTAAAGATAGAACCGTCATTCAAACTGTTGATCGTTGCAAAGTTAATTTCACCGGTTTGAGCATCCACCGTCCCGGAATTGACAAAATTAAAGGTTGAACCGCCACCAATCAGACTCTCGGCTGTCCCTATGCTTTTACGCAGCGTCCCCTGGTTGGTCAGTGTGGAAATGGAGCCTGAACTGTAATAAATGTCGAAATCCGACTGCATGTCCAGCAAACCGCCGCTCTGGACATTCAACCGCGAGCCATTGTTCAGATACAGATGACCATTGGTCCAGATGATCGCTCCTCCGCCCGCTATTGTCATATTCCCGCCGTCCAGATACTTGTTGCTTCCACCACTCAAAGTCAGAGTCTTGTCGGGAGAAACATTCATGCTTCCCGCTCCTCCGATACTGATTGTCCCGCCCGTCCAGGACATGGGCAGACCAATATTAACCGTTCCGCCGCCTCCCAAGATTCCTCCGGAAAGCAAAAGAGTGCCGGCACCCGCAAAGTTTGTCGGATTGGTTGTATCGGTAAAGTTTGTCGTTCCGCTGTTGAAGTCCAGAAGCGCTCCTTCGTTAATGTTCACCGTGCCGACTACGCTTCCGCCGCCAC
>JAKQEE010000325.1 GCA_029558635.1 Pseudomonadota bacterium | reverse complement strand
TACATCTACGACGGGCCGAACGTGGTGCTGGAGCTGAACGGGAGCAACGAGGTGATCCATGCCGTTGTGAACGGGCCGGGCATAGACCAGCCGGTGGAGCGGATCGCGTATGTGAAAGGCGAACCGCGGCTGAGGCAGGTGTATCACAGCGACGGGCTGGGGTCGGTGGCGCTGATGACGAAGCATTCTAGAGCGCCAGATTTCTGCGGCGTGAAAACATGCAGATTCTGCGGCATTTGAATTGACTGAGGTTCTCTGCCGGGTGCAAATTCAATGCAATTCACCGATCAGGGAGACGTTATAAAATTGCGCCGGCCATGCTATAAAAGAACAGGGCTTATGAAGCGGCGGCACAATTTAGATTGCAAAAAGTTCCCCTAAAGGGAACTTTATATTTGACCGATGTATGGGAACGCTGTAGGTTTATGCACATCATATCCATAAAGATGTTGCGGGAGTTCTGGGAGACGTATTCGGATTCGGAGCAGGCGCTCAAGGCATGGTTTCATGAAGTCAAATCGGCCGGATGGGAAAACAGCGCTGAATTGAAAGACAAGTATGGGAGTGCCAGTATTATCAATGCCGAACGTGTGGTTTTCAATGTTTGCGGCAACAAATATCGGCTGGTTGTCCGTATAAACTATAAAAGCAAGACGGTTTTCATTCGGTTTGTGGGTACACATAAACAATATGACAAGATTGATGCGGAGACGCAGTAATGAACCTCAAACTAATTAAGACGGAAGCAGATCACAAAGCTGTATTGAAGCGCATAGATGAGATATTTACCGCCCGTCCGGGATCCTCCGAGGGAGATGAATTGGAGCTGCTGGTGCATCTTGTTGAGGAGTTTGAAGAACGGGAATATCCAATAGATCTCCCGGATCCTGTCGAGGCTATACGGTTTCGCATGGAACAGCAGGGGCTGAAGAATACGGATCTGGTTCCGTTTATTGGCAGCAAGAGCAAAGTGTCGGAAGTTCTTCACGGCAAACGGCCCCTGAGCCTTGCCATGATACGCAAACTGCATCATGGTCTCGGTATTCCGGCCGCGGTTTTACTGCGGGAACCCGGCGAAGTGCTGTCTCCGGTTTACGAGGGCATCAACTGGAATGATTTCCCTCTTGCAGAAATGATCAGGCGCAAATGGTTTCCTGATTTCAAGGGGCGGGCACCCGATCTCTGTGAGCGTGCGGAGGAAGTTCTAGGCCCGCTGTTTTTTCCCGGCGGCCGCGACAGCCGCGATATGGCGATGGCGGCCCGTCAGCGTATCCGTCAGGGGAGCAAAGCTGATGAGAATGCCCTATGGGCATGGCGGGCAAAGGTTTTAAGCCTTGCCGTCGGCAAGGAGTTGGGGGAGTACGATCCGGCAGCCATGACGAAGGATTTCATGCGCTCGGTGATCAAATTGAGCCGGTTGCCAGATGGCCCCGCGCAGGCGCGTCGTCTTCTGGCGGGAAACGGCATTGCGGTCGTTATACTCCACTATCTGCCCGGCACGCATCTTGATGGCGCAGCAACCTTGCGTGCGGATGGGCATCCTGTCATTGCGCTTACGCTGCGTCACGACAGGCTGGACAACTTCTGGTTCACACTGGCTCATGAAATGGCGCACGTTGTGCGGCACCTCGCCAAGGGGGAGAAGACGGCATTTATTGATGATCTGGAGGGTAAAGATCCAGTCAATGCCCGGGAAAAGGAGGCTGACGAAGTTGCGTCTGATTTGTTGATTCCGGAAAAAGAGTGGAAAACACTTCTTGGCTGTGCGCCGATCAACGATGCTGTAGTTCGCGATTTTGCAGTCCGTATTAACGTGCACCCAGCCATCGTTGCAGGACGGATTCGCCGTGAAGCAAATAACTATCTCATTTTCAGTAATTTGGTTGGAAGCGGCCTTGTTCGGAAGATGTTTCCAGCTTATAAATCCGGCGATTAGGGCCTTTCATGGGCCAAGTTGCAGAAAAAGCATTTGAACCGCGCGGGCGAAAGCCCGTACATTGCAATACAACAGGTTGCCGAAAAGGATGATGACGGGGAACGGAAAAACGACCTCTTACGCCTGCGATGCTGCGGGCCGCCTGACCAACCATGCGGTCAACGGGCAGAGCCGGGTGTTTGAATACAGCTTCCGCTCGCAGATGACATCGCTGAGCGACACCAACGGACAGGTGTTCGCATACGCGTTCGACGGCGACGGCAACCGGGTCAGCCAGAGCCTGAACGACTGCCTGCATGCCCGGTACATCTATGACGGACCGAACGTGGTTCTGGAGCTGAACGCCAGCAACGAGGTGATCCATGCCGTTGTGAACGGGCCGGGCATAGACCAGCCGGTGGAGCGGATCGCGTATGTGAATGGCGAGCCGCGTCTGCGGCAGGTGTATCACACCGACGGGCTGGGGTCTGTTGCGCTGATGACGGATGAATCAAAAACGCCTATCAAAACCTATGCCTATGACGCGTTCGGGCGAATCCGGGCCGAGACCGGGGAACTGGTGATGAACCGGTGGACGTACACGGGCCGGGAGGCGATGGGGGACAGCGCAGGGCTCTACTATTACCGCTGGCGGGTGATGGATCCGAACACGGGCCGGTTTACCTCCGAAGACCCCCTCGGGTTCGTGGATGGGCCCAATCGGTATGGGTATGTGGGGAATGGCCCTATCACGTACTTCGATGCGTTTGGCCTTGTGACCGAAGAAGAATGCTTGCAACAACTCCAAAAGGCGTCTCTTGATATTTTACTTAAAGGTGCTGCGACCGCGATAGGTGGCACTGTAGTTGGCATGGGGTGTGTTGCCGCAGGCCTCGCGGTAGGATCCGTGCATCCTGTTTTAGGTGCGGTCGTTGGTGGGGCTTGTGCCGGTCTGGATTATTGGGGCGTGAAATCTTTACTTGATAAGTTGATGAAGGAAAAGGATGCAGCCCAAAAAGCCTACGAAAATTGTATGAGATGTGCCAATAGGTAAATATTCCCATGAATAATTCTAATTACAGCGATGTCGTATATCGTCTGGGGGAGCGCGCGTTGCGATGTACTCAAAAAAAATTTGCAAGATTGCTTTTCGTATTGCCTTTTATTTACCTTGGTGGCGCTTCTTGGCTCTGGTTGCGACTGAAGCAATTGGGGGAATATCACATAGCAATAGAACTTAATGGAGAATTTCTCCCCCTGAATATTTCCGTTAATTATATCTGGTGGGTTGTTGTGTTAACGGGGTTTGGGATTTTGTTGGTCCTTGCGTGTGTGGTGTATCGCTTATGGTGGGAGCGGTGGCTGTTCTATTCACAGATTGTGAAGCTGTCGGATGGGGTGGAAGGGCATGTGCATTCTAACAAAATGGGCGACCGAGAATGATGGGAATGTATGTGGTGCTGAAAGCGTTAAAAACGCATCTGAACAAGGCATACGCGATCGGAGCCGGCTGGCGGCGATGACGGTCAACGGGAACAGCCGCATCATCGGGTACAGCTTCCGCTCGCAGATGACATCGCTGAGCGACACTAACGGACAGGTGTTCACATACGCCTTCGACGGCGACGGCAACCGGATCAGCCAGAGCCTGAACGACTGCCTGCATGCCCGTTACATCTATGACGGGCCGAACGTGGTGCTGGAACTGAACGGGAGCAACGAGGTGATCCATGCCGTTGTGAACGGTCCGGGCATAGATCAGCCGGTGGAGCGGATCGCGGATGTGAACGGCGAGCCGCGTCTGCGGCAGGTGTATCACACCGACGGGCTTGGGTCGGTGGCGCTGATGACTGATGAAGCGCAGGCTCCCGTGAAGACCTATGCCTATGACGCGTTCGGGCGCATCCGTTCCGAGACGGGCGCACTGGTGATGAACCGCTGGACGTACACGGGCCGGGAGGCGCTGGGTGACAGCGCGGGGCTCTACTACTACCGCTGGCGGGTGATGGACCCCAGCACCGGCCGGTTCACCTCCGAAGACCCCCCCGGGTTCGTGGATGGATCTCATATGTACAGGTTTGTGGATAACAGTCCTGTGAATGCTGTTGATCCCTACGGTCTTTTCCGGATTGGATGTCCAGGAACTACGATACCCGGGACAGACATTAAAGCGTGGACCTGTATTGGGTATGCCGAGAAAATTTCGAACTACCTGAACTCCAGAGATACAAGCTGTCAATGTTATAAAGAAGGAAGCGATCAGGGGTTAATGAACCATTGCCTTTTTGGATGCTTGTATTCTCTGGCGGGTTGTGGGCTTTTGGCCGGGGGAACGGAGCTTAAAAAAGGTGGTTTTCAGTGGGGGGATCTTGTAGATGACTATGTGGGTGTGTTCTATTCATTGAAATCACGAAACTATGATGATTGTTTCAAACACTGTTCAAACAGGCACTGCAAATGACAACGAAATCTCGAAATCTTTCATCCCTTATATTGCTTGCAGCTTTGTTATGGGGTCTCGCGATATATGCAATCAGAGTGTCTGTAACTTCATTTTTAAGAAAACGGCAGGTCGAGGCCTTGAGCGCAGCGTTATCAGAAATGCCTTTTGATGTCTTAGATCTTGCTTTCGGAAAGCATTTTGAAAACAAAACAAAGAAAGGTGAAGAAGAGCTTGCGTTTTTTGAGAAACTTGTCAACCAAGACTCTGATTTGGCTTTTTACACATCGGGTACTACTATGATTCGCGTTGAGTACCGTAGTAATGATGTCCGTGCGGTGGTTGTCTCAAATCTGGAATATAAATAGGCCGAAATACTTGTCCGGGTGACCTTCTCCCCTGAAACTGGACCGTTTTAAATGAGAGTCCCCCTCCGCGGGGAGTCCCGTTCCCAGCCTTTCAACGGTGGCGGCTGCCTATTTTCGGATCTGGCCGTCGCCCTTGATGATAAATTTGTATGTTGTGAGCTCTTCGAGCCCCATCGGGCCGCGGGCGTGGAGTTTGTCGGTGCTGATGCCGATTTCCGCGCCCATGCCGAATTCGCCGCCGTCGGTGAAGCGCGTGGAGGCATTGACATAGACCGTGGCGGAGTCCACTTCCTGCGTGAATATCTTTGCGGCCTTGTCGTCGGCGGTCACGATGGTGTCGGAATGGTGCGAGCCGTATTTATTGATGTGATCAATGGCCTCTTCCACGCTGCCGACGATTTTCACGGCGAGGATCATGTCAAGATATTCAGCATACCAGTCATCTTCTGTGGCAGGAGTCATGTCCGGGACGACGGCGCGCGATTTTTCGCATCCGCGCAGCTCAACCCGCTGCTTCCGCAGCTCGGCGGCGACCATGGGAAGAAAGGCTGATGCGACGGCCTCGTGCACCAGAAGCGTTTCCATCGCGTTGCAGACACCCGGCCGCTGGCACTTGGCGTTTTCGCAGATGGCGACGGCTTTTTCGAGATCGCCGGTTTCATCCACATAGGTGTGGCAGACGCCCTTGTAGTGCTTGATGACCGGAATGCGCGCCTGCTCGGTAACAGCCCGGATCAGGCTTTCGCCCCCGCGCGGTATGGCCAGGTCCACAAGCCCCTCAAGCTGGACCAGTTCGCGCACGGCCTCGCGGTCAGTGGTTGGGACAAGCTGAATGGCGTTTGCGGGCAGGCCCTTCTTTTCTCCGCCGGCCTGCAGGGCCCCGGCAATGGCGCGGTTGGAATGGATGGCCTCGCTGCCGCCGCGCAGGATCACCGCGTTGGAGGTTTTGAAGCACAGCGCCGCCGCGTCGGCCGTGACGTTGGGTCGCGATTCATAAATGATGCAGATCACGCCGATCGGCACGCGGACCTTGTTGATTTCGAGCCCGTTGGGCCGTATCCAGCGGCTGATGCGGGCCCCAACGGGATCTTTGAGGACCATCACGTTCTGCAGCCCCTTGATCATC
>JAKQEE010000320.1 GCA_029558635.1 Pseudomonadota bacterium | reverse complement strand
CTTGTCCACTTTGCGCCCTTTTCTAGCGGGGATAGTTCAACGACAGAGGCGAGGCCGTATTTGTCGCGGGCAGCCTGTACGGCTAGTTGGCTTGCCGCTTGGTTCGTTCCAACGTTTCTGCCTTTTCTTGCAATCACCCGCGCCCCTCCCGTCTTTGAGAAGTTGACGTTTTGAAGGTTGCTGTTTTCAACACATACGAGGGCAGCGGCCGGGGCGTCAGGGGATCGTAGCCAGCGGTCGAAATGCAGGACGCTGGCAAATTGGCGGAACACGATACTTTGTTCCGTCCTGTCCACAATGGCAACCCAAAAGCCGCCTTGCCGGAAGGCGGGGTCGACCCCGATTATTGTGCGGTGTTTCATGGTTAGAATAGGCTGGTTTGCGTGAACGTGTACTGCTGATCGGGGCTGAATAGTGCGGGTTTACTTTTCTTTTCCCGTATGGCCTTTTCGGCTCGACTATTTGCCGCCGTTGCGTGCTTAGGGTCAATTTCAAAGCCTACAAAGCGGCGATGCTCAAAAACGGCCGCTTCGCATTCCGTACCACTTCCAGCAAACGGCACCAGCACCAAGTCGTTAGGGCGCGAGCACGTCAGTATTAATGCCCTTGTTAGCGCTATCGGCTTCGGCGTATCGTGCCCGACGTTGGCCGCAAACTGGTCTTGCGGAAATTTTAGCACGTCGGTAAGTTTCAGCGCATTGTTAAACGGCCGGCGCAGGCTCTCGTATTCATTTCGCAGGCTCTCGTATTCATTTCGCAGGCTCTCGTATTCGGCGTTAAAATAGTCGGGGCCTAACCATTGCCGAAAACGGCGATATATGTCCGGCTTCATTATAGACGACCCCTCTAACCATCTGTTAATCATAGCCGAATCAAAGCCAAGTTCTTTTGTTACAAACCGCCTGACCTCTGCAATGCTAATCACAGCCCTTTCAAATTCAGCCCTCAAATAGTTAGCAAACGGATGCCGGGGCTTTATTTTTTCCTCCATTACTCGTTCCCATCCTGTTTTTGACCATTCGCCCGGCTCATAATCCAGGCCATACATTAAAAGTCGCTCCATGCCGCGTTCCGGGAAACTTCGGCGGGTGTCCCATTCGGAAGAAATTCCTGGGCGCTCCCAAACCATGTTATTTATCAGGCTGAAATACCTGTCTAATATAACCTGCGTGTATGCTATCTTCCTATCCATGCCCCACCAGAAAAGCGTACCGTTGTCGGAAAGCAGGCGGCGGCACTCTTGGGCCCACTTTTCAACGTCGCTCAAATAGGCGTCAAATGAGGGCCAAATAAAATCAAAGCCGCCCTTTACTTCAAAGTATGGCGGATCGGCAATTATCAGATTCGCGCAGCCGTCGGGTAGGTCGTTATGCAAAAAGTCTTTGCAGTGTACCCGGTTAAGCGTGTCGTTTTGATTTTGGCCCATTTCTAAAACAACTTGGTTTGCTTTTCCGCCTCTTGCTTTTTGCGCTCGATGCGGTTTGAAATTAGGTGAAACTCCGCGCCGTGCATAGCCTCGAAAACATCGAGGGCTGTCTGCATGGCGGCAAATTGCCGCGTCTTTTCTTGGTCGACAAACTGCCCCGGATTACCGGGTATTTCGCCCCATGCCTTGCGGCGAAAGGCGAGTTCGCGGCGGATTTCGTTAATGATTGCTTCTTTGTTCATGCTTTTCAAGTTCCAATAAGACTTGTTCAAA
>JAKQEE010000311.1 GCA_029558635.1 Pseudomonadota bacterium | reverse complement strand
GAGCGCGAAAACGGGAATATGACGGTTATCATTTTGCCGATCTACAATGTGCGAGCAATCAGCATGGCCGAGGATTTTGGTGCAGAAGTTCGGTATGTGGGAAAACCACGATGACTTCGGTGCTGGGTTCGGCTCGCCATCCAGCACCGAAGTCATCGTGGCACCCGTGCGTCTTGCTGATCGTAAGGCCCAACACTGTGATAACCGAAACGAGCAAGCAACGTGGCTTATCGTAAATCCATCCGCACGTTGAATAAAGAGCGCAAGCGCGAATGGTCGCGCCGGGCTGTCGCCGCCAAGGCCAGGAAGCGCATGGAGCGGACCTCGGCCATGCGGGACGTTGGCGGAATCGCCACAGACGGCATCCTCGGATCGCATTCGATCCGCCTGCTGTCCTACGGCGACGGCGAACCGCACTACGCAATCACCGTTGACGGCGAGCATCGCCAAGCCAGGACGGAGCGGGGGATTCTGCGGTGCATGGCAGCAATGATATTTGCAAAAATAACCGTTGACAAAAAATTGATAATGTCGGACACTTAACGCGATGAAAAGAAAACCAGCCAACCCATCGGACCGCCGCCTAACAATCCGCTTTGATGCGCCGACGCTTGCGAACGTGCTGCGAGATGCGAACGCACGGCGCGATTACCCTGGCCCGATTGTGCGGAAGATCGTCTCGCTGTACTATGGCGGGCGCGGACCACGTATTAAATAAAAGCATGGCACAGGAGGCACACGCAATGAGCTATCGCAGTACGCAACACCCGCCGCGAACCATCTGGGCCGACGCACGCCGTGCGCTCGCATACATCCCGCTTTTGGTGATCGACTTCGCTCTTTGTCTTCTTGGGTTTGAATGGTCGGAACTTCGCCGCGAAAGCCGGATGTTTTAACATGATCCGAGTCTTTTACCAGAACCCAAATCCGGCAGGCGGGTTCTTTGATTGCGAGCATTCAATGCCCGTCGCTGATATGGCGCAATTTGAGTCTCGCAAAAAGGCACCGAAAAGCGATGGATATGGGCTGGATGGTGTGCGAGTTACGCGAACCGAACCAATAGATACAAGCTATGAGAATGCCGCCGCAGACTATTACGCGAAGTACGGAACGGCGGGTGAATTTTGAAAAAGAAAAGCGCAACGGCCCGGCGCACAAACGGGCCACAAAAAGAAAGAGGAAAGAACATGGCAACGAATAGCACAAGCAAGCTGAAGGCGAAAGACCCCAAGGACGTAAGCCCTGGCAAATCGAAGATTATGATTTTCTCGCGCTCTGGGGTGGGGAAAACGTGGTTCGCGCTCGACTTCCCGAAGCCGTACTACATTGACACGGAGGGCGGCGCAAAGCTGGGCCACTATCAGAAGAAGCTGGCCGCAGACGGAGGGGCGTACTTCGGGCCAGAGGACGGCGCGCTGAACTTTGAGGAGGTTCTGGGCCAGGTGCAAGCCCTCGCCACGGAGAAGCACGAATACAAGACGCTCATCTTCGACAGTATCACCAAGCTGTTCCAGACGGCGATTGCGGATGAAGCAAACCGCCTGGGCGACAAGGATGCGTTCGGGGCGAGCAAGAAGCCCGCGATTTCGTTCATGCGGCGGCTGGTAAATTGGGTCCAGCGCATCGACATGAATGTGATTTTCATTGCCCACGAGGTCGCGGAATGGGGAATGGTCAACGGCCAGCGCGAGCAGATTGGGGTGGTTGCCGACATCTGGGACAAGTTGCAATACGAACTCGATCTGAATCTACAGGCGGTGCGGCGCGGTGGCTCCCGCATGGCGGTTGTGAAAAAGTCTCGCCTCCTTGGGTTTCCAGAAACCGAAACCTTCCCGCTCGAATACGAAGAGTTCGCCACACGCTATGGTAAGGACTTCATTGAGGGAACGGTGTCGCAGATCACGCTTGCCGGAGCGGATCAGGTTGCCGAGATCAAGCGGCTCCTTGATCTGTTGAAGCTCCCGCAGAACGAAATCGACAAGGCTCTGAACAAGGCAAAGGCCGAGGACTGGAGCGAACTGACGGACGAGCAGGCGGATGCGTACATTGCGTATCTGAAGAAGAAGATCGAGAAATAACAACGGCGAAAGCCAAGAAAGGAACGCACAATGCAATTCAACAGCAAAAGCCGCGAAGAACTGGCGCGGGAGAACCTGACGCCCCCCGGCGAGTATGATTTTGAGATCATG
>JAKQEE010000283.1 GCA_029558635.1 Pseudomonadota bacterium | reverse complement strand
TGGAGTTTCAATCCCTGAGGCAACCAAGGTTAACGAAGCGGGAGCCGTACCAAAATAAACATCATACCGGATCGTTCCGTTTGTGGAAGGCGTCCAGGACAATGCTGGGGTCAAGGAGATCCCTACGGATTCGTGAGCGGGAATGGGATCTTTCGGCGTCGTCGGTAAGGATTCGCCTTCTTCGGTCGTGAAAGACCAAATAGAGCTCGAAGCCACACCCCACGGGTTTTTCGCGACCACTTGCCAAATGTATGTTGTATTCGGCGAGAGATCCGTTATCGTGACGCCGGTAGCTTCATAATCCGTCTCGATCGGTTCCATTTGACGGCTTGCCTGATCTTGTCCCGCCGCATGGCCAAAATAGACGTCGTATAGGAAAGGTTGGGTCCCTTCTATCGGAGGTTCCCATGTCAACGTTAGGTCAAATGCCTGTTCGATTGCAGCATTTGCGGGACTCGGCCCGTAAGGGGCCGATGGCGGGATGGCTTCCTCCGATACCGTAAATTGCCATACCGGACCCGCAGTCGTACCGAGTTGGTTCTTCGCGACAATCTGCCAATAGTAGGTCTCTCCAACGGCCAAAACAGGCAACCGATATTGCTTAGTCGCCAACCCTTCCTCTAATAAATCTGGGCTGACCGTCGTTCCAAAATAGAGATCGTACTCTCCAGCGCCCAAGCAATCCCAAATTAGCGTAATTAAATAAGGTACATCCGTCTGATCGTCCTCCGGGAAGATGGCGACAGGCACGGAAGGCGGAAGGACGACGGTCGTGAAGGAAACTTCCTCTGTTTCTGCCGTTAAACCTTGATTGTTCTTGGCCACAACATACCAATGATAGGTCTTTGAAGCTTCCAGCGAATCAGCGAACCAATATGTTTCGCCGATATCTTCTGCCACTTTTTCGGGAGGTGTTCCATTTTCCCATAAATAAACGTCATACACGATCGCCCCTTCTTGCGGATCCGTACTCGCCGTCCATAACAATTGGACGGAAGGCGTATTCGCTACCTGTGTCGCCCCATCCGTCGGCGAGACAACCTCGAAGGCGTTCGGAGGTAAGGGTTGAAAATCGTATACCGCCTGAACCATCTTCGGCTCATTTATTGCGAGTAACAACGGGTTTGCGCTCCCACTATTGGTCCCGTTCACCAACCAATGAGAAAAGGTGCTCCCCGGAACATTGGGTGCTTCGAGGTTCAGTACCGTTCCTTCGGCATAATAAGCAGAAATCGGTAATGTTTCTCTTACCGAAGAGGTGACCAATTGCCCCGCTACATAGTATTCGACGGAGAATTCGGCCGTATAGGTGGCCGAATCGGTGAAGACGAAATTTATCGAGGCATTCGTCTGGCCGCTCGTCCAATGGTCAAAGGTTAAGCGCGTGTCATTTCCAGCAATATGCGTACTTCTGTCGAATAGTTGTGGAGATAACGCTATTAGCGAGATATTCGTATTCCTGTCAAAAGAACGCTGATTATTTGTTCGTATCTCCGTTCCGTTGATCCGCAAAGCAATATTAGTGAACGGTAAACTCCGAAGAAACAAAATGGATTGTTGGATCGCTTCTTTTTGTATGAAACAAGAACTCAAAACCCCCACAAGAACTGCGACAGTGATAAGAAATAGAAGAAATCGTTTTTTGTTTTTCATTATTCCTCCTCTGGCATCCACTTTCATTCCCCTCCTACACATTTT
>JAKQEE010000272.1 GCA_029558635.1 Pseudomonadota bacterium | reverse complement strand
CACAACAGGTTCTTGGCCCGCTTCTTTCCGTTGTTGTCGATCTCTATCTCAAAAGTGAGCTGCTCTCCGAGCGATGGCCGTACGCCATCCTTCGGAAATGCAGAGACATGAACAAAGATTTCCTGACCTCCCTGGGTGGGCATGATGAACCCGAACCCACGGTCGTCGTTCCACTTCGAGAGAGTGCCTTCAATACGCATTGGGATGTCTATCGGCTGAATGCGCTAGTCTTCGCGGCTTTTCGCGCAGGCCCGATGAAATCATTAGTTAGACACTGGATGATTTTTATTTCTGAAAGTAAAAGGATGCGCATGAAATCACAACGCCAATAATTGACACTAAAAGACCAATAATTGCAATAACCTGATCTTTTGTCCAGACACTCTTAGAAGCGGTTGGCTGATGAGTATTTTCTATTCCATGCACAGGATAATACATAGCTGCACTGGCGAAAAATGCGGCGCTTGCCGTGATTGCCATCGCAACCAAGACTTGGCTTGAGTTGTGTATTTTTCCTAGCCAATCATCTCTGTAGGGCAAACCAAATCCGCTATTCTCCTCAAATGCTCTGAGGTAGAAGGCGCAGAAAAAATAAGATAGTACAAAAACACCGGCTGAAAATAGAAAGAATAACTTGCGCTTCTCGTTTGCGATGTCAGTGCGCACAAAAATAACGAGCCAGTTTGATATGTAAAGAAATATGCAAAAAAATATGCCCTTGACTGGTTCGTGATCACCAGTGACAAACCATGTCACGTACATAGACCACAAGACCCAAGCGGGGGTGAAGACTAGACTGATAGCAGGGGAGAACATGTGTATGGCCCAACGACGGTGTAGAAAGCCCCGATTTCCGTGAAGTCCGTCTATGTCGGCGGTCACCGACGCTGTCTTACTCATCGCCTTCTGGTCTGAGACAGCCTGAGTCCGCTATACAATATTCCTCCGCTACTTCGGCAGCTCAGCCTTCTTGAAAACATAACACCCGACTGCAGCGCGTTGTTAAGAGTCGCCGTCATGCTCTCGAACTTGGTTGAGCGTGTAGTCAATGCACTTCTTAAATCCCTGCTCTTGATACATGGCGGCGAGCATGGTTAGGGTTGTTCCAGCAGCGCCCTGAAATCGAAGGTGATGGGAAACGAATCTGCAGCGCTCGAAGGAGAAACCGGTGCTTCCATTGAATATGAGCTCCGTTCCTTTAAATGTGCAGGAAATGAAGTGCTTGCCATCGAGGATGACTTGCTCTACGCCAAAAGATTCGTTAACGACTGGAGTAAGTTTTTTTGGTGGTTTCGAAAACCACCACCAACCGGCAAGAAACGCGGCGATGACCACAAAAAGCCACGCTGGAACTGGAACGGGCGGCACAGATGCAAGCAAGGCGATGCCGCCCATTACGATCGCGAAGATGGCACTCGCAACAAGATTGGCGACGATGTTGGTGCGCTGCTTAGCGAAGAACTCTCGCATGTGATTCCTAGCGAATAGCGCTTATCCCTCGCGCCGCAAGCGCCGTTAAGTGCGCGGGCGCCTGCCGCGAGGGATAAGCCTTGTTGAGCTGAACCGCCGCTCTGGCGGTGATACTGGGGATTCTACGCGCGGCTCATCCACATTGGATAGAGCGCGACAGACCCCTGGCATCAGCGGGTCGCCGCTCCCGGCTCAGCGCTCGCGGCCATCGCCGTAATCGGCCGCAATCGTGTGCCGACCGTGCGTCGGGCGTGTGGTGTCGGTCGCGTTCGCCAGTCCGGGAACGTGCCACGGCCTGCCTGTGCGAACGCCGCATCAGCGAGGATTGAGACGGGGGCGCGTGAGTGTTCATGGTGGCCCATCCCGACAGCGCGGCGCCGGCGCGGGCGGATCGCACCGGCGAGCGATGACGATCTCGACCGTGTGCCAACGC
>JAKQEE010000260.1 GCA_029558635.1 Pseudomonadota bacterium | reverse complement strand
TCGTTTGCGATTCCAGAGAGCAACTGCCTTTTGCCTTCGCTGGCTATCCCGTGGAAGTGACAACCGAAACCCTGGAGGCCGGAGATTACAGCCTTGCCGGATTCACGCGGCGCATTGCCATTGAGAGAAAAGCCCTGTCCGATTTAGTGAACTGTCTGGGCGGTGAACGTGAACGCTTCGAGAGAGAACTTGCAAGGCTCCGGGGCTATGACTTCGCCGCCGTTGTGATTGAAAGCCCGTCCGAAATACTCCAACAGGGCCGATACATAGGCAAGCTGGATGCGCGGGCCGCTTGGCAAAGTGTGCTGGCCTTCTCCATGCGCCACCGGATTCCGTTCATGTTCTGCCGGGACAGGGCCGACGCGGAGCAGACCACCTATGATCTTTTACGACACTTCGCCCGCGACAGGCAGAGAGAATTTGCGGCACTGATGCCGATGAACATAGAGAATACCAGTTCCGAAAATAAACAGAAAGGATACCCATGAAACCAAAGACAACCGAGACAAAAAGCCGTCCTGATGCGTCGCAACCGCTGGCCAATGCAAAACTTGAACGCATGGCACAGCTACGGGTTGAGGGCTGCAACCAGCAGGAGGCATACAGGAAAACACGGGGAGGACAGTTAAAAAGGAAAAGTGCCAAAGAACAAGCGTCTAGGCTTTTCCACCGCCCGGACGTTTCCGCCCGTGTGGACTGGTTGACAAGGCACAGAGAGGCCCCGCCCGCCGCCGCGATCCCGCCACCCCCGGCGAGGGGCAAAGAAATCAACCTGCCCAAAGGCCCAGAGGCAAACTTGCTGCTGGCCCAGCGCAAGGCGCGTGAGGCTTTGCAGTTGGCAGAGACCCCGCAAGACATCGTGAAGGCCGTTGCCGCCTGCCGTGAGCTTGGAGTCATTCAGCCCGAGGGTGAACAGCCGCCCGATCCGACGCTGGTTCTGCAAGCGATCCTCTCTTATGCTGGCCGGACGGGTGAACAGATATGCGAGCAGTTGGGAGGGCTTGCCTTCATGCTTGATAAGTTCATCACCGTTTGCAAAGTCACCCCGGAACAGGTGAGAGAAACTTTGAACAGCAGATACCCCCGCGAAAACTGACGCGGCGGGAAAATAGTAGACATAAGCATCATTATTCACGACGTTGGCAAAAACACCAATGAAACCGCATATTTTTTCGAGTAGTATTTTTGAACCACCGTGTTTTTTGCCGTTTGCATAATTATGCCCGCTGAAAACCGTCCGCATTTTGAGGCGGTGGGGCGTATATCCATCCTGTGACCAGCCCCTGCCCTACGCGGTTTGACAGTGCATCACGTCCATAATTGCCGCTTCTGTACCCGCAACAGGATCACACCAGCGGAGAGATCGAGGCGCAACGTGTGAGGATTTGCAAACGGATAGAGGCGGGCCGCATACCTTCAACCGATACAGGCAAGACCTCAGCACAGCGTCAGCGTGTCGGGGGCGGCGGGGTTCATCATCGTGGACACAGGACAATCATTGTCATTCAATAGACTCCCCCCCGAGGGGGCTGCCAGCACTCTTGATATGTATATATCCCCTGTTCCCGACTTTTTAAAAACTTGACGAAAAGTGGCACGTTAGAAAATCGATCCGCCCTTGGGCCTTGGTTCAGCTTTCTTGGATTTAACAGTCTTTGGTCTGCTTCCCCTTGTATGAATGAGGAAAGAATATCCACAAATATTACCTTCCAGTATTCCGAAATCATCAATGCCCCGGATGGTGGTCTCGATGTTGGATTGATGTATTGATCTGTCTCTATATGAGATTTTACATTCCGTTAGATAATCGTTATATCGTATATCCGCGATAGAAACTTCAAGGCCCACTTGTTTCCGAAGTTCCCAATATTCCGGCATTCGATACAATGGATTCATCAGCAGAATCACCTTTACGGCTACGATAATGACCACCAATACAGTTGGGATGATCCATATCAGCGATCTTTTTTTGAAAAGGCGTTTAGTTATGACTTTTGCCCGGCCATCTCGGGCGGCGCTTCTAGGGGTTGCTGGCAATGGGGACAACCAAAAGCAATATCAGTCATTCTCATTTCCTCCCATCTGCGGTTTGCATTAAAAGGATGTT
>JAKQEE010000242.1 GCA_029558635.1 Pseudomonadota bacterium | reverse complement strand
TGGTCGAGGCAATGGACGTCAGTGGTTCGGGATCATCCGAAGCGGACGGACGATACTACTACACCGGCCTCAGCAACGGGAAACCATACTACAACAAGGCCGGGTATTCGGCGGTAAACCAATGGGCGATCCGTTGGACAGGAACGCGCTGGCGGCTTTACACGGATCCGCCGAACGTCTATCTCTACCAATCACTTGATGACGTCGCGCTCCCGTCGAGCGCAACATGGACCGTGTCGGTCGGGTCAGCGCCGGCTCCGAACATCGACTCAAGTTTTGAGGTGACGAGGGTCACGGCGAACCTGACCGCGATCAACGACACGCTGGCGGCGACCGAATCGCAATCGGTAGACGTCACATCTTCCGTCAACGAATCGCTCTCCGCGAATGAAGCGCAGTCGATCGTGGCCTCGATCGGAACGAATGAAACTCTCGCCGCGACCGAAGGCCAGTCCGTAGCGGTTGCGCTGACGGCTATCAATGAGTCGCTCGCGCCGACCGAAGGCCAATCGGTGGCGGCTGATGCCGCGAGCAACGAGACGTGGGCCGGTTCGGAGGCGCAGACCGTTGCCATCGCTCTGACGGCGATCAACGAAACTCTCGCCGCAAGCGAGGCGTCCTCGGTCGTCGTTTCGGTCTCGGTTGCTGAGTCATGGACCGGATCGGAGAACGTCTCGGTCGATACCGGCGGAGACGCCAACAAGGACGTTTCCGAAACGTGGAGCGGTTCGGAATCTCAATCGGTTGCCGTCAACCTTACTGCGATCAACGAATCACTCGCGGCGAATGAAGCGCAGTCGGTGGCGGTCGCGCTGACGGCGCTTAACGAAACGTGGACGGGTTCGGAATCGACGGCGCTTTCGGTTCTGCCGTCGACGGTCAACGAAACGTGGACGGGATCGGAAAGCGTATCGGTCGCGATCACATTGACCGTTGCCGAGGTTTGGAGCGGCACGGACGCGCAACTCGTCGCCGCTTCGCTGACGGCGGTCAACGAGCCGTGGACCGGGACGGAACTTGTCAGCCGGACACGCTCGGATCTGGAACTGGTCGACGTCGCGCTGGCGGACCGGGCGGTAACGCGCCTGTCGATCGCGGACGCGGCGCAGGGAAGCGTGACCGTGAGCGACGCCGCGGTGACGGCGGTCACATTGGGAGATCAAACGAATGGCTAACGAATACAACAAGGGCGACAAGGTAGGGGTCATAGGAACATTTACGGGTTCGGCGGGAAACGCGGTCGATCCCGACGTGGTGCGGTTCGTCGTGCGGAATCCGCGCGGCGTCGAAACGACCTATTTGTACGGGACGGACGCCGCGCTGGTGAAAAGCGCGACCGGGATCTATCAAGTCGACGTTTCGGCGGATGTCGAAGGGACGTGGTACTACCGCTATTATTCGACCGGCTCGGGTCAGGCGGCGGGCGAGGGATCGTTTACGGTCGCGTTCGGCGCGTTTTGATTTCGCCGAAAGGCGGACCGGCGACGCCACACGCCGGGGCGCATTGCGCCGCGTGGCTATTTTGAAAAGCGGAGGGAGACGCACTGGAAGATAGAAGATAGGAGCGAACGAACGGCGGGGATTTCCCCGCCGTTTTCATTTCCGACGTGAAGCGCGATGCAAAAGTGTAAAAAACTGGCGATTATGCACTTAACAACACCATAACGATAAAGGGATAACGTCTAACCTGCAAGGATTTTAGCCTTTCTTCTTGCGGGTCTTTTTCTTGACCTCTTTGAGTTCTGGCGGAACGCCTAAAGCATGGCGCATTAACCTATCAAATTCCGACGCCTTCATGCTCATCGGGTCATCCGTTTTTGTGGTTTTCTTTTCCTCTTTCTCTTTCATCTATACACGTCCTTGCGATTGCCAATGTCCAACACAATAACTTCTCTCGGACTCGACCGCACAACATAAAGAATCCGGTAATCACCGGAACGTTGCCGATAGATTATCTCATCATCGGCGGTCGTAACACCTTTGAGCGGCTTAGATCCTTGCGGGTGCGGGTCTAAGATCAATGCCTTCGCTTTCTTTATCAATTGTGCCCGAATTTTAAACGGGAAACGGGCCAAGCTATCTAACGCAGTTTTGGTGATTACCAACCCGGTAAGTGAAGACATTTGCGGTTATTCCAATTCGAGCGCCGCAAGCATCTTTTCTAGTTTCTTGCCGCTTACAACGCGGCCATTATCAACTTCCGCGAGCCTCACCTGCGCGATTTCAGCGTCATACTCATCCTCTGTCTGATACGGCGCGAGGCTTGCCAATATGACTTTCTGAAACTGTGCATATAAATTTGCCAAATCACTTACCAATTTGGGCGATTGGCGCAACTTAACGGTCGCCACTCGTTTTGGCGTTATTTTTCTTCCATAGTTATATCGCCATTTTTCTAGTCGAATACATGATGCGGCCAACAATAAGCGGGGGATCGACGACCATTCCTTTGAACGCGGTAACAGAACCAAACAATCGGAATTTGGCGCACATGGTTCAATGTGAACAAACGCCTCTCCGATACTTCCGGTTCTGGCAACAGTTATGAACGGCGGGCGCAATACAGGACTAAATTCAAGCCAACCATAACAGCCGTTATATTCTTCGGTCGGCGAGATTATAAGTGTGCGGCCCTCTGGGATGCCTTCTCGCGTTTCAATTTCACCTAAGCCATAGTAAATATCAAAATGAGCGCCGATCTCGTCACTAGAACCAGTGATTTCCCTCGCATTTATTTGTTTTCGTTTTGAAACAATGTCTTTGTAATTTACTTCCTCAATATCGCCAGACGCAATATCCGCCCGCTGGGCGATCACTTCCGGCGCAAAGCGAGTGTAGAACGAGGCTAATCTTCGGGAAAGCACGTCAGTCGCCGCTCTCAATTCCTCGTCTTGCGGTATTGGCGAAGGGATGTATGCGCCCGGCGCCCATTCCACATCTCCGGCGATTTGAGCGACGCCAGAAAAACCGGGAGTTTCCGTTTGGTTTAGAATCGCGTCAATCGCGTTGGGAATGTGATTCGGGCCACGCTCAATGCGTGTTCCTTTTCGTAAAGTCAGACCATCATATTGCAATCGCACGAAAACCGTTTTCCGCCTTTGGCTATGCGGTACGCCTTTTTCGATCACAACAAAAGCCGTGGTTGCGGATGCGAACGGCTGGAAAAGCTCGTTTGGCAATTGCACTACCGCGAGCAATGAATTGCGTTCCAGAATCCTCTCGCGCCACGGGCCTTTATCCTTTTTTACTAAAAGGCTCATCGGTAAGATGATTGCCAGCTTGCCGCGATTCTTTAACCCTTCGAGTGCCCTATCCAAGAACTTTTCAACTGGCGTATCGGTTTTAGCATGAGGGAATGGCGGATTCATTAGGGCCACGGACGCCTTACCGAACGGATAATCTGCCGACGTAAAGCAGTCGTCTTTGTGAACGCCGGTCGATCCGTCGCCGCGCAGAATCATATTCGCGACACATAATGCGGCGGTTACTGGCTCATCCTCAAATCCAATCAAATTCGTCTTTACGATCTCGACCATTCTACCGCGGGATACATGATGCTCGCTTATGATTCTATCCATGCAAGCAACCAAAAATCCGCCCGTGCCGCACGCCGCGTCAAGAATGATGTCATTCTTATTAACCTCGCAAATATCTGCCATCATGCGGGTTATATGACGCGGCGTGAAATACTGCCCGATAGTGTTACCGCCCGTGTATCGGAAGAACGTTTCATATAAGTGACCTAAATAGTCATGCTCCGCCGTTAAGACCGTGACGTTCAATCGTTCTAAGATCGTCGCGATGCGACGCGCTTTGACACTGAGTTTATCGTTCGCTTCGTCAACTCGCAGACTTTTCGCAAGCATCGGCTTTCCGGCTTTTACAAATGCTTCACGGCACGAATCATTGATGTCCTTTAGTATCCATTGCGGTTCACGTCGCATCGAGCCCTTTGAGAACCACAATGCAAGCATGGTAGCGGCAACAACGGCGGGCCGGTATTCGTCTTTAATGCGGGCCTCGCGTAACAGCCGATTCATCTCATCAGCACGGGCCGCTAAAACCTCTAAAGGCGGCACAGACGGCCTAATATCCAACGGGCCGCCAACCGTCGCCACTCGCTCAAGATCGATCTTCGTCGGTATCCAACTGATCGGGTATCCTTCGTAAGTGACTGCTTTCCATTTACCGTTTGCGACTCGCTTGAACACGTTTAGCTTAAACTCGTCGCCGGATGTTCCAGCAAGACCGATAGCGAGCGGATGCCAGCCAAAATTCCAAAGAGCATCGGCGTATGCCTGTGCTTCTGAATTTGCGGCTGCGGCTTCTCCAATGGTCTTTTTGGCTTCAATTACGGCGATTGGTATTTGCGCTACTCGGTCAAACAAAATTGCTTCTGGAACGCCGTGGCCGGTCCCGGATTTGCTTGCGCTAAATAGGGCTTCGCGAAGCTCGCCGAATGATCGGTATTCGTTTTGCAATAACATGTCGCCGTGAGGCGGGCGCCGCAAATCCCAGCCTTGCGAAAGTAGCAAGTCATTCAGCAACAATTCGGTGCGGCGCTCTGAAGTGTATTTGACCGCCGCGCGAGCGTTTCCGCCCGGAATCTTACTAGAATCTTTTGCTTTCATAATGTATGCTTGCACCTAATCAGCGAGGGCCGCTTTCGGGCGGCCTCATTTGTTTTGAATTTCAAACTGACCCACTACCCAAGTAACGGGCTGAGGAGCAACCTCGAATTATTATAATCTATCTTATGCAATTCAAACGTCTGGACTAAATACCAGCGTAGGTTCCCGATGCTCCTCATATCTGTAGTAACCGATAAAAGCGTCCGGATCCTCACACCACGGCATAATGAAATCAAAAAAGGCTTGAATTTCCTTGTCATAATTTTTGATGTCGCCTTTGCCGATCAACGACCAGCACCCGGAAATTGCATCAAAAGTCAGTGATGCCGCACAGGTGCGGGGCGTGTAATAACTACCATTCGCAAACAACCTTGCCCATTGCGGCGGATACGGCGCTAAACACTTGGCATCTGTGTCGTAGTTTACAATGGCCCGCAACACTTCAATCACGTCAGGCGACGTTGTCGGTTTCAGATCAAGATTCACATAAATTTCCGTGTACATTCCCATATATATTCACTCCACTTGGTACGAAGTTGGTACAGTCCCGACCGTTCAACAGCCTTTATTCGATGTCAGGGGCGACCCGTCCGACGCCCTAAATGATTGATTTTGATACCGTTTGACGGGTATTGAATCCCTTGCGCGTTCGCCTGGGGTGCGAAAGGTCGTGAGTTCGAATCTCGCCATCCCGACCATTATCAAATCCAATCCCCGCAACGGTTTAGCGTCGCCGTCCGTCACCGCCGCTTCGCTACCTTCGGGAGAAGTTGGTACGATGTTGGTTCATCGGCGGGCAAT
>JAKQEE010000238.1 GCA_029558635.1 Pseudomonadota bacterium | reverse complement strand
TCGGCTCGTCGAATATCATGATCGGCGCTTCGCGCACAAAGGCGCGCGCCACCGCCACGCGCTGCCACTCTCCTCTGCTCAGCTCTTCGCCGGTATCGAACCACTTGCCGAGCATGGTCGCATAGCCGTTCGGCAAGCCGTCGATCACCTGGTCGGCGCCGCTCATCCGCGCCGCATCTTCGATCCTGCGGTCATGGCGCGGCAACCTGACCTCGCCGAGCCAGATGTTCTCGCGCGCGCTGAGCTGATACTCTTGAAAGTCCTGAAACAACACCGCCAACTTGTGCCACCATTCGGTCAGCTCAAATTCGCGGATATCGATACCGTCCAGGCAGATCCTGCCTTCGCTCGGATCATAGAGACGGCAGATCAGCTTCATCAACGTGCTTTTGCCGGAACCGTTGGCGCCGGCCACGGCAATGCGTTCGCCCGGCACCGCCGCCAGAGAAACGCCGTGCAATGCCCAGCGCTCGCTGTGCGGGTAGCGAAAGGAAACGTTTTCGACAGTCAAGCCGGTCTGCACCGGCGAAGGCACCGTGCGTAGTTGTCTTTGCCGCGCTGGACCCGATTCCAAAGCGAAAAAAGCAAAGAGCATGGAAACGAAACGCGTATCCTCATAGATATCGCCCACGCCCGTAAAGAGGTTGCGCATGGCGTTCAAGGCTTGCTGAAACGCCTGAAAATACATCACCAGACTGCCCAGGGTCAGGGCGCCGGCCAACGTCCGGCCGATCAACAACAGATAAAAGCCATAGGCCACCACCGTGGCCAGCAGTTGCGCAGCCAGGGTGCCGCGGATTTGTCGGCCGTTGATGCGGAACTGCTCGACCCGCAGCCGGCGCTGGATGGCGAGGTAGCGGCGTTGGAAAAGCCGTCCGAGATGCAACAGGCGCAATTCCTTGGCCCATTCCTTTTCGGTCAGCAGCCAGTGATAGTGGTAACTGCGGCGCTCCAGATTGCTGCGCAGCTTGCGCCAATCGAACAGCACATCGGCGAAATGCAGGCGAAAGAAAAAAGCCGGCAGCAGGGTCAACAACAGCAAGAAGGGAATCGACCAGTGGAAAAAAAAGAGCATCCCCACCAGGCCGACCAGGGTCAGGCTCTGTTGAAAGATGCTCTGCAACTTGCCGACCAGTTGCGTCGGCCGATAGAGGGCCTGATGTTGCGCCCGGTGCAGGGTATCGAAAAATTCGGGATTCTCGTAATAGGCAAAATCGATCTCCACCGATTTTTTGTGCAGCTGTTCCATGATGTTCTCCTGCACCAGTGCCGATTGCTGTTGCTGCAGCCAGCCGTGCAGGCTGGAAAGGGTGACGCCGAGGAAGACCAGGCCGCCGACCAGGGACGCCAGCCAGACGATCGGCATCGGCGTTTGGCCGACCGGAGCGATCTGCAGCTGCGCCGCCACCGCATCGAGGATCAATTTGCCGGTGTAGAGCACGCCGAGCGGCAGGACGCTCTGCAGCGCCAGCAGCACGACGCCGAGAACAAACAACAGAGGCGAGCTTTGCCAGACCAGCAGGATCGATTTGCGGATATTGGGTAAAATGTCGCGCCGCCACGCGTGGGGATCGAGTTTGTGCAGGCGTTTTGAGTGCAAGGGCATTTTTGCTTACTTTACATGTTGTGGTGAATCGCTTTGCAAGGCGAGCCTTCCCGCCGCACAGGAATTGCAGAGTCAGCCGAAAACTGCAATTTTTAAAATGTAATTGTTCAAGTGAGAAAATGCAAGAAAATTAACAAATAGATATAAATATTATACTGTGACATTCGGTATAAATGTCGAAATAAAAAACTTGCTTTCTACCTCGTTTCTGCCTAAGTTATTGTGAAAGAGTGGGGCTTCTTCTGATAAGACATCCTCAATTTCTTCTATTTTTATCCAGTTACAATTCGGCGCGCAATAAAAACCGCATTTCGTCTGAATCCAAAATGCTACATCGTCGAATTGAATTGGCTGTGCCATCCCTTCGGCGATAAACTTTGAGCTGCAACCGATCGGCGAATAAAAAAGTATAGGTTGCTGATCCTTTGCACACGAGTATGGGAACTGTAAAACAGGCCAAGTCTATGGAAGATGAGTTTTATTGCAGTTTTGACAAATTCAGACGAATACCCCGCTTGCCACTAAAGGGAGGCATCGATCTCACCTATCGCTGCAACAACAATTGCCGGCATTGCTGGCTATTTCAGCCAGACACCCAGGCGACTCGTAAAAAGGAGCTCTCCACAACAGAATGGATCAGCGTGATCGAGCAAGCGCGCGCCCTGGGTACACGTGAATGGGCCATTTCAGGCGGCGAACCTATGTTGCGCGAAGACTTTATCGATTTGTTCGATGCGATAACAAAGCAATCCTCTTTTTATTCTCTGAACACCAATGGTACCTTGATCACGCCTGAGATTGCCCGAAAATTGAAAAAACCCGGCGATATCATGGTTGCATTATATGGCGCCACCCCCGAAGTCAACGACCATATCACTCGACATGCAGGCAGTTTTGAACTCGCTATGCAGGGCATCGCCTATCTGCAGGAAGCCGGTGTGACATTTACGGTGCAGCTGGTACCCATGCAGGACAATTTCCACCAGTGGCAGGAGATGCTTAACCTGGCACAGCGGCTGAGCCCGCATGTGCGAATGGGTGCAGCCGCTCTGACGCTTTCCGCATCAGGCGACCCACAAAAAAATGCGGAAATCCGTGCACAACGCCTGACGCCCGATCAGGTGGTCCTTTTGGATCCACCCAATATTCCCTATGAAAATCGCGATAGGTCCAAACAAATTTGTGGATTTATCGATTCTTCAAATGCCTATCTCAACTGTATCCGCAATCGCAACGAATTTCATATCGATGCACAGGGCGGGATGAGTTTTTGCATTATGGTCAAAAACAAAAACCTCCGCTATAGTATTAAACTCGGCACATTTGCGCATGGATGGGAGCAATTTATACCAGCATTGGCCCAAGCAACGCTTGTCCAGAATCAAATCTTATCGGCCTGCGGGACATGTGCGCTGTCTGATCATTGTCCGATCTGTCCAGCTGTTCAGGAACTGGAAAACCTGGACTCCACCGCCAAGCCCGATTATTTCTGCCAGATCGAAATCAAAAAAGAAGAATATCGCCGGGAGTGGAAACGACATCATCAACGATTTTTCCAGATCGCCGGTCTGACCATTGAATTCAACAGCGAAAAACCCATCAAACCGGACACCTTCGGTCCCGCTTTTCAGCCGTTTTTTCTGGACCAGCCAACTGCCGAGCGGATCCAAATTGAACATTTTTTTTCTCTGCCGCAAACAACTGCTGAAGCGTTGGGAGAACTCGTCTACCAATACCCCCCCTGGATGATCTACCGCAAAGGCAAATCCTGGATCTATGCCGGATTCGTAGGAAACGGCAAACAGAGACGAATACACAAAGTTGCAATTTTTAACAACGATTATTCAAAAGCCCGCGTATACAACAGCTCAGATCTGGCTTTTCAGCAGGGGCATTTGCATGCCTTGACTTTGTTCGCCACCGACCAAGTCTGGTTGGCTCAGGCACTTCTGCCCTTTCAGGCATTCTATCTGCATTCCTGCGGGTTGATTGTCGATAACCGCGGTTTGCTCTTTGTCGGCCAATCAGGGGCGGGCAAATCCACCACTGCCAAATTGTTTGGACATCAGGCAGAGCTGCTGTGCGACGACCGCAATATCGTCAGGCTCTGGCCGGACCGGCAATGGCGAGTGCACGGAACCTGGAGTCATGGCGAACTCGACCGGGTCTCTTCTGCCTCCACTTCACTGGCTGGACTCTTTTTTTTGCAGCAGGCTCCAGAAAACCGGCTTATCCCCCTGAAAGACAAACAAGAAATTTACAAACACTTGATCCCCCGCCTGGTCCGGCCCCATATCACCACAGCATGGTGGGAAAGAATCTTGCCGCTTGCATTCGACCTGGCAGCAAGCGTCCCGGCCTACATCATGCGATTTGACAAGAGCGGAAAAATCGTTCCTATCATCCAGGAACTGCTGCGATCCACTCCGGCCAATACGACTGTGGCTTCTCAGGGGGGCTCTCATGTCTTGTGAAACATCCAATGGGCAACGCTATGCGCGCGCGGTTTACACCTCTGATTCTTTCTTCAACCCGAATCGCGCTGCAACTCTTGGCCAGTTGACCATCGAACTGACCGAACGCTGCAACAACCGATGTCAACACTGCTATATCAACCGACCTGCAAATGATACCCTGGCCTCAAAAAATGAAATGAAAACCGGTATGATCAAAAACCTGATTCATCAGGCCAGGGATCTCGGATGCTTGTCCGTCCGTTTTACCGGCGGCGAACCGCTTTTGCGCGATGACTTTGACGAGATCTATACCTATACACGCAAAAACGGGTTTTCCGTCTCGATCTCGACCAATGCCCGGCTTCTGACGCCGAAACGAATCGAACTCTTCAAAACGATGCCGCCAAGGCGCCCTATCAATATTACGGTTTACGGCATGCAAAAAGAATCTTATGAACGGGTATCCGGCGTTAAGGGCTCATTCGATGAATTCCGGCAAGGAGTACAGCGGCTTGCGGACAACCACATCGAATTCAGTTTTCTTATGGCAGTGTTGCCACAAAACCGCCAAGATATTCCAGCGTTTGAAAACTGGCACCGAACGCTGTTCAACGGTGAACAGGAACCCGTCTTTATCACCACTCTCTATCAACGTGCCAGGCGTGATGACCCGCAAAAGAATCGAAAGATTCAAAGCCTGCGTCTGCCACCGCAGGAAGTCGTCGATATTCTGGCGCGCTCCAAAAACTATCATAACGAATTGACGCAATACTGCCGCAGTTTTACCGGAAAGGCGGATGATTCTTGTTTTATTTGCGGCTTTGGAGAATCACTTTCTGTGGATGCCTATGGGTTTGCCATGGGTTGCCAATTGGTGCGCCACCCTAATTTCCTCTACAACCTGCACAACGGCACACTGGAACAGGCCTGGAAAAGGTTTTTCCCGGCATTGGCCCTCTGCAAAGCGACCAATGCCGATTTCTTGCGCCGCTGTGCACGATGCGTTTTGCGGGGTTTGTGCAGTCAATGTCCGGCACAATCCTGGATGGAACACGGCACCGTGGATACCCCGGTTGAGTATTTATGCGATATTGCGCATGCGCACGCTGAAAAACTCGGCCTGCTGGCAAAGGGAGAAAAAGGCTGGAAGATATCGGACTGGGATCATCGAATACAAAAGATAAGCGAAATCGATCATCCTT
>JAKQEE010000234.1 GCA_029558635.1 Pseudomonadota bacterium | reverse complement strand
CTTACCGTCATCATTAAGTTTGATAAAGACGGGAAAGTCCGTGACTTCGCTTATCACACATCGAGGTTCTAACAAATGAAAAAGCTACCAATCCTTATTGGCGCGCTTTTCCTTGCCGGATGCGTGACCGTGCCGCCGAACACCTTTGTTGTCACCCCAGAGCTATTGCAGCAACGGCAATTGGAAACCCGTCGTTATGACGGCATCAAAGAAGCCGATTTAATTACGGCAAGCGCAAATGTCCTTCAAGACCTTGGGTTCAATCTTGAAAACTCAGAAACCAAGCTTGGAGTTTTAACCGCCAGCAAACAACGTGATGCTACTAACGGTGGCGAGGTTGCAGCAGCAATCATAGTTGCTCTTCTTGGTGGTGGCGCAATGCCAATCAGTAAAGACCAGACAATTCGCGTTGCTCTTGTCGTACGCCCTGTTAACGACAGCAATGGAAATGCGATGTCTGAAAGCCATTTTGTGCGAGTTACCTTTCAGCGATTGGTACGGCGCACGGACAATTCCACAATTGCCCAAACCCTTCGCGAGCCAGAGCTCTATCAAGACTTCTACGAGCGTTTATCGAAATCCGTTTTTCTTGAGGCGCAAAAAATATGAGATACCTATTCACCGCAGTTCTTCTGTCTCTGTCACTTCTTAGTGGCTGTGCAACAACCAATCAACGTGTATTGGACTCTGGCGATGAAACTCAACTTCAAAAGCGCAGCTATCAGTCGCGAACATTCGATACGGCAGACAAAGAGAAGGTTTTACGAGCAACAATTTCTACCCTTCAGGACCTCGGTTTCGTTATTGACCGCGCAGACCTAATGCTTGGTAGCGTTAGCGGTACCAAGCTTGATGGTCACCAAATAAAAATCACAGTATCGGTTCGTCCCAAGGGCACCGACCGCATGTTGGTTCGAGCAAATGCTCAATTCAACATCACACCGATCGAGGATCCAAAGCACTATCAAGATTTCTTTGCGTCGCTTGAAAAGTCGCTGTTTCTCACTGCACATGCCGGTGAGTAATGGAGCCTTATGGCCTAACAATCGCTTCGAGAGGGACGCTCCGCCAGCAAGCTTCGCTTGCTGTCTCCGCGCCCCTCAAGCGAAACGTTAGG
>JAKQEE010000220.1 GCA_029558635.1 Pseudomonadota bacterium | reverse complement strand
TGGGGTAAATGCGATAGCCAACGAGCGGGAGAAATTATTTACTGCACGATTCAACTTCCACATCACGAAACGAAATCGCCAGTAGTAATACCAATGCTTGATTGTTTTTATGATATTCATTTTGCAAGAGCCTTCCAACGGCTTGCGTTACCCGCTAATGACGGCGGGCTTGGATTCATCGTCAGCGTGGATCAGCCCGTCATTAGTCGGGTGCACGCTGTGTTCGGCGTCTTGCCAATCGGACAAGAACCAATCTTCTTTGTTGACCATTGCGCCGCAATTCAGGCAAACGAGCGCAGACCAAGCAAAATGACCAACATGGGTTTCAGCCATGCAATGAGGGCATTTGAGGAACGCCGCTTTTTTGCTGTAATACTTTGACAACTTTTTCATAGCCTTTTCCTTTCGTGACTTATTTTAGCAGGATGACGCCGAACGGTTTGCGTTAGCGGCAGGGCGTGCCTACTAACCTTTGAATTTGGCGGACAGTTAGCCCCGTCCGCTGCACGCTATGTTAGCCGTGCCATGCCATTGATAACTGCGGTTTCGTATGCGCTCCAACTTGCGAAGCCAGCCGCCTTTGCAATTTCGTTCAACTTTTCGCGCCTGCGGGATTGCCTGCGCTTTTGGGTGGTATCGCCTTTGGGAGCGACTTTCGCCGCTCCCGTTTTCTTTTCAATTTTAGCCATTGATAATCCGTCGCTTTGCAATTGCCAGAACCATGATATTGTGTTCGTTATCGAGGGTCATGCTCTGCGCCTTGCTGATGATTGCAATTTGTTCGTTTTTATCGCTGGTCATGCTCTTGATGTGCTTTTCAATTTCGCGGATTTCAGTTCTGATGTTCATTTCGTATCTCCTTGTTTGTTATTGATAAGAGTATTTTACTACCGTTACATAACGCTGTCAAGGGTTTTGAGACACCAATTTTCGAGCAATTTTGAACGCGGGACAAACGGCTAACGGCGAGTTTTACCGGCAAGTGGCGGCGGGTTCGGAACCAACCGCTTTGACGGGTGAATGTTCGGGAGCGGATGAAAGCGGCGAAGCGGTAGCGCCCGCCACTTGTCCGTGTGCAAACAATGTTGGGCAGAATTGCGCCTGTAAATCGTCTGGGAATGCCATGAAACCATGCCTAATTTCATAAAACATCGAGCGGAGACGCCTTGCCCTGTTGGTATTTACATTGCCAATAAGCGGGATAATTTTTGATAGGTGATCAAATCTGCGATACGCTCTCTGCAAAAAATTCATGCAAGAATCATAGTCGTATGGATACGGGCTACGAAAATAAACAACCGAAAAGCAGGCTGTGTTTGCAATTACATGAGTACGCCAATTAAGTTCATCGTTATTCATAGGTTCTGCCCAACTAGGGATTATCCAATTTCGTACACACATATGTCAAACTGTTTGCCGCTTGCGCAGTTTCGCAGGCACGCGCAAGGCGCGGTAACTGTTGCCGTTGCGCCCCAACAGTCCGAGGGCGGTCATGGCTTTAAGC
>JAKQEE010000212.1 GCA_029558635.1 Pseudomonadota bacterium | reverse complement strand
CATGGAGCAGTTGACGGAGAACCGAATCCGCGTCGCTATGACCTCGGCCATCCTCGGATTCCTTGGCGGGGCGGTCCCCGTGATCACGGCCATAATCCTCAAGGTGATCCGGTGATCAAGCGCAAACTTGCGGTCAACCTCACGGCCCGCCCGCTGACCATCAAGCGGGTGCCCATCGCACAAGTCGAGCCTTGGGCAAAGAATCCCCGTGGGATCAAAACCGCCGATTTTGAGCGCCTTAAAAAACAAATAGCGAAAATCGGTGTCTATAAACCGCTTGTCGTTTACCGCGATGGCGAACGATATGTTGTTCTCGGGGGGAACATGCGGCTTCGGGCTCTGAAGGAGCTTGGGGCACGAGAAGTCGAGGTGTCGATTGTCGAAGCGAAAACCGAGGTGCGGCGAATAGAAATTGCACTCAGCGACAACGACCGAGCGGGCTTCTACGAGGAACAAGCGCTCGCGGAGCTGGTATATCCGCACATCGAGGGGCTGGATCTGAACGAGTTCAAGGTTGACCTGGCCGAACCGTTGGACTTGAGGGCCGTGGTAGAGGGCATCGGGCCGTCACTAGATGGAACAGATAGCGATACCGAGAAGGGGGGGCCGGTAACGACCTGTCCTAAGTGTGGGTACGAATGGCAAAGCTAGGGGTCCTCGTATATCCGCGCAAGCTTAAGGAGCGGGCAACGGCGGCACCCTATTTCGACAATTTTGCTTATCGCGGTTTACGAGCGGTAATCGGCGAGGTTGACAAGCGGAACCACGCCGTACGCTACATTGCGCCCCACCAGATTGACGAGTGCGATTTTGTTCTAGTCTCCCTTACGTCTGCGTGGGACATCCTTTCGCTTATCCACTATGTTCCTATACGGAGGCGCGCTAAGATCATCGCGGGGGGTCAGGGGCTAGTTAATCCACGCCCCTTTATGCAATATCTTGACCTTGCCGTATTCGGACGCGCAGAGGGGCAGATTAATGAGCTAATAGACGGAGGGCGGGGCGCCAACGTTCTTGACGTTGGGAAAGACCCCGCGGCAGAAGGAAATTACGAGTATCGACAGGCTCAATATCTTCTTGGTGACGAGGCCGACACCGGCTGTATTCGTAAATGCTATTTTTGTGGATATGGATGGACGCACAGGTCCCTTAATAGGGGCGGTAATTATCAAGCCTCGGATGACGCCCTCTATTCGTCGAGCGAACAGTTTCTGTCCGAATTGAGGCTTACAGAGAATGTCCACTATAGCGCTGGGTTGGATGGATGGAGCGAGGCAAGCCGCAGGTCTGTAGGCAAGCCATTTTCCAATACTTCCCTAGTCGAAAAGCTAAAGACACTAACCGAAGACGCGGCTGCGCGGGGGTGGGCGCGATTATCGCTCAAGCTCTACATGATACACGCATACCCGTGGGAGAAGCCCCTTGCTGATTACACGGGGGAGATGGCGCGGGCGTTGGCGGACCTGGACGGCAAGCTTTCCTCTGGAAGGCTCGTGATCTTCTTCAAGGCCACGCCGTTTTGCCCCGAACCAATGACGCCAATGGCCAGATGTCTGCCATGCTTTGACGACGCTTGGAGAACGATGCTCAAGAACCAATGGCTTGTCTACCAGGGCAGTCACGTTGAGGCGCGTATTCATATGACGGTGCCATCGGCGGCAGAACTCGCCCATATGGTTTTTTTCCGCCGCGCAGGACGGGAAGAGTCCTCTGTTGCCGAAATGATGTCTCGGCCTAAATATCTCTCGCTAACTGCCGGGCTTAAATTAGCCGCCCTGTCCGTTAGAGGGGTTCTAGGGCGTTTAACCGATGCTGCCCCTTGGAGCGGGTTAAGGGTTCCCGGACTTAACCCTGAACGTGTTGCCTCCCAGATGGGGTGGACATACTGACCATGCCGAAAAAAGCCCTCGACCCGAAACGCGCCCTGGACATCCGGCGCGTTCCGCTCGCTAAGGTCGAGCCGTGGGATAAGAATCCTCGCGGTATCAAGACGAAGGACTTTGACCGCCTTAAAAAGCAAATCCTCAAACTCGGCGTTTATAAGCCGTTGATCTGCTATGAGGACAAGGGAAGGTATGTCGTCCTCGGCGGGAATATGCGTATCCGGGCGTTGAAAGACCTCGGCCTGAAGGAAGTCGAGATCAGCGTCGTCAAGCCGACGAGCGAGGCGCAGAAGATTGAGTTTGCGTTAAGCGATAACGACCGCGCGGGATTTTACGAAGAGGACAAGTTGGCGGAGCTGGTCATTCCCCATATCGCGGAACTTGACCTGTCTGATTTCAAGATTGATATCGGAGAACCCGTTGACCTTAAAAATGTAATCGAGAAATTCGGCCCCGATCTTGGGGAACCGAAAGAGCAAGAGTTCGACGAGAATATCGAAACGACAAACGAGTGTCCGAAGTGCGGGTACAAATGGTGAAAGCCCCGACCGTGATCTCGACGTTTGCCGGTTGCGGCGGCAGCTCGCTCGGCTACAAATGGGCCGGATTCCGCGAGCTCCTCGCCATCGACTTCGACAAGAACGCCGTCGAGACCTTCGCCCTCAACTTCCCGGAAGTCCCGGTCTGGAATCGGGATATCAAAACCGTAACCGGAAAAGAGATCCTTGAATTCTGCAAACTGAAACCCGGGCAACTCGACGTTCTGGACGGTTCGCCGCCATGTCAGGGATTTTCCACGGCGGGCAAGCGGCAAGTCCTAGACCCGAGAAATGACCTGTTCCGTGAATACGTCCGGCTGATTAAAGAACTTCGGCCGAAAGTGTTTGTCATGGAGAACGTTTCCGGCATGGTCAAGGGCAAGATGAAGGGCCGATTCATCGAGATTATGAAGGACTTGAAATCGACCGGTTATAACGTCAAGGCCAAGCTGATGAACGCGAAATGGTATGAGGTTCCGCAGAGTCGGGAGCGGATGATATTCATCGGGGTCAAGGATGGGGAGCCGAGTTTTCCGAGACCGGGCAATACCTGTATTTCTGTTGCCGAGGCATTGGGATTGAATTGTTCGATAAAAACTAGATCCCAAAAGATCAATCCCTGGATGGATGGAAGGGATGGGGCAGCCACGATATGCAAAACCAATGCAGGATATGAAGCATTGATTCAAGGGAAATCCGACCTGGCTATGGCTGCAATAAAACCGACTTGGCAAATATCGCGCGTTCTCTCCGGCCAAGAAAAGAAAAAGCATTTCAGCCTTGTAGAAGTATGTGCCAACAAACCGAGTCCAACCATAACAAAGGATTGCGGAAACACCTCAACGGGAATGATTCATCCATACGAAATCAGAAAATTGACGATCCCAGAAATAAAGCGGTTGTCATCCTTTCCCGATGAGTTCAAGACAATTGGAACATTCCATGAACAATGGGCGCGCATCGGAAACGCCGTCATGCCGCGCTTTATGTATCACATCGCAAAGAACATTAAAGAGATTATCCTTCATGCCTAAGAAACGCCCCGGCCCGCCCGTAAAGACGCCGCGGAAGCCTGCCCGCAAGAATAGGCCCGGCGCCGGCCGACCCCCGATCAAACTCGACGAAGAGCGCATCGGCCGCCTTGCGTTTTCCGGATGTAAGAACAGCGAAATCGCTCACGTCATTGGCTGCGACGACCAAACCCTCAAGAATAATTATTCTCGGATTTTGGACAAAAAGCGGGCCGAGAGAAAGGCGGCCATCCGTGCCAAGCAAACCGAAAGGGCACTGGCCGGCGACACAACGCTCCTGATTTGGCTCGGTAAG
>JAKQEE010000211.1 GCA_029558635.1 Pseudomonadota bacterium | reverse complement strand
GTTGCGGGTAGCCTTGCGGTGGATAGGGCTGTTGCGGGTAGCCTTGCGGTGGATAGGGCTGTTGCGGGTAGCCTTGCGGTGGATAGGGCTGTTGCGGGTAGCCTTGCGGTGGATAGGGCTGTTGCGGATAGCCTTGCGGTGGATAGGGCTGTTGCGGATAGCCTTGCGGTGGATAGGGCTGTTGTGGATAGCCTTGGAGGGTTTGCGGCGTTGGAGCAAAAAGCGTGTTGGCTTGTGCGGGCGTTGGCTGAATTTGCGGGCCTTGTACGGGCAAAAAGCCCGAATTGGCGGACTGTCCAAGCGAGGGAGGCGCAAGAGATTGTAATTTTTCTTGCGTGGATGCAGGTTGCTTGGTTTCGTTATTCTCGGAACCACCGCCAAAATTGCGTTTTAGTATGTCAACAACACCAACCTCTTTCGCGGCTGTGGTTAGGCTTTTGATCCAACCCACTCCACTCTCTTCTTCGTCGCCATCGTCTTCATCGTCCACAGAAGCCCCAAGGCTTCGCAATAAAGCCTTGCGCGTCTTTTCAAAATGCTCTAACTCTTTCGCTGTCTTTTCAAGTGCCGAGATCCCCGAAACCTCGACAGCTACGGGCGCTTGCGGTGGAGTATATTGCGCTTGCACTTGCGGGGCGGGTGGTAGGTATTGTGGGGGGGGATATTGCGCGGGCGCTTGTGCGGGCGGTGCGCTTGAAAGGGTTGAAAGGCGTTGCTCAAGGGCTTGAATTCGCAAATTGGAAGACTGGATCAAGGCATCTTGCGCTTGCTTGTTTGCCTCTTGGACAATGGCAAGACTGTTCTTGCCGTTCTCGATCAACATCTTTACCGTTGTATCCGAACTTTTTTGAAGAATTTCAAGAACTTGACCAAACATTTTCCCGCTCAATTCTTCCTCCTCACGTTCTCGATCTCGCAAGCGTTGATCCATCCACGACGGGGGCTGCTGCGTCGTTTGTATTTTATCTACAAGATCATTTACCGTGCGCGAAAAAAGGTTTGTTTGCTCAATGGTTGAGGCTTCGGAGCGTTCATAGATTCGAGCATACGTCTCGCGCTCCATTTGTCTTTCTTGCTGCTCCATTTGGAGACGCTGGCGCTCCAATTCGATCTTTGCATCTTCCATTGCCTCCAAGCGTTCGCGCATATTGCGCAATTCGCTAAGCAGGAAATCATGTAGCTGAGAATTCCCCGATGCTTGCGCCTTGTTTAAGGCTTCAACCAGCTCTTTTTGCTCTTTGCGGGCTTCGGCGATCTCTTGTGCGCGTTGACGTAGAACCTCTTGAATTGCTGGATTCATGCTATCCCCTTCGTCCTCGAAGATTGAACGGCTCGGACAATACAGAAAGATCGGGCTTCCCACTAAGATCGCCTTGTCGCTCTTTCCTGAGTAAAAGCGAACTTGTACCCATGTCCCTTGCGGGATCTTCTCTGACACCGCAAGCATCAATTTGTGTTCTGACAACGGATAAAACAGGCGAGACAGCCCACGCAACGGCACAAAGTCGGAAGAATTGGCGTTGCCGTCCCACTCCTCGATATCATCTTTCAGAAATCGCTTGATCTCCATGAAGGACTCACCTTGCACCCACAAGGCGATCTGCGTTGCGTAATTCTTGCTGTGTTCTTGCGCAGGAAAGAGATTGTCTTTGTCGTAAGCAAGGGGCTTTCGTGCGTCAATCTCGTCGATCTCTGTGCCGCGCTGTTGCACCGAAACACGCGAATAATTCAGCTTTTGGCTTTTCTTTGCTCTTGCTTTTGGCGGCTCGACAGGTTCGCTATCGTCCACGAGTAAATTAAAGTCGCTATCGTCCAACCCCAATTCGTCGGCAAATTGTCGCTCAAATTCAGCTTCTTGATCCAACATTTGATCGTCAGATCCATCCTCTATCTCACTAGAGGATACGCGCTTTTCGGCTTCTTCACGTTCGCGCTTTTCGGCTTCTTCACGTTCCCGTTCGCGCTTTTCGGCTTCTTCACGTTCCCATTCGCGGAAGTCTTCGATATGCGCAAGATGCTCTTTTTGCTTTCGTGTCCTTGGCTCTACCACGTCTCCCCTCTCCCTGCTTACACGCTACCGTCACGGTGTCCGTTTTGCTGCATGGCGGCGGCGGCGGCGGTCTCTGCTTTGATGCGTGCAATTTGTGGAGCAAATCGCGCTTCAAACACTACTTGATCCATACCGTGCAATTCAGCCATGCAAGGATGTAAGCCCAACAACAACGCAGACAGCGCAGCAGCGGGCAAATGGGCTTGTTCAACGACCGACACCACGATCTCCACAAGGTTTGCATACGCAAGGCTTGGAGATCCGCCATCTTCGGCATCTTCTGGATCTACCGTGTTGTAGTCGCGCAACAATTCCGACACAATCGCGGCCAATTGCAGCAAGTGCGGATAAACATATCTTGTTGCAACAGGCTCTTGTTGCGCAAACCCCCCTTGTGATGTGGCTTGGTGTGCGTTGCTCATTTCAAGCCGCAAGGCTTCAAGGGCTTGGTGTATCTCTTCGGATGATCTCGGTTGCATCATCGGTTGGGGTGGTTGATAGGACAATGCTTGGGGCGCTTGGTAGCCTTGATAGGGCGGTGGATGCTGCGTCATTCGTCTTTTTTCTCCAAAAGTCTTGTTGCCTCGATACGACAACGCCTTGATTTGCTATCGACTCGCTCAACGTCCAGTAGATTGCGCCCAAGTGGACGGCGTAACCTTGCGGCCCGCACAAACACATCTAGGGCGTGGACAGGGGAACGCACTAGCGGGGTTAAGTCGGTGTGTTGCTGATACAGCGAAACAACGTACCAAGACAGCCACTCGTTGCTTTTTTCGTTGATCGTATGCCCGCAGTTTTTGCATATCGTCCAAAACCCTGTGCTTTCGGCGCTCTTTAAGTCTGCTTCACCTTGGCACAAGGGGCAAGGAATTACTGCAAGCCTTCTCCTTGTCGGTAGCTTTTTTTTCAAATCTTCCAACATCTTCAATCTCCCGCGTGTGCGCGTGTTGCGTCAATCCGCAAGATACCTTGACACCCCAAAAAATGCAAGATACAGATCCACAAAGAAAGAACAAAAACGATCTATCTTGACAAGTTTGATCGTTTTTGTAAGATGCCATCGAAAACGCCCCCGCTCTCCCCCTCCCTCCCTTTGTTGCCAAAGATCCCCGCCGATAAACCTCCCCTCCCCCCCCCTAAGCCCCCTCTATCCACAAAAAAGCCCGTGTGCTTCGCGCATACGGGCTTTTTTATTCGCCTTGCTTTTCTTGGGTCGCGATAGATTCGCGCTCTTTGAGCATAAACGCTTGCATCAAGGAGCGCAGCACCCACGAGAAGTCGACCACAACCCCCGCTGTTTTCGACATTCTTTCTTGAATTTCGAGGAGACGCTTTGCCTCGGTTCCAATTACGCTTTTCCCCACGCCACGACCTGCCATGCGTCGGTGCCTTCGATATCCGACGTTCAACGAGACAGGGAAGGTAAACGGAGAACTTGAGAGCGCCGCGTTTGCATCTTTGGCGATATAGAGCGGGGCGGTGTCGCCAAATTCAAAAAGGATCGCAAGCAAATTTCTCTTCCAATGCCCTCGAATGTTATACTTTTCGCGCCACTCACCCAAAAAGCCCATCTGTTCCTTTGTGAAACGAACGATCATCCTTTTTTCCCTTTGCTTTTGCTTTCTGCCACGACGCGGCGCACGATACCATGCGCCGCGTTCTCCATATCCGCTTTCTTCACCAATCATACCCTACGCTCCAAAATGCGCGTATCTTTTTCAATGCTCGCTTGTAGCAGAAAAGACCCAAAAAGGCAAGCAAAAGCAAAAAAAACGCTCAAGGACACGCTTTGATTGCGTGTCCAACCCCCACGCCACCAAGCACCCCACCCACCACAACAACACCACAAACACCAAGACAAGCATACAAAGCACCGTTGCTTGGGCAATTGCACTTTGCGGCCTTTTGCAGATCCGCACAACGCACACGTTCTGCAAGTACACGCTCCACGCTTGCGGATCGTTCCGCTTGCAACAAGCGTTCAAGCAAGCGCACCTTTGCAGAGAGATCTTGATTGCGCCGTATGCGTTCGGCTTTATCTCGCGCCACCTTGCGCCATTCATCCAACGTCAACACAACGCGCTCACCGTCTTTTTTGTCGCTTTTGTCGGTGCTTGCTTGTGCAACGGCGCATCCACGCGACCACGCACCACACACCATACCCAACGCAAAGGCAAACCAAAACGCCCAAAGAAACAAAGTCTTTTGATTCAAGTCTCCTCCTATCCTTCGCTTCTTCGCTTGCCTATAGATCGCAGATTTGGGCTTCCCAAGGTTCCCACGATCTCCCGCTCAAGACGATCTAGATCTGCCGTGGTCATGGGGTTGTTCGCTGCTATCAATTCGCTATGCGTTGGGCCACATAGGGCTTGATCATCTCCGCCAAAATAGCGTATGACCTGCCGCCAAACACTATCCAATGCGCTTCGATGCACGTTGCGCAATGGGCGATGCTTGACCTGTTTTTCCCATTGCTGAGCGGCCCACTCTATGCCGCTTCTGGGTAATGGTAATTCCGCTTGGTGAACGATCCATTCCATACCGCTGTCATCTTGGTTATTCGGCTTCATTGTGCTTTCTTTCTTTCAAACCCTGACGGATCGGGCTTTATTCTTGGTTGCTTGCCTTGATTGAGGCTTCGGATGATTCGGGATGTTCGGGGGGTTCGTTGGAAGGCAAGAAGTGGATTGTGACACAAACAAGCTGCCCATCTTCTTGTTCTGTCCACGAAACGCCCGATACTGCGCAAAGATTGATCCCCAATTGGTTTGGGATCACTTCGAGCGGTAATGGGCAATCTGCACCGTTCAAGATCTCTTCCACCGTTCGGCTTCTAGATCGAAAATCGGAAGGGGGCTTTTTTTTAAAACCGACCCCACCAAAATCTTTAGGCAATACCAGCGGCATCGTTGCACACTCGCTTTCTTGGTCAATTGAGCAGATCATCATCTTTCAAAAGGTGCTTGACCCGCTCTTGGTTTGTTCCATTGTTATACAAACGCTCGATCTCTTCGGATGTTTCGCGTTGCTTGATCTCTGCTTGCTTTGCTTCTTTGTTGTGTTGCGTCGTTGCGTCTTGCGTGGCCTTCTCTTGCCGTTGCGCGATGCTTGCGGCTTCTTTTGCGGCCTTCTCTTCGGCATTTCCCAAAGAAGGCAAGTCAAGCGTTGGGATGGGGCCACGGCGTCCCGACAAGATCCAGACCACAAACCCTGCCAAAAACACAAACACAACCGCCAAAAAAGCCCACAGATACTTAATTTTTGCCATCCGTTGCAATCCCTTCTAAGATAGGCGATTCGCGAAAAAAGCGGCGTATCCTGCCAAATTGGACAAGAAATTTCTCTGCTGCCTCTTTCTCAGCTTGTCCTTTTATGCGGAAATTCCACAAGAACGACCGCTTGCGATCAAAATGTTCAATCTCCATCAAACGATAACGTATCTGAAAAGCCCGTGAATCGGTTATTTCGTCCTTTGTGCCATCCAAGCAAATTATCGCCATCATAGGCGGGGGAAGGATGCAAACCCTACCCTTCCCCTTCACGGCCTCCCATTCGCTTGTTTTTGGGGCGTTTCCGTTTATCTGTGGCACGTTTCGCGCTCCCATCGAATCGCCTTCTTGCCCTTGTCCTTGCCCTTGTGCGGGCAATTCGGCGGGTGAACGACCAAGCGAGAGGATACTTGGCGGCATCGCGCTGTTTGTTGGGCTGCTTGTGTGCATCCCACCAGAGCGAAACATCGCGAGACCCCTTGCAGCTTGCGCGGCTCCAAACAACCCAAGAATGATCGTGCCGATGGTTCCGAGCAATTTAAGCAAGGCATCCACCAAGATCTTGTGCTTCCAAAATGCAGAGACAAGCAAGACAAGCGAGACAAGCACAAAAAACACGGAGAATCCGAACCCATGCCAACGCGGGCTTGACGGTTCGCCTTGTTCGTCGCTGTTCATTCTCCACAAAAAATCGCGATGCTCTTTCTTCAAAGATTCGGATGTCTCTTGCTTTTGCATCTTTTGCCGTCCTCGTTTTTTTGTTCAATCGGTCTCCTGCTTGTCAACAGGATGATTCGCGTTCTCCGATTGCACAAGAGACCCCTCCTTGCCCGCGCAAGTAGGACGTGAATCGAACGAGTCGAGATATTCAAGCAAGTCGAGAGGATAAAAGAACGACAGGCGCACATCTTCGGCGTCTTGCTCCTCTTGGGCGGCATTGTTCGCGATGTGCTTTGCAAGCAGATCATCCAGATTTCGCCACAAATGCAAGCCGCAAAGACCGAGACGCCGAAAAAGAGAGTGTGCCAAAAAGCGAGAGATCGCCCCCCGTCCTTCGATTGTTTTTGGGTTATTGTCATCCACCCCACTTGTCAAAATGGCTTGCCTTTCCAACGACGTTGAAAGCAAGCCAACGAGCAATTGCAACGGATACGGCAAGGAAAAAGAGACCTCGAACATTTGATCAACCTCTTCACAATGACCGCCTACCCACGACGGACGCAAAGGGGCAAAGTCTATCCCCTCCAAAAAATTCGAATTGTACAGAGACATTTCCGACGAAAGCGGAAAGTGAAGCGAAATAGCTTGGAGCAAGGGCGCTGCATACATCGGATCAATAAGCACACGATGATCAAAAACATCCGAATTCACCAAGCCTTGCCTAGTGCGCATCGCATAATCAACAAGCAACGCCGCGCCAAGATCGCGCTTGATCACAAATTGATTAAACACCGCAAGGGTTTCTGAAACGACAACGCGAAACTGTGCGGCGATCTTCTCGGCCTCTCCTTCGGGAAGACTGCGCGGATCTTGGCGCAACGCTTGAAATAACGCCACATCGCGCAATTCTCGCTCTTTCAACAGAAGCAACAACACAGCGCGATCCACAAAACACACACCAAAAAAGAGCAAGCAAAGCATCACACGACGGATCGCCCTTTCTTCCTCTTTTTTTCCCAAAGATTCGGCAATGATGGAGGCTTGATCTTTGATCATCTTATGCAAAGCAAGGCCAAGATGATCGAACAAAAATTCGCCTTGCTTTCGCTCTACAACGCGCTGTTTTGCCTCGTCGTTCAATGGCTCAAATACGCTTCCTGCGGTCGCGTCAAGATGCTTTTTGTAGAAAAGCAGATCCGCAGCAACACCACCCTGTTTCGCGCTGATAATCGTATCTTTTTGATCGTCGCCTTGGGGGGTATGGCGGCTTTCCCATGCAGAAGCAAGGGCTTTGCCTTTTGACCAAAACCCCGACAACAACAAGGCGACAGATTCGCGTTGTTCGTTGATCGTTGTGGGATATGGCTCGATGGATTGACCTTGATACAATCCATCCATACCCTCGATCACCCTGTCCAGATTGCCGATATCCGAACCCGTCACATTTGCCGCACAAGAAAGAAGCGGATAAGGCGGCATCCCCGAACCCTCTAAGCACTCCAAGCGGATCAATTCAAACAAAAGCGCCCGCGTGGGAAAGAGCGAAGTGAAACGACGGAACCCGCAGTAATCTAACCAGTAATTCGGCGTTGCGACCGAGCGCAGGGGAATATCTAGCCAAAAATGACGCGAGATGGATTCTTTGATCTGCATAAATTCCCCATCCCCCAACCACACTTGATCCGACTCCGCCCGCGCAAGATAGCGCACAATTTCTGCTGATGCCTCCACACTAAGCATCTCTTTTCTGATGATCTCCTTCTCCGACGCGGCCAATTCTCGACCAGAAAAAGCCATTCGTCCGATCTTGTCTCTCCCCAAAACTGCTCGCAAACGAAAAACGTTGCGATAGCGCAAAGACACCCAAAAAAGCCGCCTTCTGGATAGTTTGGCTCCGTAAGGCGTCACCTTGACGGGCTGCATACACCAATCCCCCAACTCCGCTTTTCGCTTGGCAACATCTTCGATATCGTCGCCGTCATAAACCGCCACAAGCACCGAGTCGTCAAACAAAGACAGCGAGATATGATCGATCTCGCCTGTTTCGCTGTGAACAAATTCAGAAATGGAATAGACAGGGACATCCCGATCAAAGATCGGGTGATAAAAGAAATTACGAACACGCCGAAAAATCCGAAAGATTCGACGCCCCAAGAGCAAGAACCGTCCACCTTCCTTGATCGCCGCTGCATCTTTCTCGCTATGCAACAAGATCTCGTTCAACGTATCACCGATCCAATCGCGAACACGCATCACATAGATCACAAACCAAGCAATGATCGCATCTTTCAAACCATCTTTCATCTCTCTCAATACGGACAGCACAGATCTCGCTTTACTCCACACAATCGGCTCCTTTTGTTGTTGCTTGTTGTTGCTTGTTGTTGCTTACTGAATTTTTTGCAAAAGACTCGAAATATCGGGATGCAGCGAAGCGATAAACCACTTACTTCTACCGATGCTTTGCGGCTTTTTATCGGGTGACAGCGCAAGAAGTGGACTGCTCGACCACTCCGCAAAATTTCCCGACGAATCGGATCGATCTGCAATGATCCCCGTGTGTCCTTTGTGTCCAACGGCCCCCCCCGATGTATTCGACCAAGAAGACCAATACTGGAAAAAGCGACCTTCGACAAAAAGCGACGGATCGGGGTAGGTTTCCCCCTCGCAAACCCACACCCCCAAGCCATGTTTTACCAAGCCTTCGGGCAAGCCTCCATGATGCTCTTGATCACTCCACACCCACGCAAATTTGCGCAGATCCATCAAAACGCTTTTCGTGATCGCAGGATGCGCCTCAAGACCAGCAAGGCGCAACAATTCGACAAGAAGCCACCACGCCGCCCCGCTGCAAAATTGCCGCCCGTCCGACTGCAAAAGCGTATGTTCTCCCCATACCACATCCAACGGGACACCGTTACCTTGCGCGTCATAGCGTCCTTGTATTGCGTTTGGGATCACATAACGATCTGCAACATGCCAAAGATGCCGATCTAGCTGTTCTGTTTGCTGCATTTCTTGCCTCTCTTTTCCAAAAATAGAATTCGTTATCGCACCCGTCCTTGGGCGATAACAAGAAAAAACAGCAAAGCAGATTTGATAAAAAAAGGCAAGAAGAAAAAAGTAGAGCAGAAGCGGTGAGGTTAGGAAATTTTTTCGATGATGATATTCGCGCACTTCGCGGCGGCTGCTTGACTCGTAAAGCCACGAGTCAAAACGACCGTATCAGGGGCAGGAGTCACGCTGCATTGAAACGTGCGATCAGGCGCAGCGCCCGCCGCTTGAAGCGCGGTGATCTCAACAATCTCTTGCAACAGAAGATTGCCCGAAAATACGCTGATATCGTCGGGGATCGTCACGTCGGGAAACACCGTACCCGTTTGCTGTTCGATCACGGGGCCAGAACCAGCGTTCGCGGGATCGCGAACGAGACTGCAAGCGACCAAGGCCACGGCGTCTGCTGAAAGAGACGCCAAGACAGAGATCTGGTATTTTCCCGCACGTTCGAGCGTGAAGCGGCCCGTGTTGACAAGATCCCAAGAGATCGTGCCAGCGGGAAGCGTGGACTCTCCCGCTGTATCGAAGGGAAGGCGAGATGCTACGGCGTTCAATTCGGGCGAAAGGACGGCAAACGTGCGCTCCTCTTTGCCCGTGATCTTGGAGGAGTCGGCAATCGGGACGGCGGCGGGAACGGCGACTTCGGTGACAGGTTTGTATTCAATGGAGTGTTGCGCCGTGATGTTGATATGGGCGTTTTCGATCTCGTTGGGTGTGGGGTTGTAGATCACGACGCTATCCGTCACGCCCAAGGTCTCGTTCAGTTCGTATTCGAGACCTTGGGCAACGTCAACCTGTGTCACGCGGGCAGCCTTTTGATTTTGCAATTGAAGCCCAAGAACTGCGGGAAGCAGGGTGATTTGTTCACCAGATGCGAGTGTAACGCGGTTTTGGTACACCAGCTTTTGAGTAGATTGAGACATTTTTTTCCTCAAAGGAGAGGCTTACGCTTGGCAAGGCGCAAAACAAAGATCGCTGGATCTTCTGCACATTCCCCCTTTCACGTCAAGCCCCCCCTCTTTTTTGATCTTTGGTCAACCTCCCTGCTTTTTCAACCAAAAACAACAACGCATCACATTTCGAGCAAAACACCCCGTCCAACCACGCTTTTTGACTTGATCGATAGCTTGCTCCAAAACGACCGCACAAGCCGCTTTTTCGCAAGGCAAGACGGCTTGCTTGCAGCACCCCTCCAACACGTCAAAAAGCCCTTCGATTGCGTCTTTTGGCGTATCTTCGCTTGCGAAATACTTGAATAGATCGCCTGTATGAAGAGATCGCATCGAAAAAAAGAGAGAATACACTTGCCATTGTTTTTGAATTCGGCTATCTTGGGGGTGTCGTTGATCCATACGACAGACTCCTTTTTGGTCTGGGATTGATTGTTGTTGCAGCAGACGCCCAAGGGATACACCCCCCTTGGGCGTTTGTGTTTGTACTGTATCGCGCTTTTGTTGTTGCGTCAAAAAAGATACAAAAAAGATACAACACACAAAAGCAAACTTCATTCCAAAACAACGAGATATAGAACAAACACCTTGCTATACAAGGCGAAAGCAACACAAACCCCTTGCGCTCGCCTTTCTTTTTTTGCTATCTTCTGCTTGCAACAACCCCCCACGCGATGATCAAGCCGATGATCACACCAAGATCACACCAAGCGGCCAAACATCGCACAGAAAGGACGTAAGCAGATGGATCAGCGCAACGCATCCAAACCCCGACAACGCATCCAACCCGCCGATCTCGACGAAATTGATATGTCCGTTTTACTGCACTATCTCTCGCATCTTGTCGAGTCATACGAGGACTGGATCAAGGTAGGAACTGCCCTCAAGTCGTGGGATTTTTCTCGCGGCTTCGACCTTTGGAATGATTGGAGCGCACAAGGTTCCACTTATGATCCCTCGATCATGCGGGGGAAATGGAAGTCTTTCGCAACAGGTTCGGTCTCGTTTGACTTCTTGATCGCCGTCGCGTTCAAGAATGGGTGGACGTACAAACGAGACAGCGACCAGAAGCCCGCCACGCCTCCCCCCCAAGCCGATCCCGACACCATGCCCGACAAGTCCGACCCGTGGCGTCAACGTACAACAAACGCCCTTGGATGGGCGTTCTATAACGCTTGGAAAGCCGCAAGGCAAGCAAGCAATCTCAAAGACTGGATCTTGTTTGGATATATGTGGACACGCGGGCTACTGTTTGCCCGCACACGGGCTTTCCCGTCCATCCGAGGGATCGAGCAGATCCCTGTGTCCAAAGAAAAAAAAACATGGAGCGGCATCGTTGCTGAGATCCGCGATGTTTTGGGGGAATTGCGCGGGTATCATGTGATCTTCTTGGAGTCTTGCCCCACAACCCGCACACCCAACACGCAAGACCGCGAAGATCTCGAAAGGACGGGGACAACGTGGCGAGAGTATCGAAAAGCCCCTATCGCCAAGGAAGATCAAAAAAAGACCTATCGCTTGCCACAAAAAACGGTAAGCGGGGGGGGTGTGTGGTTGTATCCGCAAAAGCCGAAAGAACCGTACAAAACACTTGTCTTATGCGAAGGGATCGAGACCGCAATTGCGTTGCATGAATTGTATAAGCAAGCGTGGTCGTGGCCTGACTTGACGCCGAATTGTCTAGATCTCGCTGGATACCGCCCGTTGTTTGGGCCTACACCAAGCGATGTGCAATTTGTGGCGTGTTTGAGCGCCGTGAATATGGCGAAGATCGTTGCGCCGCTTGGCATCGAACGCATCCACATCTTTGCAGATGTAGAACCTTCGCGGGCTGGACTGAAAGCAGCGGCCCAAGCAGCGGCCCAATTTGAAAAAAGCAACGTCTCCTGTACTGTGTTTCTCTCTCCCACGGCTTCAAATAGCCCCGACGTGTCGAGAGATTGGCACGATGAAGTTTGCGACATCTTGGCGGACAAGATCGGGGTGGATCAATGATGGTAAAAACGTCGATCTTTGGCCCGAAATCGCTTGTCCAAGAGATGAGCGATCTTCTTGCAGACCGTCGCGAACCCGAACCCGATCTTGTTCCGATTGCGCGGGAAAGATCGCCCGAACCTACCCTCCCCGACACCCACTTGACAGCGTTTGCAAAAGCCCTTGCGCACGTCGTTCAAGCCCCCACAAGTCTTGCCATGAACGCCCTTTTAGGATCGCTCGCTAGCGCCGCGCAAGCACACGCAGACGTTATGATCCCCGTCAATGGGGGTTATCGCGTTCCGATCAGTCTTTACCTCTTATCCGTGGCGCAATCGGGGGATCGCAAGTCGGCTTGTGATGCCCTTGCAACAAAGGGCATACGCGACCACCAAGCCGAACAGATCGACGGATGGGAAGATGCGCGGGTTGCGTATGAAATGACGCAAGAAGCGTGGGAACTACAACGCAAAGAGATCTTGCGCGAACACAAAGAAGATCCCGAAACCCTCCAAGCGGAGATCGCGGCACACGCTGCCGTCAAGCCCGTTGCCCCGCGATCTCCGATAGCGATAACGAACAACGCCACGCCAGAAGGCTTGTTCAAAGAATTATTACATGGACAGCGATCAATGATTCTATCCACCGACGAAGGCGGCGCTTTTTTCGGGGGTTACAGCATGGCAGACGCGCAGCGCAAACGTGCTGCAACGGCCTTTTACAACGAGGCTTGGGGGGCAAAACAGATCAATTCTCTGCGCAAAGGTGATGGGGCGGTGATCTTGCGCGGATATCGCCTTTCGATGCACCTTTTGATTCAACCGTCCGTAATCGAAGAAGCGTGGAAAGACGAAGACCTCCAAGGGAACGGCTTTTGGGGTCGTTTTTTGGTCGCTTGCCCCGAAAGCCTTTGGGGAACACGCGAAATTGCGCCGCGCCACTATGACGCCCAAGAACGCGAGAAATTGCAACGCTCGTTACAGATTTTGCAGATCTGGCAAGATCTGACAAAGAAGATCGCCCAACAACCCCAACCTTTGAGCGAGAACGGCAAAGCCCTTGATCCCAAGGTGCTAGAAATGACAGAAAAGGCCGTTGATGCTTGGATTGCCTTTGCAGATGAATGTGAAAGAAAGGGCGGCATTTTTGGCGAATACGCCGAAATACGCGGGCTTTCCAACAAAGCCGCAGAACACGCCGCCCGCCTTGCGGCTAATTTTCACGTCCTTATGAACGAAGGAAAGGCCGAGCAATTCGACAAAATTGGACAAGAGGAGATGGAGCAAGCGATCTTGCTGATCCGTTGGTACTTGCAAAGCGCGGTGCGTATGATGCAAGCGCCCGTCACTTCGGAAGATCGCAAGCTGCAAGAGGTTTATGATACGATGCTACGCCGCGCTGATCGCCTTGAATACGACGAATTCACGCCGTCCGATCTTGTCCGTGCTTGCGGCAAGATCAACAACGTAAAAGCCGCAAAAGCCGTCCTTGAAAGCCTCCGCCAAAATGGGGCCGTTGTTGCGGTCGGTGAGGCAACGATTGACGGCAAGAAGCGCGTTGACGTGTGGCGACTCTTGCGCAACGATTAGAAGGGGTCGGGAAGGGGTCAAAAAAGCGAAAAGGGGAGGATGAACGGGGGAGGGTTAGCCTTGGACGTGGCCGGGGGTGTCTTCGGTGATGGTGATGTTTCTTGCGTTTGGAAAGATGGGGCCGGGGGGTGGGGGTGGGGCTTGGGGTTTAACACCCATCGGGTTTGCGTGTGCGTTGGGAAAATTGGGCGCTTCACGATTCGGCGCACCAGCGGGGGAGGGTTGCGCTTGGGCGGCTTGTGGAGGCGCAACAAATGGGCCTGTTTGTGCCATGACAAGCGTAAACAAGCCCGTCTGTTCGTTGTGTACGATCAGCAGCGCGGGCAGAAACACCATCGCATCGGTTAAATGATAGGTTCCGTCACCGTTCTTTTGCGTTGTGCGCGTTCGCAAAACAACGCCGTGCGGGACTTGCATGGCTTCTGTAACGTCGTTCCATTGCTCCGATTCCGAGCAGGTGAGCGCGATCTTTTTCCAACATTCGGGTTCACCATACGACAAGAAACTTTTGCCCGCAACACGGGCTTTTGCATCTTCATCAGACAGCAGATTGAGGACTCGTGTTTTCATCGTTTCCCTTTCGATTTCTTCTTGATTTGTTCGGATTATTCCGATACTTCGGCTTCTACTACATAAAACGGATCAGCGGCCAAAGCAAACACACACGGCACAAAGAGATAGGTTTGCCCTTTGTATCGGTACTCGTGGGAGTCTTGGCGCGACTTCGACAGTAGCAATTCAACGCGATCTAGCTTCTTTACTCCCGACGATTCGGCGATCTGCATCAATCGCGATAGGATCGGCTCAGCGAACTGATTGCGATAACTGACAGTCCCCACACCAACGAGAACGGCGCGATCTGTTTGCGCGTTCTCGTCCACCAAAAAGATCCCACCCTTGGACTTTTGCGCGTCTTCTTGCACAAGGCGCACAAGCAGCTTGTCCCCCAACACAACAAAACGCGCTCTCACTTCGGCGTCTAATTCGCGCAACAATTCTTGCTCTGTTGCGGTCTTGCTTTGTTGGCCCGCATCGATCAAGCGGGTAATCTCCTTTGTACGTTGATCGATGCAATGTTCGATGCAATGTTCTAGGGGGGTCTTGCCTTGTTGTTCCTGTTGGCGCTCTTCGGTCAAGCGGGCAATCTCTTCGGTCAAGCGGGCAATCTCTCCGAGTTGGTCGCTTGCGAGCGGGCTTGGGATGACAGGCGAAGAAGAGACTTGCTGTGTAGATTCGGAGGGGATGGACAGTACAGCGACCCGATCCACAAAAAAGCGCGGATCGTCTTGGATCTCTTCGGGGATCTGCTTCTGTTCTTCTGTTGGAGGCATTGGATATCTCCGTTTGGGGTTGCGGGTGACAAAGTGGGTTATGGAAGCGACAAAGCTGACAATCGTTCCTGCAAGCGGGCGATCGCTTCCTTCAAGCTGACAACCTCCAGATGGGCGTCTCTATCGCGTTTCCATTGCAAGCGGACGATCTCCTCTTCCAAGCGGGCAATCTTCTCTGTGATCTGCTTCTGTTCTTCCGTTGGAGGCATTGGATATCTCCGTTGGAGGCATTGGATATCTCCGTTTGGGGCTATGGGTGACAAAGCAGGTTTGCCAAGAAGAGGCAAACATAACGAGATTTGACAAGAAAGCCAACAAAAAAAAAGGGGCATCCTGCCAGAGATTCAACAAGCCCCTTGCATCGGCCTTTTCTTTCATAGACAAGCTAAGTGCTTGATATAAAAAGAGTAGATCGAATATAAAACACTTCCCTATTCAAAAAGCATCTATCTTTTCAGGTACTTAATAATCATCGTAGAAGAATAGGGCATCCCCTTAGAAAGTAAATTTCTAATTTCTTTTGTACAGTAATAATCATCTATTCAGTAGAAAGCAAAAACATCAATAAAATCAAATACTTATATCGTTTTTTCGGTTGTTTTCGTGCATACTGAACATTTGAATGAAAAGCGAAGCGGGGGGATGCCCTATTCTTTCTACTCGGAAATTTCGCATCTTGTAAGTGTTTGTTATACATTGTTTTTTTGCCTTTTTGAGTCATCTATTCGTGAAGAGACGGAGCAAGGGCATACAGCCCCCCTGTTACTCCCAAGAGAAGGCCATTTGCACACTCACAACAAAGCGTTTTCGAGTATAAACCATATCTATCAACCACTTAAGCGATCTGTGACGAGTCGATCTGTTTGGTGTCTTGCGGTGTTGGCTTGCAGAATTCGGGCTTGTGGGTGCGTGCTTTACGGGGTCAAAAACACGAATAGGGGCAAAACTATCAACCACTTAGCTTGCGTGGAGGCTTGCGGTGTTGGCTTGTCGCATCGAGGAGGGGTGGAGGGAGGCTTTACGGGGTCAAAAACACGAATAGGGGCAAAACTATCAACCACTTAGCCGATTCTTAATCAATCAAGCAGATTGTCCAACGAAGAGGCAACGCGCAACGCTTCATTGTCGTGATTGTCTTTGTATATCAAGAGCGTATCGGCTTTTGCGTGTCTTGAGAAGCGTTGAATCTGTGCCAAGCCAACGGAGGGATCGGTCTTGGCGCGTTCAAAGGCTTGGGTGATGGCTGCGTGTCTCAACCCGTGGGGTCGTAGGGTTGCGCCGATCTGTTTGCCAAGCTGCGCGATCTGGTGGTAGAGCGCGGCGGCGTTAAGAGGATGCCCGTCGCGATTCAAGAAGAGGCTTTTGAGCGCGTTGGGGTGTGGGGTGAGGGTGAGAAGTCGCGTTCTCTCAGAAAGCCACCGCAAAAGGGCTTTCTGTGCGTTTGGCGGCAAGTCCAAGCGTTCCCTTGCATCCCTGCCCTTCCCCGTAATCCATACCGCGCTTGTTCCGTTGTCGATATCGTCCACCGTCAAGGCGATCACTTCGCCCCGTCGCAAGCCAAGCGAAAACAGAAGCACAACCAAAGTTTCTAGCTGCATGATCTGCCAGTCTTCCCCGATCTTGCTGGCTTGTGGGCTTCGTAGGTACGCGATGGCTTGCTTGATCGTGTCGAGAGAAGGCCCGCGTGTGTCGCGATAGGTTTCCGCTTTCTTGTTGCGGATCTCTATCGTCCACGAGACAGCCCCGATCATCCGCAAGAATCGAACGGCGCTCTTGAGGGTTGAAAGATGGAGGTTGACGGTTGCGGGTGCGTGGTTTGCGCTATCAAGGGCGTTTTTCCATTCAAGCGCAAGCAGATTCGCGTTTGCGGCGTCCAGCGATGCGAGATGCTGCAACGTTTCGGAAATGCTTGCTTTGCCAAGATGTTGACGCAATTTTTCAAAGGACTTTGTGTAGGTTTGTTGCGTTGTGGGCTTGCGCTCTTGCAAAAAGTGCTTCCACAATTCTTCGACAGCTTCGACAGATCGCATCTTTTCTGTGATGGTTGTTGGTGGGAGGGATCGGGGTAGATTGGTTTGCAAAGTTTGAGGGTGCTTGATCATTTTCCGTCCCCTTGGGTGAACGCACCGATGATCCATCCCGCCACGGCCCCCGCAACGGATGACCCCCCAAGGGCTTTGCTCAATAAGGCTCCTGCTCCTGTGGTCAAGGCTTTGTACACTTGCGGGGCGTCTTCGCGCAGGTGTCCGATCAGCGAGATTTCGGGGTGGATCTTGTCGATGTGCGCAGCCCACGATCCATCGGAAAATTGTTGAACGTGCAAGCCGCGCTTGAAAACATCGGGGGGGAACCTCCAGTCGCTCAGTTGTCCCACATTCAAGCCCGTAGACTTGACCGCGCCTTCGAATTGCGGGTGATACGGTGCATAAAAGCGGATCACGGTGCGCGGTGGATGGTGAAAGAGATACGAGTACACTTGTCCCCAAAAGTCTTGATTGTTCGCGTGGTGTGGGTTATGTTGCGCTTGGTGCATTGTTTATCCTTTTTTTTTGAGGAGTTAGAGAAATGGCCTTTGGAATTTTAACAAATCGACACCCTGAATCAATCCCGAAACGCTGCGGAGACTGTAATTTCTGTTCCGATGCGGAGCCGATCTTTGTTGAAAAGGTCGGGCTGCACATATCTTTTCGCTGCAATCACCCTCACCCTATGGCAAAGGACTGGAAAGGACGGCGCACGGGTGTTGATCCAGATCAAGCACCAGAACAGATGTTTTGCCCCTTGTTGAATGGGATCGGCAAGGGGTTTGATCTGTTGCGCCCCAAGTTGACAACGCACGAATACGCAAAGAATCTCCACACCGCCACGCAAGCCGCGAAGAATCAAGGCTTTGTGGAGGCGCAATTACAGCAAGTCCAGCCCGTCCAGTCTTCCGATCATACGCCGCTTGTCCTGCCCACACCCACCACGCAACACAACAACAATTAAAATCTATTCTTTCGCTGTACTTTTCTCTTGCTCTTTTTGTAAGCGTTTTGTATTCTTTTTGTTCGATGCTGCGGGCAAGTGCAACGCTTGCAGCATCTGCAACAACACAAAGAGGAGCAAGAAAGATGGTAGTGCAAGAATTGTGGTTTGATCACTTCGCGGGATTCCGAGCATCGGCGATCTCGCTTGACAAGATCAACGTATTTGTTGGAGATGGAAACGTCGAACCCTCCGCCGTTATCGGCTTTTTGTATTGCTTGCGACAAGCGAGTTATCACCTACGACGCAATCTCTCGTTTTTGTCCCAAGCAGAAAACGTGCAAGCGGCGCTCGCTTCGGGGTTTGAATCGCAAATTTTTCAACCGATGTTTTGCGGTGGGGCGCGTATTCTTGGGGAGTCGCTTGCGTTCGACTTTGAGCGAAGCCGCCCCATTGGAAGTCGCTTTGTGGTGACGTGCAATGACGATCCCTTCGATGCTTTATGGTCTCTCGCAAGCCCGCTTTCTATCTCCACCACTCCCTATCTTTCGATCATCCCGACGAAAGAAGGCGAAACGCTATCCATCTCAAAGGGCGCTATCATCCGAAAGGATCAGCGAGATCTTGCCTTTGAGATTCAGTATCCAGAGCAGCGCCTGCCGCCGTGGAAGATCGAGGGAATCGGTGAAAACATCGCCGCGTGGGAAGCCGATCCATCCGAACGCTTGGGCAAGCAGATTTTTGTCACAACGGCGCATCCCACGGTGCTTTCCTCGCTTTATGAGCAAGGCGCAAAGTGCTTTCTGAGCTACAAAAACAAGGACGGCTACAACGAGATCTTTGACCTGTCCTTGTTGGACTTTTCGCCCGCGATGGAGCGCGGCGCACGGCTTGGCGATCTTTGGGCAACGATGCCCACCGATCTCTTGATCCGTTCGTTTGATTTCGCTGATTAAATGGGAGGGGGAAGGGGAGGGGGAAGAGGCATAAAAAAAGCCCGTTGTAATGCCAGTACAACGGGCTTTTTCACTATGTATGATGGGGTGATTGTAGGGGGGGCTTGAGAGGGAGTCAAGGGGGGGGGCTTAGAAGCGAGGTACTTTTTCAACCGCTACGATCTGCGCGGGTTTGCCCGCTTCCACAACCTCAGTCTTTGCGAAGAAGAAGGGGTGTTGGTGTCCAAGTTGCGCGTAAAGATGCAAAAGTGTTTCGGCGGGGGGGCCGTCGAGCAGGATGCCGCATTTTTCGGTTGCGGCTTGGCGGGCGATATCTTCGATGGCTTCAAGGAAGTCGCCCATATCGTGTCCAGCGGGCGGGGGAAGCGCGGGGGTGGATGCGATCAGGGTATAGGGGGAAACGGTGGAGATCTCAGCGCGTCGTGCGTCTGTGAGCGGTCGTGCGCTCACATGGATCAGACGATCCGCTTTCATCTGTTGGGGGGTGATGGTGGGAAGCACAAAAGCAGAGTGTGTGGTGGGAACGTCAAGATCGTCTTGTTCGGGTGGGAGGATTGCGCCTTCGCGCACCACTTCGGCGCGAAGGGAGCGAGGAGTTGGGATTTGACGCAAGCCTTGCAGCACGAATCCACGGCGTTGTCCGTCCACGATGGGGGCTGGCCCCATCACCGCGACGAACGACGTTTGGCGAAACTGCGAAAGGAATTGGTACAGGCCGATCACAGCGGGGGCATAGCCCCCCAACAAAAAGCCATCCACGCGCTCACCGAGCGCGAGAACACGATCAAAGCGAGCGAGGAGAGAGCGCCACGCGCTCACCACTTGAGCGCGGGTGGGCTGTTGGGGGGAAAAGGCTGTGTAGGGACAGAACGCGGGATCATGGAAAGAGACACCAAGATCGCTCCAAGGGGAAGAGGTTTGGTCATGTTGGGTTGCGTTGATCAATTTCATCAATTTCATGGGAGACTCCGTTGCGCGTGTTGCGCGGGTTTGCCGCTTTTTGCGGCGGTTGTTCTGGTGCGTTGCTTGCAACGTGGTTTCTTTCTTATACGAAACGAATACAAAGCGCAAGAAGTATTTTATATCTCCTTGATAGGCATCATTTATTTGTCATGCCGTCGCTTTGTTTCTCTGAGGCATAAAGGTATAACGTGGCGGCGCGGTGGGTTCTGACAAAAAGATCAATCGTCTTGACCTGTCAACGGAGAAAGGGAGGGGGGGGTCTCTTCGCTTACGCTTGCGGTAGCCGTCGCGTCTTCTGTGAAAAGTTGGTCAACCGCACGAAACAAAAACAACCGATAGAATTTAGAGACTTTAATTCCCCATAGATAGGGATGTTTTGCAAAGATTTCCTCGATCATCTCGAACGTGACACCATTTTGATCGGGACGAAAAGAGATGTTTTTTGATTTCCCTTCGGCGGGAGCGGCGCTTGTGTCACATTGCAAGCGGTCGGTGCTTGCGTCGTATTGCAAACGGTCGGTGTTTGCAAGTGCAGAGTCCAAGCCTTGCTTGATCAGGAGCGAAACCACTCTTGATCGCGAAGCAAAGGGATACTTGGATCGTATTTGTGCAATTGCCTTTTCAGACAAGGGAAAATTGCTTTTGTTTAGATAGGGTTCGAGATCTTCCCTTCGGTGCTTCATGGTTTGTCCCCTTCGGTGAATTCGGCGTCTATTGCGTCGGAGGGATCGAACGCTCTTGCGCTTTCTTGCGGCTTGGGCTTCTTGGACTTCTTGGGCTTTTGGGGCGGCGTTGGCGGATCATCTTCGGGGCCGCTTAGCGCGAGGAGTTCTTGTTTCCCGTATTCGACATCGGCATTTTTTGGGGGGAATTGTTGCGTAAAGCGAGGATCTACGCCTACGCGGTTTCCGTGATCAAAGATCAATGCGTCAACGTCGAAGCCTTCGGGGATAAAGCGCATCCATGTTACGCTATGCTGTACTCCACCGCTAAACCGAGCAACAAGCCATTGTGAGCCGAGTTGTGGGGTTGCTTTGCCGATGTTCCAACGCCACCACGGATCAAAGCGTTGCTTTTCTTGAAAGATAGAATTGGTCACTAAACGAGACTTTCCGTCCGTTGTTTCGGGCATAGCGTCGAGTTCTTCTGGGTGCATCTTGATCGTCGGTAGCGTCAAGAGCCAAGCAAGATAGGCTTTGGGTGAAAGGTGAATTCTGTAGGCTGTATCGCTTGGACTATGCGAAACCAACGGCAAAATTGCCCGATCATGCAAAAAGAATTCTTGCCAACGCACGGGGGAGGGTTCGCGTTGGGTGAAGATCCAAATTTCTTCGTGATCTGCAAGTGCAGCACTCAAAAAGCCCGTAGGCTGGATCAAATTGAAAAATTCATTCACGGCCATTTTTCGTGCATAAACGTGACGCCATTCAAACGAACCATCAAGGGCGGGACTTGGTAGCCATATCGCCGCAAGTCCTTTGTTTTTGCGGAGGATTGGGTACAGGCTTCCACGCTCCACATAGTCCCACACGTCAACGCCGCTTTCGGCTTTTTCGCGTAGGTCTTCGCGATTCTGCAAGAACGGTGCATAGCGTACAATCTGATCCCATTCAATCTGCTGGATCTTGTAGGGGAGCGCGGGTTGTTCAAGCAATTTTTTTGCTTCTTCTGTTGAGAAATGGCCTTCGTAGGTTGATTGCTGGATCTGCTTAGTCATCGTCAAATTCTCCGTCGTCATCGTCTCCGTCGTCATCGTGTACTTTGATCGTCACAAGGGGTAGGGCATACTCGATCAACACTTCACCGCGTAGCGTGAGCAGTTTGAGTAGGGCAAAATTGCCGTCTGTTCGGTTAAATTTGCCAATTGCAAGATTAAAGACATCCGTTGCGTTCGGATCAACCTGCACAAATGCCGCAAGTTTTTTGCTTGCAAGCGCAACAGGTTCGCCGTCTATCTCGAAAGCACCGCCCTGTTGATACCAGATCCCAGCGTTTGCGATCTTTGCGATGATCTTGGTTGCCTCGTTGAATTGGGAAGTATCAAAGTCTTCGATCATGTTGCACGCTCTTTCTTTTTACTTAAAAAGCGCATCTTCCAAAGAATTTGCAGCTTTTGTTGGGTCGAAAAGTTGGGTTTTTTTCAGATCAAGTTCGATGACAAAATTCAGATCGCGAAAGAGGATGCGTACCGAACACACCGCATTGATCGGATCTAGTTTGCTGTTTGCTTGGCGTATCATTCCGCAAGCAACGGTTAATGCTTCTTTTAATCGTCTTTCGTCGATCTCTTGACCGCGTGGCTTGTCTTTGCGTTCAAGCCACGCGGTCAACGTGTCGCGAAGGCTTTCAACGCCATCGCGATCCACTTCTATCCACTCACCGATTCTTTTCTCAGCATCTCGCCACACCAGCTCTGCGTTCAGCGTATTGCTTTCATCGTCGGAAAAGATGTTGAGTGTGCGTGGGTGATCTCGGTGACAGGATTCAATTTGTGCAAGTTTTTCCATGTCTTATGATCCGTTTTTTTGTGCGCGGTCGGTCTCTTCGTCGTTTGCACACACAAGCGATAGTTCGGGGAGATCTTCGCGGTGCAAGAGGCAAACAGAGCCAAAGGTCGGCGATCCGTCTTCAAGTTGTCCTGTTGCTTTGCTTTTGTATTCGTAGATCAAGCCGATGGGATCAAGGACTTGGAGAGAGAAGAGAACAGGAAAGACCGCGTAAATTTTTGACTGGTACGCATCGAAAGAACCTGTTTCTTTGCGTATATGGTTTGACGTGTAAAGGCTTCCTTGAGCAAGATCGCTTGCCAGTCTTTGAAGCGCCTTCGAGGACAAGCGAGGGATAGGGATCGCGTGGATATCCCAAGGTTGGGATATCTGAAACGTCAGCGAAGGGGGAGAAGTCAAGGAATGTTCTTGAAAAATGCGGGCTTCTGGCTCTGGCGCTCGCATAGACTCTATTGATAGGACTTGAAAACGAATAAGCCGATCTTCGGCGGTTTGGCTTGTCTTTAGCCGTTCAAATTCTTCTTTCCAATTTTTCCAATTCATCTTGTTGACTTCCTGTGCTGTTCGGCGTTTGGGCAGGTTGCAAAGTGCGATGCGTGGCCGACCCCGCTTGTCAATCGCCACGAAAGGCCGCCGCTTGCGTTCGCATCCAGTACCCACACCGCCGATCCGTTGCTCTTGTTGGCGTCAATCGGGGTCTTCTTTCCGCTTGGTGTGGTGATCCAGAAAATAAAGGCTCCACAAGACTTGCACTTTGCTCGCTGCATGGCCGCTTCTTGCCTTTCTTGTCCTTCTTGATCGCTCTTGTCTGTTGGGATCGCTCTTGTCTGTTTTTGCCTGTCCTGCTTTGCCGCGATAAGGGCTACTATCGCGAAGAGAACAAAGAGCGACAAGATAGCTACTTTGTGACAAGGTTAGTAGATCTTGACCTATGCGATCAAGTCTGTTAAACAAAAGCAAGCAAAGCATCTTTTGTTGCTTTTGGCAAGAACAAAAATTTGGAGAAGAAAACAGATGGACATTTCACTTGCCGCACTTCGCAAACTTTTATGTGCAGAAGATCTCGATCTTTCTGCAATTGCCTCCATGTTGCTTTCCTCCAAAGAGGACGAATTACAATTATTGCTTCGCTATCTCAACAGTCATTTTCCCCTATATGACGGGGGATGGTTTGCGGGACAACGGCAAGTCTTCAATTTGATCGGTGTTGAAATTCCGATGCGTTGGATTCCTGCGGGCCAATTTTGGGCAGGGTACAACGCATTTCGTGGCTACGAAAACGAAGGGCCAAAGCATGAAGTGACGATCAAACAAGGTTTTTGGATAGGTGAAACACCTGTTACAATTACCTTGTTTGATCAATTGAAAGCCACGAAAGGGGACTTTGATCGCGGTGTCCGCGTGGCAATGGGGGAAATTTTGGGGGAATTTGACATGACGGTGATAAGATCCCCCAAACGTGGGGGGCTGCATCCTAGCTTCGGCGCTTGTTGCTCAAGTACCCATCGAAGAGGAGGTTTTGTTTTGACAGCAGCATTTGAAAAATTGAGCGCAAAGCACCTTTTAACACTCAAGGGCTTAATAAATATAGCCCCCCCCTCGGTACAACGGCACTTTGCCTGTGACTGTGCGGAGCGGGCTTTGTTGGGGGAAGTAGCGGCGGGAAAAGATCCGCTTCGGGCTAGTTGGCTCGCTGTGCGTGTTGCGCGTCTCTTTGCGGAAGGGCGGGCAACAGAGGGGGACTTAAGAAAAGCGTATAAGGCGGCGAGAATAGCGGCTTATTGCATGGATTGGGTCGTGAATAGAAAGAGTTATGCAGCAGAAAGGGCTTATTGGGCTGCACAAGCGGCTTACTCAGCAGCGATGTTGTTTGCGGATAACGCGGCGATTTGTGCTGCGGATACGCTAGGAGAATGGGCAATTTGGACGGTAGAAGAGGGAGTAGGACGGAAAAAAGAAGCAAGAGAAGCAAGGGAAAAAGTGAAAGCATGGCAGGTTGCGCACCTTCGCCTACTTATCGAACAACACGAACAAGCCCGAAGCACCTTGCTTTTGTGCTTTCGGGAGCGAGGTGCGAGGATGCAAGCCGCCCCGTCTTTTGCGAAAAACTTAGAGGAGGCTTTGTTTTGAAAACATATCAAGTAATCTTGACTGATCCACCGTGGGGCTACTACGGATCAACCGATGGGATGGGAGATGTTGGCAAAGAGTACAAGACCATGAGCGAACAAGAATTGCTGGACTATCGCTATCCACTCGACAAGAAGGGCATCTTGTTTATGTGGACAACGGGGCCAAAGCTGGAATTCTCGTTGAACTGCATACGCGCACACGGGCTGCATTATCGGGGTGTTGCGTTCGTTTGGGTGAAGACAAAAAAAGATGGTGTCACGCCCGTTGGAGCGGTGGGTGTGCGGCCTTCTATCGTTAAGCCGTTGGCGGAATTTGTGATCTCTGCATCCTATGTGGAAAAGGGGCGACCGATGCCGCTACACGCCGAAAACATCGGTCAATTTGTGCTATCCCCACACGTTCGCTTTATCGGTGGACGGCATAGCCAAAAGCCCGACGCCGTGCAAGAGCGGATCGAGCGAATGTATCCAGACGCCACAAAAGCGGAATTCTTTGCGCGTCGTTATCGTGTTGGATGGGATTGTTTTGGTGATGAATTGGGCAAATTGGGCAACGGTGGAGGTACAACGTGATCAAAAAGAACAAGCGAAAGCCGCAAAAGCAGACCGTCACAGCGTCACTTAGAGAGCAGAAGAGACGCATTGATCAAGCGAATCGTGCGATCTTGTCGGTGTATCGGAAGATCAAAAAGACGCTTTCATCATAACCAACGTATCACGATCTCTTGTGGTGGATGGAGGAGTTAAACGCGGCCTCGACTGATTTGAGCGAGGCAAGCAAAGCATCTTCCGAGATGATCGGCGATCTGCAAGACGCAAAAGATCGGTTGTCTCGAATAGAGCAGCGCATTGAAGAACAAGGGCGATTGATACGCCGTCAAATGGATCTCTTTGACGTGGAGAAGTGATCTTTTTTCTCTCGTGCTTTCAATGGCTTGTAAGATTCTGTACTCGTTTTGTATCTTTTTTATTGACAGATTGTGGGGCTTGGGGTATTAGAGTGATCAACCCCGAAACGGGGCGCAACGACAACAAAAAAGGACAAAAGAAGATGAACAAGAAAATTTCCGTGTGGAAAACAACAAAAACAGGACAACCCATCTCACGTCTTGAGGTCGTCCAGATGGACGACGAAAAAGAGACAATCGAAGATATCTTGTTGGAGGTTGCTAATTTCTTTTCGTTCGCGGCCTACATCCCGAACGGATGGGAAAGCGTGGGCGGAAAGGGCGGTACATACCGCTTTTCTCGCGAAGGCGAAGAAGGCGAAGAAGAAGACATCTTCCTTTCGTGGGAAGAAGAAGGCGATGATGACGATGGAGATGATTTTAGCGGTGGTTTGTATGGCGACCACCGCTTACGATGCGATGATCGCGAACGGTTTAATCCGAACCGCTAACTCTTCCCCTCCCTGTTTCTGGCCTTCGCGGGCCTCTTTTTGCAAGAAGTTACCGCGAAACAACCCGCCCCACGGGGCAAGCGAGGGTAGCAACAAGCCCTCGCCAACAAAAAAGGAGTCCACCCATGACCACGCAACAACAAGCCCAACAAGCCCAACAACAAGCCCAACAACAAGCCCAACAAGCCCCCGCCCTTCCGCCCTTTCCCCTCGATTTCCGCCGCGATGGATACGGCGCTTTGTGCTGCCCCCGCGAATTCACGCCTTCCGAGTGGAAGGCGTGGAAGGTGTGGGGAGAAAAGATTCTTGACCGCTTGGGGCGTGAAGTGGACGAACATGGATGGAATTTCGGGATCGAGAACATTGGCCGATACGGGAAAGGCGGATTTCACGCCGTCAATTTCGATTGGTACGGGTTCGCCTTCGATATGCACGACACCGAGCCCCTTGCCGTCGTTCAAGTTCGCGAAGCCTTCAAAGCGAAGGCAAGCCACTACACAAGCGTTCACAAGAATTACTTTCTTATCGGAACCAACGAGGATAATAGCCCATTCGCTCATGCTATCTCGCCCGCCAAGATCCACGCCGCGATTCGTGCGCAGAAATGCCCCGTCAAGGCGGCGCAAGACTGGATCTTTGGGTGCGATTATTCAAAGATTATCCGCCAAGGCGATCTCGCCCTTATTCCCGTTCGTTCCCCCCGTGGAGAAGAACACCCCAACGGCGGGCAAGTCGAGATCGCAGGTAGCCACCAGATCGAGGCAGACGAAATCCGCACAAACGGCAAGCGTCTGTTTGCGCGTAACCCCCGCGCTGTCCACGTTCCCAAGACACACCCCGTTGTTGCGGGGCGCGGGTGGTTTGAGATCAAATTGGGCCGCCGTGAACCCACATGGGACTTCGCGGCAACAAAGATCGACTAACCCCCCCCCCATCTTTCCCCAACAAAAGCCCCGATTGCTTCACGCGGTCGGGGCTTTTCGCATTTCACCCATCCACCCTGTTTGCTACCCGTAAGCACAAGCAATTTTTTTTCGCTGCTATCACTCAAAGCCATCGCTTGCTTGTTCCTTTCGCTCTAGCGTCTTTTGGCAATCTGTAGCAAAGACGGCGGTTTGTATCGAATCTCCCACCCCAACAATTCCAAACAAGCCACGTCTGCGGCCTCTTCGTCGTAGTTATCCCATGCTTGAAACGCGGCCTCGTGTCCCGCTTCATGCACCAACACGCCGAACGCATGGTCAATAGGCAGGTGTAGCCATGCTTTCGAGACACAGATCACGCGGTCTTTGTGGTTTGTGTGGGCAAAAACACGCGGATCTTGCTTGTTGTCTTTGTCTGCAAGGCCGCAAACCTCCAATCGCAAAGGCGCAAGGCCCGCGTCAATCATCGCATCATTGATCTGTGAAACCCACGTTGTCACGGTGTCGAGCGAGATCGCTTGGGTGTGGAGTCTTGGCGGGGTTGGATCGGGGATCGCGTCAAAGAGGTCTTTGTCTTTGGAGCCGTCGCTTTTCTTCGCCAGCGTGTAAGCGCGAGAGATGCCCCAATTTTGCGAAGATCTACCCTTGCCTATAGGGGAGGCTTGGTATTCCTTCAATCCTCGCTTGTAAGCGATTTCTAGGGGGTCTGTTGCTTTGCGCTTCAATGGGGTGATCTCCGCGTTGGTTTGAAGGATTCTCAGAACAGATAGGGAAGTACACGCTGCGCTTGCGCAAGGGCCGATACGGGAGGATTCGCGGTTTGCCAGACGATCATATCGGACATAAAAACGGGGCAAGCGTTCCCAAGGATCAAGCGATCTGCAAGGGGGGGGACAACCGCCGTTGTCAACGTGCTGTGTAGATATCCGTTGACGTACACACGCACGTTGATCGTTCCTGCGATATTTTCGCGCTCCACGCGCAAAAGGTAAGGGCGCATTTCGGGTGCAAGTGTTCCGTCTTTTCCGCCGAAATAGTAGTTTGCGGGGGTTGATAATGCCGCAAGGCCATTCCAAGAGAAGGCATACCGACCAGCACCCCCATCCCATTGACAAGCGCCCGTTGTCGCAATGCCGTTTTGTGTGAACCAAAGTTGACCAACGCCCGTGTTTGCGGGCCATACAATCACTTCAAAGGTTTGATCGACGGAACCCCAAAGCGGATCGATGGGGCTTGTAAAGTTGCCGCCCGAAAAGCGCAACATGGTACGCGCTGGAAAGAGCGGGTGTCGCGAGATAATGTTGAGTGTTGAGCCTGTGAGATTGCGTCCGCCGATTGCGTCGGTGATGGTGATAGCGCCTTGGCCTTCCTGAAGTGGATAGTAAGCAAAAGCGCCCGTTGTGAGCGGTGTTTGTGGCCCCGTGTAGCCACCGCCCGCGTTCGTGATCTGGATCTCGTCTCCGAGATCCGCCAACGCGATCCCCGCGCCCGCAAGAAGGCTCTTGAATTGCAAGTCCGTTCCGACCTTTGCGTCAAAGATCCCTGTCCCGATCCCCACATTTGACGCGGTGTTCACTTCACCGCCACCGCCACCAACAAACGGCAAGGGAGGCAAGACCGCGCCACCGATGGGGCCAAAGGTTGCGGATTCTGCTTGGTTTGTGGGTCGTTGGACGGAGTGGATGCGTTGCGCTTGCCAACGACATCGCGCAGGGACAGACAAGCGATTCTGTACGCTAAACGTCCCGAACGTAGGGGAAAGCGGGTTTGTGTCGATGCTTGCAACATGGAAGCCATCGCTCACAGAAATGTTGTTTGGCGCGATGCGTTCGCCCTTTTCGTTCACCAACTCGGGGTCAATCACCCGTCTTTCGTTGCCCGATCCCGCCACGTCGATCAACGGCGTGATGCCTGTTTGTGTCAGTTTTTGGGGGCTGTTGGACATGGTTTTTTCTTTCTTTACGCTTTATGGGTTATGGCAGAACAAACCAATTTGCCCCGTCTGAGAAGAATTGCACCCCTTCATAAGCGCCCAAGGGAAGGGCATACACAAACGCTCCTTCGATGGTTTCTGCACCTTGTGGGATAAACGAAACAGGAGTGTTCACGTCACCGTTGATCTTCTTTCCTCCACAAATGATCGAAGGGAAGAATTCAGCGCGTGGCAACGTGATCACAATCGGCGCTCCACCGTCCACGCTTGGCGCAATACGCGCAAATTGCGAAGGTTCGAGTGTTGGCGTGGCTCCATTGTCAAGCGACTCGGTCAAGATCAAGCGTCGGTGTGCGCGTTGCGCGAAGGTGTCGGGAGGAGTGACAGGGAGGCCCGCATAATTGGTTTGTTCGAGTGAAACATTGACGCCTTGCGCGTTCAATTCCACGCGATACCCGACGTTTCCAGCCCCTCGGATTGTGTTTGGGCCAATGTAAGCCCCCCCGCCTTGCATGAAAAATTGCATCACCGCAAACCCGCCACCACCGGGATCTTGCAGTTCAAGGATTTCAAAGGTGCTATCGTCAAAACGCGATGCGAAGCCAAGGCCGATCCCCAGAAAGTCGGTTGCGGCGTCTTGATCCCAAACGATCATAGGTGCGCTGCCATCGTTGCGGATAACGGCGGCGTTTTGGAAAATTGGAACCGTTGGCGCACCCGTTCCCAAAAGCGAATCCCACACAAGCTGCGGTGCGCCCGTCGTTTGCCCAACAAGCATCAATCCGTTATCAAAGAGAAAGACGTTTTTGATTTGACAGCCATCCACCAAGATCACGGGAATTTGGGGGCCGAGTGATGGGCCTGTGAACGAGTCCCCGTATTTAAATTCCCACACACCCGCAGGAATCGTGATCGGGGCAGAGATGGGGCGTTCTGCTTCAAAGACAATTTGACACGCGCCCGCGTTGGCTTGGGCTTGATATGCGGCATAGAGATCCGCCCAATTGGTAAAGGTGTTTGGAGCGGGGGGGGTCGATGTGGGGAGGTTTGGACGAAAAACAAGTGTGCGGATCGCCTTCTTGTTGGCGTCAAGGGCTGCTTGCAACGTCGCCACGGGGATCGGATTGCCATAGCGAGGAAAGAGTGTGTCGTTGTACGATCCCGAACCACCGCCAAACGGCAAGGGAGGCAATACCGCGCCACCGATGGGGCCAAAAGTTGCGGATGTTGCTTGATTTGTAGGACGCTGGACAGAGTGGATGTGTTGGGCTTGCCAGCGGCATTGTGCAGCGACAGACAAGCGATTCTGTACGCTAAACGTCCCGAACGTCGGAGAAAGCGGGTTTGTGTCGATGCTCGCAACGTGGAAGCCGTCGCTCACAGAGATGTTGTTTGGCGCGATGCGTTCGCCTTTTTCATTCACCAAGTCGGGATCGATCACCCGTCTTTCATTGCCTAATCCCGCCACGTCGATCAAGGGCGTGATGCCTGTTTGCGTCAATTTTTGATTGCTATTTGACACGATGTTTTTTTTCCTTTATGCTGCAAATTCGGGCAATACGCCAAAGCTGACAGTATAACCTTTGCGTTTGATCCAGTTGCGCCACCAGCCCCACTTGCTGATTTCGACTCGTGTATCTGGTTGATGATTGTGCAAAACGCGGCCATCTCCAAGGGACAATTCAACGTGAAAAGCACTTACGCCCTCGGTGTTGGGCTTGTGGAAGAAGACCAACGCGCCCGCCGTGTTTTTGGCGGTCTCTTCGTCCAACATACGAAACGCTTTTGCGCGTAGGTATTGCCCCGTTGCGTTGCGCGGTATCGTGATGCCCAATCTTCGCGCTGCTTGAAAGATTGTGCCTGAGCAGTCAAGGTACTTCTCAAAGCCCGCTCTTGTTGGGCCGCCAACGTCGGGGCCGTATTCTGTGCCGATCAACGTCTTTGCAGACTCCACAAGATCCGCGCCCTTGTTGGTTCCGCTTTTTGCAACGGCGGGGGCTTCCTGTGCGGTCTTGGGGGAGACTTCAACGGGCTTGGTGACTTCTCCAAGATCCCACGATCCACCATCACCGAAAAAGTCAAAAACGTCCGTTGGTTCGTTGTCTTCGCTGTATGCGTAGGCGCTTGTTGCGCTTGTTGCGACAGCGATAATTGCGGCCCCACCAAGCCCAAGCATGATCAACCCGCCGTATTCGTCAAAAAAGTCCTTGGTCTTGCTTCTGTTCTTTTTGCGCTTCTTTGCCATTATGGGCCTCTTTTTTATCGGTTCAAATTATCCAAGAAGACTCTTGCAACATTCGACAAGAAAGCATCGTTTGGATCGCCAAGAAACGGAGGGGCTTGAATCATCCGATAGCGCGACACGTCCCCAAGGATGCGAAGTTTGCGCTGTGTGTTGGGATGCTCAAAGGGCAGATCGTCGATCAATACCCACGGCCCGCGAAGTGATAGGCGATCCACTGCGTCCACGCTAAGAGCGGCTTGAAACAAGCCGTCCAGTTGGAAGGTTGCAACGGCTTGGTTCACCCATCCTTGGGAGCCCGCAGACAGGATAAAGAGATCGTAAAATTGGCTTAGATAGCTGAGTGTACGCCGTAGATAGGGGCGTTTTGACAACCAAAGCCCTTGTCCGATCTGTCTGCTTTCTGCCAACGGTGGGCGGGCTTGTTCGTGTAGATTGACAAGGGTTTGATCGAGATCAAACACAAGGGAGGGGCGAATTTGTCGTTGCATGGGGCGATCTCCTTTGGTGGTTGAATTCAAGGTGAGTTCGGAACAAGAAACACCGATCCAGAAGGCAAGGCAAACACGCGATTTTTTGCCAGAACGCAAAAGCCCGCCCCTTTGAAGGCTTCGCTTGTGTCTTTGTAGTGCCACGCCCGATCATCGAAAGGTGCATAAGAAACGACGCGCAAGCCGCTTTCTTCTGCTTTTGTTAGCGGATCTGAGAGGATAGTGTATCGCTCGCAGCAAAGAAAGGCGTGAACATTGCGCTGCTTTTCGCGTTGCGCCCGCTCTCTGCCAGCTTGTCGAATATGTGGCTTGACGTTGTAGAGCAATATGCACTCGTCTGATCGCAAGCGATCCACAACAATCCCCCTACGCTGCACGGAAAAGCCGCCCGTTCGGAGATTCCGATAGATATAGAACAAGGCTTCGCTTTGGTTGATGCCGCGTTTGTTTTCTTGTGGGGTGATGGTTGTAGGCATCGGATCTCCTATCTTTGAGAGAGGATCTGTTGCAGTTCGGGATCGATTTCACCAAAGGCGATCTTGTTGCTGATGGGTCGATCTCCGATCTCTGCTGTTATGGCGCGTTTTGCCATTCTGCGCAACAGATCCAATTGTGTGTCAAGCAAAGCGTGTCCCTTCTCGGAGATCTCTACGGCGTCTGGATCTCCCTGATTCAATAGGTTTCCTGCATCCTCAAAGCGAAGGGCTTTTCCTTTTCTTTTGCCGATGGCCTTGATCATGGAGCGGCGCAAGGCTTCTGCTGAGACAGTACCAATCGCAAGTTCACGCTTCTCTGTTTCAAAGATCTGCATAAAGGGCCGCGTTTTTGTGTTGCTGTTTTTGATAGCGTGAACCATTTCAAATAAGAAATCTTCATGCAGCGAGAACGCTTGATCTGGCAAGTGATAAACATCCAGAATATCCGAAAAATTGGCGATCACTTTCAATAGGAATTCTAGGCCGTCTGCTTCCTTTGTGGTGATCGGATGGCACAATTCTTTTGTTCGTTCGGGGAAGTGTTGGGCTATAAATCCCGTTGTTTTTTTCTTTATTGCGAATCGCAGAAAAAAGCGAATTTGATATTTTTGGACGGGATTTGATTTTGTTTTTTTTGTTTTTTCAAGTTCAAAAAAAGGCGCAATGTTGGCGATATTTCCAACGCTGTCAATCCCTGCAATTCTTTCCGCAAGAACAAACGTCCAAAAAGTCGGTAATGCGAAGTCATAGGCGGAAAAGTTTTGTGTTTTGAAGGCTTGAGCGATAGATGTAGCAGTTGGCGTGTCCTTTTTTTTCCAATTCCGTATTTCTTGGAATGGGAATTGGTTGTTAAAGAAATGCTTGTGAAAGAATTGACAAACAAACAATTGCTCTAAGTATCCGATCTTATGATGTTCGGTTGCTTTCCACTTGGCGCGTTCGGGAGACATTTGTTTTGATGTACCTACAAATTCATGCGCAAGCAATGCGCTTTCCCTGTCTGCTTCTTCGGCTTGCTTTTTGAGGGTTACAACATACCAGCTTTGCAGCTTTTGAAGGTTTCGCAGTAGCGAGTAGAGATCTTTTTTGTAATCCATTGTATCCCCCCCCTTATTCAAGCGATTCTAAAAAGGATTCGTTTTGTTCAACCCATCGCTCAAGCCGCCTTGCTTCGGGGGAATAGGCCCACATTGCAAGCGCAAGGTGTTGACGTGTTGGGATCGCTTGCCCCTTCCAAGTTGTCCACAAGGGGCGTTTGTTCTTGCGGATCTGCGCAAGGTGTCGGGTGTTGAAGTCTTCGCGCTTGTTGATCCAATAGCCTTCTTGCTTGCCGTCTTGGATAGAGATATCGTCCAAATTTGACGGCTTGCCGTCTGCGTCACGGAAAGCCACCAAAAAGCCACGATCTCCACGTCCAGAAGGTGACACCCCTCTTGCGACTTCTGAAACGCCCAAAGCCCTTGCAAGAGGCTCCAGCGCGTTGATGTATTCGAGGGGGAGATATGGAAACCGCGTATCTGTCCAATACCCAAGCCGTCGCTTGGGGTTTGTGGTTCGCTCCTCGCTGCTTTCGCTTGCCGCTTTCGCGGCCTCCTCCATCCGTTTCTTGCGGTTCTTGGCGTATTCCCAAAAGGGAACGCTTGCAAGAGATTCGACACGGTATCCCAGATCTTCATGCAACAACGGGCTGTTTGTGTCAGGGATCGGCGCAAGAAGCCCTAGATAGGGGTTTGCTAAGAGCGTTTGCTTGTCGAATAGACTCTTGATTTGTTGCGCAAGTTTTTCCGCTGCTTTTGCAGCAGCATCCCATTTACCCCCAAAGTCCTTGTTTACGCTAAGATGAATATACAGAAACGATCCCGCGTCCTCTTTGGGGTCGCTCGGTTCAAAGCGGCTCGGTGTCATGCCGAGAAACACACCGTATATTCTAACCTTATCGTCGCCCCGATAGCTATCTGAGGCAAACTGCACCACACTCCCAATTCTCAGGTTATTGTCTGGAATTTGATAGTATGCGTCGTATTTTACGGGATCTCCGTATTTGTCTTCTAGTTTTCTTGATTCCACTTTTTCGGGGGCTTTGGCTCGCTTTGGATCGTTGTAAAATTCTATCGCTTTCCCTGTCGAGGTTGACCACCGCGCCATCCAGTTTTTGTAGTTGCCTGATCGATAAGCTGGACAATTTAAAAGCCAATCTCCGATCTTGGCGAGTTGCTTGACTTTGCTTGATGCGACAAGATCGGCAAGTTCAAGAAATGCGGCATCTGCTTCGAGCGTCGATGGGATGGAAGACTTCGGCGCGGTGGGTGCTTTGGATGGAGTGGTTGGTATCGGTATAGACAAGATATCCAACGACAAAGAATCCAGCGGATCGCTAGATCTCGATGATTGCAGCTTGTTGATCTCTTCGTGTAAGCGCCCGCGAATCTCTCGAATCATCACGTTATAGGGGTAATCAGACGAAGAATCATCGATCATCGCATCGTAAAGACCAGCGGTGTTGTTCTTCAATTCATCGCGCAACGTCTTGATTTGTTCGTCGCTTAGCGCGGTTTGTTGGTCGATCTCTTTGTTCAGTTTTCGTTCTGCTCTATCGAGTGATCTTGATAGATACCTTTCCTCTGTTTCCCTGTCCAACATGACGGATAATCCTTATTTGTAGACAACAAGCGTAATCGTGTTGACGCCTGTTTTGACAAGGGCATCTGATCGCTCAAACGCGCCCGCTTCGTTTTCGATAATGCTCCCACCTACTTGATTGATCCAGTCCCGAAAGGCCAACACTTTCTTTGTGTTGCTTCGCTGCACCGCACCGCTCGACATAATCGCAACAAGCAAACCACCAAGGCGCAACATCTTCCATGCGTGGAGAACGTGATCGATATCTTGCTCTTTGCTGAAAGGGGGATTCATCACGATCAAGTCAAAAGGTTCGGAGGCTTCGTAGTCTAAGAAGTCTCCACACGCTACATTGTAGCCTTGATCGTGAAGGAATTGGCAAGCCTTTGAAGAGAATTCAACAAGCTGTAGGTGAATCGGCGATCCGTACCCAAGCAGGGACTCCATGAGACGCAAGACCTCTTTTGCGAGGGTTGCCACGCCCGCGCTCGGTTCAAGGATGCGAAAGGGTTTGTTTGCAGGTCGTGGATAGCCGCTGATCCAGTCTGCAATTGCGGGTGCGATGGTCTCTTGAAACAAAGAGGGGGGTGTTGGAAAGAAGTCGTTTTTGTTGGTCAAGGCGATCTCGTTGACTGCGTTTTGTGCGGCCATTTCTTGCTCCATTTTGCGTATGTAATTTTTATACTCTGGCTCCTCAAGGATGCGAAAGAGCAAGCGGCGGATCTGTTGGAATTGGCGCATTGTGACAGCGCCGATCTTCAAGATGCGCTTTGCGTTTTCGTATTCAACAAGGTCTCCCATTGTTCGGTTTTTATGCTCTTTGAAGATCTTGTCTATTGTGTGCAGTTCGTCAAGATGTTCGAGGTAATCAATCCCAACGTGTCCATCCTCAGTCTCGACAGTTTCGCGCTCATTGGAACCTTTGCGGTATCTTTCCACATAGTTTCCAGTATTTGTAAATTGGTAGAAATGAAGATATTTGACGATGAAATCTTTAACGTATTTTGCTTGCTTTTGGATGTGAGGATATTCATCTAAATCTTTATATCTTCTTTTGAATTCGTCAAGTTGGTGAGTGGCTTTTCTTATGAAGATATGAAGAGAATATAAGTCCATTGTCAAGGGCGGCATGGAATTTTTGATGAACAGATCAATTGCTCCTTGGTTGCGTAAAACAGAAACAATCGGATCAATTGCCCGCGCCTTTGCCATATCGCCAAGTCTTCGGAAGATATAAGAGTACATGATCAATTCTTTTGCTTTCTCTTGATCAATTTCTCTTTGCGTTGCGCGTTTGTTTGTAATGTTGCCATATTCTTTGTTAAGAAGTGCTTTTGCTTCAAGTTGATAGGTCGTTGATTTGTCATAAAGGTCTTTTGCAAGGTTTTGATAGTCTTTGATAGAATTCGGCATCTTGAGTTTTTTGAGGGAATAGGTTTCTGTTCCTTCTAATGGCTTCCAGTATTTCGGATCTTTTTGCATCCGTTCCTTAAATGCAGTAAGTAAAAGGTTTTCGATCTGCTGTTGGTTTGCAATAAAAATAGCCTGTGTTATTTGATAAAGACATTCAATGGGGTAGTGTTTTTCAAATTGTTCAATGTATGCAAGCGGATCAATCTTGTACAATTGCCAAGCATTGCGCACGGAGTTCTTGCCTTGTTGGTCTTCATGGTATTTGTAAGGCGTTTCAATTTTTGTTTTTTTTTCGCGTCGTTGTTCTTCTGAATAAAGAAAGTTTTGATAAGCCCAAGGCTCTAGACTGTTTGGATAGGTATAGTTGATCAAGTCTTGTAGGGTGAAGCGTTCCGTTGCGTTTCCGTATTCGTCCGTTCTTGGATGCGTTGCACGAATTCGATTGTAGTAATACGTTAGGAAGGGCCGCTTAATGGAATCAATTAGCCGTGCAACACCAACGACTTTTGCCATTTCTGCCATTCCGTGCGCATGGTGAATGTAGCGGCGGAAATCATCATCGTGCCTATAGTCAAAATGCGGCTCAAAAGATTGTTCATTTAGCCAATATCCATTTGGCAATCTGGCCCAAATTCCATCGCTTGTCCCATCCCTTCTCTTTTTTTCTGGATAGATCTCATAGCTTCCAGTAGTCAGTCTTCCGTGCCTGTAATTTACCACATAATTTGAAAAGACGCGATCAATTCGGTAGGAATAGTTTTTGTCAGATTCGGCTCTTGCATAGATAATCGCCTTCCAATAAAAGAGTGCTGCTGTTTCTTCGCCGTCTTTCAAGATCGGATCGTCAACAAATTCCTCATCTCTTCGCTTGTATTCTTTGGAGAATTCGACTTGTCCAGAAATTGCGCGTTCGTGCATGGATTGCAAAAGATCGATGCGATCAAAGCGGGGGGTTCCGTCTGGTTCTTTCTGTTGTAGAAGTTCCGTCAATCGCGGGATCATGGCTTCAATCGAGAGGCTTGGACTTGGAAGGTGTTTGGACATGGCTTTTCCTTTACTTGTCAATAAAGCCGATCTTATCGGGTGTTTCTCCACGTTGATCAAGGATGCTATGGATCGTTTGATTCACTAGGTGCTTTACCTCTTCGCTTTTGACGTAATAAAGGAAAAGCCCCTCATAGCGTCGATATTCTGCACTATACTTATCCTCTAGTTGTTTCTTGCTTTTTATTTCTGCCAGCTTCTTGATCGCGTTGGAAGCTGCTCGCCTTTCGATGATACTTGCGGCGTGTTTTCTTTTCCGATCTGCAAAAGATGCAAGACTTGGGGTAACAAGCCTCTTTAGGAAATCGGGGGAAAGATTCGCGATATCGGATCGTGAGTAGGGCAGGTTTTCAATCATTTGGAGCCATTGCATTAGCTTATAGATGGCCTCCCTCATCTGCATCTTCGCCCGTTGCGCGTATTCTCTCTGAAAGCAAGGTGTGTCTGTCTATTGTGAATGGCTTGCCGTCAATGGTTCTTCCTGTGTAAAAGCGAATCGTTGCATCAAGAAAGAACGAAACCGTGACGCCTCCCCCTTCTTTCACAGATGCCTTTGTTGTTTCGATGGTCAATTTCTTGAATTGGATATCCCCTTTCGCGCATCCGTTTTTATTGAGCGGAACGGATTGATCAATGATATTATCATTGACAAACAAAGGGATCTCCATGTTGGAGAAGATCATCTTTGCGGCGCTGTTATTCCAAGCCTTCACTAAAGAGGGAATATGCGTTTGTTGTGCTGTGCTAAATTTCGAGAAAAAGAAACGATAGAGAAATTGGGCATAAAACAATGCTTTTAAGTTATCGACAAGAAGTCGTGTAGGATACACAACGTCTAGGCTATCAAATAATTGTTTGGGTTTGTATCCAAAAAATTCTTTGATCGAGTCTCGAAAGTGCCAGATGTAATCATCTCGTTTTTGATTGTCTCGTGCTGATACGCGAAGATGCTTGGGGTCTTTATCGTGTATTTGATACACAAAGCCTAATGCGTGATTCAACCACAACAAGCGCGACAATTCGCCTTGTATCACGTCTTTCTGTAGTTCCAGAAGATCCAGAGTGGTTTGCTTTTGTTTTGCCATTGCTTTTCCTATCGCGCTTTCTTGCGCATTATGGATTTTACGTCTTCTTCTGGATCGTATATTTCAACCGCGATCATCGGTACGCGAAAACTGCCCGTAATCGTGATATAATTTGGCTTCGTTATGATGCCTTCCTTTACATCGTCGCCATATTTCAGCCTTCGCGATTCTCGATAGGCTATCTGTCCTCTTGCATCTTCTATGAATAGAGGATGCTTGTCATACCACGCTTGCACCGCTGGATCGTTTGATTTCGTATCGGTAGAATCTATAGTAGCCACCCTTGCTCTTGTTGCAGTAACAATCGTATAGCCTTGCGAGATAAGCGCATTAAGCGTCTTTGCGCTTGGTAGCATCTCGCGTAGGTCTTTGGTTTTCATGTATTCTCGTGTTGATTTCTCAATGTTTTTTCTTAGATCCACTCCTTTTGCAAGAAGAGTGGAGCGAATTAGCTTTTTTATGTACTGCATCAAATATCTTTTTTGTGGAGATTTATCATAAAAAAAGAGCAAGATCGTTTTGATAAATTGATCAATCTCCTCAAGGTCTTTCGTGGTAATAAGCTGAATCGTTGGATCGCAAAGATAGTTTAGTTTTGAAAGAATGATCACTTTCAAGGGCTTGCCTTTTTCTGTGATCGGTGTCCCGTCCTCTGCAACGGTCGTTCCCTGTGCATATTTTTCTTTGTGTTGTAGAAGTTTCACCGCCCATGCGAAATCGTCCATGTTCTTTTTGTAGATCTCTGCGATTGTGTCTATATCTCTCAGCTTAAAAGGCATTTCCTTTGAAAAGTAGGGAACCTTTCGCAACGCTGCTAATTCCTTTTCAAATTTTGCGCTGTCATCAAAGCGGCGAATGATTCGCAAGCGTTCAAGATCTTCCCGTTCTTCATCGGCAAACATCTTTGTTTTTTTTGCTTGGATGGTGTAGGTAGATCGAATGGTTTGAATTCCATCTTCTTTCTTTTTGCTTGGACTATCCTTCTCTTTCACCCAAAAATCACCTTCATCTCCAAGAAGCAACAAAAGGCCATAAAAAGCGCGTTCTGAAAGCCATTTTTTCCCATAGACGTAACAGGCTTGAAACCCTATCGCTTCCAAGCATAAGGCCGCTTTCTTCGTGATGGTTTCGTCTATTTGTCTCTCTATCTCTTGTTCTACCACGTCGGAGAGTTCTTTTTCGCTGATAAATCGCCGAAATTTCAGATGTTCTCGTTTTGTCATTAAACACGCTCCATCCTGTAAGCCAACGCAATTAGCTTCATTCCGTGCGGCGTAGGCGAAAATTGCAGACTCTTGACAAAGATCTCGGTCTCTTGCTCGCCAACATCAAAGGCTTTGCCGTCTGTGGGTGGGTAGATATCGACCACCGCTTGATCAATGTCGATGTTTGCCCTTCTCTGCAAAAAGCGGTAGTGCGTCAATACTTTGCCCTCCCTTGCTTGGCTTGTTGAATAAGCTGATCCACATATTGCAAAAGGTGCGAGAATAGCGGGTGATTTCGCAAGATGGCGTTCGCTGAGAGCGTGGAAAACAAGCCGTATTTTTTGGACAAGTCCCGTCGTATGTCCAATTCGTCAAGGTTTGGATCTTCGCGCAATTGTGCGCGTTCTTCGGCGTCAAGTAGCGTATCGGATGCGCGAAAGATGACATCTCGCGCAAGGGCTTCATGTTCTAACGCGGGGCTTGTTGTGGGGATGATCTTACCGTATTTTTTGATAAAAGGCCAAAGTGGATCGGGAGTGTTGGGAGTGTGCTTTGCTATGAATTCGGGTTCTGGTAGTTCGTTTCCGTTTCCGTCCACATATCCAAAGGCAAATTCATCTAAGACGGCTTTCAGTATCATCAATTCGCTAGTATAACCACCCTCCCCTTTATCAATAATTTCCTTTACTGCGCTTTGCGGCATTGCTCCAACGCTTTCAAGGTATATTTTTTCTAAGGCGTTGTAGTATCGTCTATATGAACGCTCTGCGTATCGCAGAACACCTTCAATCTCTGGGTTCACATACCCACCCTGCACATATTTGAAAATATCGTTTAAGCTGATATCGGGAATAGTTGGAGATTGAATTAAGGCTATCGCATTTTCTTCATAGACAATTGACCAAGGCGTTACGCTGCTATTTAGCGCGACTCGATCAAATAAAAACAAGGGAAAGTGATCACGCTCCGAAAGCGTTGTCACCAAGAAATCATAAACCGAAAAAGAACGTGCATAGGAACCGCCTACTTGCGCAAGGAGTGCGCCATCTGCTATAAAATACGTTTGTGGAAAAAAAGTTTTTCCTCTTTTGGCGACAAGAGGATCAGTATATTTGGTTTTGAAAAAAAGGATCGCGGTGTTTTCTCCAACAAACGCAACGCTTGGGGGTGTATCGCTGTCAATAAGTATCAAATGCAAAGCGTCGGAATGGTAGTGAAGTTTGCAAGTATTCAAGAGTGAATGGTGACTTTTAAGAAAACATTTTGGAACCTTTTTACCAAGAATTTCATTCTGTAAGAGATCGGCAGGAATCGTATAGGCGGGGCCAATGGCAAGCAAGACATTCAATATATCATCTGGGATGGAGATATTGATCGCGGAAAGCGCCAATTTGACGAGGCTTTTGTATTTTGGATTGTTCTTGATCTTCTGTATCTTCTGCTTTGACGCTTTCACGGTGTCAACCTCTATTCCCCTTGGGATGGCCTCTTTTGCTTCTTGGGCTTTGGCGTCTCTTCGCTCGCGCTCATCCTATCGCGCAGTTTGTCGATCCGCTCCTCCATCTTTCCAAGGTTTTTCCAGACAAGCCCGAATTTCTCGTTCAACATCTCCTTTAGTTCGTTCTTGAGTGCGGATTGTTGCTCTTTGATCTCTTTCGATAACGCTTGGATCTTTTGCTCGATCTTGGTGTTTTGTTGATCAACGTGGCTTTTCGGTGCGAGGCTGAAAAGCCACACCATAAAAACGGCCACTCCTGCCAAGACAGGAAAGAGTGTTGCTGTCCAGCCCGCAACGCCCCGCAAGATCCCGAATTGTACCTTTTCTTTGATTGTCTCTAGGGAGCCATCGGAAATAGGGCTTTTCATTCCGTCCTCGCTTGCGCTTCCTTGCGCGTTTGTGGGGAGATGAAGGGGGGAGGTCGGGATCTCCACGTTAAGCGTTCGAATTGCGCCTCCGCTTGCTTCTGTGGATGCTTGGTCTGGTGGGATGTGGGATGGGGCGATCTCGGTGGGTTGCATGTTCACCCCTCCTTGTGGGTTGAGTGGTTCGGTTAAAAAGTGGACTTTGGGAAGTCCGCCTCAAGGCGGCGGCGCATCGCGGTTAGGCTTCGCTTCGCAAAGTCCGACAAGAACGCAAGAATTTCATCAAGGCCCAAGCCCATCGCGGCTCCAATTTCCATACGATAGCGCCGCGCTTCATTTGCTTCTTGCCGTTTCACCAGATGGAATGCCGCGATCAAGTGTCCTGCGCTTGCAAGTTGGATCGCGACTTGGACAAAGCCGATATCCATTCTGGGGAATTCCTCGCGAAATTCGGATAAGACTTGGTTCAAGTCCAATTCTCCAAACAGAAGTGCCGTCTGCAAGACGCGCAAGACGTTCTCTCCTTGCTCCAAGTCGCGCATTGTGATCGGCGTAACGTCGGGTGGGTTCATGTGTCGAGCTGACATGGTTGTGTCTTTCTTTTGGTTTTGCTGCGCTGTTTTAGTCGTAGAATCCGATCTTTTGCAGCGTTTCTTGTTTCGTAAAAAGGCTTCTCACATTCTTGAAGTCGTAGATTGCGCGTAAAGCCGAAAGATGCTCATTTTCTGTAATGTGAAGCGTGGGAAGGTCTGAGATTGTGGACAGGATCGAATCCATTAACGCTTCTTCGGAGTTCTCTTGTTCGGATGCTTCTTGGGCTTCTTCGTCTTCGTCAAGGCTTTCTAGGCTAGTTCCGTGGGTTTGGATTCTCTTGCTTTCGGCTTCGCGCTTGATCTTTTCGGAGATAGGCGCAAGCAGATCATCCCACTTTTTCAACACGCCGATCACTTCGTCGGTTGTGCCTGTTGCCTTCCAATGCTCAAGGGCTTGTTTCCCAATTTCCGTGTAGTATCCGAGATGATCCCATATCTCTAATTTTTTGTGCAGATCGAGCGGCCCTTTGGTTTCTAGGCTGAATGGATCGACGCGCCCGCCATCGACTTTGAGATCGTAGCGCAAGGCAAACGTCCCATGCTCAAGCGGAGTAAATCGGCGCTTGATCGAGCGAACGCCTTCTTGTGTACCAAGCATCAATTCGCGCTTTCGCTCCATTAGCGCGGTGATCAGGGTGTCCACGGTGTCGGGGATGACAAAGTAGGTCATAAAAACGTCGGTAAATGGGCTACCAAGACGCTTGATTCTCCCCTCGGCTTGTTCTGTTGCGGCGGCGGTGTACGCTGTATCTGTAAAGATCGCTTGATCGGATACTTGGAGGTTTAAGCCTTCCCTTGCGGCTCCGATGCTACACAAGCACACGCGCACGTCTGGATCAGACGCAAACGCGACTTGTGCGGCGGCTTTTTGGGGCTTCGTGTTCTTGCCCGTGATGCGCACATAATTGACGCCGTTTTTTTCCAATACATCGGCAACATAGCGCAAGGTTGTATCAAAGAGCGTAAAGAACACAATCTTGGTCGGTCGTTGCTCGTAGAGTCTTCCGTCTTTCTCTGTTATCGGATACTGCGAACGCTTCAACGCTTCTTGTTTGGTCTTTTCGTTGTTGTACGACAACGGCGCAAGCGATACCCGATGTAACAGGTTGAGCAATAAAGCCGACGCATACGGGGCTTTTGCAAGGGATGTCAGTTGGCGAAGTTTCAAGATCCGCGTGAGTGTGGCGCTCTGTAGGCGAGATTGTGCGATCCGCTTAGCGAAAGCGTCGATCAATAGGCGAACATCCCCGCCAAAGTCGATGTCTGCTTCCAAGACCTTCTTGTATTCTCCCGATTGATCGGCTAGATAGCCGTCCATCGCAAGATCAAAGAACGTATAAAAGCAGCTTTGAAATAGCTTCTTTTGGGAGGATGTAAGTTCGGGCCGCTTCTCTTCTTCGGCTTTCGCCTTGGCTTCGGCCTTTGCCTTGGCCTTTGCCTTGGCCGCTTCTTTGTCTTCGTCGCTGTCTTCGTCGCTGTCTTCGCTTTCCAGTTCCATCAATTCGGAAAATTCTTCATTCCGCTCTGCAAGTTTCGCGTTCAATCGCTCGGTGATGGTTCTACCCACCCGCTCGATCTCGATCATTGCGCGGTCAATGCTGTGTGTAAGAGTGCTTCTGATCTCCGCGTCCACGGCTTTATGATAGGCGATCAGCTTAACCTCTTCGGCGCTTTGCCCTTTGTAGTCTTTGGTGTTTTTTCCCTTGCCTTGGGCATAATCAAGGAGTCTTTCAAACTGCCCTTTGAGTTCGGATAGGTCGCGTGTTGTCAAGATCTGTCTCATCACATCGGAGGCAATTTGCAAGATACCCGAAAAGATCATTTGTGCGATCCCTGCGGAGTATTCAAGCACCGCATCTTTGAAATCCTTGATACTTCCCTCGTAGGCATCGGCCCACGCATGATCGAGCAAGACGGGCAGGGTTTGGCGGTGTGGCTTGGGCATCGCGCCCATTGCTTGCAATTGTTCGGGGAATCGGCGCACATAGCAACAACGGCGCAAGATCTCGTTCACCTTCTCCGACTTTGCAATGTTTGCCTCGGAAAGATTGCTTGTGACGCCCCCACGCATACCCCCGCCCTTCAACGATTCAAAGGCTTCATAAAATTCTTGCGGCGATCCAAAGAAGTCGTAAAGCTGCCCCAGAATGTCCAGTTGGTTTCTCAATTCTTCGGCATTGTTGGTTAGGATGGTTGCGCTCAACAAAAGCCGTGTGCTTGCTTGGGAGGCAACGACCTTCGCGGCTTGGTAAGTAGCCGTGCGTCGGTTCTTCAAATAGTGCGATTCATCGAACACAAACCCCTTGTTGACTCGACTTAGGATCGGTGGGATCAATCTCCCCTCCAAGCCCCGCCCAACGTCGATTTTTAGCGAGTCTTTGGATACGATCACAATGTCCACATCATATCGATCAATGGGTATCTCCGCTTTGTCGAATTCACGGCGGGAAGAGTCTCTTTGCGCCTTTTCAACCGACACGGTTACAAATTTGGGCTTCATCTCGGAAGGTAGGGAGGAGATGAAAGATGCAAGGCTTCCGCCTCTGTTTGTTTCTTGTTGGTCGTATGCCTTCCACACATCGGAGGCTTTGAGTGTTTTCCCCCCGACTGTCAGGCTTTGCGCCATGCCCCCCTCAAGAAGCGAGACGGATCGGTGCGGCAGCCATTGCTTGACAGCGGCGGCCCAATTTTGAAAGACCCCAGGTGGGCAGACGATCACCGCTGGATAAGCAAGGTTCCGCTCAAGGATCAACAAGGCTTGTCCTGTTTTTCCGAAACCTGTTGGGTCAGCCAAAAACACACGAGGGTTGTTTGCTGCGACTTCGGTTGCTGCAAGCTGCCACGGTCTCGGATCAACCAAGCCACCAAGCCGATCCATCCATTCCGTTTCGCTCAATTCTACGTCCACTTGATCCGACAATTCGAGGTTGCGGGCAGAGGCAAGGCTTCGTTGATGCTGTCGAGCGTTTGCCGCTGTCAACAGGCTGATCATAAGCTGCTCTTGTCGTCGAAGTGGTGGGGATGATGGGATGATATCGGCGTTGTATCGCGCAAGGTTTTTGCGCGTCAATTCGATGGATTCAAACGCTGCTCCGAGTGCTTCGTGATACACGTCAACCGACTTCGGAGAAACAAGCGGCCAATTGCCCACGCGCAACACTTCAGAACCAGTCAACGTGTACACGTTGAACGTGTTTTTCGTCCAGCGCATCTTTCCAATAAAGCAAGAATACGGTGCAAGCAGCGCATACAGCAAGCGTTTTTCCTGCGAATCTTTTAGATCGGCTTCGATGAAGGCGGGCAGATGGTTCAAGGTGTAGGCTTTATTGCGCAGGTATTCTTGCTGTACCTTAACAGCAATTTTTGTCGCCTTCTTTTTGCTTTCTTTTTCGGGTGCAGAACCAAGCAAAAGCGCACGTTGGGCAAGTAGTTTTTCGAGTGCAAGTGTTTCTACACTCTCACCGTTGCGCCGATCTGTTTCCGTGATCTGCATACGAGCGCGGATCATTTCGTCGTCAATGATCTTCTTGTTGTCGGCATCTTGGCTTTCGTAGAGTTCGGACAGGATGGTTTTTGCGTTCTCTTGGTAGACTTTGATCTCTTGTTGGCGATCTGCATACTCGCGCTTGTTTTGTTGTTTGTTTGCGAAGTGTTCAAAGTCTTCTTTTGGCACACCCCACGCAATGTAAAATTGCAAAACTTCGACTTCTTCACCAAGGACGGCGGATCGGATGGAAAAGACCGTGGGCAGGTCGTTTAGGGCTTGAGAAAGGTTGAGGTTCCTGTTTCTTGCAATGGCTTCTTTGATCATGCGCAAGCGGGCAGAGATATCTTCTTTCGGGATCTCTTTTAGCTTGCTTCGTAAGTCTTCAAAGAAGGCAAGGTATTCACCAGACAGCCCGTAGGAGAATTCAACGCCCAATTCAGCGGATAAGCGGTCGATCAATTCGCTATAGCGCGGCTCTGCTTGGCAAAATGTGCGGGCTTCTTTCAAGAAGGCTTCTTGATCTGCGATCATCGGCATCACTTTCGCATTGATACCCGCATCATTCGCGACTTTGAGCATTTCGCTTGCGACACGATCAATCAAGATCTCGATGCTTCGCGCAAGGATCTCTTGCTTGCTTGCCTGTCTTGAGGTTGTGTTCATCGCTTCATCTACGCTTAGATCAAGCGAACTTTGCGGATTGTAGCGTCTTGGCTGATAGCGATCAGCGTGTGGCATCGCAAACATCTTTAAGGGCGATCTTGGATGGCGTGGGAACATAAAGAGGCTCCTTTTGTCCGATGTTCGGGCTTATTCGCTGGATTTATTTCTTCTTTCGTTGCCGTCTTTTTCGGCTTTGGTCTTGGCTGCGACCTTGCGGATCGTGTCGCGTTCTTTCGTGTATTCGTCGCCAATAAGCGGCACACCGAGGCTATGCAAGAAGAGAAACAGCTTTGCGAATCCGTGATTGTGCAGTTTTTTGATCAAATTGCTTGGAGTGAATCGATCACGGATCAAGCGAAACGCGGGATCGGTGTCGATGACCGCCTGTTCGTCGTTGGTAAAGAATCGGATCGGGTCTTTTTGAGCAGTCCATTCAAGGACTTTACGCAAGCCCATCCCGATCAGGCTTGAACTTTCAGCTTCCCCCTTGTCTGTAATCAAATCGCCTTGTGGAGATAAAACACGCAAGCCACTATGTGAGTAGAAAGCCCGTACACTTCCAATGTCGATGCCTTGCACGAGATGATTTGAAAAATAATCCATTGCGTATTTATCGCCTTCTGCAAACCGCCTCATCTTGTGGGCATAAACTTCGCGCATAAACTTTTCCGTTTTCGCGACATCGGACAGCGAAGCATCCACCTCGTACACATGGATATATTGCAGCTTTCCCTTGTCGTCTTTCGTGAGCGAAAGCAGAAGATCGCCGTTTTGCATCACGCCGCATGGGATCACTTTTGGATGCTTCAACGCCTTTTCAATCATATCCTTCACAAAGCCGCTGATTTGCGTTGGATCGATCTGGACTTGATAGGGCTGGAGTTTTTGGTCGGGGTGTTGGGCGTTGTAGGCTTCGAGCGCCAAGCGAAACTTGCTAGGCTTTAATTGGTCGTAGTGATCAATATCAAAAAGGATCAGGGCATAGCGCAAGAAGTTCGACAAGATCGCGGCGTAGCGTTCGCTTACCAAGTCAAGATCGCGCATGGATGGGTTAAGTCCGTCCAGATCTTCGGGGGTGCGTCGTGTCTCTCCGTTGGCGTATTTTTCAAAGACACCATCTAGCGAAAACAAGCCATAGCCCTGTTTTTCGTTGTACTTGATTCTCTTTGTGGGATCGGCGGGGGTTCCTACGTTCATTTGTTCGAGCAAGATCCCCAAAACGCCCTTGTATCCTTTTGGAACGCCCTTGTATCCTTTTGGAATAGGGGCATCTTCGTTCTCTGCTCGTAGTTCCGCCAATGCTGCGATATCGGCACGGTTGCCGAGGTAGTACAGTTCATGGCATTGATACATAAACGAAAGGACGGGGGCGATTGGCTTTGCTTCAAGGTTTGTAAGCGATGCCTTTTCTTGCATACGCTGCGAAATGCCCGAAATGATCGAATGGATTCTTGAAAAGGCTTCATCGTACAAAAGCTGCATTTGGGCTTGTACATTGCCTTTGTGTTCGGCAATACGGCGCGGAATGGAGTACACAGAATCTTGCTTGCTGCGCGTTGGAGTGTGGGTTTGTTCTCCTACAGACAATTTCATCAAGTCTTCGATGCTTGCGGTTTTGCTGTCTTTTTCGCTGTCTTCATCCTCGCCTTGTTCGGCAAGCATTTTCTTTTCGGCGGCGGTAAGCGGTGGAATAATCCGATCAAACTGGATGCCAATTTGGGGGAGTTGTTTGCGGTACTTGCGCAAAAAGTGATAGGCTTTTTGCGCTTCGCTGTCTGATAGCACGATCCCTTGTGCGATATCTTCGGGGCGGCTGGATTCAACCTTCGACAAGAACGAGTAGATCGAGCGAACCGACGCTCTATCAAACTTATTCGGGCCGTACTCATTCTTGACCTTGACTTGGCTTGCTTGTCCTTCTTCTTCGTCTGCGTCGATCCACTTCAAAAACGCGCCTTCAATGCTGATCCACCCAACACGGCCTATATCGTCGGCATTGTCGAAAAGATCTAGGGCGGCGCGTTGCAGATGTTCGCTTATCGCTTGCGTCAAGAGTGCGTCGATCTTCTTAGACAATGCGCGTTTTTTGATCGATTCTAATACAAACGCCTCTTGTCCAGCAAACCGCAACAAAAGCCGCGCTTGTAGCTTTGCACGGGCCACATCAACAAGCTGTCCTATCGGCTTGTTTGGTGTCCTTCGATGCCCTTTGCCCCAGCGCAAACGATTGTATTTGTGGCGATGACCATCACCAGCGGGGATATACAGCGGATCGCCCGCAAGAGGGTTCGGTGTGCGACCCAACACGAGGCGGGCGTCAATGTTGCGCTGTCTGAGATCTCCCCCTCTGCCAATGTGAGGAGAAAGCGGCTTTCCTTCGCTTAGGATGGGGTGTGTCATTCGACTTGGGGGATACATCGCTTTCTCCGTTTCGTGGCCTCTTATGCCGTTTCCTTGCCTCTTGTAGAGAACTTTGGCTATCTACGCGAAACTTCCCATGCAGCAGCCCTTGGATCAAAGCGCAATTCTTGCGCGTTGGCAAGCCGTTCTTGCCTTGTCTTTGCTTGGGGATTCAGCAAACGCAAGCCTTGCGCAGAATGTGTAGATGTGGCGGGTTGCAACGCTCTTGCTTGCTCGCTGTCTACTGTCAAAGCCTGTCCACTTTGAACAAGTTGCGTATAGCTATCAAAATAAGAAAAGACGTGCCTTTTCCCTCGGATTGTTCGCTCGATTGTCAAGATGCCGTCCTTGTGCGAGAGAACGATTGTTTTTTTGTCTTCTTGCAAGCCTTGTTGGTGCGTTGATGCGTTTTCGAGTAAATTTTGTTCCGCAAGTTCAAATTCTGCTGCATCTGCGGTTGTTTCTTGTTGCCATCTCTTTGCTTGAAAGGCCCAAAGAATCGTGCTGTTTGCGCTTTCTGGTTCAATGTTCAATTCTTCACTTGATAGAGCAAGTCCACCTTGCAATTCATCGCGTAGTGCGGCGCGTATGGCATAGCGTTGAAAGCCGCGCATTAAATAGCGCCGCTTTGTTCCCATATCAAAGAACAATTGCCACAAAAAACGCCGTCTAACCGTCTTTTGTGCATCGTCAAATTCGGGTGGTATCTGATAAAACAGATTGAATTGTGCGACCTTGCGGATCGATACAAACGAGGGATAAGTCAATACCTGCTGTCTGTTTTCCGTGTGCTTGGCGTTCTTCATATAATCGGCGGCTTGAACGGCGATCATTAAGTCGCTTAAAATATCGAAACTGAGATCGCAACAAGACGATGCAATCAAAAAAGGCGCAAGATCCGAGAATAGATCAAATTGCGAGTCTGTTAATTTGGCGATTTGTTCGGGGTGATTGTGGAAGACGCGGCCAAGCAAGATGTCTTTTACAAAGAAGCGCCCTAATCGATTGAGTGCCTTGTTTTCTTGATCAAAGTACACGCTGAAATTGCGAAGACTGAAAACGCCGAATTGACGCAAGGTATCGATCAATGGCGTGGCCTTTGGCGTCTGCATATACTCGTTGAATGTTGAATCTTCAACATCCATCGTAAGCGCGATCACTTTGGCGATCTTGTTCCATCCTTCACGCGGGATACTTCGCGCAATGGCGGTCAATTCCTGCGTGTAAGACATCTTTTGCGTTAGGCTTTCGTTAAGCAGCCTCACAAGGCGTTGCGCTTCGCTGAATCGGCGCATTGTATCCAAGTCCAAGACGCGGATCAGGATAGGTTGTTGAACCGCAAGCACATCACCGATTGTCAGGCCAAAGTCAAGAGAACGCTCGATCAAATAGCTGATATACTTTGCTTGAATTTCCCTGTATCGAGAAGAATGTTGACTCTGTTTGTACATTAGCTGCATCGTCATTGCGCGTGAGTTTCCACCCAAAACAACGAGATTGCGATCTGCAACGGGCGGGCCGTTCACCGCGTCGGGATTTGTATTGATCACAAGTGGAGGGAAGAATTGGCGAAGGTTGTTGCGCACCTTCTCTGCCTCCATGATGTCGCCTTCATAGGATCGTTCTTGTAGATTGTCTGGGTACTTTGAATTTTTCTGTAGCAATCCTGCATCTGTAGGGATATGCGACGGGATCAAATTTTTGGCATCCACAATCATATAACGACAAGGCAATTTCTCCGAACCTTCGGGGCTTGTTATTACAAGGGTTGTGTGTGCGATGGCATCGGATGGCTTGAATAAAAATTCAATGGTGTGAACAAGCCAACGTAGAACATTTGGCGAATCATCAAAAAAATGGATCGATTCTTCGGGCAATCCTCGCTTGTGGAGTGCTTCTTTTACTCTTGCGATGATCGCCGCTATTTTTTGAGAAGAGATCTGATTCATTTTAATACGCCGCTTCCTGCCCGATCAGATCGAACACTTCGCGCAAAAGAAACATTGCAAACACTCTCGCTAATTGCTGTATCTTGTCGATAACAAGAGGATAAGCATACACGGGGGAAAGTTCTCTTGCTCTAGGAAAAATGTTTTCCGTTGTGCGATAATTCCCATGATAAAGATCAAAGAAGGATTCGAGTGAAAAGGTGTTTCGTTGGTCGTATCTTTTCCAACGGTCATGCAGTAGCTTATACACGTCGGATAAGTGCGACAAAGCGAACGCTTCACAAAACAATTTATCCCACACAACGCGCTCGGCTCTTGTAAAGGGAAAAGTGGAGGGTTGAAAAGAGAAAGAGATTTTTGATTGCAATGGAAAAACAAGGGGAACCCGACCCGCCCCCCCTTCTCCTAGCCAATTTTTTGCACCTTGTATATCAAACAGATAAGATCTGCCTGTGGGGGAGAAATACACGTCAGCCCGCAAGAATAGCGTCCAGCCTCCGAATTCTTGCGGGCGTTCTTGTTGCTGCAAGTCGATCACAACACGATTTCGATAGGCGTTTTCTGTTGGTGGAGACTCAATAATTTTTAAGAAGTGCTGCGCTTTCTCTTCGGATGTTTGGGCTTCTATGAAAGGCTTAAACATCTCTTTGAGAGATTGAATTGCACCTTCGACTTGCGCTCTTTTTTGCTTGTGTCGCTCGACCTCTTCCTTTTGTTGTGATGTGAGCGTTTGAACGCTTGGGGTAAATTGACCACCAGAAGCTAGATTTGCGTCCTTCCATCCATCCAACCAGCCCGCCTTGTAATCATTCGCTTCTGGCTTTCCAATAAGCGAAAAATAATACTTTTGCGTCGTGGAGTGTTGATCGTTCGCGATGTTGAATCCTATCCCAACCAAGAAGGCATCGCGCCCGCGTGAAAAACCAAGATCATACTTGAAAGGCTTTTCGTATTGATAGCTTGGGTACGTTTCGCCACCAAACCGCTGTTTTCCTTTTTGACCAAACAAGGCAAAGGCTATCTCTAGTCGGCGCAATCGTTTCTTTGTTAAATCAACCCAATTCCAAAGATTGCCGCCGTCAATACTTACTCCGATCTCAAGTTTTGCATATTGTCTATCCTTGGAAAAGTCGCTTGCACGAACGCGAAAAAGCGGAGGATTTGCATTGTACATCTGGCGAAGGGTGTTCTTTGCCGCCGCCGTATAAAAATTGCGGTCTTGTAGTGCGTATTTCTCCAAGAAATCGCGAAATGCCAAGAAATCAAATTCTAGTTCTGTGTACTTCATTCCAGCACTCTCGCGATAGATCGCTTGTTCGGCTTGTTGACTTGGCTTGTTTTCTTCTTCGGATTCGATGGTTACAATGGCTCGACCCGAACGCTTGGCATCTTGCCAGTCTTCCACGATCTTATTATATCCATCTTTTAGCGGATAATCATAGATCGAAAGATAGATTTTGTTTCCAGACCGTCGCTCAATGTTAAAGAACTTTCGTGGACTCCTCCAGCTTGTCGCACCGCTTTCAATTCCCTGCTTAATGTGGTCTCTTTCTGTTTGGGTGATATGATGCCTACTGGTTTTGCCTGGATCGATTTCGCCTCTCATATTGCGCATAAGATCGCCTTCGATGTTTAACACCTTGGGCTTTTCGATGGGTGCTAACATTTGCTCAATACGGGGCCTCATATCAACCTGTGTCATCTTGTTTCGTCCCTTGTACTCAAGTCATCAAAGCAAGGTGTTCAAGTGCTGCCGTCAAGACATCTTTCAACATCAACATCTTGCAATCCCCTCTCTTTGCTTAGATAAGCCCCTCTTGAGCCATTTCCGCAACAACAACGGGGATCTCTTGCAGTACGGCGTCCAGCAACGCACGTTGGGCTTGATCCAAGCCTTCAAGGGTTTGTGGGGGGATGGGGGGAGGTTCGGAGATACTTGGCATCATGGGTGGTGGGGCTTCATAGGGGGGCGCAACATCGATCATCGCGGGGGTTGTAGATGCGGGAACGTGAAAGATCTCGTGATCTGGATATCCACCCTCGCGGGCGAGTTCGATCACGTCGCTGACAGCTTGCGCAAGTTTTTTCTCTTCTACAACCTGCTGATTTCGATAAAATGCGCTCAACAGTTCTTGATAGTGCGCTTCGTTTTTTGCGGCAAGGCGCAGCTTTTCGGGAACAAGGCGCAGAAATTCTTGAACTTGATCCCTTGCGGCCTCCTGCATTTCAGGGAGAAGATCTGCGAATGTTGGCGGGTTGCGCATCCTCCAAGCAAACGAATTGCGGGTTCGGTGGTGGTATGGATTCGATGCGCGGGGATCATACCATTGATTCGGCAAGCGGTTGTTCAAACGCATCGGATCGTATGCACTTTGTCGATATGGTCGATAATTCATGCCTTTGACCTTCCAAATTGAGCGGATTTGCCGAGATTACAATCCAAGGGCTGCAAACATTTCGCGGTCTATCTCTTCTTGTGATTTTTGCGGTTCGGGTGGAGCATAGACCGTTGGAGTGATCGGAGAGAGCGGGGTTGCGGGTGACTTCTTCTTGAATCGTGCCGCCGTTTTTGCCTTCGCTTCGGCGTCGGCAAGTGCCATCGCTTCGGATGCAGAGATCGGGGCAGACGCGCCACCACCGCCTAAACTTGCTGCAAGCATCGCATCTGTTGAAGTCTCGACTTGTTGCGCAACGGCTTCAAGTGCGGGAACCTGCGCGATCAACGCGGGTTCGCTTGCCTCGATCACTTCTGCCGCTTTCTCCACCGCTTCCACGGCTTCCGCTTTGGCTTCAATCGCCTCTTGCTTGGCTTCTTGCAGATCCGCAACGGCTTCTTTGACTTCTTGCTTGATCTCTTCCACGACTTTCTTTGCTTTCTTGGCGCGAGTCTTCTTTTCCGTGGCCTTGGCTTCGTTTTGGGGCGTTGGGGCATTCTCTGCCTTTTCCTCTGCCTTGATCGCTTCTTCTTGGGCCTTTTCCGCCACTTCCACGGCTTGCTTGACCTTGCGCTTTGCCTTGGTCACTTCTTGGGCTGCTTGTGCAACAACCGACGTAGCGGCTTCCACGGCTTCCACGGCTTCTACGGCCTTCTCCACGGCCTTTTTCACTCGTGGCGTTTTGGCCTTGCTTCCAACGCTGGACAGAATGGTGACAGGATCGCCCTCGACTTCTTCCCACTTGGCGGACTTCTTGAGTTTGCTTGCTTTGCCTTGGATCAAGCCTTCGCTGTTTTGCGCCAAGTATGCGATAAATTCGGTAAATTCCTTGTTGGTCATGGAGGCTCCACCGCGCTGGACGAATTCAAAGAATTGGCGGTTTGCCTCCATCTTCGCCTTTGGAGACATCGAAGATTCAGCAAAAGCAAGCAACGACGCGGCTTTCAGCAAATTGCGCGAAGAGTCCACATTGTCCGCAAAGTCGAATCTTGTCCCTTCTTCAAACCACTTTGATCCCGCAATTGGGGTGTAAGTGTTAGATCCAAAGTCCACATACCCGCGTTCTCGGTGTTGTGTGCCGCCATCCGTCCCGCTGCGTGGAGCCATAAAAGAGATGTATGGGTTGTTTGCGCGTGGCGGTTGTTGGGGTGCGATGTATGGGATAATTTCACGAAGATCGCGATCAAGTTCTTGGTAGCGCGGCTTGACCAATTCGACTTGCGCACGGTTTCGGGCGTCTTTTTTGACTTGCACATCTGCATAGCCCAATTTGTAAGCGTGTTGCTCGATGTCGCTCAACGTGTCAGGGCCGATCCGTCCACCTTGCGCCAATTGTTCGATCACTTCGGGATGTTCGCGCAAAAATTCACCAAGGCGACCTTTGAGAATCATTCGATTACGCAAGCTAATATGGTAGCCCATGCGTTCGATTGCTTCTGTGGTGTTTCTCCCTGCCAACGCTTCGCCAAAAAAGTCCCGATAAAACAGGTCTTTTTCTTCTTTCTTTGTTGTCGCCCAAACACCTTTTGCAAACTTATCTTTGCGCTCGTCCTTCAAACGCTTCGCCAATTCGTCCTTGATCAGCGCGTACACATCCTGCACTTTCTCGTCCGCGTCCAGCTTTTGATAAGTGGCAGACTCCATCTTTTTGTTGACTTTGGTCACAACGCCTTTTGGTAGAATTTTGCTCAAACCACTCAAGATCACAAAGCCGATCCCCTGAAACCATCGGATCGGATAGCCCGTCAATTCGGTGAGAATGTCGCCTGTGTTTTTGGGGCGGATCACCGTGTCGCCATCCATCCAAACTCCCGAGGGATGATACTCTTTGACGTAAAGAACGGGCCGACCGTCTTTTAACACACCGTATGGGTTATTGCGCCGTCCGCCTCGCTGGATCTTGCTGTCCCATTCGTCCTCAAGATCTTGTACCCAGTCTTGATCTTCAAGTTCTTGTTCGATCTCACGCACCAAAACAACACGCCGCCCATCTTTCAAGACAGCTTCTTTGCTGGACTTCTCGCCTTTTTTCAGTTCACGCACCCAAAAGCCATAGCGTCCATCTTTGAACGTGCCGTAAGGGTTATTGCGCCGTGTATTCATCTCTTGATCTCCTGTAGGGCTTGGGTTGCGCTGCCTTTGCTGTTCGGTAGAAACATCTTGAGGGGATGCCAAAAAGTCTTTTTTCCCCTTGATAGGGCGCATTTTGAGCATTGCCCCGCGATCTGTCTCGACAACGCCGCGAAATTCGCACACCGTTTCTTTGTTTCCTTGCCTTACAACATAACGCATCGCCAAAACCTCCACCGCTTGCTATTTTCCAAACTTCAAAGACTTGACGCCAAGATCAAATTCATCCAATCGCACACTCTTTGGTTCGGTGTAGTCGATGAATTCCACCATTTGATCGGCATGGGTGATCTTGAACGGAACCCAACCAATCGGATAAAGCCCCGTGTGTTTTGCGGTGGAATCGTAGCGTAGAACCACGCCGAAATTGTCTTGATTGCCCGCATAGGCGATCACTCCGAATTTGGGCATCCGTAAAAACATGGAAATTTGCGGATACAACACAGCGCCACACCCCGCAAACAAGCCGTCTCGTTGCAGTACAAAATTGCGCAAGTAGCGGGCAAGCGTTCGACTTGGGCCGATCCGAAATCCGCTCCAATTGGCTTCTGTACGCAAGCGATAGCCGAGGAATTGCGTATGGCTTCGGTTCATCTTTTCCATTACGCGCAGGATGTGCGCGTCGATCATGTTTTGCGCTGCTTTGTTGTTCTGTTCGGCCTTATCCGCTGACGCAAAGAGATCAATCAATAGCTTGATCCCCTCGGTCGCTCCTGCGATCAAGCCTTTGAAGTCACCCGCAAACGCGCCCGCTGTCCCTGCGCCAAGTGCAAGTAAGGTTGTTCCCACGCGCCCCAAGATGTTTTGTGCGCTGGATACCGAGCCACCCGCGCAAAGCATCATCACCACGTTAGAAAAACGAATTGCCGCACGTTCAAGGATCAACATATTGCCGTCCAAGAACGCGGCATTGACCGCTTGCGCTTCCTGTTCGCTCAATTCAGCAAACCGCTTGCCCGTTGGTTTGTTTTCGTCGCGTCCAAACGTGGACTCGTTAAAAAAGCCCTCTCGAAAGTAGGGGATACATTCGCTTGGAATTCCCCACCCCCAACCGTTGCGGATATAACGCTTGATCGATTCGTCATCCACACGCTGCCCCGCTGCATCCATGCGAGACGCCATCACCCACGCTTGCTCGCTTCTTGGCAAGATCCGAGATAGCCCTAGCATGGTTTGGAAAGTTGCGGTGTTTTCGGGCAAAACAAAGCGATGATAGCCGAAACACTCGAACATCTGTTTGACCCCATCAATCGCGGTTGCATCGGGTGCGCCTTGTGTTGGATTGAAGGTCGCGATCATCAAACAGGCTAAGAAGACTTCCAAGTGTTCGAGATCGTCCATCGACTCGATCAGAATCGTGAATCGTCTCGCCTCGATGTCTCCATAAAGATCGGCGGTGACGGGGTTTAGTCGTACCTTGTTCACAAGCGGAAATTTGAAGACGCCCGTTGCGCCGTTCTTGATCAATGCGGTGAAGTCTTTTGCGTTGTAAGTCTTGGGGATCTTCCATTTGTCGATGAATCGCTCCTCGTAGGTTCGAGCAGCGTTCCATTCTAGCGATCCCTGTGTACCTTGATCGTTGACATTCGGCACAATGGCTTGACCGTTGGGCGCAAGCATTACCCCGTGGTTTGGCAAGTGTGCTTGATCTAGTTCTGGCACTTTGTCGGGATCAATGCTCACCTTTGACCAGTCCTTTGCGGGCGATTGATTCACGTCTTCAAGGATTTTATCTTTGGAATCTTCCGAACCACCCGCCATCAAAAACAGGCCACCCACCGCTAACGCCGCAATTCCGAGACCTAGCGCCGCCGTGTTTTCGCTCTTGGATTCGTTCTTTTTGCGCTTGCGCCCCATCGCCACACTCTCCTTTTGTCAGATTGCTTTTTGCACAAAAACAACGGTTACAGCGGCTCCATCGCGATCATCTTTTGAATTGCCGCCTTCCATTGTGCGGCATAGCTTGCATCGATCACATTTGCAGCCACAAGCGCGTTCAACGCCTTGTCGTTTTCGTGTCGGAGCTCATAAATCATCATCGCTTGAAAGGATGATTTTTCGGCATCTGCACGTTTTTTGAGTGCCGCAATTGCAGCATTGATCACGGTCTGGACGTTCGTATATTCGGCGTTTGCCGCACTTGCGGCCACAACGTAACCATACAAGATCAGATACACGAAAAGATACGAAAGCGCCCGCCAATTGGTCATTCCCGTTGACTTGCCGATCTCAAGAAGCAAGTTCGGATTCTGCGCGACCGCCGCCCGCCACGGTTCGGGAACAAGCCCCGCAGGAATACACGCATCCAAAACGGCCTTGATTCGGGCGTGTTGTTCGGGCGTGAGTGCTGTGATCGGTGTCCCTGCATCACCGCCACTCATCGCCATCATCGCCACGGCTCCCACGCCAACCACCGCCAAAAGGACACCAAAGCCGCCGCCCTTGGATTCGTTCGGCTTGCGCCGTTTGTTTTTTCGTCTTGCCATTGTTTCCTTGCCTTTCGTATTTCGTGCTTTCCCGCGCCTTGAGTCTATTTCTGTAGAGACAAGAAGGGGGAAGGTTTGTTTTTGATTCAATTGCGCTCAAATCGCAAGCAAAGAGGCTTTTTCGCCTACCCGCGATCTAGGGGGTTCCATTGCGGGACGGTTCCGCCCGCTTTTTTTCCGTAAGGGTACGCGCGATCTTGTCGCGATGAAGGGATAAGCGAGGCATAGCCACCCATGCGGCCTTGAAAGAACAAAATTGCGTTTTCGCTGTACACACCGAGATTTTGGATGTTCAAAGTCAGCGACAAGACACCCTTATCTTCAAAGTCCAGCGGAAACCAGCCCTCATTGATCGACAAATGGGACATTTGCGTGAAGCCGTTTTGTGGATCGCCCAAAATAAGCCCCTCAAGATCGCGCAATGCCGCGCTTGCTTGCAAGCCCGCATTTTCCGTGATCCGCCGCCATGTCACTTCCCAAAACACCCCCATTCCTAGATCGGCTGGCGGGATGCGTGTGCTTGGCGTTCCAAGGGCTTGATTCGGTGTGCGAAAATACGCCTCAACGCCCGCGTGTTGCACAACCACAAATTCGCCCACGTTGCAATTGTACTCTGCAAGCACAATTCGCCGTCCATTCGCGGGCAAACCAGCTTGAATGATGCCTTCAACACGCCCTTGAACAAAGAAAGGACGGCTATTTGGGGCGTTTGTCCATCGCCAATCTCGATACGACAAGTCAAGGTATTGCTTCCAGTCTTGATCCGCTGCACGAGTCGGGGCTTGGAGGGTTTGCGGGCTTGGGTGGTTCAACATGGCAAGCTATCCCTTTCGCCTGATAATTCGATGTTCCCTGCGAACAATCCGACTTATGCAGACTTTTCTTGATACATCTTATAGCCCGAAAAGCCCACAAACAACCGCACGATCTCATCTTGCGTATCGCCCGTGAATCGTGCGCGAAGGGGCCGCGCTTCGATGGTGATCGTGTCTTTGTTGTAGGCTTTGTATTCGACAGGTAGGGGATAACCCTCTTGATCGACACGCTCCAACACAGACGAAGGAATCCATTGCGTTTGCCATTGCTCCACGTTTGAACCCGAACGAAGGCGAAATTCAAACGGAAAGGCTTGCGCTTGGTCGGTGGGGCCGAGAACATACACGTTTTTGCTCGATACGGGAATCCAATCACCAACAACCAAATTCGGCGCACCGTCGCCATTTGGTGCTTGTGATCGAAACATAAAAAAGTGAACACGTCGGATATAGCTGTAAATCAAATCAAGATTCAGCACAAAAGACGCTTGGCCGCCCGCTGTTGCAAAGGGTAGATTTCCTTGTGCGCCTTCCGTGATCTCATACGCCCCCCAAAAGAAGGGATGCGCGACAAGATCGGGATACTCAATAATCCCTGCACGGTACTCGGAAGGAAAGCGAACGCGCAACGCTGGCCCCGCAAGGTTTCCTTGCATCCCGCGAAGCTGCATATCAAGGCGGCGCATAAAGTCTTCAATCCGCTCGATCCGATTGTCTGCTTGGCCTTGGATAATTTGCTGTGCTTGTTGCTGCGGGCTTTGCCCAAGCGCAAGCTGTGAAGGATTGACCGTAGGCATCGGATACTGTGGCGCTTGCGGCATCGGATACTGCTGTGCTTGCGGTATCGGATACTGTGGCATCTGTTGCATCGGATTCGGATATTGCGGCGCTTGCGCGAATGGCTGGACGGGATATGGAGGATAAAAGGACATCTTAAAAATCTCCGTTGAAGTGAAGTCAAGCCCCAAAGATCCCCACATATCGCGGGGATCTTTGGGCGTCAAGATGGATGGGTGGGCAAGGGTGGGGAGGGAGAAGAGGAGGGAGAAGGGGGCGGGCAAAGAGCGTGGAGGCGGGCAAAGCCAAAAGGCAAATTAACCGTTCACGAAGTCGCGAACCTCGATCCCAACGGCTCCATAACAAACGCGCTTTTCGGTGGAAAGTGCATCGTTGAAGCGTTGCAAGGGGTTGAAGCCCGTGGGGAACACCGCGCCGCCGTCAAGTCGGGACATCCACTTGAGGATAAAGGCAAAGGTTCGTCCAGGGGGAACGAGGTAGCGACAGGATTGATCAAAGCGATAGAGGTTTTGGCTGTTTGCATCGCCTTGGTTTTTGACGAAAGCACCGCTGTTCACGTCAAAACCCGACACGCCACCACCCGCAGGGATACGATGTCCCTGCAAAACGGTTGTATACGAGTCTTGTTGTTGGAGAATCAACCGCGTATAGTACGCGATCAAATCGTACAGACGGCTTGCAGACGGCGCACCCGCTGTCTTGACGGCGGCTTCGGAATCGTCGAAGTAAAACGACGACCAGATCGCGCAGATCTCGAATTGCTTGTCATTGGACAATTCGCCCGCTTTGTTGAAGTTGGTAAGCTGTGGCTTGCCGATGCGTTCGGGGTTTGTGAAGATGCCTTCTTCTTCGGAGATGGTCTTGCCATAACCAGAAAGAAGATAGTCATACCATTCATTTTGGATGACTTTTGCATCACCAAGGCGGGGGGTTTGCGAGGCGGGAATGACGCTTTGGCTTGTAACCCGCATCGGCATCGCAATTTGGGGCATCGCAACGGGCATTTGGGGCATATACTGCTGAACTTGCCCTTGCTGCATGGCCGCGCCACCGTGGACAGGAGAAGGATAGCCGCCATAGAAACCAGCGACAGGATAGGGAGAGTATGCGCTCATCTGTTATGTTCTCCGTGTGTTGGAGTCCGAAATCTCGGATGTTTGAAAAAGGACGATAAAAGAGACCACTCGCGCCTTGCCAAGCGAAAAAGCCGATGTTTGGGAAAAGGGCTTTTTGTGGCCTCTTCTATCGAATCGTATGAAAGAGCAAAACGGATCAGAAACGGATCAGTTGTCGGGCCTAGAAACTTCCACCATGAACGGAATAAGGCGCACCAACGCCGCCATATCCGCCTTGTGAGTGCTGCGAACGGATGCCGCTGTGCATACCTTGCATCGTCATCCCGTGCGGGAGGAGCTGCATATTTGCCCAACCGCCGAGGCTTGGCGTAAACTGTTGGAAGTTGCCGCCGACGCCTTGCGGGGTCATTTGAACCCAATTGCCTTTTGTGGTCGCGGCGACTTGCAGATCGTAATTGCCGTCCGGTAAGCCCATCCATGCGCGGGCGTTGCCTTGGATGCCTTCTTTGCCAAGCATTGCGCCCGCAAGGTCGAAGATGAAGCGGATTGCGGAACCAAACACGATAGGCAGACGTTGCTTTTTGAGAAATTCGACTTTGTTTGTACCAAGCCATGCCGCGATCAAGACAGCACCAGAGATCGCCGCTTTCATGCGATCATGCCCCATCTGCCCATCACCCATGCTTTTTGCCCAGTTGTCGCGGGTTTCTTTGGGGATCAGGGTGTAGATCAGTCCAGGGGTTGCCCATGCAGCGCCGCCCGCAAGGATCGCGGGTAGTGCAGCGGGGAGGCTTGAAAGATCGTCTTTGAGAAGGGCTTTGATTTCGGCCATGTTCACGTTATGGACACGCAAACCACCGTTGTTCTTGCGCTTGCCGCGTTTTTTGCCGTTGTTCTTGCGCTTGCCGCGTTTTTTGCCGTTGGCGACACGAGTGCCTTTTGCTTCATACGCCGCAATTTTTCCCGACTTCTTGCCCTTCTTGGTTGTGCCTTCGATGGCAACGGCGATGTTGACATGTTTTGTTGATGCACCCGCTGGCCGCCCCTTTTTCTTTGCCGCTGCTTCTTGGTTTGGGGTACGACCGCGCTTCTTGCCTTTGCCTTTTTTTCCAGCCATTTTCGCTGTTCCTTTCCTCTTTGGCGGTGCGGAGGGGTTCACCAAAAGAGCAAGAGTGCTTTGGCCGATAGGCGCAGGGTTTGGCGCTCTACCCTCCGAAATGTAGCCAAACGGTAACAAACCTCTTGCCATAAAGAATTCTCCTAATTTTCAATGCCATGCGCGGTGATTGTCATCTTTGGAGACCAAAGCGCAAACATCATTCCCGCATCTTTGGGATCTTGAGACACGATAAACAGATACCGCTTGTTTTTGACGCCGCACAGATGGGGCATTTTTGGCATATCTTTGAAGTCGATATGTTCTTCTTGCCCCTTGGGTCGGTCTAATTCTATATCAAGACAGTATGCAAGCCACGTTAGCGCGGGGATCGGCGCAATTCGCTTTCCCCAAGGTTGCAAAACGCCGCGATGTTCGGGCGTTCTTGGGATCAAGATCACGGGGGCGGGCGCTCCAACCTCCGTATGATCGTGGGTATAAGCGACCCACTTGTTATCTCGATGCCATTTGTTGCTAAGGTAGCCCGTCCGTGAAGCATAATCTAAAATGCTCCACTCTTTCGGCCAGATCACGGGTACGAGATAATCCCTCTTCGGCTCTTTCTGGTGAAACAATCGAAAGAGATCGTCTGCATCTTCGATCATTCCTTCGAGTGCGCGGGGCGTCACCGCTCCATTTGGCCCAAGAATACCCATGACTCACCCGTGGACAAGTTCTGTCTTCTTGCCCGTTATTCGGCGCATTTGCGCGAAGTTTATAGATCGACTACTCGATCTCGTTTCCGTCATACTCGCCCAACTTTGCATCTTCGATTGCGGCTTTAAGGTCATTTTCAAGAGAAAAGAGATCCGAAATCGACATCTTGCTGTTCGTAGCCATAAATTCGACAATAACGGCCTGTTCGGATGGATTTTGCATGATCACACGCTCCCTGCTCTACGATTGCGCCGCTTTTTTTTCCTGCCCTTGTCGCTTGCTTGGGCCTTTGCACCGAGAAAAGACGATAAGAAACCTTCTAAACCCTTCGTCCCAAGGGCTTCTTTGACGGTGTAGCCGCCCACCATGCCCGCGCCAAACGAGATCCAAGGCAAACCAGATGAAGCCTTTTCGCCTGTCACCAAAAAACACTCGTCCAGATTGATCAAGAAAGCGCCGTATCGCTCAACATCTGCGTGATACTGCTCTGCTGTGATCCCGCTGCGAATGGGATCGGTCTCAACAAGGGCTTGCATGATCGCGGCTTTGACAGGGATCAATTCGGCGCGTAATTGGAGAGATGGCCGCTGTGATGCCCGAACCACGCCAATTGAAAACAACGCCACGTTTCGCTTTTCGTTGGGAACTCGCTGTAAGATGCCCGCAAATTCGGCGGGTACAGCACCGAGTCCTTGGACTGCATCAGAGATCTGTTGAAGGTCGCTCATATACCGCTGCAAGGCCAGAAACGCGACTGTATAAGCCCCCTCAACAGACAAGGCGATTTGCTGTGACGTTGCGCCTTGTCGGGCTTTTAGGGCGTCAAGGCGGGCTTTGAATTCTGTGAAGTAGGCCAATTCTTGATCTATGGCCTCTTTGAGCGGCGCAAGCATCTCTACGATCTCCCTACATTCCAAACCGACCAAAGATCCGACCCACAACATCTTTCAACAACAGATATCCAACAACACCACCCACAAGCCACGGCGCGGCGGCGCGTAAGAAGTCGCCACCCACTTGAATTCCCTTGTTGATCACTTCAATAGCCTTTTCTTTCAAGGGACTGACAAGCGTTGTGATAGCGCGTTGCGGTGTGCCACCGAGAAGCCCAAAATAAGCCAAGATCCCCAAAACACCTGCCGCCCACACCGCCAATTTTGCTAAGCCAATTCCGAACAAAACAGGTGGAAACCCCGTGGTTCCTTGCAATTCGGGATTGTGCCATGTGTTGCCTTGTGCGTCTTGTTCGTAGATCAACACGCCGCTCTTGTTGTAGTACGCGGTTGTTGTAGCAGGATCGAGACCTTCGCGGATCAAATCTTCGGTCAAGAGGATGTAGGCAAACAAGCCCTTGATGTAATGCTGTCCTGCTTGCTCCTCAAAGTAGATGTAAGGTCGGTTGACAAAAGAGACTTCCCCCGCGTTTGTTCCCCAAGAAACGGAGCCATCGTTGACCGACTGCTCAATTGCCTCACCAAGAATCAATTGGGCTTTATCGTCTCCCATGTTCTGTAAGAACGCGCCCGCGAAGACGGGGCTTTCAAAGGGAAATTGCGGTGTGCTTTCTTTGGGCAAACAGGTTAAGATCCCTTGTTGTGTTTGTCCTTTGGCGCAAGGGATCGCGCTTTGGATCTGCATGGTGAAGCGGTAAATTCCCGCTTTGGTGGGGCGTTTCTCCCAAACAAAGGCGACTTCCCGATCTGCAACGACGGCACCCGCAAGCAATCCACCTGCAAGCATCGGATAACGCGGGGCTTGCCCTAGTGCCGTTGCGGGATGGTAGGTGTATTGTAACGGGTTGTAGTGGCTTGTTGGATTGTAAACAGGATTCGGATAGATCGGCGGTGAAGGTTGATATGTTGGCGCATATTGTGGGGGGATATACTGACATTGATCCCCGTAGCATGGCTCCATAAGCATCTTGACCGCCTCTCTATGACTTCTTATTCCAAAGCGAATTGATCCACATCACAACATTAGAAATCACGACAAAATTGACGATGGTCATTGCAAAATTCGCAGGGTTGAAGATCACAGGTCTTGTTCCAGACGTTGCGACCGCGCCCTTGACAAAGGGGCCGCTTCCAAGGTGCGCCGCGTCATCGGGCAAAGGGACGCGCATATCTTGCAACAACACAAAGTCTTTCAATCGCGCATCATCGGAAAGAAGGTAGAGGGACGGCTTTTGTGCGGACGAATAGTAGTTGTAAAACTTGCCGTATTCGTCGAAAACGCTATAAAAGTAACGCATCCTCTCAGCCTTCCTTCGTCACATACCACCGCGCATAAAGGACATCCCAAGGGCCAAGATCGCAAGAAGCCCAATCCCGATCATGATCATCGTGTTAGAATCTTTTGCCGCGCCCGCTGCTGGAGGGGTCGTCGCTCCACTTGGCGGAACGGCGGAAACAAAACCCGCGTTGATGCAGGGTTTAAAGACGCGACCGTTTGGCGTGTTGCAGAATTGCCGCCAAAGGGGGCTATCGGGCAATTTCATCGTTGCACATCGCGCATCTGAGGGGTTTTGCATACATTGCGCGGGCGTGACATCACCAAGCGCAGAAGCGATCTTTTGACCAATATCGATCCCCGCCTTTGCGAGTCCTGATGCAAATTCTCCCCAATTGAAGGGCTTTTCTGCGGGCTTTTCTGCGGGCTTTCCTGCTTGTTTTGCTTCTTGTTCTTGATCTTCTTGTTCTTCGTCTTCTTCTTTTGATCCGAGCGTATAGGGGCCATACCCTCCGCTCCACGGGCTGTCTTGCTGCATATTGTACCCAAAGCCCGCGCCTTGATTGCGAAGCCCCATGCTTGCGGCGGCTTTGGGTTGTCGGCGTGGCGGTGCAGCACCAAGCCCGCCCATTCCTTGCGGTGCGTTGCACCCGCAATTGCAGGGTTGATTCGGGCCGCATCCCAAGCTACAATTACAGGGTTGATTCGGGCCGCACCCCAAGCCACCGCAAGGCGCACACCCCCACCCCGAAAGCCCGCGATAGTCGGCATAAGTCGGCATCCCGTGCGCCATTCGTGCGCCGTCTTCAATAGCCAAACCAAAGCCCGCAATAGGCATAATCGCTTGCATCGCTTCTTGCGACAGCCCCGCATATCCGCCAAGTTTTAACTCGATACGGCGCACGAGATCTCGTTCTTGTTCGTCCAGCATCGGCCAGTAGTAGAGGCAATACTGGTAAAATTGATACAAAAGATCGCCGTCCAGATAGGCCAAACCAAACAAGAGCGCGGTGGTTCGGTATCCGTGCCGCCAATGCCCAAGATACTGCACCAAGAATGGGAAAAGAGCGTTCAACGCGCTCATATCGGGCAAAAAATGATTGACCGCGCCACCGTATGCAAATTGACCCGTGGGGCTTTGTGGTACTGCGTACATAAATCACCTATCGCGTTTGTTTTTAGTCAAGATGGGCATTAACAGGGAACGCCTTCACCTTGTCCACGCTTGCCAACACGTCGCGGACATTTTGCTTCATGGATGGATCGAACGTAACCCACCCAAACGACGGCATAAAGTCTTGCACAAAAATATGTTGCCAGCCTTGGATATTCGTGTATCCCACAAGCAAGACTTGGCAGACATGGCCGATGCTCAACAACAAGGCGAGAGAAAGAACGGTGAACCCGTCGCAATCCTCGGCAAATTTACCGACGCGCATAATGCGATCAATGATTGCTTTTGCCCCATACACCAGTTCAATTCCGAACGGATCGGAAGTATAGCGTACACGGGTTGAAACGAAATCATGTATCGCCATCATCTCGCTATATCGGGCAACAGAGGGATCGGTGTGTTCTTCTACCACGTCTGCGACAAGGTGACGCGCAAGATCGAGCGTTTGCACGTCGCGCAACGCCGCTTTTGCTTCATTGATCACCCATTGCGCCGTGCTGTCGGGAATGGTGCGTGTGACATTCACACCTTGCCCATTGATCGCAATGGGCGAAGCACCAACGCCAAACGGCGCAAAATGCGTAGAGATCGGGGCTTGCATGGGTTGAAATGGAGACGGATGCAGCGGATAAGGTACGGGCATTATCGGTGGATAGTGTGGATAATGTGGCCCGTTGTATCCGTACATCTGCATCTTTCCTTGCTTGCTTTCCTTGCAAACCTCGTTTCTTTCGGCACACCTACCACTTAAAGCAAGTCACCCAAAAGAACGCAAGGAATTCCAAGACACTTGCAAAACAAAGAAAGCGGGGGTAAAGTGAGCGATGCAACGCGCAAACCAAACCAAGAAAAGCGAAGGAAAGCCACAACAAGCCACAAGGACGCAAAAAGAGATGCAAGGAAAGCCCACCCTATCCCTTGACCGACAAAAGCACCTAGAACGCAGCTTGCAAGGCTTCCCCGAACTGCTTACCATGAAGCAAGCCGCGCAAGCCTTGGCGGTGTCCTACCATTTCTTGCAAAAGCGCAAGGAGTCCTTGATCTTGGCGGGCGTTGGATTGCAAATTGACGGTGCGTTTCGATTGCAAAAAAACGCGCTGATTGCGTGGGTTTGTGAAAAACAACATTCGCTGTCTTGCGAGGCAAGCCATAGCAAGGACGAACCTTGACAGCGGAAGATGCGGAAGAGACATGGTGTTTCTTCTGGATCGCCACACTTGGCGAAGTGTGTGCATGGAATGGTTTCCCTGATAGCAAAAAGGCGATCAATGTAGGTTGATCGCCTTTTTTTATCCCCTTTTATCCCCGCCCCTCTGCTTTTGCCCTACTCCGCCCGAACAAGGCGAAAACCGCAGCTTCCGCGCCAATTCGTACCCTCGATGTTTTTCTCAAATGTGTGGCGCATGGATGCGCGTACAGATCTTGGCGTACAGATCTTGGCGTACAGTCACAAGATCCGCCTCGCACCAACGCTCGCTCATACTCATGATCGGCGTCTTCGTTGACGCAGGGATCAACGGTGGGGCGCTTTGCCCCGTGATCGTTTCGGTGATAGTAGGCGTCTCGTTGAAAGTCGTACACCCATTCCCACACGTTGCCCAACATATCATGCAAACCCCAAGCGTTCGCCTCCTTTTCACCGACAGGATGCCTTGATAGGCCGCTGCTGTTTTCGCCATACCAAGCAATCTCACTCAACTTTCCATAGTGCGGCGTGGTGGTTCCTGCACGGCAGGAAAACTCCCATTCTGCTTCTGTTGGCAATCGCCACCCCTTGCTTTTCGCGTAATCGCTTTCTTTGTTCCCAACGCCCGTTCTCTTGCGACCCCTTCCCACAAACGAAGCGGGCAAGCCCTCCAAAGCAGACAGCTTGTTTGCAAACGCCGCCGCTTCGTACCATCCGATATTTGCAGCGGGCATACTCTGCCCTATCTTGGGTGGATTCTTATTCGTGAGCGTTTTGTATTGCGCTCGTGTCACGGGTGTTTCCATCATCCAAAAGCCCCGCGTGATCGTCACTTCATGTCGAGGGTGTTCGTCAAGATATGCGAAATCGTCATCCTCAGACGCCCCCATCCAAAACGACCCCGCAGGAATCCAACGCATCGGAAACGCCACACCGCCGAACGAAAAGACCCGCCGTTCGGCGGGAAAGTAGGATTGTGTGTACTTGGTGTGATGCCGCGCATAGTCGCGGCAGATTTGGGCTTGCTCCTCGCTCGAACAAGCCGCGATTGCGCGGCCAATGGCCGCAAGGTCTGGTTGATCGCTGCACAAGATTTTTCGGATTTCTGCAAGCATCTCTTTTCTCCTCTTGTTGTTGTGGTCTGCGTTGCCCCAATGGGCTGATCAGACTCTTACAACAAGATAAGAAAAAAGGCAGGTGAAAAGAATACAAAAAGAATACAAGTCAAGATAAGCAAGCGGAATATATAAGCAAGCGGAATATAAACGGGTTCACTCTTCAACGATGTTAATCTTGGGGCGATAAGTCCCAACCCCCCGAAAATAGGGAACAAGATAGATCCACTTTCGCAAAGCCCGCCCTTCCCCGTGGGGTTGCCACTTCCCATGCCCGCGCACGAGATGACAAGAGATCGGCGCTCGCAAGTCTGCAAAGTCTTCCCCCTCCCCACTCGATGCCTTGAGCAAGCGGATCTCTTCGTCTTTTTGGCGGATCTTCTTGCCCGCGTCATCACCCACGGCAACAACGCGGCTTGCGCGGATCTTGCGCAATGCGGTTTCATGTCGCTTCGCAAGAAGATCGTTACCCTTGCGCTTGTGTGCCAAACAGGACGCGAGGAGGCGTTTTGCATCATCCTTTGCGCGTTGGTGCTGCTTGGGTTCGGGTGCGATCACCATTTCGCAATCCTCCCCCATACATTCAAGGAAAAGACAAAGATTCGATGCCACACGGAAAACAAGATCCGCTACTTGCTGCATCAATTTCATTGATAGATGGAGGGAACGATGATACGAGGTTCCCTCCATCATGGAGATCGTGATCCCCGCCTCGATGTCTTCTGTTGCTGAAACAGCCGGATCGGTGTCATCCTTGATCCGACTGCGAAACACAGCGAAAGCCTCCCCCTCTTCGGCTTCTTTTCGCAATTCTCGATCATTTTTGGCGTTGGACGGATCAAAGAGAAGCCGCCCCCTCTCATCGAACAACAAGGAGAACTCCATCGCGTCGAAGTCTTCGCCTTCATCTTCCTCAAAGACAGAGATCGAGCGTTTGCCGTGCTGCCCCATGTACAGCTTTGCGCCGTAGCGCACTTTCTCTGATAAGCCCGCCTCACTCCACGAAATATCCCCCTTGTCCATGCCATAACGCATAAACATGAAGCCTTGTAAGATGATCGTGGTGCTTTCGTCGTTTTCTGCCCGTAGATCGGACGCCAACAACAACGGCATCCCCTCACTTGTTGCGGTCGGAACCCAAAAAACAGGATAGGGCATCACAAAGCCCGTTTGCTTCGCGGAATTGGAAAACGCCCCCAACAAGGACGGCTCCACGCTCAAGGTTGCCTCGTGTTCGGAAAAATGCCGTATCAAGCAATCGTCAACGGGTTTTTCTAGGGGGCTTTCTCCACGCCGCCCCTCTTCGATCATCTTCTCGTGAATAGACAGAATCAATTGCAATTCCCCCGTGGTAAAGGGAATGTAGGGGGTATGATGGAGGGGCTTGGTTGCGGTCGCTTTGGGGGCTTGGGTGTGCTTTTTCATGGGGGGAACTCCTCTTGTGTGGGTTGCATTGCGTTCTGTCTAACAGAACGACGAAACAAGTACAACTCTGACACAAAACGAGTACAAAAGTCAAATTTGCTTGCACATACCCTGTGTTTTGCAAACATCTCGAACAGTAAGACGTAGCAGCATCGCAAACCCGAATTTCTTTAATACCTGCGAAAGAGTAAAAACGGAAATGGTAGGAATTTCGAAGCTATTTTTTTCCATAACCTCAAACGTGTAAGTGTGTTTTGATTCATCCAAAATATCAAGGACTGCGCAAAGTCCGTCAATTAATGCGCTTATCGGGCTTGGGATCTCTCTCTTCTGATTGACCCAAACGCTAATACTTTGCTGAGTCACGCCTAGAATTTCGGCTGTTTCCGTTTGATTCCACCCGCATCGCTTCATCAAATTTTCCAAATTCGTCATAGATCTTGCCCGCAATCACAGCGCCGAAATTTGATCAAACAACGCTTGCAAAGACGGCGTATCCTTGGGTGTTTTGGCTTCGATAGTTTGTTCAAAATGTTGACGCAAAAACGCTACACGCTTTGAGATCCCCGAACCTGAGAAAAAGCCCGTTGGCGACAACTCACCAAGGCAAAGCCACGAACAAGGCAAGACTTTTCGTAGATGGCTTGACAAGATCGCCGCACAAATCGCCATATCTGCAAGCGGATCATCAACACGACCACCCCCAACGCACGACAAAAACAACTCTTCTTGAAGCATCAAAGAAAGCTGATTGCGCAAGAGCGCCGCAAGCATCGCCACGCGATCCCCACGCAAGCCCCGTGCATGGACTTTTCCCACCATTCCCCCAACGGCGGCTTGTATCTCGTGAACAAAAAAGCGCGAACCCTCCGAAACAAGCGTCAAGCAAGACGTTTGCGGAATGGTACGATCTGCGAGATCAACGCCGATCTTTGCGGATCGTAGGCCGTTTGCCGTCATCTCGTACAAGCCCACTTCATCCGTTGCACCAAACCGATTCTTGAACGCCCGCAAGAAGCGATGCTGTTCACGTCGATCCCCCTCAAGATGCAACGCCACATCCACAAGATGCTCAAACGCTCGCGGCCCCGCCATGACAGAATCTTTTGTGACGTGAGCGACGATTACAAGCGGCACGTTCGTTTTTTTGGAGATCCGTACAAGATGCTCTGCTGCATCCAACACCTTTGCACCGCCCGCAACATCGCGCTCGCCTTGCATGGAGGCGATAGAATCCACGATCACCAAGACAGGCGAGGTATCGGCAATTTCTTTCTCAAGCCCTAGAATGTTCGTGGTTTCTGTCAAGATCAAGTTTTGTTCAACCTTGCTCCAATCTATCGAAGATCCCCGCACTAGCCGCAAAGCCCGACCTTTCACTTGTGCGGGCGTCTCTTCACCGCAAACATACAAGACAGGATCACCCTCGGCAATTTCGAGAGAAACTTGTGTCAACAAGGTGCTTTTCCCTGCTGCGGGTTCACCCGATATCGCAATCTGCGATCCAAGCACGATCCCACCCCCAAGAACGCGGTTTAATTCTGCATCGTATGTGTCGATCCGCGCTGCATCGCGTTCATCGACTTGTGCGATACTTCGCGCACCGTGCTTTTGTATGGAAGATGCCCGATCCACCGCTACAATCTTCCATGATCCGCAAATGCAACGCTCTGTAGGTTTCTTGTGGATACGATGGCAATCTTGACAATGCCAAGTCGTTGAAAGCACGGCTTTTGCTTTCATTTCGGCTTTTTCCCCTCTTCGACTCGCACAACTTCTTGGAAGGCGGCGGCCAACCACGCCGCACCTTGGGGGGATTGAATGATCGGATCGTTCGGGATCATCTTTTGGACGGTCTGCACAACAACGGGAATTTCGTTAAACATCGCATACATACTGAGCATATTTTGTTGCTCTTGCGAAAGCGAACGCACAAACAGATCGGGCGGGACGCCTTGCGGGATCTCGGTCACAAGGCGATCAAAGAGCGGTGTTAAGATCTCTTTGTACACCGCTGCCTCACCGTCAAAAACATAGCTTGGTTTTGCTTGTACATTCGGCATCATCGGCGCTTGCGGTGGTTGCGGCATCATCGGCGCTTGCGGTGGTTGCGGCATCATCGGCGCTTGCGGTGGTTGCGGCATCATCGGCGCTTGCGGTGGTTGCGGCTGTTGCGGATATTCTTGCGGTGGATAGGGCTGTTGTGGGTAGCCTTGCGGTGGATAGGGCTGTTGCGGGTAGCCTTGCGGTGGATAGGGCTGTTGCGGGTAGCCTTGCGGTGGAT
>JAKQEE010000210.1 GCA_029558635.1 Pseudomonadota bacterium | reverse complement strand
TTTGTCCGGCACTTTGCCAAACGCCACTTCCACAAATGCCCGCTGTAGCTGCGGGTTTTTACTCGTTGCCCACTGGCGCAGGATCGCCTCGGCAACCGTGACGGTGTGACCGTTGATGACAATCGGCTGACCGCCCTGCTGTGCTCCCTCGTGGGCAATCTGTTGAGCCAGCTCGCGCAGGGCGTCAAACGAGCGCGGGCGGCCTTTGCGGTTGATTTGATGCCGCCGCTCTCCGAAACCACCTTTACCAGTTGGGTTATTATTGGGCATCTTGACTAGTACCTGCTTGCATAACTAGACCAACACGTTTGGCATAAATTCTGGCAATTGACCTAAGTTTATCAGGTGTAACGGTATATTGTACGCGCCAATTTTTGTTTTCATGATTAAACCATCCGCGTCTCAATTCCGCTTCGGATGCCGCCATGCTCTCCATTGCCCTCTCAAGCCTTCCGGGGTATTTCGCTGGCGCTACAATCTGGACGTGTCTGGTAAACCCGGGGCCGTGAAAAAACCAGCGCCTAAATTCGTCAAATCTCTCCCAGTAATCATCCCGCAATGGCAAAATACAAAGAGGCGTCGCTGGCTGCGGGATAAAAGCGTGAAAATTCATCATAACAACGCCCTTATCCAGTTTCCGTAATTGATCGACTAAATAGCGCAATTCTGAATAATCCGCGTCATTTTCGCCCGGCAAACCCGGAACAAAAAACCATCTTACTCCAATTCCAGCAGCTAACAGGTCGAATGTCATTTTCAACAGTTCGTCATTCGGCACTGGTTTACCAACAGCAACGCGCAGCCTCTCTGATGCGCCCTCAACGCCAATGCGGACAGACTTAGTTTGTTTTCGCGACAACGGCATTATTTTACGCATTGACTGTAAGCGCATTGACACAAATTCCTGTTGCCCACGTATAATAACGCCCTCTTCCGCGCCGTCATTCGTGACAAGCGAAAACGGTTTTTTGCTCTTCTCCAGCCAGTCTATTTGCGCCTGAAGTTTTCCGATGTCTGGATTAATTCTGTATTCTGACTCCCAGCCCGTTTGGCAAAACAGGCATTTGAATTTGCAGCCACGCGACCCGAAAACACGTACAAACCCATCGGGGTGCATCATCGGCGGCAATTCCCACGGGAACGCGTCGTAAGGAACAACCGCTCTGGTTTCACCCGGAACCCACGCCTCCGGTAACGCGATAGCAGCATGATACCCATCATGTAAAAACGTTCTAATAAACCTCGTCCCCTCTCCGACGCAAACGACATCGGCGTAATTGTCGAAAATCGCCGGGGCGTAACATCCCCCGCCGCCAATAATGATTTTTGCGTTTCTATTTTTTGCTCGCTTGATGTGTTTCCTGATTTCCGCGACGCCCTGCTGTGAGCTGACGGTCATCAGTATAAAATCAGCGTCAGAAACGCTACTTTCTACGATTCCAGCGTTTTTTATTTCCCAGTGTAGCCACGACGCAGCCAAACCCACAAAAGTTTGGTCGGTATAATTCGCGTCAATAACCGCTATTTTCACTCCAGCGCCTCCAGACCGGTTATCAAAACCTCCTCGAATGCGATATTTATCGGGGTTCCATCGTTTTCATATTTCGACTTCAAATAACCTGATAAACGCTCCGACAGTTGACCGTCTATCCGGGTTTCAATGTTCCCGATAATGACCTTCTGGTTGTCGCTGTTTTTTACGCTGTCCCATGTGCTGGATACGCCTTGATTTTCGCGCTCGGTTGATGTGTAATCTAATATTTCGGACGAACCCAATAAATTTATCACCGCGCCGATGCTCGTCTTCCAGTCCTGTAGCTGTTCCCCGTCCAACCCCCACTCCTGTAATTCAGCCGCGTCCCAGTTTGCGAGTTCGTCCCAGTTGAATTGCCCCGTCGTGCCAACATGCGCGGCAATAACAAGCTCCTGCCGCTCTGCGTCTGTCAGGGCAACCTCGGATTGCCGGGCGTCTATCTGGTAGCCGGGGCCGTAGGCGGCAAGCAGCACCGACAGCCGTTGATGACCGTCATAAACTTCAAATCCCGGCCCGATGGCAACGGTCTGGAATTGCCCGAATTTGTCCCACGAGGCCAGCAGCCGCTTGGCGTGTGACTTGCTGATGGATTTCGGGTTGCGCTCCCATGGCTGCAGCTGCCCCAGGGTTACGGTTATGTTACTCCAAACTATGTCTGTCATGCGTCGCCTTTCTGCATAATCGCCAGCGCATCTTCCGCGCTGTAAATCACGTTGACCTGCCCGCGCCATACCTCGTGGAAAATGGTTTCATCCTGTGTCAGTTTGCCGCCGCGGGTTTTGATTTCAAACAGGTAGTTTTTGCCGTCATGTCCGACCACGATATCAGGGCAACCGCCGCCAACCGTGTGGAGGTGTTGCACGCTGTAACCAGCCTTGCGCAGCTCCAGCACGATGGCGGCTTGATTGGTGTCAGCCCGTTTTGGGTAGGTCATTTTGCCGTAATCCCAAACAGGGCAAGCAGCGCGGCAATGGCAACGGCTACGCTGTTGATAATTGACCACCCCTCACTCTTTTTATCGAGGCGGTCAATATCGGCGGCTAAAA
>JAKQEE010000207.1 GCA_029558635.1 Pseudomonadota bacterium | reverse complement strand
GTTGGGGCGCACGCATATTACGCCCGAGTTTCTCCGAATGTATTACAGGCTGAAAGCCTGTAAGAATTCAGCCCAGGGCACAACGCCCTGGGGCCAACGGCTTGACAATAAACAACCGGCAGGCTGTAAGCCTGCAAGAACTGTTCTTGCACTCCGTCAGCCGACGGACTGCATACATTGTTTTTGGCTGCCGCTTACCCAGGGCAATGCCCTGGGCTGAATTCTTACAGGCTTTCAGCCTGTAATACATTCGGAGAAACTCGGGCGTAATATGCGTGCGCCCCAACCGCGGATGGCTTAACACTTACGAAAAATGCTCCCCCATTTCCGGCGCGAACAGGCAGCATACTTAAACCCACATTTTGCATTTGGCCATAGCATGACATTTTCACTCGGCAAACATTGAGTGAAATTGATTTGACGACTGTTTTAATCAAGTCTAACAAGCTCATTTCATGGTCTGATTTCTCCAAGAATTACGCCTCGATGGTTGCCAATTCCGCAATTGCATTGCATTTGAACAGGCACAAATCCAAGCTGTTAATGCGCCGCAACCAGTACCAAATCTTGGCGCGAAGACTACGATCCTGAACGCCGAGACGCAACGTAGGACACCGCCCGCCGCTGCCGTAGATGGCGGGGATTGCCAGCACCTTTAGACGTAGAGTTTTGAGCCGCACCAATCCCTCTTCGGCGGTCTTTAAGACCGTGCGATTGAGGTAATGCACAAGATTGTAGCAAACCATGCCGATCAATAGCATGGCCGCCTCTGTCCCCCAGAAGTTATGCACGTTGAATTCATGCCAGCCATAGCCGGTCTTCAATTCCTTGATTACATTTTCCTCGCCCGCCCGCGGCCTATATGTGCGCCAAATATCTTCCGGCGGCAAATCCCTGTTGTTACTGACCAATACGATATAGCGGTATTCTCTGTGTTCCTCCATTTCCTTAAACAACAGCGGTTGTTTGCCCGTTGCATTCGGACGAGTCGGAACGTGTTGTCGAACCACTATCAGTCGCCTCGCCTTTTCCCATGTGCTCAAAGCTCTTGTAACCTCCGCAACCTCCAATCCATTGTCCAATTGCCTCCAATCTTGAATGCCAACAATCGCTTGTTTTACCCATCCTGTCAGCCGCATGGCCACAATGTAATACTGCCCGCCATTGCCTTCATTTTCCATGTATTCCAAAAAATTTTCTTCGCTGAATCCGCTGTCGGCCAACACCCAGCTAATGTTTAGCCCTTTCGGCAACCCTTGGCGCGTTTGCTTGTAGAAGGCCACGCACTGGTGGGCCGTATGTGTGTCGCCGCGACGGTTCCATATGTTTACCACATATCCACTGCCCAAGCCTGCTTTCAGCGGATGATGACTTGGACGGCCCGGTCTGCGCGGATTGTATCCCTTGCGCGCGCCCTCCTGAACGCCGTAGCGTTCGCATACTGTGCTGTCCAATATCAAGGTGTCCTCCGTGATTTTGTCCTCTTCAATCAACGTGCCCGTCAAATCCGCCGCATCTTTGCGCAATAGCTCGTTGTGTCGCTGCCGGAATTTCCCGAAAAACCGAGTCAATACGCTCGTGGCCTGCGGCAACCATTGCACCCCGAAACACGCTTTCACCCCTTCAATCCCATGCCCCCACCATGCCAGGTGACTGAACCGTGTTCCGCCAGTCAGACTCGTCAGCAATAACGCCAACACTTTTTCATAAATGCCCTTGGCGTTCGGAGATATTTCCTCTACCGGAATATGATTTTGCACCCAGTCCCGAAACCGAATCTGCTCCAGAAATTTCGCAACTATCGAACAGGCGCCGCCCCAAGCCGTGAGCTGTTTATTCGTATATGTAATTTGAACTTGACCAACTCTGTCCGCCCTGCTACTTTGTGTTTCGTGCTTCACTTTTTCGTGCTCCTTTCTTTTAGCTGTAAGAAAAGCACAGTGAAGCACTTCCTTTTATTTTTGGCAAGTCAACTGCAATATTTGGGTTTAATACGATTGAACAAAGAATTCAGAGTTTGGAGAAACGAATTAACAATTTGGAGAATAAACTCAATACAATTGATTCTGGATATTGTTGTGATATTGGAGAAGTTGTTGTTAATATTAAAGGAACAGATGCGAAGAGGTTTCTTTCTGTCCGTTTTGCATATACAGGATCTGCTTCTGATTTTCAGAAAATTTCTTTTCGTAAAGCGGAAATTCGAAACTCCATG
>JAKQEE010000200.1 GCA_029558635.1 Pseudomonadota bacterium | reverse complement strand
TCATGCTGCCCTCCCTCAAAATTACTTAATGGTAAATGTCCGATACGGCACCCGAGCCAGAGGGATGCCCAGGGCACCGGCTATCTTCACAGCCTGTGGCTTTCTCGGAATCCTTTGGCCTGTGCTCCACATGGTGAGCGTAGACGGCAAAAAACCTTGAGATAGTAAATGCTTACGGTTTTTTTTGATTGCTTTTTTAAAAGATTCTTGCTTTTTCATGTTTTGTATTTTATTCTTTTCACTATATTGTGTCAAGCAAAAAAAATAATTCACATGGATGTAAATAATCCTTGACAATTAAAAATTTTTGAAATAGGATATAGCCGAAACATAAAGCAGCACCCCGAACGAAAGGAGAGCGAAGATGAAATACGAAATTTACGACCAGGAAACGGGAAAGCGGATCGGCAACACAGTGAAAACAACAAGGGCCGCCGAAAGGATGGTGACGTTGATCCATAAAAAGACTGGGCGTTGTCCAGATTATCGTCCGGTGAAGGAACCACTATCCTGATGAGTCCAGAAGGACGAAACGCCGTGAGGCGTCGATAGTTTATCCCGAAGCTCCCGGTTTCAGGCTTGGGCGGATGATCAGCATCCATAACGGCTATAGGCCACCCGTTAAACCGCACGAAGCCACAAGGGACGTTGCACCAAAGACGACAGGTGCAAACAGTAGGGAGAACACGACCCCGGTCGCAAGGGCAACACAGAACACGGAGGGCAGGCAGCATCACGCTTGAAGCAGCGGATTGGTAGCACACTACGCCCGCTGGCCCTCCACCAGGAGGCATTATGGAACGCTTCGTAAGGATTTCAGCAATCATCGTAGTCACCCTCGCGCTGGTTATGTGCGGGCTCTATTGGTCGCAGACGGTGAAGGTTCGCCAGGACATTATGAGCAAATCCGACGAGGATTACATTCTCATGGTGCTGCGTCAGAAGGCAGCCGATGACTGCGCCCGGCTTGAGGGTCAGACATTACAGACGACCATTTGTGAGGTTGTTTAATGCACATCAAAGTTAAGGATCATTTAGTTGAACTTCTTGAGGCTGAGGATCACCACCCGGATAATAGAGGCGGACTGATCATCGCGCTTGGTATTCTACTTTTGGCGTTCGGCGTTTCCGCTGCGGTGTTTGCGGTAATTTTGTAACTTCCTTGACGGTCGAAAGACCTGGGGAACGGGAGCCGGTTGAACTCTAAGGCGTACTCGGCATTTCAACCTATGTGCCGAAACAGGAGACAGTATCCGGCGTCATGGCAGAAAGGGAAAAGATGAAACACAAAATAGCGGTCATCCTTGCGCGTGTTCTTTGGTGGTGGATGACAGGGAAATGGGTTGGAGTGTCGGGATTTCAGGTGCAAGAGGCCGACCCTTTGCTTCGGCCGGAGGAACAGATGATTGCCCGGTTCAGCCGGGAAATCATGGCATATGGGGTTCCCAGCCGCGAAGAAATTTTAAACGGCGTGGCGCGTCGGGCGTTCGCTCACCCGCGCCATATATGCAGAAACCCGCGGAAACGTAATCATAATCAGACGGTAATTGAGGAATAACCCCGCAGCCGCCGGCGATGGACGGCAAGGGAAGCGTGCGACCCTTAGAAGATGATCAAAGGCGGAGCGGGTATTAGAAAAAGGAGATTGTATGGAACAAGCAAAATGGTTGGAGGAACGAAGAAAGGGCATCGGCGGCTCAGATATCGCCGCTATTATGGGATTATCGCCCTTCAAAACCGCTTATCAGGTTTACCGAGAGAAGCGCAAAGAGGTTGAGGATTGGCAGGGAAATGAGTTGACGGACTGGGGCAAACGCATGGAACCAGCAATCCGCCAATGGTATTCCGATAAGACAGGGCGCGACGTTCGCCTGCCGGACAAGATCATGTATCACCCGCAACATCCCTTTATGCTGGCCTCGCTGGACGGCTTCACGGATGACGGGCGCGTTGTGGAGATCAAGACGGCACGAAGCGGGAAGAACTGGGGTGAGCCGGAGACGAATCAGATACCCGATTATTATGCCGTCCAGGTCCACCACTATATGACGATCACCGGGTTTCAGGTGGCCGACATTCCGGTTTCAATCGCCGGATCGTCGCCGTCCCTTTACATTGTTGAGGCCGACAAAGAAATCTCTGAAATGATAATAGAAGCCTGTGCAAAGTTTTGGGAGCGCGTTCAGTCCGGCAACCCGCCCGATCCGGTTACTTATGCCGATGCCGTGGCGCGGTTTGGGAAAAGTTCTTCGTCCGGGGCTGTAATTGCGTCGGGAAATACGATGATCGACCTTGAGGAACTGCGCAGCGTCCGCCAGCAAATGAAAGACCTGGCGGAACGTGAGGAGTTTCTAAAAGGGAATATTATAACCTTCATCGGAGAATCCGGCGACTCTATTGTCAACGAATCCGGTGAAACCCTTCTCACCTATAAGCTGGCCAACGGGCGAAAAACATTTGACAGTAAGGCTTTTGAGAAAGACAACCCGAACCTTTATCAGAAGTATATTAAAACCAGCGAACCGCAACGACGGTTTCTTTTAAAATAGAAAGGAGAAGCATATCATGGAAGCACCCGCAATTTATGACGCGCCCATTGCCACAAGGCCGCAGCAATCCCAAGCCCTCGTTGAAGTAGAACAGCAGAGGGCAATCAGCGAAGTCCAGGGGGCCATTATTCTTGCAAAGAAATTTCCCCGGAATCAGATCGAATGCCTTGACCGGATTATGACGGCATGCCAGCGCCCGACACTCGCAGAACAGGCCCTTTATTCCTATGCACGCGGCGGGACGGAAATCACGGGCCCGTCAATCAGGCTGGCCGAGGCCATCGCGCAAAACTGGTCGAACCTGCAGTTCGGCATCAAGGAACTTGAACAGCGCAACGGGGAAAGCACGGTTCAGGCTTATGCTTGGGACATGGAAACGAACGTCAAACAGGAAAAGACATTCCAAGTCAAGCATGAACGCTATACGAAGAAGGGCAAATACGCCCTCGAAGACCCCCGCGACATTTACGAAATGACGGCCAACCAGGGAGCGCGACGCCTCCGAGCCTGCATCCTGGGAATCATCCCCGGCGACGTGATTGATGCCGCCGTCAGCCAGTGCGAACAGACATTGAAGGCGAAGGCCGACACTTCCCCGGAAGCCTTGAAAAAATTGGTTGAGGCGTTTGCAAATTACAAGGTGACGAAAGAGCAGATTGAAAAGCGCATCCAGCGCCGCCTTGACACGATCACCCCGGCCCAGCTTGTCGCCCTCCGCAAAATATACAACAGCCTAAAGGACGGCATGAGCGGCCCTATGGATTGGTTTGACGCGGTATTGACAGAAGAACAGACTCCGCCCGACGCAAGCGCCGCCCTGAAAAGCAAGCTCAAAGGAAAGCAAGCGGCACAGCCCGCCGACGTTCCCGATCCGGCTGAAATGGCCCCCTGTCCGTGCCCCGATAAACCGGAAACAACCTACACAGCCGCCTATTGCTCCACCTGTGCCAAGCGGGGTGGCTGCCCGGCGTGGAACTAAAATGACTTACTACCAGCAGAACCGGGCCAGGCTGCTTGAGCTGGCCCGGATTTACCGGGAGAAAAACCGGGCGGAGATTAACCGAAAGCAGCGCGAGAGATACGCATCAAATGAAGCGTACCGCCAATATCAATTAACCTATCAGGCGGATTATCACAGCATTTATGGATACAATAGGAGCGTATGAACCAGATCGCAATCATGGAATCCAAGATCGAAGTCCTGTGCAAGCAGGTGGATGATCTCAACCGGGAGTTAAAACTCGTCAATATTGCCCACGCTGTTGAAAAGGACATCATGCAGACCAATTTTGATCAGTGCAAATCCGCTGCGGAATACTGGAAAAAAAAATATGAAGAGATTTGCAAGGCGTGAGGCAATGAAACATGGCCGTGTGGGGTGGAACCCTGACATAATGTCGCTCGAAAAAGTAAACGGGCCAAAGAGTTATGTTGCAGACCAACTGCCACGGCCAGTTGAAAGGAGAATTGTAATGGATAACGAAAAAATCAGCATGGAAAGCCTGGCAGTCGAACTTCCCCGCGAGCAGCAGCGCGTGCGCGACCTGCTGCCGTTATACGACGCGATTCCTACCGGCGTATTCGCAGCGACCTTGATGCGGCAAGCACTGACCCGCGCCGAGCAAGCCGCTGCAACTGGCGACGTGATTGGAATGCTGCGCAGCTACGAAGAATTGAAGGGCTTCACCGCCTAACACAGCATTAAGAGGAGGCATCATGAGAATTTGGGCGAGGTACCTAATTATTGGGTGGTCGATAGTTACCCTAGCGATTGTTATTGTAACCTTTCAATTAATGAAAAGCCATTTTATCGAAGAAGATTATGAAGTCACTTTAGTTTATAAAA
>JAKQEE010000198.1 GCA_029558635.1 Pseudomonadota bacterium | reverse complement strand
CGAAGTACCTATAAACGGATTGCTTGCCTGGGACCCGAGTGAATACGCTTCCAAATACTATGTGTTTATCGATACACAACCGCCTTCTTCGTCAAAACGGGAGCGTTCGCTTTACGCCACGTCCTATTGCTTTCGACAGTTGTCCTTTCAACCTGCCACCACGTATTACTGGTATGTTGTCGCCGAGAACGAGAGCGGGACACGAAAAGCCGGAAATACAGATTATATCTCTTTTAGGACACAGGAGGCTTCACCTCTCGATTCTGTGCCTTTAGACTTCAGCACGATTTACCCCGAGAATGAATCGGTGAACCACGATATTTCCGTGTATCTGGCGTGGGAAGAGAGCGAGGGCGCTGTCGGCTATGAGGTTTCCTGGGGAAAGACGGAAGAGATGGCTTATACGTTGGATGCCGGCTCCGAACGTTGTATGGCATTAAGCGGTCTCGAATACGACAGCGTGTATCATTGGAGTGTTTACGCCTACAACGAACACGGACGTACCGGCGCAAACCATGGACTTTCCAACACTTTTAGAACGAAGGAGAGAGTGGGCGAGCCTCCCTCCGATTTTTCCAAATCTTATCCGATGTTCCGGCAGGAAGGCGTTCCGAAGTTAGTTGAATTGTCCTGGACAAACAGTCCCGGCGCGACGCACTATCTGCTTTACCTTTCCACATCAGTAGACTTGTCTCAAAGGACGGAGTTTACCGTCAATACGAATTCTTTACAGCTGACAGACGCCTTGGAGAGTGAAACACGCTATTATTGGCAGGTTGTCGCACGAAACGACTGGGGGGAAAAGATTTCCGATTCCGGGAATGCCTATTGGTTTGTTACCGAATCGGATGTACCCGATCCCATACCTGCGCCTGAGCCGTTTCAAATGTTAGCGCCATCACAGGGAGCGGTGGGTACCCTGTTGAATACTTCACTGACCTGGGAGGAAAGCGAAGGAGCTTTAGCCTATGATGTTTATCTGCAGGAATCCCTACCGCTGGAGAATCCGGTAGCGAGGGTATCGGGTACTGTGTTTATGCCTTCGGCGCTCTTAAAGTACAGCACCCGGTATTTTTGGAACGTGAAAGCGCTGAACGGCGGTGGAGAGACCTGGAGCGCCGGTATCCCCGGGATGTTTACCACTGAAAGTAAACCTGAAACACCCACCTTGCCCGGAGAGTTCGGGTATGTTTATCCCTTTAAGGACCAAACCAGCGTACCAAGAGTGATGGAGCTGATTTGGGAGGAAAGCGCCCGCGCCGGGAAGTATAAAGTGTACTTCGGAACCGAACCCCAACCTCCGTTCCTGGCTGAGGTAAGCCTTTGCAGTTTCAATCCGGGTGTTTTAGAGGCGAACACGGTTTATTACTGGTATGTGGAAGCGCTGAACGCTTACGGGTCGACAGTGATCAAAGACGGTATCAGCAGTTTCACGACAACGGGGTTTGCGCCTACGGCGATTCCGGAAGTGGCGGGAACCTGGACGTTGAAAGCCGATATAACCGGGATTGTGAATAAAGCTTACAGTTGCGAGATTGAAATCACTCAAAACGAATCCGAGCTTACCACGCGATTACCTATAGAGGGATTGGTTATCGATTGTCAGGGGACGATAAATTCCGAAGGGGTCATCTGGTTTTCCGGACGGCAACCCGGCGGTTCCATCAGCGGCGAGTTCTTAGGAAGATTGGCGGATGTGAACGACCCTGTCACAATCGAGAATGGGACTCTGAAGTTATATTACGGGGTTCTCGCGGTGGGTTCGGGAACGTGGGAAGCTGAAAAAAAATAAACGAACGCGCAAGACGCGCGAGAGTCAACCGAAAAGGAGCCAGTTTGTTTCATGACATATCAAAGCGGGAAAGATGCCGGTAAGATTTGTTTGCTTATATTCGGGTTATTGATATGTGAAATCTTTTTCCCAAACTGCGATTTGCCGACGTTATTGGGGGATTTCGATCAAAACGGGATTGTGAATCTCCTTGATTTCTCTTTGTTTGTCAACCATTATGGGTACGAAGAAGCGGAGCCGATGTATGATGCGCGCTACGATATTTATCCCGCTTCGGATACTTTCACCGGGATTTGGTCAGGAATTTTCGATTGCGCGCTTCCGGACGGTCGCGTGAACCTCTTGGATTTTTCGTTGTTCGTAAAGAATTACGGAAAGGAGCTCCCCGTTAACCCGTATCCGGGTATTCAAGGGACATGGGCCGTAACGGCAGTTTTAAGCGGTATTGTATCAGGTTCTTACGCCCAAAATATTCTCATTCACCAACAAGAAAATAGCGTATTTTTCGATTTAACCATCGAGTCTTATTCTTTTGCTTGTTCCGGTACAATCGATCAAATGGGTCGCATTGATCTGCAAGGAGCGCAAAACGGAGGTTCGATTACCGTATTCATTTCCGGCACGTTAACGGATATACAAAATCCGGTTGCGTTTACGGGCGTGCTTTACGCGTATTATGCGTCATCGCTGATAGCCACCGGTAATCTTGTCGGAACAAAAATCGAATGAATCATCATGAGCGGGTAGGTCACGGAGGTGTTTTTGTTGAAAAAAGCAAGACTTTTAGGATTCATTATCATTGTGTGTATGCTTCTCGTTATCACGGGGTGTATTAATATCGAAAAAAAACCTGTGATTCCTTCGAAGGGCGAACTCAGTTACGCTGTTATCGGGAACAATATTTCGTTTTTCAGTAAAATCGAAATTCGGGGGATGCAAGTAAAAATATACGCGGATAGTGGTTTGGAAAACATCGCAACGAATCCGCAATTGTTAGCGGTTAAGCAGGACATTGCCGGTGGTATCTTACTTGCTTTCGCGGGAAAACCTCAGCGCATCTCTGAAGATACGTGGCTATTTACTATTAATAACGCAAAATCGATCCTGATTACAAACATCGAAATTACGTTGCCGGCGCAAGAAAACTCCGGAATGCGCGAAACGGAGCTTCCTCAATTGTTAGGGGACTTCGACGGTAACCATTCCGTATCCGATAATGATTTTACTTTGTTCAAGACACATTATGATAGCGTTTTAGGAAATGCCGCTTATTCGGTCGCTTTCGATATTAGTCCCGCGGAAAAAGGTTCTTCGCCTTGGCATGAAATCTATTGCTATGCCGATTCAGATGGAAAAATCGATTTAGAGGATTTGCTGATTCTTGGCTATAATTGGGGGAAGGCGAGGCCCATCCAACCTCCCACGGCGCCTACGAACCCAAAACCGGAAAACAACGCGGAAGGGGTTGAGCCCGAGTTATTCTTGGAATGGGCCCCTTCGATAGACCCGCTTGGTGCGCCGGTCGTTTATCATGTATCCTTGGGATTAATACCGACGAATCTTAACCGAATCGCTTCTTCCGTAACCGCTACGGGAACGGCTGTTCCCGAACCACTGCAAAACGAAACAGATTATTATTGGCGAGTTGAAGCGGTGAATACGCGTGGCGAGAGCGTTTTAAGCGCTATCTGGAAATTTTCGGTGGCGGAAGGCGCCCCGCCCGATAAGCCGATATTACTTACGCCTGAAAACGGCGAAAATGGGGTGGACCTCGATACACTATTCACATGGTCTTCGGCAGCCGAGGAAGCCTTATCCGTTCGGACAGGGGATTTGTATTATGATCTTTACCTGGGTACACTGGCGGAACCTTCTACGGTCGTAAGAAGCAATTTGCAAACAACCGCAGCGACTCTATCTGATTTATTGGCCTATGAGACAACCTATTTTTGGAAAGTAGCAGCGAAACCCTCTGCTCGCTCGATCGCTGTGAGCGATATCTTCTCTTTCACGACCAAGAGCAAAGAGGAGTCCTTACCCGGGGATTTTGAGAAGTTAACCCCCTTAAACGGAATGACGAACGTGGATCTTGATGAACCCCTAACGTGGTCGGAGAGCGAAAACGCGGATTATTACGATGTCTATTTCGGTATCGGAGCGACGCAGACAGTGGTCGCTTCGACGACGGATATGGAGTATGCTCCGGAACTTGAAGAAGAGACGGTGTATTCCTGGCAGATTGTCGCCGTTAATCGCCATGGAAGCCGGGTTTCAAATCAAAGCCAGAATGTCTGGAGTTTCTCGACCGGTTCATCTACCCCGATAGAAACTGCCGTTCTTACTTTCGAAGGCGATGATTCCGTTTTAGAAGAAGAAGAGATTGTCGTGTCGATAAAGGTCGATAACCTGGCTCAGTTTTATGCGGCGGCAATAGGTGTGGGGTATAATGAGACAAAATTAGAGTTTGTACGTTGGGAAAGCTTAACCGGAAACGGCACCGTTACCGCGAGCGAGGGGCGTGTGTCCTGGCTTACTTTTTCCGCAACACCGATCGTGATACCAGAAGACGGGATCGTGGGCGAAGTCACGTTCAAGGCTCTGGTGAATTCCGGTACGACTGTGATTTCTTTCTCAGACAGTACAAGCTTTTTAGGCGCGGGTACGGTCGTAATACC
>JAKQEE010000183.1 GCA_029558635.1 Pseudomonadota bacterium | reverse complement strand
CTGAATCGCCGTCCAAGTCAAACACAACCGGATGAAGCCCGGCACTTAATAACGTTTCTTTAGTATTGCCACCTTGAACCATGCCAAGCATTTGCGCCGCCTCGACGGTTGTGATAAATCCAACGCTTTTCAATTTTTCAGACCATAAAGCTCTGTTCATTTTAGACCTCCCTTTGTTCATGTCCCTGTTTACTTGTTTTTTACCCACGTTCGCGCGGTATGTCCACGCGGTGGATGTATTTACTTACTCATTCGCTAACTCAGTCAGCACTTTGCGCGCCTCAGCACGCAGCACCGCGTCCTTGCCGTTCTGCACGACTTGGCGGTACATCCAATCGACAAGCGACAAGTGTTCGCGCCGCAAGTCCAGATACTTTTTGTTTCGCCACAGCAGACCAAGCGCACACCCGGCAGACAACGCAAGAATGGTAAACAGTATCATCCAGACGCTCATTTTTTCACCTCCAGCACCGTGCGGTCGCCGTTCAGTAATCTCTCCAAGTCATCCGCGTACGGATTCCAGCCGCGCGCGTCATATCGCCATTTTATAACAAGTTGGCGAAATTCGTCAAACGTCCCGGCAGAAAGTAGCGCGGCGATAACGTAGCCGATAAACGCGCCGCCGAGTAAAGCCAAAATAACCCAGACCATTTCGACCTCCCTAAAATAGTTTAAGCTGGTTCTTGTCAATCACCGAGTCAAAGTATTCACGCTTTAGCTCGAAAAACGACAGTACCCCGGACTCCGGGATTGTCCACGTATGTTCGCCGTTGTATTGCGCGCCGATCTGGCTGACGGCGTAGAGAAACCCGCGACAGTCGCACAGTTTAAAGTCCGCCGGTTCGAGCGAAAATGAAAGTCCATCACCGATTGGGTGTCTGTCGACCTTCATCGCGCCACCTCGTGGCTCAACGCCCGCTCGATCACCGCCAAGAGTTCATCATCGGCAAAGATCGCCTCTTCTTTGTCCACCAACCTTGCACTGGCATCGGCCAAGTCTGCGCTTATCCGGGTGATTGCGCCGTCAAGCACAATCATCGCGTGGTGCAAATGCCGTTTGCGCTTGCCGAGTTCGTCGCGTTGGTCTGCGATATAGGCAAGTTCAAACCGCGCCTGGTCATATCGCTCGTCCAAATTGTTCTTGCACGACAGCATAATATTGCGCCACCTGGTTTCTTTTCCATAAAGTTCGCCAAACCTTTCGGGCATACTTGCAAGCTCGTTGA
>JAKQEE010000169.1 GCA_029558635.1 Pseudomonadota bacterium | reverse complement strand
TACCCGTACAAAACGTACTGGGCTAGGTTGGTGGGCCAAAATCGGCATCAACGTTCAAAGTATCTTGAGCGCAGAAGCTTTCGGTACTGCACTTGTTGCTAGGGTCGAATACATCAGCGGTGCCGGTAATATCGCTAGCGCCGAAGCTATTGGCGCACATGTGCTTTCACGTGGGCCGGTGTCAATCACCCCGGCGGGAATAGTGAGCCTTGAGGCTTTCGGCTCACCTAAGATTGGTCCTCCCGGCATCTTGCCGGTTTCTATCATTACTGCCGAAGCTCTTGGTAATCCATCGATTTCAGTCGGTGGCGTCAACGTTGCGCCATCTGGCATCGTTAGCGCGGAACTTATTGGTACAGCAGCACTTTCGCGTGGTCCCGTTTCAATCGTGCCCGGTGGAATCGCTAGCGCCGAAACCCTAGGCGCACCAAGCCTTTTGGCTACATACGACATTACAGCGTCTGGTATCATCACCGCAGAAGCTATTGGTGCTCCAACGGTTTCTACTGGGCCGGTTGATATTACGGGCGCAGGCAATATTGCAACTGCGGAAGCTCTTGGGGCGCACGCTCTTTCGGTTGGTCCCGTCTCAATTGTGCCATCTGGCTTGATAAGTGCAGAAGCGCTCGGTAACGCTAGCTTGAGCCGTGGCCCGGTAAGCATTGCGCCGTCCGGTATCGTTAGCGCAGAAACCATTGGCGCACAAACGATTTCAGTCGGTGATGTCTCAATCTTGCCGTCTGCCATACCAACTCAAGAAGCCATCGGTACTGCGGCAGTTGCCATCACACAGTTCGTAGTACCGTCTGCTATCAATACAGCCGAAGCTATTGGAGCACCGGCTATTTCGGTTGGGCCAGTTAACATTGCGCCACCTGGCTTGAATTCTAACGAAGCTATTGGTGCGCTTACTGTTTCGCGGGGCGCTGTCAATCTTGCACCTACTGGCATTGCTGGCGCCGAAGCTCTTGGTAGTCCATCGATTTCACGCGGACCTGTGTCAATTACGCCATCTGGCTTGACAAGTGGGGAAGCCTTTGGCACAGCGGCACTTTCGCGTGGTCCGGTGTCAATTGCGGCTTCTGGCATAGCAAGTGGCGAAGCTATCGGTACAGCATCGATTGGCCGTGGCGGCGTTACGTTGACTGGCGCTGGCGGGATTGCTAGCGGTGAAGCGTTTGGGTCGGGAACCGTTGTGGATCATAGTGTTCGGTATCTTGGCAACCAAAATCTCGGTTCTGACTCTAGTGGGTCGGTTACTAACGACACCTTGCCAACTGTCAACGCGACAGTGCCTGCTGGAACCCAATTCATGCTTCTATCACTTGCAGGCTATAAATCTTCTTCTGCCACAGTAACTTTCACGATCACCGCTAATGGTGGAGCGTACACATTTACGGCCTACGGATCTACCACCTATGCAAATAATAACAGTGGTAGCAATCAAAGCTGGCAACAGTGGTTTTATCTCGCCAATCCACCGACAGGAACTGTATCGATCGAAACATCAAGAACTGCAACAGGTTTAGTAACCCTAGATGTTCAAACGTTTGCGCGTTACTATCAGAACGTTAACAGCATTTCCAACCATACGGTAGAAGCTGGTACCGAATCTGGCACGTCAATGTCCATCAGTTTCAACAGCACAACGGCGGGCGCAATGGTTGTATGTGCAATGGGCGCAGACAATTTCACTTCTAGCCAGATGCTTACAACATTCGATGGGGACAACAAGTTGTGGGCCGAGCCATCTACGGAAACTTCTGTGGCATGTGGAGATAGACGCGGTGGAACAACTGTCACTTTTACTGGTAATAGACAAGGCGGTTACGACTACTACGAAACAGTAGTCGAACTTATTCCTACATAGAAAGGAATCAACGAAAAATGAAGGGACACAACGACAATGGCTAACGGGCTTTACAACAAAGGCCGAGAAGGCTTTTTGAGCGGCGCAATCAACATGTCTTCCAACGACATTCGCGCCATCTTGGTTGATACCGCCGACTATACGGTCAACCTGGCAACCCACGATTTCCTTGATGACGTTCCCGCCGCTTCGCGTGTTGCTGTGTCTGCGGCAATGGCCTCAAAGACGGTGACAGACGGCATCTTTGACGCAGACGACGTTACGTGGTCTGCGGTGTCTGGTGATCCATCAGAAGCCATCGTGATCTATCAACACACCGGCACGGAATCGACTTCACGGCTTATCGCCTACATCGATACCGCCACAGGTCTTCCGGTCATCCCCAACGGCGGTAACATCACCGTGACGTGGGATAGCGGCACGAACAAAATTTTCAAGCTCTAAAACGAAAGGTATTGAAAGACAATGGAACTCACTGTTAATTTCGTTCGCTACCGTGATGGCGAAACCGGCGATCCGTTTTGGTCGTGGAAGATCAAAGGGGCGCAACAAGACCCGATCTATGGTGAAAATCGTTCTGCCACACTAGAAGAGTCTCTTGCCAACTACTTTGCATATGACGGGCATGAAGATGTTGTTGTGGCACTTGGAGTTTCGTTCCCCGGCAACCACGGTCCTTTGATGCGTGTCAGCGATGACCTCTATCAGATCACCAAATCTGTTGAGGCGTAATGCCTGGAACACTTTTGGTCATTGACCCCGCCGGGAACAAGATTGACGGTAAAAAGATGCTCGGCGGGGCGTTATGGGACGACACGACGAAAGTTGTTCGTGTTCCTACAAATAACGCTTCGCTATCTAGTTTCTCTGGTAAGGCAGCGTATGCCGACATTGTCAGCCTGAATGAAACCTTGCTTGCTAACCCTGGAACACCTTCTGTGCCAACGAAAATCGTGACACACAGTCGCGGCGGTTCTATTGCAGCTACTTGGTTTCGAGTGTTAGGACCGGGGAGTGCCATTGATCCGGCAACATTGAAATGGTATATCTGCGGCTGTCCAGACATGAAATTCACTGGCGCAGTGTATCTTTGGCCCGATAGGGACAAACCCACCTATCCTGGTGACGGCACCAAGTGTGGCGGGACTAGCGGCGGCGAACCACATGATGCTAACTGTCCGTTCCTCTATCCAAGTCAGCACGGCGGTTGGGGAGTTGGTTCTGGCATACCCGCAACGATGCCGTGGGACGTGACGTGGATTGCAAACCAATACGATGGTTGGGCAGACTGTCCGGTTGATTTTGAAGATGTTGATGAATTGGATGAGCGCATAACGTTTTTGGGTGTCACCTTGCAATATCCGTGGTTCGATAACACAACCGATCTTGCAAAGATACTGTCTCGCTTGCGTTCTGGTGACACAAGCCCTCACAACAGCGAAAAGTATTACTACAAGGGACCGCTCGACGGCGCTGGCACCGTGACCTATACCGATCCGGCACAGCCAACGCAGAAGTACCGCTGGCGGGTAACGTACCCTATGCCATATGCCTACGCGCAGAGGATGATTCGCTTTTGGGCACGCGCAAAGGACATGAAATATCGTCCAATTTGGGAACCCGGTTGGGATCGCCCGGTCACCATGCCGTTGCCTGACTACACGTCGGTCCCATCATGGATTCCCTTGGAAGGTTAGGAGATTCAATGGCAGCGCTAAAGCCAAGCGAAAACGGTTGGTTCCCAGCTAAAGCCACCAAAGAACAGTGTCAATGGGTGAAAGTACCTGGCGCAGAGCACGTTTCGCTTGAAATCCTCAAAGGTGTACCGCTTATCGTCATGCCCGCTTTCGCTGCTGATTTTCATGCCTACGTCGAACCGCTGCGCGATGCCGATTCAGCGGCCCGAACAGAGACGAACAAGGTTCCAACATCAAACCACCTCAATGCTACTGGGATGGATTTGAACTGGAATGGCAAGGACGGCAAGACTTTTCGGTATGGAATCTCCAAAGAGCGTGCCTATCCCGGCGAAGAGTCCCGCAATCTCGATGAACTACTTGATTTCTATGAGGGCATGATCTACTGCGGTGGCGGTTGGGACATCCAAGATTGGATGCACTTCCAAATGGGTTATGACACATACAATAACCCAAGGGTTCAAGATTTTATCCGTCGTAAGATTCGGCCCGATGGTTTCTCGACGTTTCGACGCGGCGGGGAAACCTCAAGCCCTGCAAGGAAATTGGTTGTTCCCGCCGATGGCGGTACGACGTGGGTTGACGTGTCAGAATATCAAGGGTCGGCAATTGACGGCGATAAGTACCCGTATGAGGTTTTCAGCTTTCGCACCAATAGCGGTGATCGCGAAGACAAGTTTGGGGTCGAAAACGCAAAGCGCGCAAAGCAATTACTTGACAGTGGTAAGTTGCAGCTTGTCGTTCCCTACTACTTCTTTCGGCCTGGACAAGCCAATTGCGACTTGCATCGCGAAATCTTAGAGCGCGCAGGGCTTTTCAATCATCCTCGTACTGTGACGATGGTTGACGTAGAGGGCGACAATGGGTCTGTGGTCGGGGATAATTCGTGGGAGATCAACGATGAGATTTCGCGAATTGGCAAGTGGTACGGCAACTCTCGCAGGGTCATTGGTTACTACAACTCCAATGCCGATGCAGGACTTTGGAACA
>JAKQEE010000159.1 GCA_029558635.1 Pseudomonadota bacterium | reverse complement strand
TATCCCCAAGATTTTTCAACTCTTCTGGCAGTCGCCCTGCATCTTCGAGCTGTTGCATTCCTGTTTTGAAGAGTTCTGGCATCTCCCCGATATATTGCTGCATACTGTTGACGAGCATTGTAAGAGAGGCCATGGTTTCCTCACCGAGGACACCTTCAAGATTTTGTATAATTTTCAAAAAGGTGTCTGAGATGTAGTCAACAACCGTTTTCATTGCATCGAGGGAAGTCCCAATAGCCGAACCTGCTCCAGATGTTAACCCGCTCGCCCGCGAAACAAAACCGCCTTCTTGGTATCCGCGAAACCTCGCGGTTTCAAGTGTTTCGAATAATTCGGGATATCGTCTCAACATCCACGCGGGGGCTACCCATTCGCCACCGTGTACCACCCCGGCGACCTGATCTTCGGGATATGCCCCTGTGTACCCGCCGAAACGTTTCCCGGAAAGTTTGAGTTCCGGCAAATTCTTAATATTCAACGCTTTTAGCTTTGCAACAATCGCCGTGACGTCCGCATCGATTTTCAAGGTATACACATCACGGAATACTTCATTCCTCAAATACTCTTCGAGCCTGTTTATAACCTCAATTGCGTTTTCACCGAGAGCATCAGCCAACTGCTCGACCGTCATCCCGAACAAAGTTTTTGAGATTATTTCCATCTGCTCGTATAACTCCGTCGTTGAATTCAACGCATCGTTAAGTTCGCGATTGAGGTCGGTCGGGATTGTGAGGTTAGTAATTGCCTCAGCCGCTGCCGCTATCTCTTCTATCTTGGCACCAGATGCAGCAAGTTCTCCAATCGCGGCGATCTGGCTTTTGTCACCTGTGCTGACGATCTTTTCTATCGCGTTTATCGCCACAATGGTTGTTTCTGGGTTTTTTCCGACAAGGATTTCACCAATCCCGGGAATATTGCGGATTTTGTCTTGTACCCAGTTGTTAATCATAGACCCTAACCGCTCCAAAAAGTCGTAAGCGTATATCAATGCAGCGTCAAATCCCGCCTCTAATTCCGCAAAAAAACCACTTTCTCCCGAAAGTTCGAGCAATCTATCAGCTATCCCTGTTAAGAAGTTTGGCTCGCCCTGATACTGCATTATCGCAAAAAGACGTTTCTGAAAGTCGCTCATCTCTCGCACAAAAGATTCAGGGACGAAAAGGTTTGCCCCGATTGCAGTTGATAAATTTTCCTTTAGCTCTTTAACTTCTTGCATCGGCTTGCTTACCGAATCTCCAAGAAAAGACAGCCCAAACGTTATCAAGACGGGTAAGATATACCCGCTCACTCCCTTTGAGAGCCCAAGAGTCGCCGAAAGCGTTGCCATCACGCCAGAAAGTGCGTCTGCTGCGAGCTTAAAACTAACAACAAAGACAAGCGATTCGGAAATTTTCGTTACTATGTTTGCAATCTCAGGCGAACCAGTAAAATTGATCAACGCGTTTCTGAACGCTTCTGCCACGAGTTCCCCAACATTTGCAACAAGCAGAAAGCCGGACTTGAAAAACTCCCAAACTTTACCCGCGAATGCGTGTATTTCAGTCGTCAAAATCTCGTTTTCCACGTCGAAGGTTACGCCTATTCCAATCGAAATCTTTTGGTTTTCTTCTCTCAGATTTTTAACCGCATTCGCTACCGCGGCGTTCATTGAGGTGAAAAAATCTGTCGCAAAAGAAAAACCAGCTGACGCTAATCTTAAAACACCCGCCAGAATTATTGCTATATCTCCAATGTTTACAGGTTGATCCAGTTCGCCGCTTTCACCACCGAAAACGTCTTCACGTATTGTGTTGGATATTGCCTTTGTGATGTTGTCCACAATATCTAAGGCATATGTCACAGCGGACACTACAAGATTTCCAATATTTACTATTACGCGTGCGAGAACTTCAAAAGACCCGACGTCTTTCGCCGTTTCTTCGTTTTCGGCAAGACCAATGGCAACGGCGATCTTATTTTTTACTGTTTCCCAGAGGTTCGCCACGACGTTCACGACTATCTTCCCAATACCAACGATGACATCAATCGCCGCTTCAATCGTTTCGACAGAAAAACCGCTTGCCCCGAGTTGTGCCTTGAATGCGTCAACATCTGTTTTAAGCGTTGATTCCTCAAAAGCTTTTTGGATCAATGCCCCAATGCTGCCAATCGCACCCACTATCCATCTGACACCTTGAAACGTCGCAAAAACGATCGCGGATATTGTTGCCGCCACAAAGTCCTTCCCTGCCCACAGCCCAGCCGCGATCTTCTTTTGTTCTTCCCAATCGACCTGCACCCCGGCTGCTATACTATCGATTGCAAGCTTTGTTTGCCCGCTGATCCATTTTATTCCGTTCCACGTCCCAGTGACAGTTGCAACCAGCAAGGCGGGTACGATTTCTCCTGCAGCCCACAACGACCCTATTGCCGTTTTCTGCATTTCCCAATCCGATTTTATTACGTCTGCCAGCGTTTCAAATGTCGTTGTTGCAACACCCCACGCCCATCTTAACCCGTTCCATCTTCCTACCACCGCCGCCGTTATCGCAGCTTCGATATATTGCCCTTCACCCCAAAGCGTTCCAATCGCTTTTTTTTGCTCTTCCCAGTCAAGATTCAACATCTCTACTATCGATGTATATATTGTTTTTGCGGCTCCCCAAGCCCATTTTATTCCTTGCCAAGTGCCGGTTACGCCTGCTACGATCGCCGCCTCGATATATTGCCCCGATCCCCAAAGTTCTGAAATTGCTTTTTTTTGTGTTTCAACATCTTCCAAAATAACATCCGAGAGTGTTTTTGCCGTCAGTTCAACCGCCCCAAACATCCACTTTATCCCCTGCCACGTGCCGGTTACTCCGGCAACGATTGTTGCAGCTATCAGATTTTTGCCTTCCCAGAGTACTGCAACTGCCGCTTTCTGCGTTTCCCAATCCGCGTTTATTACGCTCGTAAGCGTTGTGCCAGCCTCCACAAACTGCGCCCCAACCCACTTTAAGCCTTGCCAAGTTACCGATGCAACCGCAACGATTGACGCTGCCAAAAACTCTTTGTTTCCCCAAAGATTTTTAACTTCTGTAAGTTGTGTATTCAAATCCTCGCCTATCACAGATGACAAGGAAGCCCCAGCTATCGCGAATTGCTCGCCAACCCACCTTATTCCCGACCACGTCGCCGAAACAGTTGCCACAATTGTTGCAGCTACGAAATCTTTGTTATCCCACAGCGTTTTTACTTCCGCAAGTTGCGTGCTAAAATCCTCGCCTATCACGGAAGAAAGTGTAGTACCAGCTACCGCAAATTGTTCGCCTACCCACCGTATTCCACCCCATGTCGCAAACACAACCGCAAGCACAGAGGCAGTTGCCTTACTTCCTGTTT
>JAKQEE010000116.1 GCA_029558635.1 Pseudomonadota bacterium | reverse complement strand
CATCTGGGTTTCTGCTGTGTTGATCCGTGTGATCTTGACCGACGTCGCCAGCGGCCCTTTCATGAACGTCATCACCCCCGCGCCAAGGATCCCCACCAGCGCAACCGCCCCGAATAACGCGAAAAAGATATTCCCTGATTGAGAAGATTTACGCTTGACCATCATAAAATGTTGAATACCCCCACAGATACTCCATACCCAGCATATAGTATAAAGCATATTCTTTTAATTTATCATGAATTAAGGAGAAATTACACAGGAGATGAACACCACAGCCTCTTCCTGATTATCTCTATTGTTTGATATTATTATGCAATGGATTAGCCTGAATTGCGCCTTGGAGTGACTTCGATCTGTCAAAAGTGCAGTCAGAGGGTAACGGAAGTAAAATATATTGCGGCGGGAGAGGCAGAGATAGGTTGAACTAAACATAATTTTTGTCTCACTTGGATGTCTCCCCACTGAAACCGTAGTACAACCTATTGATATTAAAGGAATGGTGCGCCCGGAGGGACTTGAACCCCCGACCAAGCCGTTATGAGCGGCTCGCTCTAACCAACTGAGCTACAGGCGCGACCTTGCCTGTTATAGACAATAAAACCCTTGCAAATCAAGTGCTTCTTCGGAAAATCCAGCTGAAGAACAGCCAAATTATCCCCGCCATAACAAGAGACACGTAACCATCAACGGCGTAGTGCCACGCCAGATAGACCGAGTCGACCATAATCAGGGCGGCAAAGGCCCAGGCTATCGCTCCGGCCCATTTGTTGACCCGCCCCAAATACAAGGCGGTGATGGCGGCAATAGCCACATGCATGCTGGGCATCGCCGAAATGCCGTTCAGGTCGATGACCGCCGGATCACGCGACATTTGCAGCAGGTAATCCCCCACCCACAGCACACTGATTTTGGCGACGTTTTCGTCAATCGTGTTCAGGTGCTTCATATACTCTGCATAAGGATCGGGCAGATTAGGATAGAAAGAAGAGAAATAGAGTGGCCCGACGGAGGACAGGGTCGTTGCGGTGAACCAGCCGATCACGATCCACGCCGAGAGCGACGACCAGATAAAGATGTTGCGCCTGCCTTTATCCCTGTCGATAAAAGCCGCAAACCAGCATCCGCCCATCATCACGCCGAACCAGAAATTGTAGGAATAGTTGACAATCGGGACCAGCGACCATTTTTCAATCAGAGGCGCCACCAGATATTGAGGATAGTTGCCGCCGTGGATTTTGAAATCGAGCGCGGCCATCACAGGGTCAAGGTGGTAAGGGTTGATATGCAGGATCAGGGATTTGACAATCGAGATCATGAAAAACATCATCAGCAATCCCAGAATGACGGGAACCGATTCAACCAGCCTCTCGCTCGATGCGTAATCGTTCATGATGCGGCTGACTTGCGATTTTGTTTCGTTCCAGTTCCGTCCGTTTTTCCACCAGACGTAGGGGTAAAGCGCAACAACGGTCAGCGCGAACATGGCGAGCGAAAAGCCGAACGCCATGCCAATAGAGGGAAATATGTATGCGAGTTCGGAAATTTTCGCGCCGTAGGAAAACGCCACAGCTAGCGGAATCAGGAATCCTGCCGCCGCGCATACCAGAAAAAGTCTATTCTCAGAAAAGCTGCGGATCAGGATTTCGCGGTGGGTCATGGTCGAAAACTAACCTGAAAAGCGCCAAAAATCAATGATCTCCGGCGGTAAACAAATATCTTCTCATCAGGATTATGCCCACTAGCAGAGTGTTCATGACCACCATGCCGATCGAATAGATAATAGTTGCCGGAACAAAGGTTTCAACGGCAAGCAGGACAAAGACATGTTTGCAGGCAGCAATGGCGTGCGCGGTGGCCATTTCCTCATGCGGCTTTGTCCAGACTTTGCGTATGGTCGGAAGATAGCCCGCGCTGTCAATCGCCGTGACCCAGACGGCCGCCAGAACCGGATTGGCCGTTAAAAGCCACAATGGAATGGCCGCCAGAGACAAAACAAAAACTACCCAATCGCCCTGTGTGATCCTTTTTTCGCCGTGCCGGATGGCCGCCAGCATAATAGCCAGACAGAAAACGGTCGAGACTCCGCCACTCCACGCGCCACTCCCCGCTCCTTCCAGAAGCTGGATCATAAAGGCAATGCCGGTCAGTAGCGTCCAGATCACCCAAGTAAAGATGTGCGGCTTGTTATTTCCTTTGAGAGTCGCGTACAGATACGGGACAAGGGAGACAAGCGCGAATAATACGCTTATCCCACCCCATACCTCAGGAGAGATGGGCATTTAGGTATCCAGGAAGCTGCGGAGTTTGCGGCTGCGGGACGGATGTTTCAGTTTGCGCAGGGCTTTGGCTTCGATCTGGCGAATCCGCTCGCGGGTCACGTTGAATTGCTGGCCCACTTCTTCGAGCGTGTGGTCGGTGTTCATCCCGATCCCGAAGCGCATGCGAAGCACACGTTCTTCACGCGGGGTCAGCGTGGCCAACACGCGGGTGGTGGTTTCGCGCAAGTTCGACTGGATCGCGCTTTCGACCGGAAGGATCGCATTTTTATCCTCGATGAAATCTCCGAGCGATGAATCTTCTTCATCCCCGATCGGCGTTTCAAGCGAAACAGGTTCCTTGGCAATTTTCAAGACCTTGCGCACTTTATCAAGCGGCATATGGAGACGAACCGCCAGTTCTTCGGGTGTCGGTTCGCGGCCGATTTCGTGCATCATCTGGCGGCTTGTTCTGACCAGCTTGTTGATGGTTTCGATCATGTGCACAGGAATACGGATGGTTCTCGCTTGGTCGGCAATCGAACGGGTGATGGCCTGACGGATCCACCACGTCGCGTAGGTCGAGAATTTGTAGCCGCGGCGATATTCGAATTTATCAACCGCCTTCATCAAACCAATGTTGCCTTCCTGAATCAGGTCAAGGAATTGCAGCCCGCGGTTGGTGTATTTTTTCGCGATGGAGATAACCAGACGCAAGTTCGCTTCGATCATTTCCTTCTTGGCGCGGTTCGATTCCTTGTCGCCTTTCTGGACGGTCGTGACAATGCGTTTGAATTCAAGAAGCGGGAGGCCTGATTCAGATGCGATTGCGTCAATCTGGTCACGGATGGCGTCTGTGTCAGTGGCGTGACGGTCGAGATATTTGTCCCAGCCCTTGGTGGTCAGTTTTTTGACGGCAGCTTGCCATTTAGCGGCCGTTAGCAAAGCTTCTTCGTAATGTTTAAGGAAGTCTTCGCGCGTGACGCCGCAATCAATGGCCAGACGCAGCATCCGCCCCTCAAGCGAGACCAGATCGCGGTTCATTTTATAGAGGCGTTCGATCAACTGGTCGATACGGGCGGCATTGAGCTTCACCTCGTTCATCAGGCCAACCATTTCGAGCTTGGCCGCGTCATATTTTTTCATAACGGCAGGGGGCACATTCTTACCAGCCTCGATTTTTTCGTGCTGGGCTTTTTGCAGTTTTTTATAGGTCTTTTTGATCTGCTCAAAGATCGGGAAAACTTTTGGAGCCAGTTCGGCTTCCATCGCAGCGAGCGAGAGCGAGTTTTCGTCGTCATCGCTGCTCGCGCCGCCTTCCTCATCCTCACCTTCGGCCGGTTCAATGTCGTTCCCGTCAGCGTCTTTTTCTTTTTCTTTCTCTTTCGGTTTTTCTTTTGCCTTAGGCGCAGCCGGAGTGGACGGCGCCGCAGGAGAGGTCCCAGATCCATCGAAATCGGTATCCCCGCCGTAGGTAGCCTCAAGGTCGATCACTTCGCGCAACAGGATGTCCCCTTTTTGCAAAGCATCGTACCACGCAATAATCGATTCAATCGCGAGCGGGGATTCGCAAATCCCGCCAATCATTGTTTCGCGGCCGGCTTCGATCCGTTTGGCAATCGCAATCTCGCCCTCGCGGGAGAGAAGTTCGACCGTCCCCATTTCGCGCAAATACATACGCACGGGGTCGTCGGTGCGGCCAGTGTCATCGTCGGAAATGTTCCCGCCGCTTTCGTATTCCTCGCCGTCTTCGTTTTCCTGTTTTGCTTCCGGTTCTTCACCGATATCATCGGCGCTATCGACCAGTTGCACGCCGGAATCGGAGATAGCGGTCATCGCATCTTCGATCTGGTCGGACGAGAATTCTTCCGCGGGCAGCATGTTGTTGATGTCGTCGTAGGTAATGTAGCCTTGTTCTTTGCCTTTCGAGACAAGTTTTTTGACGATCTTTTCAAGATTGCCTTTTTGACCGGTGGTGATGGCCAATTCTGCAGGCGGTTTCTTATCGGCCGCGTTTTTCTTGTCTTTGGATACGGCAACTTTCTTCGTGGCCTTTTTCGGCGCTTCGGGCGCTACGACTTTAACCTCGGCCTCTTTTTTGTTTTCTACTTTCGGGGCTGTCTTTTTGGCCGTCTTTGGTGCCTTGTCTTCTTTGGCTTTCGGGGCGGCTTTAGAGACGGCGGGGGATTTGGTCATTTTGGATGTTTTGCTCGCGGCAGGAGTTTGATCTTTGGTTTTGCTTTTTGGTTTTTGAGCCGGAGCCTCTTTTTTCGGCGCGGCCTTGAGTTTTGGTTTTGGTTTTGGTTCCGCTTTAGCCTTTTTCGCAGGAGCGTCCTTTACCGGTGCTTTCGCAACGGTCTTTGCCGGAGTCTTCTTGGCTGTTTTATCTGTCTTGCTTTTGGCCGTGGTTTTGGAAGCTGTTTTTGCTTGCTTGTTTGACGCCATCGTTGCTGCCCGTTTTGCCCGTATTCTTCTATTGCGAATCAAACCGATTCGTTTCTGATTCGATTCGCTGATTAAACCCGATTTTGCAGAAAAAACAAAGAGGTAAGAGGACTCTAATCGTCCCTATCCTCAACATGCTCCATCTGCATTTGTTTGAGCGCCAGAACACGGTTTTCATTCTCTGCCGTCATTGCGGAAGCCAACGCGAGGCGTGCTTCCTGCAAATCCGAGGCAAAACGGGACTTATCCCATTGCCTGACCAGAGATTTCCAACCTTCCAGTGCTGTCTGGGGATCGACTTCGGGCCGTGCAAAACCGGCATGGACATAAAGGCGTTCGTTTTTGATAAGCCTGTCGCAAATATCTGCCAATCCCAGAGCAGTCATATGGCTTAAAAGTCGCCCTCTGTCAAGGGATCCCCCTTCTTCTGTGGTTTCTTCATCCAATTGATTTTCCAGAGTCTCAATTAAGGCTTCCTGTAGAGTTTGAAGATCCTGATTTCTCATATCAACCCGATGTAAATCTTCGTGAACATAGGCATAGAGGTCAGGGTGGTTGACCAGCACCAGCATCATCAGTTGCGGCAGGGTGGATTCCATTTTCTGGCGACCGACCGGTGGCAAGGTGACCACATTTTGTGGCGCGGTGTTTTTCTTTTTATTCTGCCAGTTGAGACCAAAAAGCCCGTTCAATTTCTCACGAAAAATCTGGCGGTAATAGTATTGCAGATTCTTGTCGGGGATTTTGGCGGAGGCCTCTTCGAGTTTGGCCGAGAGACCGGCGCGCAGTTCGGGCGTTGCGAAATTTCCGCCGGCAACATTGTGGGTCCAAAGGAACTCCACCAGCGGCAAGCCGCGATCCAGCAATTGGGCAAATGCGCCCTGTCCGTTTTCGCGGATGTAGGTATCGGGGTCGTCACCTTCGGGCAGAAAGGCAAAACGTACCGAATGGGAGGGTTTGAGCAAGGGCAGAATACGATCCGCTGCGCGGACGGCGGCGCGGTATCCGGCTTCGTCCCCGTCGAAACACAAGACGGGTTCTTTTGAGTCGTGGGGGATCATCTTCCAGAGGAGCAGGATTTGATCTTCAGTCAGGGCCGTTCCCAAAGGTGCAACCGCTCCCCTGAACCCAGCTTGCTGACAGGCAATGACATCCATATAGCCTTCGACCACGACAATCTTGTGATCTTTTGCTGCAAGTCTTGCGTGTTGTCCGGCGTAGAGTGTGCGGCCTTTGTGAAAGAGCGGCGTATCGGCCGAGTTGATATATTTGGGCGGCGTGAAATCAGACCTTGACGGCGGGCGCATATGTTCGGGCAGAACGCGGCCCCCGAACGCCACGACACGCCCTCGTGCATCGGTCACGGGAAAGATTACGCGGTCGCGGAAGAACGCGTATGGGTCACCGCCGCGTGTGCTTTCCTTCATCACACCGGCTTCGATCATTTGTTTGTCATTATATCCCTGCGCAAGAAGAAACTTGCGAAGCGCCTGATCGTCGGACGGGGCATAGCCCAGACGAAAGGAGTCAATGATTTCGGCCCCGACACCGCGACCTGTCACATAGGTCAGAACCTCACGGTTTTTGGGGTCATGCAATTGAGACTCGAACCATTTGGCGGTATCCTCGCACAGGGCGTGAAGACCCTTTTCTTTCTTGGCGTATTCGATGTCTTGGGGCGAGGATTTGGGGACCTGCATTCCGGCCTGTGCTGCCAAAGCTTCGACCCCTTCGACAAAAGACAAATTGTCGTGACGGGTCACAAACCCCAGCGCATCGCCGTGCGCGCCGCAGCCGAAGCAGTGGAAAAACTGTTTTTCGTCGTTCACATAGAAAGACGGGGTTTTTTCGCGGTGGAACGGGCAGCAGCCCTTATATTCCCTGCCCGCGCGGGTGAGCTTGATCCGCTTGCCGATCACATCGGACAAGGTCAGGCGGTCTCGCAATTCCTGTAAAAAGCGCGGGGATATGGACATAAGTGTCTGTATATCGGGTTTTTCGGGTAATGGGAAGGTTATGATTCTTTTCACCCCCATCCTGACCTTCCCTCGTCAAGGGGGAAGGAATACAAAAAAATCCCTCCCCCCTTGCGGGGGAGGGGTTGGGTGGGGGGTATGCAACTAACGTTGCATCGGCACGGGGTATGGGTAGGGTTGGATTATTACGTCCCCTCCTCCCTGACCGTTCGGCTGGGCTTCCAGACCTGCGGCGGTTTTGGCTTTATGAACCAGCGTGATAAACTCGGCGCGGTATCCAAACGGGTCGGCTCCCTTGGCGGCGTTCGCCAAATTCAGCACATCATCATAAGTCATTTTGCCGCTATATTTTCCGCCTTTGAGGATTTCGGCGAAGCTTGCCACCGCGACCGCCCAATCGGTTTCGGATTTTAGCGCCACATTGTCCGTTCCCGTGTTCGGCAAGACCGACGTGGTCAGCAATTTGCTGGTGTCTTCGTTCGGCAGTTTATAGCGTACTTTAACAAAGGCCAGTTCGTTAACGGTCGGCGTTGATTGATCGACGTTGCCTGCGCAGATTTCTTTTTCAATCAGCGGCGAGCTTGCGTCATTCGGGTCTTCGTGCACGCGTCTGGTTTCGCAATTGCCGGACGGCTGTGGTGCGTAGCGGCTGGCGTCCACCGAGGTCGGACCACCGACAGGTGTCAGTTCGTAAATCGCCGTGACTTCGGAACCAGCACCGATATCGCCCGCATCGACTTTGTCGTTGTTAAAGTCTTCGGTTTTCAGGGCGCGGGTTTCATATCCGACAAGACGATATTCCGCCACCGTCGCTGGGTTAAACTCGACCTGAATTTTCACGTCTTTGGCAATCGGGAACAACGTCCCCGTGGCTTCATCAACCAGAACCTTGCGGGCTTCATTCAGATTGTCGATATAGGCCGCAACACCGTTCCCGTTTTGCGCCAAGATCTGCATCATCTCGTCATTATAGTTGCCGCGACCAAAGCCCAGAACCGAGAGGAAAATTCCTTTGTCTTTTTCGCGTTCGACAAAGTCTTTCAGTTCTTCCTGATTGGTGATGCCGACATTGAAGTCGCCGTCCGTGCCCAAGATCACGCGGTTAACTGCGTTCTTGTCGAAGTTGCTTTCGGCCAGTTGATAGGCTTGGCGAATGCCTTCGGCACCTGCGGTACTGCCACCGGCCTGCAGATTTTGGAGGGCCATCAAGATTGTTCCCTTATCGGCGACCTTGGTCGGCGGCAGGACTGTTCCAGCTGCGCCCGCATAAACCACTATCGAGATCGTGTCAGTCGGTTTAAGAGTGTCCAACAACATCGAAATGGATTGTTTCAGGAGCGGCAGTTTGTTTGGCTCGTTCATCGAGCCGGACACATCGAGCAAGAAAACAAGATTGCTATTCGGCATTTCCGTTTTGGGAATGTCATAGCCCTTGATACCGATGGTCATCAATTGTTTGCCATCACCCCACGGGGACGGTTTCATCACGACGTTGGTGCTGAAGGGTTGTTCCTTGGAATTCGGCAACGGATAATCGTAGTCAAAATAGTTGACCATTTCCTCGATGCGGATCGCGTCTTTTTGCGGCAGCACACCGCGGTCAAGACTGGAGCGTGCAAAAGAATAAGAGGCCGTATCGACATCAATCGAGAAAGTCGAAACCGGATCGGCTTTGACGTTCTTGATCGGGTTTTCTTCAAAATCCTTGAATTTATCGCGACCGAATTCCTGTTGCTGGATCGCAAGGGAATCCATTTCAGCGGGTGCAGCAGCAGCCACAAGCGGCTGGACGGTGTTCGGCGACCATGCACTGCTGACGGCACCGCCGTTGGCCGTATCCGCCATTTTTGCCGGAGCCATTTTACGTTCGGCTTGAGCTATAACCAAACCCTCTTCCTTGGCGCGGCTTCCGGCGTAGTTTTGGGCCACCTCTACGGCTGCCGGTGCGGTGGCCTCATTGCTGGCCACTTCCATCAATTGATCTGTCTTTTTTAAGCCTGAAATCGACGCCGCATCGGTCATTTCTTTATCGAATGCCTTTTGCGTCATCGGGGTAATGTTATAGACCAGCAAGGCTACACATGCCGTTGCCAGTCCGCCGTAAACCATTTTTTTCGTCGAGAATGCCATTTTTTCGCTCCTTTGATCGGGTTGTCTATGGGTAAGACGGGCGAAAAATCCATTTCCTTGGGAAATTTTTTCATTTTTTTGATTTTTTTCGAATTCGGCCACAGCGAGGTTCAACGTCCCTTTGCGGGAGTTGTCGTCGGGAGCCGGAATTTGTTCATGAACAAAGAGGTCTTTGAGGTCGTCTTCGGTCATAGTTTTCCTCCCTCTTTCAATATCTTGCGGGCTTCGCTGATCCGCCACGAGATTGTTCCCTCGGCGCAGCCCATAATTTCGGCCACCTGTTTGTGGCTTAACCCTTCGCCGTATACCAGCCAGACGATTTCGCGTTCGGGTTCGGGCAGGTTATAAACCGCTTCCATTTTCTGATTGGTTTCAAGTTGTTGTTCGGGGGTCTGGTTATTGATCTGGACAATATTTTCAACCGTTTCCAGCCCGACCGCGCCGCGTTCATGGCGGCCTTGTGTACGTTTCCAGTCGCGGGCGGTATTGAGCACCACCGTATAGAGCCAGGTGGTGAAATTCGCCTCGCCTTTGAAGCTCGCGATGGTCTGCGCCAGTTTGATACAGGTCATTTGGGTGACGTCCTCGGCATCTTCCTTGTTGCCACAAAACCGGAACGCCATGCGATAGATGGTCATATAATGAGCATCAAGAAGATCACGAAAGGCGCGGGAATCTCCATTCCTCGCGTGGGTCAGCAGTTCGGTTTCCTGTTCGCATCCATCTTTCATGGTGTCCTACGATAATAAGACGCGACGGAAATGTAAATCCTTGGAAAAATATGCGTTATTAATGCGTATGTCCGGAAATGTTCTTGTTTTTTTCATCCAGCCTGCGGATCGCCATACGGACAATCGCCTGAATCGTGGGATCCGAGCGTTTGATTTTTTCCTCCAGTATTTTGCGGGTAATAACGATCAGACTACAATCCTCATCAACCTCCACACTGGCGGCGCGGCGCCCCTCGTTAAAGAGCGCCATTTCACCGAATATCTCTCCAGCACCCAGCGCTCCCAGAACAGTTCTTTTTCCATCAGCTTCGGAGTATACCGTCACCTCTCCGGATTGGATCAGATATGCCTCCGATCCTTTATCTCCTTGACGGATGACAAGTTTGCCTTTCGGCACAAATTGACGTTCGAAAACCAAAGGTCCCTCACTGGTGTTTACCTGAAATTGCATGAATACCCCCCATTCACCCCATCCAAGCCTATACATTAGTATATGGTAATTCTTTTAATAAAAATTTAATTTCCCTTTTTACGGGTATTTTTCCTACCAGCCGCCACCGCCGCCACCACCACCGCCGCCGCCGGAGCTGCCCCCGCCGCCCGAGCCGCTCGACGAGCCTGGGGGTGTGCTGGCGGCAGCAATTGCGCTGCTCATTGTGGCCATGGCTGCGCCGACGGCCGCCATATTGGTCATCCGGAAAGAGGACGTGCTTAAGTAAGCGTCGGTTCGTTTTCTCTCCTCACGTGATTGTGCCGCGACTATCCTTTCAAAATTTTCAGACCATTCCGGTTCAACCCCCAGCGCCAGTGCGTAGGGCAGGAATTTTTCGAAAATCTCGGGTGTAATGTTTTTGGGATAGAGGGCGTTCATTCGTGCTTCTTCGGCGACTTTCAGGTACAGGCGCAAGCCCTCGGCATAGTCGGCAACTTTTTGTCCGCGCGGCGTAAATTTATTGAGCGGCTTGTTCGATACAAACGCAATCACAGCATAGCAAACCACTGACGCTGCGCCGACCGCCAGAATTTGTTCGTCCGTATGGGCGAAATAAATCCCCGCACCGAAACCAGCCGCAGCCATTAAAAATCCGATCAGCTTGATCGCGGTGTTGAGCGAAAAATATCTGTCACCTTCTCGTCTTAACCCCTGAAGATGTAAGAGCTTGGCAGCGTTCAGTTTTCTGGCAAGTTCGGAAGCTTCAGGGGAATAGCCGGAACTCCGCCTCAACGGAATATTTACACTGTCCCCACCCCCGAACATCGTATCAAGGTTATCCATCATGCCATTTTGTTCGTTATAACGAGGAAAGGCCTTTATTTTCCCCAGCGTAATCGCGTCATCACCTTCGGTAATGCGCAGATATTTTTTTGCCGCCGCATCGACAATCAGGCTGGAAAAAACCGTATCGTCATATCTTTGGGTCCAGATATAGCGCAGCAGGTCCGGCGTGATACCGTCCATAATGTCGAAGCGCGGAATAATGGTTCCCGGCGTATCGTCGCCGTAGCGTTTCCATGACACCAGCATAAAGAAAGCCAATATCATTTGCGTCAGGCCGAACACCACCCACGACGCGTTATCTTCCAGGAAGTAATAAAAGCTCTGGAGTTTCGTTTCAGGCGTGATGATTCCTTTCTGGATGGCAGCGGCGATTGTGAATCCTTCATAAGCGCCCAAAGGCACCGTGATGCTGGCATCGTAAATATTGCCGCTGACGGATGATTCAAAATTTTTGCCTTGCGCTCCCGCTGGCCCCGTATAGGCGGAAGATTGCTTGATCAGACCTCTCTCGGGGAACTCTACGCGGATTTGCGCTTGCTTGATGGGAAAAACCCAGCCGTTGCCGGTGACGTTCCAGTAAAATTCATCATAATCGTCGAAAAATCCGATCACACGCTTGACCTTATAGCGGATGGTGTAGCGGTGCGGACCATAGGACACATAGACATCCTTGTTGCCGATATAGATACGCGTGCCGTTAGCGCGACCCTCGGCATGGTATGGTTCCTTTGCACCGTCTCGCTCGATGTCCGTGATTTGAAGCGGTACATAAACACGGTTACCAAGTTTGTCGGTATAGTCGGTGGGGATATCACGATAGATACCGCGTCTGATTTCGTTTCCCTCGGCATTGACCACTATATTTTCGGTGATATCGACCGACCCGTCCGTATGTACCACTGCCAGTACATCGAAATTATTGATGACCTCGGCCGCACGCGCCGGAAGCGACACCAGCGCGAGGATCATGCACAAGGCGATCAGTCGGATCATTGAGCGAAGCTCACTTTCTGGACTTTGCGGTCGGCTTCGTCTTCGATTTCGAAATAAGGCTTTTGTTCGAAACGGAACATACCGGCTACGATGTTGCTCGGGAATTTCTGGATCATAATGTTCATATCGCGGGCCGAGCCATTGTAATAGCGGCGGGCAAACTGGATCTGTTCCTCGATGCCTGAGAGTTCGCCTTGCAGGTTGATAAAGTTGGCGCTGGCTTTGAGTTCGGGATAGCTTTCGGCGACAGCCATGATGTTTCCGATCAGGCTTGAAATTCCCGCTTCGGCCTTGAAGCGTTCGTCGGGGGTGGTGGCGGCTTCGGCGCGGGCGCGCATCGCGGTCACTTTTTCAAGCGTTGTCTGTTCATGGGTCATATAACCTTTGACCGTTTCGACAAGGTTGGGGATCAGATCGGCGCGGCGTTTGAGTTGCACGTCGATGCCGCTGTAACTTTCTTCGGTCATGGCGCGTTTGGTGACCAGTTTGTTATAGACACTGACCGCGTACAAAACGACCAGTCCGGCTACAACAATTAAAATCAATCCGGTTGTCATGTTTTTTCTCCCTGCCTTATAAAACTCTACCCTGCCAGTTTTTGTTTGACGACGGCGCCGGCTTTGGCCATGTCGCATTGTCCGGCGTATTTCGATTTCAGCTCGCCCATGACTTTGCCCATATCCTTGATCCCTGCGGCGCCGGTGGCGGCGATAATCCCTTGAATGGCTGTGGCGACTTCATCGTCCGACATCTGGGCGGGGAGAAATTTTTCGATGACCCCGATTTCGGCTTCTTCCTTTTCCGCCAGCTCGGGGCGGTTGCCGTCGCGGTACATTTTGGCAGATTCCTGACGCTGCTTAATCATGCCTTGCATAATCGAGAGCAGCTGGCCGTCGTCGATCCCGTCCATGTTGCCTTTGACGCGGGCTTCGATGTCCTGTTCCTTCATTTTCGAGATCACCATGCGGATGGTATTCAAGGTTACCTCATCCTTGGCTTTCATGGCTTCTTTCAGGGCGGTGTTCAATTCGGTGCGTTTTTCGGACATTTTCTCGATTCCTTGTGTGGGTTTCGGGGAGTTTAGCCCCTCCCCCCCTGCAAAACAACCAGCAAAGAATTTGTTTGACATATTGTTACATTTTACGTATTTATTCGTGCTGTCCAATTTCGTTTGGCGGATTAGTTTGTTTGAGAAAGCGGTGAAAGTTATGTCCGGCAGAGCAATGTTTGCAAAAGCAGCAAGTGGCGGGGAAAGTCCTGTTTCAATGAGATATGCGAAACTGACAGGTTCCCCTGTTCTTAAAGTAGGGCAAGAAATGCCAGACAAAACAATCTATGCCGGAGATACGGGGAAAGGTCGGCTCCTTTTCATCGTACCCAATTTTCTGGTGATGACATGGGACAAGGCTGTACAACACGCCCAAACAAAACCTCTTCTCGGTCTTCCGTCCGGCACTTTTCAACTCCCCTCTATTCCGGAGCTGAGTGTTGTTACCTCTAACTGGAGATTTCTGAGCTCCCGCGTCAGCGTTTCTCCGTCAGCCTTCAGCCATGATGTCTGGTCAAGTGACAAACATCCCTCCGGCCATTCGACTTATGTTCTTACTCTCGGGACCCACACCAAACCCGAATATAAAAAGATGCTAGGAAATAAGATTAAGGCATTGGCCTGCTTTGTCCGGTCCGAGCCTGTTTAGGTTATAGCTTTTCCGGCAGAAATCCGCCAGCCTGCAAATTCCACAGATAGGCGAAGTGGCCGCCCGCAGCGATTAGGTCTTCAAGCGTGCCGTCCTCGATAATCTGTCCGTCTTTTAAAACGACCAAGCGGTCAAGATGCGCGAGCGTTGACAGGCGGTGAGCAATTACGAGTGTCGTGCGACCTTTCATGGCCGTTCCCAACGCTTCCTGAATCGTGTGTTCGGTATCGGAGTCGAGTGAAGATGTCGCCTCGTCCAAGATCAGGAACGGCGCGTCTTTCAGAATGGCGCGGGCGATGGCGATGCGTTGGCGCTGGCCACCCGAAAGTTTCACACCGCGTTCGCCGACCATTGTGTTGTAGCCGTCGGGTGTTTTGAGAATGAAGTCGTGCGCCTGTGCCGCCTTGGCTGCGGCAATAATTTCATTCTCGCTGGCGTCGGGGCGGCCATAGGCGATGTTATCACGTAAAGAACGGTGAAACAGGCTCGGGTCTTGCGGAATTACCGCAATTTTACGGCGCAGACTTTCCTGAGCGACGGCGGCAATATTTTGTCCGCCGATCAGAATTTCCCCGCCATCCAGTTCATAGTTTCTGAGGAGCAACTGGCACAATGTCGTTTTACCTGCGCCCGACAACCCCACCAATCCAACTTTTTGCGATGACGGGATGGACAGGTTGAATCCGTTAAACACATGATGTCCGGAATCGTATGAAAATCCGATATTCCTGATTTCAATTTTGCCGGACGCGGGAGTGAATTCCTGCACCCCTTCTTTATCCCGCACGCCGATGGGAACGACAAATTCGTTGAGTGCGCTTTGCAGTCTGCCGACATCTCCGGAGAGTTGAGTCAGATGCCATGACAGGTGAGCCATGCGGTACCATGAGTCCCACGCAATCAATATGCAAACGGAAATATCGCCGGGCGTAAATCCGTTCGTGTCGTTATACCGGATCAGGTACCACACCGAACCGATGACCAGAGTACATATAAAGGTGTCGAACAGCCCCCAGAACAGAATCTCCCACCAGACCAGGCTCTTGTATGCACGAACGTAGGGAAACTGGACGTTTTGTAACATCCTGATTTCATGTGCGGTGTTGGCAAAATTTTTGACGCTCGAAACGTTGGTCAATGTATCGACGACTTGGCCACTGACATCCGCCTCACGATCAGCCAGATTTGCCGATGCCCGCCCCAGTGGCGGCCCCACAAAAATCATGGAGGCCACCATCGCCAGCGTGATGACAAGCAGCAAAGCCGCCAGAACCGGATCAATCACCCAGAGCAGAACACAACTCGACAGGATGGCCGCCGCGGTCGGAATAAAGCCGTGAATGATCCGTTCCCACAACAAGCTGCGATAGGCGGTGATGACGTTACTCACCTTGTTGGCAAGTTCACCGGAAAAGCGGTTCAGAAAATATTCCTGCGAATGCCGCATCAGGTTCGACATAATGATTTCACGTAGAGCGTTCTGGATGTAAGGCGTAAAATGCATATCCACAACGTCGCGCATCCGATACATGACCAAGTGGAATGCACAGCAGCCAACCACGATCCAGAACGGGACTTCCGCTTTGTTCCATAGTTCCTGCGGTGAGGTTTCAGGAATGGCATCAACCAGCAATTTGAACCCGTACATCATTACGACGTTGCTGATAACGACCGAGGCCGTAATGACCAGCAGTAATATGGTCGCCCATTTCTGCCAGCAGGTCTGGGACCGCAAAAACCACCCCAAAAATGGGATTGCATTCCTCGGAAAGTCAATTTTGGTCATGGTTTGCAGTAATCCTCAAAAAATCGGCGAATAATGTATTTTTCTGTTGTTTTCCTCGGGCTCCTTGTCTATAGACTAATTTTCTAGTGTCCACATGAAACTGCTAACGATAAGAGCACTAGAAAATGACCGAAGCCTCGAATATTCCTAGCCCGAAACAGCCGCCGAATGCAACTGCGGCTATTGTTTTGTCTGATGGAACCATTATCTGGGGGCGCGGGTTCGGCGCCGAGACCACTCAGGTCGGCGAAATCTGCTTTAACACCTCCCTCACCGGTTATCAGGAAATTATGACCGACCCCAGCTATGCGGGGCAAATCATTACCTTTACCTTTCCGCATATCGGCAATGTCGGCGTGAACGCCGAGGACATCGAGAGCATCAATCCGGCGGCGCGCGGCATGATCGTGCGCGAAGACGTGACCAATCCGTCCAACTGGCGCTCGACCCAACATCTGGATGCGTGGCTCAAGTCTCACGCCATTCCCGGCATTTGCGGTGTGGATACGCGGGCACTGACGCGCCGCATTCGTGATCTCGGTGCGCCCAACGGCGTGATTTGCGTCAACTATGACGGACAGTTCGACATCCCTGCCCTGCAAAAAAAGGCTGCAGAATGGTCGGGGCTTGACGGACTGGACCTTGCAAAGGACGTTACCTGTACCCAGCGTTATGAGTGGACGGAGACCCTCTGGACTTTGGGCAAAGGATATGGCGAGCAAACCGCGCCGCGGTATCATGTGGTGGCGATGGATTTCGGGGCGAAACGGAATATTCTGCGTTGTCTTGCCGCTTTGGGATGCAAGGTCACTGTTGTTCCGGCGACCACTTCGGCAGATGATATTCTGGCACTGAAACCTGACGGCGTATTCCTCTCCAATGGGCCGGGCGACCCTGCGGCGACAGGTGTTTATGCTGTGCCGACGATCAAATCCCTGCTCGATAAAAACGTTCCGATCTTCGGAATTTGTCTGGGACACCAGATGCTCGCCATTGCTTTGGGCGGCAAGACCACCAAGATGGATCTGGGTCACCGTGGCGGCAACCATCCGGTGAAAGACCTCAAGACCGGCAAGGTTGAAATCACCTCGCAGAACCATGGGTTCCACGTGTTGCCCGAGTCTTTGCCAATAAATGTCGAGGTGACGCATATCAGTCTGTTCGACAAAACCAATGAAGGCATCCGCGCCACCGACAGACCGGCGTTCAGCGTGCAATATCACCCTGAAGCGTCTCCGGGACCTATGGATTCCCATTACCTGTTCGAGCGCTTTGTCGAGATGATCGAAGAAAGCAAAAAGAAAAAGGAAGCGGCATAGAATAATGAGTCCGGAAAAGTCTCATATTCCCTTCTTCGGAAACTACAATGACAGGGCGTGCGCACAGTGCGTGTACCGCATGGCTTTGGAGTCGTTCTTTCCTGATAAAAAGCGGACATGGGCCGAGATGGACGAGTTTTGCGGCGCCGTCCCCGGAAAATATACCTGGCCCTACAAACCCATCCTTAATCTGGCCGATATGGGGCTTGATCTGGTGGTCTATAATACCTTTGATTCAGAACGGTTTCTGGATTCTCCGGAAGAGTATATGATAGAGCGCTATGGGATAGAGGGGGCCAAAAACCAGATCGAGAATTCGGATATGGACTCCGTCCTCGTGCAGGCCCGACAATTTCTGGATTACCGCAATCATAAGAAAATCCTGACAATCACCGACCATCACACACCCGCTATTGCAAAAGATTTTCTTAATAAGGGATTTCTGGTGGCACCGTGGGTCAATCTTGGAAAGCTGAACGGGCGCGAGGGCGTTGCGGGTCACATCATTCTTATCCATGATTATAAAGACGGACATTTTATCGCCCACGATCCGGGTGAGAACGAGCCGGACGGGCGTCCACTCAACCAACATCAAAACAGACGGATTTCCGAAGAGAAATATCTTGAAATCTGCTGCCCGAAAGAGTTCGGGAAGACCAACTTTCTGATTGCCATCCGGAAACCGTTTGCAGGAGGGCGCGCATGACCCATCCCTTGCTCGACGGATTTAAAAGTTTCTGCGCCGAAGCGTATCGCGGTGGCGAAGCGATTATGCCGAGGCTGGTCGAGGATGGTCAGTCGCCCGATTATTTCGTGATTTCGTGTATCGATTCCCGTTCCAATCCGGGGACGATTTTCAAAGCCGCACCCGGCGCGTTCTTTGCCCATAAGGCGATGGGGGCGATTGTCCGTCCTTATAAGAAAGGGACGGCGTTGGCTGCCGCGCTTCAATTCGCGCTTCATCATAACAAGGTGAAAGAGATTATTGTTCTGGGGCATACCGGATGCGGGGCTATCGAATCTTTGGTTGAGAAAATCGACGATGACGAGATTGCAAGTTTTATCGACGTTGCCAAAGAAGGCCTGCACAAAGCCGAAGGGCGCTGCGCCAATGTCTGTTCGCATGACGAGATGCTCCGCTACACGGAAGAAGAGATCGTGTTGCTCAGTGCCGAGAATTTGAAATCCTATCCCAGCGTATCTGCAGCTCTAGCCGAAGGCCGTGCCACCATCCGCCCATGGTTGTTTGAAATGGTTCACGGTGATTTGCTGGAATATAACACCACCACGAAAACTTTTACTTCTATTATCTCAGACCCGAATAACAAGAGAGTCCATCATGCCTAAACGTACCGACATCAAATCCATCCTCATCATCGGCGCAGGACCGATTGTCATCGGACAAGCGTGCGAGTTCGACTACTCTGGGACGCAGGCCTGTAAAGCGTTGAGAGAGGAAGGATACCGCGTAATCCTCGTCAACTCCAATCCGGCGACGATTATGACCGATCCGAATTTGGCCGATGCGACCTATGTCGAGCCCATCACGCCGGAAATCGTTGCCAAAATTCTGGAGAAAGAAAAGCCCGATGCGCTTCTCCCCACCATGGGTGGCCAAACAGCACTCAATACCGCGCTGGCCCTTTCTAAAAACGGAACATTGAAACGTCTTGGCATTGAATTGATCGGGGCCAATGAAGACGCGATCGAGAAAGCCGAAGACCGCCAGAAATTCCGCGACATCATGGATTCGATTGGCCTCGAAAGCCCGAAAAGCGAAGTGGTCAATAATTTGCAACAGGCGATGGAGGCTTTGCCCAAGGTTGGGCTTCCTGCCATTATCCGTCCATCCTTTACCCTCGGCGGCACAGGCGGCGGAATTGCTTATAACCGCGATGAATTTGAAAAGATCGTCCGCGAGGGTCTTGATGCATCGCCGATCAACGAAGTGTTGGTCGAAGAATCCGTTCTGGGCTGGAAAGAATATGAGATGGAAGTGATCCGTGACAAAGCGGACAATGCCATTATCGTTTGCTCGATTGAAAACGTCGATCCGATGGGCGTGCATACGGGGGATTCCATCACCGTGGCCCCTGCCCTTACCCTTACCGATAAAGAATACCAGATCATGCGCAATGCATCGCTCGCGGTGCTGCGCGCCATTGGCGTTGAAACCGGCGGGTCGAACGTGCAGTTCGGCGTGAACCCCGAAAATGGCCGTATGGTGGTGATCGAGATGAATCCGCGCGTGTCGCGCTCTTCCGCTCTGGCCTCGAAAGCCACAGGCTTTCCAATTGCCAAAGTCGCGGCGAAGCTTGCCATCGGTTACACGCTTGATGAACTCGGTAACGATATTACAGGCGGGCGCACTCCCGCGTCGTTCGAACCGACCATTGATTACGTCGTTACCAAAATTCCGCGTTTCGCGTTTGAAAAATTCCGCGGAACGGACAACAAACTCTCGACCGCTATGAAATCGGTCGGCGAAGCAATGGCGATTGGCCGCAGCTTTGAAGAGTCGATGCAAAAGGCATTGCGCTCTCTTGAAAAAGGTCTTTCCGGTTTTGACGAAATGAAAATTGGTCAGGGTGAAGAGCCGGAACAGGATGAAATCCGTGCAGCACTGGCCAAGGCCACGCCGCAGCGCATTCTTTATATCGCGCAGGCGATGCGTTACGGCATGTCTCTAGACGATATCCACGCTATTACCAAATTCGATCCATGGTTTTTGGAGCGGATCAAGCATATCGTCGATACTGAGTCTTCAGTAAAAGAACACGGATTGCCGATTACCAGTGATGGCTGGATGCGCCTCAAATCCATGGGGTTTGCGGATGCGCGTCTGGCAAAACTTGTCGGCGTCAAGGAAGAGGCTGTGACCCGCGCGCGCACCAAGCACGATATTCATCCGGTGTTCAAACGCATTGATTCTTGTGCGGCGGAGATTCCATCCGATACCGCTTACATGTATTCGACTTATGAAGGGGACGGGATCAATCCGCCGTCTTGCGAGATGAATCCGTCGGACAAAAAGAAAGTCGTCATTCTAGGTGGCGGGCCGAACCGGATCGGGCAAGGGATCGAATTTGACTATTGTTGCGTTCATGCTGCCTATGCGCTCAAAGAGGCCGGATATGAAACCATCATGGTCAACTGCAACCCCGAAACCGTTTCCACCGATTACGATACGTCGGATCGTTTGTATTTCGAGCCACTGACCCCCGAAGATGTTATCGAACTCATCAAAGCCGAAAGCCGCAACGGTCAGGTTCTAGGTGCGATTGTCCAGTTGGGCGGCCAGACGCCTCTCCTCCTCACGAAGCATCTGATGGCGGCGGGCATTCCCATTCTGGGAACCGATCCCGATTCCATCGACATTGCCGAGGACCGCGAACGGTTCCAGAAATTGTTGCAAGACCTTAAACTCAAACAACCGCCCAATGCTTTGGCAACGTCCGTCAAGGATGCGTTTGAAAAGGCAGAGGCGCTTGGTTTCCCGATCGTTATTCGTCCGTCCTATGTTCTGGGCGGTGCTGGGATGGAAATCGTTCAAACGATGGAACAGATGCAGCGTTATATTTCAAATGCTGTGCGCGTATCGGGTTCGTCGCCTGTTCTGTTGGATCGTTATCTTTCTGGCGCGACCGAGGTGGATGTCGATGTTCTCTCGGACGGCGAAGATGTTTACGTCACGGGCGTGATGGAGCACATCGAAGAAGCCGGTATCCATTCGGGCGATAGTGCCTGTGTGTTGCCGCCGCACTCGCTCCCCTATAAAACCGTGCGCGAGATCGAGAAACAGTCCGAGAAGCTCGCACGTGCGCTCAAAGTCAACGGGTTGATGAACGTGCAGTTTGCGGTGAAGCGCAACAGTGATACGGGCGAAAATGAAATCTTTATTATCGAGGTCAACCCGCGGGCGTCGCGGACCGTGCCGTTTGTGGCCAAAGCCACGGGCGTTCCGGTTGCCAAGATTGCGGCGCGAGTGATGGCGGGTGAAAAGCTCTCCTCGTTTAAGTCCCAACTCAAAGGTATGACGCCCGATCATATCGCGGTGAAGGCTCCGGTCTTTCCATTCTCGCGATTCCCGGGCGTTGATCCTATCCTTGGGCCTGAAATGAAGTCGACGGGCGAAGTGATCGGTCTCGACCGCGAAATCGGACATGCTTTTGCCAAATCGCAAATTGGTGCGGGAATCAGACTTCCGTCTGAAGGCACTGTGTTTCTCTCAGTCAAGGACGGTGACAAGGAAGGCCTTATTCCCCTTGCCAAAGAATTGGTCGATATGGGCTTTAAACTCGTGGCCACGGGCGGGACGTGTTCGTTCCTGAAGCAATCGGGTCTGGACGTTACGCGTATCAACAAGGTGATGGAAGGCCAGCCGCACATTGCCGATGCGATCATCAACGGCGAGATTAACCTCATCATCAACACCACCAAGGGCGCGCAGACGGTTGTCGATGCGTTTTCGATCCGTCGTCTGGCATTGATGCACAAAATCCCCTATTACACGCTTCTAACCTCGGCCAAGGCGGCGGTGATGGCGATCCGCGCGCTCAAGGCCAAAGACCTCGATGTCGAACCATTACAGGCGTATTTCTAAGCTTTTCGAACCAGTTGACGAAAGCTCTTGAAAATCCTATAATTCCAGTGTTCCCGCCCTGATTGGCGGGTTCATTATTTTATAAAAGGACATGAAAAATGGACAAAGTTCCGATGACCCAAGCCGGTTTTAACGCTCTCGAGAAAGAGCTTAAAAACCTGAAATCTGTCGAGCGACCCGCCGTGATCGAAGCAATTGCCGAGGCACGTGGCCATGGCGATTTGTCCGAAAATGCGGAATATTCTGCCGCGCGTGAACGCCAGAGCTTTATCGAAGGCCGGATCAAGGAGTTAGAGGCCGTGATTTCCGCCGCGCAGATTATCGACGTTCAGTCTCTTTCCGGCGATATCGTGAAATTCGGTGCGACCGTCGTTGTTTATGAGGAAGAAACCGACACGGAAATAAAATTCCAGATCGTGGGCGCGTATGAGTCGGATGCCGATAACGGCAAGATTTCGATTACCGCGCCGATGTCCCGTGCGCTCATCGGTAAATCGGTCGGCGACATTGCCGAAGTGCAAACGCCCAAGGGCCGCCGTCACTACGAAATCCTGATGGTGATGTATATCTAGAGTTTAGGCCGCGAGGCCTTTACTCAGAAAACTCGCCATTCTGCGTGCAAAGCCCGACGGGTCTTTGACAGGTTCGCCCTGAATAATCAAAGCCTGATCGTAGAGAAGTTCCGCTGCATCGGCGAGAAGACCTGAGTCAGCATTATTCCCTGCGATTTCATCCAGCCTGGCAATCAAGGGGTGCGCTGCATTGATTTCGAGAACGGGCTTGGCGTTTGCTTCGTAGTGTTGGTGGATTTTCAGGACGCGGCCCATATGCAGGTCCACATCTTTTTCTGATGCCACGAGGCAAACAGGAGATTCCGTCAGGCGGTCGGAGACACGCACCGATGAAATCCGGTCGGAAAGTTTTGACGAGAGGTAGGAAATCAACCCCGCGCGCGCGGCGCGTTCTTCCGGTTTCCCATCATTGTCGTTTTCGGCTTTTTCTTTTTGTTCCAGCGGGAATTTGGAGAGATCAATCGCGCCCTTGGTCACGGACACAAATTTCTTGCCCTTAAAATCCATTACAACGGGAAGCCAGAAATCATCAATTGTATCTTTAAACAACAAAACTTCGAGGCCGCGTTTTTTGAGTCCTTCGATTTGCGGCGAGTTGCGCATAGATTCGACGTTTTCGCCAGAAATGTAATAGATGCTATCTTGTCCGTCCTTCATGCGCGCAACATAATCTTCGAGGCTCGCCATGCCCGTTTCGCTGTGCGTGGTGAAGAAGCGGCAGATTTTAAAAATGTCTTCGCGGTGTTCGACGGCATCATAGAGTCCTTCTTTCACTACCGCGCCGAATTGGTGCCAGAAGGCGCTAAATGCTACCGCGTCGTCACGGGAGAGTTTATCAAGATCACCGAGCAATTTTTTGGCAACGCTTGAGCGGATTTTGTGAACAACCGCATTCTGCTGGAGCATTTCACGGCTGATATTGAGCGGCAGATCTTCGCTATCAATCACGCCACGGACAAAGCGCAGCCATGGGTACATCAGTCCTTCGCATTCGTCGGTGATAAAAATCCTGCGCACATAGAGCCTGACCGAATGGCGGCGGGTTGGGTCATACAAATCGAACGGACGCAGGGTCGGGATAAACAACAAGGCGGTGTAGTCGATCTTGCCTTCGGCGTGCCAGTGGGCTGTGACCGATGGCTGGTCGAGGCCCATTGCCCCCGAAACCATTGCGAAAAATTCCTGATATTGTTCCGTTGTAATGTCCGATTTCGGACGCATCCACAGGGCTGAAGCGGTATTGACCGGCTCTTCTTCGGTCGTGCCCACATAAATCGGCAGGTTGATGTGATTGGAATAGGTCACGACGATGCGTTTCAATTTTTCTTCGAGCAGATACTCGCTTGCATCGTCTTTGATATGAAGCGTGATGCGCGTGCCGGATGTTGTTCTCAGTTTGGCCGCGTCTTCGGCAGGTGTTTGATAGGTGATGAAGCCTCCCACGCCGTCCGATTCCCATGTCCAGACGTCGTTCGATCCGGCTTTGCGTGAAATGACGGTGACTTTGTCGGCGACCATAAAGGCGGAATAAAATCCGACGCCGAATTGTCCGATCAAGCTCGGCGCACCAGCGCTTCCCTGTGATTTCAATTGCTCCATTAAAGCGCGGGTTCCAGATTTGGCAATCGTTCCCAAATGGTCAATCATTTCCTCTTCGGTCATGCCGATGCCCGTATCTTCGACGATGACCAGACGATTTGGCGCATCCACATCAATGCAGATTTCATATCCGCTGTGCTCTTTGGCAAGATCGGGATTTTGAATTGAATCGTAGCGAAGGCGGTCGCATGCGTCGGCGCCGTTCGAGACCAGTTCGCGCAAAAAGACGTCGCGGTTCGAATAGAGGGCGTGGGTTACGATTTCCAAAAGGCGCGAAACATCCGCGCCGAAAGCTTTGTTTTCCTGTGTCATACGACACTATTTAGCAAGTGGGGAGATTTTGTCCAGAGGGGGATTGAGCTTACTGTACTTTTGGCTCTCCTACAGCCTGCTCTTTTGGCAATTCGGCCTGTCTAAGGCTATCTTGGGCAGGTTCCCATCCCTCTCTAAGATCAGGATGTTTTTCAGCTAACCTCTCCAGAACGCGGCGGTTGAACTCCCTCAGATTACCACCGAGAGACGTGTGTAGCGCATCTTCGATTTCGCGGTTAAATGTGGCAACAAAGGCAGCATAAAGTTTGGAATCCCGTTTCAAGGATTTGGCCAATTGCCCTATTCCCTCGCGCTCGAAAGCAGCCTCACAGCCGACCGGACTGGTATGCAGCGCGCCGAGCGTGGCGATGGCAACATGTTCCGGATCATAATTCAACAATTCGTCCGCCGTGTCCGCTTTGGACATCATATTGGCGAGAAGCTTTGGCCCCTCACCTTCTATGGTCAGGATGGATTTGATATAGCCCCGCAAATGGGGACGGTCAGCTTTGCTGTGATCCCGTACCGACATTGTCTTTTCGGTTAGTGTTTAATTGTCATGTTTTTGTGGACTCCAGACGGTGCGGATGCCACATTCGAGCTGCCACGAATAACAGATACCAGTTCCTGATCTGCGGCAACAGACGTTACATCTACCGATTCACCGATTCGCGGCGTTGGCATAGAAGCCGCAACGGCTCCCATTTCCACAAGCTGGGTATTTCCAGGATTACTGCAGTAAACTTCCCAAGTCATTTTATAGTCCTCCGCTTAGTCACGGACGACCATATAGACTCCGTGAACTATATTTTTTCCTTCGAACCGGACTGCCAGCGCAATATTCTTGGCACTCCGGAACAACTCCGCTTTTTCGGGGGGAATGGTGCTTTTCAATTCTGCAACCGCCCCACCCATCTGGGCAATTCCAATGGTGTTACGGGAAACATCCCATTCCACCCACTCGGGAATGTCCTCGAAATCATGATCGACGACCAAAACGATCCGATCATCCCTTCGCATAACCAACAAGTCAGCAAGAAGCGGGCCATTCGTTCCTTTGAGGGGCTTTTCCGGCACGGCTTCCCGTTTCGGCGCAGAAACCGGAGACTCTTCCGGCTTCTTCACTCCACAAACATACATACAATATGTTAAAATTTTATTGATTAATGACATAAGAGTCCCCCCAGAACCGGGAAAAGTCAACAAGAATCAGGAAAAACTTTCCTAACAAGAGGTTAACACAATTTGGCGGGAGGGAATAATCAAAAGTCGGCGGTGTTCAATCACGCGCGATTGCCAATACGGGCCACTTCCCATTGCAGATCATAGCCGAACTTTTCCTTGACGCGGCGACGGATTTCTTCACCCAAGGCTTCCAGATCGGCGGCGGTGGCGGTTCCGGTGTTGATCATGAAGTTGGCGTGTTGTTCGGACATTTGTGCGCCGCCGACCATCAGGCCGCGGCAACCAACCATGTCAACCAACTGCCAGGCTTTGGTGGTTTCGGGCAACCCTGCTCTCACCAAATCTTCAGGCTTCGGATTTTTGAAGGTCGAACCGCCGGTCTGCGAGCGGATTGGTTGCGAGTTCGAGCGTTTTTCGCGCACATCGTTCATATAGGCTTCGATCTCGGCATAATTTCCGCGTTTGCCCTGCAAGGTTGCGCCGACGGCGATCCAGCCTGCGGGAATTTCGGAATGGCGATAGGTCATGTTCAAATCTGCTGGGCCGAGCGTATGTTTCTGGCCTAGTCGGTCGATGAAGTCTGCCGAGATCAGGACGTCTTTCATTTCCCCGCCATAGGCTCCGGCGTTCATCGCCAAGGCGCCGCCGATCGACCCCGGAACGCCGCACAGAAATTCCAGTCCGGCGATGTTATTTTGGGCAGCGGTTTCGGCGACGTTCACATCCAGCGCGGCCGCACCGCAATAGATACGATGATCGTCAAGGATTTCGATATGCGCGAATTCGCGGCCCAACCGGATGACAACCCCATCCACGCCGCCATCTCTGACAATCGTATTGGACAGCACACCGATAATAGTTAACTGAAAATCGGCAGGGCATACCGACAGGAATGTGGCCAAATCTTCGGCGTCTGCGGGTTTGAACAAAATCTCGGCGCGGCCGCCAGTGCGAAACCATCCAACCTGCCCTAGCGGCGCGTTGTGGGTGTAACGGCCCCTGACTTGTGGCAAACGTTGGATTTCGATTTTCATCGCCGGATTAGGCATTCGCCGCCTCTTTTACAGTCATGGAAGATTTTGCAAGTTCCTCGTCAAGATGTTTTGGCAGAGCATGAGCCCATTGGGTAATATTTCCTGCACCGAGGCAGATCACGACATCTCCCGCTTGGGCGATACGCGCAATCAATGTGGGTAAATCTTCAGGATGGTCGAGGGAGCGGACATCGCGGTGGCCGTGCGCCTTGATACCTTCAACCAGATGCGTTTTTGTTGCCCCTTCGATTGGAGTTTCACCTGCGGCGTAGACATCGGCGACAATCACAGTGTCGGCTTCGTCGAAGCAGGTGCAGAATTCATCAAACAGGCTCGATAACCTTGTGTAGCGGTGCGGCTGACAAATGGCGATTATTTTTCCGCTATTCTCGCTCACTGCTTGACGACCGGCCTTGAGGACGGCGGCGATTTCCACCGGATGGTGGCCGTAATCATCGACCACTAGAATCCCGTTCGAGACACCTGTCCGTGTAAAGCGGCGCTTGACGCCTCCGAAATTGCCGAGGGCGGCTTTGATAACTCGTTCATCCAATCCCAGCTTGCACGCGACGGCAATCGCGGCGCAGGCATTCTGGACATTGTGCTGGCCCATCATCGGCAGAAAAATATCCTTGATTGCGATTTGCTGGCCGCCTTCGCGGAGATGTCCGGCGATTTCAACATCAAATGTCGAGCCTAGTGAATTGGACCGCACATTCACCGCGTGGATGTCGGCTTGTTTGTTGAAGCCGTAAGTAATAATGGTACGGTTTTTAACGTCGGGTATCAGCCCTTGCACTACCGGATGGTCGAGGCAGAGGACCGCACAGCCGTAAAACGGGATTTGCTCGATATAGCGAAAATAGGCCTCGCGCACAGCGTCAAACGATCCGTAATGTTCCATATGTTCGGGGTCGATGTTGGTGACAATTGCAATCGTTGCTGGCAATTTGGTGAACGATCCGTCACTTTCATCTGCTTCGACGACCATCCAGTCGCCCTGCCCCAGTCGTGCATTCGTTCCATAGGAATTGATAATGCCGCCATTGATAACGGTGGGGTCCAAATCTCCGGTTTCCAGCATCGCACCAACCAGCGAGGTGGTGGTGGTTTTGCCGTGCGTTCCGGCAATCGTCACCGCCCATTTAAGGCGCATCAGCTCTGCCAGCATTTCCGCACGCGGTACGACCGGAATTTTCATCTCGCGGGCGGTACGGAGTTCGGGGTTATCTTCCTTGATCGCGGACGAGACCACGACGGCGCCAGGGAATTTTCCATCGGTCGTTTTCAGGTTGGCGGCGGAATGGCCAACCAACACGCGGATGTTTTTTCCGCGCAGGCGTTCGGTGTTGTAATTCTCGTTGAGGTCCGATCCTTGAACTTCATAGCCAAGCGTCGCCAGAGCCTCGGCTATGCCACTCATGCCGATGCCGCCGATGCCGATAAAATGCAAAACCCCGATTTCGGGTGGAATATGACGCATGGTTCCCCAATAAACTTATTTTAAAATGACAGAGGCCTTACTTATCGCAAAGATGGGGGAAAATCTCAATGAATTTCGGCCAAAACCGCATCTGCCAAGTGGTGGGCCGCGTCCCTAATCCCGATTTTTTTCGCGTTTTCCGCCATTTTTGCAAGTTTTGTGGGATTTATTAACAAATCCTCGACTTGTGCGCACAAAAGGTTTGCCGTCAAGTTTTTCTCTTCCATCACTATGCCGCCGCCTGCCGCCTCTACCTGCTTGGCGTTGTAGAGTTGCTGCTGGTCCTTGTGCCACGGAAATGGAATGTAAATCGCAGGACGTCCTGCCACTGTCAGTTCGGCAACTGTGCTTGCGCCCGATCGTGCTACAAGGAGATGTGTTTTTTCAAGACACGCTGGCATATCGGCAAAGAATGGGCGGATGTCGGTTTCTACGCCGGACCCTTCATAAATCTTTCTGACGTCTTCGAGGTTCTCGGCTCGGGCCTGATGATAGACGAACAGGTTTTTGCGCAGCTCTTCCGGCAAGGCCACAATGGCATGCGGGATGGCATCACCGAAAATCTTGGCGCCCAGAGATCCGCCAACCAGCATCAGATGAATTTTTCCGCTGTTGAAATCTGGATATGGTTTGTCGGCAAGTGCCGCCACCTCTTCGCGGACAGGATTGCCGGTGACAATGCATTGATGCTGTCTATTTTTGTCTATTCCCTCTGTATTCTCCGTGGATAATGCAATCTTGTGAGCCTTTGGTGCCAGCATTTGATTGGCCAGCCCCAAAATAGCGTTTTGTTCGTGAAGAACAGTCGGGATGCCGCGATGTTGGGCCGCGAACACTGGCGGAGCCGACGGATAGCCACCAAAACCCACGACCACTGAGGGCTTCAGGCGCGAGAGCAAGGTGTGGGATTGAAAATATCCTTTGAGCAATGACAGGACCGCCGAAGCTTTTCCCATGATGCCGCTTTTATAGGCAGCAGAAGAAATTACGATCCGCTCAACCTGATCCATTCCGTCAAAAAATTTGTATCCGCGCGTGTCTGTGGCCAGTGCGACGTCGTGTCCGCGCTTCAGCAATTCTTCAGCCAGTGCGCGGGCGGGGAACATGTGTCCGCCTGTGCCGCCTGCCGAGATGAGGACCAGTTTTTTATCCATCATATCCTCGTCGACAATGAAAGACCGCGGCGCGCAATTGTGGTTCGCGTTTCACGGCGCGTCAGGCCCAGAACCACACCCATCGAAAACCCCATGGCAACAATTGATGATCCACCGTAACTGATGAAGGGGAGCGTCATGCCTTTGGTCGGCAGCAGATGAAGGCTCGATCCCATATGGACGAAGGCCTGCATGCCGAACATACATAATATACCGCCTGCCGCGAGAATCACAAACAAATCCGTTGTCTCCATCAATCTTGAAAAGCCGCGCAGTAAAACAAACCCGTAGATCGCAACCAATCCGATGGTGAGGATCAGGCCGTATTCTTCACCGGAAACCGAGAAAATAAAGTCGGCATGGGCATCGGGGATGGTATTTTTTACTGTACCCTGTCCCGGTCCGGTCCCGATCAATCCGCCATTGGCAAAGGCTTCAAGCGAACGGTCAATCTGGTACGTGTCACCTCCACCATTCGGGTCCATAAAGCGGTCGATCCGGCTGCGAACGTGATCGAAGGTGGAATAAATCCCAACAACCGCCACCATCGCGAACAGGACCAGCAGCACCAGATAACGGAACGGCAGGCCCGCGATAAAAGCTTGCGAGATAAACATGAATGTTACCACCACTGTCATACCAAAATCAGGCTGAGCCAACAGCAACAGCACCACCAGAGCGTAAATGCCGATTGAAAGCAGATATCCCGGAATGTTTTCGTACTGTTTCTGGTGCGCGATCAGCCATGCGGTAACAATTGCAAAGGCCGGTTTTATGAATTCACTAGGCTGAAGAGAAAATCCAAAAATCTGTATCCAGCGCTGCGCGCCTTTGATATCGGAACCGGCAAAAGGTACGATAAACATCAATAAGATTGCACTTCCAAACACAATCGTTCCAACGCGCCGGATCATCTGATGCCCCATCATTGAAACGGCCATCATGATTACGGCAGCCGGAAAAGCAAAGATCATGTGGCGTGTGATAAAGTGTGTGGGGGTGGCTCCGATTCTTGTCGCCACTGCCGGAGATGCGGATGCCACCAGAGAAATGCCGATCGCGATCAGTGCCAGAAGCGCAAAGAGCATTTTCTTATCAACCGTCCACCACCACCGCGCAATCAGCGAGCGGTCGGTTCTGGCGAAATACGAGGCGAGCGGCATTGAACTCATCCTATACCCCCTCTTCCAGTTTACCGACCAGCGTCATAAAGACGTCGCCACGGTGTTCGAAAGACTGGAATTGATCCCATGACGCGCACGCAGGGGAGAGTAAAACCACCCCTGCACCGCTGGTTCCGGGTTTTCCAAGCCCTGCCTGTGCATCGAGATGCGCAGCTCTTACAGCGTTATCAAGCGTTTCACAATGTTCGAAAGGGACTTTGCGCTTTTCAAGCCACGCGGCAAATTCGTGCGCTGCTTGGCCGATCAGGTAGGCTTTTTCAATGCGCGGCATAAACTCTTCCAGTCCGTTCAATCCACCTTCTTTCGGCAGGCCACCGAGAATCCAGTAGATGCGGTGGTAGCAGGCCAGAGCCTTGGACGCGGCCTCGGCATTGGTGGCTTTGGAATCGTTGATATAAGCCACACCACCTACGATACGCGTCAAATATTGGCGATGAGGCAAGCCACCGAACGAGATCATTTCACGAATGATATGATCCGGCTCGATTCCGTAGACATGGCGCAGCGCGGCATACGCACAAGCTGCGTTTTCATGGTTGTGTTGTCCCTTGAGAGCCTTGAGGTCTCTTAAGTCCGCAATACTTACAGATTCACCGCTACGGACCTCATAAAGAATTCCGTCGGCGACATAGACACCCTCATCCAGTATTTCTTTTGTCGAAACCAGAATGACCGTCCATGTTCCGTTATCCTTCAGGCGCTTTGCAATGTCGGCGCAAGGCTTGGTGTCAATGCAAATCACGGCGGTCGGCTTACGGCTGTCAATTGGCGGATTGGCAAAGATTTGTTCCTTGGCGGCGATATATCCTTCCATGCCGCCGTGACGTTCCAGATGGTCGGGCGTGATATTGAGCAAAATGACCGAAGTCGGCGAAAGCGATGGAGTGAGTTCGATCTGATAGGAGGAGAGTTCGAGGACGTAGGTTCCTTCACTCCCGAGGTCTGGCATATCAAGTGCAGGACGGCCAATATTGCCGCCGACTTCCGTGGGGCGAAATGCGCTTAATATATGTCCGACCAGTGCGGTCGTTGTCGATTTGCCGTTGGTTCCGGTGATGGCCACCACATCGGTTTCAGGATGCGCCGAGAGCAACAATTCGATATCCGAGATCAGGGAGATTTGCGCGGCCCCTGCTCTGACCGCGACCGGATGCGGGATAGGGTGGGTGTGCGGGATACCGGGTGACCATAAAATTGCATTCAGATTATCCAATGGGGCTACGCGCAAATCTTTGACGATCAACCCTGCGGCGCGGGCCTGTTCGCACTTGTCTTCGTTATCGTCCCAGACGCAAACTTCAACTCCCGCCTGAACCAATGCGTGAGCCACCGAGAGGCCGGTTTTTCCCAGTCCCATCACGGCAACTCTCTGCCCGCGCAAATGGCTCAAATCAATCATATCTTTTCTATCTCAGTTTCAATGTCGACAATCCGATCAATGCCAAAACCATCGCGATAATCCAGAAGCGGATGACAACGGTCGATTCCGACCATCCTTTTTTCTCGAAATGGTGGTGGATCGGCGCCATCAGAAATACCCGCTTTCCGCGCAATTTGAAAGAGGCCACCTGAATAATCACAGATACGGTTTCCATCACAAACAAACCACCGACAATAGCCAGAACCAGTTCGTGTTTGACCATGATCGAAATCGTACCCAAAACGCCGCCCATGGCGAGAGACCCCGTATCCCCCATAAATATCATCGCGGGTGGGGCATTGAACCACAGAAATCCCATCGCACCGCCAACCAGTGCGCCGCAGAGAATGGCCAGTTCCGCCGTACCGGGAACGTAAGGAATTTGAAGGTAATTTGAAAAGTCCACACGCCCGACCAAATAGGCGATCAGGCCGAAACAGGCGGCGGCAATGGCAACAGGTACAATGGCCAGACCATCCAAACCGTCCGTCAGGTTGACAGCGTTCGAGGCACCGATCATTACAAAGATCGACCACAGGAAAAAGAAAATTCCCAATGGCACAAAAAAGTCTTTGAAAAACGGAATGGCGATATCGGTTGCAATTTCCTTGGGCAGAAAATGGACAATTCCTGCGGTTGCGACCAGAGAGATGAGTGTTTGCCCGACGAGTTTGAGTTTGCTCGACAGGCCTTTCGTATTGCGTTTGGTGAGTTTCAGGAAGTCATCGGCAAAGCCCAGCCCGCCAAAACCCACCATCACCAGAAGTGCCATCCAGATAAAGGGGTTGGACGGTTGAGCCCACAAAACCGTGCTCAGTGTCACGGAAATCAAAATCATCAGGCCTCCCATGGTCGGCGTTCCGACTTTTTTCAGGTGGGTTTCCGGCCCATCGTCGCGGATCGGCTGGCCTGCGCCTTGCAAGGATTTCAACCATGCGATCATCGGCTTTCCCATATAGAGCGAGAGGATAAAGGCAGTGATAATCGCCCCACCGGTGCGGAAGGATACGTAATTGAACAGGTTGAAAAAGATGTGCCAGTCTTTGAGGTCTGCGAGAAGTGAGAGCATTTATCTGTTTCCTTCCTGCCGTGCGTTGGCGGCATTCGACATTTTCTTCGGCAGTTCGCGCAGAGCTTCGACAACGACTTGCATGCGCGGAATTTCTCCACCGCCGCGCGACCCCTTCACGAGCACAACGTCACCTGGAACCAGAACATCAGGGACGATTTTAGCGAGTTCCGGGCTTTCGGTCGCGTGGGCTCCACGATTTTGTTCGGGGATGGCGTCATAAAGATTTTTCATCAATGGACCGCAAGTATAAACCAAATCAACGCCCGCAGCCTGCAATGGCAGAGCAAGATCACGGTGAATTTGTGGCGCGTTGTTTCCGAGTTCGTACATATCCCCCAGAATGGCAATACGGCGACCACCACGACCCGGATCAATCAGAGCCATGACTTTGAATGCGGCTTCCATCGCGACGGGCGATGCGTTGTAACTTTCATCAATCAGGGTTACAGGATTATTCGGATCGCCCACGTTGATATATTCGCGTTTGCCGCGACCGGCCACAGGTTCCATCCCGCGCAGAGCTTCGGCGGCCTTTGCAACGTCTTCCCCCAACAATTTGACAGCCAGAAGAACTGAAAGCGCGTTCAAGGCAATGTGTTCGCCCGCATCTTTCAAAGTAAAAGTCAGCTCTTCGCCCATGATGCTAGCCGTCACGCGTGTGCCATTGGTGGCAATCAGGCAATCCATCAAACGCGCATCAGCACTTTCGTTTTTACCGAAGGAAAAGATTTTTTTGATACCGGATTTTTGAGCTTCGGATTTCAGGAGATCAAATTGCGCGTTATCGCGGTTCAGGATAGCAATCCCGTGCTCATCCATTCCTCCAAAAATTTCAGCTTTGGCGCGGGCGATCCCATCGAGGCCGTCAGCAAAGTTTCCGGCATGAACAGGGGCAATAGTGGTGATAATCGCCACATGGGGTTTGACCATTTTGGTGAGCGGCGCAATTTCATTCGCGTGGTTCATCCCCATTTCAAAAATGCCGTAATCGTCACCAGCGTGAAGGCGAGAGAGCGAGAGCGGAACCCCCCAGTGGTTGTTCAGGCTTTTTTCCGAATAGTGGGTTTGACCGAGCGCTGAGAAGGCACGACCCAGCATTTCTTTCGTTCCTGTTTTTCCGACGCTTCCGGTGATGCCGATGATTTTGGCGGCGGAACGGGTGCGGGCGGCTATGCCCAAATCCTGCATCGCTTTGAACGTGTCGGCGACTTTCAGAAGTTTTTCCTCCGCCACACCTTCAATCTCCTGATCGATAATGGCCGCCACGGCCCCTTTATTGAGGGCGTCTTTTACAAATTTATGACCGTCGGTGGCGTCACCGCGAATGGCGACGAACAGATCGCCTGCCTTGACCGTGCGGCTGTCAATCGAGACCCCATAGGCTGTCCACGTACCATTGGTCGTGCCGTTTACGGCTTTGGCGGCTTCGGTGGAGCTCCAGAGAATATTTGCGGCGTGGGTCATAAAGGTTCTTCTTTCTCTTAAAAGTACGGCGGGCTTGGATGGTCGAGGGCAGATGGGATTTAAAGTTGGCAGGACGTTAGGCGAAGTTTCTAAGACGCTTGGGCTGCCTCCTTCAGCGCGTTGGAAGCTTCTTCCACGTCGTCGAAATGTTCGGTGTGGGTGGCGAATATTTGTCCGTGTTCATGACCTTTACCAGCCAGAACCAGAACATCGCCGTTTTGCATCATGGCCACCGCCTTGCGGATTGCGGTGCGGCGGCCATCAATGTTGATCGCAGATTGCGAAGCGCCACCGAGAATTTCCGAACGGATGGTGGCAAGGTCTTCACTGCGGGGATTATCGTCGGTGACGATAGTCACGTCAGCCAGACGGCTTGATATTTCGCCCATTTTGGGACGTTTAGTTTTGTCGCGGTCACCACCGCAGCCAAACAGGCAGATCAGGCGACCTGCTGTATGCGGACGAAGAGCATTCAGAACATTTTCAAGTGCGTCGGGCGTGTGGGCGTAATCGACATAAACAGAGCTATTGCTGACCTGTTGCAGACGACCGGGGATTGGCGAAAGGGTAGAAAGTGTTTCAATGACTTTATGTACTTCAAACTTACCTTCGGCCAAAACCAGACCCAAAGCGCACAAAACATTCATGGTCTGGAATTCGCCGACCAGCGGCAGGAAAACTTCGTAAGGCGCACCCAAAACATCCAGCGTCAGGTTTTGTCCGGTCGGGATAGCTTCACGGACAACGAGTTTTAGCGCATCACCTTTATGACCGTAGCCCCAGAAGGTAATGCCGCGTTTTTCGCAAATGGTTTTGATCTCGGCAAATTCCGGCGTATCGGCATTGACGACAGCCACACCATCTTCTTTCAGCAATTTCGAGAAGAGGCGCATCTTCATTGATTTATAAGCTTCCATCGTCCCGTGATAGTCGAGATGGTCGTGGGTCAGGTTGGTGTATCCGGCAGCCCCAATGGTTATTCCATTCAGACGGTGTTGTTCGATACCGATGGAAGAGGCCTCCATCGCCAGATAGTCAAACCCTTTTTGTTTCAAATCCTGAAGGGTTTTATGAAGCTCGACCGGATCGGGCGTGGTCATGCCGGAATAACCGCTCAAGCCTTCGCCGATGACCCCCAATGTTCCAAGCGAGGCTGCGCGTTCACCAAGTTTTTCCCAAATTTGGCGTGTAAAATTCACCGTTGATGTTTTGCCGTTGGTTCCAGTGACGGCCACAATTCTTTCCGGCTCACCTGCATAAAATTGCGAGGCGGCCGCCGAGAGCCATGCACGCGGGTCGGTAGTTTCAATGTAAGATACCGCACCTGGAACGTTGCAGTTTGAACCGGTGGCGGCCACAATCACCGACGCGCCATTCTCGACCGCTTGCGCAATGTATTCGCGGCCATCGGATTTTGCGCCCTGAATAGCCACGAAGACAAAGCCTTTTTCGACTTTGCGGCTGTCGCTGGTTACACCCGAAATCTGCGAGGGAAGAGAAATCATATCTAATGCTCCCCTATCTTGGCCGAAACAAATTGTTTCAGCGGTTCGGAAATATCAACCATATCGGTTTCCGGTTTCATACCGAGCAAAGAGCCAGCCGCCGAAACAATACGACCGACCGCTGGAACCGCGACCCATCCGGCCGTTGCGTAGCCATAGCTCGATTTGTTCGGATGCGGTTCGTCAACCATCACCAGAATGGCGTATTTCGGATCATCTATCGGGAAGGCACCAACAAACGTCGCAACGCGCTGATCGCGGCTGTAACGGCCATGAATATTCTTTTCTGCCGTTCCGGTTTTACCGCCGATCATATACCCTTCGACATCCGCTTTTCTGGCGGTTCCGGAGCTGACTACCAGACGCATCAGCTGACGCATTTTGAGCGAGGTTTCCTTTGAAACAATGCGGGTACGGGAGATGGGATCTTCATCCTGCTTGACCAGATGCGGCGTCACTTTCAATCCGCCGTTTACAATGGTCGAGGTTGCGGTCACGAGTTGCAGGGGGGTAACCGCAATGCCGTGTCCGTAAGACGCGGTGAGTGTATTCACTTCGCGCCACGGGCTGGGGATAATCGGCGACCCCACTTCATCAATTTCGAATTCCGGTTTTTTCATTAATCCCAGATCGGTATAAAACCGTTTCAGCCCGTCGGTTCCGATTTCCTGCGCCATATGGACTGTGCCGATATTCGACGACACCATAAAGACTTCAGGAATGGTCAGAGGGCGCTTTTCACCATGGAAATCGTGAATTGTATAGCCCGCAATTTTTACCGGTTCACTGGTATCGTATTTTTTGGTGAACGGGGTTTTCTTTTGTTCCAGAAGGGCGGCGGTCGTGAAAATTTTGAAGGTCGACCCCAGTTCATAAACCCCGAGCGTGACGCGGTTGAACATTTCAGGGTCTTTTGGATCGGCGCTTGGCGCATGAGGGTTAAAATCCGGCAAGGACGTCGCTGCCAGAATTTCACCAGTATTAACATCCATAATGACTCCAGCACCCGCCTTGGCAGTAAAATCGCTGATTGCCTTTTTGATTTCACGGCGAAGGATATGCTGCAAGCGAACGTCCAGCGTCAGCTTCATCGGGTCTTTGGATTGGCGAAGCAGATGATCGAAGCTGCGCTCGATCCCTGCCAGACCTTTGCCGTCGATATTGTCGTAGCCGACCATGTGCGCTGTCAACGCGCCTTGCGGATAGAAACGCTGGTAATCGTAATCGAACACCAGGCCAGGGTCACCGAGTTCGAGGATTTTCTTTTGTTCGTCCGGTGTCAGATTGCGCTTGATCCAAACAAACCGTTTGTCGCTTTGGAGTTTTTTGAGCGTCTCACCATAACTCACATCGGGGAATATTTTAGAAAGACCCTTGGCCGTTTCCACCGGATCAACGATGATTTTCGGATCGGCGTGGAGCGACGCGGTTTTGAGCGAGGTTGCGAGCAACACGCCATTACGGTCCACGATATCGGCACGGAACTTCGACTGCTCTTCTTCGTTATCCGCTTGCGGCGCGCCGATATAACTATCACTGTCGTCGATTAACCCCTGAATAAGCGTGACATCAACCAAGCGCACCATGACACCGGCATAAAACACAACAAACAAAGTGGCGAGCAACACCAGACGTCCACGAACCAGATCGAGATTGCCGCTTTTTTCGCCCATGATACGAATGGTGAGACGCGCGAACGGAGATTTACGGCTCATTGAGTCTTATCTCCTTCACTTTTCTTTTCCTTATACTGAGCAGGAACAATTTGCGTTGCCCCTTCGTCTTCTTCGCCTTTTTCAGGAACGGCATTGGCGCTTTTCAACAAATCTTCAGGCGCAACCGGCTCCATTGTTTTCAGATAGCGGGCCGCCAGCGCTTCGAGACGGTCGGGGCGATTGAGGTAGTCCCATTCTGCGGTGAGGACGCGAATTCCTTCTTCCTCACTAGCTACCTTCTGGTGCATCGTGCGTTGTTCGCGCTCCAATTGCTGGACCTTCTGCGAGACCCAGAACAAGGCAGAGCCGGAAAGAATAGCCAGAAACAAAACAAAAACCGTCGAGAGTTTGACGACAAATTTTCTCACGATGCCCTCCTGATGCCGGCACGCAATTTGGCCGAGCGGGAACGAGGGTTGAGTTTTGTTTCTTCTTCAGTGGGGAGAACAGGCTTTTTAGTGAGGAGCGAAAAGCTCAGCCTGTCAGGAGATGCGTCGAGTGCGGCTGGCGCATGACGCGAGGGAGAGGGAGCGGGTTTGGACCGCTTGACGAGGAATTCCTTGACGATCCGGTCCTCGAGAGAGTGGAACGTGACCACAATCAATCGACCATTTTCTTTCAAAACACGTTCGGCGGCCTCAAGAACCTTTTCCAGTTCACCAAGTTCGTCATTGACGGCGATGCGCAAAGCCTGAAAGGTGCGCGTGGCGGGATCGGATTTATCTTTAGGAGAGAACGGCAAGACAGATCGGACAATATCGGCCAGTTGCGCGGTGGTTTCAATTTTTTTATCCGCACGTCTTTTGATGATGGCGGCGGCAATGCGGCGGGAATGACGCTCCTCGCCATAGAGATAGATCATATCCGCCAATTCTTTTTCGGGCATGCTATTGACCAGATCAGCAGCCGTTTGTCCACCCGCGCGGTCCATGCGCATATCGAGCGGACCGTTAAAACGGAACGAGAAGCCACGATCTCCTTCATCGAATTGCATCGACGATACACCGAGATCAAGAATAACCGCATCGACTTTTTCAACGCCACGCGCTTGCAATTCTTCTTCCAGATTCGAGAAGCTGCTTTTGACCAAGGTCAGGCGACCTTTGTATTCATCACCCCATGCGGCAGCCATATCGTGCGCGGTTTGATCGCGGTCGAAAGCAATCACATTGCACGGTGCGGCCTCCAGAATGGCGCTGGTATATCCGCCAGCACCCAACGTGCCATCGACATAGGTTTCGTTTGCAGCAGGTTGCAGGGCAGCCAAAACTTCATTCAACATTACCGGAATATGCGGAGCGGTGTTATTCATGCCTTACACATCCCCTTTTCCGCTGGGCAGCGTGAGACCTTCGCGGATGACGTTTTCACGGGCCATAACACGGCGAGACTCAAATGTAGCCGCATCCCAGATCTGGAATTTACGACCCAGACCGACGAAGGCCGCATTCTCGTCAATTTTTGCGTAGGCAAGCAAGGCTTGCGGGATATTGATCCGGCCTTCGCTATCGAACGGGCACTGAACGGACTCGGCGAAGATTGCGGTCGCGAGATCGTCTTGCGTGGTCGAAAACATATCAAATTGGTCCAGACGGGAGGACAGCTCGTCCATCTTGGAGAAATCGAAGCCTTCGATGCAGGGATGACCCGTGGCCTTGAACAACACCACCCCTTGAAACGCCTGCCCCACCAATGCGGAACGGAAGGTCGCGGGGACCGAAATCCGGCCCTTTTTATCGACTTTGTTCACGTAGGTTGACAGAAATAGTGGCATTTGGTGGCGAGGTCCCGTTTAAAGCGCTCTTTTTAAAGGTCATGGGAATTAACCTTTCTTTAATGGGATATCATGGGAATTGATGGGAGGTCAAACAAATCAAGGGGTTTCTACTCAAAAACATGAGGAAAACTCTGTGGATAAGTTTGGCTGATGCCTGTGAATATATGTTTTACATATAATTAAGCGGTTTCGATTATCATTTTGTCATGGCGGGACCATCAAAATCACCTCCGGATGCTTTTCAGGAATTCCTCTTAGCAGCGCGCGCAGGGGCGGATATTCACCCGATCAATCTATCCATGGCCCAAATTATCGAGGTGACATCTCCAAAATGGACCAATATCGCCTTTGCCGATGGCAACCACGAGAACGCCTATGCGTTTGACAACTTTCTCAATAATAACGACATTTTATCTTCCCTTCGAAATTCAGGTGTCAGGAAAATTTTTGAAGAAAATGATACCAATTATGCGGATCATTTTGCCAAAATCGAATCCAGACAGATGCAGGACAAAGAATTTTCCGATGCTGTAAATATCAGCGGATGGGTTGATGATCCCGCCAATTACGAGATGACCAGTTACATTCCCTTTGCCCAGAACGCTTACGACATGGGCATTTCCCTTATCCCCGCAGATGTCCAGTGGAAACAATCCAAGGAGTTACAGGAGATTCCAGACATCTATCTCGATATTTACCTTGACCAATTTGGTCCCACCGAATTTTCCAAAGGTGACAAGGAACGTATACTTGAGCTGTTCCGCTGGGATGTGGACGCCCCGGACACTGGTCCTCCACCAACGCTAACGGACCGTGACAAAGAGATTGTCAAACGTTTTGTCGAACATAGCGAGACCTTACCTCAGCCGAATGAAATCAGCTTTTCCAAGCAGGAAATTCTTACTCTTCAGGGCAGCGGCAAAGTTTCCCAGATTTTCAGATCCGTAGCATTCAGCACCATCATGACACATGTTGAAAATCTGGTCAGACTTTCGTCAGATCCCGATGTTGCCAAATATATCGAAGCCCAATCGCCCGATGAGAAACGGGCCATCCGCTATGGAATGTCACATTTTATGCATAAAAACGATATTGATGGCTCGTTGCAGGGAAACACCCTGATTGTTGGCGTATACAAGAACACAGACGAATACCTGAAAACTACTTCCGTTATGAAAGAATCCCCTCATCTTGCCTATATGCTCGATGAAGGGCACGCCTACGCCACGGAAGCCACGCCGCCGGAAATATTGGAGAGAATCAGAGAAAAAGAAAACGGTATCGGAACGCCCGCGCCGAAACCTGCCACGCAGATGGATTATTCGGTCGTCTCCCCTTAAAAGAAAAATGCCAGTTGGTCTGTAAGCCGGATTCTGTACCCCTTGCGGGGTGAGGACCATTCATCTGGGACGGATGTTACCATACGCCTCTTGCAACCTACCCGGGCCACGATCCGGAAACAGATCATGCGCGACCCCTATTTGGTCTTGCTTCAGGTGGGGTTTGCCGTACCTGTCCATTACTGGACGAGTGGTGCGCTCTTACCGCACCGTTTCACCCTTGCCTGTGCCCTTTCGGGCCATCGGCGGTTTTCTCTCTGTTGCACTTTCCGTCGAGTTACCCCGCCCGGTCGTTAACCGGCACCTTGCTTCCGTGAAGTCCGGACTTTCCTCACCCCTTGCGGGGCGCGGTCCTCCGACCAACTGGCGGGGGCACTATAGGGCTTTCGGGCTGGAAAAGTCAAATCAGGCGGCTTGTCTGGCCAGTGAGAGAATGGCGGCACAGGTTTCAAGGTCAAGCTCTTGATTATCCAGAAGCTTGGGCAGAAAATGGCGACGGAATTCGCGGAGCAGAACCGTTTGATCGTCAGTGTAGGTGTATCCGTAGTCGCGAAGCGCCTGATAAAAGCTTTCCGGTGCGGACACCATGGCCTCGGCTTCGGAGGACGGGTCGCCCATATCCGGCATCAGACCGACGCCGTATATTTCCAGTTTCCGCCACGGGAACTTTTCACCCGGATCAATTTTGCGACCCGGCGCAATATCCGAATGACCCAGAATATTGGCATTCGGGATATTCCAGCGCGTGCGGATATTTTCGATCAACTCAACAAGAGAGTCGATTTGTTTGGGCAAAAAATCTTCGCAATCGAATTCATGACCAGAGTTCCAGATTTCAATGCCAATCGACGCCGAGTTCATATCGGTGATGTCTTTCCATTGCGCCTTGCCTGCATGCCAGGCGCGCTTATCCTCCTCAATGAATTTTATCCATTGCCCCACGCCGTCGATCATGTAATGCGGGGCGATACGCCCGATCTGGTCTTGCGGGTTGTCGTTACAAAAGCGTGCTTCGGCTTCTTCCGCTGTTTTTGTTCCGGTGTAATGGAGGATGATGTAGGAAGGATTTTGTCCATCTGCGCGAACATCAAAATTTTGTGAAGGACTTTGTTTCATTTATCTTTCAAATTCCACAAGAGGAGTGCGACCGCGGTGCGGCGTCCTTTAAACTTGTCGCCGAATTTGATCGTTTGTGCAAGGTCTGGACGCTCCTTTTTCTTCAGATATACCCCGACTCCGTGACGAATGATTAAATCCTGAGCAGGCCAGATGTCTGGACGGGCCAATGTGAAAATCATATACATCTGCGCCGACCACAGGCCGAATCCCTTTAATTCCATGATCTTGGCAGCTACGTCTTCGTCGTTTAGCTGTTCCAGTTCCGCAGGATCAAAGCGCCCTTCCCTCACCGCTTGCGCCAATCCGTGTAAATATCCCGCTTTCTGGCGGGACAGTCCAAAGCTTCGCAATTCGTCTTCACTCATGGCCATAATCTTTTTAGCCGTCACTTTTCCTTTCAGCCCGTCATTCATGCGCGTCCACAGCGTCTTCGCGGCGGAAGTCGAAACCTGTTGCGCCAGAACAATCCGCACCAGCGACGAAAACGCATCAGGTGTTTTGCGCCATGAAAAATCCGGCATTACTATGGAGGCGTTCGAAAAAAACTCGTCAGTCTTGACCAGATGATTGATGTCTTTGCGAATAGGATCGGGAAGTGACATAAATTATGCCGCCAAGCGAAGTGCGGGAGCTTTGGGCACGCGTGTCATCAGCCCTGTTCCGGCCAAAGGCGATCTCGTCAACACAGGGCCGCCGACGGGACGGAACGGCATAACATTTGAAGGTTTGGGCGACGATTTCGGTGTAGACGTTTTTTTCGGGGCCCATCCCGATATCATCGCGGCGTTTGAGGCAAAGAGGCTGGCGTTGCCTGCGTTCGACACAGGGGTATACCGAACATGCAAGGCGTTGGCCGCGGCGTAGACTTTACCGATATTGTAGGGGGACGTTCTTTCGGCAAAATTATTCGCGATGTCAACAATTCTCAGATTGTGATACCCCAAGGATTGCGAAAGCGGTGGTGCCAGTTTTGGCAGCGGTAGTTTCATTTCCTGTTTTTTCTTGGCAGCAACGGGAACCAGCTGCGGGCCACCACCGAGGCTCGGGCGCTTTCTAATAAACGGAACGTTGGATTTCGGAAGATTGGGCGCAGTAATGGCGGCGGAATTGGAACGAACCAAGCCGAGGGATGCCGGTTTTTGTTGTGTTTTTGCGAGCCTATTCATTTTATCCCTACGAATTCATATATAGATCTATATATCCATATATGCAAGTAAAAACGGTAAAAAATCGGGGTGGCAACCTAAATCACCACCCCGCAGCTCTCTTGAAGAAAAACTCGTGATTACTCGTACCTAAGTCCTTGATATGGCGATGATTTCCGTCCAAAGCCAACCGCCATCGAGAACAGGGAACTGACCCTTGCGCCGCGGTACGGCACTTTCATCTTGGACATCGTGGCCATGAATTTCTGGATCCAGACTTTGGACAGAGTCGCGCCGGAGAACATACCGGCGATGATCACTTCCACGCCACGGAATCCCGAGCGCAGCGACTTAACCGGATGATTGTGGGCACTACGAAAGGCCCTTCCCATCGGGGTATTCGGGCCTAAAGATTTATATAGTTTATTAGGTTTTTTCATACTCGAATCATATCATTCGAGGTTTAGGTTTTGCAAATTTCAAAACGGGAAAATTGCTATCAACCTATTGATATATATGAGATATAAATTTTCGAAGGGGTTTTAATAATTTCTAGCTTCCGGCTTTCAGGACGGGTTGGCGCGCGGCTCTGACTTCATCCAGACGGCGACGCGGGGTGGAGATGGGATTTTCGTGGAATTGACCTGTCTCCCCTGCCCGCGTGTCACTCGCAATCTTCTTCATCACGGCGATAAAGCGGTCAATCGTTTCTTTGGATTCCGTTTCGGTCGGCTCGATCAGCATCGCGCCCTGCACCACCAAGGGGAAATAGACCGTCATCGGGTGGATGCCATATTCGACCAGAGTCTTTGCAATATCGATTGTGGTGACACCGGCCTCTTTCTGGATTTTATCGGTCAACAGACATTCATGCATACAGGTGCGGTTGGCAAATGGGACATGGTAGTCGCCGCCGAGCGAGGCCTGAATATAATTGGCATTGAGGACAGCGTCTTCCGAGACCTGTTTCAAACCTTCACGGCCATGTGACATCATATAGGTGAGAGCGCGAACAAACATGCCGAATTGCCCCTGAAACCCTTTCAGCTTTCCAAACGATGTCGGGCGGTCGTCGATGGTTTCGAGTTTATAGCCCTCTTCCGTTTTCACCACACAAGGAACAGGAAGGTAAGGCTTCAGAGTTTCAGCAACGCAAATGGGGCCGGAACCCGGACCGCCGCCGCCATGCGGAGTCGAGAAAGTTTTGTGGAGATTGATATGCATGACATCAACGCCGAAATCGGCTGGCTTTACGTTGCCGACCAGCGCGTTGAAATTCGCACCGTCGCAATAGAAATATCCGCCTGCCTCGTGGAGGAGTTTGGCGCACGCGGCAATTTCGGTTTCAAACAACCCGCAGGTGTTGGGGTTGGTGACCATCATACCGGCCACATCTTTGCCGTCGCCCAATGCGGCCTTGAAATTTTCAAGCGTTACACATCCGGTTTCTTTGGTTGGAATCACGCGCAGTTCATAACCGCACATTGCGGCCGTTGCGGGGTTCGTTCCGTGGGCCGAGTCGGGACATAAAATAACTTTCCGGTGGCTTTGACCGTTTAATTCGTGGGCGCGTTTGATAGTCATCAGGCCTGCCAATTCCCCATGCGCTCCGGCGGCAGGGGTCAAACACACGCCATGAAGACCCGTCAACTCTCCCAACCAGCTTTGCAATTCATACATCAATTCCAACGCGCCTTGCGATGTGCAGGCGGGTTGAAGCGGATGGATGTTTGCAAAGCCTGACAGCCGCGCCATTTTTTCATTCAGGCGCGGATTGTGTTTCATCGTGCAGGAACCAAGCGGAAAAAACCCGTGGTCAATTGAAAAGTTTTTGGTCGAAAGCCGCACGAAATGGCGCAACACTTGCGGCTCTTTCAAATTTGCCAAACCGATTTTTTCGCGTGCCGGTTGCCCCGTGCGCAGGGACGTGTTTTTCGGCGCGGGGAAATCCACCCCGCCGCCATCGGCCTGTTCGTGTTCCCACAAAAGCGGCTCTTCGTAATTCAAAGCGCGAGATGCGTCGATTGTATTTTGTTCCATTGTTATTCTCCCAGAACCCTTACAAAGGTTTTTATATCCTCCTCACTCACCATTTCGGTGACGGCCATTAGAAGGCGGTGATCGTCAAGGCGCAGGCCCGGAATGATGTTCTGCGCGGCGAGTTTCATCACCACTTCTTTGGCGGAGCTTTCAAACTCGACAACAAATTCGTTGAAGAAATTTTCATTCATCACGCGCACGCCCTTAATGTTCGAAAGTTCGTCCGCCAGTGCGCAGGCGCGTTCGTGGTTGAGACGTGCGAGGGTTTTTAGTCCATCTTCGCCGAGCAAGGCCATATGAACGGTAAAGGCCAATGCACAAAGCCCCTGATTGGTGCAGATATTCGAGGTCGCTTTTTCGCGGCGGATATGTTGTTCGCGGGTCGAGAGCGTCAGGACAAATCCGCGACGCCCGTCGGCATCGACCGTTTCCCCGCACAGACGACCGGGCATTTGCCGCAAATAGTCTTGCTTACACGCGAAGAACCCCAAATGCGGGCCGCCGAAAGACATTGGAATGCCGATTGATTGCGCTTCGCCGCAAACAATATCGGCTTCGGTCGGAGCCGGTAACAATCCCAACGAGACGATTTCGGTGATGACGACGACAAGTTTTGCCCCCACCGCGTCGGCTTTTGCCTTCCATGACGCATAGGAATGCGGCGTACCAAAGAAATCGGGCGATTGAACGATAATGGCCGCGACCGTTTCGTCTGCGGTGTCCACAATATTATCTTTGCCGATGTAGCTTTCCAGCACATCGCGATATTGCGGATTGAGTTCGGTGCCGAGCGTGACTTTTTCACGCCCCGTCAGGCGCATGGCCATGAGTGCGGCTTCAGCGCAGCTAGTTGCTCCATCATACATCGACGCATTGGCGACATCTTGGCCTGTCAAATTCGCAATCATCGTCTGGAATTCGAAGATAACCTGCAACGTGCCCTGCGCCATTTCGGGTTGATACGGCGTGTAGGATGTCAGAAACTCGGACCGCTGGATGATATAATCAACAGTTGATGGAATGTGATGGTGATAAACCCCCGCCCCCAGAAAGAACGGGCCGTCACTGGCCGCGCGGTTCCGGTTTGCAAGGTTCACCATAAACCGTTCAACTTCCAATTCGCCCTGATGGTCGGGCAAATCAAAATGGTCGGTGACGGGCAAGCCTTTATAAAAATCGGCAACCGAGGTTACACCGATTTTTGCGAGCATTTCGGTGCGGTCGTTTTTGGTCAGCGGCAGGTAGCGCATGGTTACTCCACAGTCTTGAGATAGCCTTTATACGCCGCTTCGTCCATCAGGCCGTTCAGTTCGTCCGTATTGGTGATTCTGAATTTGGCGATCCAGCCCTCTGTATCCGATTTCAACAGATCGAAATCGTTTTCTAGCACGTTGTTGACGGCAACCACTTCGCCGGTGACGGGCGTGTAGACTTCAGCAGCGGTTTTGACCGATTCCACCACGGCAAAATGTGCGCCTTTATTGTAGGTTGCGCCGACTTTGGGCAGTTCGATAAACACCAGATCGCCCAGCGCGTGTTGCGCGTAGTCGGTAATGCCGACGACCGCGACGTCGCGGCCTTCCAGTTTGATCCATTCGTGATCTTTGGAGAATTTGACAGTCATGATTAAACACTTCCTTTTGTTTTCGGTTTGACAAATGGCATTTTGGCGATGCGGGCCGGAATCCTGCGTCCGCGCACATCGACCCAAAGTTCGGTTCCCTCAAACGCGTATTCGATGGGTACATAGGCCTGTCCGATGGATTGTTTCAGGGTTGGGGAAAATCCGCCGCTCGTGAGCGCGCCGATTTTTTGGCCATCCATATTCAGGACTTCCGATCCTTCGCGGGCAACACCTTTATCCGTCAAGACAATACCTACACGTTTGCGGGTGGGTTGTGGGGCGTTCTCTTTCACGTCTTTGCGCATCACCCAGCCGAGGTCGGCTTCGAGCGGCGATGTGGTTGCATCAATATCGTGACCGTATAGGCAATAGCCCATTTCAAGACGCAGCGAATCCCGTGCGGCGAGACCAATGGGCTTCACGCGGTCGTCGGAGAGGAGTTTATTCCAGAGTTCTTCGGCATTTTCATTAGGGACTGAAATTTCAAACCCGTCTTCGCCCGTGTAGCCAAGGCGCGAAACAAACATCGTGTAATCCTTGAACCACAGCCCCATGTAGGGAACGTCCGAAAGATCAATGCCAAGCACATCACGCATCACAGCTTCGGATTTCGGGCCTTGCAGCGCGATCAACGCCCAGTCTTCGAAATAGGTGAATTCCTGTTCGGCGCCGAGGTGCGATTTAATCCATGCAATGTCTTTATCCTTGCACCCCGCGTTGATGACCAGATGAAAATCATCTTCGCCGGTTTTGGTGACCATCAGATCGTCGATGATGCCGCCCTCGTCGTTAGTGAGGACCGTATATTTGGTGCGGTTAACGCCCAGTTTTTCAAAAGATGACGGGGTGAGTTTTTCAAGAAGCGCCCGTGTCCCCGCGCCCTTTATCATCACCTGCCCCATGTGCGAAACATCGAAAAGGCCCGCATTTTCGCGGACCCATTCATGTTCCTTGAGAACGCCAAGGTCGTAATAGAGGGGCATATCATAGCCTGCAAACTCCCCCATCTTGGCATTCAGATTTTTATGCGCGGTGTGAAGGGGTGTTTGCTTCATATTGTGTCCTTTTTTCTTAGGCCGTCATAACCACTTCGAAATCTTCGGTGACCGGATTGGCCAGAAGTTGTTGGCACATTTCTTTGATGCGGGTTTCGTTTGTGCCTTCGGGGACTTCGATCTCGATGAATTTTCCCTGACGCACATCACCGACTTCGCCGAAGCCCAGATGGTGCAATGCGCTTTCAATCGCTTTGCCCTGCGGGTCGAGAACGCCTTTTCTCAAGGTAACTTTTACAATTGCTTTCATGATTTTTTCCTCTTTGTTTCTAGTTTATTTCCAAGGCTTGCTGGGCGGGGCTTTGTTGATCGAACGCAGTTTGCGTTCGCGTGCCAATTCGTTTTCAATTTCACTCAGTGACGATGCAATCTGTTCGTCTATATTGCCTCCCTGAATAATGCCGCTGTCGGGGATCAAGCCCAGACGTTTGGCCACGTCCTGATAGGCTTCGATAAAGCCTCCAAGATTTTCTCGGAAACGGTCGCGGTCCATTTTCTCACCGGTTTTTTCGTCCCACAGGCGGCAGCTGTCGGGTGAAATTTCATCGGCTAGCAGAATATACACTTCGTCATATTCGCCGTAGATGCGACCGAATTCGAGTTTAAAGTCAATCAGGCGGATGCCCACTCCGGCAAATAGGCCCGAAAGATAGTCGTTGATGCGCCATGCTTGCGTGACCATCTCCTCGATCTCGTACGGGTCGGCGATACCCAGATTCATGATGTGGTTTTCGCTGAGCATCGGGTTCCCGAGGTCTTCTTTCTTGTAATAGAATTCGACCAGCGGGTAATTCAGAACCGTACCTTCTTTCATGCCGAAGCGTTTGACCAACGAGCCTGCGGCGACGTTGCGTACGATCAATTCCAGCGGGATGATTTCGACCTGCCGGACCAGTTGTTCGCGCATATTCAGGCTTTTCAGGAAATGGGTCGGAATTCCCATCCCTTCCAGTTTGGTCATGATATGGGCGGAAATCCGGTTGTTCAGCACCCCTTTTCCGGCAATAACATCACGCTTTTCGCCGTTACCGGCGGATGTGTCATCCTTGAAATATTGGATCACGGTTCCGGGTTCGGGTCCTTCGAATATGGTTTTGGCCTTCCCGTCATAGATCACTTTGCGGCGGGGGTTGTTTCCAATCGAAAAAAGCATCCTAAAAATCCTTCATCCGCCCTGCGGAGCGGGTGTTCTGTTAATAATTTTCTTAGAGTTCCTTGGTATAACAGAAGATGTGTTTCACGCAAACTGAATATCAAATGCTGTAACAATACGCTCGAAAAACTTGAAAGGACGGTCTTTTTAACATGAGTGAAGTTATGTCTATCAGAGACTTGGGCAAATCTCTCGAAAGCAAATTTGCCCTGGATCAGGAACTTCAGTTCAAGGTCGATAGTTATACACAAGAATTGGTCGCCGAATGGGTCGCCGAGCGGATCGGTCTGGACCCCGAAACTTCCATGAAATTCGTCACCAATATGAAAGAATGGGGCCTTAAAAGCGGCAACCGCGAGTTTAGGGAACGGCTTTTGGCCGATTTCGCCAGCAATCAAGTCGAAATCTCGGAAAATGCTCTGGACCGGCTGATTGCGCTCAAAAGCCAGCAAGCCAGAAAGAAATTTTTGAATTCCTAAATATTCGGCTTTTCTCTAGGAAGGGGGGCTCTGTTCACAGTGGCCCTTCCTTTTTTACTTGGAAAACCCGCCTGTTATCCTTATGATTAATCTACACTCTTTTACAACAGGAAGCTTAGACATGTCTTTCAATGAACGCGAGCAAGCGATTGAGAAAAAATTCGAAATGGACCAGCAAATGCTGTTCAAAATCGAGGCGCGGGCCAGCAAACTGGTCGGGGTCTGGGCAGCCGAAAAGATGCGATTTTCCGGCGCCGACGTCGAGTCTTACGCCAAGGAAGTCGTGATCGCCAATCTGGACGAGCCCGGCTATGACGACGTCAAACGCAAACTGATGGGTGATTTTTCAAAGCTGAACATCGACGTTGCAGAACATGAAATCGACCATGCCATCACGAAATGCGTCGAACAGGCGACCGAGCAGATCAAAAAAGAAGCTGGTCTGGTTTAGACTTCTCAATTTCAGGCATAAAAAAAGCCCGTTACGGGCTGATTTTAGCTTTCTCCCAGACATTCTGTATTTCGAGCTTTATTCCCTTGTTCAACCCGCGATGGCTTGATCGCCTTTCCGGTTTACCCCTCTTTCGTACACCGAAATTTTTTCCGGTCGCAATAAAAAAATTCGTTCCTTTTGAAAAAACTTACTATTTTTCATATTTTGTATATTTCCATTCAAACTTCGCTTTTATTATTTCCCGTTTTCCGATATGGTCTGCGGCACAACACCCAACAGAATGAATGGTTTAGAGATGAAATCAGCAATCATCGTCTTTCCGGGCACCAACCGCGAAAAAGATATGCAAATGGCCCTGAAACATGTGTCGGGGAAAGACCCTGCTCTGGTCTGGCATAAAGAGACCACGCTGCCCGATTGCGATTTGATGGTTTTGCCCGGCGGATTTTCCTATGGCGATTATCTGCGATGCGGCGCGATGGCGGCCCACTCGCCGATCATGAAGGAAGTGATCGACCGCGCGAAAAAAGGTGTACGGTTACTCGCCGTGTGCAACGGATTCCAGATGCTGGTTGAAACACGACTGGTTCCCGGTGCGTTGCTCAGGAACCGTTCTTTGCAATTTATCTGCAAGCAGGTTCATCTGCGTGCGGAAAACACCTCTTCCGACTTCACGCGCCGCTTTGCCAAAGGACAAGTTTTGCAAGTGCCGATTGCGCATGGCGAAGGAAATTATTTCGTCGATGCGGACGGTTTGAAATCGCTTCATGATAACGATCAGATTGCGTTCCGCTATTGCAATGCGGACGGACAAATTACGGACGAGTCCAACCCCAACGGGTCTCTGGAAAGCATCGCGGGAGTCATGAACAAAGAAAAAACCATTCTCGGCATGATGCCGCATCCCGAAGATTCTGTTGTGCCGCATGCGAACGGGCATCAAGGGATTCCCTTGTTCCAAAGCATTGTCGAGGCGTTGGGGTAATCAGGTTCCGATATGCAACCATTCGAAACATACCGGCATTACAAAGGCGGACTTTACATCAAGTTGTGTGAAGGACTTCACACTGAGACCGATGAAGAGTTAGTGGTTTATGCCTGTGCCGTGCGCGGCGAAGTGTTCTGTCGTCCTAAAGACCAGTTTTATGCGGACATTAACGAGAACTGTTATTCCGGCCCACGCTTTACGCTGATCCCAAGAGGATTGGGCAAAGAAGAAGCAAGAGAGTTTTTGAAGAATAAAGTTTAAAGGAACAAAAATGACAAACGTTGCCGTACAAAAACAAAAACCCGCACTAGCCGAACCTGCTGTTACGCTGGAGCTGGCGAAATCGTTCGGGTTATCTGAAAGCGAATTCAAACTGGTTCAGGATATTCTGGGACGTCAGCCGACCTATACCGAACTTGGTATTTTCTCGGTGATGTGGTCAGAACATTGCTCTTACAAATCATCCCGCATTCATTTGAAAAAACTTCCGACCACGGGCAAATGCGTTATTCAGGGGCCGGGTGAAAACGCGGGCGTCATCGACATCGGCGATGGTCAAGCGGCTGTGTTCAAAATGGAATCGCACAACCATCCGTCCTATATCGAGCCCTATCAAGGCGCTGCCACAGGCGTGGGCGGAATTATGCGCGATGTATTCACGATGGGCGCGCGTCCGATTGCCAACCTCAATGCGCTGCGGTTTGGCGAGCCGTCACATCCCAAAACCCGTTCGCTCGTCAAAGGTGTCGTTGCGGGAATTTCAGGATACGGCAACTGTGTCGGCGTGCCGACTGTTGGGGGAGAGACCAACTTCCACAAATCGTACAACGGCAACAACCTTGTGAATGCCATGACGGTCGGTTTGGCCGATCAGGATAAAATCTATTACGCGCGCGGGGCCGGTGTCGGCCAACCCATCGTTTATGTCGGATCGAAAACCGGACGTGACGGGATTCACGGCGCGACGATGGCCTCGGCTGAATTCGGCGACGGGAACGAAGAAAACCGCCCGACCGTTCAGGTCGGTGACCCGTTCACCGAGAAATTGTTAATCGAGGCTTGTCTCGAACTCATGCAATCCGATGCGATTATTTCCATTCAGGATATGGGAGCTGCGGGACTCACCTCCTCCGCTGTCGAAATTGCTTCCAAAGGCGAAGTGGGCGTTGTCATGAACCTTGATGACGTGCCGCAACGCGAGCAAGGCATGGTTCCTTACGAAATCATGCTCTCGGAATCGCAAGAGCGGATGTTGATGATTTTGAAACCCGGTTCCGAAGATAAAGCCCGTGCGATTATCGAGAAATGGGATCTGGATTTCGCCGTGATCGGGTATACGACCGATGACCAGCGTCTGAAACTCAATATGTACGGCGAATGCTGGTGCGATATTCCGGTTCCGCCGCTGGTTGACCAATCTCCGCTTTATGATCGCCCGTCCGTTGCGCCTAAGAAACCTGCTGCGATTGACGATGCGGCCTATCCGCTGTCTTCTGCAGGTTTGATGGGTGATTTGAAAACGCTTTTGGCTTGTCCTGATATTGCTTCGAAACGCTGGATCTGGGAGCAATATGACTCTCTCGTGATGGCCGAAACGCTCTTCTCTCCGGGAATTGCAAACACTCAAGCCCTTAAATCGGGTGATGCCGCGCTGGTCAAGATTCCGAATATGGCGAAAGCCTTGGCCATGACATCTGATGTTACGCCGCGTTATGTCGAAGCCGATCCGTATGAAGGCGGCAAGCAAGCCGTTGCCGAGAGCTGGCGCAATATCACCGCGACTGGTTCTACTCCGCTTGCAATTACCAACAACCTCAATTTCGGCAACCCTGAAAAGCCCGAGATTATGGGACAGATTGTTGCGTCTCTTGACGGGATTAGCGATGCGTGCCGTGCACTTGATTATCCGATCGTGTCGGGCAACGTCTCCCTTTACAACGAAACATCGGGACGCGCCATTCAGCCGACACCTGCCATTGGCGGGGTCGGTGTGATTGCCAATGCCGAACAGGCGGCGGGCCTTGCCTTCCCTGCCACTGGTCACACCCTCTTTGTCGTGGGTGATACCAAGGGTCATCTGGGGCAATCGCTATACTTACGTGAAATTCACGGCAAGGAAATCGGCGGTGCACCTTTTGTCGATCTGGTCGCAGAAAAGAAAAACGGCGATTTTGTCCGTGCGCAAATTCTCTCCGGCGTTGTATCCGCGTGTCACGACGTCAGTGACGGCGGGTTGTTTGTTGCTCTCGCGGAAATGGCGATGGCTAGCGGCATCGGTTGTACGATTGAGCACGCTCCGCAAAACGCTGCGCCTTTCTGGTTCGGTGAAGATCAAGCCCGTTACGTCGTGACGACTGACAATCCGGATGACCTTGTTGCCGCGGCCGGAAAAGCGGGTGTTCCGCTTCTCAAACTCGGTATCACGCATGGCGATATTTTTGCCATTGATGGTGTTTCCGTTTCGGTGGCGGACCTCATCAAAATCAACGAGTCCTGGCTGCCAGATTATATGGGCGGGCTGTAAAACTTGCCTTTTTATAAAAAGTATCTAATATAACCTGTCCGAGCATTTGAAGGAGACTTGTATGGCTATGAGCGCGGACGAAATTTATGATTTGCTCAAGGCTGGGATTCCCGATGCCTCGATTGAGATCAAGGATACGGTCGGCGATTCCAATCATTACGAGGCCAAAATTGTTTCCCCCTCCTTTGCCGGAAAATCGAGAATCCAACAACACCAGATGGTCTATCAGGCTATCGGTCCGCGTGTGGGGAATGAACTCCACGCCCTGTCCCTGAAAACTTCCGCAGAATAACAAGAAAAAGGATGCGCAAATGACAGATCACAATGTTTTTGAGATCATCAAAAAAGACATCACCAGCAATGATGTGATGCTTTACATGAAGGGCACAAAAGTCTTTCCGCAGTGCGGATTTTCGGCGGTTGTTGTCAACATTCTCACGAGGCTGGGTGTTGATTTCCAGACCTCGAACGTTCTCGAAGACGAAGATATCCGTCAGGGGATCAAGGATTTTGCCAACTGGCCGACCATTCCCCAGCTTTACGTCAAGGGCGAGTTCGTTGGCGGCTGCGATATCGTCAAGGATATGTTTGAAAGCGGCGAGTTGCAGGATCTTCTCAAGGAAAAGGGCGTCGTCCATAAGGATGCATCTTGAGCCGATATGACGTCCTCATCATCGGGGCCGGTGCTGCCGGATTGATGGCGGCGGCGCGGGCTGGTGCTCGTGGCAAAAAAGTTCTTCTGATCGACCACGCCGAGAAGATCGGCGAAAAAATCCGCATTTCCGGCGGTGGGCGGTGCAATTTCACCAATCTTGAAACCCATCCCTCACGTTTTATTTCGAACAATCCCCATTTTTGCAAATCGGCTTTGGCACGTTTCAGTACGCGCGATTTTGTGGCGCTGGTCGAAAAATACGGCATTGCTTATCACGAGAAGGACAGGGGGCAGTTGTTCTGCGACGAGAGCGCGACGCAAATCGTCGATATGCTCCGGCAGGAATGCCAGAACAACGAGGTGACGTTTTCATTCGGTACAACCATTCATTCCGTCGAGAAAACAGGCGATGTGTTTGTCTGCCAAACGAGCAAGGGGTTATTCGAGTCCCCTGCCCTGATTGTGGCGACAGGCGGGCTGTCTATTCCCAAGATCGGGGCGACGCCGTTCGGATACAATCTGGCGCGGCAGTTCGGGTTGAATGTCATTCCGCCGCGTCCTGCGCTTGTGCCGTTGACGTTCAGCGATAAAATCCTGACTCTGGCGCAAACTATTTCCGGCGTGTCGGTTGATCCGGTGATTGTTCGCTGTGAAAAGATCAGTTTTGAAGAAGCATTGTTGTTTACACATCGGGGGTTGAGCGGTCCGGCCATTCTCCAGATTTCATCCTTTTGGCGCGAGGGGATGCCGATTCATATTAACCTGTTGCCGCGCATGGATGTTCTGTCCGTTTTAAAGACCGCGCGCAAGGACCATCCGAAGAAAATGTTGCGCACCGTTTTGGAAGGGTTGCTTCCTTCCCGTCTGGCCGAGGCGTTGGCGGCGTTCAGCGGACATGACGGGCAGATGGCCAATTTATCGGATACGAAGCTTAAAGACGTTGCCGGACTTTTGAGCGATTGGACCGTTCTGCCCGCCGGAACCGAAGGATACCGCACGGCGGAAGTCACAGCGGGCGGTGTCGATACGGACGAATTATCTTCGAAAACGATGGAAAGCCAGAACGTTCTCGGCCTTTATTTTATCGGCGAAGTGGTCGATGTCACAGGGCATCTCGGCGGATATAATTTCCAGTGGGCGTGGAGTTCGGCTGTCGCCTGCGCAGACTCCCTATAGAAAAGCCTTACCTAGAACGCCCTAGGCAATCTGGCGTCACGGTGAACGTTGCAGCTCTGGATCATGCCAAAGGCAATCATGACGGTGAGCATGGCCGTGCCGCCGTAGGACATGAGAGGAAGCGGAATTCCGACGACGGGTAAAAGCCCCATCACCATACCGATATTCACAATGATATAGACCGAGAAATTGACGGTGAGGCCAAAGGCCAGCAGTCTTGCATAATGGCTGCGGCAACGGAAGGCAATCCAGTATCCGTAGAGTATAATCAGGGTCAGGATAGACAGAAGCCCGATCCCGCCCAGCAGACCCCACTCTTCGGCCCAGAGGGTAAAAATAAAATCGGTGTGTTTTTCGGGGAGGAAGTTGAGGTGGGACTGGGTTCCCTCAAGGAAGCCTTTGCCCGAGAACCCGCCGGACCCCAGTGCGATTTTCGATTGGGTGATGTGAAAGCCCGCACCCAGTGGATCGGATTCCGGATTGAGGAAGATCATCACGCGGTCTTTTTGATAATCGCGCAGGAATTGCCACGCGATGGGTATGGCGGCTGCAGCGGCGCCGATACCCACGATAAAAAGCCAGAGCGGTACGCCCGCGACGAACAGCATCGCCGTTCCGGCAAAAATGATGGCCATACCGGTTCCAAGGTCGGGCTGCGTAACCACCAGCGCCACCGGCATCAGGATGATTGTTGCCGGAACAATCAGGTTCTTGAGTTTTCGGGCATCACTTAGTTCCTTGCCGTGATAGAAGCGTGCCAACGCCATGACGGTTGTGATCTTGGCCAGTTCCGAGGGCTGGAGTTTCATCACGCCCAGATCAAGCCAACGTTGCGCGCCCATGCCGACATGACCGAAAATATCGACCAGCAGCAGCAGAAAAAGGGTTCCGCCATATAAAAGCCATGTGGCGCGGAAAATCCATCTGATATCCAGCAACGCAATCCCGATCAGCAGCCCCAGAGAAAACAGAAAGCGCGTGATCTGGGCCGAAGCATAAGGGTCGATGTTGCCGCCAGCCGCCGAATAGAGGCTCAAGAATCCGATAGAAGCCAGTGTACAGATGAGGAAAACTTGCCCCCATGAAATCTGTTTGAGGCGGCCCAGTATGGACATATCGTCGGAATGGATGTGGGATTGGAATATAGACATATCACGAGGTCCCCTTGAGCTTCCTTGATTTCGGATCGCGTTTTTGTACTTCGAGCATGATGTCGTGGGCAATCGGGGCAGCAGCAGCCGATCCGCCGATCCCGTGTTCCACCACGACGCAACAGGCATAGCGCGGCTTGTCGGTCGGGGCATACCCTACAAACAGCGCGTGGTGGCGTAGATGCCACGGCAAATCTTCCTGGCGGCGCACGCCTTTTGCCCGTTCGGCCGCCGATATGCGTTTGACCTGCGACGTTCCGGTCTTGCCGCCCATGGTCATGCCTTCTTCAACGATGCGCGATCCATGGGCCGTTCCCCCCGATTCCATGACCGCTTCCAGCCCGCGGCGGACGGCAGCCAGATTTTCCGGTTTGATCTTGATATCGTCAAATTTCACGTTCATGAGATTTGATACTTTTTTCTCGCCTGCAAATCCGGCGATCCACGGTTTGACAGCTTTGCCACCATTCACCACACGCGAGAGCATCGTCGCAAGTTGCAGCGGCGTTGAAAGGACTGCTCCCTGCCCGATGGCAGAGACCAGTGTTTCGCCCTGATGCCATTGTTCGCCCATCACGTCGCGTTTCCATGCGGTGTCGGGGATCAGGCCCGTTTTTTCTTCGGGAAGATCAAAGTCAAATTTCTGTCCGACGCCCAGACGTCTGGCCATATCCGCAATCCTGTCGATACCTAGCAGCAAAGACAGTTTGTAGAAATAGGTGTCGCAGGAATGAGCCAGCGCGCCTTCGAGATTGACCGTGCCGTGACCTCCCGCTTTCCAGCAGTGGAAGCGTGATTTTCCAAGGTCGAAATGACCGGGACAAAAGGCTGTCCAGTTTTTGTTGATCAGCCCCGATTCCAGTCCCGCCAGTGCGGTGACGATTTTAAAAGTCGATCCGGGAGGATAGGTTCCGCTCACGGCCTTGTTGTTCAAGGGGAAGGCCGGATCGTCGCGGAGCTGTTCCCAATCCATCGCCGAGATTCCGCCGGTAAAAATATTCGGATCGAAGCTGGGGTGCGAGGCGCAGGCATATACCTCCCCTGTTTCGACATCCATCACAACCGCCGAGGCACTGCGTTCTGTGGCGAGGCGTTGCTGGACAAACCTCTGGAATTCGGCGTCAATCGAGAGGACCAGACGAGCACCGGCCTGGGCTTCCTGACGCCCCAGTTCGCGCACTGGGCGGCCATGGACGTTGACTTCCATTTCGGCACGGCCCGGTTTGCCACGCAGGTCCAGATCATATTCTTTTTCAATCGCACTTTTGCCCACCTGAAATCCGGGGAGCGACATCAGCGGGTCTTTCATCTTTGCTGAGTCGCTGACCCGTCCAACGTAACCAACCAGATGCGCCGTCGAGTCCTTATACGGATAACTCCGGAGGTCGCCGGCCTGAACCGAGATACCTGGAAGATGCGGCAGCGCCAATTCGATTTTCGACACATCATCCCATTCCAGATGATCCCTGACTTCGAGCGGGACATAGGATGGGGTGCGGCCCGCGTTCTTCATCACTTTTTTGATATCCGATTCATCAATCGTGATAACCGATTGAAGGTCGCGCAGGGTCTTTTCTAGGTTTTCCGATTGCTCGGGTGTAATCAGTACCTGAAAATTCTGGAGGTTGGTGGCGAGTGGTACGCCGTAACGGTCGACGATTTGGCCGCGCGGCGGAGGAATGATGCGGACGTTGATGCGGTTGTTTTCGGCGAGGGTTTTGTATTTGTCGCCTTCGACCAGTTGCAGCCACGACAAACGCCAGCCGAGAATGGAAATTCCAATTCCCTGCAGGCCGCCGACAACAAAAGCTCGGCGGGTAAAAGAGTCGATTCGTTCCTGATCGCGATCCATAGAGAGAGGTTATAGCAGGCTTTTAATCGTTCAGGAACCTGTTGAGTGCCATCAAAACGGGGTGAAATAGCGGATAAAACAGTCCGGTCAAGACGATGTTAGCGGCATAGGGCCAGAAAACCGGCATGACGGCGGAGGTGGCCGCGTAAACGGCGGTCTGGAAGCTCTGGACGACGATGACAGCCACGAAAAATCCGGCCCAGACCATTTGCCATGACTGGCCCAACAAAAAGCGCCTCTGGCTGCGGACGATCATCGTCAGAACCATAAAGCACAGGGCGTTGAGCCCGATCAGTCCGCCAGAGAGGATATCAAGCAGCAACCCCATCATAAACACCACCGGATACGGCAGAATATGCGGGCGGTAGATCGTCCAGAAATACATGCCGATCAGGAGAAAACCCTGCCGGATTTCGCCGCTCGAGATCATCGGGATATCTACCAGCGAGAGCAGCAAGAAAAAGAGCAGCCCCAGATAGACCACAGCGGACTTCAGGAGTTGTATGGTCCCCAGAGATAAATTAAAGAAGAAATCAGAAGACATGACGGACGCCCGCTTTACCCTGTCAGTTCCCAGTCTTTTGCTGTTTCAAAGACTCAAGACTTTGGCGGACATCCTGATCAATCGGTTTTTCAACCACCTGAACATAGCCGGAATTGTCCGGCTCGGAGAAGAGTTTGACCTTGATCGTTCCGTCGATTACCGAGGTCACCTCGCCAATCGGCAGACCCGCGGGAAATTGTCCACCAGTACCGGAGGTTACAATCCGCGCGCTTTTGGTTACCAACGTGTCGGGCGGCAGGTGAAGCAATACCAACTCGTTGTTGTTGGTTCCGGCCAGAATCGCGCGCTGGTTGACGCCTTCGATCACCACCGGAACGTGGGAATTGATATCGCTCAACAACAGGACGCGCGCGGCTTTCCGGCCCACTTCGATCACGCGGCCGATCATGCCCTGATCACCCATCACGGCCTGACCTTCATGGACGCCGTCTTCGGAGCCAGCTTCGACCAGCAAGGTGCGGATATAGCTTGAGCCGGAATCGCCGATGACGCGGGTGGTGATATAACTTTGTTCGGGTTCGGGAAGGACGTTGAGCAAATCTTTGAGAGACTGGTTTTCGGCGCGCAGGAGCATTGCCGTCTGGTACCATTCCTTGAGCTGGGTATTTTCCGCTTGCAGGCGAGCATTTTCGGCGCGGATCCGGGTCAGTCCGGTGACTTCGCCGAAGCCGTCGGAGACCATGCGGAATGGTGCGCCGATGACCGAGAGGACCGGTGCCATGGCATCGGTGGTAGCCATGCGGGTTTCTTTGCCCATATCGGGATTGACAATCGAAATCAGCAGCAGCAGGCCAGCTACGCCCGTCAGGATAGCCGGAGAGTGGCGCGACAATCGGGCAGCAACCGATGCGGCACGAATGGCGCGAATTCTTTTATTTCTGCGGCTATACGAAACCATGCCTGTGCGCTCCCTGCGCAACGGAATAAATTATACTGCTCTTTTGGATGTTACCTAACAGGAGTTACCCAATTCTTACCGATAACTCAAGAGTTTGGTGCAAGATTCTCACCTTGCACCAAATCCATTACTCTGCTTTTTACGTAACGCAATCTACTCTTTAATATGGATATTCGAAAGCTCACGGCTGATCGCGACAAAGGCATCCACCAAATCGTCCTGACCGGGAGCATCGTAATATTTGTTCTCGTCCGAGGCGCAATTGCGGAAGTAGCCCTTGGTCGTTTCGTTGATGCCGGAGGTAAAGGTAATCGTGTAGACCGTGATCCCGTCGGCTTTCATATTCTCGCACGTCTGCGCCAGCTTGACGTCCAGATCATGGTCTGTGAGGCGCAGATTGGTCCACGGACCATAGCCACTGTAGCTGCTCGACCCTCCTCCGATATTGTTGTCGCCATCGGTCATCAGCAAGGCAACTTTCTTGACGGTTTTGTCTGTCCACAAGGCTCCTTCGCGGAACGGGGCCTCAGGCGACAGAACGCGGTAGCCCCAAACCATCCCGAGGTTGCTGAGCGTATTGCCCGATGCGTAGAGGCTGTCGATTTTTGCCTCAATCGTGCCATAGGTGCTGGTCAGCGGCAGGATATAGGACTTGTTACAACCGCTGTTCTTATTGCTGTTATAAGGGTTTCTATACATATCCCACTTCCAACCCGTATCACCATTTTGCGTATCCTGCGGAGAAGTTCTGGCAAGAACGCATCCCCACCATTTGCTGTTCTGCGACTGGTTAAAGGACGTATTGTAGGGGTTATTGACGAATGGCGTATCATAGGTCGTACCGTTCGGGTTTTTACCGAGACCGTAAGGCCCGACATTCACAGCTGCCGAGAACGGAACGATCCCGATTTTTACCAAGCTTGAACAGGTTTCATCGCGGCAGAGGATATCTAAAAAGTTTTTGGATGCGGTTTTCAGCGCGCCAATATTATTGTTGGTGGACATTGATCCGGTCACGTCGAGAACCATCGCCACTTCAAGACCCAGAATTTCACGGGTCACGCGGGTCGAAGATGAAACAGTCAATTCATCAATGCCGAGCATACGGGCAAAGGTCGTGTCGTAATCCGCTTTGGCCGTTACATGGATATCGTCCCCTTCAATCGAGACTGTGAGGTTGTAGGTCGCGCCGATTTTATTTTCGGGATAGTTCTGGTGGAAGAACTGGTTGACCTTGGCATTCATATCCGATTCCGATCCACCGGAAGCAGCTGCAGCCAAGGCAGCAGCATCAATCGCATGGGAGAGACGCTGTTTGACCATGTGCGCCATCGACAAGTCGACCGCCATCCCTGCGGAACCGACCACAACGGGAATAACCAACGCAAACGCTATGGCGACCGCGCCAGCGTTATCGCGCAGATAATGTCCGATACCCGAAACCGGACCTGAGTTTTGCAGTGTTTTCTTCATGATTAACCATCCCATGTTACAGTCGGGCTTCTGCGGCCCCGTGAAAATGCGACCTCGGTGAAGTCCAGAGCGTCGGTAAAAAGGTGCGAAAATTTCGGAAAGTAGGAATATTTGATCGTTACGATGATCATTCCCTCTCCTTCTTCTCCCAGACCTGTCACGCTCGCTACCGAAACGTCGTTCGGCGACATATCACGCGTTTCACGCCAGAGAATGTCAGGATTGCCGTCGGCATCGAATTCGATGCTGACAATATCAACTCCGTATCCCGACAGGTTGAATGGTTCGAAGGCCAGCTTCGACCCTTCAATGATGTCACTCAATCCGGCTGCATCAATAGTTCGGTTACGGGACACCAGATCAGCCGCGATCTGGGACGAGGTGATGGTTTTTTGAGACAGGATGATGCCCGTTCCCAAATCAAATACGCCCATCAGCAAAACGATCATCGGCGGGGCCAGCATCGCGACTTCCATGAAGGCCGTCCCATCCTCGTTTTTTAACCAGGACTTCAAACAATGCGTCGTATAGAACCAATCCACTGCTATCATAGCTGATCCGCCACCTGTTCTACGTCGTATGGTTCCGTTTCCAGCACCACAGTGGATAACAGACGTTTGGAGTTACCCGATGAATCCGCAATCAACTTCGCCATAAACGGAGTCATCAACGGATACCGGTAAGACGTCCGGATCAAGATCACATCGTCCACCGCTCCCGGATCGAAGCCTTGGGATTCAAGATTACCGTCTTCGTCATAGGTGGCAGGAAAACTTGAAAAGTTGGAAAACCCGTCCATGCGGATCACTTCATACTGGATGTTGCTGCAATTGAGAAAGATTTGTGCCGATTCACACAATTTATCGCGAAACATTTCCTCAGGATCGCCGTTTGTCTGCTGAACCTGTCCGGTGCGGATCAGGCGTGCGGCATCATTGGTTGCGGCATCCAGTGTGCTCATTCCACCGAACATCAACGACATCTCGATAATGCCCATCAAAAGATATGTGAACGGGACCGCCACCAATGCAAACTCAACGGCGGTCGCCGCACGATCTTCCTTGATCCATTTTTTAACCCAACCCATCATCTTCTTTTCCATTCCGTTTTTACGGACTTTTCTCATTTTTTGACGCTTCATGGCGCCCGAGGATGCATTTCTCCAGACATGCTCCATCATCCAGTTTACGTGCCGAATGCAACCAAAACTTTAACAATGCCTTGAATTTTAAATGCTTTTTTCCTGTATTTTTTACTACTGCTCGTTTTTGGGAGCCGAAGGGAAACCGTGGATATCAAGAGGCATGTCTCCGGAGACTTCTGGTCCCCAACGCTCGACCAGAGCTTCCTGAGTTTTCTTTATGTCTTTCAGGCGTTTATAGCCTTTTTGCACCATCATCGACGCGACAATCCCGGACAATCCCCAATCAATCAGGTAGCCCATCAACGCGCCGCCATACATGATGATGATATTCAACGGATCAGCCAAAATCTCGACCGCCCGATCAAACGTGTGACCGCCATTCACCAGTTTGTACCAGAACGGGAAGCAGGCGGCGAAATTCATGAAGCCGATTGTCAATGTCCGGTTTTTCTGGCGTGAACGGTCAACAAATCTTGATACGATGCTCGGCAGCAGTCCGAAAAAGAACAAGGTCGTCGTCGGCAACACGGCCACCGCCGACAGTAAAAACGCTACCAGCAAGACTCTGGATTTCAGGGAGTTCTGTTTTTTCTTCTTGGCTGCCATCTCTTCCCCCTATCCGAACGAAACCGTGAATACGAGGTAAATCACGACCACCAGTGCCGCTACCACGCCCGAAACCATCGTTGCAGTTTGCTGTCCCGTTCCGATTCCGAAATTCCTATTGGTTTCCAATTCGATGCTGAGATTATGATACTCTTTTCTCAGCCCCTGAAAATGCTGCATGGCCTGCACATACAGTTTCATATCGTTTTGCAGATCCTGATAATTATTGAACAGGTCGGCCAATGACTGAAGATTGCCCTTGACCTTGAGCTTGTCGATTTCTTTTTGTACGGCTTTACGACGGTCGCGATCGTGGTAACGGTTAACCAGATCTCCTAGATGGTCACCGATCCATGTCGAAAGATTGGGAAGCGGGCCCAAGGCGTCGCGTGCTTGTATTTTGGCAAAGGTTTTGAGAATTCCGGCCACCTGACGATGCTTCTCCGATGCGTTGATATCGGCAGAGAAGGTTTCGACCACCGATTTGTCATGGGCAAAAAGGAAAGAAACAATATGACGGTCGAAGAACCATGACGGTCTGGTTTTTTGCTGGGAAAGTTTTTCAAGCGCAGTCAAAAGATCGGCCGCCGAACGGACCTGATATCCTGCCAGTTTATCGCTAAGACAGTGAATCGAGGGGGCCAGAAAATACAAACAGCGTTCGAGACCGAAACCCAAATGTTTCTGGAGCAAATACATCCGGCATGTTTCAAAGTCGGAAACCTCATCGCCGACCGGAAGCCCTACACCCATCCGGCATCTGGCCCAAAACGATACCAGATCACCTTGCAGAACCTCGACATACGGATTCATATCCTTGCGGGCGATCATGGCTTCGGCCAGCAACGAGCCAAAACCCGATGGAAAGAAATTCATGCCGCGGTAAAAAACCGGAAATGGCGGCGCCATTGCTATCGCCGTATAGGAAGAGAGACGCTCGGCATAGTTGCTGTTCGACGAGTTTTTCTTGGCTTGCTCAACCGCCAATTCATATCGCTCCTCATACGGCTTGTTCTGCAAAGAGCGGTTAAGCCAGAGATAAATTTCTCCGTTCTCCACCGCCTGCACAACTGAAGACGGCTCCTTGCGCAAGCTGTATGCAAATGTGTCGGGGCGGAAATATTTCTTTTTCAGAAACTCGATCGGACGACTAGCCTTCGGAACACCTCTGGTTTTCTGTTTTCCGGTGATGCGTTGCCCCTCGATACACTCCTTCACCTCCCAGATCGTCCAACGCGTTTCCGGATCATCATCGAGCATCCCGCGCAACATTTCAACAATTGGCCCGGGGAAACGGTCGCGGCTGGTGGCCAGATTAAAACTTCCATTCTCAAGTTTGAACAGAATGATTTCCTCGTCGGTCATATCTTCGGTGAACTCGTGCGTGGCAATCAGAACCGCAAGGCACATCCCCAGCGAGTAAACATCGTCTGAATAAATCGGAGCTCCTTTTGCCAAGGGATTGGCCATCGAGCGTTCGAGTGTTTCATACAAAGCCGGCTGACAATATCCGGGCGGGATCGACAGACATTCTCCCAGAACCGTATTTTCCAGCGTGGTGCTTCCACCGTCGAAAATATTCTGAATACATACATTGCCGTGAACCACGCCACGGTCATGCAGCGCAGAGAGCGCATCCACCACGTTAAAAACGACCGTATTCAGCGCCAGATCACTTTTCAGCCCCAGACAAGCTTTCGCATTTCTGGATGAAAGGGGTTTTCCCATTTTGTCTTCGTAGACATAGACGTATTTTTCGCGGGCGTCGGGAGTCCAATCGACCACACCCGATGCACTCAGCTTCGGCAGCGAAGGTGTTGTCGCATTGATGTATTTGTGAACAATCTCGTTGCGCGTGACCAGATTTTCCTGACAGACCAGCGCAAAAGCGCGCGCGCCGCTTCTTGTTTCGGCTTCATAGGCTTTGACCTCTCTGCGGTCCAGATGCGGCAGGCGTTTGCCGGGAAAAATCTTGACCTCGCCACGCAGCAATATCGTCTGGTTATTACCGGACGCTTTCTTGTCGTCTTCTTTTTTGGCTGGCTCTTTCGGCTCTTCGATTTGTTTTTCTTCGTCGGACATCAATTATCGGCACAGGTTATGGCAAGGCGGGAACGGCTCCGATTTCCGCAGCCATTTCCGAATCATACCCTGACGGACTAAAAATGTAAATTCGCCTAGCTGAAGAATGGGTCCTGAACGAGGATAGTGTCGTCGCGTTCGGGGCTGGTGGACAATAATGTCACAGGCGAGCCGACGAGCTCCTCCAGCCTTTTCACATATTTGATCGCAGCGGGCGGCAGATCAGCCCAACTTCTTGCGCCTCTGGTCGATTCGCTCCAGCCTTGCATGGTTTCGTAGATCGGGGTGACTTCGGCCTGCGCCACTTGTGACGCCGGATAGTAATTGAGTTTTTGCCCATTCCAGTCATAGCCGACGCAGACCTTGATTTCATCCAGTCCGTCCAGCACGTCGAGTTTAGTGAGGGCCAGTCCGTCGATGCCGCCAACTTTGACAGCCTGACGGACCATCACGGCGTCGAACCAGCCGCAGCGGCGTTTGCGTCCGGTGGTGGTGCCGAATTCGTGGCCACGACGGCCAAGCGTCTCGCCGATGTCGTCAAACAATTCCGTCGGGAACGGACCTGTGCCGACGCGTGTGGTATAGGCCTTGGTAATCCCTAACACATAGCCAACGGTCTTCGGACCAACGCCCGATCCTGCGGCGGCGTTACCGGACACCGTGTTCGAGGATGTCACAAACGGATAGGTTCCGTGATCGACGTCGAGCATCAGGCCTTGCGCACCTTCGAACAATATCTTTTTGCCGTCATGGTGGGCTTCGTCGAGAATTTTCCAGACAGGAGCAGCAAAGGGAAGAATTTTCGGCGTGATGGCAATCAGCTCATTATAAAGATCATCCACACTCACCTCTTCCGCGCCAAGCCCTTTGAGTAACGCATTGTGGTGCAAGAGCAAGTTGGTGACTTTTTCTTTCAAAAGATCGGGATGAGCTAAATCACACAGACGTATGCCACGGCGGGCAACTTTGTCTTCATAGGCAGGGCCGATACCGCGTCCGGTGGTACCGATCTTGCTGTTACCGCGGGCAGCTTCGAGTGCGGCATCGAGTTTCTGGTGCACAGGCAAAATCAGATTGACGTTTTCAGCAACTTTCAAAGATTCGGGCGTGACTTTTACGCCTTTTTCGGTGACGGTTCCGATTTCTTTGAGCAACGCCCACGGATCAACCACAACCCCGTTGCCGATGACCGAGAGTTTGCCTTCGCGGACAATCCCCGATGGCAAAAGGTGAAGTTTATATTCGACATCACCGATCACCAGCGTGTGTCCGGCGTTGTGTCCGCCCTGAAAGCGCACAACAACATCAGCACGACTTGAGAGCCAATCGACAATCTTTCCTTTGCCCTCATCTCCCCATTGGGAACCAATTACCGCGACATTGCCCATTTTATCCTCTTGCTATTTTCTAGTATGAATTTGTTTATGCTTTACCGATGACCGCGCACAGGTGATCGACTATTCCCTCGACCATTCCGGCATCGTCACCTTCTGCCATGATGCGAATCAACGGCTCTGTTCCCGATGGCCGGACCAGTAGACGACCGGAGCCGTTCAGTTTCTGTTCGGCTTCACTCATCGCATCTTGAACAATTTTTTGTTCGAGCGGCTTGGCGCCTTTTTCAAACTTTACGTTTTTCAGCACTTGCGGCACAGGTTTGAAGACCGAGAGAACTTCGGATGCTTTTTTACCACTTTCCTTGATGATCGAGAGGATCTGCATGGCCGCCACCAGACCGTCGCCCGTGGTGCCGAAATGTGAGATGACGATATGGCCTGATTGTTCTCCGCCCAAATCGTAACCGCCTTCGCGCATTTTCTCGACAACGTAGCGGTCGCCGACAGGCGTGCGGATCAGGTCGATGTCTTTCGATTTCAGGTAACGCTCCATGCCAAGGTTCGACATGACGGTGGCCACCACTGCGTTATCTTTCAGAAATCCTTTTGAGGCCATGCGGGTCGCGAGCAGGCACAGCAATTGATCACCGTCGATGCGCGTCCCTGTTTCATCAACCATGATCAAACGGTCGGCATCACCGTCAAGCGCGATGCCCAGATCGGCTTTTTCTTCGATGACTTTTTGTTGAAGAGCTTCGGTGGCGGTTGCACCGCAGTCCTTGTTGATGTTCTTGCCGTTGGGGGCGACGCTCATGGCGACCACTTCGGCTTCGAGTTCCCACAAAGCCAATGGCGCAACTTTGTAAGCTGCACCGTTGGCGCAATCGACCACGATTTTGAGCCCACTCAGCGTTTGTCCGCGCGGGAACGAGCTTTTGACGAATTCGACGTAGCGACCAATGGCGTCATCCATGCGGTTCGCGCGCCCCACATCTGCGGGTTCTGGCAAATCTTTCGACACAAGATCAGGATTGTCGATCCAGCTCTCGATCTCGCGTTCCATCTCTTCGGGGAGTTTATATCCGTCATGGCCGAAGAGCTTGATGCCGTTATCTTCGAATTTGTTATGAGAGGCCGAGATCATCACGCCAATGTCGGCCCTGAGCGAGCGCGTGAGCATCGCGACCGCCGGTGTCGGAATTGGTCCGGTCAGGACCACATCCATTCCCATGGCGAGGAATCCGGATGTCAGGGCTTGTTCGAGCATATAGCAAGACAGGCGCGTGTCCTTGCCGATCACAACACGGTTGTGGGCATCGCCATCATCGCGTTTCATCAGCCGCGACGTCGCCATCGCGACCTTGAGGGCGATATCCGCCGTCATGGGGTGCGTATTGGCCCGCCCCCTGATGCCATCGGTTCCGAAATATTTTCTTGTCATAGAGCCGTTTTTAGAGGGATTGGTGACAGAAGTAAAAAAGAAAGATAAAGTAGCCCCCTAATATTTTTACATTATGACTATTCATAATCGCGGGAGGCGGCCATGGACGCACAAATTAACCGATTGATCGACGATATCCGCCATCTGGAAAACCAGCTGGAAGTAGCGGTTGCCGCCAAGCAAGCCGATCTCCAATACCGGATTGAGGGAAAAAAGGTCGTTTTCGAGAACGAAATCGCCCAGGCCCATGACCAACTGAAACAAAAGCTCCTCCCCTATATTCTGGAGATCCCCCTGTCCTCCTGGCTGACCGCGCCGTTTGTTTATGGATTGATTATTCCCTTTGCTTTACTGGATGCGATGACCTCGCTGTATCAAGCCATTTGTTTTCCGGTATACGGCATTACCAAAGTCCGGCGTGGCGATTATCTGGTGTTCGACCGCCACAATCTCCACTACCTCAATGCGATTGAAAAATTGAATTGCGCCTATTGTTCCTATGCGAACGGGGTAGCGGCCTATGTGCGCGAAGTAGCGGCGCGGACCGAACAATATTGGTGTCCGATCAAGCATGCGCGGCGGCTGAGCGGACATCACCCCTACTACAGTCATTTCGTCGATTACGGTGACGCGACAGCCTTTCAATCGCAACTCGGCAAATTGCGCGAAGAATTGAAAGACAAATAAATCTATTTTGCAGTAGGCAAGGTGATTGTCACAGCTTCTGTCTTGCCGTTCGTCACATCCAGTTTTTCAATTTTATGATGGGTCGTATCGACGATATAGGCCATATCGCCTTCGATATTGATATCACCGACCTCACCCAACGGATCACCTGTCCATTTGAGGGTTGAGAGTTCGCCGGTCTTCAAATCATAAACGCGCAGTGCGCTGTTATAGGTGTCGGCGACATAGATTTTGCCGTTCGCGTAATCGAGACCTTGCGGGTGTTGGAGCATGGCCGTCGGGTAGGTTCCGTCTTTCAGTCCATAATTAAACAGGCCGGTGCCGATCAGGGTTTTGACCTGACCATCTTTCAATTCCCTAAGCGCCGAGCTTTCGGCATCGACGAAATAGATGGCCGACCCGTCCGTTGTCAGGCCGCTGGGCTGGGCAAGCTGGGCCTTGGCGGCCTCTCCGTCCTTGATGTTTTCGATCCCGCTTCCGGCCAGTACCAAAATACGGCCTGACGGGATATCATAGACATGGAGCTGGTGAAGGCCCGCCGAGGCGATTACCAGTTTTTTACTGTCGCTGTTCGGGAGAATCTCAAGATCCCATGGCGAAGCCAGAGAAACCGAGAGCGCCGATTCATTGCTCACACTGCGGTCGTAGCCGCGCTTACCCGTTCCGGCGACTGTTCTAACTTTGCGGTCTTTGAGGTCGATCAGGCGCAAGCGGTGATTATCGGTATCGGCGACATAGATCATGTTCCCGACGACTTTCAATCCGCGCGGGTTGTTGAACTTGGCATCTTTGTAATCGCCGTCTTTAAATCCTTTTTCACCGGAGCCGATTTGCATTTCGATCTCGCCGTCCCGCGAGGTCAACAGAATACGGTTATGTCCCGCGTCGGCAATCGCAAAGCCGTTTTCAAACGGCTCAATCCGCGCGGGGAAGGAGAGGACAGTGTCCTGTTTCTCTTTTTCAACCAATGCGGCAATTGATGTTTTGTTCGTGACGCCCGAAAGATTCTTTGCGATATCGTTATCGAGGTCATTGCGGTGACCTTCACCGGAGTAACGCGATATTTCCTGTCCGTCGGGACCTATCAAAATAAGCGTCGGCCATGCGTTTACTCCAAAGCTTTTCCAAATCGCGTAATCGTAATCATTGATGACGGGATGGTGGAGGCCAAATCTCTTTGCGGCCGAGAGAATGCGTGCACTGTCCTGTTCGCCCTGATACTTCGCGGAGTGGATGCCGATGACCAGCAATTTATCGCCGTATTTTTCTTCGAGGAACGACAGGTCGGGAACGACCTGCATACAATTCACACAGCCATAGGTCCAGAAGTCGAGGAGCAGCAGGCGTCCCTTCATATCCCCTTCGGTCGGCGGGCGCGTGACATTCAGCCAGCCCCCCGCTCCGCCCTTCGCCAGCGTTTCATAGGGCGTGGCAGCGTGCGCGTTATAGGGCATAAGCAACATCGTGACTAGAACCAGTATCCCGAAGAGCTTTATATATTGCATAATATCTACCTTTTCCGCTATCTTCCTGCATTCGTTACCACACAGGAAAAAGTTACACCACACCATGACCGAAGCCCACGAAGCCTTTGGACGCGCGATAGCGACCTATGATGATGCGGCGGAGATCCAGAAACACTCCGCCCACCAGCTTTCGCTTGCCTTTCCCAATCGGGAAAACCCTGTCTCCCTTGAACTGGGGAGTGGTACAGGACTTATGACGAACGAATTTTTTCGGGCCTATGACAACGGTCAGCTTCTTGTAACGGACGCCAATCCCTCTCTGGTGGCGCACTGTTCGCAAAAATTCAAACGTGCGGCCAGCATGACCCTCCTCGCAGAAGAGGCGCTGGACCGACTTCCTTCCTGCTCCTTCGATCTAATTTTCAGCAATATGGTTTTTCAATGGGTCTCGGGCGATCCCAATATTGCGATTGCCCGACTTCAATCCCTTCTGGCTCCGGACGGCGTCCTTGTATACGCCACCATTGGACACAGAAATTTTCACAGATGGCGCGCGCATCTCAAACAGCACGGCCTTGAATCAGGTATGCGCGAAGATTTGCCGGAGGTCTGGCTCGGCCAATATCACGAAGAGATCATTCCGCGCGATTATGGCAGTGCGCGCGGGTTTCTGGATATGTTGAAACGCACGGGAGCCCACACATCGAGAGAAGGATATTTGAAACACCACATGCGGGCGTTTAAACATGCCTGCGACCAATATGACGGTTCAGATGAATGGCATGTTGTATATGGCATGCTGCATGCCAGTCACGCCCCTGCGCCCTAGTCGCCTATACCCCCTGAGGAAGTTCGCCCAGTCCGCCCCCTTTGGGGACGGAGGATTTGGGGCCTATGTCTTCCTTGTCTTCGACATCGCGGAGGATCGGTTCGCCACGGAGCAGCGCCTTGATCTCGTCGCCCGAGAGCAATTCATATTCGAGCAAGGCTTTGGCCAGCGTGTGCAGGTCGTTCATTTTGTCGTTCAAGATTGCGGTGGCGCGGGCGTAAGCCTCCTCAACGATGCGGCGAATTTCACTGTCAACCACACTCGCGGTGTTGTCCGACATGTTTTTGGTGTGCGCGACGGAGTGGCCCAAGAACACTTCTTCCTGATCGCCTGCGTAACGAAGGGGCCCCAGTTTTTCGCTCATACCCCATTCGGTGACCATACGGCGGGCGATGTCGGTTGCCATTTTGATGTCGCTTGATGCGCCGGTGGTGACTTTCTCGGGGCCAAAAATCAGTTCTTCGGCGATACGTCCGCCCATCGCCACGGCGAGGTCGGCTTCGAGTTTCGCTTTTGACATCGAGATGCGGTCGCCTTCCGGCAGGCGCATGACCATCCCCAAGGCACGGCCACGCGGAACAATTGTTGCCTTGTGGATCGGATCGGATTCCGGTTCGTTGAGGGCCACAATTGCGTGACCGGCTTCGTGATAGGCGGTGAGTTTTTTCTCGGCATCGGTCATCGCCATCGAACGGCGTTCGGCGCCCATCATCACCTTGTCTTTTGCGGCTTCGAAATCGTCCATACCAACGACGCGCTTGTTTTTACGTGCAGCCAGAAGCGCGGCTTCGTTCACGAGGTTGGCCAAGTCCGCGCCCGAAAATCCGGGCGTACCGCGGGCGATAATCATCGCATCGACGTTGTTTGCCAGCGGCACTTTCTTCATGTGAACTTTCAAAATCTTTTCGCGGCCCTTCACGTCGGGGTTCGGAATGACCACCTGACGGTCGAAACGACCGGGGCGCAGCAGCGCGGGGTCGAGAACATCGGGGCGGTTGGTCGCGGCAATGATAATTACGCCTTCGTTCGCCTCAAATCCGTCCATCTCCACCAGCAACTGGTTGAGGGTTTGTTCACGTTCGTCGTTGCCTCCGCCAAGGCCTGCGCCACGGTGACGACCGACCGCGTCAATCTCGTCGATAAAGATAATGCACGGCGCGTTTTTCTTGCCCTGCTCGAACATATCGCGGACGCGGCTCGCGCCCACACCCACAAACATTTCCACAAAGTCGGAACCGGAGATGGTGAAGAACGGCACGTTGGCTTCCCCTGCCACCGCGCGGGCCACCAGTGTTTTACCTGTACCTGGAGGGCCCACCAGCAAAGCGCCTTTTGGAATTTTTCCACCCAGACGCTGGAATTTTTGCGGGTCTTTGAGGAATTCGACAACTTCTTTCAATTCTTCTTTGGCTTCATCGATACCGGCGACGTCTTCAAACGTCACGCGGCCTTGTTTTTCGGTAAGCATACGGGCGCGCGATTTGCCGAAGCCCATCGCTCCGCCGCCGCCCTTGCCTTGCATCTGGCGCATAAAGAAAATCCAGACGCCAATCAGAAGGAGCATCGGGAACCATGAGAGGAGAACGCCGATCAGAGAGACTTTATCGCCTTCTTCGGCTTCGGCTTTGATGCGCACACCCGTGCCTTCCAGACGGGTCACGATATTTTCGCCGTTCGGGACCAGCGTTTTGAACATGTTGCCGCCACTGGCATAATGGCCGGTGAGGTCCTGTCCTTGGATCGTGACGTCAGAGATTGAGCCATCTTTTGCCGATTTCATGAAATCGCTATAGGCGATGGTTTCGGTTTTCTGGGTCTGGGCCCCTTTCGAGTTCTGGAAGACGTTAAACAAAAATGCCAACGTCAATCCAATGGCCAGCCAAAACAACAGGTTGCGATTCATTCCTTGCACGGTCGATTCCTAACAATTCTTTCTACAATATTTAAGGACGCATGCCCGAGCTTAGTCCATTCAGGGAAATGCGTCCATCCTATATCATTATATAGTGCGAATGGTTAACAAGGAAATCTTGAAAGGAAAATTTGTCGAAATAATTTGTTGAAATTTATGGGGATTTATTCGGGGGACAGTGCTATCCGGTCGTTTTTACGGCTAACCACAAGTTTCACACCGCCAAGGGTTGCGCCGCGGAAATCGGGGTTACCGTGGATGCGGATTGCTAAGCGTTCGATGTCTTCGAGCCGCGCGGGGTAATCTTTTTCGGGGCGCAGATGGGCGATGGCGTTTTGGAGCAACCGGACAATCACTTCGGGATGGGCATCGCGCAGCGCTGAAAATGCATATTCGATTCGTTCCGTTTCCATTTTTACTATGATACTTTCCGATTCTTTTTCAATCTGTTGGTCGATAAAGCTCTGACTCCGCTCGAGCCTCCCTATCAAAGAGTCAATGCGTTTTGCGGTCAGGCCTTCGCGTTCCAGAACTTCTCTACTCCCGCGCATTCGTCCGCGCATATATTTGCTTGATAGGTTCGACGGGTCCTCCATCCATTCGATTTTTGCGGCCTTGCAAGTCTCAATCAATTCATCGTGGATGAAGGACAACAAAGGCCTCACCAATGTCAAAGCACCGTCGTATGTCTGGAGCGGTTTCATACAAACGAGGCCCTGTGGGCCACTGCCCTTCGCCAGACGGAACAAAAAAGTTTCCATCTGGTCGTCGGCATGGTGGGCCAGAAACAGGTGATTGATTTTGTGTTTGCGGCAGTACTCGGCCATCATGTCGTAACGTGCGCGGCGGGCGGCTTCTTGAATCGATTTCTTAGGTTTTTCTTTTAGCCATTTGAATCTTTTACATTTTGCGTCGATTGATTTTGCGAAACGTGCGACCAGCGCAACTTCGTCTCCCGCTTCAGGGCGCAGACCATGATCGACAGTGAGAATGTGCAAATCTTTTGCGCCCCAGCGATGAAGCAGATGGGCGAGTGCCATAGAATCCGCTCCGCCGGAAACAGCCACTGCCATCGGTATTGATTTTGAAATCTTCAGGACCGCCATTACGGCGGCAAAATCATCGGGATGGACGGGTTTAGTTGCCACAAGCGAGCTTGGCGCTCTCTTCAGCCGCGCGTTTCAGGATAGCGTCCTGACCGACGCCATATTCCTTTTTGAGCTGGATGAAGGTGACGCAGGCCTGATCGTTTTTGCCGAGCTTGCCCAGAGACATGCCCATTTTGAGCAGGCTGTCAGGCCCCTTCGGACCTTTGGGATATTTCTTGTAGCTTTCGGCGAAGACTCGGACGGCTTTATCAAAAGTGCCTTCGGCGTAGTAATCTTCACCCAGCCAGTACATGGCGTTTCCGGCCAGCGGATGCCCGGGGTATTTTTTCAGGAAATCCTCGAACCCGTTGCGGGAGGCTGCGTAATTGCCACTCTTCATCATTGAAAACGCCATTTCATATTGTCCGGCCGGATCGCTGCCCGCTTGCGGGGGGATGCTGGCGCCCCCGGGGGCTTCGGTCAATGTTCCGAGATTTTGCTGGGTCGGCGAGTCGGACGGGGCCGGCGCGTTCATGTCCACCATCGGCATATCCATAACCTGAACATTTCCCGTCGTGCTATCGTTGGTGACATCCATGCCGTGCATGGCGTCGGGAGTTTGCGTAACGATTTGCGTTGTCACCGGACCACCCATATCGCTTGCCTGAAGCGTGCCGGTCTGGTTGCCATTTGCTGCCGTAGGTTGCGCGCCACTATTCAGTCGCAGATCAATATCGGCCAAGGCTCGGTCAAGGCGCGTTTTCAACTGGTCCGCTTCATAAGATTGTTGTTCAACCTTTCCGGTTAAATCCCTGATTTGATTCTCGATTGCCGAGAGGCGCGTCTCAACGCTCGCCTGATATTCGTTCGATCCGGACGCTTCATAAGACGCCGGAGCCGGTGGAGCCTCGCCTTTATAGACGGCACGGTTCAACGTTTCGACGTCGCGTTCCAGACGGTTAAGGCGCGATGTTGTGTCATCGGCTCGTGCAATATTATTTGCCAAAGGGGATGTCATCATGGAGCCCATGACAATGCAGGCCGCAAGTGCGGCCCGAACTGTCGTGATGGATAATGACGAGACGATGTTTTTCGACATACTCGCGCCTCACGCTGTTGGTTTATTAGTTAACGACAGTTACACCGCGGCGGTTTTGTGACCATGCAGCCGCTGTCGACTCAGGCACTGCCGGACGTTCTTTGCCGTAGCTGATGGTGTTGACGCGGCTGGCATCGACACCCAGAGACATCAGATAGGAACGAACCGAAGCTGCGCGGCGCTCACCCAGAGCCAAGTTGTATTCACGGGTCCCGCGTTCATCGGCGTGACCTTCAATGGTGACCATGACGTTCGGATATTGTTTCATCCACGATGCCTGACGGTCGAGGGTCGAGCGGGCCTCGGCTGACAGATCAGACTGATCGTATCCGAAGAAGACGCGGTCGCCGACATTGACGACGAGGTCTTGTTGGGTACCAGGCACAACACCGTTCACGGGTGCACCACCCATTTCAGAACCGTTAAGACCGGCACCGTTCATGCCAGCCATAGAAGAGTCCATTCCAGCCTGATCTTCGTCCGAAGAACAAGCGGAAAGCGTAACGAGAGCAACGGACATCAGAAGCAGATTGCGAAAAGACATAGAGAGACTCCTGTAGAAGAAAGAATTTGCCAAAGCGAAGCGGGGAACGATTCGTCGGGCCTTGTTGAAACTCCTCTCTAAATAGCCTTTGCCTTAAGGATTCGCAAGGGGGCGCAGGGATTTTTTTTGAATCACTCCCCTGTCAATTTTCCTTCTCACCGCTTCTTTTCATAACATCACTATTTACAAAGGTGCCGGATTATTTCCCAATCCCTTTTCCGGGGAAGAACCTCTCCCTTTTTCTTCCGAAATCTTTGTCACCAAAGTTCTCGCTATAGCTTCTGTCAGATATTGGTAAAGGCTATAATCAAACTGCGGAACGATATAATGCGTGCCCATTCTTTGCATCGGCGCGACCGCACGATTGGTTAACCCGACCAACATGTCTGCCAACGGATCTGCAATGTTCCGATAATCAATTCCCGCTTTCAATTTCTCCTGAATTTTTTCTTCTCCGGATAGTCCAGATGACGATTCCACCCTGACTTTTTCAACAGCGATATGGGCATGCAATGCCGCCATCATTTTTTCAACGGCAAAGTTTTCATCTTCCGTATCCTCCGCACTTTCTTTTGCCAGTTCGCACGCGCGCAACTCTCCTTTATGCACATCATAAGCTGTCAGGATAGGTTGGGCGAATTGCAAATTGTCCGTGATGAATCTGTTGACTCGTTGCGGCGTTCTTTCAATGCCCAGAGCATCAAAGCCTTTTCTAAGGTGCTCCGCGGCCTGAGCAATTACAGAAGAGATGGTTTTCCACTCGGCTTGCATGATCGTCTCAGCCATTGTTGGCAATGTTGTTACATAGATTTGAGAATCGAAAAAATCCCGCGCCAATTTGTTCGGAGATTGAGAATGGTCCGCCATAATAGATATTCCCTCTTTAATTTTTTATAGATCGCTACATATTTATGTAAATAGATGCTTTTGTCAAGAAAATAGCGAAAACCAGCTATTCGATGGCCAATTCAAGGGTCCGGAGCAGCATTTCCGCATCATAGCGGTCTTTAGGGTCGGTGACAGCCAAGAGGTATTTCTTCACCGAATTGATGGCTTCGTCGATATTTCCCAGACGTGCGTGCAGGACACTTTCATCCAGCAACAGACGGTGTTCATTCGGCGAGAAGAGTTTCATCCGTGCGACGGTTGCAAGAGCCTCAGCATATTCTTCACGTTCGATCTGGCGGAATTTGATGTTGTTTTGAAGCCTTAAAAGGATATCGCGGTTGCTGGCTTCCTGATAGAGCGTGGTCGAAAGTTCCGCTTTGTCTCCGGCGATGGATTTGAGCAACCCGCGGAGATCTTGGGCCTGCATCAGGCGAAACTGTGAAAAGGGATCGGAAAGGACTCGTTTGCCGTCCTGATCGAAACGCAACAGAAAATGTCCGGGGAAGTTGATGCCCTTGACATCCCATCCTTGGGCGCGACCTGCTTCGAGCGCGAGAATGGCCAGCGCAATCGGCAATCCCTTGCGGCGGTCGATGACATCAATCAGATCGGCGTTGCGCAAATCGTTATAGGTTTCTTCGTCGCCCGTATATCCTTGAGCGTCGCAGATCACATGTTTGAGCGCGGCGATTTTCGTTTCGGGATTATCTTCCGCACCCGCTTCGATCAATTCCTTATACCGTTCTCCAACCTGTTCGCAGAGTTTGGCGATATGGGACTGATACGGCCCCAGCCCCCTACCCGGATGCTTGGTTTCCGCAAGATATAGCGCCGTGTCCGACAGGGGAATATCCTGATCTCCGAGCTTGCCGTATTCTTCCAATGCGAAGGGAGAAGTCACACGAATCCTTTCCTACGGAGGCAGGACTTCGGACTGGATCGAAGAAGATGAGGAAGACGATGCGGGGGGAGGCGCGTAGGTCGACATGTCGTCACCCATTCCACCTGACAGAGGAACCGGATCGTTGGTTGGATAAGAGTCGGATGGTGGAGGGATCATTCCCGTGTCGCCCGTGCTGTGTCCCATCTGGTCTTGCGGCAGCGATTCCGTCGGGTAGAGCGGCGGCGCGTCTTTTATCACTTCCACACCCGCCAGCTTCACATAGGAAATGACTTCCTTGACGCCTTTGATCTTTTTCGCAATGTCGATCACGCGGTCGAGTTCGGCCTGATTTTGCGCAATCCCCATCAAGTAGACAGAGCCTTGGACCGTATCAATCGTGTAGTTGATTGACTGAACGTATTTGTCAAAGGTGAGCTTGGTGCGCAGTTGTCCGGAAATCCACATATCTTCGGCGTAGGTTCCGAATGTGTCGCCTTCGCCGACACGGATTTCATTGATGACCTGTTTGACACCTTCGGGTTGCCATGCGAGACGCACGGCCTCGACACGGTCTTCGGGTTTTTGAACAACGCCAGTTATCAAAACGCGGCCCTGTTTGACGGTCAGGCTCAGCTTGCTGAACATGTTGACGTCTTTGCGGAACCACAAATCGCTGATTTTCAAGCGGATGGATTCATCCGTGATCGTGCCACGCAGCCCGCCTTCCTTGGCGGCTGAAACGCCCACGGCGGCACCGACACCCGTCGCCAGTCCCATGCCGCAGCCAGAGAGGATCATCGAAGTGGCCATCAGGCCGAGAATAAGTGATTTTTTCATAGAACAGTCCCTTGAAGTGCCGAACGGCAGAAACGAATCAATTGCCCTATTATGTGGGGTATTCCCACGCATTGTCCAGATGTGAGAGGCGAAAACCCGACACCACCACGACGTCAAAACGGCATCCGCAGGCGTTTTTCCCCGCTTTCGAAGCCAAATAATGGGTGGAGGCACGAGAAATCCGCGATTTCATTTGGGGCGTGATGGCATTCAGCCCCTCTTCTGCGGTGGGGCGAAGTTTGACTTCGACAAAGACGGTTGCTCTGTTTTTCTCGGCAATCAGGTCCACTTCGCCGACGGGGGTTTTATATCTCCATGCCCTGATGCGATACCCCTTGAGCAGCAGATAGGCCGCTGCGTAAATTTCAGCGATCATGCCACGGGCGTAGTTGGTCGAGAAGGATTTCACTCTTTCAGTTCATCCTTTATCTCAAGAGCGCGGTTATAAACCTGTTTTTTGGGAAGACCTGTCTGGTCGACAATCGCTGCCACCGCTTCTTTCACCGACAATGTCTTTAATGCTTTTATCAAAAGCGCGTCGAGGTCGATGTCTTCGCCTGCCCCTTCTTCCGCGCCGCCGATCACCAGAACGATTTCGCCTTTGGGCGCGCCTTCGGTTTCAAGACGCGCAATGATATCCGAAACCTGACCGCGCCACACCTCTTCGAATTTCTTGGTCAGCTCGCGCGTGAGCGCCATCGGCCTATCGCCCAGTGTTGCGATGATATCTTTGCAACAACTTGCGACGCGCGTGGCCGATTCAAAAATCACCAATGTGGCGGGCGTGTCTTTCCATGTGCGTAATGCGTCTTGACGCGCTTTGGTTTTGTTCGGCAGGAATCCCAGAAAGGCGAAATGGTCGCTCGGCAATCCTGAAAGCTGCAACGCCATGAGCGGCGCGTTCGCTCCGGGAAGACTTGTGACGTACAAATTCTTTTCCGCGCAGTCCCTCACCAATTTGTATCCGGGGTCGGAGATCAACGGCATGCCGGCATCGCTCACCAGCGCCACACTCATTCCCTCATCGATTTTTTTAATAAGGTGGGGGCGTTGCGTATCGGCATTGTGGTCGTGATACGGGATCAATTTTTGTTTAATCCCCAGAAGCGAGAATAATTTTCCAGTCATGCGCGTATCTTCGCACGCGACCAGATCGACACTTGATAGAACATCCAGTGCGCGCAGCGTGATGTCGCGCAGGTTGCCGATGGGGGTTGCAACCAGATAGAGGCCTGAGGGCAATTTCTGGGGGATGGGTTTTATGACATCCCCGAAAGGGTCTTTTCCCAAGCTGTCGTTTTGTGTAGGGTCTGGGTGTTCCATAAATTCTAGATGTACGGGAGCTTTTGATGCCGCGCAATCCGCTTTTTCTGTGTCTTGCTGTTTTGACGAGTGCTTTGCTGTTGTCGGGTTGCTCCGCCAACCAAGATTTCGGCGGATGGAAATCCTCGGCCAGCCGTCCAGCATCATCCCCTACCCCCACAACGCAGCAGATGCCATCGACCCATGCGCCTGCGCCGGATGCGCCGATGGCGGCCGTTCCGCAGGGCATGGAAACCAAGTCCAAAGTCGCGATCTTGTTGCCGCTCAGCGGGCGCGGGAAAGATGCGGGTGAGGCTATGCTCAATGCCGCGCAGCTTGCGATGTTCGATCTGGGCGCTTCGGATTTGTTTGAACTGACACCAAAAGATACAGGCAGCGGCGCGGCAAACGCGGCCAACGAAGCGTTGAACGAGGGGGCCGGATTGATTTTGGGGCCGTTGTTCTCGGATGACACGAAAGCTGTGGCTCCGCTGGCGGTCCAGCGCGGGGTTGCAGTTGTATCCTTTTCCACCGATACGACGGCGGCCGTGGGGACAACGTTCCTGATGGGGTTTGTACCACAAACGCAGGTCGAACAGATTATTGATTATACCGCGTCGCGCGGAAAGACCCGCATTGCCCTGATTGCGCCGCGCGATGCCTATGGCGATGCCGTGGCCGCCACTTTCTATACGCGGATGCAACAGCGCCAGCTCACCAATGCCGGACTGGTCCGCTATGACGCGGCGGGGATGCCGTCTTCTGACCAGTTGGCCGATCTGAAACGTCTGCCGGTCGATGCGGTGTTGATCGCAGCGGGCGGGCAGCGGGCCGCACAGATTTCGGCGGCGCTTTCCGCACAAGGTCTTACGCCTGCCCTCGTCCAACGCCTCGGGACCGGATTGTGGGATGACAAAGCGACGCTTGCGCTGCCCGAATTGCAAGGGGCGTGGTATGCGGCGTCTTCGGCTGATTTGCGCACGCGGTTCGAGCGCCGATATTTCGAAACCTACGGCGTAACGGCGCCGCGTCTGGCGTCTCTGGCCTATGATGCCACTGCTTTGGCCGTGGTGTTATCCAAGACCGGACGGGGGTACGGGCGGGCGGCGCTGACCAACCCGAACGGGTTTTCCGGTATCGACGGAATTTTCAGATTCCGCCCTGACGGACTGGCGGATCGCGGTCTAGAGATTCTGGAAATTCGTAATAATGGCGGAATTCCGATCCAATCCGCACCGTCCAGTTTTTATTCCATGAGAAAATAAATTTTTTAAGTGGTTTTCCTTGCGTTTTTTCCCATTTCGGGGGTACAACCCCGACTTCAGAAATTGCACATTTTTCAAGGTAAGAGAGGAGAGCATGATGGCTGGAGCCGCTGCGCGCGTTGTTCAGGATCAAATTCAGGATAATGAGATTCAATCAGAACACGAAGATGCCTTCCTCTTTGAAGCCAATCAAAAATCCAGTGGTCGCCCCCGTTCGGAGAAATCCCGTTCCGCCATTCTTGATTCGACCAACAAGATGCTGCTGCATATGTCGGTGCGTGACGTATCGATTGAAGCCGTGGCCAAAAAGGCAGGGGTCGGCAAGACCACCATTTACCGCTGGTGGCCAAACAAGGTCGCGCTGATTCTGGATGCGATTTCAGGACCGATGGGTGTTCTCCCCGCTCCTGCGCTGGGGTCGGATGCAAAAGATTCCCTCGTTAAGCAACTGGAACGCTTTACGCGCATCTGTCGCGGTCGCGGTGGGAAAATCCTCGCCGAGATTTATGCCGAAGCGCAAGGCAACCCTGAACTCCAAGCTTTGTTTTTTGAAAAATTCATGCTGCAACACGAAGAAATTCTGGCGAGCATTATCGATGGCGGGAAAAAAGACGGATCGTTCCGTTCCGATCTCGATACCGTATTTGCGGTCGATATGATTTACGGGGCCATTTTCTATCATTTGATGAGCAGCCCCGAGCCGCTCGACCAAAATTTCGCCAATGTCGTGATGATGGAATCGCTCAGGATTTTAAAATAATGAACGATCTGTTCGACTATATGGAGCGTGAATTGGACGAGCTGATTGAAGAGGCCATGCCTTCGGCCCCGACCTGCGGGTTGTTGATTACCCTGCCGGACACGGACGATCACGAGGCCCTCAATTTCAAGCTGACGCAGGCGCTTCATGCAGCGAACCGTTTTTCGACCTATGCGATCAACCGTCATGTTGTTTTGTACCACCCTGCCGATAAAGATCAGGCGCGGTGGGAGCAGATTGCTCGCGTGTACCGTGAAACCTGCGCCAAGGCCGGATTTATTTTTCTGGTGATGGACAATGTGAAGGTCGCGCGAGCGGTCGATGCGGATGGTGTTCTTTGTTCCAAAGTTATGGCCTGTTCCGAAGCGCGCAAAACGCTTGATGACGACAAGATTATCGGCCTCAGAGCCTCGACCCGTGCGATGGCGCAATCGGCCCTTTCTCTTGATCTCGATTTCGTGAGCTTTCACACCGCACCGCATGGCGAGCCGCTCCTTGATCTTCTGCATTGGTGGGCCACCACCACCGAAGCACCGGTGGCGATTGAAGGCACGTTCGATCAGGAAAATTGTGCGCCGTTCGTGGCGGCGGGTGCGACCTTTATCGAATCCGGTCCGCATATCTGGACTCACCCGTCGAACAATCCGATGCAAGGCACGGTCAATATGCTCGATGCGTTCGAGCGTCACAATCACAGCCATAAAGTTTCGGTGAATTAATCCCCTGATTGCTCAGGGGGCCGTGGGTTTGGAAGATGCTGCGCGCAATCTGGCCTCACGCATAACTTCTTCTGTTTTAGAGATCATGTCTTCAATAGGTTTGAACCATACGTGATTGGCTCCAACCTTTCGGGCTTCTCTCGGATCATATTCGCGATCACCCGTCATCAAAATAACCGGAACATTTGTTAAACCGGAAGCCCTTATGCTTTTGATAATATCCTCACCTTTATAGATTCTCATAGAGAATCCCATACCACCCCCCACGATATGCTGGTCCACCATTACACAATCGACATCATTCCAACGACAGGCGTTCAAGACATCCTCTGGGGAGTGAGCCAATATCACAGAGTGGGAATGTAAATTAAAAAGCATTTTAAATGCTTCCGCATTTCCGCGATGAATGGGGTCGTCTTCAACTATCAGGATGGTACTCATTTTTTAGGCCTATTTGTATTTTCGTGAGAAAAATGTTTATATGTTTAGACATAACAATTTGTCAATTTTTATTTGAGCTTGAAGCATTCCAACAAAAAGCCCCTGATGGATCAGGGGCTTTTAGGTACGCAGTAACTTTATTCTTTTGGCTTACGCGGCGGCGGCAACCGAGGTATCACACGCGCATTTCGCGGATTCCATTGTTGCGGCGGCGGCGTTGACCGTTGCAGCGATACGGAGTGCGGCCTGAATCTGTTCGGGGGTCATCCCTTCCTTTTTCAGTTGCGCTTCGTGGGCGTCCATGCACATTCCGCAGCCGTTAATGGCCGAGACCGCAAAGCACCACAATTCGAAATCTACCTTGTCCGTGCCGTGGCCTGCGATGAAAGTCATGCGCAGTTTGGCAGGGAGAGATTGATATTCCTTGTTGCTCATCAAATGAACGCCGCGATAGTACACGTTGTTCATCGCCATGATGGTGGCGGCACCACAGGCTGCACCCCTCACATCTTCGCCGATGTGATTTGCGGCTTCATTGCTGATCGCCTCGATCACGTCGCGTTGCTTCGTCGCCATTGCGCAAGCGAGGTATGTTCCCCACAACTGGTTGGGGTTCAATGTTTCCTCGGCGGCCAGATTGGAAAGATTCAGTTTGATATCTTTCGCATATTCCGGCAGCGCGTTGCGCAGGTCTTCCAATGATTGCATCATTGTTAGGCTGCCTTGCTGAGGTCGATGTGCTCACCGCCAACCGGACGGTTGCATGGGCAGAGTTCATCGGTTTGCAGGGCATCGAGAATGCGCAGCGTTTCTTTCGGGTTACGGCCGACTGCCAAAGCGTTGACCGACACATGTTGAATGACGCCGTGCGGGTCAACGATATAGGTCGCGCGGTACGCCACGCCTGAATCTTCGCGGATACCCAGACCGTCGATCAACGAGCCGTTGGTGTCGGCAAACTGCCACTGGTTCAAGTTGTTCAGGTCTTTGTGGTCGCGGCGCCATGCGAGCTTGCAGAATTCGTTGTCGCAGCTTCCGCCCATGACGACGGCGTCACGGTCGGCGAAATCTTGTTCGAGTTTGGCAAACTCGGCAATTTCGGTCGGGCAAACGAAGGTGAAATCTTTCGGGTAGAAATAGATTACTTTCCATTTGCCGGGGAAGCTTTCTTCTGTGATGGTTTCAAAAGCGGATTCACCGTTTTCTTCGTGTTTCATGAATTTTGGTTTTACGCCCACTACTTCGAATTCGGGCATTTGATCGCCTACACCGAGCATCATATTCTCCTTCGGTTTTTTGGTTGGTTTCTTTGAACGGGTTCACCATACCCCCCAACGCTTCCAAAAATCCAATAGATATTTTTGTTGCTATTTATAAGTTTTTTGAATAAATAAATGCTGTATTTATTCGGGAAACTTATTGATTTATGAGACTACCATCTACCCGCCAGCTTGAGTATTTTTTGACCGTTGCCGAGACATTGTCATTCTCGCGCGCATCGGAGTTATGTCATGTGACGCAGTCGGCGCTAAGCAACGGGTTAACCGAACTAGAAGATATTATGGGGGCGAAATTGTTCGACCGCGGGACGCGGCGTGTGGCCCTCACTCCCGTGGGTGAGGAATTGGTCGCTCCGGCCAAGGCTGCTCTGGAACAGATGGAGCATCTGGTTCATCTTGCGGGGACGCACCGTGCGCCGTTGACGGGGCGATTAATCCTCGGAATTATTCCGACGATTGCGCCGTATCTGTTGCCGAAAATTTTACCGCAGCAGGCCATCCATTATCCCGATCTCGATTTGCAATTGCGGGAGGATATTACGGCGCGGCAACTCGACAACCTCCGCAAAGGCAAGGTGGACGCGGTGTTGATGGCCCTACCCTATGATGTCGAGGACTTCGCGCATGAAACGCTGTGGCCCGAACCGTTCTTTCTGGCCGGAACCAAAAAGCCCAAGAGCAACGCCTTTCTGAAAATCGGGGATTTGAAAAAGGAAACCATCCTGTTGCTCGAAGACGGGCATTGCCTGCGCGATCATGTGATTGAATCGTGCCATCTGACGGCTCTGGGAGAGCCTTCCGGATTAAGAAAAACACTGGGGGCGACCAGCCTTCAAACCCTAATCCAGATGGTTCAACATGGATATGGGTCCACCCTTCTCCCGTCTATGGCCATTGATCCGTACAATGTTCCCAAGGGGCTTTATATCCAGCGGTTCGAAAACCCGCAGCCGCACCGTCTGATTGCCCTTGTTTGGCGCAAAAACGACCCGCGAGCCACGGAATTCCGCCTGTTGGGGGATTTTATCAAGAAAAGTTGTTATAAGTGAGTCGTGGCTTGATGTTTGTTGATTTATTCGGTCATCCCTCTACAATAAAGCCGTTCATCATTTCCGGAGTTTCCGCATGAAAAAAATCGTTTCCGTCTCGTTGGTTTCCATCCTTCTGGCATCGTGTTCTTTTATCCCCGATTTCTCGCGGCCGGATGTTCCTGTGCCTGAACGCTGGAAAAGCGAAGCCGTGTCCGGCGAGACCACACAAATCCCCGCCAAATGGTGGACACTGTATCAGGATGATACGCTCAATGCCCTGATGGATGAAGCGTTGACTCAAAACCTTGATTTGCGTGCAGGGTTCGAGCGCGTCAATCAGGCACGGTCGGCATTGCGCATTGCGGGTGCTCCGCTTTTGCCATCGGCGGCTGCGTCGCTCGGAGCGGAACGCGCGCGGACCAACCCTGCCGTCGGCTCCACCACAACAGATACGTCGCTGACAGGCGGGCTGGCAATTTCTTATGACCTTGATCTGTTCGGCTCGAACAGTGCGAATGTCGAAGCCGCGCGCGCCGCGCTGTCCGGTCAGCAGTATGAACAGAAGTCCTTGAAGCTCGTCATTATGAGTGAGATCGCCCATGCTTATTTCGGCGTGATTACATCACGCGAACGCGTACGGATTGCCGAAGACAATTTGAAAAATTCGCGCGAGATTTTGCGCATCATTCAGGTGCGTGTCGATACGGGACTTGATTCCGATCTCGAACTGGCGCAACAGCGCGTGGCTGTGTCTTCGAGCGAGGCTGCCTTGGCTTCCATCAGACAACAGGAAGCCACTTATCAAAATGCTCTGGCTGTTTTGCTGGGCCGTGCGCCGCAAACCTTTGATCTGGCAACGCCCAAAACAATCTCGGAATTTGCAGCTCCTGTCATTGCGCCGGAACAACCTTCTGTTCTGCTGGAACGCCGTCCCGACATCCATGCCGTCGAACAATCGCTGGTCGCCGCCAATGCCAATATCGGTGTAGCGCGTGCCGCATTCTTCCCGTCCATCAATCTGGGGGGAACGGCCAGTGTTGCCGCGACATCGTTCGGCGATCCGGCCACGACGATTTTTGCCCTTGCATCATCCCTCACCGCGCCGATCTTTACCGGCGGCGCGCTTGAAGGAGGTCTTGCCAATGCCACGTCACAACAACGCGAACTGGTTGAGACCTATCGAAAAACTGTGCTGACGGCTTTCCGCGAAGTTGAAGATGCGATGGCAGCGACTCGTGCTGCAGAAAGCCGCGAAGTCGCCCTTAAAACCGCGATGGAATCCGCCGGACGCGCCTATGATATTTCGCGCAAACGATATGATGTCGGGACCATTGATTTCCAAACGTTGCTTGATACGCAAGCTGCCCTGCTCACGTCACAGGACGCTTATGCCCAGTCTCTTGAGGCCAAGCTTACGGCGTCGGTCGATCTGGTCAAAGCCTTGGGTGGCGGATGGGATGCGGTTACGCCAGCCCCTGTTCCCGAACCGGTTCCACAAGAACCCGTCGTTTCCGATACAACAGCGGCAGCGGCACAGCCTGCAGCCGGTCCGGTTGCCACTGTAAACGAACCCGTGGCGGTTCAGGCAGCAGAGCCTGCGGCGTCTTATTCTTCGGAAGCTGCGGCGCTCGAAGCACAGGAAATAAAAGCGGCTCAATAGCCGCTTTTTTTCAATTCAAATTTCAGGAATTTATTTCGACGGAACCAAATCGAGATAGACGCGGTGGCCATATGCGCCCGACGGGTTCAGGCGCGCGGTGGTTGCGACCTTGGCCGTTTGTTTCAATTGCAAAATCAGGTGTGCGCCGTTTTCATCGCTGGTTCCCGTGAAGGATTTCACCATCGGCGAATTTTTGAGCGTCATCTGTTTGACGGCATCCCATTTGTTGCCGGGCAAATCCACCACCAGCAAGCCTTCGCCGTTATCCAGATCGTAATGCAATTCGGCGGCCTTCGTCGTATCCAGAACGATGCGCGTGATCTCGCCTTTTTGTTCGCCAATCCGTACACTGGTTACAGCAGCAACGCTGCTCTCGGTTTTTTTAGGTTGCGGCTTGGCGGTTTCTTTTTTTGCCGTTGCCGTCGGCTTGGCCTTTGGCATTTCAGTTTTTTGTGCTTCCGGTTTTATTTCCGCTTTGGAAGCTGGCGCGGCAACCGGAGCGGCAACGGCAACGACAGGTTGATCTTTATATGTTTCGGAGATGCGGTCGAGTTCCAGAGAGAGCGCCTTGAAATGGGTTTCCATCGCTTCGACTTTTTTTAAAGTCGGCTGGGCTTGCGTCACTTGCGTTTCGAGGCTTTCGACCCTTGATTCCAGTTGCGACAGGCGGTCGCCATCCACCGGAGCCTGTTCCACAAGTGGAACCGGATTTTTCGGCATGGACTGCTCGCCAGACTGCGGTGCGGCTTGGCAAGCGGTCAGGGCAATCATGGAAACAGCGGTCAGAATAAGAGAACTCTTTGGCATGGGGACAGCGTGGCGGGCGAATCAGGCGGCGTCAATTCAGCCTCCCCCTGCTCTCCATCTTATCCACAGGCGCTGTGCGCCTTTTTCATTTGTGCAGGGGCTCCCAACATTTTATAAGAATAGGATATACAGAGGATTTGAGAATGGCTTCACCCCACAAAATCGCCCTGATCGGCGGCAGCGGATTTATCGGCACAAGGCTGACTTCGGACCTGTTGCGCCAAGGGCATGACGTGACCATCGGCGATATCGCCCCCAGTGAAGCCTATCCCGATTTGCGCGTCGATGCGGATGTGCGCGATCTGGAACAAACGATTGTCGCCATGACTGAATGCGACACGATTATCAATCTCGCCGCGGCGCACCGCGACAATGTGCGGCCCATTTCCCTTTATTACGACACCAACGTGACCGGCGCGCGGATAGCGTGCGAAGCGGCCGAGAAGCTCGGCATCAACCGCATTATCTTTACCAGTTCGGTCGCAGTTTACGGGCATCAGCACGGCGAACCAGACGAAAACTCTCCGCATCAGCCGATCAATGACTACGGCAAGACCAAATCGCAAGCTGAGGATGTTTATCGCGCATGGTTTGAAAAATCTCCGTCCACGCGGTCGCTGGTCATTATCCGTCCTGCCGTCGTGTTCGGCCCCACCAACCGCGGCAATGTTCATGTGTTGATGGACCAGATCGTCAAGGGGCGTTTCATTATGGTGGGCGACGGCCAAAATAAAAAGTCGATGGCCTATGTCGGGAATGTCTCCGCTTTTATTGTTCACGCCCTGTCGATGGGGACCGGGTATCATGTGTTCAATTATGCCGACAAGCCCGACCTGACAACGGCGGAGCTGGTGAATTTGATCCGCGAACGGACCGGAAAAACCTCTGCCTCTTCTCTCAGATTGCCGCTGGTTCTGGGGCTTGGCGCAGGGATGGCGTGTGACGTTCTGGCTCGCGTTACCGGTAAAAACCTGCCGATCAGTCGCGTGCGGGTCGAGAAATTCTGTGCATCAACAATGTTCAAGGCCGACCGTGTCAGGGAGAGTGGTTTTGTGCCGCCCAGCCAGCTTTATGATGCTTTGCGCGAGACGATAGATGCGGAATTCAAAGAGCAGGTTTCCGCCGCACCTTCGCAAGCAGCCTGATAAACTTCTCGTGTCTGACAGTGAGCAGCGTGTGGGCCAGCCACAAGATCACCCATGCCCAACCGAGAACAGGCGTAGGGATTCCGTATTTGTTGCCCACAAATCCAATCACACCCAATAAAACCGACCAGAGAAGAATCAGATAAACCGATGCGCCAACACCAAATCCGGCATTGATGAAATGATGGTGAAAATGGCGACGATCGGGGGCGAAAGGCGGCTTTTTATCTTTCAACCGCGCAACCAGCAACCCAAATGCGTCAATGATCGGCAAAGCGATGATCCATGCCACCGAGACCGGCGCCAAAACCGGATGAGGGACTTGGGACAAGGTGATGGCGTACCATGCGATCATCACACCGATTCCCATACTGCCCGCATCACCTAAAAAGACTTTGGCATGTTTGCGCCACGGGCTGCGGGCGTTGTAAAACAAAAACCCCACCAAAGCAGCCATAAAAATCATGATTTCGCCCAGAGCCGCCATATTGCCGCCCGCCAGTGCCGCGAGAGCAAACCAGCCGAATACAATCAATGTATTGCCGCCCGCCAGACCATCCAGCCCGTCCATCATGTTAACGGCGTTGATGATATAAACCACACATGCGACCGAGAATGGCACAGACATCCACCCTAGCCCGATATTGCCGAACCCCAGCAGATTGCCGAGTGTTTCGAGTTTCGCTCCGCCCCAGAGCACCAATATTCCCGCCACCAGAAAGTGAACCAGAAATTTGAAGCGGGCATCTAGTGTGTGGATGTCATCCACCAGCCCCGTCACCACAATAATTCCCAACGAGAGAAAGAGCGCGGGCGGGAAAGAGATATTTGAGACCGTCTGCAGCCCGATCATAGCCAGCACGAGAACGGAGAAAATAACGATGCCGCCAATCGGGGGGACAGGTTCGTCATGTTGTTTGCGCCCGCCCGGCGCATCGACCACGCCGTATTTCAGCGCAACCAAACGCGCGGCCGGGATCAGAACCAGTACGGCCGCAAGCGCCACTAACGATAAAGCAATGGAAAACATGATCTCGAGATCTAGTTCTTACCCTTGACACGGACACGTCCGTCTTTTTCAATTCCCGGCTGGGCCTGACCGCGGATGCTCATCACACCGGTCGAATAAGCAGGAGGAACCAAAACTTCCCATTCCGCGGAGCCGTCTTTGCCGACTTCGTAACGGACCAGCGTCCCGTCCACCTTGGTCAAATCGTCAAGCAATTGCTGGATACGGACCGTGTGACGCAGCACATCGTTTCGGGACAGATCCGCGGCCTTGGTCAGGAGCTGCATGCTCGCTGTTTCCGTGTCCTGTTTGACTTTCTCCAGATTGCGGTCGAGAAAGTTGATCATGATATATTCGATAGCAATCACTGCCATCAAAACCACCGAAACGGCAATACCGGCCAACATCAGGATTCGTGCCGTACCGCGCGCCAGTTGTTCGGTTCTGAGCTGGCGATTTCTCCACGGAACAATGTCCGCGACCTTGTCGTTGATCGTGATAAAGTTGGCGTCCATGCTTTGAATACGGGGCAGGATACTTCGCGCAGCGCCCAAGAAAATCTGCATCCGGCCTGTTTCCTGATCCCATCTCAGGGCTGTGGCCACACCGTCCTTCTCATAGATATAAACGGTTTCCTTGTCCCAGAATTCACTGTTGCCCGGCAAAGCCGCGGCCAGAGGACACCAGCTGTCGGGATTCGAAGCCATAACCGACGACGGACACGCTAGATACCAGACGCGGTCGCCTTCGATTGAGTAGAGGTAGTGAACCTTTTCCGTTGCGCAAGCCTGAGACGCCGCATTCCAGACCGCTTCGTCTTCGGTTCCGGGAACGTAAGGTAACATCCCGCCCACCAGTTCGGACGGCAGGAACGGCGTCAGATCAGAGAGAAAATACTTCAGCTCTCCTGCCGCCTTGGTTGCCATGCCCGGTTGCGGTTTCGATTGGACTTTCGGTGCATCGGCATCGGCTCCGGTCTGGTCAACCGCAGGCTGAGACTCCGTTTTGTTTTTTCTTCCCAAACCAAATGCCATTACATATTTCCTCCCATAAACCCTTCCATCATGCTGTCCATACTCATGTTCATGACAGTAAGGGCATAGATCGCGCTTCCGAAACCAATCGCCAGATAGACACCCGTCAACAGGAAAGCCATCCAGACAATCAGTTTATGTTTCGTCCTCGACGCCTGCTGACGCAGCTCGGCAATCGATTCCATGATTGTAGCAACCTGAGACAGGTCCGACAAGGTGGCGAGTTCCAAACGTTCCGACCGCGACAAAGGTTCGCGGTCAAGCGCCGTTCCAAGCCCTACACCTCTTGAGAGCTGTTCGTTCGCGTCATCCCAATAGGCTGCCACTTCCGGCGAGTTGGCCGCTTCGCCCGATTGCCGCAACGCATCACTGATTGGCACGTTGGAACGCAGCATTCTGGACGCCGCTGCCATGGAGTCGGCAAAGCTGAGGTCACGCATATAGCCGCCAATCAGCGGGATTTTTCGCACAATCCGCTGGGTCGGCCAATCTCGCTTGCCGCGGTTGATAAAGAACGAAAAAACACACCATGCCATAAATCCGGCTATTCCGAACGCAATCCAGATCAGGATATCCCATGTCAGCTCGAGATTATGGGTCACCCGCGTATATTTTTCGAGAGCCTCGCCCTCTTTCGGAGCGTTGTCCTTGAACCATTGCAATACGGTCCCTTTTCCCCAGAACAAAGATTGCACGATGGTGATCACGTCAAAGGCCAGCCAACCCATCGTCCCCATAATTGCGCCTTTGTTTTTGCGCTTCTGGGCGATGGCGTTGATGGCATAGGGAATCCCTTCGGACAATTTTCCCGCACGCTCACTTGCGGCGATGATCGCCAGCGTCGAGCGGTCGAAAATCTGGAGCGCTTTCAAGGCATCCATCAATCCCAGACCACGAGCCAACGCTTCGCGCGCAGGCGCCAGAATGTTTTGCCGCGTCGGATTGGTTTCGGCTTCGATGATCTTCCACAAGGCCACGCCGGGAGAGGTAGAGGTTGAACGGAACATAATCCCGCGCAGCAACTGAACCTGCCACCAGCTTGATCTGGCCAGCAATCTTTCAAGCGGGGTCCGGCTGTGGGCGCGGATCGAAAGGACGTGACCGCCCTTTTTACGGACAGCATCGCGGACGTCGTTTTCGGTCGGCAAGTACATCGTTTCGACCGATGTCTTCGGACCCTTACGCGTTTCGTAGGCGATCTGGACAACCCATTGCTGCATAACTTATTTTCTTTACGATTCCAGATAGTTGAGAGCAGATTTTGGATCGACATATCCGCCAATCACCAGATCAATCAGACCGTTGCGGCGGGTATGGACGATCACGCCCTCTTCCCGAACAATATCATTCACATTCTGCATTAACGCCTTGTAAACCTTATCTCTTTCAGATGGGCCGAGCGTGATCAACAACGCGTCGAGCAACAACGTCCGTCCAGAAATCCCCGTCCGGTTACACAGGTCGCAGCCGCTGGTGTTTCTCCGGCGGACAATGACCGTCGATTCCAATCCCAACTGAGCCAACTCACCTTCACTCAACGCATCTCCGGCGCGACCTTGGTGGGCGCAGCCCTGGCACAATGTTTTCACCAGACGCTGGTTGATAATGGCACGGACCTGTTGTGCCAAGGTAAAGGTCGAAGCACGTTCGCGTTCCACCGGCATCAACGACTTCAGACGCTCAAAAGTTTGCAGCGCCGTATCGGCGTGAACGGTCGAGATCACGGTGTGACCGGATTCAGCCGCTTTCAAAGCCGTTTCCACCGTGTCCGAATCCCGCAACTCCCCGATGATGATGTAGTCAGGGTCGTGACGCATTGCGGCGCGGATCAGGTCGGCAAATTCTCCACCCTTCATGCCGGGACGGACCTGCCATTGCGTTGCATAGCGCAATTCATATTCAATCGGGTCTTCGATGGTCAGGACGTGTTTGCGGCGACGGTCGATATACTGGATACACGCATAAAGCGTTGTCGTTTTACCCGAACCCGTCGGACCGGAGAGCATCACTAGACCACCGCCCCCCTTGATTTCAGGAGAGAGCGACTGGGCCAGATAATTTCCCACATCTTCGTGACGCTTGAAGAGTTCGTCGAAGCCTTTGAGCGACGCACGGTCAAGAAGACGCAGAGTCAGTTTTTCGCCGTCTTGTGCCTGCGGTCCCGCGGCCACACGGACGTCAATTACACGACCTTGCCATGTAAAGCTGAAACGGCCGTCTTTCGGTGTGATACGATCCCCGAAGTTCATCCCCGCGTCGCGTTTGATGAGCGTTGTCAAACGCGCCATAGCATCAGGCGGCAGCAGGTGAACCGGCACCAAATCACCGTCGATCCTGTATCTGATCCAGTTTGGAGTCGACGGGTTGTTGTCTTGCAGGATGTGAATATCGGACACGCGCATCTGGAGCGATTCTGCCAGCATATCGCGCATGAACTGGTTCAGCAGCAGGCCGTTGTCAGTGTCCATCAGCCATGACGCCAATGTTTTTTCGCAACGGTCAGCAGAGAGATCGTGCACTGCGCGCATAGTTTGCAGCAATTCGGCACGGTCCCAGACTTCGGTTTCAATCCGTTCGACCATCAGGCCCGAACGGTTGGCGGTCGAGATCAGCGCATCAGTCTGGCGCGTGTTCAGTTCGTTGAGCGGCGCAATCCGCAAAACACCTTCATGCAAGCCGATCAGGTGAATGTTGAGCGGCAGCCAGCTTTGAACGGGGAGAATCGACCGCAACTGGTCACCGTTGGCGTGATCGCGGATACCGACGTTTTCCGCCTCTTCATCCGCGGTCACCGGCGTACCGGCCATATCCATCAATTGTTCGATCGAACGAGTTAACCCCAGATCCATCAATACAACGCGTTCGCGCTGGACCATATCAAGGTAACGTTCACGACCTTCGCTCGATCTGCTCTTGCGGCGGTCGGCCCACTGGCGGCGCTCAACCCCGTCAGGGGGCATGCTGCCCGCCTTTTCCTGACGACGGTCCGCTCCATTGCGAATCTCTCCGCCTTCCGGAAGTGCAGGATCGTTACGTTCGAATGTTCCCTCTTCTGACATGGTCCTAACTTATCCTGATGTTATTGGGTTGCCGTTGCTGTAGATGCCGCCGCATCCGTTGATGTCGCTGTCGACGAGGATGATGACGAAGAAGAGCTCATCGAGGATGTCCTGCTGACGGACGACAACGATCTGTCGAACAGCAAACGGACACGGTCATTGCCGCTCAGGAATTCAATTCCGTTATCGACAATCGAGACCTTCCATTCAATACCGCCCAAAACGACATCTTGTTTGTCCGATACCACGCGACTGCCGCCCGGACCATTGATGATTGCCTTTTTCGGCGAGTGCGATGTGATCACAAATCCTTCGAGAGCCTGACGCTTATCAATCGTTTTGATTTCCGGTTTGGCTTCGCCTTCTGGAGTTACGACGACTGCTTTCGTATCCTTGTTGATTGCCGATTCCGCATCACCGCGCACTGGAATAACCAGAACGCCGCGCGCGCCATCATGCTTGATACGGATATCCTCAATGATCTCGCCACTTCTGACAGGGGACCAGTTGACCGTCAACGGACAGGCTTCGACTGGATTCAGAACCGTTCCATCCTGACATCCCGTTTCGGCGACCGTCAGACCCTTATCGGAGCTGGCCAGAGTGATATTGCTGATCTGCAATGGCGCCTCACCGACATTCACCAACGACATCGTCATCGACGCTTCGTTGGTGATGCTGCCAAAATCAAGCTCTTCCTGAGAGGAGACCAACAGACCTTCACCAGGAACAGCCTCGGGGAAGATCGTTGCCTTCTCCACCGTTTCCGGTTCATACGAGCCTTTCAAATTAACACTCGCCACGCGGGTCGAGCCGTCATGCTCGATAATCAGCACGCCGTCCGACTGTCCTTTTGAAACAGGAGACCAAGTGATCGTCGAAATACAGGCCTGACCAACATCCAGTTTGCCGCAATCACTGGAGAGTGAATATCCAGCCTGCGCCGATGCCTCGATGGAGACTTTTTGGATGGTTACCGGATTGGATGTTACGTTGCGCAGAATAACCGATTTCACCAGAGGACGGCTAGAATCAAGTGTTCCGAAATCCAGTTCCGCCGGAATCGTTTCTACGTCACTGAGCAATGTGTCGGTTTCGCTTTTCCCTTCAGCAACCGCGCCGGTCAGGGCCGCCGTTACAATCCGCGCACGGCCACTGTGACGCAAGAGCATTTCCACACGCCAGTTCCCGACTTTCAATCCCTTGACCGAGACGACGATCGCGCATTCCGCGCCGGCAGGCAGCGCTTCTTTTCCGCCGCACTCATTCAGCGCCACATCCGCACTGACTGTTGAGGACGGGTACAAATTGATTTGCCCAACCTGAACATCTTTTGACGATGCGTTCTTGAATTTCACCACAACTTGAGCCGCAGAACCAACCGTGATTTCTCCGGCCTTGACCTCCTCTTCGACTGCCGATAAGCCGTCACCGGACGTCGTACCAACACCACGAGCCTGAGGGTCTCCCAGTGCATCCGCATGTGCGGCCGACATTGCCATCGGAGACAGGATCATGGCCAATGCCCCTGCCAATAACCATACGGGTCTTGATATATTTGTTTTTTTCATTCTCATTCCCCTGATATCCCTACTCACGTCCCAACACATCATAATTCACAATTACTGACGGATCAGATGATTCCGATTTTTTTGCCTGCACCGTATCAGGCATATTGATTTCGACCGCGGGGGGCTGATCCTTGACAACCACATCTTCATTTATCCGGACCTCCATTTGAGGCGCCTCCATAACCGGAGCGACCTCTTTTACCTCCATGACGGGTGGCTGGGATGCCGGCTGCGCCACTTCGGACAGTACCTGATCAAATGGTTGAGATTGAGGCTGTGGAGCCTCGGTCTGCACCGTCACGGGAACCGGCGTTGAAACCGGATTGTCCGGCAGCGGAACAGGTTCAGCTTTTACCGTTTCTGCCACAACAGGTGCGGGCACAGGCGCCGGTTCCGGCAGGTTCACAGCTACAGGTTCAGGCGTCGGGGTGGGAACGGGTGCCGTCGAGGCGAAGACCGGAGATTTTCTCGGGGTTATTTCACCTTCCGGCGTAAAGACCACGACGCGCGGACGCAAGAGGAAGACCAATTCGGTGTTCGATGCCTTGGCCGAGCGCGAGAAAGGCAGATCAGGTTCAGCCAACCCAATTCCTTCTTTGGTCAGAGCGTCTTTTTCGCGAACCAGACCGGCGATCAACAACAAATCACCCGGCCGGATGCGGACCTGCGTTTGAAGTTCCCGCTCTGTCGTTTGCGGCAACTGGACAACCGCATCAGGGTTGTCGTCAAACGTATCAATGTTGCGCACCTCCTGAAGAAGAATATTGATATTGCCGTAAACAGTCGAGTTGTCCCAGTTCGATCCGATTTCCAGCGTAAAACCGCTATCCACAGAGTCGGTCGTGGTGGATACGGTCGTCGTTCCTCCATCGGTCGTCGTCCGCGACAAGGAGGCCACATAGTTCTGCTTGTCCGCCACACGCAGTTTTGCCGTCGAACCAGACAGAACCGTGATTTGCGGTTGAGAAACCGTTTTCACCGCGCCATAGGACGACACGAAATCGAAAACATCACCGACATCAAAATCCACACTTCCGGTTGTCGGCAAGCCGATGCTGATTGGTGACCCAATATTGGTATCCGCCGCACCACTGACATTTATCCCGAATTTGAAACGGCCAATCTGGTCGAAGGAGGACCATTTGATCCCCGTTGTGTTGCCGGAGTCGAGCGAGACTTCCCAGACGTAGGTTTCAAACACCACCAGCGCCGTGCTGGAGCGCAACCTCTGGAAGTAGCGGCGAGCCAGTTCAGCCGTTCTCTGGCTGGCACGATAAACGATTGTGCGGGTGCTGGCGTCGGTGATCGGCGCCGTTCCGGTGATGCTGCCAACTGCGCCGGAAATATTCGTGAGCAAAGCAGTTACATTATCACTAGAGACAATCGGCGGAATGGACACGGTGAAAACCTGAGTATCCTTTACCACCAGCATTCCATTTTGATACGAGCAGTACATATCCCCCAACGAACAAACTTCACGCACCACAGAATCCAACGGCCCTTTGAGGCTGGTGACCGTAATGGTCTTCGTCAGACTCGACTCCGTTTCAAACGCCACAGGAATATTGGTCCCATCCATTACCAGTTGCAAAGCACCGGCCAATGTTTCGCCGCGCAGCTCAAACGGCCCGACAATTGTGCTGGGGAGTGGATCGCCCTCGTCCGTCTGGGGAACAAGAACATCCTTGCCAAGCGGCAGGTAGATGACAGGGTCGGACTTTTCGTTAACCGCTTTCGTGCGCTGCTCGGCCAACTGAGGGGCCGGAATATTCACATTGCGCGCTTTCGGTGCAATTGCATCGGCACATCCGGTCAATAGCAACGCGGATACGGCGCAACACGTCAAACCGCGAAAGTACAAAGATTTCCGTCTTTTTATTTCAGCCATTTTCGTTTCCAATCTTCTAACCCTTCGTTTTCAATCGCCTTACCTGTCAGCCTTTTCAGCTTGCAGCAAGGCGCGCTCAACCATTTTTACCAATCGATCCTTTTGAACCGGCTTCATCAAAACCGCACTGACGTTCCACTTGCTGGCTTCGTTCAACAAATCGGGATTCTGATCTCCCGTTACCATGATGATCGGCAGCGTACGATAACGACCGCGAATAGCCTTGGTAAATTCAAATCCGTCCATCGGCATCATGCGGATATCCAGAATTATCAAAGAAATTTGCGGCGTCAGAAGCTCCTGTGCCTTGATCCCGTCGGTTGCCTCGAGAATTCCGTACCCATGCTCTTCCAGATAGCGGACAATCTGCATCCTTACGAAGTCATTATCTTCAACAACCAGAATTTTTTTATCTTGAGACATACAGAGACAGGATCTTTATAAAAAACGGACAAAAAACAAGAAAACATCGCGAATCACCGTGACGGCAACCCGTATGCACGAACAGGGTAATTCAAAGATTCCGTCATTGCAATCATGCACTTAACTTCTATCCCAAAGCATTGTATCATTTCCGAAGCAGGATCTCTTAATTATGGATATTATATTTTCTTTTTTACCTCTCCTCCTTGCAATTGCAGGGATTGTCACGCTTATCACGCTCTCCGTGATCGATTTCAGGACGTGGATTCTTCCCGACTGGCTCAATGCCACTCTCGCAGCTTTGGGGATCGCGTTTCATCTGAGCACCGGATTTATTTTCTTCACGCCTGCCGAATTGATTTATGGCGCATTGATTGGGTCCGGCATCCTTTATATCGTGCGGTTTTTCGGCAATCGGCATTACAAACAGGAAACTCTGGGGCTTGGGGATGTCAAGCTTTTGGCGGCGGGCGGTCTGTGGCTCGGTATGGAAGGCGTCATTATGGCCATGACAGTCGGCGCGTTCGCCGGTTTGATCCACGGCGTGATCGTTGCCGTGGTCCGTGCCATCCGCGACAAAACCCGCCCGAACCTGCACCGCCTTATGATTCCCGCAGGTCCCGGCTTTTGTTTCGGAATTCTCATTGCCTGTTTATGGCAATATCTTGAGTATTTTATGGAATAGAAATAAAAAATGGGAACCACTCACGCACTCTTATGTGGTTCCCATTCATCCGATTACCTTATCCGTAAATCGTTAACAAATTGTTACTCGTTTTCGAGAAACTCTGGACAATACATATATAAGTGAGTCATAAGCGTTTTTTATGACCCCAAAAATTTCTGTTTCGCATCTGATCGACATTGACCCGCTGACACCTGCGGATATTACGACAATTCTTGATCGTGCCGCGTTTTTCAAACAGGCCCTTGCTACAAAAACCGTCCCGCAAAGCCTCACGGGTAAAGTGATCCTGACCCTGTTTGCCGAAAATTCAACCCGCACGCGTAATTCGTTCGAGATGGCGGTTCTACGTCTTGGCGGATCGTTAATCAACTGGGATGAAAATATCAGCTCCGCCAAAAAAGGAGAGAGTTTTTCCGATACGGTCCGTTATCTCGGCGGTTATCAGCCCGACGCCATTGTGATGCGTCACCATGAATATAACGCGCCCCATTTCGTTGCACAGTTGGTCGAGTGTCCGGTCATCAATGCCGGGGACGCGTCGCGCGAGCATCCGACGCAGGCTTTGCTTGATGCGTTTACCATTCGTGAAATCAAAGGCCGGATCGAAGGATTGGCAGTGGCGATTGTCGGCGATTTGTCCCATAGCCGCGTGGCAGGTTCGAATGTTGCTCTGCTCACCAAGATGGGTGCCAAAATCCATCTGATCGGTCCCAAGGATTTATTGCCGCAACAGGTCAGGGACGGTGTGAGCGTTTTTGAAAAACTCGAAGACGGGTTAAAAGGGTGCGACGTGGTGATGATGCTGCGCATTCAAAAAGAGCGCATGGATTTGTCGGCCATTCCGAACGAGACGGCCTATTTCCACGAATACGGATTGACGCTTGAGAAACTTGCATTCGCCAAACCTGACGCGATTGTGATGCATCCGGGTCCGATGAACCGCGGCGTTGAAATTGCGGACGAAGTGGCTGACGATCCCACCCGCAGTATGATTTTCAAACAAGGGGCCAACGGCGTTCCGGTGCGTATGGCTGTATTGGATTTGTTGCTGGCATGATTGACGCGATTATCAACCATATTCAAATAACCGGCCTGATCGGAATGATCGGCGGGTATGTGTTCGGGTCCATTCCGTTTGGTCTGGTGTTGTGTTACCTCGCGGGGTACGGCGATATCCGCAAGATTGGGTCGGGCAATATCGGCGCCACCAATGTCTTGCGCACGGGGAGCAAACCTCTGGCAGCGCTGACCGTTTTGCTCGACAGCAGCAAGGGATTAATCGCCGTTTTGATTGCTGCCGCGCTGTTTGACAAACACGCGATGTTTGGAGCGGCACTCGGTGCTGTTGTCGGCCACAACTTTCCGGTGTGGTTGAAATTCAAAGGCGGAAAAGGTGTGGCCACAACTCTCGGCACATTCATCGCGTTGTCGTGGCCTGTGGGCCTCGCTTGTTGTGCCGCGTGGTTGTTGACCGCCGTTATCAGCCGCATTTCATCTTTGTCGGCGTTGATGGCGTTGGCGTTGGCTCCTGTATTTGTCATGGTTTTTGGCGATCCGCATCAAGTGTATCTGGTGGGAACCATTTCCCTGCTGGGCTGGGTCCGGCATCATGCCAATCTCCGCCGCCTGTTAAAAGGAGAAGAGCCAAAGATTTCTTTTAAAAAGAAAGAGACGGCATGAGCATTGCGGGGGAGAGACTTGATTGGTTGAGACTGGCGCGGACCGAAGGCGTCGGGCCGATTACGTTTCATCGTTTACTCTCCAAATACGAAACCGCGACGCGTTCTCTCGACGCCCTGCCCCATATTGTAAAGAATAAAAAAATTACGATCTGTTCTCGAGATGATGCCGAACGCGAGATTGAAGCATTGGATAAAATAAACGGGCGGATGATTTTTGCGGGGGATGCAGATTATCCGCTCTCCCTCTCCGCTATTGAAGATGCGCCGCCGGTGTTGAGTGTCATCGGTAATATCGCTCTCCTTCAAAAACAATCGGTGGCGATTGTGGGAAGCCGCAATGCATCGCTCAACGGGCGCAAGCTCGCGCACAGGATGGCGCATGAATTAGGCGGTGGCGGATTTGTCGTGACATCCGGTCTTGCGCGCGGGATCGATACGGCGGCGCATGAGGGAGCTATCGAGAGCGGCACGGTGGCCGTAGTCGCGGGCGGGGTCGATGTCGTCTATCCCAAAGAAAACGAGACTCTTTATAAACAGATTTGCGAACGCGGGGCGGTTGTGTCGGAATGCGCACTCGGGATGCAGCCGATTGCCCAGCATTTCCCGAAACGCAACCGCATTGTGTCCGGACTTTCGGACGGGTGTGTGGTGGTCGAAGCGAATTTCCGGTCCGGCTCTCTTATCACTGCGCGACTGGCCGCCGAACAGGGGCGCGATGTGATGGCCGTGCCCGGTTCACCGCTCGACCCGCGTGCTGAAGGGACCAATGCGTTGATCCGCGACGGGGTAACGTTGGTGCGGAACGCCACCGATGTGATGGAGACCGTTCAATCTTTCCTGAAGGGACCAACGGCGTTGCAGCATGGATTACAGGATGCGGCAGGGCATTACGAAAGTGCTGAAATTATTGAGTTTCCGGTTGAAAATTTGCGCGAAACCATTTTGCCCGAGCTTTCGACCACGCCCGTCGGAGTTGACGAAATCATAAGGACGTGCAATTTGAAGAGTGCCGAAGTTCAGGGAACACTCCTTGAACTTGAGTTGGAAGGGGCGGTTTTGCGCCTTCCGGGAAACAAAGTTTGTCTGGCGAAATGACAGGAATGAATAGATGAGCGCAACGAATGTAGTCATTGTCGAGTCTCCGGCCAAGGCCAAGACGATCAATAAATATCTGGGTAAGGATTACTATGTCCTCGCTTCGTTCGGGCATGTGCGCGACCTTGTGGCGAAAGACGGCGCAGTGAACCCCGACGACAATTTCGCGATGATGTGGGAACTTTCGGACCGCGCGGATAAAACGATCAAGGATATTTCCACCGCTGTCAAATCCGCCGACACTGTCTATCTCTGCACTGACCCTGATCGTGAGGGAGAGGCGATTTCATGGCATATTCAACAAATCCTGAATGATAAAAAATTGCTGGCGGGCAAAGACGTCAAGCGCGTGACGTTTAACGAGATCACCAAAAATGCAATCAAGGCCGCGTTCGACCAGCCGCGCGATCTTGATGAACCGTTGATTGATGCGTACCTCGCGCGGCGTGCGTTGGACTTTCTCGTCGGATTTACGTTGTCGCCCGTTCTTTGGAGAAAACTTCCCGGGTCGCGGTCGGCCGGACGGGTGCAATCGGTGGCGTTGCGCCTAATTTGCGAACGCGAAGCGGAGATCGAAGCGTTCAAGGCGCAGGAATACTGGTCGGTCCATGCGCGGATGCAAACGCCCGAAGGAGCAACCTTTACCGCGCGGCTTACGCATCTTGCGGGCAATAAGCTCGACAAGCTTGATATTCAGACCGAGGCCGATGCCGAAGCCGCGGTTAAACGCATTCTCAATAAAAAACTTTCCGTCCAGAAAGTCGAAAAGAAACAAGTGAGGCGCAACCCGTATGCACCATTCATTACATCTTCGATGCAGATGGAAGCGTCACGCAAGCTCGGTTTTTCCGCGAGCCAGACGATGCGTTTGGCCCAACAACTTTATGAAGGGGTTGATATTGGCGGCGAAACGGTGGGTCTGATTACCTATATGCGTACCGACGGGATTACTTTGTCTAATGATGCGATTGCGCAATGCCGGTCGCAAATCACGGAGCACTACGGCGATAAATATCTGCCCGATGCGCCGCGTATTTATAAAAGCAAGGCGAAGAACGCACAGGAAGCGCACGAAGCCATTCGCCCAACCGATCTCAGTCGTCGTCCGCAGGATGTGGCGCGGTATCTCGATTCCAGACAGGCTGCACTTTATGAACTGATCTGGAAACGGACCCTTGCGTCACAAATGGAAAGTGCGGTTTTGGACCAAGTCACCGCCGATTTGTCGGATGGAACCGACGATGTCGTTCTTCGTGCCACGGGTTCGACGATTGCGTTTGACGGGTTCCTTACTCTTTATAAAGAAGACGAAGACGATACGCCTGCGGATGGCGAGGAAAATGATGAGAACCGCCGTTTGCCGCACCTGAGCGAAGGCATGGATCTGCGTACGCAAGACGTCAACCCCGAGCAGCATTTCACGCAGCCCCCGCCGCGTTATTCCGAAGCATCACTGGTTAAAAAGCTCGAAGAAATGGGAATCGGTCGTCCATCCACTTATGCGTCGATTATTCAGGTGCTCCAAGACCGGAATTATGTGACGCTCGATAAGAAACGTTTTATTCCCGAAGATCGCGGGCGGTTGGTCACGACCTTCCTTAAAAAATTCTTCGAAAAATATGTCGATTACGATTTTACCGCGAACCTTGAAGATGAACTCGATGCGATTTCATCCGGTCAGGTAATCTGGAAAGATGCGCTGCGTCAATTCTGGACCGGTTTCAAAGAGGCGGTTGACGGCACGAAAGATCTGACCATCACCAAGGTTCTGGATGCGCTCGACGAAGAACTTGGCCCGCACTTTTTCCCTATTACAAAAGAAAATCCAGATCCGCGCAAATGCCCTGCGTGCGAGACAGGCCGTCTGTCTTTGAAGGTCGGGAAATACGGCGCATTTATCGGCTGTTCCAATTACCCCGAATGCAAGCACACGCGCCCCCTTGTCGTACAAAGCGGTGAGGCGTTAGAGGATGCGAATGCAGGAGCCAATCTGGGGAACGAGCCAAAAATTCTTGGTGATGATCCGGGAACGGGCCGCACGATTACGCTCCGCAAAGGTCCGTATGGTCCTTATGTCCAGATCGACGTGCCGGAAGATTCAAAAGACAAGCCAAAACGCCAAGGCGTGCCGCGTGGGATGCCACTTGACCAGTTGACATTGGAAGCTGCCTTAAAATTGTTGGCTTTGCCGCGTCTGGTCGGTCACCATCCTGAGACAGGTGAAAAAATCGAAGCCGGCATCGGTCGATTTGGTCCCTATATCAAATATATGAACCGGTTCAAATCGATTCCCAAAGATGATGATGTGTTGACCATCGGCATGAACCGTGCGGTAGAGCTGTGTGCCCAGATCGGTGAGAAGAAAGCGCGTCCGGTGAAAGCTGCCAAGAAAGCACCTGCGAAGAAAACGGCAGAGAAAAAACCGACCACCAAGAAAACGACAACCAAGAAGGCGGCCCCAAAGAAAGCGGCCACCAAAAAGGCGACCGCTAAAAAAGCCACAACCAAAAAGAAAACTGCGGAATAGTTTTCTAGCGTCCGACCAGTTTCAGCATGGCCTTGGACATTCTGTTGCCCTGCGCGGCCGCAGCAAGGGAGACATCCGAGAGCAGATTGGAACTCGCGAAGTTACTTGATTCCTGGCCTATATCCGCATCTTGCAGCGCCGATTGCGCGGCAATCGCGTTTTCGGTATCGGTTTCCAATACATCACCGCGCGTCGTAAATTGCGACTGGATCGAGCCGACCTGTGAACGGTAAGACGCCAGATTGTTGATCGCCGTATCAAGCTCGTTCGACGTTGCCACAGCGCCTGCCTGAGTTGTTAAAGCGTTCGGGTCCGTCCCGCCCAATGCAGTCAACCCCAACCCTCCCAAAGACAGATCAACTGATGTCAAATCCGCGCTGAGAGTGTTTGTGCCATCGGTTCCGGATTGGAAATTCTGGTTGAAGGACCCATCGACCAGTTTCTGGCCATTGAAGGTCGTATTGTTTGTGAGGTTATTCAATTCGCCCGAAAGATTTTGGTATTCTTCATTGATCGCATTCCTCGAGTTTGCATCGAGAGAACCGGAATTGGCCTGCGTTGCCAGGTCTTTCATGCGGTTCAAAATATTGCCCGCCTGTTCCAATGCGCCGTCCGCCGTTTGCAGCAGCGCCGTTCCCTGTAACAAATTGCTCGATGATTGTCTGAGACTTGCGACGTCCGAAGCCAACACAGACGAAATAGCAAGACTGGCTGCGCCGTCTGACGCACGGTTGATGCGCTTGCCGCTGGCCAGCCTCTGGCTGACCTGATTCTGCGTGCGATCGTTGCGGTTGATCTGATTGGTGTTTGAAACACCCGAAGTTGATGACGTCACAGAAAAAGCCATATTCCCCTGCCTGTATGAGTTCTTTTGTTCTCTTCCGAACATCAAAAACCCTGATTGCGGGGCCTTCTGGCCACGATCCTTTACCCAATGTTGATCTTATCACAAATAGATTGCCACTCTATTAAAATTATTATGTCACTATATCAATAGGTTATGGATAAACTTGCGCTTTTGTCTCCTCCCCGCTAAATAAAAGCCATGACACTTACCACGCCCACCATGGAAAACCGGATGATTCTCCCTTTGCCTGACGGGGCCGAAGGGAAGATGCTTTTGCATTCCTGTTGCGCGCCGTGTTCGGGCGAAGTGATCGAGGCGATGGCGGCGTCGGGTCTCGATATCACCATTTATTTTTACAACCCGAATATTCATCCGCGCGAGGAATACGACATCCGCAAGGAAGAAAATATCCGTTACGCCGAAAAACTTGGCCTGCCGTTTGTGGATGCCGATTACGATTCCACCAACTGGTTCAAACGGGTCAAGGGCATGGAATGGGAACCGGAAAAAGGTATTCGTTGCACCGAGTGTTTTGATATGCGGTTCGAGCGTACGGCGCTTTATGCGTATGAGAACGGGTTCCCGATGTTTACATCCTGCCTTGGCATTTCGCGGTGGAAGGACATGAACCAGATCAATGATTGCGGACATCGTGCCGCGGATCGTTATGACGGTGTGACGTATTGGGATTATAATTGGCGCAAGGGCGGCGGGTCGGCCCGTATGCTCGAGATTTCCAAGCGCGAACATTTTTACCAGCAGGAATATTGCGGGTGCATTTATTCGCTTCGTGATTCCAACAAATGGCGTCTGTCCAAAGGCCGCGAGAAAATCGAGATCGGCGTACGGTATTACGGCACCGAGACGGAAGCATAAAACATGAAACGGATCGGCATTCTGGGCGGAATTGGTCCGGCTTCCACACTTAAATATTATGAATGGCTCAACCAAGGTGTTTTCGAACGCGAGGGTGATCGGCACACAGCTAATCTGGTGTTGATCAATCTTGATGGCGATCAAATCCAGAAATTTCGTGAAGCGGGCGATGATATTGGCGAAGGTCGTTATTTTGCCGAGAACGCCTTTTTTCTGGAGCGTGCGGGAGCCGCATTTATTCTGATTGCTTCCAACACGTCGCATAAAAACGCGCCTTATATCGAGAAAGCCGTTTCCATTCCTGTTTTACATCTGGCCAAGGCCACGGCCAAACGCGTTAAGGATAGCGGCATTCCCACGGTCGGCCTGTTGGGAACAAAGCTGACGATGGAGGGAGATGCGTATATTTCTCATCTTCGTGATGCATCTTTGGATGTCATTGTCCCCAAAGCCGAAGACCGCGACTTTATCAGCACGACCATTTACAGCGATCTCATTCATTCTGTCGTCCGTCCCGATGTTAAAGAGCGGTTCTTACGGATTATCGACGACCTCAAAGCCAGAGGCGCGGAAGGCATCATATTGGGATGCACCGAACTGACAATTCTGGAACTGGATGACGTCGGCGTTCCACTTTTCGACACCACACGCATTCATGTCGAAGACGCGCTGGATTATTCTTTGTCCTGAATTTCCAAGAAAAAAACCCCGCGATGTGCGGGGTTTTTCGTTTCTCTTTTGGGAAATTATTTGTGGGCGGCGAGCCAGTCATTCATCATTTTGATTTCCGACTCCTGTGCTTTGATGATGCCTTCGGCGAGTTTTTTAATCTCGGGGTCTTTGCCTTTTTCCAAAACCACTTTGGCCATATCAATTGCGCCCTGATGGTGCGGGATCATGCCTGTCACGAAATCAACATCCGCATCACCTGTGGGTTTAGCGGCCATCATGCCTTCGTGCATTTTCTTCATCGCGTCGCCGTACATCCCTTCCATCATCGCGGGATGTTCCATGGGCATATCCATCTTCATGGATGTATGGTCCATGTCCATTTTCATTTCGTGTTCTTCGGCGTGGGCCGAGGCCGCGCCCATCAGCAAGATCGCGGCAGTTGCCATAAGCAGTGGGGATTTTGTGCGTGTCATAGTGAGTCTCCTTGGGTTGTGTTCTTTTATTCGGGCGGCGGGCGCGGATGGTTACAAAGGATTACAATAAAGAAGAAATTCTCATTAATTCCAGTTTATTTCCAGAGTATATATACTTTTCGCTTTGACCTGCAATTATACTGTTAAGCCTAAGGATCTCTTCAATAGTCAAACTCTTATTCGGTATCAACTTATTACTCTCTTCGGCTTTTTTTGGGGAAAGTAATACACACACGTTTTCTGAGATCGGAAATATAATCTCTACCTTCTCCATAAAAAGGTTGTACATTTCGGAAGGTTGTTTGTGCGGCTCTAAAAAATTACAGATCATGTAGGTATCCCCTAAAACAAACTTTGGATGTACTCCAAAGCATGTCAACATGACGACCTTATAGTTTTCCGACGAAAGTTTAATCCTTTGCTCTAGCATGTAAGGAAGGACATGTAGGTAGGACATTCCCTCGCAAGAAAGTAATAATTTTCCAAATTCTTCTGCTAGACCAACAGGAATTCCTTCATCTAAAATCGATGTTATTACATTCTTGTATATCCGTTCCTCCTTCATGGCATTGTTTGCCATTTCAACAATCGTTGGAGTTCTTAGGGACAAAAAGATAGAAAATTCAACAAGGGCAAACACCTCATTTTCATATACCGGCCTTGTTCCTTCTGTGATTTTTTCCAGAATAGGAAAAAATCGGTCTTCAATTTTCTGAAACTCACTCTCTAAAGAATTGTCCTTTCGATCTCCATAAGATACCGAGTACAGATATTTCTTTTTTGCAATAGAATTTACATTCCTCTCTGCGCTGATTTTTTTGGTATCTTTATCATAAAACCTAATCCCATTTTTCTTCCCAAAAAAGTTTTTTAAAAATCTTTCGGGAAAAAAATGATGATTATCTCCAACAGTCATTTGCAGTCTTTCTCAAAAAACAACCCCGCGGATTGGCGCGGGGTTTTTGGTGTTTTCTATTCCTCTGCGGGATTATCTTCGGGGGTATCAGTCATTACCCCTCCGCCTTCGTTTTCTTCGGCTGCGATGGCCTCGACCGTTTCTGCATCTGGCTCGTCACCTGCTTCGGCGTCTTGTTTGAGCCATGCGACCGAGACGACGCGTTCTTCACCTGCCACGCGGAAGAGCGTGACGCCTTGGGCCGAGCGGCCTGTAAAGCGGATTCCCGCAACCGGCATACGGATCATCTGTCCGGCATCGGTCACCAGCATGATCTGGTGGTCGTCGGTGACGGGGAACGTGCCCGCCACGGCGTTGCCGTTTTTATCGGTCAGGGAAATATTCGTGATTCCCTGTCCGCCGCGGCCCGTCACGCGGTATTCATAGGCCGAGGTGCGCTTGCCGAACCCACCCGTGGTGACGGTCAACAGGAATTGTTCTTTATCCTGCAATTCCTTGAATCGTTCTTCGCTCAAGGTGGCGTCTGCGCCCTCTTCAAACTCAACCCCTTCTTCATCGGCGCCGCGCAGGGCGGAGGCCATTTTGAGGTAAGCGTTGCGTTCGTCCGGTGTGGCCGCCACATGTTTCAGGATCGACATGGAAATCACTTCGTCGTCCTTTTGAAGTTTCACGCCGCGTACACCCGTGGAGGTGCGGCCCGAAAAGACGCGCAAATCTTCGACTTCGAAGCGGATCGCACGACCAAGGCGCGTGGCCAGCACCACGTCTTCGTCGTCACGACAGATTTTAACGTCGATCAGTTTTTCGTTGCCGTCCAATTTCATCGCAATCAGCCCGTTCGAGCGGATATTGCGGAAGTCGGAGAGTTTGTTCCGGCGGACCGAGCCTTGGTTCGTTGCAAAGAGGATATCGAGCTGGTCCCACAATTCTTCGTTTTCCGGCAGGCGCAGGATCACCGAGATATTTTCATCTTTTTCAAGCGGGAGCATATTCACAAACGCCTTGCCGCGTGCGGTCGGGTTGCCCAGCGGCAATTGATAGACCTTCATGCGGTGGACGATGCCTTTCGACGTGAAGAACAAAATCGGCGTGTGGGTTGAGGCCACAAAAAGGTCGGAAATGAAATCTTCGTCCTTCATATCCATGGCCGAGCGGCCTTTGCCGCCGCGTTTCTGGGCGCGATAAGTCGCAAGCGGGGTACGCTTCACATAGCCGCCGTGGGTAATGGTGACGACCATGTCTTCGCGTTGGATCAAATCTTCGACATCGGTTTCGAAACCACTATCGATAATTTCTGTGCGGCGCGGGGTCGCGTATTTTGTCCTGACTTCGACAAGTTCATTGCGCATCACGTCATAAAGTTTTTCGCGTGACGCCAAGATCGAAAGCAGTTCCTTGATCGCGTCGGTGATTTCGTTCAATTCGGCGCTGATCTTTTCACGTTCCAGTCCGGTCAAACGGTGCAGGCGCAGATCAAGGATAGCCTTGACCTGAATTTCGGACATCTGATAGTCGCCGTTGTCGTCCACAAAATATTCGGGATCGTCGATCAAGGCAATCAACGGTGCGACATCGTGGGCGGGCCATTTTTTAGCCAGCAATTCTTCCTTGGCGATTGCGGGGTCTTTGGCATTGCGGATCAGCGCGATGATTTCGTCTATGTTGGCGACGGCCACGGCGAGGCCCGCCAAGATATGGGCGCGGTCGCGGGCTTTGTTCAAATCATACACTGTACGGCGGGTGATGACTTCCTCGCGGAATTTCACGAAGGCCGCAATGATTTGTTTGAGCAGCATCGTTTGCGGGCGGCCATGGTGGAGCGCCAGCATATTGCATGCGAATGAGGATTGCAGCGCAGTGAATTTAAAGAGCTGATTGAGCACCACATCCGCATTCGCGTCGCGTTTGATTTCGATCACTACCCGCACGCCGTCGCGGTCGGACTCGTCGCGGATTTCGGAGATGCCTTCAACAATTTTCTCGCGAGCGACTTCGCCCAAGCGTTCGAGCAATTGGCCTTTGTTTACCTGATACGGGATTTCGTGAACGATGATGGCTTCGCGTTTGTCGCGGATATTTTCAATCGAGGTTTTGGAACGCACCGGCATCGACCCGCGCCCCGTGGTGTAGGCTGAATACGCGCCCGCGCGACCCAGAATTTGACCGCCCGTCGGGAAGTCGGGTCCGGGGATATAGCCCATCAATTCTTCATCGGTGATGTCGGTATTGACCATATAAGCAAGACACCCATCAATCACTTCGCCCAGATTGTGCGGCGGAATGTTGGTGGCCATACCAACTGCAATCCCGCCCGCGCCGTTCACCAGCAAGTTGGGAACACGGGTCGGCAGCACGACGGGTTCAAAAACAGATTCATCATAGTTCGGGCGAAAATCGACCGTGTCCTTATCAATGTCTTGCAGCAGCGCATCGGCAGCTTTTGACAGTCGAGCTTCGGTGTAACGCATCGCGGCGGCGGGGTCGCCGTCCATCGAGCCGAAGTTCCCCTGACCGTCGATCAGCGGCAGGCGCATCGAGAAGTCCTGCGCCATGCGAACCAAGGATTCGTAAATCGCCGAGTCACCGTGCGGGTGATATTTACCCATCACGTCCCCGACGATACGGGCGGATTTTTTATAGGATTTGTCGGAGTGGTATCCGCCTTCCTGCATTGCATAGAGAATGCGGCGGTGAACCGGTTTCAAACCGTCGCGCACATCGGGCAGCGCACGGGAAACGATCACGCTCATCGCGTAATCGAGGTAGGATTTCTTCATCTCTTCCGAGAGGGAAATCTGGGGAAATTCTTGGGGTGTGGCGGTTTGTTCCGACATCAAAATACTCTCTTGCTTTGCATGAAAAACGGATGGTTTTTTCTAGCAAAAAAAGCCTTCCAGAACAAGCTGAAAGGCCTTTATTTTAGGGTTTTTTCAGGGGGGGTTTTCCCTATTTTCCGAGCATATCCTTTGTGGGCTCGGGATGGGAGCTTCCCCCGATTTTATCGAATTTGGCCGCCATGATCGCCTTGTCGATTTCCTTCTGGACTTCGGGGCCAAATTTAGCGGCGTATTCCCCGCCCTTGGCCTCAGCGGAGCGGCCTTCATTCGAGCCAAAATAGGCAATCATCGCCTTGAATTCATGGATCGTGTACGTATCAGCCGCATATTCAATCGACTTCTGTTCCAGCGCATCGAAATCGACGTGCAGTTCCATGTATTTCTTGAAATCTTCCCGCTCGTTCATGGGCAGGGACTGGGCAATGTTGTCGATATCCCCCAGAACCTGTTCCTTGACCTTCTTGATGTCGTGCAGTTCACGTGAGAGCGCCATGCGCTCCGCATGGTCGTCTTTTACATCCTCAGCATAGGCCGCAAAGCCGCCCAGCATCAGAACCCCACAAACCGCAAGAGAGAGAAGCTTCGTCATGATTAAAACGGAATATCGTCTGCCAGTTCATCAACCGCAGGCGCTGCGTTGCCGTAGGACGAACCACCGCCCGAAGAATAGCTGGGCGCGGAATCGCCGTAAGAATCGTTGGCCGCAGAGCTGCCCTGTCCTTTGGAATCGAGCATCGTCAGCTCACCGCGATAAGGGCGCAAGACAACTTCGGTGGTATATTGATCGCGACCTTCTTTATCCGTCCATTTGCGGGTTTCCAGCTGACCTTCGATAAAGACTTTCGAGCCTTTGTGCAGGTAGTTACGGGCGACGTTGACCAAAGCCGAGTTGAAAATTACAACTTTGTGCCATTGGGTGCGGTCTTTACGTTCGCCGGTTGCTTTGTCTTTCCAGCTCTCAGACGTTGCCACAGAAAAGGAGGCCACTTCGTCACCGGAATTCATGCTCCGCACTTCGGGGTCGCTCCCCAGATTCCCGATCAACATTACTTTGTTCAAACTTCCAGCCATGCTTTATCCTTTTCGCTCAATTTCAATTTGTTTGGAGACGGTTTTTATAGCGTAATTCAGGGCGGGTTGTCTAATTGATTACCCTCTAAATCCCCAGATTTCCACGGCTTAATTCTTGAAATATGAAAAACAAAACTCCCGCAACCAATCCACCGCTTCAGAATAGAGAAACGGCGAAATTTCGGCAAAAACCCGTTCGTGATAGTCGCGGAGCCACTGGATTTCATCCGCCGTCATCATGCCCCATTCCACGCCGCGCAGGTCGAACGGCACAAGGGTCACCGGTTCCCAATAGAGTTTCCCGTCTTCACGTTCGTGGCAGAGAATCAGATTCTCGTGTCTGATCCCGTACTGTCCTTTGAGATAATATCCCGGTTCGTCGGACAGAAGCATACCGGGTTTGAAAGTCTGGTCCTTGGCCATCGGGGAAATGCGCGTAGAATCTTCGTGGACGCATAAATAACATCCGACCCCGTGGCCTGTGCCATGACCGTAATCAAGCCCTACCGCTTTGAGCGGTGATCGTGCCAGCGCATCAAGCGTTGCTCCATCCATCGCATCATCCATAACGGCAGAAGATACGGCGATATGGCCCTTGAGAACACGGGTAAACCGGTCTTTCATTTCGTCCGTTACCTTACCGATCACAATGGTACGCGTAATGTCAGTGGTGCCGTATTCGTATTGCGCGCCGCTGTCGAGGAGCAGGAAATTGTTCCCCGTGATTTTCAAATTGGTTTCAGGCACGGCGCGATAATGAACGACCGCGCCGTTCGATGCCCAGCCGCTGATGGTCGGAAAGCTTGGTCCGCGATAACCGTCTTGGCCTTTACGGAAGTCTTCGAGTTTCTCGGCCAACGAGATTTCGGTGTGGGTTTCCCTGTCGAAATCCTGACAATCAAGCCAGTGCAGGAATAAGGTGACAGCCACTCCATCACGGATATGGGCTTTCTTGATCCAGAGTTGCTCTGACGGAGTTTTTATGGACTTTGGAAAGACGCACGGGCTTTTACCATCAATCGTTTCAATGCCCTTTTCCTCCAGAATCATTTCGGCGAGTAGCGGCGAGCGCGCGGGATCCACCTGTACGGGACCTTTCAGCTTCGCCAAATCAGTTTCGAAATTTTCCGGCGCGCGCATGCGGACTTCGCCCCCCAAATGATCAGCAACCTGTTGCGGGACTTTACGTTCATCGACGTACCAATCAGCAGTGCCGTCGACATGCAGGACAAGCCTCGACAACACCAGCGGATTATATGGAACGTCATCACCGCGAACATTGAGCAGCCAGCAAATTCCATCGCAGTCAGTGATAATCACGGCGGAGATTTTTTCCCGTTTCAAATCATCTGCAATTCTGTGCCTTTTTTCGGCGGAGGTCGCCCCTGCCACCGCGTCGGGAAACAATTCGGCCAGACTTTGCGGGACCGAAGGACGGTCGGTCCAGACCTCATAGAGCGGGTTTTGATCAACCGGATGTAACGAGATTTTTTTGCCTTTTATTTTTTCTTCGATCTTTTCGATCTGTTTGCGCGTGTGCAGTCGCGGGTCGTATCCGATTTTTTCACCAGCAGCGTTCGCCGCCAGCCAGTCGCCCACCGAAAGCGTTGCCATGTCGCCGATTTCATAGAGTTTACTGTCAACCTCCCGCACAATCTGGATGGTGTAGCGGCTGTCCGTCAGAACCAGCGCCCTATCTTTTAAAATGACGGCTTCGCCGCTCGATCCGGTGAAATTTGTGAGCCATGCCAGAGATTCAGCACTCGCGGGCAGGTATTCGTTCAGATATTCGTCCGCGTGCGGCACGATAAACCCATCGAGATTTTGTTTTGTTATTTCGGCGCGCAAGGCAGATAGTTTTTTAGATGCATCCATTATTATACCTTATCCTGTCCCGAAGATTTTTCGAGAATGCGCGGAACCAGCATCGCATCTATCGCCGCCACCACCATCAGGGCCGCGCCGAGAATCCGGTTCAACCCGTCTTCCACCCAGCCCATTTGGCTGGCCAGATCAGAGACATCAAAAAAGATCGACAATCCAACGGCGCACAGAATTGCTGCCGTTATCCTGACGAGGCGGATCACAAGGTTCCGGTTATCTATCCGATTCATTTTTGGCTCCCTTTGAGCGAGTCTAGCAAAAACAATGCTTTATGTCATGCACAGATCATGCTTTAATACGCTCCACCATGACGGATTCACGTCCATATTTTATCGTTCTGGGGAATGAAAAAGGCGGGTCGGGCAAATCGACCACCGCGATGCATGTCGCCATCGGTTTGCTCAGGCTCGGATACCGCGTCGGGTCCATTGATCTGGACGCGCGGCAGGGGACGTTTACCCGTTATATGGCCAACCGGTTTGAATATGTCGCGCGGCATAAACTGGAACTCCCCTCACCCATCCATTTCCCGATTGAACGGTCCAAAGCAGCCACGGTCGATCAACAGGAGCGTATGGATTATGATTTCTTTATGATGGCCACCGAAGAAATGTCTTCGCTGGTCGATTTTGTGGTGGTGGATACGCCCGGTTCCGACACTTACCTCGGCCAGATTGCGCATTCCTATGCCGATACAGTGATTACGCCGATGAATGATTCCTTTATCGATCTCGACGTTCTGGCGCGGATTGATACCGAAAGCCGCGCGATAAAGGGGCCGTCGATTTATACCAAAATGGTTCTGGAACAACGGGGCAAGAAGAAAGCAAGGGACGGCAAAGACCTCGACTGGATTGTGATGCGCAACCGCCTGTCATCTCTGGATGCCAAGAACAAGCGCGAGGTTGGCGAATTGCTGGAAGAAATCGGGAAGCAATTCGGGTTCCGGCTGGCCCCCGGTTTTGGCGAACGGGTCATTTTCCGTGAAATGTTCCTCAAGGGCATGACACTGCTTGATATGAAGGAAGACCCCGAACATAAAATGACAATGTCGGCTATTTCCGCGCGTCAGGAAATCCGCGACCTGCTGCGGTGTATCGCACCGGAACAGGTCAAAGGGTATCCCCAAAAGGTCAAATAAAAGAAATTCAACCTTTCTCTTCATTTCTTAATCATTTCGGGCATAATATAGGCTATGCGGTTTCCGTTTCTTGTCCTTTTGCTTGCCATTCTGTTTTGCGCTCCGGCTTTTGCCGAGGATGCGCCGCGTGGGGTTTTGCCGTCCGGGAAGACCGATGATGTTTTAAAAGACGCAAAACCGGAACAGATCGAAGAAGCATTGAGAATTTCGGCCCAATGTAGAGATACCGACTATCTTCGCACCTATTACGATTGCGATTGTCTGGGGATGAAGTTTCTGGAATTGCGCAAGGAGCGTGGCGATGTCGTGTCCGAGACCATTCTATTGATCGAGGCAGAGCGGTCATGCCCCAATTCGGTCGATGTCGCAGGAAGAACGTTTGATCAGTGCAAGAGTTGGGCACGCAATATGCGGCCACGCAATTTCGAAGAATTCTGCACCTGCTTTGCTTCCAATTTCGCCAGACAATATGAACGCAACACCAGCGACAATCCGTATGTGCGCGAAGCGCAGATGACCCGCGCCTATAGCAAATGCGACCAAGGAAAAATGCTTCAGGAGCGTCTTGATAAGGAACGGGATATCGAGCGCCTTAAAAAAGAGGGCGTTTACGAGTTGCTGTTTCCCGGCGCTGCTAAAAAATAATCAGACACTTGTCATGCCCGTTTGCACCGTGACAGCGTGAGCTGCGGCGCGCGGCAGGATGTGCGTTTTATAGAACGCTAGCAGCGCGGTTTTGCTCGTGTCCGCCACCGCTATTTTTTCCAGCATCACCGCACCGGCCACCAGACCGGCCAGATTCAGGTATGGCACGGAAACTGCCGCGACCCCATCGGGATTAGCTTTGCTGTCCAGAAGATGCGCGGTTGCGGAGTCCAGTTTCGAAAGCGAAGCGAGAATGTCGGTATCTTTCGTTTGTTTCATTTCAAGACTCCATCTGGTCATCGCTGCGCCGTCGTCGCGCAACAATTTGCGGAAGACCAGATCGGAAGATTGGATGCCGTTGGTGCCTTCGTAGATCGACAGGATACGCGCATCACGGTAAAATTGCGCCGCGCCCGTTTCCTCGATAAAGCCCATACCCCCGTGGACCTGAACGCCCAGTGATGCGACCTCGACCGCGTTATCGGTACACCATGATTTGACGATGGGGGTCAACAGATCGACGCGCTCTTGTGCGCCTTTATCTCCGGTGGCGGCTTTGTCGAGATAGAATGCCGCTTCATAGGCCAAGGCACGTCCGGCGAGAGTCAGGGATTCCATCGAGAGGATCATGCGTTTGACATCGGGATGCTTGTCGATGGTTGCCGTATCGCCACCCGTCAGAGGCTTGCCTTGTTTGCGGTCTGCGGCGTAGGCTTTGGCGGCTTGCGTGGCGCGTTCGCACAGGGCAACGCCTTGCAACCCAACCGAGAGGCGCGCGTTGTTCATCATGGTGAACATGTATTTGAGGCCTTGATGCTCTTCGCCGATCAGATAGCCCACAGCTCCGCCCGCATCGCCGAACTGCATTGTGCAGGTGGGTGACGCATGAATGCCCAGTTTATGTTCGAGGCCGACACATTTCACATCGTTGCGTGTGCCGTCCGCCAGAAATTTCGGAACAATAAAGAGCGAAATGCCCTTGACCCCTTCCGGTGCGTCAGGCAAACGCGCGAGTACCAGATGGATGATATTGTCGGCCATATCGTGATCGCCGTAGGTGATGAAAATTTTCTGGCCAAAAATGCGGTAAGTTCCGTCGCCGTTTCTTTCGGCTTTGGATTTGATAAGGGCAAGGTCGGACCCCGCGCCGGGTTCGGTCAGGTTCATCGTTCCAGTCCAGTTACCCGCGATCAGGTGCGGTAGATAAAATTCTTTTTGCTCGCTTGTGCCGTGATGGGTGATGGCTTCGACCGCGCCTTGATTCAAAAGTGGACACAGCCCGAATGACAAGCTTGCCGATTGCCACATTTCCTGAACCGGAAACGACATCAGCCACGGCAGCCCCTGACCGCCGAACTCCACATCAAACGGAACGGCGTTCCAGCCTCCTTCGGTATAGAGTTTGTAGGCGTCCTTAAATCCTTTGGCGGTTTTGACATCACCGTTTTCGAGCCTTGCCCCTTCACGGTCGCCCGCTTCGTTGAGCGGAGCAATACTGCCTGCGGCCAATTTACCGGCCTCTTCCAAGATCGCTTCGACCATGCCACTATCCAGATCGTCACGCCCTAAGTCGGTCAGCGGAGTCACTTTTTCCAAAAGGAGTTTCATATCGGCAATGGGCGGGGTATAGGTCGGCATGGCGAAGTTCTCTATATTTCAAAATAATATCAGAAGGTTAATCTAACATCATCGACAGTATCTACCAAGAGAGAATGGCTAGGGGCATTTTTTATAAAACAGTTGACAAACCCTTTGTAAATTACCATAAACTACAAAATCACAAGTGAGGTATATAAATGAGTGAAGTTTTTGAAGGCCGTATTCTGGCATCGTCCATTTCCCCTATAGAGGAACATATGGTCGGTAAAACCCATAATATGGTTATCACCCTTTGCCCGAAAGATGCCCCACATGGTGTAGAGCGGCTGTCTTTTTGTTTTAATCAATCTGCCACTTCTATGCTTCACTTGAAGATTTTATTCGAGCAGGAAGCCAACGTCCGAATTTTCGGCTCTCCAGTCCACAGCAGCTCTGCCTGTTTTCCTAAAGGGACACTTGCCCTATCGAACGTCTCAGTGCAATCCGATATTTCCGCAGCTTTAGCAGCCCGAACAGGTAGCACAGGGCCAAATTACGCTATTCGCTAAATTTTCTGGCACAGCGTTTGCAATTCTTGCCCTGTGAAAGGGTAAGAATTGATGCTTACAGGCCAAAACAGCTCTATTTCCGCCGATATTTCCGCTTTGAAATCCAAGGCGGGGGCAAAAATTGCCTCGGCGATCCAGAATGCCAGTGCCAAAACGGGTGTCGATTTTACCTATCTTATGCAGCAGGCGCAGGTCGAAAGCAGCTTCAAGGCCAATGCCAAAGCGAAAACCAGCTCGGCCACGGGACTTTACCAGTTTATCGACTCCACTTGGCTTGCCATGGTGAATAAATACGGCGCGAAACATAATATTGACCAGAACGCCAGTCGCACCGAAATTCTGAACCTGCGCAACGACCCCAAGGTCTGTTCGTTGATGGCGGGGGAGCTCGCGGCGGAGAATAAAAATTATCTGCAAAATTGTGTTGGTGGAGATATCGGATCAACCGAGCTCTATATGGCTCATTTTATGGGACCGGGGGGAGCGGCAAAATTCCTCAAGGCGCTTCATGCCAATCCGACAGCCTCGGCGGCGGATACGTTTCCACAAGCGGCAGCAGCCAACAAAAATGTTTTCTATACCAAGTCAGGGAAAGAGAAATCGTTGGCTGAAGTTTACGCGTTCTTTGACAACAAATTCCAGATCGAGAGCGACATTCCCGCCACCGCGTACGATGCAGTTGATACGCAGCAGCCGGTCAGTAATGTTATAATCCCCACCGAAACCGCGGAGGAGACCATGAAATACGATCATAAATTCAACGAGACTAACGGACGGTGGACCCGCATTCGGGCGGCCAATACCACGCCCCTCGCCGCTTCATGGACGCCCACCGATAACCTTGGCGGGATTGCGGGACTGTCGCCCAGCTTTGTCACGCCGATTGATATTCTTGATCTACTTAAAACCGATTATTCGCGCCAAGGGCGTTATAATTCCTAAGACTCTGCCGCGCGTTTCAGACGGTCGTTGATCGCAATCCCTATCCCCGTATTCGGAATATCCATCACTGCAATCCGTTTATGCTCGGGTTTATCGAGCGCGCGAAGATAGGCGAACAAATTCGCGGCAGCTTCCAGCAGATCAGCATTTTCCGAGAGGTTGCGGATTTGCGCGGGCGGGAGGTCAGATGCTTTGCCGCCGCCTTTCACGCACATGAATTTGAGTGAGCCGAATGCGAGCAAGGCTTCGTCCGGTTTGACATCAACCGCTTTGAGACGTAGCGGAATATTCGGCGCGTAATGTTTCAGAAGTTGACCCGGCGAGCGCGGTTTGTCGGTGGCCGAGAGTTCATATGTCACTGGCACACCCAGACACTCGCTCACTTCTTCGGCGGTGATGGCTCCGGCGCGGACGATTACCGTCTCCGGTCCGGTTAAATCCACAACGGTTGATTCCAGACCAAATTGAGTTGATCCGCCTGCCAGAATCAGCGGCACGGCATCGCCCAGACTCTCGGCAACGTGATGGGGAGATGTGGGACTTAGGGTTCCCGACGCATTGGCCGAGGGCGCGGCAATCGGCACGCCTGCTTTTTCAATCAGGGCCAACGCCACCGGATGGTCGGGAACGCGCAGGGCAATCGTGTTTAATCCGGCGCAGGTAAGATCGGCAACTTTTCCAGTTTCCGAACGCGGTAAAATCATGGTCAAGGGACCCGGCCAGAATTGATCGGCAAGGCTTAAGGCGCGGTCATCGAATTTTGCTTCGCCCCTCAGCATTTCAAGTGATGCGCCATGGGAAATCAGCGGGTTGAATTTGGGGCGACCCTTGGCGGCAAAAATCCGTGCCACCGCTTCGCCATTTGTCGCGTCAGCCCCGAGGCCATAAACCGTTTCGGTCGGGAATGCGACCAGTCCGCCAGCGCGGATCATACGGGCGGCTTCATCCAAAACATCCGGCGTCGGGGCGGCTATGCGGGTGGTCATTGAGGTCATAGGCAGTGTGTTACCCTATTTCCCCCTATTTTCGCAACGGTTTAGAGCGAAATCCTTGATTTTTAAGTCCTGACTCGGGTACAACCAAGGAACCCCCAAGGAGTGAAAACCCATGACCGGAAAAGTCTTTACCGTTGCCCAGCATAAAGGCGGAGCAGGCAAAACCACGCTGTCGGCGCAACTCGCCGCCGCGCTCGATCAGGATGGGGCTAGAGTTCTGGTCGTTGACGTGGACCCTCAAGGATCGCTCACCGAATGGCACAAGATCAGATCGCAAAATCTGGGGCGCAAGAATTCCATTACTCTGTTCCAAACCCAAGGGTGGAAGATGGTGCGGGAACTCCCGCGCATCCAACGCGAATTCGATTATGTCGTCGTTGATACGCCACCACACGCGGAGAGTGAATCGAGCATTGCCATTCGTCTGGCCGATCTTGTTTTGATGCCGATGCAGCCTTCGCCTCTTGATGTGTGGGCAGCGGCGCCGACACTCAAACTCATTTTGCAAGAAAAGAAGCCGTTGATGTTGGTGATGAACCGCGTTCCGCCGAAATCGAAACTCAACGAGACAATCAAGGACAAGCTTGATGCGATGAATATTCAAGTGGCCAAAACCACGCTCGGCAACCGTGTGGCGTTTGCCTCGTCGATTATGCAGGGGTTGGGCGTCGGCGAGTTTGATCCGCGCGGGACTGCGGCCGATGAAATGGCCGCCCTCCTCAAAGAAATCAAAAAACATAAAGCGTTCAAGGAAACCGGACGGGCGGCTTAAACCTTGTTCAACTCTCCACCCACACACGGGGACGGAACGCCTGTGGTTTTGGGGAAAGAGATCGGCAGGTTCTGGAGGTGGCGTACGGCCATATAGGCAAAGCCTTCGGCCTCTAACGCGTCGCCGTTCCAGCCCAGTTGATCGACCGGTTCGACCGGAACTTTCAATGCGTTTCTGAGGCCGTCCATAATGACGGGGTTCAATCGTCCGCCGCCCGTTACATACCATGCGGTGGCAGGTTGCGGGAAATGCGATGCGCCTTTCACAATCGCCCGCACAGTAAATTCGGTCAGGGTCGCAGCAGAGTCTTGCAACGAGACATTCGAAATGGTTTTTACATCCCATGCGTCACGGTCCAATGATTTCGGCGGCTGGGCATCGAAGAAAGGATGAGCGAGCCAGCGGCTCAACACTTCTGCGTCTGCCCTGCCCTGCCGCGCCCAGCCTGCATCTTTATCAAATCGTTCGCCTGTGGCCTTTAGAACCAGATCGTCGATCAATGCGTTGCCGGGGCCGCAATCAAAAGCGATGACATCTTCTTCCGCGCCGCCTATCCATGTGACGTTCGACACGCCGCCAATATTCAAAATCGCGACGGGGCATTCCAGATTTGATACTCGCGCGCGAGCATAATGATAGACAGGGATCAAGGGTGCGCCGTGGCCACCCAGCGAGACATCCTTGGTGCGGAAATTGTTCACCACATCAATCCCCAATTCAGCCGCCAATAATTTGCCGTCACCCAGTTGCCATGTGAATTTATGGTCGGGGTCGTGGGTGATGGTTTGTCCGTGAAATCCCACCACATCAACATCGTGGTTGGTCAGGCCTTCGCGGGTCATAAACTCCCTGACGGCTTTGACATGGAACAAGGTCAATTCGCGTTCGGCATCGTCAATGGCGGAGGTTCTTTGCCGTGCGCCGAAACAGGCGCGGAGTTTTTCCCGTAAGTCTGCCGGATACGGGACATAAAGGAATTCGCGCGGGACCACCACACCCTGCCCGTCCGTTTCCACACAGGCCACGTCCACCCCGTCGAGCGAGGTGCCGGACATCAGGCCGATGGAGGTATAGAGTTTGGGGAATGTCGTTGGCAAATCCATTTCTTTTTGCTATCACAAATTATAGGAAAAACAAAGTGGTACGGAAAATGACCCAGTATAAGTCTGATTTTTTGAATATTGTCGCGGAACGTGGGTTTATCCATCAATGCTCGAATTTCGAGGGGCTGGATGCTCTTCTGGCTTCGGGGCCGCAATCGGCTTATTGCGGGTATGACCCGACGGGCAAAAGCCTTCATGTTGGCCATTTGGTGTCGATTATGATGCTGCACTGGTTCCAACAAACCGGCAATAAACCTTATACGCTTGTTGGCGGGGCCACGGCGATGATCGGCGATCCGTCGTTCAAGGATAAAACCCGTCCGCTTTTGACCAAGGACGAAATCAACGCCAATATCGAGAGCATCAAGCAAAGCTATTCCAGATTTATCCGGTACGGCAACGGGCCAATCGACGCATCCATGGTGAATAATGCCGACTGGATTCTGGGTTTGAATTACATGGAATTCCTGCGCGATTACGGGACATGTTTTACGATCAACCGGATGATGTCATTTGATTCCGTCAAGCTGCGCCTTGACCGCGAGCAACCACTGACCTTCCTTGAATTCAATTATATGATTATGCAGGGATATGATTTTTATCATCTGTATAAAACCAAGAACATCACCATCCAGATGGGTGGGTCGGATCAATGGGGCAATATGATTAACGGCGTTGACCTGACACACAAAAAGATCGGCAAGGAAGTGTTTGTCCTCACTGTGCCGCTCATTACCACCGCGTCGGGCGCGAAGATGGGCAAGACCGAAGGCGGGGCTGTGTGGCTTAATGCCGATATGTGTTCGCCCTATGATTACTGGCAATTCTGGCGCAACACCGAAGACGCCGATGTCGGGCGTTTCCTGAAACTCTTTACCACGCTGCCGATGGACGAGATTGCAAAGCTCGAATCCCTGAAAGACGCCGAGATCAACGAAGCGAAAAAAATTCTGGCGTTCGAGGCCACAAAACTTTGCCACGGCGAAGCGGCAGCAAATGAAGCGGCCGAGACTGCGCGCAAAACATTCGAGCAAGGCGGTGCGGGTGACAACCTCCCCTCCATTACCGTTCCCGAAGATATTCTAAAGGCGGGGATGACGGTGATTGATGCCCTGCGCGAGACGGGGCTGGTCGAAAGCAATGGTGAAGCCAAGCGCCTGATCCAAGGTGGCGGGGCCAAAGTCAATGACGCGTCAATTTCCGACGGGGCGCAGTTGATTACGGTCTCGGACCTCACGGGCAACGGGTACATCAAACTGTCTGCGGGTAAGAAAAAGCACGCGCTGATCAAGCTCAGATCATAGCCCTCTCCTTACATCGGGCTTGGCATCAGAACTGGAACAACTATTTCTCCGGTTGCGGTTGTGGATTCACTTTTTCCTTTTTCCGCGGCTCTTTCATCCAGAGTACTTAGGGCTTCCGCCTCAAGGTCCAGCATAAAACGGTTACGTTCATCAAGTGCAGTCAAAGCTTCCTTGACGCCCGGGCGCTCCGCCCATGGGGTTTCCTGTTCCGAAGTTTCTGCCATATCCGTTACGACAGGCGGTTTCGGCTGGGACGGCTCGGAAGATGTTTCTCCGCTTCCCGCTGTGAAAGTCGGTTTCAGAGTCAGTTTTTTGGCAGCAGGAACTTTAGATCTTTCAACCGGTGCAATCGTTTCAGAAATTATATCTGGTTGAGGTTCAGGTTGTTGCATGACCAAGCTGACTTTTGAAAATTCTGGTGCGGGTTGTGCTGCCTGTTGGAAAATCGGAGCTATTTTTGGCGTAGATACCGCAGCTGTTGCCGGAGACGCGGTTCCGCCCGTCAGGGCCGCCACCACAGCGGCAACTCCAAGACTACCTGCAACAACAAGCGTAGAAACAGCCATAACGGCATGTTCCCTTACCCGTCGGAGCCACGATTGTGTCTGCAGTTTGGCCGGAACGACCGGCTTGGTTCTTTCAACACGCTGTCCATCCGATGTTGCCAGACGAAGTTGCGGAGAATCGTTTGCAGCGCCTTTGTCCGCAAGTGGCCGTTTTACATCTGCACCATACTGGTGAGGAGGGTAATTCAATATTGCGGCAGCTTTCCGGTCCAGATCCTCCAATGTAGCAATGTGAGTGACCAAACGGCCTTCTGTTTTCAGAAATTCCGCCGGATAGACTCCGTCATCATTTTTTCTGGCTTTTGCCGCCCATGCGCGGCGCTCCAGTTCCCGATGTGAATTGTCGATGGCTGGAATGATTTTGATGCTGCGCAGTTTCGCCAAATCGGTCGATTCCGGATTTTCGACATTCGTTTTGATTATTTTTTCGACGAGGTTCATAACCTCCGGTCGCCAGCGGCGTTCATTTTCCTCATGGTCAGGCTCTTGCTTTACAAGAGTTGGTTCCACGGGCCGCAAAGACACCAGCTCTGTTTTCGACTCCGGGTTCTCATCCAGTTCGTGCCCCGGAATACCATGAATGATGATTTCCTCGACCGGAGCATTTTTCAGCTCCTCTATTTTTTCTCCTGCCAATTTGTAATGAAGGTGCAGAATTTTTATATGGTCGATCAGCGGTTTTTGTTCCTGCATGAATTTGTGGGAATACATTTTACCGTCGATCAATTCATCCTGTGCGCGCGCTCTTTTTTTCAATTCCGCCAAAGCCCGTCGCAATGACGTCTCTATAACCGTTACACGCGATGATTCCAGCGTCTTCAGCGAAGCATTCTCGACCAGCCCCCCGATCCTATCTTCTCTGGTTTTCATGACATCCGGTGACCAAACATCCGTGCCCGTTTTCATGACTATTTGCGGCTTTTCTACGGCTTTCTCCGCTTCCGGTACGTAAACTTTCGCCACTTGCCGGCGCAGTCTCTGGACCATTCTTCCCTGTGTGGCCAACAAAGTTTCGTTGGTTGCATCTGCCAGAAATCCCTGCACATATTGTCTTATCTTAATGTCGTCTGCATCTTCGATTCCGAAGGGACGAATGAACGTTCCCGGATTGTTTGCCAAATCATCTTGTTGTAGAATGGAGTTGGCAATTCTTTTATATTGTTGCTCAAGACTGCGCAGATACCCGTTCACCGTTTCCACACGACCTTTTTGGGTCCGCGTGGCAGCAAACGCATCCTCGAAGTTTTTAAGCTCTACGCCTAAACTTTCTTGAAATTCTTCGAATGATTTCCATTCATGATCTTTGGGAATATATCCGAGCCCCTGCAATTCAAGGGTCTTCCTTACTTCATTGAGGTCAGAACTATCGACCATCACACACCTCTCTTTTTAGAGATTAAATTTTACACTCCGAAGCCGTCAGACGGTGCTTTTCGCACTCATTCTATTTTTACTTTTTATTAATTTTTTATTATATTGCCACAATTGCGCCTCAATTTGCAAATTTCGGCGCAAAATAATGCATTCTATTGATTATATTGTGTTTTCTTCTTCGTGGCTGGAGCTGATTTTCCGCTATTTTCCCCTTCAAAGTCAGTTTCCCCTTCAAACAGGATGGAGCGCAGGAAGCCTGGCGCCAGTACCGAAAGCGGGTTCACAAAGACGGTCGGGTCTTCGGTGTCGCCTTTCATGGTGTAGGTCGCAGCAATCAATGCCCCGCCTTTTCCGCCTGTCAGAAGATTGCCGATCAGCGGAATTTTTGAAACCAGATTGTTGACTTCGGACATCGGCACAACGGTCCCGCCGAGATCCATCGTATCATCGGTCTGATCAATAGCACCTTCGAATGACAAGCCGATTGATGCACCGGAAGTGCGGCCTTTCTTCAGAATAATCATCCGGCCCTTCTCCACTTCCTTCCATTCAAAGCCGGTTTTAAGTTTGGAAAAACCGATCCCTTTATTCTGGAGCAATTCCGTCAGACCCGAAATCGAGAAGAGGTTGATGAGTTTTGCAAGGACCGGTGCTTTGACAACGGTAAAATCGGTGATCTGCCCTTGCCCTTCAATATCATTGATAGCACCGCCGGAAATCTGTTTTCCGCGGACTTCCATTTTACCACCGACCATCTGGTCGTAAAGATCAAGCGCATGCAGGGCTTCCCCCGCGTTCGTGGCCAGCACTGTCATTTCCATGCGGTTATATTTGTTGGGCTTCAATGAGACGGTGAGCATACCGTTCGGTGTATTCCCCTTGAGGTCCAGATAGGTCACGTCGCCGTTTTCATTGGTGGAGAGTTTGACCTTCGGTGCAGAGAGGAATTGATCGTCGTCATCCCCCGTGATCATGCGCGGCACATCCACCGTCGCATTGACCGCCGGACCGGAGTCTTTATTTTTTTCTTCTCTTTTTTTCTTATCCGCTTTGGCGTCTTTATCGCCGCCGCCTAAGAACGACCGACCATCAAATTTTTTGCCGGTGATGGCGATATCAAGCTGGTCTTTTTGGGGTTGGGCGAGTTTCAATGAGAAATCGCTGACCTTGCCGATTTTCACGACCGGAAAATCAACCTTTGACACATCCCAGTCCTTACCGACCTTGCCGAATTTGACTGTGCCTATGGCATGCGTATTGCCATCAATGTCGATTTTTAAATCCTTGACAGAGTCGATGTCGTCGTTGCGGATTAGCGCGGTGGCGGTGGCCGTGCCTTTGACACCCGCCTTTTTCAAATACCCCAGAGGGTCGATAAAAACCTTCGCTGGCGTGAGGTCGGCCACAATACCGATATCAATCTGGCCTTTTTTCGGTTCCTGATAGTCGATGTCGAGCGGGACGCTGCCCTCGACAAATTGGGAGAGATTGACACCGAAATGTTCGCGCAATGCCTGATCGGAGACCAGTTTGGCAGTGATCTTGCTGACATAGGGGGCGTCTTTGGGTTCGATATATTCCGAGTAGGTCAGGTCGATATCACGACCGTTCAACCGCCCCTGTCCGGCAATGGTAAATTGCGGTCCAGCCACATCAACCGTAAACGGCCCGCCGGTTATATCGAGTCCCCGCACGATTTTCGGCAACAAGACATCCCTGATCGTTCCCTTGACCGCGACCTTGACATCGTCTGCCGGAAGATCTCTCAAAGCGGGGAACACCACATGCACCTGAGCATCCGCTGCCCCCTTGACCTCTTCCTTCTTCAGGCCGATTTTTTCTTCACCGAGATAGATCGGTTCGCGTTCGATGTAATCAAGGATGGTCGCAACCGGACCAGAGAGGTCGGCATCAATCGTGACATCGCCGATTTCGGTCGGGTGAGCAAGATGCGTGATGCTGACCCGTCCCTTGTTAACAACGAGGTCGGCAATTTTTCCGGAGTCGACCACTATATCCAGAACATCACCCTTGATCGTCGCCGAGCCTTTGGCCTTTTCGACATGGATCATCGGTGCACGGTAATCGGCTTTCAGATTTTCGTATTTGAACCCGGCTTCGATTTTTTCCGCCGGAATATCCGTCAGGTCCCCGATATTCACAGGCAGGGTCACTTTTAGATCGGTGATTTTGGCGTCGGACAATTTACCCGTCATCCATTCGCCGAGCGGCGTTATTTTCTGTGCCTCGGGCCACAGGCTGTTAATGGTTGAGAATTCCAAATCGGAAATCGACAGGGTGACCGGAAAATACGGGTCGTCACTTCCCAATTGTTTTTTACCCGATAAAGCTATCGTTGCACCATTGACATCAAGTTTGGTGTCTTTGATTTCGAAAACACCCGTCGCTTTGTCGAGAACCATATTGGCCGAGAGTTTGCTGAAGGTCAGTGGCACATCCTGAAGAGCTTCAAGACTCAAACTTCCCTTGTCGGATGAAATTTTTGCGTCCAGCGATTGCGGCATCCATTTTTCGTCGAGTGTACCGGTAACTTTTCCGTCAATCACGAATTTCTGATCGCGCAGGGAGTGAAACGGCAGCATCACGCGCGCCAGCATGGCGGAATTTACGTTATGCAGCGTGGTATCAAGACCAATCTCTTTCCCGTCACTTTGCTTTTCAAGCGCGAGGGATAGTTCCGACAGCGGGGCTTCTTCTTTTTCCTTGTAGGTCAGGGACAGATCGAATTTCCGTGCCTCGCGTTTTAAATCAAACGTCACATCGGGAACGTCCCAACTGATCCCCGCCTGATGATCGTCCACCAGAATGACGGCGTTCTTGACAATTACCCGTTCCAGTTGCGAAAGCGGTTTGAGTGCGGGGTAATCAGGCAGGTTACCGCCTTTGAAAAAACTTTGGCCGATATCCCTGAAGGTAATGTTCTGTTCCGGAGCGTTTGTTTCCGGCGATGGGGCCGATGTCACAAAGAGGTGAAAATCCCCTGTATCGCCGCGATAGAGTTTCAAGGTGGGTTCGGTCACAATCAAGGCCACGGGCTTGACCAGACCGATCAGCAACGGGGTTTTGGCAATCTTGACGCCGAGGCGCGGAACTTCGAGAACGGTTTTTCCTTGTTCGAGGATTTTTACGCCGCCCATCCCCAGAATGATCGGCCCGTCATATTCCGGCCATTCGGCAACAATGCTGTCGAATGCCATTTCGGCGTTGTCGTCTTTGCTGACCAGCGCCGCCTTCACATAGTCAGCGGCAAAGGTCACATCGACCGGACCGCCGGAGAGTTTCCACAGCACAAAAATGACAAGCGCCAGAAAAACAAGAAAAAATGCCCCTGCAATTTCCAATACCGCCCACAGGGATTTTCCGAATATTTTGAATGTACGTTTCATAAAAGATCTATATTTTCTCTATTTCCCGTTATGAACGGACATCTTAGCAACTTTCCCCTGCGAAATCACATTGCGGGTTGACTTTGTGCGGTTCATGCACAATTTTTGATGGATCAACAAAGGATTTGTCATGGTTTCTCTTTCTGTTGGCGATAAGGCCCCTTCTTTCTCCGCATCTGATGATCAAGGTCAAAAGGTCTCGCTCAAAGACTTCAGGGGCCAGACTCTGGTCCTTTATTTCTACCCCAAGGATGACACGTCCGGTTGCACCGCCGAGGCCTGTTCCTTTACCGAAAATATTGCCGCTTTCAACAAGCTGAATGTCGCTGTGGTCGGCGTATCCAAGGACAGCATCGAAAGTCACCAGAAATTCAAACAGAAATACGACCTCAAGTTTCCACTGTTGTCCGATGAAGACGGCAAAATCTGCGAGGCTTACGAAACCTGGGTTGAAAAATCCATGTATGGCCGAAAATATATGGGAACCGACCGCTCTACATTTCTGATCGGTGAGGACGGCAAGATCAAAGCCCTGTGGCGCAAGGTCAAAGTTCCCGGCCATGTCGAGGAGATTTTGAAAGAAATCAAGGGCTGATTTATGCCGCGGACCGATGCGGGGTGAGGCGTGCCACTTCGCGACACAAAGCGGCGAGAGCTTCCTCGTCACCTTGAGTGTAGGTTACACGGGGACCGGACACAGGAAAGGCCGTGACGTTCGAGTCAGGGCCGTAGGAACTCAAATCGTGATGGGCGACGCGGATATCCAGATTGCGGTAGCGCAGGCGAACCAATTCGTCGTTGATAAAATCAAGACGCATGCCGAAACATTCCAGACGTTTCAACAAATTATTGTCTTCGATTTCAAAGCTTGCGTTACCGTGGAATGCCGCCACGTCGATCAGAGACCAAATAGACTCAATATGCCGCACAAGATTTGCCTGCATGATCACCACTCCATACTTGTTATTTATTTATTTTATGCGGCCTTTTTGACCGTTTTCATCACCTTAGATGATGCAGAATTTTCCACGTTTTTCAATGTGACTCGTTGTCCCACTTCGCGGATATTCAAATAGTCATGGATGTGATCCACCATCTGTTCCATATGATCGTTGTAGAAATGGTTGGCACCGTCGATCACGCGGTAATCAATCTCTATCCCTTTTTGCGTATTGAGACGTTCGACCACTTTTTCGACCATCGGTTCGGGAACAATGTTGTCCTTGTTGCCCTGAAGGATCAGGCCCGATTGCGGGCACGGAGCCAAGAAGCTGAAATCGATTTCATTGGCAGGAGGAGTAACCGCTACGAAGCCTTTGATCTCGGGACGGCGCATCAGGAGTTGCATCCCGATCCATGCGCCGAAGGCAAAACCGCCAACCCAAACATAAGGTGCGTTGGGGTTGATGGATTGCATCCAATCGAGCGCGGCGGCAGCATCGGAGAGTTCGCCTTCGCCTTTATCATAGAGCCCCTGACTTTCCCCGACGCCGCGGAAATTAAAGCGCAAAGTCGAAAAACCGTGTTCCTTGAAGGTATTGAACATCGTGTACGGAATGCGGTGGTTCATTGTACCGCCACGTTCGGGTGCAGGGTGCAAAATGAGCGCCAACGGGGCGTTTTCCATTTTGGAATGATGATAACGAGCCTCGATACGTCCGGCTGGACCATTAATGATGATACCTGGCATGTGTTCCCGTAACTTCTTTTTGGTTAATTTTTTGAAGCTATAGACCATTTGCGAAGCCAATGTCCAATAGTTTCTCATAACATATTGATTTTGTTGTGGATATTTTGTATTTCAAGTCTTGATGGACAAAAAACTTTATTTCGACGCCAACGCCACCGCCCGCATCCGCCCAGAGGTTATTTCTCTGGTCGTCGAAGTTATGGGCGAAGTGGGCAATGCGTCATCGCCCCACAGCTTCGGGCGAGAGGCCAGAAAGCGGATCGAAACCGCGCGCCGTCAAGTGGCGGCAACTTTAAATGTCGATGCGCAGCAGGTGATTTTCAATTCCGGCGCGACTGAAGGCAACACCACCGTCTTTAAAGGGTTCGAGGGGAAACGCATTCTGGCGTCCGCCATCGAGCATCCATCAATCATGGATTGCGGTGTGGCGCTTGAAACCATTCCCGTCACCAGCGACGGCGTGGTTGATCTCGACGCGTTCAAAAAAATGCTCTCGTCCGGTCCTTCCCCTGCCCTTGTGTCCGTCATGACGGCCAATAATGAAACGGGTGTCATTCAACCCGTGGCCGAAATCGCAAAGCTCGCCAAAGATGCAGGCGCGATGGTGCATTCGGACGCGGTTCAGGGATATGGGCGTTTTGCGTTTACACGGGAAAGTCTGGGCGTTGATTTCCTCACCCTCTCGGCGCACAAAATCGGCGGGCCGCAAGGTGTGGGGGCGATGGTGATTGCCCCGGGCGTGACACCTTACAAACTTCTTCAGGGCGGCGGGCAGGAACGTCGGCAACGCGGCGGGACCGAGAACGTTGCGGGAATTGCCGGCTTCGGGTTAGCCGCCGAGATGGCCTGTTCGTCGTTTGAAAAATTTCAATCGCTTGGCGCTTTGCGCGACCGGATTGAGGTGCATTTCCAGACATCACCGCGTGTTACGGTTTACGGCGCAAATGTGCCGCGCACGGCCAACACTTCATTCATGACGATCAAAGGTGTGCCCAACGATACGCTGTTGATGGCGTTCGATCTGGAAGGCGTTGCCGTCAGTGCGGGGTCGGCCTGTTCCAGCGGCAGCACACGACTTTCCAACGTTCTGGGCGCGATGGGCGTTGTGTCCGATCCGCTTTTGGCGTCACTCCGTATCTCTCTGGGTATTAACACCACCGAAAAAGAAGTTGAGGAGTTGTGTGCCATATGGGATAAGCTTCGCGCCAGATTACTCAAGGAATAGAAGAAAATGCCGCAGATTCATTTCGTTCAGATTGACGGATCCATTAAAACCATTGACGCGCCTGTGGGTTTGTCGGTGATGGAGGCTGCCGTCAAGCACGCTATGGACAAGATCGAAGGCGCGTGCGGCGGGTCGCTCGCCTGCGCCACGTGTCACGTTTATGTGCATCCCGACTGGTGGGACAAAGTGATGCCCGAAGAGGGTGAAATTTCCGAGGCCGAGGAGGATATGCTCGACCTTGCTTTTCACCTCACCAAAAAATCGCGTCTGTCGTGCCAGATCATTATCACCGACGAGCTGGACGGGTTGATCGTCGCCCTGCCCGGGGCCAAGCCGGAGTGGCTCTGATATGGCGAAAAGAACCGACCCTTGCACTCTGATCCGCAAGTTGGTTGCCAATGATATTGCGCGCGGCGACACGGATTATGCCGTCGGTTTCTTGCGCGAGTATTTTATAACCAGTTCACGGCTTGACGATGCGGCTGGTATTGAGTGCGTTCGAACGGTCGGCGCCGAATTTTTCCCCGCCCTCCGCTTTGAATAAAGGCCGCAAAAATACGTCATTGCGGGCAGATGCGAAGCGATCCAGTTTATTAACCACAGAGGACACGGAGGGCACAGAGTTTTATGTCTCTGTTTACCCCTGCGGACTCTGCGGTTAGAAAACTCTTCGTTTACTTCGCGGTTTTAAAACCCCCACCCTTCAGGGAGAGGTAAATTTTAGGATCATCGGAGATTCGGATGATCGGGCCATCCTATTTCTCCTTGCATTTAGGATATAATTCCTACATAGTGGCGCTGGTTTGTGATTTTGGGCCGGATATTCTTCCTTCCTGAAATTGCTTTATGTAAATATTTTTAGAAGGAAAAGCCCTCAAAAAAACAAAACCGCGCAAACGAACTATTATGAATGTTACGAGATTTTAAAATTACGGTAAATATTTGATTTTGACAGCTAACTTCCCTATAGTCCCTGCCATGATGAATTCTTTAGGCTTTGACAAAGACCCGAAAGATACCCGCGTGGTGGTCGCCATGTCGGGCGGGGTGGATTCATCTGTGGCCGCTGCCCTCCTCCATGAACAGGGGTATGATGTGGTGGGTGTGACGCTCCAGCTTTACGATTACGGCGAGGCTCTGGCCAAAAAAGGCGCGTGCTGTGCGGGCAAGGACATTTACGACGCCAAACGTGTGGCCGAAGAACGCGGATTTCCCCACTATGTTCTTAATTACGAAAGCAATTTCCGTCAGGCGGTGATCGATGAATTTGTCGACTCATACCTCAAAGGCGAGACGCCGATCCCATGCGTCAAATGCAATCAAACCGTGAAATTCCGCGACTTGTTGCAAGTTGCGAAAGACCTGAATGCCGATTGTATGGTCACCGGCCATTACGTTCAGCGCATCATGGGTGATGACGGACGCGCATCGCTTCTTCGTGCCGTGGACCCCACAAAAGATCAAAGTTATTTCCTGTTTGCCACCACGCAAGGCCAGCTTGATTTCCTGCGCTTTCCTTTGGGGGGATGGACCAAAGACGTGACACGCCGTGAGGCCGAGCGGCTGGGGTTGGTCAATGCCGACAAACCGGATTCCCAAGATATTTGTTTTGTGCCGAACGGCGATTACGCGTCGGTTGTCAAAAAAATCGCGCCCGAAGCGGAACGTGCGGGCGATATCGTTCACCTCGACGGGCGGGTATTGGGGCACCATCACGGCGTCATCCATTACACAATCGGGCAACGCAAGGGGCTTGGGATCGGCGGCGGGTATACCGAGAACAACGATCCGCTCTATGTCGTTGCAATTGATGCAGACACTGCGCGGGTGACGGTCGGGCCCAAGGAAGCGCTCGCACGGAATATCGTTCATCTTAAAGATTGCAACTGGCTAGATGATATTGCGGTTCACGAAGTCGCCGTTGACGTCAAGCTCCGCTCTATGACGCGTGCCGTTCCCGCGACCCTCATCCGTTCTGAAGACGGCTCCGCCCGTTTATATCTTCTCGATGCCCAGTATGGCGTCTCCCCTGGGCAAGCTGCCGTGTGTTACGTTGGTGAGCGCGTGATCGGTGGCGGATGGATTTCAGATACCGAACTTTCAACCCTTCAACAGGTTGCGTAAAATATGAAACATTCCCACAAAGACAGACCCCAAAAGAAAAAGGGACATGGCGCAGCCCCTCCCCCCCAGAACCATCGTCCGATGACGGTTCAGGCGCAGAAATCTTCTGCCGAGAATGCTCCTGATCCTGTTGTATTTCTAAGAACCGCTCTAGCCAGAGCCAGCCAGAAAGAGCTGCAATTTATTTCTCCGGACAAGCATAAAAGCTATACCAATATGCTCAGAGACGCCTATAATTCCAATGCCGCTGCCCAGCGAGGCCAAATTCTGGATAATCTGGTACAACAATTTCCGGAAAGCCCTTTTTCAGTCGCCCGTGTAGCTTACTTCTGCGCCGCAACGGGAAATCTGGCCAAAGGGAAAGACAACCTGTATCGGGCATTGGCCTTGGCGAAACAGCACAATATCGACCCAAACGATCTGGAACGCACGCTCCAAAGCATGATAAAAAGAGAACCTTGACAAGGGGCGGATAATTCAGCATATAAAGCTTCTTTTTAGCCGCGGCGGTGTAGCTCAGCGGTAGAGCAGAGGAATCATAATCCTTTGGTCGGGGGTTCAAATCCCTCCACCGCCACCATTTTTTGCCGAATTTTTATAAATTGTGTTTCGCGATCAGGTGAGGATTCTCGAATCCTTTTTTTCCATAGATAAAAGGTTGATTGTCGAGCGTGATGACCGAACCGCCCGCCGCCATCAGAACGGCTTGGCCTGCCGCCGTGTCCCATTCCATGGTGCGGCCGAAGCGCGGGTAGTAATGCGCCTTGCCTTCCGCCACCATGCAAAATTTCAGTGAAGATCCGACACTCAACAATTCAACGGCTGTAAAATTCTTTTCGATCCAGAGATCAACTTCATTGCTGCCATGCGAGCGGGACGCTACTATTCTGACGGTGGACGGAGAGTTTTTGTCTGTCTCAATCTTTGACCACTCGCCATTTTCGCGTTTGCGGGCCGGAAGTCCCTGCCCACCAGCGTAAACACCTCCCAATGCGGGAGCCGAGACCACGCCCAGAACAGGAAGGCCGTTATGCACCAAGGCAATATTGACGGTGAATTCGCCGTTGCGTTTCAAAAACTCGCGCGTTCCGTCCAGCGGATCAACCAGCCAAAAGGTTTTATGCCCTTCGCATTTTTCCGCTTCTTCTTCAGATACGATGACGATGTCAGGCGTCAATGTTTTCAAAGCGTCGACAATGATGCGGTTGGCGGCGAGATCGGCTTCGGTCAACGGACTTTTATCGTCTTTGACCACTTTCTCGATTTCGGGGCGGGCATAAACTTCCATGATGGCATCGCCTGCACGGTCGGCAATCTCGATGCAACGTTCCAACCAATCTTCAAGCGGGAAACCCATACCTAGACAAATCCTTTTTTCGTCAAGTGCGCGAGCGCCATATCGGCCAAGCCTTCGGCGCTTTGTTCGGTTGTTTTCAACACCAGCTCGGGATGCTCAGGCTCTTCATAAGGAGAGCCAATCCCTGTGAAGTTCGGAATTTCTCCGGCGCGGGCCTTTTTATAAAGACCTTTGACATCTCTGCTCTCGGCCACGTCAAGCGGCGTGTCGACAAAGGCTTCGATAAAATGATCGTCGCCGATAATGTCTCGCGCCATCTGGCGTTCGGCGCGGAAAGGCGAGATAAAGGACACAATGGTGATCAGACCTGCATCGCTCATCAACTTTGCGACTTCGGCAACGCGGCGGATATTTTCGGCGCGGTCGGCTTCGGTAAAGCCCAGATCACGGTTGAGGCCGCGGCGGATGTTATCCCCGTCCAGAATCATTGTATGCGCACCACGGGCATGAAGTTTTTTCTCAAGCACGTTGGCAATTGTCGATTTGCCTGCACCGGAAAGTCCGGTCATCCACAACACGCAGGGTTTCTGGCCTTTGGCGGCAGCGCGGTCGTCGCGTTCCAATTCAAGTTTTTGCGCGTGGACATTTTCCGAACGACGCATCGGGTGAAGGATCATCCCCATTGCCACTGTTTCAAAGGTCAGTCGGTCGATCAGAATAAACGCGCCGAGCGTTTTGTTATCGTCGTAGCTTTCGAATGCCACCGGACGATCCAGCAACGCATCGCATACACCGATTTCGTTCAGGTCCAATGATTTGGCCGCACGGTGTTCAAAGGTGTTCACATCAAGGCCGTAATCGGGACGCGAGATCGTGCAGATGGCGGAATTGGTTCCCGTGCGGAACAGATACTGGCGACCCGTAATCATCGGTTTTTCCGACATCCACAGAATGCGCGTTTTGAAAATATCGGCCACATCGCACGGATCGTTCGCCGCCGCCAACACGTCGCCACGCGAAATGTCGATTTCATCGGAGAGAGTCAATGTGACCGCTTTGCCTGCCTGCGCTTGTGGCAGATCGCCGTCATAGGTGACGATGCGTTTGACTGTGGAAGTTTTGCGCGACGGAAGAACCATGACCGCATCGCCCGCATGGATCATGCCCGATGCGATTTCACCCGCAAAGCCACGGAAATCAAGATTGGGGCGGTTGACCCATTGCACCGCCATCCGGAACGGGGCGGCGGCGATATCTTTGCCACTCACATCCACCTGTTCGAGATAAGTAAAGAGCGGGACGCCGTCATACCAGTCCATCCGATCCGATTTGGTGACAATGTTATCGCCTTTGAGGGCTGAAAGCGGCATGACCTCAATCGTCTTGAACCCCAGATTTTCAGCCATCTTCAAGTAGTCAGCCTTGATCCGTTCATAGGTGTCTTGCGCAAAGTCCACCAAATCCATTTTATTGACGGCAACAACAATATGTTTCACGCCCAGCATCGAGACAATAAAACTGTGGCGACGGGTCTGGGTCAGAACGCCTTTCCGCGCGTCGATCATCACAATGGCCAATTGCGCGGTCGAGGCGCCGGTGGCCATGTTACGCGTATATTGTTCGTGACCGGGGGTGTCCGCCACAATGAATTTGCGTTTGTCTGTCGCGAAAAATCGATAGGCCACGTCGATGGTGATTCCTTGTTCGCGTTCGGCGGAGAGACCATCCACCAACAGCGCAAAGTCGAAATCGCCGCCGGTGGTCCCGAATTTCTTGCTGTCATTTTCAAGGGACGCCAACTGGTCTTCGAAGATCATTTTCGATTCATACAACATCCGTCCGATCAGCGTTGATTTGCCGTCATCAACCGAGCCGCAGGTGATAAAGCGCAGCAAGGTTTTGTTGTCATCAAAAACCAAAGGAGCCGACATTAGAAATACCCCTCTTTTTTCTTGCGTTCCATCGAGCCTGATCCGTCTTTGTCAATCGCGCGGCCTTGGCGTTCCGAGGTTTTGGCGAGCAGCATTTCCTGAATAATGTCATCCAGATTTGCAGCGTCCGATTCAATCGCGCCCGTCAGCGGATAACATCCCAGCGTGCGGAAGCGCACTTTTTTCATTTGCGGTTTTTCATCCGGCCCCAGCGGGAAGCGGTCATCATCAAGCATCAGCAGCATGCCGTCACGTTCGACCACGGGGCGTTCTTTGGCATAGTAGAGCGGCACAATCGGAATATTCTCGCGGGCGATATATTGCCAGATATCGAGTTCGGTCCAGTTGGAGAGCGGAAAGACGCGAATGCTCTCCCCTTTTCTTTTATAGCCGTTATAAAGGCTCCATGGCTCGGGCCGCTGGTTCTTCGGGTCCCAGCGGTGGTTTGCATCGCGGAAGGAGAAAATCCGTTCCTTTGCCCGCGACTTTTCTTCGTCACGCCGCGCGCCACCAAATGCCGCATCGAATTTGTATTGATCAAGCGCCTGTTTCAGGCTTTCGGTTTTCATCACATCAGTGTGAACAGAAGACCCGTGGGTGAACGGCCCGATGCCCTGCTTTACCCCTTCTTCGTTGATATGGACGATGAGATCGAGCCCCAGATCCTTCACACGCTGGTCACGGAATTCAATCATCTCGCGGAATTTCCACGTCGTATCTACATGCATCAATGGGAATGGCGGTTTGGCCGGATAAAACGCCTTCATAATCAGGTGGAGCAAAACCGAGCTGTCTTTGCCGATGGAATAGAGCATCACCGGATTGTCGCACTGGGCAACCGTTTCACGAATTATGTATATACTCTCGTTTTCGAGGGCATCGAGATTGGATTGAGATTGCACGTTGATCATGCAGACTTCTAGCAACCAAATGGACCTTTTTCAAGGGATCCTTTAGCCTTTTACCGTCTGTTTCGGGTGTCGGGCAATGACGTGATGCGCTCGTAAACGGCCACAGTTCTTTGAGCCATGGCGGCAAAGGTAAAATGGTTTTCATAGCGTTTACGGCCCGCCTGCCCCATTTTTTCCAAAGCGTCACGGTCTTTCAGAAGGGTTTCAAGGGCCATTATCAGTGCTTCGTCAGAATTTGGTTCAACCAAAATTCCCGTTTCATTAGGGGAGATCAATTCCCCTACTCCGCCGACATTCGTGGCCACAACCGGAAGCCCCGCGCGCATCGCTTCGATAATCGTGAGAGGCAAACCTTCCCAATTGGTGATGAGCGCGTATAGATCGCTTTTTTCCATCAGGTTGTCGATGTCCGTCCGTTCGCCGAGAAAATTGGCTTTCTCATCCAGTCCCAGTTCGTAGGCCAGATGGCGCAGTTCCAGATCGTCGCCGCCCCCGACAAAACCCAGAGTCCAATTTTGCTCCCGGCACGCTTTCAAGGCACGCAGTAATCGCGCATGATCTTTTTGCGGACCAACCCT
>JAKQEE010000095.1 GCA_029558635.1 Pseudomonadota bacterium | reverse complement strand
AAGGCGGTGAAAGATGCTTGTAGATTATCTATTTGAAGGAACATCAATACCCGAACATTCTATTGTAGCAACGGGGGAAGCACAAAAATTTTCGCACGATAACATGTTTGATCTTGCTATTAGAACGGCAGCGAGCGGCGGCGGGTTATTGCTTGTAGAGGATACCGACTATACCTTATCAGCTTATGATCCGCGATATCGTGGGTACAATCTGATAACGTTTGCGGCGGGTTATATCGGGCAAACGTTGTATATCAATGCGAGCAAAAGCCGTGGCGACTATATGAACTCATCGAATATTAACGCCGCAATTATCGAGGGTGGCGGTGGTACGATGGCGGCGAACAGCATAAAAGGCAATCCTACCGGAGAAGCCGCTGTCCCCGTTGACATCTCCATCGCCGCAAATCAATTTCTCGCCCGCTCAAGCTCCGGTAATCTTGCGCCTAAAAGCATTACCGATTTCGGACTTGGGCTTGTTGCGTCAGCGGACGCGGGCACGGTGAGAGGGACAATAGGCGCGTTGGGAGCCGCTAACATCGTGCAAACCATCACCAACGGGGTAACCGATAAAGCTCCGAGCGAGGATGCGGTGTTTGACGCGCTGGCTCTTAAAGCGCCGCTTGAAAGTCCGACATTTACAGGAACAGCTACAGCGCCGTCGCTTATTGCTCCAATTATCAAACCAGCTACCGACTCCACAACCGCGTTACAGGTTACAAAGGCAGACGGTACAACGCCTGTTGTGACGGTGGATACAACAAATAAAGGAGTTCTGTTTGATCTTGGAAGTGGATCAGATAGATTCAAGGTTACTAAAAATGCTAATGAATTTACAAACGCTTTCAACGTAGAAAACACATCCTTAGGAGATTCAGCCAGCTCAGATTTAGCAGTGGTTTGTGGGACAACGGGAAAATTCACTTTAGGCGCTTTAGGTCGTAATAACACAACATGGCCAACATATGGTCCAGCAGGGTACGCATATTTTCGTTCTGGTGCATCAACTAACGGCTTGAATTTTATTGTCCCGAAAGCGGATGGCGTGTTCAATTTGTTTGTAGGAGCATACGCGAACGGAGTGGCAACAATAAAAGCTATATCAGGCAAGGTAGGAGTCAACAAAACCCCAACAGAAGCTCTCGATGTATCAGGTAACTTAAAAGTCGCCGGAAGCGCAAAGAACACCGGATACATTGAGCTAAACGAGGTTACAGCTCCCGATGCGGGTGCGGCGGATACATTGAGAGCGTATGCAGTCGATAACGGAGGGCTTACGGAACTTCACGTTCGCGCTTACGGGGAAAACGCTCAGAAAGTACCACTCTGCGCACGTGAAAACTCATTCAGCAAAACGCAGGGATTTGCAATAGTTGATAACGGCAACTCCGGCGCGAGTAAGACGATTGACTGGAGAGCCGGCAACAAGCAGAAGATGACGCTAACGGGGAATTGCGAGGTGTCGTTTGCCGATCCGTCAGGTTCCGCGCCTCTCGAATTAAGACTTATACAAGACACAACCGGCGGAAGAACGGTTACGTGGAGTGGAATGACGATAAAATGGGAAGGCGGAATCGCGGCTACACTCACAGCCGCGTCAAACGCCATTGATATTGTCGAATTTACTTATGATTCAGGCGAAGATACATACTATGGTTCGTGCAAAAACGACTTCAAAGCTCCGGCTTAAGAGGTGATACATTGAGAATCTATCAATCGAGCGACGGAAAGTGGATATTTTTCGATGGAAAAACAAAACATTTTTTTGATACCGAACAGGAGGCGATGATCGCTATGGGTAAAGTCAAGATGGTTAATGAGGTTCTGAGTGTGATTAAGATGCTGGTCGAGCCGATGGAGAAGGCAGCGGACGCACATCA
>JAKQEE010000088.1 GCA_029558635.1 Pseudomonadota bacterium | reverse complement strand
CAACCATAGCGAGACTTACCTGAGTCCCCGGCCGCCGTGGTTGGCTCAAGTCTTGGCCTACCTGCAACTACCGCTGGATTTGTATGACAGTTTGACTGATAATTCGTCTTTCTCATTTTAGATTCACGCGAAACTAGAGTTAAAATTGACTGGGAGCTAATCCCACCTGATTCACAAGTTGCTATGTTTATTGATAGCCCAACGGAAGCAGCTAACGTAGAGGGCATTGTAACCGTTGGCGGATGGGCAATTGACCGCGCCAGTACATCAGATACAGGTGTTAGTCAAGTACACATTTATCTGGATGGTACTGCCGGTGGAGGCGGCACGGGGCTGGGAGTTGCAGCCTACGGTGGTGACCGCCCAGATGTTGCGGCTGTATACGGTGACCGGTTCCGTTATTCCGGCTACAATTACTCGTGGAACTCAAACACAACCAGTTTAGGGGAGCACACGCTATATGTCTACGTTTATAGCACGATAGCAGCGAGTTGGAGCCATTACCAGCGCCAGGTCAACGTCGTCGACACAACTGCCCCAACTTCTGCTATATCTACGCTCCCGGAGACGATGACCAATCCGACGTTTACATTAACCTGGTCAGGTAATGATAATGGAACAGGTATCGCTACTTACGATGTGCAAGTCCGAGACGGAGCGGATGGCACATGGCAAAATTTGTTAGTTGACACAACGAAAACCACCCAGAAATTTACCGGGCAAGTTGACCATACCTACTATTTCCGTTGCCGGGCTACTGACTTGGCAGGTAATGTGGAGATTTGGCCAAACGATGATGGGGATACTTACACTCATATCAAAGGATTTCAGGTTTTCCTCCCGATAGTACTGTTGCAAGGTATCGGTATCAAATAAGTTAATTTGCATGCGTTTAGTTTCATGAGCTGAAGGCGCTTTCAACAGCATTCACATGGCAAAAATAGGGTATTGACGCGGAACAATAGTTGATTACGCAAGGATTCTCGGTCACAGGTACTATTCCTCTGCACAAACCTTGCGTTCAAATACAAAAAAGACCGGGGCTGCGACAATGCAGCCCCGGTTTTTTGCTTCACTGGATGCCAACTCAGATTGGCGCTTGAAAGTGGATAGGTTAGTTTTCTTCAGGGGCCTCCGTAGCGCCAGGATAGTGCTGGCGGCTATACCGTTGGTGCTTTTGGCGGATTTCTTCTTTGGTCCAGCGGCCATAGAATTGCGCCGTGGTGGCCACGTTTTCGTGTTTGAGAATCTCGGCGACCACCTCCAGGCTGGCGCCATTTTCCAGCAGTTCGCGGGCTTTGTGATGCCGGAAACTGTGCGGGTTGCAGCGCCCTTCAACCCCGGCCTCGCGGGCGCAGCGTTCGATGATCTGGTATAACCCGTCATAGGTCAACGGCTCCCCGTTGCTCTTCGGAAAAACGACAGAAAACTCGCAGAGGCGGCGCCAGCGCCACAGGGCTTCCAACGGTTCCGGGGTGAGGTAATACTCGTTGACCTTGCCGAATTTCTCGTGGGATTCGATCACGCCCTTATTCAGGTCCACCTGCTCCCAGGTCAGCCCGACAAATCCCCCGATCCGGCTGCCGGTAGCCGCCAGGGCAATGATGAAAGCGTAATCGCGCGGATTATCTTGAGCCGCGAGCAGCAGGCGATCCAGGTCGTCGTCGGTAATGTGTTTGGGGGGTTCCTTGGGCAATTGGGGGCGTTTGAGTTCCACGGCGGGATTGTTTTTGAGGTAGCCGCGTTGCATGCAAAATCCGAAAAAGGTTTTACACGCCCGGATGTGCGCGTGCAGGGTATAGACGGAGAGTCCGTGATTTTCGACGCTTCGCCGGCTGGGGTGGTTCTCATAGCATACCTGTCGCTGGGCCAGTTTGGCCCGCCAGCTATCAAGGTCTTCCGGCATAATGTCTGCCAAATCCGTCTCGCCATAGAGCCCCACCAAGGACTTGAGCCGCCTTTTATACCAACTGATGGTAGCGGGCTTGTCCGCGCCTACTTTGGATGTCACAAAATACTCAAAAGCTTTTGCCAGTTTCATCTCAGTTTCCTCCTGAATAGAATGGGTGAAAAACACAGAGAGGATTATGCAACGCAAAAAGTCCCCATAGTGCATTATGGGGACTTTTTGCACGCGGTCTGGTCGGCAAAACACGCCAGAATTGTTATGAACTTAAGCTGTGCTAAACTATTACATCGTAAAAAAAGAAACCCGAATTTTTTGACAAACCGGCCAAATGTGTAACCATGACCGGATGAACAAACAACACGTACAACTCAGTGAAGAAGATCAAAAATATCTGGAAACCTTAACCAGCACAGGCGAATTGAGCGTCAAAGTGTATCGGCGGGCGCTCGCGCTCTTGGAGCTGGGGCGCGGGAAAACGTATACCGCCGTGGCGGAAACACTAAACGTCACCCTTCCTACCCTGTCGGGATGGGCAGCAAGATATGCAGAGGAGGGTATCGCTGCGCTGTACGATAGACCGCGTTCCGGCAGACCCGTGGAGATTGATGGTGTCCAACGGGCAAAAGTGACCGCGTTAGCGTGCAGTGAGGCGCCGGAAGGCTATGAACGCTGGAGTCTGCGAATGTTGGCGGACAAAAGTGTGGAACTCGGCTATTGTGACCACCTCTCCCATACCGCGGTCCGCCACATTCTAAAAAAAACGTTCTGAAACCGCATCTCAAGCGCACGTGGTGTATCGGTCAGCTCACCAGTCGTTTCTTGGCGCGGATGGAGGAAATCTTAGCCCTGTATGCCTTGCCCTATGATCCGCACTATCCGGTCAT
>JAKQEE010000071.1 GCA_029558635.1 Pseudomonadota bacterium | reverse complement strand
TCCGGTCATGTCGCGACAAATCCGGTTGATGCCGGTGGGCGGACGGTCCGCGTTCGGGGCGAACCCCGAAATCAGGCCGAGAGCCCTGTCGCTTGGATACCTACCGGAGACCGTCGGAAAGTGTCGGAGGGGGAATCAGGAGATGCGGCCCGACTTTTTGATTTGACACGAAATGTGCCGGGTGTTATCATTCATTGTCGTTTCGTGGCGAGGACGCGAGCATGTGCAGAGGATTCCGATGGACCGAACAAAGTGGTTGACCATAGAGGAACTGGCCGAATACCTGAAGATGGGCCGGACCAAGCTTTACCGCATGGCGCAGGAGGGGGAAATCCCGGCATCCAAGGTCGGCAACCAATGGCGCTTCGACCGGGAGGAAATCGATCAGTGGATGAAAAACCAACGACCTGTCAGCGCCGGTCAGAGGCAGGAAGGTGTTGCCAGATGATCGAGAGAAATTTCGACATTCCGTTCATTGCCGACCTTGCCCTTCGAGAAAAACAGATTCAACAGAACTACCGGCCTATAATCGCGGTGCATAAATGGTTCGCTCGCAGACCGGGAACGTTATTTCGGGGTCTCTTGCTGGCCGAGTTTTCAGAACGACCTATGCGCGAGGCCTTTTACGATGCCAATGAGTTTGCGGGGCGCAGAATCGCCGACCCGTTCATGGGTGGAGGCACGCCTCTATTGGAAGCGAACCGTCTTGGTTGCGATGTGGTGGGTTTCGATATCAACCCGATGTCCTACTGGATCGTGAAGCAGGGAATCGAGCACCTCAGTCTTGCAGCCTATGACGAGGCTGCGGATTCACTGCGTGCCGAGCTTGAAAAAGAGATCGGCCACCTTTACCGAACAAAATGCTGTTTGTGTGGCAGCGAAGACGCCCACATAAAGTACTTCTTGTGGGTGAAAAAGATCGTCTGTCAGGGTTGCCGAAAGACTGTAGACCTTTTCCCGGGCTATCTTCTCTCTTCGGATGCAAGGCATCCGAAAAACGTCTTCGTATGCCCCTCATGCGGGCAATTGTCGGAAACCGCCGATCGAAAGAATCCCGGTCGATGTGGTTACTGTGGAGATTCGCTTGTAGTGGACGGACCGGCGGCTCGTAACCGTTGCCGGTGCCCCCACTGTGGAGCAGAAAATAGATTCCCGAACCCATCTCTTGGACCTCCAACGCATCGTCTTTTCGCCATCGAGTATCATTGCCCGACCTGTAAGAGCAGACATGATGGACGTTTTTTCAAGGCGCCTGACGATCAAGACATCGCCCGTGTGACGGAATCCGAGAAACGATGGTCGACAACACGACCTCGTTTTGTTCCCGACGATGAGATTCCTTCTGGCGACGAGACAAATCGTCTCCATCGTTGGGGATATAGGCGGTATCGGGAAATGTTCAACGCTCGCCAACTCCTGGGCCTAGAACTTTCCGCACGGATCATTTCTAAGATCACAGATGAACGTGTCAGAAACGCGTTAGCAACCAATTTTTCCGATCTCCTGCGCTACCAGAATATGCTGTGCCGTTACGACACAATGGCGCTGAAGTCCCTGGATATATTTTCTGTACATGGGTTCCCGGTTGGGCTCATCCAATGCGAATCCAATTTTCTCGGGATCGTGGAAAAAGGGAAAAATATATGCGTTGGTAGCGGGGGATGGAAAAACATCACAGAAAAATATCGTAAAGCAAAAGCTTACTGTGATGATCCATTCGAAGTACGCCACAAAGGGCGAAACAAAGAAATAATTCCGATCAGGGGCGAATGGATCGGCGACCGTCTTAACGGTGGACAAGTCGGGCGACACAGGATTGTGGAAATTCACTGCGAAAATTCGGCATCCGTGGATTTGCCTGAATCCTCACTCGATGCGGTTCTTACCGATCCTCCTTACTTTGGAAATGTCCAATATGCGGAATTGATGGACTTCTGTTACGTATGGTTGCGAAAGTTGATCGGCGAGAAGGAGAAACCGTTTCAGCACCCATCGACGCGGAGCCAGCATGAATTAACCGGCAATGTAGACATGGGAAGAGATCTGGAACATTTTACGGAGGGCATCTCTTCCGTATTCCAGCGAATGGCAAAAGCCCTGAAGCCAAAGGCCCCGTTAGCCTTCACTTATCATCACAACACCATCGAAGCCTACTTTCCAATTGCCGTGGCCATCCTTGACGCCGGATTGGTTTGTTCCGCTTCCTTGCCTTGTCCGGCGGAGATGGGAGCTTCCATCCATATCAACGGCACGGGTTCTTCCATTATCGACACTGTTTTTGTATGTCGAAAGACCGGATTCGTTTCAAAACAAAGTTTGCCTTGTTTAGCCGCAGGTGTCGCCGGTCTGGTATGCCAAGACTTAGCCGAGCTTCGGAAAGGAAATGTTAAGCCGTCGATTGGGGACACTCGTTGCATTGCTTATGGCCATCTCATTCGCTTGGCGATATGGAATCTGCGGAGCACTTGGGACAATTCAACCAATACATCAAAGAAACTTTCAGCGGTGGCCGATTGGCTCCGAGCATTCGGCGGGTGGCCTAAAGTTGAACGGCACCTCAATGAATTAAATGGAACTTGCTCTCACGAACCGCTGCTCACTGTCCGAGAAAATACCATGGATTACGGAGTCGAATATGCCCACGTTTCCTTTTGAAGTCAGTTTCGAAGACATTCTCAAAAATCCAGAAGGCTACGTCGATGCCGTATTTTCCTGTCTCGAATCCGAGTTTCTGGTCATGCCGAAAGGAGCTGGGTTTGTCGAATACCCCGTTTTCGAGCACGGCTATGAAGCGTTGAAATCGGGGACAATGGGGTTTACTAAATTCGAGCCGACGTCTGTTCTTTCTGTAACCATACAGGAGCCGATTTCCATTGTCGTGCTGCGGACCATGCTTGGCTTCACCCCTCCCGAATGGGGCTATGTGACGAGTCAAAGAACCGGTGTTGATGTTTCACAGGGATTTGTGCGTTCTCTTGACCGTAAAATCCGCATGTCTCCTGAAACACCGCTGAACTTCAACGGTGTCACCAGGGAACGGCTTGAAGCCCTGATCAAAACGGCATGCATGTTGCTCACGGAGGGTGTTCCGGAAGTAGACGTTGATCAGCTTCACCGGCTCGACAAGGCTGACACGAGACGGGGAATTGAAAGCCTTTCGAATCTGGCCGGCATGGGCGTTCCCTACGCCATGCTGCTTTACGAACGTTTTCTCGGAAGGCCATTCGCCGGGCATCGTGATTCGGTGAGCGAATTGGTCGGTGATAGTCTTGAATCGGCCATTGAAGAAGTCTTATCCAAGTCCGGAATCAGTTTCCGCAAAACCAAGCGCGCCGAACGTATCGAGGGGTTCGATCAAACTCCGGATTTCATTATACCGAGCGAATTTAATCCGCAAATTATCATAGAAGCCAAAATCACCGAGGACGATGGAACAGCTCGAGATAAAGTGACCCGGATACAACATCTTGGAGAGCTGAGCCTTGCTGGCCGTCCGTCAGACAATCCAAAATACGAAGTCATCGCGTGTATCGGCGGCCGTGGTTTTGGGGTTCGCCGCGAGGACATGAAGAAAATGATCCTTGCAACGCGTGGAAAGGTCTTCACGATGAAGACCCTTGACCGGCTTGTTGATAATACGCGGCTAAAAGAATTCCGTACAAAATAGATTATTCGCGTGTTTTCCGCCATTTTTCCGCCAGTTCCTCACCGGCCGCCTTTTCCAGCGCCTTGACAAGCTGCTGCTTGTTCTTGAGCGGGCCGATGTGGTGCTTCTTCTTGGCGTCGATCAGGGTCGCGCCTTGGAGCGCCTTGTGATCGACGCCAGGTTCCAACTCGTCGAGCAGGTCGATCACGTCCTG
>JAKQEE010000065.1 GCA_029558635.1 Pseudomonadota bacterium | reverse complement strand
CATTTGGACGTGCATCATGTCAGGTATAGATTGTGGCGCGAGTCGCCGCGCGATGTGCGCCTGTTGTGCCGCTATCATCACAAGTTGGAGCATGGGAGAGCATGAGCAAAAAGCCAAAGGTTAACGTACTGCCCATCGAACAGGGCGCGACGCCAGACCCGCAGAACGCGAACAAGCATACAGCGAGGGGCGGCGCGTTGATCTTACGCGGGAATGGCAATATTACTTGATGGCGATCAATCCGCGCATGACGCCCCGCGATGTGTCCGCGATCCTGAATTATCAGGTCGCTTTTACCAACGGGACGGGATTCGGCAAGCCGGACACGCCGTATCAAAACTGGATACTCAATCAGGATACCAAGCCGTCGAATCCATTGCCGCAGGAGGGAAAAAGCGCGGGAAACAGGCGGCGATGGTGGTATACTGTGGGGAGATGAATCAATCTTTTTGTCTTGACTTCCGCGCGGCTCTCCTATTGTACATGCGTTTCACGCAAGCAGGGCAAGCAGGGTTGTCCACCTTGCCGCAAATAGGGCAAGGCTTGATTACTCGCCTGGCTATGTGGGCTTGTTCCAAGTTGGCGGCGATGGCGTCCAGTTTGCGCGGTGAGCGCGACTTGCCGCCCTTTTTACCGAGGGCGGCGGCGGCTTGGGAGAGGGTGTCGTTAGGCATGATCGTACAACCTGCTGGCGTTGGTATATCGGGCGTTCGTGATGTAGTACACGTTTCCACGAAGCGAGGGTCGCAAACCTGCCTCGATGTTCATTGCGAAGTTTGCTCTCCATCGCGCATGACATTGACGCGCTTCATCGGTTTGGAGAAGAAGGCTGGTTTCCCAGCCCCCTTCTTTTCTTTTTTTGATTTCATTAGTACTTGACCACAATTTCTTTTTTGATGTCTTTCTTTTCTACATGGTATTCGTAAAAATCATTTCCGACAATGTGAAGCGATCCATCTTCGTAAATCCAATCTACAATTCCGTACTTGTTTACCGAGTTCATTTTTACGTATTTGCCGAGTAGTTCGTTCATTTTGTTTTCTCCTTGTTTGTTATACCCGTATTATATTCAAATCGTTTTGTTTGCCAAGAGTAAAAGCATTGCAGAAACATTGCAGGAATAGGCTATGAAAGGATGCTCTAGTGAGTGACCAAGTTACGCAGGCAGAAGGCGTACAGCCGCTCGAAGGCGAGCGATACCGCACGCTCGCAAATGGCGCGAGGCAGGATTTGGTCACAGGGAAGATTGTGTCTGTGGTAGAATAGCGGCATGAAGGACACAGTACAAACGCACACGGATACACACGAGGGCGCGCGCGTAATAGTTGGTCGCAACGGCGGCAAACTTCGCCCCTTCACGCCTGAGACCTCGCGCCTGGCGGCACAAGCGCGGGCGGAGAAGCGCATGAGGCTGTACGCTGAGGGCGCGGGGCTGGCTGTGGTGGATCATGCGCTGGTCAAGCAGTACGGCGAGGATGCTCACATCGTAGAGCGGGCGCGGACACTTCAGGAGATCGCCACCACCCCCGACGCGGGCAAGGCGGCGGTCATGGCTGATGCTTCACTGCGTAAGGCGCAAGGGCTGGAGGACAAGACGCCCATCACCACAGGCGGCAACGTGACCAACGTCCTAATACTGGATGCGGATGCGGCTGAAGCCATCCGTCGCGCGCTGGGTGATGTGGTTGACGCAGAGTAATGCTTGCAGTAACGGTAGTTATCGCAAGCATGGCTAGTGTCATGCGTGACGCGATGCCCCTGCCTGCTACGTGGGCGCGGCGGCGTGTGTGAGGTGAGCGCAATCGGGACGCTGGGGGGTGGGTGGGTAGGTACGGTGTACGTTGGTCTGTGTGTTGGTCTGTCTGTTGGTTGTTAGGCACACAGAAATTTTTTTGATTTTTTTCAGGAACGCGAAAGGATAACCCCATGCTTGACTTCCACTCCAAAGCCCGTGAACTGCTGGTGGCGTCGAGGGTGACGCTTGAACAGCCGTCGAAGGTTGCAACCTTTCATGAAGACGAAGAACCTTCCCTTGTGCCGCTTGGCTACTACGCAGTGGTGACGGTGGAACTCAAACCGTTCAAGCCTGTGTTCGACACGTTGGAGATTATGGCGGAGGCGGTGGCATGACGTTTGAACAATACTTGCAAAAACAAAAAGCGGCGGACTTGGTATTGAGAAGGTTTGCGCTGGCGTTGGTGGCGAGCATTGAAAACAAATGGGAATTGCCAAGAACGGTGTTGCCGCGAGAGGAGCGGCGGGAAGTGGAGTACCGCCCGCCCAATGTAACCCTGACTACCGACATCAAAGCGTAGTCGCCTCTGAAAAGACGCTGTGTATCTGAAAAGGATACGCCGCTTTTTATTTGAACCAGATCGAACTTCTCAACCAGTTAGGCAAGCAACTTCTCGAAGCCAAAAGCCTCGAGGAGTATAAACGCATCCAAAGCGAACTGTTAGCCTTGTCGCCTGAAACGCGGCGCGAGATCGACAAGGTGGCGATGCGGGCGATTGCATCGAAGGGCGTGACCGTCAAATCGTTTCTTGCGTTTTACGAACTGCTGTACGGGTTTAGGTTGCCCGTCCATATGGACAAGGCGGTACGCAAGGCGTTTGTGGCGCACGAACAGGGGTTGCCGTTTGTACTGCTTGGCTCACGCGGGTTTTGGAAAACTGTCACGTTCATCACCTTAGATGCCTTTTTGATTGGACATCATCCGGAACAAACGGGGCTGATTACAGGCGCGAACGACGGCAACTGCAACATCATTGCAAAACAGATCGCGGCGATCATCGAATTCAACCCCGAATGGAAGAGCGTCTTTCCGCACGTCACGCCGAAGGAAAAGGCGTGGGGCGCGGACGGCTATTGGGTGATGGACAACCGCGTACCGAGAGAACAGTGGGAAGCGCAACAGGCGGGCAGGATTGACCCCACCTTTATCGGCGGCGGCTACGCTAGTTCGTCCATCAACGGCAAACACCCCAGTTTGTTTTTGCATGTGGACGACCTGCACGACATCGACAGTTGGAAATCGGAGACCGAGCGGACAAAGATCAAAGACGTATTTTTGTCGCAGATCATCAAGACCGTGATACGAAAGAACGACAAGTTGGAAACGTGGGTGAATTTGCTTGGTGTCCCCTTTTCCAAAGACGATACGCTAAATTCCATGATCGCCACAGGGCAATGCGTAGCCATGATATTGCCCTGCATGGTACGGGCAAAGGACGGGGAGGGCGTGTACATTGACGGTAAAAACACTGCCACAGGCGCGATCTACGACGACATTGTGGGCTGGTGGCATTTGACGTGGGAGGAACACTTTGGCGTAAAGTCCGTCATTTCCGAACGCGCCAACGGCAAGTTCGCCTTTTGGCAGATGTACATGATGGACGTGGAAACCGCAGGCAAAATGGGATTGCGCTATTACTCGATGGAGGAAGGCAAGATACCGGAGGACATCCCAATGGTGGGAGGCGCAGATCCCACCACGTTCCAAAAGTCGCAGGGGCAACACTCCTCGTTTGCGCTCTGTCATTTAGGCAAACTGCCGAATCATACGGCGGTGGTGGTGGACGGGTATCTCAAAGCCTGTGAGTTGACCGAGGCGCGGGACGCCATCCTTGCCGCGCAATCGCTGTACCCCAACTGGCGCATTACAGGCGTGGAGAACGTCGGCGTGGGCAAGGTCTTCTTTCAATACCTCAAAACCGACCCGCGTATCAAAGCGGTGGATAGCAACCTGTCGCAAAAAGGGACGGTGCGGAGCAAGGAGGAACGCATCAAGCACGAGGTCAGTCCCTGGATGGAAAGCGCAACCGTGTTGATCTCCAACAAGGACAGCGACTACCTGCGGGCGTTGCGAAAGTTATTCGACAACTTTTATGATTTGCCCCCGCACGATGAAGCATGGGACGCGGGCGATGCCTTGTATCACGCCATGAAGTTGATCCCTGAAATATTGCGTATTCCCTATTCAGGCGCGGAACTCAACACGCCAGAAAAGCAGAAGAAACAAAATCCCTATCACCTTGAATCGGTGTGGAGTAGTCTATGAGAGACATGAGTTATTACGTCGGCATGGCAACGGAAGCCATCAAGAACGATAAAGACCGTGACCTGATGTATGCGGAGATCGACAAACACAGGCTGGGGCAGTGGAAACCCAACCAAGCCTTATCCCGCCTACCCTGGATTGCGGGACACAACTTCTCCTCCACCTCCCCCGCCGATACGCTGGACGCGGGTTCGAGAACCTTCGCCACCATGATGCCGAAGATCGCCATCTCGCCGCTGTTCGACAACCCCGCCGAATACGACAGGGTGGAACGGCACGAGACGGTATTGGACTGGCACTTCAAGCGCATGAACATGTGGGGCAAAAAGACGACCCACTGGAAGATCATGGAAAGCGCGATGCGCTATTGCTCCGTTGCCTTTGAAACGGAATACCTGCCGTACCTGATGAAGGGTAAAAAGGACAAGCGCGTAAAGGCACTGCTCAAAAACAGTGCCTTCCGCTGGACGGTTCATCACCCCTCCACCGTCCATTCGTTCCATTCCAAATACGGATTGGAGTGCGTGGTCTTGGCGAAGGTGATGACGCTCAAAGAACTGATGGACGATTTTGGAAAAGAGAGCAAGGGCATACAGGAGGTGTTGGAGAAGCACGTTATGAAAAAGGACAACCTGACCGCCACCGACCTGATGCAAACCTTTACCTTGTATAAATGCACGGACTGGGATTACGTCTGCATGTGGGTCACGCCCAACAACAGCTCGATGAACGCCAACCCCAACGCGACCAAAGGCGTCGAACTGATGCACAAGGAGCACGGGTTGAACTTCATCCCCTGGGTGATTGCGGACAACGAAGACCCCATCCTCAAAAACGCCATCAATACGGGCTTGCTCGACAACCTTAATAATTTGCGCCTGCTCTCCTACTCCGCCGCCGTCTCGATGGTGGCGGCAAGCCAGCAGTGGATACGCACTCCCGACGGCACGTTGACGGGCGTTCACATTGACAATGAAAACCCCATGCAACCGATTGTCACGGACAGCAATACGCAGATTACACCGATAAATCAGATGCGCCCGAACGACAGCGTGGAACAAAAGGTGCAACAGGCGCAACAGGAAGTGTACACCACCACCGTAGCGCAAATATTGGCGGACGCGAACAAACTGGCAGGCAACGAGAATTTCAGCACGGCGAACATGGCGTACAAGGTCGCCATCGGCTCGCTCGCGCTGGCGAGAGACGCCGCCGCCCGCGCCGAGGCGATGGGCTTCTACCAGATGTACGAGTGGATCGAACACGCCAACGACATCCCTTTGATTGCCTATCGTGAAAAGTCGAAAAGCATCGGCAACGAGGAGCGCATGGCGGGCGAGGAGTTGTATATCGCCAAAGGCGAGTTCGATCTTGAACACCTGTACATCGACGTGAAGTTACGCGAGTTCGGCAACATGGACGAGCAAGCCAAATGGAACCTCGCCATTACACAGGTGGAGCGCATGGGCATGTCCCGCCAGTTGATTGCCGAAGAACTGGGCGTGGAGAACTACATGCTCCACGAACAGAAGCGCGCCGCCGAAGATATGACGACGGCGAAGGTGCAGTTAGAGATACAGAAAGAACAACTAAAAGTGGATATGGAGGCGCGAGCCGCACAACTAAAAATGGAAATGGAGGCGCGAGCCGCCACAGAACCGCCTCCCAACCCTGAAAACGCCGCGCCGGGTATGAACGCCTCCTATCCAATGGCGGAGGGCGCGGACATGAGAGGAGGCGGACTGCCCGCCCAGCCGATGAACCCCGCTGAAACGCAGGTCAGTTTGCAGGGACAGGACGCCAATGGGGTGTCTGTATGAACCAACTTCAATTCCTGACCGCCATGCTGGAATCGGAACAACGATTTAGAAAGATCGTGGAAAGTTTACAAGAGGTGACCCATGTCAACCAGACGCCGCTACCGAATGGTAACGCCGAAAGACAACTCGTCGACAGTCCCCAACCGACTGACGTTCCCAACGGGGTCATACGCCCCGAATAATCCGTATGGGAATATCGCCTCCAATGCCAATCTTGCCGCGCCGTACAGCAACCCTTCGACGGCGGCAGACGGGCAATTGGGCGCGTCGTTCTCCAACGTGCCAAGCCTGACACAGCCGGGCTTGTCGCAGTACCAAGCCAGCGAACGCAATCGCGGAGTGCCAAACAAGCGGGACTGGCGAAGCGGACACAGAGGGCAGGATATGTGGGTTCCCGAGGCGATCAACAACCCTAACTCGATTTACGGAAACCTCAACGGTACGCTCGCGCCGGTGTTGACTCAGACGTTTACGCCGACGTATGGTAATTTGAGCCCGGCGGGACTGGCGCAATACCAGACCAGCGAGCGGACGCACGTCGTTCCGCCTCCCGTCCCCACCGTTGCGGCGGGGTCGAGTATCTTCGGCGGCGCGCAATACGATTTGGCGGTGTTTGCCTCGGGCGGCTTGCTCCCCACCATGAGCGCGTTTCAGGTACAGCAACTGAGCCAGCAGGGATTGGATACGGGTCTCTTGGCGAAATATTACCAGCCCGACGGGAAGGGCGGCTACAAACTCAACCAAGCCGGATTGCAGGCACAGGCGGCGGCAAATAACCCATCCAATACAGCCTCACAAGGAGGAGCCGCGCCATTTGGTGTCAACTCCGCTGGACAGCGGCTGGATGCTTCTGGCAATGTTTGGAATCCGGCAACTGCTACCACAGATATATACGGCGGCAAGTTTGTACAAGAGGGCGCAAGGCGTTGGGGCAGGGACGAACGCGGACGATTGGTACGACAAATAGCAAGCGGTGGACGATGGAGAAACCAAAGTCGCAAACGTGGTGGGCGTGGCGGAGCGGAATTCGGTTCGTCTGCCGTTGCGCCCACCGCCGAACCGCAAACCTCGATAGGTTCGGCTACCGCGTTCATCAACTTCAACACAGCCGTAGGATAAGATGCCACTGACCGATATTCAACAATCTGCACATCAGGCGCAACAGCGCACGGGGCAGGCGCAATCCTTGTTGCAACAACAGCAACAATACATTCAACAGATACGCCCGCCTCGCCCCGATGCGGACATGCCGCCTCCCGACCCTAAAAACTGGGACTATAAGGGTGCATTGGGGATGCAAGGGGAAACACTGCCCGCCGGCGCGCAAGGCTGGACGCCGTTCGGTCAACCGTATTTTGGAAAAGGAATCGGCGGCACGCTCAAAAAGTATCAGTGGATGTTGTTCGGCGCGCCTACATCTGGAAGCCAGTCGGACTTGTGGGAACAGTATGTCGAAGCCAATAACTTTGGAGAAAAGGCAAGCCTGTTGGGGCAGGGCATTACCGGTTCAAACATCTCCACCATGCAACAGGACGAAAATTCGGTTCGTAAAAAGGAAATCCAAGACCAATACTTCAACCCCGCCACCAAACAGTTGAGCGAGGACGCGCCCGAATCGGTCAAGATTGAATGGGAACGGTTGAACCAGACCCAATACGAAGGCTCGCTCCTCTCCCCCGTTGTGCGCGGCTCGAATGTCGCCATGACCGCCTTGTTCGACGCGCTCGGCACGGCTTCGGTGAAGTTCGAGCAATTCCTCGGCGCGCAACAAGCCATACAGGAGTATACCAACCAGCATGGCGGCAACGCCTTGTCGTTCGACATTAATCGGGAAGACCAGCCGGAGATCGACCTAGCGCAGTTCAAAGACTACATCAACCCCGCCACCAAGCAACTCAAAGAGGACGCGCCCGCCGAACTACAGAAACAATGGGAGGAGTTGACCGCGCAGAAAATCGAAGGCACGAAGAACCTTGCCAATACCGCCTCGCGCCTGTTCCTGCCCCCGCTGGCGGCATGGGACACCTTGAAGTTCATCACCGCGCCGGGGACAATCGAAGAAAAGAAGGCGGCGCTCGAAACGGGCTGGAACGCGGGCAAGATGCTGTATTCGCAAATGGCGAAACCCGCCTTGCTCGAAGAATACAAACGCCGCGCGGCGGCAGGGGAAGACACTGAACTGCTGGCGATGGACTTGCAAAACCCCTGGGCGGAAGCGATAGGGCAAATTATCCTCGACCCGCTCAACGTAGTAGGCATGTTCAGCAAGGCGGGCAAGGTTACCAACGTCATTGCCGATGCGGAGAACGCCGTCAAGGGCGGCAGTTTGGGCGACGATGTTGTCAGGGTGTTTAAGAACGCGGGGGATAACATTGGTGAGGCAAGGGCAAGCGGGATGTTCGATGACATCGACACCAAACTTGCACAGAATATAGACAGGGTGGAAGCACAACGCCTGACCGTTAACTACAACTCTGCCTTTGATTATTCCCCCTCTGGTTTACGAGTGAAGGAGGCAAAGAACGCTTCGACTGCCAGTTTCATTGCCACCAGCGCGATCATGAAGAACGGCGGCACGGCGGACGATGTGGCGGACTTCTTCGGCGCAATGGCGAAGATGACCTCGTTGGATAAAACCAAACGCCTCGAAGGGCTGGACGAAATCATGAAAGCCTCCCAACGCTACGGCATGGGTCGCTTTGCGTTTTCGGACGACGCCATTGAAACAGGCATACTCTTTCGCAACCTGACCGAGGACAGCGCGGACTTGGTGAAGTCCATTCAAGCGGCAAAAGGAGACCTGCCCAAAACCATTGAAATCTTGGCGAACAAACTGGAAGCGGCTGTCACCAAACAGATACCGACGGTGAAGGAACTGAAAGCGGCGGCGGCTGGCACAAAGCAAGCCGAACAGTATTCCAAAATCTCCAGCGTCAAAAAGGTGTTGTGGAACATCAACGACGGCAAGGTGGGGGATGTCAAGAGTGTCATCAACGCCAATCTGGGCAAGTTCTATTTCGCCTCACCGGGCTTCGGCGTTCGTAACGCCATGAACAACCTGTTCACGATGGTCGTGGATATTGGCGTAAAAGATTCACTCAAAGTATTAGGAACAAGCATTGCGGATATTGACGCGGATTTGGTCAAGTGGTTCGGGAATACGCCCGCTTCGGCGAAAGGCTTTTCGTTTGCAAAGGCGGAAAAGGCGGAGACGGGTATTTCGGCATGGAGTTCAAAGGTCGAGGAAGGGTTCGCCAAGCGCATCTATTATTCCCAATTCAGAAAGCAGATGGACAAGATGCTCTCGCCCGGTGTTGCCCTGCCCACGCGGGAGGAGTTTGCGGCGGCGGGCTTGACGGGCGACGCAATTGACCAACTGGTTCACATGGTACGCAATAACGGTGGAAATCTTGACGAAGCCTTTGCCCACTTTGCCAAACAGGTGGACGGCGACGGGCTGATGGACTTGTGGAGAGGGTGGACGAAGAACATCGACGCCGAGGATTATCAGGGCTTGCGCGAGTTCGGCATTGACAAAAAGATACAAGAACTGGCGGACATGGAAGGCGCGACCATCAACGACATCAACAAAAAGTTCGATGAGTTGAAAAGCGCGGTATTCGACCAAGCCAAAGGCGCGGAGAACAACATCACGACCATCCCTAAAACGTATGACGTGCCGTTTGCGGACGCCATGAACGAAGCCGCCAGGAAGTACGGGAACAAAGACGCGACACAACGGATGAATGTATTGATTACCGCCGCCGAAAACGCGAAGAAAAAATACGTCGACGCGCTCGGCACTGCCAACGTCAAATACGGCACAACGGTTGCGATGCGCAAGAAGTTTAGTTTTCTGTTCAACGCGTTCTCAGAAACGGGCGGCGCGGCAATAAAGCAAGAAGGCGTAACGCATTGGGACACCTTTTGGGCGTATGCCAGAAATAAAGGCAAATACACCCCCGCTCAGGTGTGGGAGAAGTCCATCCTGTCCAAGCAAGGCAAGTTCCCCGGCAATCTTGGAATAGACGAGGTGGTAGACCAACTCAAAAAGGCTACCGACGATCTTATGGCGTCCAAGTGGGATGAACACTTTGCCAAGACCTTCGACGCCGCCCAGCCTGAAATCGACGCGCTGACCAACGCCATTCCCGAACTGGCGGACACCTTCAAAGAAGCGCAAAAAGCGGTGGGTGAATTGCAAATGTACCGCACGGCGAAGTTTAGAGGCGGCAAGATATTTGCCGAAGTACCTCCTCAAAACGCGGCTCAACTGGCGCAACGCTATGGCATTGCTTCTGCAACCGAGGCGGGTGTACCCCTTGACAAAAAATTGCTCAACACCATCAACAAATATTCTGATGTCAAGTTCAAGTCTATTGACGAAGCGAACCAAAACTTGGAGGCGGTGGAAGCCGCGCTTAAGAAACAGTTGGCAGAGAAGGGTGGAGATGTTGCAAAGGCGGGTGGTGAAGTACCCCAATTGGCTAAAAACCCCGAAGTTCAAATCCTGCCGCCTGCCGCCGACGGTGCAACACCCATTCCCGGCGAGATGTTCCGACAGTCGCAGGAGGGGTTGATTACCACCCTCGAACGAATCAGAACGCAAATGCTGGACGACTTTGGTTTGAAGTCAACGGAGAAGATAGACAACGCCGCACTTAAGAAACTAAAGACCTTGCTCAACGACAAAAAAGGCAGGGTGACGGAGGCGGTTGCCATGTCGGACAAGGTGGGCAAGCACTGGCGCGACTTTGCTTTATTGCCCTACGGCGAGACGAAGAACATCGACCTTGCCTTGTCGTATATCTTCCCATACCAGTTCTGGTACTCTCGATCATATGCCAACTGGATGAAGCGCGTGGCAACCGACCCGCAGGTATTGGCGGGCTACGCCAAACTCAAAGACGCAATGGCTGAATCGCATAAGGACGCGCCAGAATGGTGGCGGTACAACCTGACTGTTCCCGACCTGTTGGGTGTAAACAACGGACACCCGATGAGTTTCAACATCGAGGCAAATATTTGGCCGCTCTATGGCTTGACAGGGACGGACTTCAACGACCCTGAAAAGCGGACGAACTGGTTTACCTCCACCCTTGACGACATGGGCAAGTTTGGGCCGTCTCTGTGGGCCCCCATCAACATTGCGACGGCGATAGTCTTGAAGAACCAGGGGGAGGATGAAGCCGCCGCAAAATGGGCGAACAGGCTCATCCCTCAAACCGCCGTCGTCAAAGCCCTGACATCTCAGTTCATGGGTAGACCCGTAGAACTAGACCCTGTAATCCAACTATTCAGCGGAAACGGATTGGGCGACACTCACGCCCTCGACCCCTACGAACGCCGCAGGGTGGGCAGGGCTATTGCCGCCATGATACAGGACGGCACATTGACACAGGAACAAGCCATAGACTTGGCGGAGAGCCAGGACGGCCCACTATGGGACGAGGCGGTGCAACGCGCCGCCAAGATGCGGAACTTCGGTCAGATGACCTCATGGTTGTTCGGCGTAGGCTTCAAGGGGCGCAACCCCGAAGAAGCGAAAGTGGACGAGTTCTATTCCGCATATTACAGGTTGAACAACCTGAATAACGAAGGCTTGATTGCCCCTGAAAAGTACAAGGAAGGGTGGGATAACCTGCGCCAGCAATACCCGTTCATGGACGCCCTATTGTTATCGAGGAAGTCCGGCCCAGACCGTGAGCGCGCCTATGCCTATAACGTACTCGGCAGAGTTCCGCCCGGCGGAGCCTCGGAGATATACAAGATCGTTGGCATTGACCCCAAAGTGGCGCAGGAGTTCTACGACAACGGCGGCAACATGACGGGCTGGGACGACGCGAAGAAAGACCGCTTCTATGCCGCCATGAAAGACCTCGGTGCAATGCTGGCAATCCCCGACCATGCCACGCGGCAGGATTGGACGGCGGCGCGCGGCGATTACAAGACCATGCAAGACCAAATGAAGGTCTTTTACGGCGACGATATTCTCGACAAACTTGACGAGTATTACGGCATGGAAGACCGCAAAAAAGCAAAACTATTCATGGACAGTCACCCTGAAATTACACGCGCGCTGGACTTCCAGAAACAAGCCACTGTCAACAACCCCGCCTTGATGGAATACTACGGCGGCATTAAAACGCTGGAAAGTTACTACAAAAGCAAGATGTACGACAAACTGTACGAGAAATACGGAGAAGGCATCGCGCAGACGTGGAGCGAATATTACGCCCTCAAACTGACCGACCCGAAGGCGGCAAACCGATTCAAAAAGGCTCACCCCGAACTGGATAAATACAGCAAGGAAAAGCGGAAACTGGAAGTGGAGTTCGACAGAATGATTATCGAGTTCGCCGCCAAACTCCCCGATGAGCCGCGCCCCGAACTCAGGGAAGACGCCAGCCCATCCAACCCGGTGCAGGAGAACTTGTCGTCTTACGCCCAGCAACAAGCCCCCACGTTCCAAGACTGGCAGGGCATATTGGGCGACACCTTAACGACCATCATCACCACCACCTACGAGCAGGGCAAGGCGTTACCCAGTGCCGCCCAAAGCGAGTTGGACAGGATGGCGGAGCGGTACGGGTACGCCGACGGCGACGCGCTCTACCGAGCCGTACTTATTTCAGCCAATAAATAAGTGTGGTATAATAACGAAAAAGACGCTCCCTCTGAAAAGACGCGGCGACCCTCAAAGGTCGCCGCTTTTTTGTACATTTCAAACATCGAAAGGAATATAAAACATGACTGCAAACCAGCCCGACAGTGACGCGCTTGAATCGGCTGAACAGGGAACGCCAACCCCTAGTTCACCCGCCCAAAGCCCGACACCCTCTGATGGTCAAGTCCCCGCTTGGTTCAAAAATTATTCTGAACAGTTGGACGCTCGCTTGGGTGAACTTGATAGGACGTTCAAGACCTCTCAGGGAAACGCAAGAAAGACAGAAAACGAGTTCCGAAAATGGATGGGTCAAGTTGAACAACTGGAAAAACGCGGCATTCCCCGCGAGGATGCGATTTCGCAAATTGAAGCGGGTCAACAAGACTCCCAATGGCGAAACACCATCGAAAAACAGTTAAGTGATTTAACTTCTTTGCTAAAGACACAAGGCAGTGTCGGAGGCGTAGAGCAAGCGGTGACAACAGTTTTGTCTCAATACGGACTCGATCCCAAAGACCCCTTTGTGGCTTCGAAGATTCAAGGAAAGTCGTTTGCGAACGACCTTGAATTGAAAGCCTTTGCAGGGGAGGTGCTTTTGGAGAAGACGAGATCACCACAACCCAACGCCGCCCAAGTTGCCACCCCTGCCGGCGCGCCGCCCTTGCAAGTGGATGCGGAAGCACTGGCAATTGAGTACAACCAATTAGCCCGCAACCCTACCGCTCACATCGAGAGGATGCGCGAGATCAGGAAGGTGCTGGACGGCATCAAATAACGGAGATTTGTAATGGCTATTCAAACCACATCAAGTCCATCCACCAACGCTTATCGCACTAAATACAGTGCCGATTACCTTGAAGCAATTCATGGCAAACGGCGCGTGTACGACATCTACGCCGTGCCTGTGGGCGCGCCGCAGTTTGCGATGGAAAAGAATGGATGGCTTGCCAGCACGTATCAATTCAACTTCGCGTCGGACATGACCCCTGCCACTTCCGCCATTTCGCAGACGGTGGACATTGTGCCTCAAGTTCTTCGTGACGCCACCTCCACCATCACGACCTCTTCGCGCGGCGACGCGTTGCAGTGGGCGGAAGCGGTGGATATTCAGTCCTACACCCCCTACGGCAAAGCCCGTATGCAAGCATTGGGCGAGAACATGATGGAGAGCATCGACTTGCTCGCGCAATCTGCCGCGTTGACTGGCGACTTTGCGAAAAGTGCCGCCGCCCGCGCGTCGCTGGATGCGGGTACTTCGGGGCATCGCTTTTCTGACACCGCCATCGCCACCGCGCAGGCGCGTATCAAGGCTCTCAAATGCCCGCCCTTCATGAACGGCGGCTTGGTTTGCACGGTGCATACCGACGCGTTCTACGACCTCATTCAAGGCGGGAATGTTGTGACCATTGCCCAGCAAGTCCGACCTGACATCCTGATGAATCAGGAACTTGCCAAGTGGGGCGACTTCTCAATCAACGCCACCCCCTTCGCCAAAGTGTTCGGTGCGGCAGGTGCGGATAACGCCTCTGTTGTGGCTACCACGCTTTCAGCGGCGGCTAACGCCCTCGACCTTTCGGCAACAGTCGCTTCCGGCTCGAACATCATTGCCGGTCAAATGCTGACCATCGGCACGGAGGAAACAGGCGACACCCACTACTCGACCAATGAGATTGTCTGGACACAGGCAGATCAGACCGTTTCAGGCACAACCATTCTGTTGGTTGGCGAGGGTGCGAACGGCGGACTTCGGTTCGACCACGCCTCTGGCGCGGCTGTTCGCAATGCGGACAACGTGTACCCCGCCGTATTCGGCGGACGCTCGCTCATCAAAGCCTTTGCGCTCGAAACGGGCGAGTTCGGGCAGGTTGTTGGGCCCAAGAACAGCGGCATCCTCGATCAGTTCACTTCGGTTGGCTGGAAGTGGTATGGCGGGTATGGTTTGGTTGCGGAAAATTACATCTTCCGCGCCGAATATTCATCCAGCCTGCAAGCATAAAAGGAGACTGACATGCCTATCACTGGACTTACTCCAAAATTACTTCCTCCTCTCTTGGGCGGTTTGGGCGCGCATGCGTCAGTCCTTGAAGTCAAGACGGCTTCGTGGACGGCAACCGCCGCTGATTCAGGCAAGAAGTTCCTCGTGGTCGGCGCGACGGCGGCAGTGGTTTGTACACTGCCCGCCATTGCCGACGGGCCGTTCGCCTTTGAGGTATTCAACGGCTCTGACCAAAACCTGACCATGACCGCCGCAACCGCTGACACCATCATCACCTACAACGATTTGGCGGCTGATAGTGTGGCGTTTTCCACCGCGTCGGAAAAACTGGGCGGCTCGTTTGAAGTGCTATGCGACGGTACAAGCCTGTTCGTTTTGGCTCGTATCAGTTCCTCGTACCAGAACGTGACTGTCTCAACGTAACCATTTGGGAGGGGCTAACCCCCCTCCCAAAACTTTAGTAGAAAGGCTTATCATGCCGAAGGCAGATAATTGCGGACATATCAATAAACATCACTACGGAGTAAACGGCAAACTGGAAGATTTAGTTTGCACGCTCCCCGCTAGACATGAAGGCGATCACTCCGCTGTGTATAAAAGACTGGTTGGAACGCCCGTTACCGACGAAAAGGGAAGGGTGCTAAAACAGACGTATGAAGAAGTGGAAGACACGGGACGCTGGAACGACGCGGCGGGAACGCCGGCGGAGCAGGTTCGTGTTGGCGATAAAGACCAGATGACCTTGTATCAAAGGGATATGGTGCTTCAAATCATCAAGAACAGCCCCAAAATATCGGTTGAACAGGCTATTGAACAAGCCAGCAAGACCGAGGAATGGGGTCAGCGTGTCCGGTAGGGCTTTCATTCTTGGCAACGGGCCGTCTTTGGCGCATACCAATCTTGACCTGTTGGAAGACGAAGTAACATTTGGAACGAACCGTATCAGCCTGATTTACCCGCACACCAAAATGCGGGTGAAACATTACGTCCGCAAGGAAGGGATGGAACTTTTCAACAAGCCGGAAACATCCCTGTGGGCGGACGATGCACTTTACCATTTGAACGACCCGAATTGCCATACGTGGATGAACCCCTGGTTTCGAGTGCGGCTTTCTGAATTTGGCGAAGGCAAAGATTGGCACAATGAGAAGCCCGGCATGATTACATGGATTGGGGCTTGCGCTCACTACCTGATGCACTACGACATGGATAGTTGCCCTGTCTCATGGCACTTGCCAAACTTCTGCTCGTTCGGCTCTAGCGTAACCGTTGCCATTCAGATTGCGGCGAGTTTGGGATACAGCCCCATTTACCTCGTAGGTTGCGACTTGGGCTACCAAGACGGCAAACCCTCTCACTTCACAAGCGATTATGAAAAGGGCTACGAAAAGATGCTACAGCCCGCCCGATATGCCAATATGGACGCCATCATGGGACACATCATTGCCAAACGAAGTTCCCCCGCCCCCATTTACAACGCCACCAAAGGCGGTGCATTGGAGGCGTACGAGCGGGTTGAGTATGAAAGTTTGTTCACATGAATAACTCCCGCAACGGCTTGAACCGTTCGGGAGAATGACCAAAGACTGTGAAGGAGTCTCTGATGGAAACAATTGTAACAAAGAAATGTAGTAAATGTGGAGCCGAGAAGCCGATAACGAAGTTCTGAAAGGCTGGGTTGGTAATGATTGACCCACAAGGAAAGCGCGCATGGATTATTGGTAATGGAAGTTCGCTGTTACGAACACCGCTAGAGTTGCTAAAGGGCGAAGTTACCTATGCAATGAACCGGATAAATTTACTGTATGGCAAAACTACTTGGAGGCCGGAGTTTTACCTGCTCGTAGACTGGAATCAACAGAACCCGCACAACTATTGGAGAGAGTGTATCAAGGCGCATTGGAATACGCCGAAGTGGTTGTGGGAAGGCTTTAGGAACGGACACCGCAAGTTCCCCGACCTCGAAGGGATGGGCGAAGTTCCGAATACAACGTGGATACAACGCTGTGAGAGACACCATTACTACGCGGGCGATAACTACATGAAACGCGCGGAGAGTTGGCACTTACCCGAATTGTGTACCGCCTTTTCAGGCATCGGCGCGGTGATGCAGTTGGCATACTTGAACGGCGCGACGGAGATTTATCTACTTGGTTGCGACTTATACGAGGGTGGGGAGTACGGCAAAAACTTCTTTACCCCCGATTATGCCAACGATGACCGAGACCGAAGCGAAGTGGACAACACCAACATGACACAGGTGCATCGCGTGGCGGCTCGTTCATGTCCCGTCCCGATTTACAACTGTACATTCGGCGGGAAGTTGGAAGTACACGAACGAAAGAATATGTTGGACGTGTTACATGCGTAAAAAGAAACACATTGTCCTGGCACGGAATGAAAAGATCGCCGCCAAAGGTCTTGAACTGGATGGAAAGAAAATGAACTTCCATCAAGGCAAGGCGTTTTGGGTGGAAGATGAGGGCAAGGTACGCGCTTTGCAACAAAAGTACCCTCGTGATATTGCGGTGACGCTCGACCAGCAATATACATGGCACGCCAATAACGAGCGAGGAAACGGAACACGGATGGACAATACGCACAACTACACATTTCAAGGCGTAGACACGTCTCTTTTCAAAGTGTGGGTGGAAGTCAAAGGGAAGCCGAAGCGCGTGACCAAAGCCGAGGCGTTGCGTAAAGGCTATCCCATCATCTCTGACAAGAAACGCTACGAGCGGCGCAAGGGCGCGGAGGTAGATAAGTAATGGCTTATTCACAAACCCAATTCCAACTGACCCACCTCATGCAAAAGGCGTACCGTCGCGTCGCCAATGTCCGCACGTCCACCGCTACAGGCGGAAGCACAACAACCATTGTTGACGCAAAACTACTCGACTATCTTGAAGACAGCAACGAGGACGATTATCTCAACAACTGGACGGTGTTTGTTGTGACAGATTCGGCGGGAGCGGGAGCAGACCCCGAAGGGAAATTCAGCATCATCTCGGACTATACCGCCGAGACTGGAACGATTACCGTACCTTCTTCGCTCACCACTGCGGTTGCCTCGGGCGACACGTACATGTATTGCACTCCCGAAGTGCCGATCTACGACATGATCGAGATCGTCAACGATGCACTGGTGTATCTCGGTAAAACGCCCCGCGTCGATTCCACCCTGACCACTGCCAACAACCAGACTGAATACACCCTGCCGCTAGCGATAAAAGGCAGGAAGATTGTGATGATTGAAGTACAGGGACAAATCAACGACGCGAATGACAATCGGTATTACCTTATCCATGACTGGAAGGTGGTGGAATCTGCGATAGGCTCTACCGCCACCCTGATTATTCCCCAATATGTTTCAGGCAGGACGATACGAATCACCTATCTCGACTATCACCCCCGCGTGGACGCCTACGACGATTACATTAGCGAGTACATCCATCCTGAACTTGCCACCGCCTCGGTAGTGGCTCATGCAACACGCTGGATTAACACGCAAAACAAAGGCAACGACAAGTACCTTTTACAGCGGGAGGATAAGGCGTTCAACGATTTGGACATTGCCAAAGCCACCTATCCCATTTCACTGCCCGCCGAACAGGTACAGCCGTTCCATTGGAATACATGGATAGAAGATGAGTTCTACCCCATTCCGTTACCCTAATGCTCAAACCTACCGACCCCTTCGACATCAAATTATCCAGCGGGCGTGAAACCCGCGCCTATGGCATTGTGTTGGATGAGGGGGCAGGCGCGTTATCCATCGGCGCGACGGCGGCGGACGACAGTGTATATATCAGGAACGTGGGCAAACGCCCCGGCGACTTCGATGAACAGCGCGGTTGGAAGGGCGGGCGGGGGGTGGAAAAGTTCAACGATAACGACGAAGGCTTTTGGGATTCGCTCAACGCATGGACGCTGACCAAAGGACACGTTCATAACGGGATATTGCAGGAGTTCGGCAAGGGACTGCGAACCGCACAGGACAACCTTTCCGACAGCAAATCATGGAAGGCAATGTACAGCGGCACGCGCTCGATCTCCGTATCCTTCACGGCGGATACCACCGCCGATTACGACAAAGCCTATATGTGGGTGCGCTGGGCGGGTTCGTCTGTGGCGACCAACGCTTTGACGTTCAAACTGCATAGCGATAGTTCGGGCAGTCCGGGAACGGTGTTGCAGACCGTGACCAAAGCCGTGACAGACGTGGATGGCGATGCGCCCTCGGTATTCATGGAGTTTGACTGGTCGGGTACACAAAACCTTGTTTCAGGCACGACCTATCACATCACGCTGACAGGCGCAACCAGTTCGACCAAAGACACGCATTGGGAAGTGGCGGCGGATGCGGACGGCACTTCGAGCAAAATCAGTTCGGACGCCTCCACCTACACCAGTCCAGCCGTTTCATTCTCCGCCTTGTACCGCATCACCGATGCGGACACAGCGAGACGCTTCTTCCCGTTCTTTTTGGACAATCATTTGTACGTGGTTGACCAAAAGGATGACGGCACTACCGCTTCACAGTTGTACATCAACGGAGATAAAGGACAGGCGACGGGCGGAAGCACGACAACCTTGATCGACACCAACTTTGGCTGTAGAACCTCCGCATGGTCGGATAACGTGCTGGCGGGCGCGACCCTCAAGTTCAAGAAAAATAACAGGTGGTATTACGCCACGATTGCCAGCCACACGGGAAGCACATACACGTTTAGTTCCGCCACTGCCGTTGCGCCCGCTTCGGGCAATCCCTATCACATTTATAGTACCAAATACTGGACGGAGATTACAGGGCATGGATTAGGCGTGGTGACAGGCGAACCCGCCACGTTGGGAGAGAACGTCTACTTCCCGCAAGGTGACAGCACGGCAATCCGTTGCATGGCAAACGACTTTACTGCTTCACAGGCGCATAAATTTCGAGCCGAGGCGGGGACGAACCCCTACGCCACCTTCCTCAAAACCTCCTACGATAAAAGCGACGGCGCGATTGTATGGCGGGCGAATAACGACAGTGTATCCGTATCGTATGCAAAATACGTTGCCTATGCCACAAATTTAACCTTCAACATGGCGATTACGTGCGGCGATAAAGCCTACCCCATTACAGGGGTCAACGAACAGCCGGGGCAGTTATACGTCTACAAAGAGAACGGAGTGGGGGCGGTGGCAGGCGGGCAGTTCGTAAACCTGCAATCGGGCAATGAGGACACCCCCGATGAAAGCAACGGCTCTGCCTCGCTGGTGGTTGAGAAGTTCATGTTTTACTCGTGGCTTCATTCGGTGGTGAGGGTGTACGGCTCGTCCTTTGACGACATTGGGCAGGATTACCGCTCGCAAGGCTTACCAGACGGACGCGAGGGTGAAGCCGCTTTTATGGACGCGTATATCATCCTGCCGTTGTTTGCAGTGGACGCGGGTTCAGGTATCTCGTCCGTGCTTGCCTTTGACGGGATTGGCTGGCACGAGGTTATTCGCGGCTATGGAGCGGGCAAACGCATCCGCATGGTCAAGGTGCAACCCAACCCCAATGCCCGCAACCGCATTTGGTTTGAGATCGGCGGGGAGTTGATGTTCATCGACATGCCGCTGAAAAAGAGTTCCCCGTTGCTCGACAGCGGCATGAAGTACCAGCACGAAGCGGTGATCGAAAGCGCAATCATCGACATGGGCGCGGCGAGCGACATGCCGAAGTTTATCAAGTCCCTTTCGGTGACGGTCAAGAACCTAAGCGCGGAAGGTCGCTCGGTGAGGATCGATTACCAGACCGACAAGGACTGCCACACGACGACTTGGACGAACGCGACAGACTTGTTTGAATCGCCTGAAAGCACGGCGAAACTCAACATCAACAATATACGGCGGTTTGTGTACCGCATGATATTGACCACCAACAGCGCAACCCTCCCTATCGACATCGAAGGTGTTGTGCCGAACGGGTACGCTAGAACACCGTTGAAACAGGTATTTAGTTTGAGGATTAAATCGGGCGGGATATACGCCAGCGGCACACAAACAAAGATGAGTACGAACAAACTGTGGAAGTGGCTGATGGATAACGCCCGCTTCCCGTATGCCGTACGAATGGAAAGCAAGTACGAAGAACTGGACGGGTACTACGTCATTGTGCATCCGCCGCGCAATCACCCCTACCAACCCCCAAGACCGGGGCAGAGCGGCGAGAGCGTGTTGAGCCTGGTGCTGGAAGAAATATGAAACTAAACGTTCCCAAGCGCGTCAAGTATCGCGGGATACGGGGCGGACCCGTAGAGCCGATTGCCATTGGCGGCATCGGCAGGTCGTACATTGCCGCCGAACAGGAAGCCTTTACGGGGATGATTGGCGACGTCAAAGCCTCCGTTCCCGAAGAACGCTTTGCAAGAGCATTAGACAGGCTGGGAATTTCGTACCAGTTCCGTTTAGCGTTGGGCGGGGCGCGTAATGCGCCCGGCTTCTTTGAACTGGACTTTTTATTTCCCCGCGCGGGTATTTACTTTGCCGTCGAGATCGACAGTTTGTTCAGCCACATGGACAAGAAGTACAAGGACGCCCTGCACGATGCAATGGTGTTGAAGGAACTGGATTATTTGGGACTGTTCCCGCGCGTGTTCCACTTCGACCAAGACCGCGATTTGTCCTCGCAGGAGATTGCCGACAAAACCGCGCGGACGTACTTTTCATAGGTGAGCCATGCCAACCAATAACTTGATTGCCGTCAACAGTATCTTCGTGAACGAAACCGCGATGGTCTTTTTGGAGGGCGCGGCTCACGCGTTCAACTTCAACTATTTGGGAACAGGCACGATTGATTCGGCTACCTTTGCCTTATACCGCAACAAGACCAATGTTAGCGCGACGGCATTATCCACCACCACAGGCACGGTGGCAGGCAGGACAATTTCGAGCGGGCTGGCGACGTTTTCGCTGGCGGGCGATTACATGTTGATTTGTTCCGCCGTTTCGGGGAGCGACGTGGACAAACGCGCCTTGAAAATCATGATAACCAAATTGGGAGCGTTCTAATGATCGCAGACTTGATGGACAAGATCGGCAGGAACGTACCCCTCACCTCCATTGAACTCCACGAGTTGCGTAATGAGTTTCGGAGCATGGATGAGGTAAAGAACCTTGTCAAAGGGTGGGTGCAGGCGGGGACGAGCAACCCCATCTTTGTGCCGCCGATGCAGGTGATTTACTCAAAAGTGTTGGACGCGGATACCGCTAGCCTAACCATCAACATACCGAGCGTGTATAAGCACTTATTGATAATGGGGAAGGTAAGAATAAATGGCAGTGGTGGGCAGGTTGCCGTGTATTTACATGCACAATTCAATGGCGATGCTGGAGGAACGAATTATCAATACGGTCTCTTGTTTCACGCAGGAAATACAGTGGCTGCAAATTATTCGACTGGCTCGAATCACGTTCTTTTTGGGTATTTTGCGGCGGACGGAGCAGGAAGCGGTTTTGCGGGGGCTTCCTTTCTAAGCATACCCCATTATCAATCATCTTATTATAAAACTAGTCTAATGATTGATGGAACATCTTACGCATCTAATGTTACTACATCAATATGGCAAGGTTTGTGGAAAGACACATCCCCAATTCGATCAATAACCATCTTTCCTGACGCTACATATCCGAGCGCGAAGATGGAATCGGGCAGTCTCTTTTCCATCTACGGTATCTTATGAAGAAACTCGTTGTACTTGTCATACTAACTATTATGGCTCTCAATGTTCAGTGGCACTATGACCGCATGTGCGCGATGGTCTTTTCGCCTCGGGCGCATCTAACCTTACAAGGCGTGATGTGCGAAACTGTGCTGGGCGATAAACCATTGACTGATTTACTAGAACGACACGAAAGAGTACAAAAGCAAGTAGAGTGCAAGATTGCCAACCCCGATAAAGAATTTGTATGCGACCCCCGTTGGACACCGCCATCAAAAAAGAAGGACTTATAGATGAAAGAGTACCCAACAGGCAAGCACGAGGAAGAACTGCTCAACGTCCCCCCTGCGATGGTGGGCTGGCGCGAGATGTTGAACAGGGACGGCACGCCCGCCACCGAGGTATGGTTCGGCGGTGAGTACCCGTTTGAAAGCGACGGCAAGGACGCGAACGGAAAGGACAAGTTCAAGCACGTCAAAGCCAGCGACTTCAAGATCGAGATTGATGCGAAAAATGACTTTTCCTCCACCGTGTTGATCGAGGCGGTGGAGGCTAAGAACGTCAAAGCAAAACTTGGCGTTGACCCCGCAAGGTCGGCTCAAACGTGCGATTCGTTTGCCAGAATCGGTGCGGCAGGTGCGGGCTTGACCGCCATCCCCTGGAATGCTTCATGGGATGCCGAAGTTCAAAGCGAGGTGGAGGATGCCCACCTATGTTGATGTAATCGTTCCGCCGCTGGACTTGAACGTGGTTGTTCCCATCGGCGCGAACGCTTATGCCTACCTGTATTCCAAAGACATCCTTGTGGACGAAAGCGGAAACATACTGGTGGATGAAAGCGGGAACACCCTGACCGCCATACGCGCCGACCTGCAATGGGTGTATCAAGTGAATGTTCCGCCGCTGGATTTATCCGTGACGGTGGAGGAGGCTACCTAATGGCTAATCGAGACGTAACCAGCGATGCAAGCAACACCGACAAAAGCACACCCACACCATCCGATAAGGTGATGGTGATTGACGTTGCCACCAATCCAGACACGCTGAAAGAAAGTACGATACAGCAAATATTGAATGCGATAAACGGGTTGACCGAGGATACGTCACCCGATGAATCGGCGGACTTTGTTGAAACGTATGACACCAGCGCAGGCACGGCTAAAAAGGTGCTTCCTAAAAACCTAAACGTGGGGACGCGCTTTATACAATTAACCGTGGCCGACCCGAACACGACACCCTCGACAGGCGACAGCAAGGCGGCGGTTGTTATTCCTTCCACACTAAACGGGTACAACGTGGTCAGTGTTTTAGGCTTTGTGACAACAGTATCTTCATCTGGCACACCTACCCTTGCTTTACGCAGGCTTCGTTCAGGTTCGGCAGTGGATGTTCTTTCGACTAATGTAACGATTGACGTGAGTGAATATACCAGTTCGACGGCGGCTACAGCGGCGGTGATTAATACATCGAACGACGATCTGGTAACAGCAGATATTCTGTTGGTTGACCTTGACACGGTAGGAACGTCTGCGAAGGGACACGCCTTGCTAGTTGGAGTTCAAAAACCATAATGGCAGTCGATGATGGATATACCGTAGCCCTGTTACACATGGACGGGGCAGACACCTCCACGACCTTTACCGACGAAAGCGGCAAGACGTGGACGGCGAACGGGAACGCGCAGATTGATACGGCACAATCCGTGTTTGGCGGTGCTTCTGGTCTATTTGATGGGACAGGGGATTATCTCAGCGCATCAGATCATGCCGATTGGCAATTGGATGGAGGGTCTGATTCAAATGCGTGGACAATAGATTTTCGGGTACGCTTCAACGGAGATCCCGGTACGGGGGTGAAAGGATTTATTCAACAAAGAACGGACAACAACAATTGGTGGTCGTTATTCCTGAGCAATAATCAGTTGGTCTGGCTGGTGTATTCGGGCGGCATCAGTATTGTGGATATTCGGCAGAACTGGAATCCCGCCACTGCGACCTGGTATCACGTGGCGTTGGTCAAAAACGGCACAACGGGATACCTACACTTCATTGACGGGACGCAAAGTGGCTTGACTACAACCGATACATCCACCATCCCTGATTTTTCGGGCAATGTCCGGATTGGCAGACACACAGACAGCACAGGAACGAGTTTTGATTTGGATGGATGGATGGATGAGTTTAGAATCAGCAAAGGTATTGCCCGCTGGACGGCGAACTTCACGCCCCCGACCTCTCCTTATTACACTACGTTTGCCCCACAAGTCATTTGGATTTAATGCAAAACGACTCTGGTTCAAGAGGTGTTTTTTTGTCGGGCTAACGGCTGCTTCACCAGCGCGGGGCGGGTGCGGGTAACTTCCCTTCGGCGGTATCCGCTTCGGGGGTGAATAATGCTTGTTGCGCGGGAGAATCCCCCACGTCAAGGTGCAAGCGGTTGTTAGAAGGCGTTACGGTATGCCAGTTTTTATGCCTAACGCTTCACGCGCCTTTACAATACGAAGCCAGCCAACCGACATATTTACAACAACCTGCTCTGGTGCAGCATCAATTCCTTTGCGCGGAATTGTGGCTTCATCGAAAATAAAAGGACATTCAACCGCAAAGGGACGAAGTGCGGTCACTAAGCCAACTACAGCATTATCAATCTGCCAAAATAACCCAATTACATTATCTTCTGGAATTACATCGGGAGCAATATGAGACAATAAGCGAGTCATTTCCGCTCGTAAAAGTTCTTCGTTACCAGCCATATCTTTTTTCAACCTCATCTCTCTTGCACTCGTCTCTATATCTCACAGTTTTCTTGATTTGCGATAATGTGAGATTATAAGTAAAACACTTTTTGATTATTTCTCTAATTTCGTAGCGTGACAAATATTTCACAAGAAGCCTTCTAACGGTTTGCGTTACCTGCCGCCGATTGCGGCGAATACGACAATAGCCGAAGCAAGAACACCAACCAAAAAACCTTCACGCCGCCCACGCCCTAAGGCGGTCAGGTACACGCTTTGTTGGGCGGCGTACTTGTTTATAAAATCTTCAACCCAACTCACAATGGAAAAAATCTGTTCTTGTTTTATTATCATTTTTTCCACGTTTTCTACTATTGATTGAGCTGCTATATATTCTCTCAAAGTTCCCATTTGTAATTCTTTCTGTTGAGCGAGAGCCGCCCAACGGTTTGCGTTACCTGCCGCGCCTTGTGGATTTACGCGGGGCAACGAATGACGACTTTTTGACCGCAGACTTGGCGCGGTCAGGTGTACGCTTTGTTAGGTGGCGTCAACGCTAAGAAAAACCACGCTAACAATTAACAAACCATAAAAAGCAAAGTCATTTTGAACGATTGGCAAAACACCTGCCAATAACAAAACTGCAAGACCACGTAAGCATCCAACAAATAGATTAAATTTCATAAGAAGCCACCTAACGATTTGCGTTAGTTGCCGCCGATGCTTACCAAAAGCACCGCCAACGCAATAATGCTGACAAAAAACAACACTGCCAGCACACGCCGCAAGGCGGTCAACTGCACGCCTTGTTGGGCGGCTTTGTTATGCAATTCGTGATCGTGCTTCCCAACAGGGAAATAATCTTTGCATAGAGCGCACCATCGCCAGAAATCGGGAAATTCTTTATTCTTTTGTGCCATTTTCAATCCTTTCTGTGGGCGAAGCCGCCCAACGGCTTGCGTTAGTGGTTTGTGGGCGGGCTTGTAAACTGCCTAAGAGCAGGAAAAACCCGAAGCGAGGATAAGGTTGGTCGAAGCCGCAGAATCCCACAAATCCACTGCACGCTGTGTTCGGCGGCTCGGTCTTGAAAGGCATAAAATTTGACATCAGATAAATTACCCGTTTTCACGATGTTGAAACGGTGGATAAAGTAGGTGGCAAAACAAGTTTTTCATCTTCCTCTTTTGGGTCAACGGGTTCCCATCTTGCGTTTCCCTTATTTACTATAGTTAATATATTACCTCCATCATACTCTAATTCAAAATCAAACGATTGAGAAACAGGTACACCATTCCAGTTACCGTGTGCTGTTAACACCACGTCAACAATGCCCTTGCCCGTTTTATTTATACCAGCATGTGCCCAAACGATTATTAGGTCATCAAAAAGCAGGGTGGCGGCAACGTCACACACTAGAGGATAATCTGGAATAACATTCATTGGCTTAGTTGTTTTATCTTCGCCGTAAGCAGTACTCCAGCGAAGAGGGCGCGGCTGATCCAATTCAAATTCTTCGCTTCTGTGTTTCGCTTTGTCAATGGTAATAATGCAATCTATTATCGTAAAAGGACTTATATTTATAACGTCAATAGACGCCCAGCGCGGTTTATCTCTCGTTTTTTTCCTTGGTGGCTTAGCAACCAAATTGAATGGGTTTTCGATAAATCCACCATGTTTTTCGTGAAGTTTCATCGGTATATACGCAAAAATCCACAATCCACCTAAAACAGAAAGTGCAACAGATACAACCAATGCAAGAATAGCGAAAATTAGGTCTTGCCACACCCTGTTAGCCGTTTCCACAGATACGTAGCCATAGAAAAAAAGACAAGTTACAGACCATGCTATGATTAGGGCTATAACTAATCCGAAAACATAACCCTTCATATTAGACCAAACAATCTTTCTAAATTCCTTGAGGACGATCCCCCAGTATTTGAATATCTTTCGGGCTTCCTCTGCGAAATCAGGTTCTGCCTTATCCATCTTCGCCTCCGTATTTCCCCCATTTTACGCCGAGTCCCGTAGTTAGTGTGCATATTTAGCCGCCGAACGG
>JAKQEE010000064.1 GCA_029558635.1 Pseudomonadota bacterium | reverse complement strand
GGGGACTGGTGCTGGAAGTGCTTCACTACGCATTGGTGCAGAATGAAAAGAGAAGGAATGCTGATTAGGGAGTGCGCAAAATCAACTTGGAATTTTGTTGTAGCCCTGCCCCCTTGCGGGGCACTGTTGTGATGCCGGATTTACTGGTTACAACAGCGGCCAGCAAATGGCCTGGACTACGTGAAATGGTAATTTATTTTTTGCGCGACCGATTAGATGATTAATGTGCATGACCAGCAGAAGAGATAGAGTCAAGATCATTATGGTCAAAATGAGTAAATCTCAAGTGCCAAGACATCGTTGACAAGTTTTAGTGCCAGGACATCGTGGACACTCTCCCCCAGCGGGGGTAACGGAAGGAGCCCGTAGGGCGACTGGAGTTACCCCCGCTGGGGGATTCGATCAAAAAAGTTTATAGTCAAATTCGTCGAATTGCTGTCGATCCAAATAGAGTTTGAGTTTTTGTTCTTTGACGTCAATCGTGGCGACAACGTATTCGTAAATCGCTTCGGGCGATAGGTGAAATTTTTCTCCAAAAACGTCAAGTAGGCAATCGCTCCGAACGAAACGAACCAGATGATATTTGCCGTGTTCTGGTTTCTGCAACGGATGTCGCGGCGCCTGCTCTTCTGTCGGGAAGCGTAAGGGCTTTTTCGTCAAGGCCAAGGCTTCAAGAGGTGTGCGGCCGTGAAGCTTGCTGTAACGATAACGCCGATTGTGCTCTTGTTCGAAGAATCGCGATTGTTCCCGCAACGCGGTTTCATCTGCCATCTTAACGCGCCCAAGAAACTTCTGCTGATAATGGTCATTGAATTTTTCCACCACGCCATTACGCCAAGGCTCGCCTTTGGGGATGAACCAGAGCTCAATGTTATAGAGCAGGCACAACCGAATCAAACAGCCCATACCATGCGGATGTGTCGGGCTGCCATAGAAAACCATCTCGTTGTCGACTTGTTGATGTTTCGGCATTCCCAACCGCCGCCAGATGGCCCAAAACGCGTCAATGGTATGTTGTGCGTTGCGTTCGATGAGTGGCTCAATCCCGCAACGCCCCGTGGCCAAATCAACGGTATTGAGACTGTAAAAACGCGTCGGCCCACGTAGATAACGCGGGCCGACGAAATCCGATTGATGAACCGAATTGACCGTTGTCGCTTCCAGCGCGGGATACTTGCGGCCTTTGGGTTCATAACGACCGGTTCGCCGATGCGTCAACTCATGCCGGCTGAGAATACGGTTGATCGTCCGCAACGACGGGAGCGGGCTTATGCCCTGCTCTTCGAGTTCCCAACGAATCGCCTGCGCGCCGCAAAAACGGCCGTGGTTATAAAGATCGAGGCGCACAGATTTAACGATTTGTTCAATCTCGAAAGGCGTATGCGTTGGATTGGTCTGCGGTCGCCGTGATTTCTCTTCGATCCAGTTGGGATCGTCTGAACAATAACGCGCCAGCCATTTGTAAAGCCAGGTACGTGAACGCTTCAGGGAAAGGCAAATATCCGCAACCTTTTCACCCGCGAGAAAACGTTGAACCGCCAACAACCGTTGCTGTTTGGTTTTTTTTGAGACATGAAATCCTCCTTGAGTTTAAACGAAGATATTCATGCCCAATAACAAATTCAAAGAACTTTAAACTTGTCCACGATGTCGTGGCACTTATTTTGTCAACGATGTCCTGGCACTTGTCAGTTAAGGATGACGACGCCGTCCGAGAGCCGGATTCTTTTGCGAAAAAGACGAAGGCGCTCGGACTGTTTTTTAACTATCATCATTTCAAAAGGAGTTTATCATGTCAAGATTGAAGCGAAATCTCGCAGCACTCTGTTGTCTACTCATCGCTCTGCCGGTGCTGGCGCAGGACGGCGCGACCAAAGCGGAAAATAAACTGAAGGAACATTTCAACGGCGTTGCGCTTCAGGTAAAGAAGGAACATAATCCGGTCGAAAAGAGAGAAATCTTGAACCGGAGTTTTGAAAAAGCATTCAAAGCGGCTGATACCATTGAACGGATGCCGGCTTTCTCCTCCAGCGACCTGCAAGTGGTGGCCGAGCTGCGCAACCGGACTCAGGAAAAATTCAACGAGCTGAACGGGTTG
>JAKQEE010000054.1 GCA_029558635.1 Pseudomonadota bacterium | reverse complement strand
ACGGAACAGGATGTGTCGGAGGCCTTCCAGAATGTCGAGGGCTTCTGGGAAGACCTTTTCCCGGTGGAGCGGAATCGGCTCATCCGCCTCCTGGTAGACAAGGTCGAAATCCGCGAGACCGGAATCGACATGGAGCTGCGTACCAACGGGCTGACAACGCTCATCGCCGAGCTGGCTGGTCTGGCATGCGAAGTCACCGAACGGAGGGCAAGCCGATGAAAATGAAGCCGACCATTACCGTTGCAGACAACGGCAATCTGCAGATCCACATCCCGATGCTGATCCGGCGCATGCGCGGCCGCAAGACGGTCATCGCTCCCCAGGCCCTGGATGGAGAAATCACCGGAGCGCAGGAACCGGTGCAGTCCGCCATCCTCCAGGCGCTGGCAAGGGGCTTTTCCTGGGCCGACATCCTCGAATCTGGCCAGATCAAGTCCATCAGCGAGCTTGCCCGTACCCTCGACGTCGATGGCTCGTATGTGGCCCGCATTCTCAAGCTGACGACCCTGGCCCCCGACATCGTCGAAGCCCTGATCAACGGCGAGGAACCGAACGGGCTCTCGCTGGCCAAACTGACCCAGACCTTCCCGGAGGACTGGGCCGAGCAGCGCCGCCAGTTCGGCTTTGCCACCGACTGACGACAGGACCGGAGACCGCCCCAGAGAGCCGACCATCAGCGTCGGCTTTTCTTCTTTAGGGGGCAGGAAGCCGGAATTGACCGCGCTTCTTTGCATGGCCGATGCGGGCGATTTCGAAAAAAACGTCCGGTTGCGGCATCGAACGATGACATAAGACAACCGCCCAGAATGGCAATCAGCCGCAAACCCATATCAATCAAGGATGTAGCTTTCCGGACGCGCTTCGGACTTGGTCCGGAGAAAACAGAGAATCAGGGGCCAAACAGAGAAAGAAAGGCTGGAAGATGGGGAGAATCGATGATGCGGAGAGGTGCTTTGGAAAGATGTGAAACGGGCGCAAACCCTTTAGAAACAAGGGGAAAAAGAAAACCCGTCACCCCGGAGAATGACCCCAGAGAGACGGGTTTGTCTTTTCTAAATGGTGGCGGCGTCGTGGGTGTAGGCGAAGTCCGAGATCACCGTGCCGTCGGGCTTCGTGTACTTCAGGTCCACCAGCCGGCCGGCCGGGTCGTAGATCCAGGGAAACCGTCCCATTGACACCGTCAACATCGCTCAATGGCAAAATGTCAGCGAAGATGACTAATAATACAGGAAATCAATTTGTAACCACATGCTTTGAGGCGGAGTAGAATGTTTGAGAACGCCAGATTGTTCTCTACTGTGATGAACGCTGAATCAATTTGGCGACTTTGCATCTTAGTCGATTGAGAGATCTGAAGATTAGAGGAAGAAGCCAAAACCATTGGAAGTAACCAAGAAATCCGATTAGCAAGAAAAACACCCACTCAATCCAAGTATCTTGCGGGTAGGGCAAGCCGAGTTGAACATAAACCATACCCAGCAAGCCAATCAACCAACTTGGTAAAAAAGCAATGTAGTACAAACAAATACCAAGAAAAACACGCCCTTCAAAGTCTATTGTCCCATCAGGTAATCGAAAGGCAAAAATGGTCCAAGCGAACAAAGCAACAACCACGACAACATAAGCTACTTGGAGTAATTGCTTTACTATCATTTCATTTTACACTCTTTTTTACACTTCTGAATACCCTCATCCACCCATTCCTGACAATTCTGTGCAAAAGGAATCATTGGCTGCAGATTGTACCACGGCCTACGACTGTTGCCATAATTTGTTAAGCACTTCTCAAAGCAGCAGTTGCTTGGAATTTCCCAACACCGGCGTGGATCGTAGACATCCCCGTCCTTCGGCGTAGTTGGTCTTCCTCGGCTACCAAGTCCCACAGGCATGCCGGATCCTGCGTGTCCATAACATTTAGTCGTCCCTCCAATAGTAACACAATAATAACTATGATATAGAGGATTCCCCCATAGGTCTGGGCCATATCGAACGTTGTCCGATGGCGGCCCATGATCTCCTAATGGTCTGATACAACGGTAAGCTTTTAAACCTAAAGGGTCGAAAGCAATTACTGGATTGTTTAGTACGTAATGATAATCAATATAATCATCGGTCAGGATTTCAATTCCGTCCTTGAAATAACGATTAATAGGATCTGGTTGCATGTAGGTTCCGGTCTCTCGTGAATAGAATCGGTGAAAATTATAATACAAATCTGTTTCTTGATCGAAATACTGACCAGGAAATGCAAATGGATTCTCAATGATTCCCGTTGCGATTTCTACCCCGAAAGAATCCCAATCAGCTTCCCAGGAAAAACCGAGGTCATCATCGATGAGGTATTGTGGTGTAGCTAAATGATCATTAATAAAGGTGAAATTTGTACCTTGGTCATCTCTCTGCCATAGAGGATTAGTTCCCCATTGATGGTCTGGATGCCATAGATACTTTTTCAACATCACCTGATTACTACTATATTCAGCCAACAAACCCTCATTGCCATAGAGAAACCATGTACAACTCAGCAGCGAACCATTCTCATGGATTTCTTTCTTAATTCTCTGATTGGATGAATCGAAACAATAGGAAGCGCCAATGGTTCCATTCGATTGATGAAAGCCGGACATTCTGTCTTCATTATTGTAGGAATAGTAGTCAACAGTGTCAGTGATATTGTCAGACATCGATAACACGGATCCATTCGAGTCGTATTGAAATGTGAAAGATAGTTCTCCCCCCGTTCCATACCCGAGTAACTGATTGGCTGAATCATACACCCACAAATCATTGTCTGCTGTGGAAATACGATTGCCGACTGGATCATAATTGAAAAATTCGTCCGCTTTCCAGTCGTAATCGGCCAGGACCAGCCGGTCCAGGGCGTCGTAGCCGTATTGGATCAACCCGAAGTCGGTGGTCTTCGACCGGATGTTGCCGGCGTCGTCGTGGGTGTAGGCGAAGTCCGAGATCACCGTGCCGTCGGGCTTCGTGTATTTCAGGTCCACCAGCCGGCCGGCCGGGTCGTAGATCCAGTTAAACCGTCCCATTGACACCATCAACATCGCTCAATGGCAAAATGTCAGCGAGATGCTTAGTTATACATCTGGATGAATGGAATTAGAGCTCTTTCAATTTCACTGTTTTTGATAATGGTGGCAAACTTTAAAGCATCAAATCCAGTGTACTCCCCCTTTCGCACTTTTTCCTCCGGCTTGGCCCCATTCTGAAGCAGAACTTTCACCGTATCGAGGTGCCCATTCCATGCAGCAAGCATCAAAGGAGTATAACCAAAATTGTCTCTTAGATTGAGTATTTGAACAAACTGCGGGTAATCACTAATAATCTCAGATGAACCATATCTTGCAGCATAATGAAGGGCGGTCCAACCATCTTTATCTTTTAGATTTACATCTGCCATATGATCTAGAAGCAGTCTGGTAATTTCAGAGCTATCTTTCTGGATCGCTTTCATCAACGCAGTTTCACCAAAATCGTCCTGCAAATTACAGTTTGCTCCATTTTCTATTAAGAAATTACATATCGTAAAATCCCCTCCATGTACTCCTGCCATTAAAGCAGAAAGCCCGTTTGCCGATTGGTAATTAATTTTAGCACCTTGATGGACAAATTTCTGAACCTGTTCGTAATCTCCATTTAATGCAGCAGAAATTTGGGCTTCTTCCTTAGTTAAGACTTGAGTCCGACTATTTGTGCTCTCATCAAAAAAAAAGAGTTGCTTTCCTCGATCATAGCATGGGCATCGATCCAGTAAGACCTTGAACCAATTTTTAAATACATTTTGGAGAATCTCATCCGAGGTCTTGAGCGTGAGAAGAGAAAATTTGTTTTGAATCAGAATAATAGATAAATTTGGATCGGAGATAATGCTTTGGGTATTGTTATCTCTGAATCTAAGTTTGATATTTGTCAAATTTCCAACTACCGCTCTTGTTTGTTTATTTGTTTTGCCTTCAATCCTACATGTATGCAGTAATAACCTTGCACGCTTGTCTTTCCACCCGGCTCCGGGGAACTTTTCCGTTAAACGACCTTCTTGATAATTGAATGAGGCAGCTTGCGGAAAAATACATTCCATTGAATAATTCGATTTGTCTGATTCAGGAAGATCTATTTTCAATTCCAAATAGTATTCCCATAAGAAGCTCGGGACAGATCGGTAGACTATTCTCACACCCATGGTGTTGTCGAATTGTTCCGTGATTGGAAAAACTGAATCGATTATTTTTTCATAGTCTGTCAGCTCCTGCGACGAATCTGACATATTCGCGCAATACCCATAGGATGTGAGCATGATTGTAGCCAGTACGAAATAAATGAAATGTGCTCTTTGTCGTGACAGGATGATCATTTAAACCCCCAATTAGTGATACCAGGACAAAGTCGTTTGTACCATTCACCTGTTTCTAAACGAATGCTCTTACCTCTTTTCAAGGTGTTATCTGTTCTCCAGACTCCATCCTTTGAAAGTACATAGTTTGGAACTATAATACCGGGGAAACCAACTTGTTGTTTTTTTGTGCATGTATCACTCGAGTCCCAATCTGCAAGACTGGGTCGTTGCCATGCAACGTGATAACGCCTACCATTAATATATTCAATGGCTCTCGGATGGGTATGGACCAAGGCAATCGTTTTTAAACCCGTGCTGAAGTTAAATTCACATTTCATCGGAGCCTGGCCGCCCCCCGCAGGTCCCGGCCCATCATCCTTGAATTTTTCCACACCAGCGCAGTCCGTTATATGAGCCCCTCTTTCAGTAAGGGGACTCGGATGATTGGAATACAATTGAAACCAATTGCAGATGTCGGAAATATGCCTAAGAAGGACAGCATCAAGAGTTAGACCCGTGTTGTCGAAAAAGATAATTGGATTATCCTCAGAATATAGATAATCAGCAGTAATACCAATTGGGTCTGGAGTCAGATATCTTCCGATATTCGTTGAGAAGAAACGATTAAAATTATAATAGTTGCGTGATTCGCCGTCATAATATTGACCGGGAAATCCCCAATTGTTTTCTTCTGAATCACCAATAATCCGCCTACCTCCGAACGCATCTAAATCTAACTGCCACTCCGTCTCGCATGCGGAGTTAATCAACTGTTGTGTTGTAAACAGATGGTCGTTCACTGAAAATAAACGATTCATCATTCCGTCTGTCTTCCAACAAAGATCTGTGCTCCATTTATTATCCAGTTGCCACGTGTACTTAGTGAGACAATTGCCGCTAGAATCAATTTCTGCCAGCAATCCTTCAGTACCATAAAGATACCAAGTGCTATTTCCCAAAAATCCCTCATTATACGTGTCTTTTCTGATCCTTTGATGTTGATGGTCATAATAGTATCTGGCCACAAGGATATCGTTTTGTTGAAATTCGGTCATACAGGCATCGTAATTGTACTTATATTGATCGATGGATCCCGAAGCACTCTCTGTTGAAGCTATGGTCAAACCGTTAGCATCATAGCTAAAAGTATCCTTAGCAGCAATCGGGGGTGTCTGACCGACAGGATCGTGAATACCATTTCCATAGGCAAGGAGCTGGTTAGCCGCATCGTACTGCCACACGGGGTAATCGGCGCTAGAAGTGCGGTTACCAACCGGATCGTATGTAAAAGTTTCGTCAGCTTTCCAATCATAGTCGGCCAGGACCAGCCGGTCCAGGTCGTCGTAGCCGTACTGGATCAGCCCGAAGTCGGTGGTCTTCGACAGGATGTTTCCGGCGACGTCGTGGGTGTAGGCGAAGTCCGAGATCACCGTGCCGTCGGGCTTCGTGTACTTCAGGTCCACCAGCCGGCCGGCCGGGTCGTAGATCCGCTCGACATGCTTGCCGAAGCCGTAGTCCATCGTCGCCAAAGAACCGTCGGCGTTGTAGGCGTAGTCCACCGCCGGCGGCGGCTCGCCGCCGGGCCCGGGCTGGTCGGATTCCAAATGCACGACCTGGCCGCGGGAATCGCGGGTGTAGCTGATGGTCTCGCCGTCCGGATACGTCAGGGCCACCTTCCGCCCCCGTTCGTCGTACGTGTAGCCGACGGTTTTCCCGATTGTATCATTGGTGATGGTCAGTTGCAGATTGCGGGCATCGTAGGTGTAGCTCATGGCGACGGCGGGATTGATCGCCTGGAGCAGGTTGCCGTTTGAATCGTATGCGTAGGTCTCCTGGGTGGCGTCGGGGTAGTGCTTGGTGAGCAGCCTGCCGGCGGCGTCGTAGTCGTAAGTGATGGTCTGCCCCTCGGCGTCGGTGGTGGATGACAACCGCCCGGCCGCGTCGTAGGTCCGCGAGTGGATCCGGTTCAGGGGATCGGTCTCGGTGAGCAGCCGGTTCAGTGCGTCGTAGGTGAACGCAGTCGTGTGGCCGTTGGCGTCGGTCACCGCGGTGCGGTTGCCGGCGGCGTCGTAGGTGAATTCCGTCCGGCCGCCCAGGGCGTCCACCTGGGCGGTCAGGCGGCCCGCCGGATCGTATTCGAAGCGGGTGACCCGGCCCAGGGGGTCGCTCCGGGCGATCACCCGGCCGGCGGCGTCGTAGTCCATGTCGGTTCGGGGACCGTCCGGGCCGCCGAGGACCTGCGGATCCGGGCCGATCACGGCCGTCTGGCGGTTCGCGGCATCGTACACAAACCGGGTAACTCGGCCCATCTCATCAGTTACAGCGACCAGGTTGCGGTTCAGATCATATTCCATCGACCGGTAATGTCCCAGCGCATCGGTCTGCCGGACCAGGTTGCCCACGCCGTCATACTCGAAGGAAGTGACGTTTCCCAGCGGATCCGTTATGGAGGCCACCTTCGCGCTCTCGCCGCTGCAGCAGGAACAGCTCGAGGCGTTGGTCCCGGCGCAGACGTAGCTGAAGGTGGTGGTCTGGCCGTTGGGATCGGTCTGGCTGATCTTCCGGTTCATGATGTCGTAGCTGAAGGTGGTGGTCTGGCCGTTGGGATCGGTGACGGCGGTGATGTTGCCGGCCCCGTCGCGCTGGTAGACCGTTTCATGCCCGAGGGGATCGGTCACCTTCGCCACATTTCCATATGCGTCGTACTCGTAATGCGTTCCGTGGCCCAGTGGATCCATCACCTCCTGCAACAACCCGTTTGTTTCGTACGTGTAATGGGTTGAATGATTCATTGGATCGATCTGCTCGATTTGATTGAGTCCTTCATCATACTCATATGTTGTCCGACGTCCGAACTCATCCTCGCTGGCGGTCAGCCGATGGGGCAACAAATTATAAAAGTACCGCCGCGTCAAACCGAGTGGTTGTTTGGTCATCCGAATCAACTGGCCATATTCGTTGTACCAATATTCATCCCATGAACCATCAGGATACTGGACCGCCTTGACCAAACCCCGGCCATCGGGATGCTGCAGTGTGACTTGACCCAGGGCATCCTCAGTGGCCAGCACATGGCCGTTTTCATCGGTCCAGAGATAACGGGTGTGACCTGCTCCGTCGATCACAGTGCTCATATTGGCGGCATCGGCAGAATACGGGTTGGCCTCTGTCCAAGAATCAGGATCCAGAACCTGCCCCTGATTAAGCGCCGGTAGATATTGCCGCAGCTCTCCGGTCGGGGCAATAACCCGGGCCAGAGTGCCATAGTCCGGCTCATATTCATACCGGAAGCGGCTGCCATCAGCCATGGTCTTAGCTGCCAATCGATGGTAGAAGTCATATTCAAACTGCAGGAATGACAGATCCGGTTGTACTATCCGGACAAGATCACCTGCTCCATCCACTACGAATTCGGTCACCCGTCCCAACGGATCCTCCACCTCGGTTAGGTACCCTTCCGCCGAGTAGCGTATGAATATCGTTGCTCCCAGGGGATCGGTGATTGTGGTGAGCAACCCTTGGGTATTCCAGCCATACTCTGTCCGATTGCCGTTGCGATCTGTGCAGGCCAAAGGATGACCATTGGCATCAAACTCCCATGTGGCCTTCTCACTGCGGTCAACCAACTGGTTGGTCAAGCGGTCATATTGGTAGCGGTGCCTGGAATCGAAGGCGTACATTTGGCGGCTCATTTTGTACAGATGACCATTTTTGGCCATGAAATAAATATTCTCAAAGTCATCGTCGAAGAAAAACGACCACGGTTCCAATAAATTCAGGTTAAACGGTTCCATGACCGAATCATCACCACCCGCCGGCAATCCGCCGTTTCTGCGGAAGTCGGCTACGGTCCAGACCTGGCCTGCCGCGTCAATCTTACGCAACCGGTCGCCCCATATCCCTTCAGAAAGGAGGTGATAGTACTCCAGATAGTAGAAGTTTCCATCGCTGTCGGGGAACATCTGCAAAATGCCATTGATTTTCACCTTTGCGGCGGGTACTCCTTCTTCGAACATCGCTTCGGCGGCAGTGCCGGCGGCGTCATAGCCAGCCATTGGGTAGGCATCACCGGCCGGGGTAACTTTCCAGATTTCGAGGCCCGAAGCCCGATTGACATTAACCCAAAGATTCAATTCCCGATCCACTCTTAGATCGCAGGCAAAGTCGCCTGTATCGAACTGCAGTTCGCCAATCCGGACCACTCCACCGTTGGCGATAACCTTGTGAATCACGGTGGACTGACTGGTGTAATCCCACGACAGCGTGTAGACATTGCCCATGTGATCGGTGCAGAGTTCATTGATATCCATTGGCATAATCGCCACCAATCGGACCATCTCTTCCCGATCCAGTTTAAACAGGCGATTCCAAGCGCCTCCGCTGCTGGCGAAATAGACATTTCCCTGTTCGTCATGTCCCAGAAAGTCATTGCCGCCGCCACTCATATTTAGATACAGATTTTTTACCAAGTTGGCCGGGATGGCATCCGTCTGGGACCAGTCCACATCGGTATCGCCCCCGCCGATGAGTATGCGGAGCTGTCCCTGACAATCCACCTTGCGAAGCTGATGGCAATATTCCGGATTGTTTAGGCTAAGATTGTAGAAGAGCTCGCCATGATGGAAATACATGCCTTCGGCTCCCAACGCGTTGTTGGCGATGCTGTCGTCGGGTTGTATCTGACAGGCAGGTGGGCGAACGTCGGTAGCGGTTCCAGACACCTTTTCGATCATTCCGGCATGAAGTTCCACCGGTTGGCCGGAGTCTTCCTGGATGTAAATCGACTCGCCATCTGCCGAGAAGTGCAGGTATTTCAGCGTATTCAAACCTAACGACCATCCGGCACCGTATGGGGAGTGAGTCAAGTCGGATCGTTGCAGCAAAAAGTTACCCGAAAATCGCACTCGTTGACGATAAGGTTCGCGCATCGGCACTCCGGTGTCCGTCAACGGTTCACAAGCGAAGCAGGCCGTGGACCAGTAATTGTATGTGCGGTAGCCGTTCTCAACCACGCAGTCATACGGATGAATCCCGGGCTGCAGACTTTGGCCCTGGGCGTCCGTCAGAGGAATGCGGATTTTAAAATAATTGACAGCCTGATCGCTGCTGAACGTGGTCCGGTAGTGCCGATCAGCGATGTCAAGATATATGGTGGTGAAGTCCGGCCGAATGACCTCGGTGTTGTCAACCTTGACTGTGAAAACAAAGTGATCGGTCACCGATTTGCCGTCGTAAGACAGAGTCAGACTGGCGTCCCCTCCCATCACTTTATAAGGTACCGTTTGATAGCTAATGCGGAGGTTGCCGGTATCGATACTGATCTCCGACATGCCCCCGTCGATTTTCTCGCATTCATCTTTAGGGTTTTCTCCAGGGCCGGTGGGAGCGGGATCTCCCGGAGGAGCCACGGCATTGGGATCGCGAACCGAAAAATGGGTGATATAAAACTCCATGTAGAGTCCATCCTCACTAATGACCGACATGGAGTCGTGCTCCCAGCGGTGCGCCCGGCGGTTGTACCAGCCCACGGGGATGGGCGTGCCCGGCTCGAAGCCCAGGAAGTTCTGCACCCGCACACGCACCGGCAGGTTCAGCACCTCGGTGGTGTCGCCGGTGACGTCGAAGGCGAATGTCCACACCGAGGGTGTGGGCATGGCGTTGGGCAGGGCGTCGCCAAAGGGGATTTCGGTCAGGGTGACCTGGAGCGGCGTGTCGACGGCTCCGGCCGGAAAGTCCATGGTGATCCGGCCGTTCGAGTTGACGGCGGTGCCGCCGGCCGTCGGGATGGTGGATACCACGGGGTCTGCCGGAACCAGGAACACATCGTCCACCCGCGGATAGCGGCCGCGCTTGACCATGACCACCCGCTGGGCGTCCAAATGCTCCGGTGCGGTGATGTTGAGC
>JAKQEE010000049.1 GCA_029558635.1 Pseudomonadota bacterium | reverse complement strand
TCATCGCGTTTGAAGTGACATTAAAGGAAAAAATGAGTCTGGTCAATGCGGCGCAAAAAGGCAGAACATGGCAAATGTAAAGGTTGTTATCGAGGAGGTGGTCAAAGGCGGCGGGAAGATTGATTCCGTTACTAAAGACCTGACTCAACTCGAAACGCAATCTAAAAAAACCGCTACCGCGAATATTTCGCTAAAAGGCTCGTATACCGAATTTATGTCTGCCTTGTCGCTCGTGCAACATGGCTTGCAGTTTGTGAAGGCTGGTTTTGAGTCCACCGTCGGCGCGTCGTTGCAATACGCGGAGCAAGTGCGGCAATTGAGTAAACTCAGTGGGGAAAGCGCGGAAAGTACCAGCCGCATGATTCAGGTGCTGGATGATTACAAGGTGAGCGCGGAAGATGTGTCTACCGCCACACGCGCCATGACGCAAAATGGAATTACGCCGAACATCCAAGCCATTGCAAAACTATCCGATGAATATCTTGCGATCCAAGACCCAATGGAACGCAATAAGTTCATTATTGAAAACCTCGGGCGGAGCGGATTGCAGTGGGTAGATGTTTTGAATCAAGGCTCGGACGCTCTGCTGAAACAAGCCGCCGCAGTGGACAAAAACCTTGTACTTAATGAGAAACAGTTGCAGGATGCGCGAAAATTAGAGGTGGCATGGGATAATTTTACAGATACATTGAGCGGGTTGGGGAATCAAATCGGGACGGTATTGACGCCGATTCTCACCGAGTTTGTCGAGTCGTGGACATGGGCGACGCGCGTAGCAATGCAATTTCAAGAGGCAGTTCAAAACGGGACGGTTTTGCAAACAAACTGGGTAGATGTTTTATCGCAAACCGCAGGCGAGGTGAACGCCGAAACGGACGCTCTTGCAGAACAACAGAAACAATTGGAAGAAACGGGCGAGGCGGTGCAGGAGGCAACTGTTGATTTTGCCTCATTGGAACAGCAGTTATTAGATACCAATGGTATTACCCAGCGGATGAGTCAGACATTTCAGGGTTTATTGTCCTCTATGTTCACCATCCAAAAGGAAACAGATAACTACAACAAGACGCTTGCCGACTTGGGGAAGGAAAGTGAAGACCTGACCGCAAAAAAGAACCGCCTGACCCTGCAAATGTGGGAGGAGCAACGCGCAGGAAAAATGACCAATGAGGAATATCTGCGTTATGTGCAACAATTGTATGAGGTTACAAAAGCGCAGGAGGAGAATACTGCAAAGCGAGCGCAAGCCGACGAGGATCTAAAAAAAGCCAGTCAACAGCGCGTCTACGATCTCGCGCAACAGAAACTTGCCGCCGATGGTGTTGTGTCTACGAAGGAATATGAGTACCTGCAAGACCTTGCCGTGAATTATGGTTTGGTC
>JAKQEE010000040.1 GCA_029558635.1 Pseudomonadota bacterium | reverse complement strand
ATTATCCTTACGTTATAAGTTAGAAACGTGTTAGAAATTAGCACTAAATCAGAATGAAGTAAATTAGAAAGAAATGGGAAGCATCAACCCTGTACAAAATTCAAAAAACATTGACCGGCATGTGCTGATGGCTGAACGGCTGTTGGTCGCCTTGGTTGCCCTGGCTGGATCGGCTTTCGCGTTCAGATACATCTGGCAAGTGGTCGCCGCCTATACCGATCTGGTTGTATTCCAGTGGGCGGGCGCTGTTGTCGCGGCTGTCGCGGCTGCATTCATTACAGACTTCGCGTTCAGGAATTTCCTGACCGAAGCAGTGTTTTGGCCCTTCGCCCTTTTTCACCCCGATGTACTGGCGTCTATCCGGGAGAATAGCCGCTACTTTTCTGTTATGCGCTTCTTGAAATGGGTAGCCATAACGGCTATTGTCGCGGGGTTGTTTTACTTGGATTGGGGAACCATCCAGAACGTTCGAGCTCCGATTGCAGCAGGGCAAAGGCAGATTGAAAAAACCGACGTGGCGGAAAAAACCGGCGTCCTGAACGCCGAAATGTCGGCTACACTTATCCCGATCAGGACGCGCATAAAAGAAGTTCAGGCGGCGATCAGCTCGGCGGAGAAAAGGGTAGGGGCTGAAAACCCAAAACTCGTCGATCTTGCTAAGGATGGAAACGGATGGGCGCAATCTAAGCTCCGTACACTGAAAAATAAAGCAACGGCGACCGACCGGCAGGAGTTGGATAAACTTAACAAATCACTGAATAGCACGATTGAAGAAACGACCGGCGCTGTTACGGCAACCGCCGCAACCCTTAACGCTGAAAACGCAAGAATAGACCAGGTGAACGCGCAGAATCAGGCATCCCTTTCAAACATGGTTTTTCTGTTCGGTGGATGGTTGAAGCTCTTAACTGTGGCTTGCCGGGTGTTCCTGGTGTTGTCGTTCTTATCGAAAGCCAAAACCCTGGATGTTAACGGCGACGGGGTAGTGGATGGCAGGGATGTTACGAGTTATGCGCGCGGCAGCGAAGAAATGCAGGAGCCGGATTTTCAGTAGCCCCGCCGGAAACAGAACCGACGGCGGGGCGGGTTACGGTGGATGAAATATTGGAGGAGGTGCGGCTATTGGTTGCCGCAAAGTATTACGCAAAGCCTC
>JAKQEE010000036.1 GCA_029558635.1 Pseudomonadota bacterium | reverse complement strand
CCTCAATACTGCCTGTACCATGCCAGATGGTATCGGCAGCCACCGCCGTTCCGGCAGTCGTTTCCAGCCCTAACAAAACTTTGCGTAACGCCTTAATTCCCATCATTCACCTCGCTTTGAATGTCAACCTTTTTGTCTTTTACTTTTATATACAACCCTGATTCGATGAGTTGTTTGATGCCGTAAAACTTCGCTTCTTCATCGGTCAAGTCACGCGCCGGTACGCCGTGAATCCAACCGTTGCCCGTAAATTTATACATTTGCCACCTCCCTGTATTTCATCCTTGCGTGATTCGATTCCCACAACGAGCGCAACGGCTCTCTGTGTTCTACGCTGTTATCCCGTTTCAGGTACGATCCAAGCGGTTCGCCCCTGACGTGGTAAAACTTCACGCCGCCAGCTGCTAACCGCATCCAAAACTCATAATCGCCAGCCGACTTATAACTTTCGTCGAAGTAGCCAAACCTCTTATGCAGGTTCGCCCTCCACATCGGCATTGGACCTAAGAAGCAAGCTTTGATAAGTTTGTCCAGCCCGCCCTCCAACCAGCGGTACTCGCCAATCGGATTACCGCCGATCTCCTCGACAATCGCAACGTCGGGGTAAACCACGCCGTATGTCGTTTCCTTGTCAAGAATATCCGCCATCTTCTTTAGCGCGTTGGGGGCTAGTCTGTCATCCGAGTTCGCATTCGTGACGTAGGGGGTATTGCTTGCCTTGATGCCGATATTCCATGCCTCATACACGCCAGGAATATCAGCCGTCTGGATGATCTCTACCTGCGGAAACCGCGCACAAATTCCGGCTTCAACGCTCCCCTTTTCCGCGATTGCGATAATGTCCACCTTCTCGGTCTGACCAACAAGGTTTTCAAGCCGTCCCTGAATGTAATCCTCCGCGTAGTACGCGCTTATAATCGCAGTGACCCTACCAGTCATTCAAATCTCCATGCTCTAAGACCTGCTCCTTTGTATTCGGCGTGAGGTTGATAATCCTGCGCCCGTGTCCCTCATA
>JAKQEE010000030.1 GCA_029558635.1 Pseudomonadota bacterium | reverse complement strand
ATTACTTGGCGGCGTTGATGATTCGGCCGGAACGAAAGAATATCCTTCTCCAACAAAAAGCGATGGCTCAGGATCCCCTTGACGTATTACGGGCTCATTTTACTGAAGTGACGGAAGACCGTAAACACATCGCCTCCGCCTATCGGATCTTTCCGCTCGAAAAAGACTTCGCGTGGCTGGAATCCAAAGTCAAAGAAGGGGGTTCGCTGGAAACGATGGAAGCGTTGGTTGGGATCCACAACTGGTATGACATCCAGAGTTATCGGGACGCGCTCTCCTACTTTCACACCTCTTTCATCGGCTTCGACGAAAAAAATACCTATCGGCAGATGGGGAAGTCTTACTACACGCTCTATGCCATGCTCCGAAACCAGGTTGTTGCCTACACGCAACTGGCGCGCGAACACCCCGAATGGGAAAAAGACTTGATCCCGCTGATGGTGAGCCACCAGGAAGAAGCGTTGAAGGCCTTCGAGGAGTTCAAGCGCGCTTATGATCGCGCGATCTATCTGTTGCCCGGAAACTGGCAGATGTTCCCGGAGTGGGAGTCGATTTATTCAGAGTATATCGGCCTGCTTTTGAAAGCGCAACCGGTCCAAACGGTGTATCCAAAGATCCGCGATATCGCGAACCTACGCGCCCAAGCCTGCGAGTGGATGCATCAGGTTCAACGCGTCGGTATCCCCGACGATATCGCCGTATTCTACGCCCAATTGACGCAGGCGTTCCTGGACTCCAGGATGTATCAGGAAACCTTATATGTCATCGATGAGGGATTGAATACATTAACAAAGGCATATCGCTGGAATAAAGAGGATTTGGAAAACAATCCGTACTTGACCGAAGAGAATAAAAACCGAATCCGAGGGTTTTTATCCGCCTATGAGAATCTGCTGAAAAACCGGAGCCTGTTTATCGACCAGGTGCTGGAAGTCTACGCCCAGGCGCAACGAAATGGCACTTTTGAACAACTTTGGCTCGAAGACTGGAAGGAGCATCAGTTTATCGACCGTCCGTGGCCGGAAGCCGCCTACGAGCAGATCGTCGCTCTATTGAAGAGAGCGAAGGCCGAACGGGCGCCATTATAGATGATGGTCGTAAACGAGTGAACCCCGCCGGGATAAATCCGTCGCGGAGCGCCGCAGCACCGTTTTTCCAGTAGGTGAGACTTCAGTTCGGCATGGGTTTTTAATTCTTATGTTTTGGTTTTATTTCGAAGGACCCTTCAAACAACCGATACGAAAAAAGACGCGAAAATCGCGCCTTTTTTCCGTATTAACGAGGGTTTATACTGGTTTGACCGGGATACAAATCTCGACCGGCGTTTTCCCGTCGGTGCGATCTTTTTCCGCGGGAGGATACAGTTCGAAGCAGGGGCGGTCGTCCGGCACATAGCCACTCGATGGAAGCCATACCCCGTAAACCCAATCCCAGGCTTGCTGATATTCATCGTCTCCCAGTTCGAAGTAAGCGGACGCATACGTACCTGCCGCGATCTCCATCTTTCCGATCTCCCCGTCAACTGCCGTTTCGGGCGCCACCGTCACGCAAACGCTCACGCGCAGCTTCTCTTCGGCGGTGATTTCCGGGTCGTCATGATAGATGATCAGGAATTGCGCCTTTGGTGACTTCAACAATCCTCGGGGTTCTGCCCATGCGCATAATTTTGAGAATAAGCTTTCGAACAGTTTCGCATTGCCTTTGTAAGGACCCATATACCGGACGTATGCGGCCGTCATCGTCGGGAACGTTTTAATCGTGACCTTTCGGTTCTCTTCATTCATCGTTGTC
>JAKQEE010000015.1 GCA_029558635.1 Pseudomonadota bacterium | reverse complement strand
CAACCTATCCCAATAATATGACGAATACCCCCTTGTACTTTCATTTGAATCGAGGTACTGTCTTCTTGAATAGGAGGACAGTTTATGCCCGGCAGATTCAACGGCCTCACCGAACCTCAGTGGAACGTAATTTCGAAGTTTCTTCCCTCGCCTCCAACGGTAAGATGCCGTGGCAAGCCTCGTGCAAATTTTCGAAAAATCATGAATACGATCTTCTGGATATTGATCACTGGCTGCCGCTGGGCCGATGCTCCCAAGGGCAAAGTTTGGGGCGCTCGCTCCACATCTCATCGGTGGCTTGGAATTTGGCAGGCCGATGGAACTTGGACGAAGTTGAAAGAGGGCATTCTCGGGGTCGCGGAGCTTGCCGGCCTGATTCTCTGGGATCGAGCAAGTATAGATGGATCTTTTGCTGCTGGCAAAGGTGGCGGGGAAGGAGTGGAACACGGGTTCAAAGGAAAGGGTGTTACAATTCATGCGCTCTCCGATGGCAATGGCATGCCGTTGTCTCTGATCCACACTGGTGCTGCAACAAGCGAACGGGATCAAGTTCTTCCTCTTCTGGACGCAGTGAGTCTCAAAACTGGAAAACGAGGGAGATCGAGAAAGCGACCAGTTGTCGCTCAAATGGACAAGGGTTACGATTCGAAAGAGCTGCGAAAAAAAAATCCGTAGTCGTGGCATCCAGCCACACATTCCAAAACGCGTCTGGAAATCCAGATCGAAACCAAAAGGCCGCCCGCTTGCCGAACGCGGAGATCGATGGAAAGTCGAGCGAACATTCGCTTGGCTGCAGAGAAAATTTCGCCGAACAGCGATTCGCTGGGAACGGCAGTGGAAATACTGGGTCGGATTTTTGTCTGCAGCAGTATGTTTCATGTGGGTCGAGCGTTTATTGGGATAGGTTCAACATAAATCACGAAAAATCCGTGGTGGAATCCACCGAATCCGTAGAGACGCAAGATCTTGCGTCTCTACAATCAAACAAAAAAAACGGGTCGGAATGCAATTTTGGTCCTCAATCAAAAAACATCGCATCGATAATACGCGGGTT
>JAKQEE010000400.1 GCA_029558635.1 Pseudomonadota bacterium | reverse complement strand
TCGTCGTCGGGTGTTATGGCGTAACGGTTGCGTTTCATGGGCGACCTCGCTTCACGATATATTTTTCATGGATGTTTTTAATGACTTCCTTTTGCCGCTCGCTCAATTTATCGGTACATTTCGCGTATCGTTTTTTCATGTCGATTAAAAACGATTCCTCCCACTCGCTGACTTCGTCGATTTTAACAACGAGCAATGCCTCGACCATGCCCATGTAATTTAAATCTGTCATGCGACCTCCTCCTTCGCTCTTACTTTCTTAACCGCGTGTTTTACCCACCACGGATGGTATTTTTTTTGACGTGCGATCTCCGCGAGGAGTGGCACGTTTACGGTTTTACGGTTCTCATCGGTCAGCCGGTAGTATACCCACAATACCGCATAGCCGAGTGATTCAGCGATTTTGAGTAACTCGCCCACGGGGCCGGGGAGGATCACGCCATCACCTGCTTTAAATTCCAATACGGCCGCGCCGATGCGGTCCTGCAATTCGCGCCGCTCTTCGGGTGGACGTTCGGCCATGGGAATCGGGCAGGTGATTTCCGTCAGGTCGGTCGGCACTACCACCATGGGTTGACGCGCGTCGATCACCGTGCGATCGGGATTATGTGGACACGTCCGGCAATGCGGGTCAGGGCAATAGAGAAAATCCAGGTGCGGACACAGCACCACGTTCGACGCGCGGGTGAAATTCTGACACCGCGTTTTGTATTCCGCGAGCGCCTCACCGGTTTTCATGCACCGCTGCCCTTTGAGGTACACGCATTGCGGGCATTTGAATTTATTGCGTTTCTCGACACCGTGGAAATTCCAGTCGATATGCGGCACGTAATGCGGCGGGATACCGGGATAGTCCGGCTCCTGGTGCTCGAGTACGAGGTTTACGTGGTCGAAGAAGAGCGCTTCTTTCTTGCCGGGGAACGGTCTTAAAATTCTGCCGATAGCCTGAAAATATAGGGCCCGGCTAAGGGTTGGCCTGATACTCGCCCCGTACTCCACCCGCGGTATGTCAAGCCCGTAGGTC
>JAKQEE010000377.1 GCA_029558635.1 Pseudomonadota bacterium | reverse complement strand
AACGGCTGTATTACTTGCGGGTGGTGAGAGCCAAGCACCACGAGGGGATAAAATCACAAGCCAGATAACTGCTTGCGGACGGGGAGCATACCACCCGTCAAGTGCATACTTTGTTAGGCTCGTTGTGGGCAGGGAAGGATTTGAACCTTCAACACTAGGTATTCACGCTCTGCGTGCATGATGACACGTTCAGCGTCTTATTTCCTAGACTTCCGTATTCAACCGGATGTGTCTGCCAGTTCCACCACCTGCCCGAAGTAAGAGCCTAACGGCTGCTTCACCCGCTTGGGGCAAAGCCTAGAAAATTACTTGAAAGCCTCACGCCTGCCCCAAGTCGGGTGCAAGCGGTGTTAGACCACATACCCATTACGCATACCACTTATTGACTTCAAGATACTTTTCAACGAGTTCGTTGTAGCCCAACTTTCGTAAAAATTCGCACAACAAATCGTCTGCGTCACCGTGCGCCGCTTCGGTATCGCCATTCTCAACACACGCTTTCATTTTTTCAACGTATTCTGCTTGCAACTTTTCTTTCATGGCTCATTCTCCTTTATTTTCAAAGTGGTGGTCTAACGGCAAGGTTTAGCGGTGGGCGCTACCACTAGAACCTTTGCCATGATTAGAACCTTTTTTAGCCGCAGCCTTGCGCCCATCCGCTGCAACCAATGTTAGGCGTGCTTCACCATTCTTCCACGCCGTAAGTGCCTGTGACCATGTTTCAAAACCATCACGCTCGGCGGCGGCTTGCATTTCTGCCTTGCGCTGATCTTGCTTTTCTTTGCTTGATTTAGACATGAATGACCTTGATAACTTTGGTGATGTGGACGTGCTTCTGACCGAGTGTATAAATGATTGTGTCACGGACTTCGTAAACTTCGTGCCATTCGCCGTAAACGTCTTTGATTTTGTCGCCTTTTTTGATTTCGGTATTCATGTCAATCTCCTTGTTTGTTATAGCCCTATCTTATCAGGTAGTTATATAACTGTCAAGGGTAAACAGGAAACTCGTTTTAGCGACTTTTCGCCACGCGGGACAAACGCCTAACGGATTACATTACTTGCGGTAGGGCTGGACTAGATACCGCTTGTAAAGGGGATAAAACTTCGGGCGAAGATTCTGCTTGAGATGGCGCAGAATCCCTACCGTCAAGTGCATGTGGTGTTCGGCGGCGTAGCGGTTCATCGCTATAATTCTCTGTGTAATAGCCGATACCTTCATTCTTGGAGCGACTAAAGACAAGAAAATAATATCTTCCAAACCATTTCTTTATTGTTAGCACATGCAACTTTGATAAATAAAAACCTTGACTTTCAAGTATGCTCAATCTGCGGGGCGTAACCTGATTGATACGACTATGCCCGATAAGATAAGCAAATCCTTTATTTGCAATACTTGGACTGTGCATAAGATACTTTACAAAATCAGTGAATGGCGGATTGCCTACTATCCAATCACATTTACCAGCATACTCGAAAAAATTAGTACCTTCTTCGATTTCGCAATACTCCTTCTGACATGGAAAGTTATTGAACCATACTTTATTCACGCCAGCGGACGGGTCAAGCGCAACATCTCCACTTTCAAACGGGATAAGTTTCAGCAAATCAATTACCGCCGTTTCAGGTGTAAAGTGCGTGGAAGTGTAACCTTCCTGCTTGCCTGCCGCCTTGCCAGCAACATACTCTTTTCTCGCCATCATTGATTGCGCCCTCGCCTTTACGCGGTGGGGGGGTGTAGGGGGATTGTATCATCGAAATACAATCCTTCCCGATTGTTCCTCAGCCTTTGTGTATTCGCGCAGTAAATCCACTCCCCCGCGCACGTCTTGACGGCAGTATTTATCCGCCTTGTCAAGTAACTTGGGCGTACCGTAGCGGACAATCTCCCGCCATTCCTCGGGCGTCAACTCATGTTTCTTACCAGCATAACCGCGCCGTTGAAGCAGGTAATCCAGCCCTCGACTTTCGGGCTTGCCCCTCCCCGATAGTTTGAATGTGTCAACTTGCTTGGCTTCTGCTGGATACCCCCATCCATGTTCAAAGAAACGGTACTTCAAAATCTTTATATCAAAGTTTTGCGAGTTATGCCCACACCAGTAATCGGCTTCATCCATAAGGCTGAATAAAGGTTTAAGTATTCTTCTGTCATCCTCACGTTTGACCTCGCTTTGTTTTGTGACCCCTGAAATAATGCCGCCCTTGATTTTATACGTTTGTGGGTCAACCCATGCCGCCGCCCAGTTGATGACGAACCGATGCCGTTCAATGGCGTCTTTACTGATGGATTGATTCCGCTTGCTATACAGGTCATATATACTCACCCGCATGAGGGCAGTTTCGATGTCGAGATACAAAATCTTTGGCGGGGTTTTCAACCCTTGCGGATGTTCCTCGATTTGTTCATTGCCGCAATTCCTACACTTCCACCAGCGCGCCCCACTAATACCGTCTATCCATTGGGTTGATTGCCAGAGATTTTTCTTGAGACACACATCGCAATTTTGCATACACCATCCTTTTCTCAGACGGCTACATTCGTTTCCCCCGCAATAATAATTTTACTGCCTCCACACGACGGCGGAGGCAGTAAAAGGTTACAGGTTAGTTGGGGACGGTTACACCCTGCATGGGGAAGCGGTGATTTTCTTCGTTCTCCTATATCTTTTTGACCCACTTTAGGGGGATGTACCCATATCCCGAATTGCTGACCATGAAATAGTACATCCTTCCGTGAGGTGTGTCTTTGTGTTGCGTCACCCGTATCCCGTTAGGTTGTTTGACGCCCTTGACAATATCCCATTTGTGAACAAATTGAGGGTGGGAAACTGCCGTCATATGACTTACATTATCCGTCGGTTTTATCGTTTTGAATTTCAGGTACTTGCCCTCGATTGCCAGCGGCTCTAAAATATTATTCGCCATTGTTGCGTTGAGTTGCTTCGGGTATTTTGTTCCCGGACGCGGCGCATTGAAAAACGCCGTGCCTCCGCTTCGATAATACGCCCTATTGTTCTTTGCGTCCGTCCAGCCGTTGATACGGTCTATGTCGGCTTCTAATGCAACAACATCGGTTCGTAACTCGGTAGGCGTCGTTGGTGTAGGGTTGTAGCGGAAGATACACGGGGTCTCCTCGTTATAGACCCAATGCTCGCCCAGTGTGCGGGACTCAAAATTGAAGTCGGCTAGATATTCGTCACCCAGTACGATGTAAAAACCAGAGGGGACAACCACAGGCGGAGACGGGGGTTGTGTTTCCCCCGTCCGCGTCAACCATGCCGCTTTTGTGACGCCTGAAATAAAGGCGTTGTTGACTTTGGTTACGTCAACCCACCCTGTACTACCCTTGACATACTTTTCCCCGCCGATCACCTCATCGGCAATCTTCAAATCAAGTATCTGCCCCTCAGGCACACCACTGGCAAGTAACTTTTTCCAAATCTTGCCGTTATTGTTTGCTTTATATACTGCCATTATGCTCCAAAATGCCCAGTTGAACTAAAATCCTGCCATGTGCCATTGAACTTGTTCAGGTCAATGCGGGAACTTTCCACCCCGTAGGCTTTGCCGTCGCCGCTGTCAGTGTATTGCCAATACAGCCAGTTGCTAAACGGAGCGGGAACACGCGGCTTGTACGTGCCGTCGGTGGGGTTGCGGGGATACGCCGCTATCCATAGCGGGAATCGCTTCCAGTAACTGCGCGTCCGCCATGTGACACGCGTTAACCACCAATAATAACCAGTGTAGACCCCCACTTTTACGTTGGGGAATTTCCCTACTACAAGGTCGGCAAATTCTTTCATGTGCCGATCACTGCCATAACTTCCCCCATAACTCTCCTCAAAATCAAGCCACAAGCCGCACTCAGGCTTGTCGTTTCCAATCAAGGCTCGCCATAACTCCGCCTGTCGCTTGGGCGACGTGCGGCTGTCATAGAACCAGTACGACCCGCGCATCAGTCCCGCCGCTTTTGCGCCCTGCCAGTTGGCTATAAAGTCCTGGTCGAGCCAAAACGACTGACCCGCGCGGATGATGACGGCTTTGGTCTGCGTCGCCATTTGCACAAAGTCGATGCCCTGCGGCGTACCGTCGTTGTCTTGGTAGAATGAAATATCGGGGAAGGTAATCATGGGATTATTTTGGTCAATAAAAATAAAACAATTTGAATAAGACCCGCAACCGTGCCGATGACAACCCCCTGTCGTGTCTCCGCCTTTGCCTTAAATCCGAGAATTTTTATATCCCCGTCCAGTTTGACGGCGGCAAGTTTTTCCTGTTCGTTCTTTATCATGTATTCGTGCAAAGCGTTCACCTTTGACAGCAAGCCGTTTTGCAGGGTTCGCTCAAACGAGTCAACCCTGAATTTCAGTTTCTCGTGCGTTTCCTCTTGACGCGGCTTCCAGTCAACCAGTAACGCCACGTCTTTTTGAACTGTAAATAACGCCTCTCTCTCTTTTGTGGTTAGTGCCATGTTCGCCTCGATGAATACACCCGCCGCGCACGCTTGCAGAGCCTGTAGTATCAAGGGCGTCGCGGCTACGGCGGGTATAGGTAGTGTACCCTATCCGCCAAGCAGGGCGCGGACAGGCTCGCCAAACACCAGCGAGAGCAAGAACGCTACGACACCAGCAACAATCGAGTTGAACGCTTTTTCGTCCAGTTCGATTTTGAGGTATCCAGCCGCAAGTTTGACAAGCCAACTCACGACCAAAAACAAAACAGGTGCTACCAATTCTTCAATCATGGGAATTCTCCTTTTGAATAGTTAGGAACGACAAGCGCATTATACCCCAAAACACAAACCGCCAGGAGCATGGGCGGTTTGTGTTCGTGCAACTCATTTTCTCTGCAAGGAGCAACAAAATGATTCATGCGGCTCGGCAAGGTTGAGTGGGGCAACCTCTCCGAACCACAAAAAGAATCTTACTGCAAGACAAGCGGACTGTCAACAATGTTGTATAAACAAGTCTGTGGTATACTTTCGGGCATGAGACTCTCACACGCGCATCCCTGTACTTTGCCGATCCTGTATTCGCCATTACGCGCCCGCTTGTCTGTTGATGGCTTGCCGTCCTACTAACCGCCCTCGTCCCGGAGCAGGCGGTTTTTAGTTTGAGAGGCGGAATGATACACTACATATTTCAACCCATCACCGTATCAATCCCTCCGCGTAAAGCACAGCCCCACACGCAAATACCACCAATCCAATCACAATCACAACTCCCCAAACAATCAGATTAAACTCCTCTGTCACTTCTTGGTTGTCGGCTGTATCAAGGTCTCGTTTCATTTTCGCCTGCGCTTTGTCCCATTTTTTGTTATGGTTGATTATTTTCTTTGTCGCCGCCACTCGCTCGCGGGGATCGTCAATCGCGTGCATATTCGGGAGTTCCTCGTGCATGAGTGGCGTAACCTTGTTTGCGTACTCAGTGTGCGCGTCTGCGCGAAGTTTTTCGCTTTTTTGATACGGATTGATTCGCGCAATCAGAGCAAAGATAACCAGCCACACACACCAGCCAGCCAGTATCAAAGCAAGAGTTTGCGCTACCGCAATCATCGTTTGCATGGTCTCACCCTCGACTTATGTAGAGCGCGAACCACAACGCGATAAGGATCACGCAAACGATGATAAAAACCTTTGTGTCTGCTTTCATTGCCTACTCCTTTATGGTATGTTTTTGCATATCATCGACGTGTCGTCTATTTCTGTATGCGGCATGGTTCAATCTTCACCGTCACATAATCGGACGATGACTTTCTAAAGGTATGATGAATTTCTAAAACATCCTTCCACGCATCGCCTCGCAAGACGCCCGCTTGCACGAACCCATCCAGAATAAACTTCGCCGCGAACGCGATATTGTCGGGGTCGGTGCGCTCGTTCTTCCTGTGCCATAAAAACGATACGATCACAGGATACTCTCGGATCGGTTGACGATCCAGAACATGCAATCGCGCCGCTTCGGTTTCCTCTTTCTTAATCTTCGCCGCCATGTGCCTGTTCCCACGCTCAACACGGATGTAATCGTTGAGCGTGGTAAAGCGATAATCAATCGTGACTTTCATTCGCAAACGCTCCCATTCAAATAATCGGCATTGACCCACCCTTGCCGATCTTGGTACTCGATTTTCACCCATCCATTGACCGTGCATTCGCCAACAATCTCAACTGTCGACTCTGCCACTAGGTAGAATGTTAGAGGATAGGTCACGGCTGGACCCGTTCTCACGTTCAAATATTCATCCGCTATAACGACTGCCACTAGGCTAGTGGCAGTCTGGACAGCCGTTTCCGTTGGTGTCTGTCCAGACTGCGCGTCGAGCGATCTGTTCTCTGCCACTAGGTAAGACGATGAACAGGCGAGAGAGGTAAGTACAAATACAAGGACAATCCGTTTCATTCCGACTCTGCCACTAGGTTGAATTCGATCCCATCATCCGTTTTGACTGCCACTAGGTCGGCTTCCTTCACGGCTAGAATCAGTTTTATTGCCCTGCCGACTCTGCCACTAGGCAGAGTGTAGGTCATTTCTTTTCGCAAGATCGTCCCTCCCGCCAATTGAAAGTCCGCTAACGCTCCCGCCACTAGGCTCAATTTTGACCTCAATGCCTGTGATTCCGCAGTTGGCAAGGTCTTTCGTAAAGCGTTCGGGGTAGTGGCAGTTATGCCCTGTGTTGACAAATTCTCGGACTCTGGCTTTTCCGTAACTGCCACTAGCCGCGACTTTATCAAGTCCGCCGATGTATCCACCTGTGACTCTGATGCGCTTCCCGTTTTGATAGGTTGACCATTTGCCATGATGTACGCCTTTCTGACAATCGAACTCGATCCAGCGTTTTTTGTACTTCTCTGCACTGCCACTAGGCAGGGATAATGCTTCCAGTAAATCCTGTTCATCACTGCTACTAGGTTGATCTAGTGGCAGTCGGCTAGTGGCAGTGATGCTTTCAGCCTCATTTCCGTGCCTCTGTGTGTCAAATAGGGGTATTTCAGGGGCAATCGGCGGATTTACTACCGTTGCCCCGAAGAAGGGCGGTTTACGTTGCCGCCCTTCTCTTCGGCGCGTTCGACAGTTTGGGCGTAGGACTGTTGGCGATTGAACGGCTTGCCCGCGCGATTGTCAATCGGGTCGAGAATATCGGGGATACCGTCACCGTCCATGTCGCGCATGACGTTCAAAA
>JAKQEE010000344.1 GCA_029558635.1 Pseudomonadota bacterium | reverse complement strand
TAAACGGTCGCTTTGTAAACAGGCGCGCCGGTTGTCGCATCATATATTTTAATAAGGTGATAGCCGTCATCGTCCGTACGCACGTATTCCCACACGGCCGTTTCACCGCCTTTACACAGCACGGCGTTTTGTACGCCAACGGCGGGCGGCTGAAATTGAAACAGCGTTGTAACTTCCACCTGCGTGATGTCTTTAAAATAACTCAAAACATCCCCCCGATTATTACCCCACCGTTCGGAGCCGCAACCTCTGAGGCCACGGAAAACACCGCGCCAGCTCCTGACGTGCTGCGCTGGGAAAACTGTTCACGCAATCGTATTGTCATCGCGACGCCCGCCTGCCCGGCCTCGTGCGGCGGACTAATTTCCTCTATGTACCACGCGCTTGATAAGTACGGCGTCGTTTGTTGCAATACGCCGAGCGGAATATAAGAGCCGAGTATCATAACCGGTTTCATAAAATTTTTTATTTGGTTCAATATCGATATACAAGACGCGACATACCCGACGGACAGGCCGGACAGGTTCGGCAGCACGGCCCCGAACGACGCGAGAGAATTGGAGACAAGCGCAACGGCGTTAAGCGTCGATTGAATAACACGATACATACTTAAATCGCGCGTCATGGGGATGTCAGACAGAATTATATCAAGATCTATAGTAGACGCCTCGATCACTGTTCGCGCTTTAAATTCGCCCGCCTGGGTCAAGTTTCCCGGCAGTCTAACTGACGCGTGGGCGCGTTCGTTCGGAATTTCGCACAAACAAAAAACGGGGACCGGTGCGTCGGCGGTCGGAAGGCCGATAATAATTGCGGACTGCGCGAAGGACGTTATTGCCCCGCTTATCATTCCCGGAATATTAAGTGTGTTAAATGAAAATGCCATTATTTAAATATCTCTACGGCCCGTTGCAACGTCCGGCCTTTTTGGTTAGTTTTGGAATTTGACACGGCGTCCGTTATAAACGATATTGCCGTGACCATTTTGCCCGCACCCTTCACCATTGCGTTTTGCATGTCATTCAATGCGTCATTCAGCGCCATCATACTGTTGACCATTTTACCCGCCGCGTTCTCGAATTGCGCCGACGCTGCCGTATCGGCAAGCCGGGTTGTCTGCGTTT
>JAKQEE010000335.1 GCA_029558635.1 Pseudomonadota bacterium | reverse complement strand
AGGGCGTTTCAGGCGCGGCCCTCTCGGCCAGGGAATACTGCAACGTGCACGGTTTGTGGAAGTAAGTGTCAAGCCATCCGAAGAAAACCGGACGACGCGAATAGTCCGGCGCGGTGAAAGGATTGCCGATTAAGCGTATCCGAGTAAGTGTGGCGGTTAAGTGTGCGGTGAAGAGTCCGATTAAGTGTATACCCTTACCCTCCACACTTAACCGGATACACTTAATCCTATACACTTAACCGACCTTCTTAACCGTTTTCTGCTACCCACACAATCTCGTTACCGAATAAGTTCAGACTTCCTGATCCGCGCATAGGAACTGCGCGGGTCAGGAAACTATAGAACAGCTTGTATTTTAGTGTGTTGCGATAATTTCCCGCCTGTTTCCATTACTTTTCCTTGCTGGTATTTCCCGGAAAATCATTTGGCACATTTTTCATAAAAAAAGATTGGCATGACGGATTCTTTGAGTAAAAAGCATGATGCGAACAAGCCCCCAAGGAGGTTCCGTCATGCAGCAATTATTGTTACCAGGATTTCCCGACGGCGCAAGCAGAATCGGCGCAAGTGTCAGCGTTTTAAAGAAGGAAGAACGTGTCACATATTTTGTTGGCGGCGACAACTATCTTTCGCACAAGGTTGGCGACAAGGCCGGCTTGCAATTGGCGATTACCACGCTGATAGCCAATCGGCATGTTCGAGCCGGCGAGGTCGAAAAATCCTGTCTCGGGATTCCACATCGGACATTGATGCATTGGCTGCGCCAGTCCGAGGAATGCGGCCCGGGATTTTTTTATGCGCCCCGTGCGGTTCGCGGCGGGACCGTGATTACGCCGGAGAAGGCGCTCGAATGCGGCCGCTTACTTGATGCAGGGCACCGTCTGGCAGAGGTGGCGCGATTGGCTGGGATCAACGAATCGGCGTTGCGCAAGGCGGCCAAGAGCAAGCGCATTCCCCGCCATCCAGACAAGGCCGCGGAAGTCTCTCGACCGACGCCAGGGGAAGCAAAATCGGATCGATCTCGCCTGGATGCGGCGGCGGCCACAGGTTTGGGAACAGCTTGCACACGTATTGAAGAACGCATGGCGGCTGCGTTTGGTATGATCGGCGGCGCCGCAACGCGATTTGAGGCGTGCAAGGATGTGGTTATGGGCGGACTGCTGGCCGGGCTGCCCGCGTTATATGCCAATGGACTATTCAGCGGCTTGGGCAAATATCTGTCGTTGCCCAGGGGGTTTTATAGTGGGCTGCACATTTTAATGTTGCTGGGCTTTATGGCGCTTGGGCGACTACGTCGCCCGGAAGCGCTCCGTCATGTTGCGCCGGGAGAAATCGGCAAAGTAATCGGACTGGACCGTTCCCCGGAAGTTCGCACCCTGCGCCAAAAAATCGCGATAATATCCACTACCGGCAAGCCGTTGGAATGGATGAAGGAATTATCCAAAACATGGATGGAATCCGATCCAAAAGAAGCCGGATACCTTTATGTGGATGGCCACGTGCGGGTTTATCACGGTAAGGATGCCATTCTCCCCCGGCGTTATGTTTCGCGCGAACGCCTCTGCTTGCGCGGCACTACGGACTATTGGGTTAACGATGCAATCGGGCGTCCGTTTTTCGTCGTATCCAAAGCGGTAACTGACGGATTGAGCGCCACACTGCTCAATGAAATTACGCCGGAATTGCTCGCGAGTGTTCCCGGCCAGCCTTCCGCGGCGGAATTGGCCGCCGATCCGTTGTTGCATCGTTTTGTAGTGATATTCGATCGCGAAGGCGCGTCGTATAGTTTGTTGTCTCCCCTTTGGCGGGACCACCGGATTGGCGCAATTACGTATCGCAAAGCTGTCACAAGTAAATGGGATGAAAACGAATTCAGCGAAACAACCGTGCCGATCCCCGGCGGCGGTTCCACCAAGATGAAATTGGCTTCCAAGGAAACATTCCTTGCCGCCGGCGATCAATCCCTGCCGGTGCTGGAGATTCGCCGTCTGACCGAAACCGGCCATCAAACCGCGATTATTACCACCGCCCGGCGCTTGAGCAACCCGGTGGTTGCCGGACGTATGTTCGCCAGATGGTGCCAGGAAAACTTTTTCGCCTACATGATGCAACATTATGATATTGATGGACTTGTCCAATACGGAAGCAACGAGATTCCTGGCACATTATTGGTGGTAAACCCCGCTTGGCGCCGCTTGGACAAAGCCATCAAAGACAACCGCCGACGTATCCGGAAACTCCAAGCCGAACTCGGCGCCATCACAATGAATAACGATGAAAACGATATTCAGTTGAAAGCCGAACGCATCCAGGATATTCAGGCGCTACAGGCCGATATAAATGCGTTGCGCGCAGAGCGCCGGAACATTAAACGCAAGGTGAAAATCGAATCGCTACCGGAGAATGAGCGCCCCAGACAACTGGCGCCGTTGGGAAAAGCTTTGACTGATACGGTCAAGATGATTGCGTATCGCGCCGAGACTGCCATGGTTGGGCTGCTTCGCAAATATTTGACCAACGAAGATGAAGCGCGGGCTCTGATCCGGGAACTCTTTGTGTCGTCTGCTGACATCATGCCAAACAACGAGGACGACACGCTTACCGTTAGAATTCATCGCATGGCTTGCCCCGCTCACGACAAGGCGATAGCGGCACTCTTGGCGGCATTAACTCAAAGCAATTTCCGCCACCCGGAAACAAATGCGCGGATGATTTATGAACTGGTCTAAACCGCCAAAATGTGCCATCTTATTTTCCGCCCGGATCAAGAAATCTGAGTTTAAGGCGCTTCCGCAAAAATAGCGGTTTTTACGGTGTCTGATCGGCTTGCGTTTTTATCGGGAGGGGTGGGCGGAACCGTGCCGCGGCCTTCAGCCGTGGCGCGGACGTGTTTGATCAGGGCGTTGAGGATCGCGGCGCGTTCCCGGGTGTGCGGCGATATCAGGTAAATGCCGTCCAGATCGGGCAACAGTTGTTCCAAAAGCTGTTGGGCCTGCTCAATTCCGATACGACGTTGCGCCTGCGCGTCGGGATTGTTGGCGAGCTGATGCAGCAGATTTTCAGGAATCCGGATGCCGGGCACTTCGTTGTGGAG
>JAKQEE010000302.1 GCA_029558635.1 Pseudomonadota bacterium | reverse complement strand
ATCCAGAGTATACCGGCGTATCAGTCTACGAGACATACGATGCGGCGCGGGAAGCATGCGGGGATCTGTCGGGCGTGAAGACGATCAAGCTGGTGGAAAATAGCACGATCACGAAAAATGATCACGACCGGAACGTGATCGGGAAGGATGGATGAAATATCACAAGGCGGCAATCGAAATACTGAAGGAGGGATGATGGGTTGGCACGATGATTTTCTATTTTGCGATAAAATTTGCGATGGATCAGGAAGGGTAATTTCAGCGAGAGGCATTTATCGAGACGGCGATTATGACCCGGGATCTGGAGTATATCAAGGTTCCGGTACGAAGATTGCGGAGGGTGAAGTGAAAACATGGTCCGAAATAGCCAAAGAATCCGGCCTACCCTGCGGAATAGTCGCCTGCCCGAAGTGCGGCAAGGTCACGGCTGGCTATCTCGCGCCGGACCTGGAGTGTGTGTGCGGGTACAAGTTCTTTGAGAGAAGGGAGGAATCATGATCTGCCAATACTGCGGAGCAAAGTTGTTTGAAGTCCTTTGCACCCCAAAGGAGGTTCTTTATGATCAAAACAGATCCCACAATGCTGGTCTATAACGCCACAGAACAGCCCTGGACGGACGACTACGGTGTTATCGTAAGTCCACACCGAGAACGCGCTATATGCAATCTCGAACCACGCGATTACAAGATTGAAAATGCCATGTTGATATGCGCCGCTCCGCCGCTCCTCAAGGTAGCCCAAAAGCTACTGTTGTGGATGGAAGAGTGCATGGCCGCGTGCGATTTTAACCAGGATGACATGGACCTGTACCACGAGCTTCGCCAGACGATCAGAACAGCGGGCGGGTTTTCGTCCGAAACGCACTGGTGGCAAGGACCCTGCATATGCAGCGCATGTAGCCATACATGGCAGGGCGTGGTGGAAATACCGGTCGAGGCTACCAGCCCACAGGTGCCGCTCGAATGTAGCGAATGTCACCAGATGACGGGAGGTCCGGCATGAAGCTCAAAATCCGGCTTATCTGGCGAAAAGCGATGACAGATTTCAATGCCATGATTACTCAAAACACATAAATAATCTATGGGTTTAGGAGAATTAAAC
>JAKQEE010000293.1 GCA_029558635.1 Pseudomonadota bacterium | reverse complement strand
AAAATTGATTAGTTTGGAGGCTTTTTATTCCTCTTGAAGATATAGAGCAGCCGCCATAAAAGGGTAAGAGCCCTGGAAGGGCTCTAAAACGCTTTCTACGGCCCACCACATCCGACCCTAGGCTACCCCCTAGGGAAAGGTATGGACGGTTTGTGACGCAAATCTAGACGGGTAGATCATGGTGTTTTGGTTGCTGTCAGGTGTGGCTCCCACACGTTGATTCCGTTGAGGGCTCCATCGGAAGGATACGTTCCAATTCGGTAAAAGATCGAGATTTCGATGTATTGATCAATTTCGGTTTCGGGAGGCAGAATACAAACACGCTCGGCAAACGTATAATCAACCCCGGAAACCGGCTCCCAATCCATGAGTGTTCCATCTGTTTTCGGTACGTTGTAAACTACAATTGAAGTTTCGAGATTTCGTGCCCACGTCCAGCAGGACAACCATCCACACTCATCCGGGGTTGTGCTGTTGAGACCGACGGTTCGTGCAGGCGTACCGGGAAGAGCAAGACGTGGGGTCCAAGGGAAACGGAAAACCAACATGTAATCTTCGCGTTCGGATAGAGCCGCCGACGTTACGCTTGTACGTTTGACGGTAATTGTTAGCGGCGTGTTTTCTGCCGCCGCAGTGATTGTGAACGAAAGAATATTGCCAGTAATTATCAAAGCAAAAGTGCCTGTCAATTCTGGAATCGAATCTAGAAATCCGATCATATTTGAAAGAACGTCGGTATTATCTTCCCCGTTGAAAATATATACGTAATCGTTACCGTTGATTGTTACAACAATTTCGTTTCCAATTGAGAGATCATCATACGGAATATCAAACCCGTCTACCTGAGCAACCCCCGGACCAGCCGGAGTGATATTTATTACGGAATACGAGAAGTCTTCCCGTTCGAGCGCAGGGATCTTCCAACCACGTTGTGTAGGTAGACGAACTTCGTCAACGTATGCTTCTTCCGGGGCGCGGCCAAGTTCGATGACCGTGCGCCCGCGCGAAGTATAAGCGACGCTATCGCCAATCAGCAATTGTTTGATTGAAGTTTGACCCGTTTCTGCAAGCAAGATACTTTGCGTTCTTGGTCTAATCGGATAATCCGTTCCAATACGTGTATCGCCTTTGAAAGTAAAATCTGCCATGAGAAATCCTTATGTATTTGAAGGGTCGTCTGAATTGATTTCCCATGAACACGGGAAAGGAGTCGTGAAGGCGAAGTATCTATTGGTCGTCGAGTTTGTGATCGAAGAAAGGTTCGATAGATTTGCGACAGAAGTAATTGCCGTTGGATCGGAATTCA
>JAKQEE010000284.1 GCA_029558635.1 Pseudomonadota bacterium | reverse complement strand
GTTACCGACGCCATGCTGACCGCTTCTAATGTGGCGGAAAATGACTACTCTGAATTTGCGATGGCGACCACGTACGGCGATGGCGACCGCTGTATCGTGGCAACCGGGCTTGAAACCCTGGCGCTTGACGTTGCACCGGTGGAAGATTGGGCGGCGGGCGACATTATCACCGGGCAATCCTCAAGCAAGACGGCGGTTGTTGTGGCCAAGCTCACGTCCCTCACTTACAGTATCCGTGAACGCTCCGGCACATTTACGCTCGGTGAAGTGATCGGCGTTACCGGCGTCGCGGACAAGCTGGCCGATCAGGGGGCGGCGCATCCGACGGTTACGGCGGCAACGGACAAGGTTCACAAAATCTACGAATCGCTTTCCGCCGGGAATCAGGGCAATTATCCGCCCCTTGATATTTTGGAAGCCGTGCCGAAGTGGGCGGAGGTCGGCCCCACGAACCGATGGAAGGCTTTTGACACTTCAGTCGGGTCGTTGACAGAAAATGCCAACTCCATCACTTACACCATCGTTCCTGGCGTTATCTTCGACTCCATCGCCTTCTTAAATTTAACCGCGCAGACTTTGCGGATCACGTTGACCGACACGGAGGACGGCGTTGTATATGATGAAACGGTCAATCTGCTTGATATGATCCCCACCGGCACGATCCCCGAAATGGATTGGTACGCCTATTTTTTCTCAAACATCATGCAAACAACCGAAGTGGCCCGCCCAGGAATCAGCCTATATTTGAACACCACGGTTGATATTACAATCACCTACACCGGCGGCACGGCCAAAGTCGGCGGCATTATTCTTGGTACACAGATGACGCTGGGCAACACGGCTTATTCCCCGTCGGTCGGGATCCGCGACTATTCCACTAAGGGGACGGATGATTTCGGCAACCCGCAAATCGTTGAACGAGCATACGCTAACAAGGGGTCTTTCGACATTATCATCCCGACGGCCTCCATCAGTTACGTCAAGAACGTGCTGGCAAGTTACCGGGCCACGCTTCTGCTTTGGATCGGCGCGGATGATTATGATTCAACGATTATTTTCGGATTTTTTAAGGAGTTTAACATCGTGATTACCCACGGCGCTTATGCAGAGTGCAGTATTGAGGTCGAGGGGATTTCATAACATTTTTAAAAAGGAGA
>JAKQEE010000257.1 GCA_029558635.1 Pseudomonadota bacterium | reverse complement strand
TTACGGGTATCGCGCCGTCGCAAAGACAAGGGGCGCTTACGCCGCGATGATCGGCAGGGGTATCGCTGAGTCGCTAAAAACTATTGCTCCGGGATAAATGCGCGTGTTAACGCGGGTTGGTTTCGTGAATAATCCGAAACCCGCGGAGTATTATTTTGCGACCGCGCGATCCGGGGTTCGTTTCAACAAGACATTTGGTTACGGGTATCGCGCCGTCGCAAGGAAAAGGGGCGCTTACGTCGCGATGGTCTATCCGAAAGGGAGCTCCAGCTTTTAAGCTGGCGCATTTGACTTTCACCCGCGTTACCGAGCGAAGGCTCTCCCGGTAGGAAACCGCGATCAACATGGTCGTACGCGATCGTTACGTCGCGAAAAAACCGAAAGAAAAGATAGAGAAGCCAGCCTAAAGAGCTGGCGCTCCAAAAAAACGGCATAAGTTTCTCTTTCACCAGCGCTCAAAATCCTTCCTGCATCGGATATAATCAGGGAAGGGTTAAGAACGGACTAAAACTTTCAAAATAGGGGAGACCACCGTGGAAAAGCAAGAAACGTATTGGATACCGTGGAACGGGGAAGGGGAACGGAAGTTCACCTTCAACGACACGCAATGGATACTCAGGAAAATCGTGGAGGAACGTGGGGAAGTCGATAAAGAAGAGTTCCAGCGGCGGTTAGGGTTTTATCAAACAACCTTGTCTCTCACCTCCGTGCTGGTGAAGGTCAAAGGTGGGAGTTTCCAGATGGGTGATGAGGTCGGAGATTTGCGGGAAGAGTGCCGTCCGGCGCACACGGTGAAGCTGACCTACGACTACTGGATCGGGAAATACGCAGTGACCTTTCGCGAATACGACACCTTCTGCGCCGCGACGGGCAGGCGCGTACCGGACGACCAGGGATGGGGCCGGGGGCGGCGGCCGGTGATCAACGTAAGTTGGTGGGATGCGATCGGGTACTGCAACTGGCTAAGCGAAAAAGAAGGGATGGCGAACGCGTATGACAGTAACGGGAATCTGCTGGACAGAAATGGAAGAACAACAACAGACATCACGAAAGTAAAAGGATACCGACTACCGACGGAAGCGGAATGGGAATACGCGGCGCGAGGGGGACAGAACACAAAAGGGTACAAGTATGCAGGAAGCGATGACCTGAACGAAGTGGGATGGTGTGACGACAATTCCGACCTACAAACGCACCCGGTAGGAGAAAAGAAAGGGAACGAACTGGGGATATATGACATGAGCGGGAACGTGTATGAAGAGGGTGTAAAATAATTTGTGTAAAATAAAAAAACGGGAGAGAGAAGAAGATGGGAAAATACATCCATAAACCGAAGCTAAAATTTGATAATGATGAAGAAGAAAAGATATTTCTAAAAGTGATGAAAGAGAACATG
>JAKQEE010000248.1 GCA_029558635.1 Pseudomonadota bacterium | reverse complement strand
TAGCCCTCATCCATTGCGCGGGTGCGATCTCGTTTTTCTTCGATGTACCGCTTGAGAGCAAGCGGGCTGTGTGCCAACTTGCTCAAACGGGTGAAGGAAAGGTGTGTGATAGGCTTACTCATTGTCGGCAGATTGTGCGGCGGTGATTTCATCTTTGCGCTCTGCAAACAGTTGCGCGTATTCTTTGTGTCCGGCTTGGTTTGTCCGGTAAAGGTCGGTAAGCTGTTCTACCGTTTCGCAGGCAGCAATCTTTTTCTGTAAGTCGGCGGGGTCAACGGTGGCGGCGGCGTTGTTCTTTGCGGCTTCGATGGTCGTATCTTCATAAGCCGACATTTCCTCTTCGATGTGCAGGCCGGAAAGCTCATCGCTGAACGCCATTTTGAGGGCTTTGGCGCGTGCGCATTTCGCAATCATGTTGAAGGGCATGGTCGCTGCTTTACCGTACTGGTCGCGCCCACTGGCAACTGCCGGGTAGTACTCATCGAAAACCGTTGTAGCCGTAAATGGGCAGCGCTGGCCACCGATAAGGGCGTAAACTGTAACGGTGCAAGTAATAGGCCGCGTCCCGGCTACTTTCAACTGTGCAGCGCTTTTGTAGCTGCCGTCCGGTTGGCGGTCATACTGTTCCTCATCAACGCCAGCAAAGCGGCCTGTTCTTGCGGCTTTCTGTTGGAGGCCGTCAATCCCTACGATGGTCGTGTATTGCAGGCCGTTTTTGGTGCTATACGGCACCAAATAAATCTCTTTCCGAAAAGGTGAAAGGCCATGCTGCCTACAAGCCTCTGCAAATACTTGCACAATGGCAGGCGGTGTGCCCTGTGGGATGATTCCAGCCTGCGACAAGGTTTGAATGTCGGCGGGCGAAAGGTCGAATTTAACGATGTTGCTCATGTTTTGTTGCTTTTATTTTTTTGGTTGAAAAAACCCCCGCCGTGCCGCCTGTTAAGAAACGCTAACGATGCGTTAAGCAGTCCGGCGGGGAGGTCTTGGTTTATCTGCATTGGTTTCTGAAATGGGCAAAGTCGGCAGCATCGGAGGCTGCAACCTCATTCGGGTCGAAGTCTGATTCTACATAGTCTTGATAGTCGGAGAGGGCATTTTGTGCGATTGTCAGCGCAAGAAACAGCGCCGAAACGCGGCCTTTG
>JAKQEE010000235.1 GCA_029558635.1 Pseudomonadota bacterium | reverse complement strand
TCGCGCCCCGTGCGGGCGCGTGGATTGAAACACCAAGAATTTGGGCGGCATAGCTTGAAAATGATGTCGCGCCCCGTGCGGGCGCGTGGATTGAAACCTTCAAAATTTGCAATTTTTTTCCCGTTAAGATAAGTCGCGCCCCGTGCGGGCGCGTGGATTGAAACTACACGCAAACTGAACAAGTCAAAAAGGAAATTATGTCGCGCCCCGTGCGGGCGCGTGGATTGAAACACCGCCTACCCAGTTGCGTTTCAATTCTGGTTCTGTCGCGCCCCGTGCGGGCGCGTGGATTGAAACTCCGAAATCGTTGGCAGATCGCACAAGGTACAACGGTCGCGCCCCGTGCGGGCGCGTGGATTGAAACTCGCGGCGCCATTTGCGATAATATGCATTTTTAAGTCGCGCCCCGTGCGGGCGCGTGGATTGAAACCTTTTGTGGCGACCCTCTCTGCCACCGTCTCAAGTCGCGCCCCGTGCGGGCGCGTGGATTGAAACCGCCGATATATGCGCGCTTTCCTGATCCTCATCGGTCGCGCCCCGTGCGGGCGCGTGGATTGAAACGAAAAGATCCGATATGAAAGGAAGCAGCGTATTGTCGCGCCCCGTGCGGGCGCGTGGATTGAAACTCGTTTGTCTGCTTTGCTTCTTTTAGGCTTCTCATGTCGCGCCCCGTGCGGGCGCGTGGATTGAAACTTAAAACATCACATACGAATATTAGAATTTGAATGTCGCGCCCCGTGCGGGCGCGTGGATTGAAACCAATTTGACTATAAAAAAGCCCTTTTCTACATTGTCGCGCCCCGTGCGGGCGCGTGGATTGAAACAAAATAAATTACAATTCTCTTGCATATTATAAAGGTCGCGCCCCGTGCGGGCGCGTGGATTGAAACTCGCGCGACCCAGCAAGGGCGGCAAGCGCGTTGATGTCGCGCCCCGTGCGGGCGCGTGGATTGAAACGCTGCAGACGGGATCGCCTCGGCCATGCCAACCAGTCGCGCCCCGTGCGGGCGCGTGGATTGAAACTGTCACGCTGTCAAAAGAATGGACACTTCACCGGTCGCGCCCCGTGCGGGCGCGTGGATTGAAACACCAAGAACAAATCAGACGGCCTGTACCATCGCCCGTCGCGCCCCGTGCGGGCGCGTGGATTGAAACACAAGTTATCCACATTTGCCGTACGTCACCGCACAAGTCGCGCCCCGTGCGGGCGCGTGGATTGAAACCCGAATGCCGCGATAAAGGCTTCCCGCTGTTGAGTCGCGCCCCGTGCGGGCGCGTGGATTGAAACGTGCTGTTGATGGTTTTAAGCGCTCGATCAAATTCGTCGCGCCCCGTGCGGGCGCGTGGATTGAAACTTGTTTAATCGGCAGAATCGATGCGGCGGGATTGTCGCGCCCCGTGCGGGCGCGTGGATTGAAACACCAAGTATCCGAGTCCCCTCGGCGAATGTCGTGTGTCGCGCCCCTCGCGGGCACGGCGGGCGCTAGACTTTATGGAGACATGAAACAAAATATCCCTTGAAACGTATCGGGTTACATGCTGAATTGAATTTTGATTCAATCCTTTCGACATAAAGGAATTGAAAAACTATTTTTTGAGGATCATCGAAGCAATGTCAATCAGGATCATGTCGCAAAATTGCTTCGAATTCTTGACCGATTGGATGCCTCGACTTGTCCACATGACATGAACCTGCCAAGCTATCATTTGCATGAATTGAAAGGCAAGTATAAAAATTATTGGTCTGTCTGGGTGACTGGCAATTGGCGAGTCATCTTTCAATTTCAAGGTCAAGATGCAATTCCTGCAGATTATCAAGATGATCATTGAGGAAACAGATATGGCTGGCAAAAGAAAACCCACACATCCCGGCGAAATTTTGCGGGAGGATGTAATCAAACCATTAAATTTGACTGTTACAGAAGCGGCCAAACGGCTGGGGATTACGAGAAAAACTCTATCCGCATTGTTGAATTGCCGCGCCGGAATGAGTTCGGAAATGGCTCTCCGTGTAGCCAGATCTACGGGTACGACACCTGAAAGTTGGCTTTTTTGCAGGCGAAACTTGATTTGTGGAATGCAGAGAATAAAAATATTACCGTCAAACCACTTCAAATGGAAATAATTGGATAAGATGAAATCTTTACGTGTAACAACAGTATGGATGATAAGGGAACTTTTTAAGTAAATGGAGATCTGGCGGAGGCGTTTCTCCCAATTATGCTTGCCGTTGGCAACCAGCAAATAGAGAGGAACAAAATGAAGAAACTCGCAGCAGCGGCAATAGCCATCTGCATGGCCAGTGCCAGCTATACCCATGCACAAGGGAAGGATGGCATCGGGGTCGGCGCCATTGTCGGTGAACCAACCGGAGTGAGCCTGAAGAACTGGGTCGACGCAAATCGCGCGATTGATGCCGGAGTCGCTTGGTCGTTTTCGGAGAATCCCTCGTTGCACCTGCATGGAGACTATCTCTATCATCGTTTCGACGTTCTCTCAGCCCCGGAATTGAAGGGGAGACTGCCGCTTTACTTCGGCTTCGGTGCGCGAATGAAATTCAAAGAGGGCAACGACGGGCGAGGCAGGAATGACCATGACGCTCTGCTCGGCGTGCGCGTGCCGCTTGGGATTTCATACCTGTTTTCCGATGTGCCCATCGACATCTTTTTGGAGATTGTGCCCGTACTCGATCTCGTTCCGGATACAGACTTTTCTTTCAACGCAGCAATCGGAGCCAGGTTCTACTTGTCGAATCGGCGGTGAAGAAACAGGTAACCACAGAGGCCGCAGAGGAGCACAGAGAAATAAAAGGCATTAAGGCAAGAAAATGGGGGCAGCACGGTTTTCTATCAAGTTGAGAACAAAATAGGGTAGTCGGGGCTGCCGTCCAGACAGCAGGTTTAATCAGTTGATTCTGTTGGGTTGTCCGGATTGCCGTCCGGGCAGCAGTGATCAAGTCTGATGTTTGAAAAACCAACAAGGGTTCTTAAAAGTCCATGAATCAAAGCGATGGGCAAAAAGATAAAACCAGCACCATGCATCCCTAATTCATACATCAAAGAACTGTCCTTGTATGGTTTTCCCTTTAGTCTTGACTGCAATGCGCTATAGGGAATACCATAGATGTTTCCCGCCATCATCAATTGTGCCGCCGCAAGAATGATCCTCGCTTTCTTTTCTCCGTATTCATTTATTATTGCTTGATACGCATCTTTTTTCGGGAATCCTCGAGTATCCGCAAAATGTTGCGCAAACACAATTGCTCTGGCTTCTTTTTGTTTTATAAAATTACCATCACCGCTCAGAAATGAATAAATTTCTTCATTGCTCAAGCCTTGCTTTAATGCCAGATAGGTGTGAGCATAGGAACAAGCAGCGCATCCATTGACTTCGGTTACCGCCAATTGCACTCTCTCGATCAAATCTTTGTCAACTGATTTTGTGATTTTGTTACCGATCATTTTGGCTATTGCCCCAGGTATCAGCACAAAAGCACGATACATTTCCCATAAACTAAATTTTTTTTTATATTCAGTCCTTGAACTTATGGTGTCCGGTAATTTGAGGTGCTTTATCATTTCGCTGTCCCTGTAATAGTGTCATGCTGATCTCGAAAATGGACAAAAAGGGTATGCATTTAAGTTTTATCCGCAAGTCAGCTGGGTTCTCATCGTTCCTTAGCCGTCCCCATTAAAAGAATTACCTATCAGATAATACATGTCAAACCGCATGGATGCAACAATTTTCTATTGTTATTGATAAATCGTTTTGCACCTCTCCTGCCGTTTTTAAGATATCATCGTTCAAAAAGTTGCAGAGCAGCTATCGTGCTGGTCGAACAGCCGCCGGCAAATGATCTTCGCGCTGAAAACAGCAGACGACCGGCAAGCGGGGCCGGCGCCGGAGCAGCCCCAAAAGATAACCGCATGGGATACAGACACACCCAATCCGGTCCTGCAAGTCTTGCATTGCCAACAAGGCTGATTGCTCTTGTAGGGTAACGAGCCTCGTCGCCCTACAACCCATTCCAGGAATTCCTGCCGGAATTTATTGGTTTTCTTGTATGAGGATATGTTTTCGATCTAACCCAGATCGACGATTGGGTCAGACCCAAGCGGGAATCCAGTTCAGATCATGGACGAAATGAAATACAATCCCGAAGGTCATCATCGCCGTTCCATTCGGCTGCCGGGATATGATTATTCACAATCGGGCGCCTATTTCGTGACCCTTTGTACCCAGAACCGTGCGTGTTTGTTCGGGGAAATTCGAAATGGGAAAATGGAATGGAATGATGCCGGGAAAAGGGTTCAACAATGTTGGATCGAAAGTCCCTATCATTTTATAAATATCGAATTGGATGAATGGATGGTTATGCCGAATCATTTTCATGGGATCGTATTGATAACAGACGATTGTGGTAGGGGCACGGCATGCCGTGCCCCTACGGTTGAACGATTCGGCAAACCCGTTGCGGGTTCATTACCAACCATCATTCGATCATTTAAATCGGCCGTTACCCGACAAATCAATCAATTGCGAAATACGCCAAATATGCCTGTATGGCAACGCAATTATTATGAACACGTCATTCGAAACGACGAATCCCTGCACCGTATACAGGAATACATTCGCAACAATCCTCTGCAATGGGAAACAGATCATGAAAATCCGTCTATTCGGACGGCAAAATAATTCATCCTGATTACCCAGAACCGCGTGTTTTTGTTCTGGGACATTCGAAACGGAAAAATGGAATGGAACGATGCGGGGAAAATGGTCCAACAATGTTGGATCGAAATACCGTATCATTTTATAAATGTCGAATTGGATGAATGGATGGTCATGCCAAACCATTTTCATGGG
>JAKQEE010000233.1 GCA_029558635.1 Pseudomonadota bacterium | reverse complement strand
CTGAAGGGCCTGCCGACGTGGCATGGCCCGGAAACCGGCGCAACCATGACGAAGTGAAGAAGATTTCATAAATTGATTTAGTTAGGCAGTAGGTTGAGTGAGTAAAAAGTTGAGTGAAAAATGCTATTCCAGGCAGTCAATTTTTTCGATTGTACAGGGTACAGTGATCCTGTTTAGGCCGGACACATAGGTTACAAACGTTCGGACACATAGGTAACACTTTTCATCCTTTGTGAAAGCCCAGATTTGCTTCTTGCTTCTGGCAACGCGAAGCGAAAAAAGAAAAGAAAAAACGGCCGGGACGGAGCCGCGCGAAGCGCGGAACAGACCGTCCCCACCTGACGGGTGGACGGGTGGGCCCGGAGTGCGAACGTCAACCCCAACATCCCTTCACTTTTCGCCACCCGGGGCATCACTCAGATTCAAATTTGGCTTTGACGGTAAGTGATTTAAGTGGAACCAGCTGCCCTCGTTCGCCCTTCTTGATGGTCAGATCGATCGCACCAAGCCTTTTCCATCCATAACTCACGCTGGAGTGCTTTTCCGCCAGCGCCCGGATCGCCACATGCTCGCCGTGCAAGCCCATTCCCACATAGTATTTCCGCCCCAAATAAGAGATTTCTCCGCTGTGATCAACCTTGCGCTGGATCTCGCCCTCTTGATAATGTTCGCGCATGTCACGCTTCCCGCTGTTTTCCTCATAACCTCTGGTGGAGAGTCGATAGCGGCTCAAAGGAACCTCATCACCGAGCGATTCATGTGGACGAATTTCATTGTAAATGGGGCGCCACTCCAGGAAAGCACTCTGACATTGCTCCAGATCCTCCCACTCCGTGCGCGTCTCAATGACTTCCGCCTTCAGGGTGCGGTGAAAGCGCTCCTCTTTCCCCTGGGTTTGAGGGTGATAGGACCTTCCGTGAATCGGATCGACCCCGACCCGGATAAGCCATGCTTCAAGCCAGCTGCAGGCCAGGCGACGCTTCTGGCAACTCCACGATGGGCCATTGTCGCTTAAAATCTGATGGGGCAAACCGTATTGTCGAAAAGCATCGATGAGGTGGTGCTGCACCGTGACGCTGGTTTCGTTGGCGCAGGCCGCCAGGCAGATATTGAAGCGACTGTGATCATCCAAGATGGTCAAAGGATGACAACGCCCGCCTTTTTTGATCGCAAAATGGCCCTTGAAATCCATTTGCCACAAATCATTGGGCGATTCACGCTCAAAGCGTTGAAACTTCCCGGGGCCGGCGGCGGGAGCTTCGTTCAATTTACCGTGGCGCCGAAGAATTTCGGTGATGGTGCTGGCAGATGGCACCTCCAATTCTATATTTTCGCTCAGGCATTTGCGCAGCTTTCGCCCTCCCCAACAGGGGTGGCTCTCCCGCAGGTCAAGCACGGCCTGTTCGGTCTTCTCCGTTGACCGGGCTGGTTGATGGTGAGGCCTTCGCGACTGGTCTTGCAGTCCCCCTGGACCGTGAGTCTTGTAGCGATTGAGCCATTTGTAGCCGTTTTTGCGGCTGATGCCGTATCTCCGGCACAATTCACCAAAGGAGCCTGGTGCCTCCCCGCTCTTTATCAATTGGGCCATTTTCACAAATTCAGTTCTAGATTTCATCAGGTCACAGATATTCCAAGCCATGGCTAACACTGACATTAAGTGTCACCTATGTGTCCGAACATTTGTTACCTATGTGTCCAGTCTGTACATGCTGATCGTACCCTGTTGAGTCGGCCATTATACCCTGTTTGATCATCCCTTTTTTTGGGTTTTCAATGTCCTTCGGAATTCACGAAATCGCGACCGCGGATGTTTTGGAACTGCGGACTGCGCACAACCAAATCAATCAACGTTCCAAAGCGAAGGTCGCTCGCCACCATCGAGT
>JAKQEE010000163.1 GCA_029558635.1 Pseudomonadota bacterium | reverse complement strand
TGATTGAAATATACTGCAAGTTGTGCGAGTTCGTCATTGCCATTGACTTGCACGCGCTCGTCATATTGCCCGTCGGCAATTCGTTGTGTGGCAAGCGACATGGCATGGACGGGAGCGATCACACTGCGACTGAAGAATAAGCTGAGAATGGATGCGGCGAGCATGGCTGCCAGCGTTGCATACGTCAGGGCTTCGTTGAAACTGGCGCGGAAATCCACATACAGTTGTCCCATCGAATTGTTCATACCCATCCCCATCCCCATTCCCATGCCGCCATCCATCATTCCATTCATGTGGCGGTTAAAGGATGTTGGCAGGATGAATTGACTAGCGATCACCAATACCAACACCCCGACCACGATAATTACAAGATAGGACAGTAACAGCCTTGCGCCCAAGCGACGTCGGAAATAATCAATCATCATTCCTCACTTACAACGGTTCATCTTCAAATCTATAACCGACGCCGCGTACCGTCGCGATTAAATCTTCATGTCCCAACTTCTGACGGACATGTCCGAGATGCACATCCACGACGCGCATTTCGCCAAAGTATTCGCCGCCCCATACTTTCTCCAGCAACTGCTCGCGTGTGAATACCCTGCCGCGGTTTTCAGCCAGCGTTTTCAACAAATCGAATTCAATGGCGGTCAATTCAATCTCTTGATCATCGACCTTAACGATGCGTGCGCCAACATCCATATGTAAATGACGAAAGGACAGCACGCTCGTTTCGAGCCCTGAACCTGATCCCGTTTGAATGCGCCTGACCGCGGCTTTGACTCGTGCCACCAATTCGCGCGGGCTGAAAGGTTTGGTCACATAATCATCTGCGCCAACGGAAAGACCAACAACCTTGTCGGTCTCTTCGGTTTTCGCGGTCAACAGGATTACATACACTTCTGATTCGCGCCGCAAGCGTGAGAGCAGTTCAATTCCATCCATGCCAGGAAGCATGATATCCAGGACGATGAGATCGGGCTTGAAAGCGCGGGCAGACTTAAGACCCGACGGACCATCCGTCGCGGTGAAAATCTCATAGCCTTCGGGCTTGAGGTAGGCGGTAACAAGATTGACGATGGAAGGCTCGTCGTCGATGACCAGGATTTTTGTCATGTGCTACTCTTATAGTTGGATAATTGGTTGAGGAGTTTGCGAGTATTGTAACTTCACCTGCATAAATTAAGATGCGCCGAATGGCTTATCTCGGCGCATCTTATAGTTTGAGTCCGAGTCTTACTCGGTTTCCTCGATGAAGGTTCCATGCCAGGTGTGCAGGAAGATTTGTCCACTGTAGCCATTGACACTCAACATGCCAATGATCTTGCCATCCTTCTCGAAATCAAGAGTGTAATAACCATAGAACTGTGCAGGATCAGTCGCGGCGGTTGCACCCGCATAATTTGTATCAAGATATTGCTGGGCGTATTGAACAGCCTGTTCGGGAGTGACTGTCAGTTCAGCAGTGACATCTAGTGGGGTGGCGCTGTCCCAACCATTCATCATTCCATTATTGCCGCCCATCATGCCCATCATTCCACCGTTGACGCCCATCATGTATTGGTGATTGAGTCCGCTGTATTTCAGGTTCCACATCATGTTTGGACCATGTTCAGGGTAGACAATCTGCGAAGTGGGGTCTACAAGCAACTCGAAGGCGCCGATCCCCGTGCTGATTTCCTTGACGATCACATAGCCGTTGTTATCGAAGATCATGATCTCGGCAACCTCCAGATCGGAATTATCCAGATTCGCCATATATTTCTCAGCGGCGGCTTTCGTCTGGTCAATGGTGAGAGGAGTAACGTTGGTGGGATTGTAGCCGTATCCGCCCATCATGTTGGGTCCCATTCCAGTACTGCCATTCATCATTCCACCGTTGCCACCCATCATATTGGGTCCGCCACCATTCATCATGGAAGGTCCGTAGGCATTGTTATTGTTCCAACCGTAACCGCTCATCATGGACGGTCCAAAGGCGTTCGCGCGGGCATACATGCTCCCCGCGAAGAAGACGACTGCAGCCAGCGCAATGACTGCAATAACGGTCAGGGTCATGCTTAAAGTTTTGTTCATGGATAATCTCCTATTTTGGTGTTTCACACGGTTGTGTGTTGTTTTATGACACCAGTATAGGATTGGTGGTTGAAAAGGGTGTAAAGCGACTATAAAGATATGGTAAAGGTTATTCGAGCGGTCGGCAGGAAGCTAACCCAGGTGCAGTAACTAGGGCAACGCATACACCCATAAACGATCCATATGTAGTACATCCCGTCCAGTCAGCCCCTTCCATGCAAGTGGTAATTCCAGATCAAAAAGAAAACCGCCATTCAACACAGATACTTCCTTCACCGCGACGTTGCGCGGAAGGGTCAACAATGGATTTCCATCGGCAAATTTGGTTATCCGACTATGATTCTTATACACCAGCCTGCGTATTGCATCAGGAGATAATGGTGTCAGGATAATATTTTTTCCTGATTCGGAATAGGTGCATACCATCACTGCAGGACTTTCAAAGACTTCAACTAACTGAAGATCTCCTTCAAGGTTACATGTTTTTGAAATCACATTTTTGAACCAGCCCAACGGATGTTCAACCTTGACATCACGCGCCAATTTCTCTCTCTTGATCTGCAAATCATTTACAGCCCATAAAAAGACCTGTTCGCGCAAGTTGTCTAATGCCCGTCTTTGGCGTTCGTTTCCCATACTGATCAATGCGCCAAAGAAGATCACGGCGGATGCCACCACAATAGCAAGAAGTATTTCCATTTTTCTTTTCCTTTTC
>JAKQEE010000222.1 GCA_029558635.1 Pseudomonadota bacterium | reverse complement strand
TTGCACTTGGCTGCGAATTTGGCTATATCTTCAGCAAAACTCATAATAGACCAAACGCCTCCATGCAAAGTTGACTGGTTTTCATCTGCTTCTTAACCAATTCCTTGAATGTATCGTCAAATTCGGGATCATCAAGGAGCTTTTGCCCTTTTTCCATCATGTCTTCATGTGCCTTGATAACCAGTTGCTTTTCAAACTCGTCCATTACACCCTCACATTACAATCAAACATCACGACTGTCCCCGCCGGATTGACTTCTTTCAGCGGTTCGACAAGCGTATAGGTTACGCTGCCGATGCTTACCGTGTCACCCAGAACGGGATCCGTTAAAGCCGTGCCGTCCGTCTTGACTGCGGAAAGCAATAACTGCTTGTCGCCCGCTTTGATAAGCGTTCCGTCAATTTGTTTCGCGCCGTAATCAAACACCGCGCCATAAGCCGTCTGCGTTGATGTACCCGCCCCGGTAAAGCCGCCCGTCGCCGGATTGTAAGTTCCGGCGGTGATTTTGGTCAGCGTGATTGACTGGCCTTTGCCCTTTAATAGCTTCTGAGCGGTATTCTGTAAGCGCGTGTAAAAGGTCACGATCTAATCACCCCCATTGAACAGCCGCCCCCGTTCGCCAGCAGGTAAGGCGATAAAACAGCGTCAATGGCCGGATACCGGACGCGCTGCGGGGATGATTTGTCATACGTCACAGCAATGGGGCCCACCTGTTCAGACAGCACCCCTTGCGTTAAGTCCGGATTGAGGTCAGCCGCACTTGCTTTCAACGCCAATTCAGCGCAGGCGTTCTTGATTTCCGTTGGCACGATGTCGGAGTCAACAGCATAGCCTTCAACTTCAACACCATACCGAGGCCATGATAGGGCTTGTGTTTCACCAACCCTGCAACCCTGCCAGCGCGACCGATAGACCTGCTCCATATGGTCCGTCGCTTTGCGGAGGCATTGCTCCCGCACGGTGTCAGAGGCAAGCGCCGCCCATGCAGCGTTGCCCCTGGCCGTGTGATATGCGGAGGCGTCGGCAACACTGCAATATGACTCCGCGCCGGTAACGATACTTCCGTC
>JAKQEE010000221.1 GCA_029558635.1 Pseudomonadota bacterium | reverse complement strand
AGAGGAGAAACGGTCGCGTCGATTTTGGGGTTCGCCTGGCGCGCAAGCGCTGTCGATCCCGTGATCCGACACCGGGTACAGCTCTTTCTGTATTTTTACCTGGGGTTTTTCCGCTCATCTGCCTGCGGCTGTGGCGATTTGTTCGTCAAGGCTGAATTTTAACCAGAATTCATTTTTTATCCGGATTCGGTGCGCTGCATCGGATCTCATGGAAAATTAGATCTGACAGCAAGTCATAAAAGTCGTAAAGCACCTTTTCGCGACCGCATATAGTATAAGCGGGTGTAATCGTTAAATCAACAAACGAAAAAAAAGGGGGGTAGTCATGTCAACCTCAGAGAGATCGTGCTGGCACAAACCTGAACTCTTGGTGATGAGCCGCAGTATGCCGGAAGAGAACGTTTTGGAAGCTTGCAAGACATCGGATATTCTAGATAAACCAGGAGGATATAACCAAAGTGGTAAGTGGATTAATAAATGCAATTGTCCCTCTGGTACATGGCAATGCTATCCGATTGCGACTTCTTGAAGTCATCTTTTGTTGTTGAGTTGCAACCCGTTTTATTAACCAAGAAAACCGATGGCGTACAGTGCGAAGCAGATATGTCAATAGAGTGCTGCCGCATCGTTTCGACCCCTGGCACGGCAAAGCGCCGCTGCTCAGCCATCTCGATATCGAGCTGACCGAGCGCTGCAACAACGCCTGCATCCATTGCTGCATCAATCAGCCCGAGCACGACGCCGAGCTTGCCGGTCGCGAGATGAGCACGGCTTTTGTCAAGGATCTGCTGCAGCAGGCGGCAGATCTGGGCTGCCTTTCGGTGCGCTTTACCGGCGGCGAACCGCTCCTGCGCCGCGATTTCACCGAGCTCTATCTGTTTGCGCGGCGGCTGGGCATGTGGGTGGTTTTGTTCACCAATGCCCGGCTGATCACGCCGGAACTGGCGCAGCTGCTGGCGCGTATCCCGCCCGGCAAAATGGTCGAGGTGACGGTCTATGGCATGCATGCGGAATCGTATGATGCGGTGGCGGCGCGAGCCGGCGCGTTTGCCGGGTTCTGGCGCGGGGTCGAGCTGTTGCGCGAACACAAGATTCGCTTCATCGTCAAGCAGAGCCTGTTGCCGGCCAACCGGTCGGAACAGGCCGAGTTCGAAGCCTGGGCCTTGACAGCTGCCGACATGAAGGATTCGCCCGGCTACAGCATCAACTTTGAGCTGCGCGGCCGGCGCGACAATCCGGCCAGGAATCGGGTTATCGAATCCCTGCGTTTTTCGCCGGAAGAATCCGTGGCTCTGTTGACGAGCCGGCCGGGTTATGTGGAAGAGATGCAGCAGTTCTGCGCCAAATTCATGGGACCTTCGGGCGATCTCTTGTTTGGCTGCGGCGCCGGCAAAGGTGCATGTGTCGATGCCTACGGCCGCGCGCAGATGTGCATGGGCTTGCGCCATCCAGATCTGGTCTGGGATCTGCATCGGGCTGACGAGGCAGAGGCGGCCGATATGTCGCCGTTGAAATTTGTCCTGACCGAGGTCTTTCCCAAATGGCGAGAGATACGGGCGACCAATCCGGACTATTTGCAGCGCTGCGCCCGCTGTTTTCTCAAGGGTCTTTGCGAACAGTGCCCGGCGCGTTCCTGGCAGGAACACGGCGACCTGGATACACCGGTGGAATATTTTTGTGCCATCGCCCACGCCCAGGCGCGCGATCTGGGGTTGCTCGATGAAGGCGAGAAAGCCTGGGAAGTCGAAGACTGGCGCGAACGAATAGCCAATTTCAGCAACCGAAAATCGGAGAAATGATTCGACTTATGTAAAAAACCGCAAGACAAAAATCGTTCCAGACATACCCAAATGCCTGTTTGCAGTTCAAAGAATGAGCAACAATCTATCGGAGGGGAGCAACGATGACTGCACACAAAAAAGAGTGGCCTATGCCCAAACTTTCAGTCATCACCAGAAACAAACCCGAGGAAGCGATTCTCCTCAACTGCAAAAGGCCTGGAAAACATGGACCCTTTGCCACTGGTACGGGAGAGATACACGGTTGCGGACAAGAAGCGGGAACGAACAATTGCTATGAGTTTGTCAAAAGTTGATATTTTTTTTACAAAACGCTATGCATCACAAGCCAAAAGGTAAATGGAAAAAGTGAAACAAGTCGAACTTTCCTTGCACACCATCTATCAACCCTCTGAGGACGTGGTGGCGCGCGAGATCGAGGGGGAGATCATCATCATTCCCCTGGCCGCCGGCATCGGCGACATGGAGGACGAGCTCTATACGCTCAACGAGACCGGCAAGATGATCTGGGACCGTCTGGACGGCCGGAACACTCTGGCCGCAATCGCCGCCTCCCTGGCCGATGAGTATGACGCACCGCTCGACGAGATCGAACGCGACGTGCTCGGCCTGATCGAAGAACTGACGCGGCGAAAAATCGTGGTTGCACAGACGGAATAGCCACTGCTGCCGTTCTCCTCTGCACCGCTTTTCCTGACACTTTGCCTGTCGAGGGCGGGGTATTACCTTGCCGCAAGCAAGAGTCTTTTGTTTTGATTGCAAGGACCTGTTGGGCTGAGGCATGAAATTTGCATGCTTTCATGGGCAATTTTAATGTGTAAAAAGCTGGCAGGAAAGCGCGAAAAAATCATCCCGTTTCTGCGTGTATCGATGCACAAAGGTTGCCCTGCTGACGCGAGAATAAGCCTTGCCGGATTGTCGACTGTATCCTTGCGATACACCAGCCGATTCATTGTATCGATGCCTGTCGATTATCGGAAAATCCGCCGCTGAAGAGCATGAGTGTGACAAATATCCAAAACCGACACTCCGGGACTCTACCTGAACAGGACGATAGCATGACCGCAAGCCGTTTTTACCGCATCGGCGGCATCACGTTGCAGATCCACAGCGATCTGCCGCTCACCGACACCACCTTCAGCGACAAGCTGGAGCTCTTTGGCGTGGATGAACCGGGCGACGACACGGTAACCCTCTATCACCATTTCGAGTTGCCTGCGCAGGTCGAGCCGGTCGAGGGCATCGAGCGCTACTACAAGCCGCCGTGGGCGATTTATCAGACCGCACAGGGATGGCTCTATCTCGGCATTTTGCCGAACGGCTCGACCGAGCGGTTGTGGAGAGTCGCAGTTTTCAATGCCGACCATTCGGTGGGCCACATCTACCATCCCGATGGGGCAGGGTGGAGCACGGGCGGCAACACGGCGCTGACATCCTTTCCCTCGGACCAGATTCTGATCGCGCAATTGCTGGCCGACCGTCGCGGCTGTTATCTCCATTCGGCGGGCGCCGTCCTGAACGGCGCCGGGTTCTTGTTTGTCGGCCATTCCGAAGCGGGCAAATCGACCACCACCCAGATGCTGATCGATGCGGGCGAGCGCGGCGACCTGGAGGCTGAAATCCTGTGCGACGACCGCAACGTCGTGCGCCGCTTCGGCGATGAGTGGCAAGTCTACGGCAGCTGGAGTCACGGCGACATTCCCCTGGTGTCGGCGGCCTCGGCGCCGCTGCGGGCGATCTGTTTTCTCGAACAGGCGGCTGAAAATCGGCTCATCCCATTGATCGATCGCCGGCAGATCAGCAGCCGTTTGCTGGCGTGCGTGATCCGGCCGTTCGTCACCGCCGCATGGTGGGACAAGACTTTGGATGTGGTTGCCAAACTTGCCGCAGAATCAAAGTTCTATGTCATGCGCTTCGACAAGAGCGGCAAGATCGTCGACGAATTGAATTCGTTTGATTTTGGTAAATAATTGCCTTAAATTTTGATAACCACGTTAATCGCTTGAATGGCAAATAAATCCTTCTTTTCAGCAAAAATAATAACATTGTTAAAATTTGAGGATGAACAACAAGGAGCAAAAACAATACAGAAAGGCACCTTATGAAAGAACTACATGTAAACAAAAAGTGGATCGTTCCCGAGCTGTTGGTGTTGGGGCGCAATAAGCCGGAAGAGGCTGTATTAACTGGTTGTAAGGGAGACGGATGGGAAGGGCCCGGTGTTACAGATAGATGCCGAACCGGCTCCAGTGGGTCTACCAATTGCAAGCAACGAGTGACCAGCTGAAAATTGCACCCAACTGTTTTGCATTTAATCGATAGCGCTGACGCTCATGAAGGTTTTTTGCAAGCTGTTTTACAACAGCGCTAATCGCTTTTTACGCAAAGCGCAAAATCAATTTCTATACAGTCTTTTTGGCAAGTTTCTTGGCAAAAAAACTGTGGTGCGACAGGCAGAGAATGGTGATCGGCTGGCGTTGCAGCGATGGCTCGATCCCACCAGTGCCGAAGAAATTTATGTGCAAGATGATTCGAATGTCATCGAATGGGTGGCGCTTTATCGGAATAGAGTTGTTGGATTTGTACAATTGGTTTTCGATGAATCTCCTGGTGCAGTCGAAAAGGAGTATTGGCTGTTCAGTCTGATAATCAAACCGGCGAATCGACGATGGGGGATTGGCACAGCTTTGACTAAAGCTGTCATTGATCGAGCTTGCACAGAGGGAGCAAAGGCAGTGCATCTACTCGTATTTGAAGACAACATACGGGCGATACGTTTATATCAAAAACTGGGATTTGAATTTTGCTCTGTTCCGAAACTAAAATTTATTCTCGAGAAAGAGCGCAAAAAGTATGATCATGGGCGGGTTGCAATGCGGAAAAATTTGGTGTAAATGTAGCAAATCATTAGGATCGAGAGAGTACTGACCTCTTTTTTAAAATCGAACATGCAGCACTTTAAACATCCATTACGAAGAACGATCGTTATGAGGATTAAATTAGAAATACCTCAATTTAACCACTCGATGCGTCGCCGCCCTCGTATTACTATGAGCAAAATCTATTGACCCATGTCCATTTATAGCACAAGCGTCGATTCTGAAATCCGTCCCATCCCCAACACTCACTTTGCCGTATTGTTGGCCGCGGTGCTCGACAAAGGCGTGCCTTTTCGCTTTCAGGCCGGCGGCTTCAGCATGTCGCCTTTTATCCGCGATGGCGATGTGATCACCCTGGCGCCCTTGTCGAAGCCGTTGCGCTGCGGCCAGGTCGCCGCATTTGTC
>JAKQEE010000157.1 GCA_029558635.1 Pseudomonadota bacterium | reverse complement strand
TGAACGTTGGTGACGGTGACTGCTCCATTATCCAGCATGGAAGCGGTCGCATAACTGTTGTAGACATATGCAATGGCGGGAGCACCACGCAAAAAGCTCTTTTAGAAGCGTTTGGTAGACACATCGGCATTGCCAAGACGGGTTCCGGGAACTATGGAATGCGGAAATGTCCCACAGAGCCAATTTCCTATATGAAAAGGATTGGCATTTCGAAGGTATTTCGATTCATCTTGACGCATCCTGACATGGACCACATGGATGGCTTTAAGGAATTGTGTGATGAAATCGGCATTCTCAATTTCTGGGATTCTGGCGTTCGTAAGGTAAAGCCTGACTTTTCTGGGGGAAGTTACAACGAAGATGATTGGGACCATTACGTCAAGGTGCGTGATGGCAAATGCAGCGGCGTAACGGTAGTTACCCCCAAAGCTGGAAGCCGCCTTCAATATGTTAACCGTGGTGAGCCGGATGACCGAGGGGACTGTCTTGATATCGTTGCGCCGGATTCTGAGCTGGTGTCCGCGGCAAATGGCGCTGGAGATCCGAATGACGCTTCATATGTTCTTGTATATCGAACGTGTGGTGGAAAAATCATATTCCCAGGAGATGCACACGATAACACCTGGGAATATGTATTAGACAACCACTCAAACTTAGTCGAAAACTGCGCTGTCCTGATCGCTCCACATCACGGTCGTGATTCGGACCGCTCTTTTGATTTTCTGGACGTTCTCAAACCAAAGTTGACACTATTTGGGTGTGCCAACTCTGAGCATCTTGCTTACGACGATTGGAACAGCCGCGATTTAATCCATATAACGAATAACCAAGCGGGTAACATACTCTTGAATGGCACAAACGCGGGTATCGAGGTATACGTCGAAAATTTAAATTATGCACAAAATTACAACGGTTTTGACAATACAAAAACCCTTTACGGGTGTTTTTACATTGGCTTAGTTTCTAAGGAATGAAGAGCGTACTCAGTACGTCAGGCAGCGGCTGTGCAAACTCGTTGAGGCAGGAGAAGAAGGCTGATGGTTGGCCCAATGGGAGGCTCAGAGAAATTAGCCTGGTCAGGTCGAATCGTGGCTATACAGCCGCGTATCCGGCTAATGCGATCCTTTGATGAGCGGTCGCACAGCTACTTGGGGTATGTGTTTCGTCTCGACGGGATTTTCGGCGTGGAGGTCGGCGAGTCCCTGATTGCAATCGGTGAAGGGGCGCTCGAGAAGCACCGGTTTCAAGCCGGTATGGAAATAAAGGGGCAATCGGTTCCGGTCGATGATCCTTGCAAAGAAACAGCGGCGCTTTATAAAACCAGCGGGCTCAAGGTCGTCAAAGATGCCGAGGGTGAACCCCCGGCAGGTCCGCCGTTTCTCGGCGTTCCTCCGGACCTGGAAACCTACCGCAGCCGCGGACACCGTCGTCTGGACACCCGGACCCATGACGCCAAATGCACGATCTGCATATGGGGATGCAGGATGCCGGTGGAAATGATCATCGACCAATGGAATCCGTCCAAGAAGCAGTACCGGTTCGAAACCTTCTGCTACGGCCCGAAAAGCTGCCCTTTTTACCTGCCCGGGCCCGCACGGAAAGTTCCGGGTCGAAAGGGTATGTCCTACACTGAGGAGGATTGGGTCGACGAAGATGCCACTGCCCACAGAGGGCCGGATGAATGAGGATGAGAACGCCCGATGGTCAAAAAAACCGGCCAAGCGGCAATTGGGTAATGCCGAATGAACTGGGTAACGAGTCGGGTAACGAGTCGGCCCGAGGAAAGGGGTTGATTTTTGCGACAGGTTTGCGACACAGTTTGCGACAAACTTACGGCTCGACTTGCGACACCCCCTTTGGTAAGGTGAGTGGGAAAATGGGGTTGTCGAAATTTCCGCCCTGCCGGGGGTCACATGCTCTTTGATAGCTCATTGAATCACAACGGTTTTCGGTTAACAGCCGGAGAACGAGAACGGTTATGAAAAGGGTTGCACATGGGGAGCCAGAATCGAATGCAACCCTCTTCGAAGCGGTTGCTTAACGGATAAAGCCCCGCATCCATGATGCGGGGCTTCGTTGTTATTAGGGCAGTTATTTCAAGAAGGTACCTTTTTAT
>JAKQEE010000120.1 GCA_029558635.1 Pseudomonadota bacterium | reverse complement strand
TTCATTCAGCGCTTAAAAGAAGAGTTGAAAAACAAGACGGGAGGCTCTTTGATTGCAGCATTTACGACATCAAATGTTGTTTTTTTCTTGGTATTACAGCCAGAGCATCAAAAATATTATGATTCTATTGTGGCGAATGTGAGGGCGGACACAATAATCGATGGAGTTATTTCCCGTAAAAACAATGGATTATAGATAGTGACCTGTACGGCGATGGGTGAGGCCGTGCCGGTCAAGAATGCGATTTACGCTTCTTGGGGAAGGTAATGGACGGACACTCATGGATTCCATTTCTTGGAGAATGGCATTAGCCCCGTGGGGCAGATTGCGGTTATAGAGGTCGAGCCTTACCATAACGACGATTTCCACGATTTCAATCTTGCTGAACGAGTTACTGTCCATAGGTAATCTTGCCTTCATTTCCGATGCCGGAGGGTAAGGATATTATTATTGTATTCCCCCCGGGATGTTTGTTTCTTATCCATCGCTTTTTTGATCATTAGGTAACGGCCTGTAGCTCTCCCTGATTAAAGGTAAAAGTAAAAACCGATCATTTTAACGATGGCAGATTATGATGTTTTGGTACGACGAGGCTTTGATGACGCTTGCGCAAACAGGTCAAAGTAAAGCGATTCGTCAAGACGCGGCAGATTTCTTTCGGCGGCGGCATTAAGCAGATCAGCCGCCGTATGGTTGAGGACGCGCAAGTTGTTTAAGGAATGTGCGGCCAGGGTTCTGATCAGTTCGGGGGTCATCAGTTGTGAATGACCGGCCTGTTCGAGGGCGAAGTTGAGATAATCCTGGAGCTGTTCCGGGGTGAGAGGCGCCAGGTGAAGCCGGACACGAATGCGGCTCCCCAGAGGTAACAGCTCTGGGGAGCGGAACATGTTTGGCAGACGTCCGTCTCCACATAGGATGGTAGAGAGGAGGCTTTCAGAGTCGAAACAGGCGCTTTGGAGCAATCTCAGTTCGGTCAGGCAAACAGAAGAGACTTCTTGTGCTTCGTCGATGAGGAGGACGGGCCGCACCAGGGATGACTGACAGTGCGCCAGCCATTTTGTGCGAAGGGCCTTGAAGCTGCCATAGCGGTTTGCGGGGGTCAAGCCAACGCCAAACAGTTCTCCCAATTCCCGGTAGAAGTCGGCGAGTTTGCTTTGTGGTCGTTCCATGACACCGACGGTAATATCCGGCATTTTGCTGAGGCGTTGAGCGATCCATTGGAGGGTTTTACTTTTACCTTGTCCGGGGTCTCCAGTGATCATGGCAAAGCCGCCTTGAGAGATCATTGACTGGACACGGTGGGCAAAGGTTTCTGCTTCAGGCGGCACCCACAAAGCTTCCGTAGGCAGATTGGGTAAAAAGGGATTGTACTTGAGGCCGAAGAGGGTGCGGATGTTTTTATCACTCATGATCGCATTCCTCCTTTGGCAAATAAGCCGGCGGCAAACCGGTGGCCGCATAGTCCGCTAACCATTTTTGCAACAGGGCTGGCATCGGCTTGTTTTGAAGGTCGTCGGTGCTGGCGGTTACATGTGGTTCGATGGCTCGGCGCAGTCCGGAAGCGTTTTGGGCTTTGTCCTGGGGCAGCAGTCGTGCTATCGGTCCGCCGGTTTTGGGATCTACAAGGCTCATCTGACTTTTGTCCCAACTTGGCGAACGCAGGGTCACCTTGTGCAAATGACCGAATCGAGGTGGCAGTTCATAACGGATCCCCTCGACCACGACGGTGGCGTCACCGCGGCGGGGAATTCGGGTGATCTGACGAGTAAATGCAAGACGCATGGTATCGGCGTCCGGCGCCTGCCGCCCAACATCCGGGCCAGCGAGCATCCTCTGCAAGGGTGTCGCGCCGATTTCACGGTGCTGGTTTCTGTGGTAATCCTGCTCTACCCAGGCCTGTGCGGCGCGGTTGATAAAAGCCAGTTTGAGATTTTCGATTCCCCGCAGTGTCTCGATCAGGCGGCCTTCCAGTTGTGCCCAGAAGACTTCCTGCTTGCCGTTTTGGTAAGGCGAGTATGGCAAGGTCGTCTCGTGGACAACGCCAAGGCGCAGAAGCCCTTGAGTGGTTTCCTCGGCTATCATTGCCGATCCGTTGTCCGTCATCAAGGCACGCGGAAGCCCGCGTTTCATGATTGCCTGGGTAAGCCCGTGAACCAGACACTCAGCGGTCTCGGACCTATAGAACTGTAAATGGCAACAAAGTCTTGATCGATCATCGAGGATGGCCAGCGCCATCGGATGATACCAATTCCCCGATTCATCCAGCAGGCGGATTTTGGCCTGGTGAAAGTCCAGATGCCAGAGTCCGTGGACATGAGACACCTCATAACTTCTCACTTCACGATGTTCTCGTCGCAGTTGTGCCCGGCTCTGGCCCACGGTGGGCTGCAGGGGTCCGCGACGCCGAATCCAGCCGTTTTCTTTCATAAAGCGCAGCAAGGTCTTGTAGCTGGGCAACGGCGCCAATTGCGGTTGCTGCCCAGCCAGGACGGTCAGGTTGTCATAGTGCAACTGAACGGTCCAGCGTGGATATGTACGATACTGGGATAAAATGGCAGATTTAAGTGGTTCGCCTATTGCCAAACGCCGACCGGCGTCAGCCCGAAGTTTTTGCCCCAAAGCGGCAATGGGATCCGGCGCATCTTTGGCTTTGTAGTACCACTGTTCGATGGTCGAGAAACCCGGATGGATCTGCTTTTCGGGTGTAAGGGGGTGTTGATAGCTTTTTTCGGCCAGCGCCTGTATCTCCTGCTGCAATTGGCCTCTTTCCGGCGGACTGGACAAAAGACCGCCAATCACGGAAAAACGGAACTGTGCCCAGTGTTGCCATCGGGGCATCTTTGAATCACTCATTGGATATTCCTCCTTTGGATTCGCTTTTTCGGCCTCCACCATGGAGGCGCACGACGTCGAACCCTTTGCAATATCCCTGTAGATGATTCGTAACAATTACGCAGCGGAACATCTTTTGCGTGAACGGTAAACGGAAAACGGCTCCCTCAAATATCGTGCCCTTAAGGAACAAGAAAAATCGCTTGCAAGCAAGCTGTCAAACCCCGTTCCGGATCTCCACGGGTCTGCACAAAACGATCAATCAGGCCCCGGGGCAACTCATGCCTGGCCACCGGCGGCATCAACCTCCCTGAAAGTCGCAGCCAAATCTGGCTGACAGGAAACACCTCTCGGAAGTAGCTTAACCAACGGGTCAGTGTTGGGCGCGTTACCCCAAAAAGATTCTTCAGCCGCTCAACCGTATACCCCTGATCCCGACCTTGGCGTAGTGCCGTTACAACCAGCAACACCGCTGCCCAATAAACACGACGCCCCCAAAATAATACAGATGGCGGTAACAAGCGTTTCCGGCAACCCTCACGTCCGCAACATAAACTCAAACGAATTGCGAAAGCCTCATCAAGCCCAGAGGGGCCTCCCCGAGGCTTACGCAAATATGTGGCGTAATGCAGAGGACCCTCACAGCAGGGCAGCGCTTTAACCGTGCTCTCTCGGCAAGATCAACGTCGATTTGGTGTAAAAGGATAAAAAGAGATTTGCTCTGTATGATTTTTGGTGATATCAATTTTCCTGCCTTTCTGTTGTAGGCAGGAGCCCCGTCATCGAATCGGCCAAGATACGCGAGGGGCTCCTTTCCCTTTCCCCCGCTGTTCTTGTCTAAATCAAATTATATTTCCATGCACTGCTGTCCCAACGTTAATTGAATAGATTCAATTGGTTGCTGATGTGGTCCTCTTGTTTTGAGTAACTGACATTTGAAAGTGTTTGATATATTGGTTCTTTTTCGAAAAGCGTCAAGCTCAAAATCTGTAGAATTGTGTAGAGACTTTGGCCCAAATTCAAAGCCTTCTTTACGATGGCCACGAGAACATAAACCGAGTGTCACCTTGCGCAATAATCTGATCTGATATTTTCACAATCGTTTGATGTATTGCAAAAAGAATACACAATGTAGAACACCGACAGTTCAGAGGCTATATTTGCAGACCCTGCCATATGTTCCGACCGATTTTATTCAAA
>JAKQEE010000104.1 GCA_029558635.1 Pseudomonadota bacterium | reverse complement strand
GAACTGGCGGCGGCAATCGCCCTCTACCTCCTGTTCGCCGATGGCGAAGCGGGTGCCGAGGTCTACTCCTGTGCCGCCGACATCAATCAGGCGAGTATTGTTTTCAATACTGCCAAAGCGATGGTCGAGCAATGCGGCGATCTGGCAAAGCTGTCAAAACTTGTGCCATCAACCAAGCGGATTATATTCCCGCACACCAACAGTTTTTATAGAGTGCTGTCCTCGGAAACAAAGTCCAAACAAGGCTTCAATGTTTCCGGTCTTATATTTGATGAACTCTTCGCCCAGCAGACCCGTGAACTGTTCGATACCATGACCAAGTATACGGGTGACGCCAGACGGCAGCCCCTCTACTTTCTCATCACCACAGCAGGCAGGGATAAAACGAGCATCTGTTATGAAATCCACCAAAAAGCTAAAGCGGTTATGGACGGCTCAAAAATTGATCCATCCTTCTATCCTGCCGTATTCGGCATTGAAGAAGATGACGATTGGAATGACGAAGCCGTCTGGCGACGGGTCAATCCATCCATCGACGTGACGATTCCTTTTGAAACGGTGCAGGCTGCCTATGAACAGGCGAAACAGAACCCCGCCGAGGAGATGCACTTTCGGCAGTTCCGCCTGAACGAATGGTGCAACGCCGATATCAGGTGGATGCCTATGGCCAAATGGGACGCCTGCGGCGAAGACATAGACTTTGAAGAATACGAGGGTCGGGATTGCTATTGCGGTCTCGACCTTTCCAGTACCGGAGACCTTACGGCTCTGGTTCTGGTATTCCCACCGGTTGGAGTTGATACCAAATACACAGTGATGCCTTTTTACTGGCTGCCGGAAGATGTGATTGACCTGCGGACAAGGCGCGACCACGTTCCTTATGCCGTATGGAAAAAGACAGGAGTGTTCAACACCACCGAGGGCAATGTGGTGGACTATGACTACATAGTGGCTTTCATCGCCAAGCTGTCGGAGCGTTTTAGAATTCGTGAAATCGCCTACGACCGCTACGGTGCAGAGAAGATTCGCCGCGACCTTGAAGAACTGGGTGCGGAGCATGGGTTTACGGTGTTTCCGTTCGGTCAGGGTTTCATTTCCATGTCCCCACCTTCAAAGGACTTCTTTCAGTTTGTGATGGAAGGCAAAATACGTCACGGCAAACATCCTGTCCTCGATTGGAATATGGGAAATGTCATCGTCGACCAAGACGCTGCAGGCAACATCAAACCCAATAAAAAGAAATCAACAGAGAAAATAGACGGTGTAGTCGCGCTGATCATGGGACTTGCGAGGGCAACCCTCGGCGGTGGTATCAACGACAGTGTCTATGATGAAAGGGGGTTGTTATTTATATGAGCATATTCTCAGGGTTGTTCCGCTCACGGGATAAGCCTAAAAACCGTGTCGGTGGTGGCTGGAATTTTCTCTTCGGTGGCACAACCAGCGGTAAGGCGGTCAATGAGCGGACGGCGATGCAGACCTCGGCGGTCTACGCTTGCGTCCGTATCCTTGCCGAATCGGTGGCGGGGCTTCCGCTCCACGTGTATGAGCGAACCGCCAACGGGAGCAAATCCACAAAACCGTCACACCCCCTCTACCGGCTGCTTCATGATGAGCCTAACCGCGAGATGACTTCATTTGTGTTCAGGGAAACGCTGATGAGTCATCTTTTACTTTGGGGCAACGCCTACGCACAGATTATCAGAGACGGCAGGGGTTTTCCCATTGCACTCTATCCACTACTACCCGACCGAATGACTGTAGATAGAAACGAAAGCGGCGATCTGGTCTACACCTACCAAAGTGACAAGGGTCAGGTCAAGTTACATCGCGAGAATATCCTGCATATCCCCGGTTTGGGCTTTGACGGCCTTATAGGTTACTCGCCGATAGCGATGGCAAAGAACGCCGTGGGACTTGCCCTTGCAACGGAGGACTACGGTGCTACGTTTTTCGCCAACGGTGCGAACCCCGGCGGTGTGTTGGAACACCCCGGTGTCATCAAGCCAGAACAGGCCGACAGGCTCAGAGAAAGCTGGCAGTCGCAATTCGGAGGCGCAAATGCACACAAAGTAGCGGTTTTGGAGGAAGGTCTTAAATTCCACCAGATGTCCATACCGCCGGAACAGGCGCAGTTTTTGGAAACACGTAAGTTTCAGATAAATGAAATCGCCCGTATTTTCAGAGTGCCTCCTCATATGGTCGGCGACCTTGAAAAGAGCAGCTTCTCCAACATCGAACAGCAGTCTTTAGAGTTCGTCAAGTATACCCTCGACCCGTGGGTGGTCAGGTGGGAGCAGTCTTTACAGCAGGCTCTCATTCTGCCATCGGAAAAAGCGACGATCTTTATCAAGTTTAATCTCGACGGACTACTTCGCGGCGACTACCAAAGCCGTATGCAAGGCTATTCAACAGGCATTCAAAACGGATTTATGTCGGTCAACGATGTACGTGGCTTGGAGGATATGAATCTGCTGACTGCCGAGGAAGGCGGCGATCTGCACTTCGTCAACGGCAACATGGTCAAGCTGGCCGATGTTGGAGCAGCATACAAACCAAATGAAACGGAGGATACAAGCTAATGGCAAAAAACAAGAAGTTTTGGAACTGGGCGCGTGATGCTGACGAAAGTGGCGAGCGCGTCCTTTACTTTGATGGAGAGATCTCGGATGAGACTTGGTGGGGTGATGAAATCACTCCGGCAATGTTCAAATCAGAACTCTTCTCAGACAAGGGTGACATCACCATCTGGCTAAATTCGCCCGGCGGAGACTGCATCGCTGCAAGTCAAATCTACTCCATGTTGATGGATTATCCGCACAACGTCACGGTCAAGATTGACGGCATCGCCGCTTCTGCGGCAAGTGTCATCGCTATGGCTGGCACGAAAGTCCTCATGGCTCCCACCGCCCTGATGATGGTGCACAATCCACTGACCATCGCCATCGGTGACACGGACGAAATGCAAAAAGCCATCTTAATGCTGGACGAGGTCAAGGAATCCATCATCAACGCCTACCAAGTCAAGACCAATCAGTCGAGAGCAAAAATCTCCCACTGGATGGACGCAGAAACATGGATGAACGCAAACAAGGCGATTGAATTGGGTTTTGCCGACGGTGTGCTGGAAGACAGCAAAAGACATCAAGCCGCTCCGACCTATGCGTTCAGTCGCAGGGCAGTCACCAATTCCTTGCTTGATAAGGTAAAGACCAAAGAACAACCGAAACCCGAACCTGAGCCGCAAGGCGTACTCGCTGAGTCGCTTCAAAAGCGGCTCAATTTGATTATCCACTAAATTTATGGAGGTAATGACTATGAGTAAAATCCTTGAACTGCGCGAGAAGCGCAACAAAATCTGGAACACCGCAAAGGAGTTCCTTGACCAGAAGCGCGGCGCGGACGGGTTTGTTCCCGCTGAAGCTGCCGCAGAGTACGACAAGATGGAAGCCGACATGGTCGCTCTCGGCAAGGAAATTGAGCGTCTGGAACGCCAGGCGGCCTATGACCTTGAGATGAGCAAGCCTACATCTGCTCCTATTTTGGGCGCGCCGAACAAGGCCACTGAGGAAAAGACTGGCCGTGCGTCCGCCGAATACAGAAAAGCCTTCTGGAATGCCATGCGCACTCGTGGCAACGAGGGTCTTGATATGAGCGTAAAGAACGCCCTGCAAATCGGCACCGACTCCGAAGGTGGCTACCTCGTGCCCGACGAATTTGAGCGCACGCTTGTGGAAGCCCTCGACGAGGAGAATGTCTTCCGCAGGTTGGCAAACGTCATCACCACCTCTTCCGGTGATCGTAAAATTCCTGTCGTAGCATCCAAGGGCACCGCATCGTGGATCGACGAAGAAGGTACCATCCCCGACAGCGACGATGCTTTCGGCCAGGTGTCCATCGGCGCTTACAAGCTGGGCACGCTCATCAAAGTATCCGAGGAACTGCTAAACGACAGCGTGTTCGACCTTGAAAGCTACATCGCAAAGGAGTTCGCCCGCAGAATCGGCGCCAAGGAGGAGGAAGCTTTCTTCACCGGCAACGGCACGGGTAAGCCCCTCGGCGTACTGGCGGCTTCCGGCGGCGCGGGAACCGGCGTGACGACCGCGGCTGCCGCTGCCATTACCGCGGATGAGCTGATCGACCTGTACTACGCGCTCTTGAGT
>JAKQEE010000208.1 GCA_029558635.1 Pseudomonadota bacterium | reverse complement strand
GGCGGAGACGGAGATGGAGCTCTGGACGATGCGAATGAAGTGATCCGCTATACTTACGAGATTGCAGATCAGTATATCTCGCGCACATCCAGCACTGCAACCGGCTGCGGAACCGCCCAGCCTTTTTTTGGGGACACAGTGTCGAGCGGAATGCCGCGCACCGGCAAAATCATCAACAACACCCTGGGCATTCCTGTTTTCCGTTATTATGACAGCTCCGGCGCAGAGATTGCCGCCGGCGGTCTTCCGGCGAACATTCCCAATATCCGCCGGATCGACATTGTCCTGGCGGTGGAAACCGAAAGCATCGACACGAAGAAAAATGAACCCAGAAAAATTATTTACTCTACAAGTGTTATTCCGAGGAACCATGCAATACAGTAAAAGAGGATTATCCTCTCAAAAAGGATTTATTTTGCTGACGGCGCTTCTGGCCTGCGTTGTTCTTTTTGCTCTGACCTTTCTGATTATCGACTTGTCCACGAGCGATCTCAAGATCAGCTCCCAAACCGTCGGGCAGAAAAAGGCGATGATTGCCGCCGAAGCGGGAATTCACAGCATGATGAGAAATTTTGACCCTCAGAATTTGGCGGCGTCCGTCACGTCCGACCTGACCCCCAGCGCTTTCAAAATCGGCGGAACCTGGTATCAGAGGGTGGATTCCGCAAATGATCCCAATTCCGTTTACACCATTTCCACTCCCACAACCCCTACGGCCGGGCCGGTGTTTTTGCCCCTGACCGGCTACTCCATTGGAGGAGGCCAGCAATGGGGGCAGAGAGCGTACAATGTTCAGGTGACCGGGCGAAACACGACCCATAATACAACCGTGACGATCCAGACGGGCATTGGTTACGGTCCAGTCGAAATTTCAACGATGATGCGTTAAGGAGGTTCTATGAAAACGCAAAGATTGGTTTTGCTGATGATGGCGTTGGCCTTTCTGGTTTTTTTGGGTCGTGCCGGAAACGCCACGGCGCCCGCGGCCGGTGAAGAGTCTCTGTTTGTTTCTTCCACGCAGCCGGATGCTTTGCTCTTGCTGGATCTTTCCGGGAGCATGCTCTGGAATCCTTCAGGCGATGATCTGACGTACGGGTCCACGACCGCCTGTTATCCTGATGCCGCCAATTGCAGCGGCACCGGTTGCAGCGGCGGCTATTGCGGAAGTTCCAAAGCTGCTGTGACTTATTATGCGGCGTCCGCCTGCGGCACGGCGGATACCGTAAATTGCGCGGGCAGCGATTGCGCCAACGGCTTTTGTTCCAGCTCCAAGGTGGCGAAAACCTATTATGCATCCAATACGGCAGGCACAGCGGATTTGAAAAACTGCCGCGGAACCAACTGCGGCCGGTCCGACGGATATTGCAACAGTTCTCTGGCCGGCGGCTTTACCTATTATGCACATGACGCAACCTGCACGCCGAATTTTGACCAATGTAAATACAGTGAATCCTGGAAAGATTGCAAGGATGGTTTTTGCGCCTCACCTCATCAATCATGGAAGAGCGGCAGGTATTGCCAGACGGCTTGCACAACGGCGCCTTGCAATGTGGCGTTTACAACCGGTTCCTGCTCCATGGCCTGTGTCTCGGGAGGGTGCGATAAAAAATGCAGCCGTCTGAACATCGCCAAACGATCCGCCTTCAATATTCTGGACGACAATGCCGACGGCAGCATCACCACGGCTGATGAGGGAAGCCTGGGCGTAAGACTGGGATATATGCGGTATTACGACTGTTCTGACGATGACACGGGCAACAGTTACACAAGCGGATGCAATTCGCTGATCCGGGCCATCGGCTCCAAATACAGCCTGATTTATTGCGCAAACAGCACAAGCTGTTCCGCCACAAGCGGCAGCGGTTCCGCAAGCTGTGTAAATGGTGAATCGGCAAGCGGCGGAACGCCACTTGCAACCGCCATGAAAGAAGCCAAACTGTATCTGGACGCCCATAAGGCTGCCGACGCCGCCAAAGCCTGCCGCGCCAAGTTTGTCATTTTCATTACGGACGGGTCGGATACCTATGCCTGCAACGGAGACGGAAGCGAATGTGATCCGCACCGTTATAAAAACCGACGCGAAAGCGTGGCCAAGGCCAAGGCGCTTTATGATGCGGGCTACAAGATATTTGTCATTGGTTTTGGCGCCGCTATGCCTCCTTATTTGCGAAACACGCTCAACTGGATGGCGTATTACGGAGGCACGGATAATCCCAACGAAGCCAATGCCGGCAGCACCTCCGGTTACGGCCTTCCAACCGCCAAGGATTGCTCCACCACGACGCCCGCGGATACGTCCAAATGCTGCAATCTGACAGCGGCCGCCTGCTATCCTTCGGGGGTGTCCAGTTGCGCCAATGATGCATCCACCGTGACAGCCGCCTGTTATGATTCCTCGAATCCCTACCCGGGGACAGCGGGAAATTCCACGGCAAATTTCAAGGCAAGCGCCAACGATCCGGGTTATGCGGATTTATCAGGCTATGCTTTTCTTGCCGGAGATGCGGATCAACTGGTGGCCGCCGTGAAAGCCGCCATCAATATTATTCGTGAAGCCACTTATTCCTTTTCGCAGGCCTCCATTCAGTCTTCCCGGACCACGGACGAAAATTTTGTTTATGAGGGGTCTTTTCAGCCGGTCGCTAACGATCCTTTCTGGCTGGGCCATTTACGGAAATATCAGATTAACGCCAACGGGACGGTGGGCAATTTGCTGCTCGACGCTGGAGAAGTTTTACAGGCCACCGATTATTCAGCGAGAACCATTAAAACGTGTGTCGGCTGTACGACTGCTCTGACGGATTTTTCCACGAGTATCAGCCCGACCTATTTTGGGCTTGCGGTCACCGAAACGGCACAGAGGGACGCCATTGTCGGGTATGTGCAGGGAAATCCGGCCTATAATCCGGACAACTGGAAACTGGGCGATGTTTTCCGGTCAACGCCCATCACCGTGGGAACT
>JAKQEE010000094.1 GCA_029558635.1 Pseudomonadota bacterium | reverse complement strand
AGAAGAAGATGAGGTCGTCGCGTTTATCCCCGCGCGAAGCCTCGACTCGATGTTGTTCTTCTCCGACAAAGGCAAAGTGTACAGCGAGAAAGTCTATCAAATCCCCGATGCGGACCGAACCGCCAAAGGCATTCCGCTCGTCAACGTGCTGGCGTTGAATGGCGACGAGCGCATCACAGCCGCGATCGCCGTCTCGGATTTTTCGGCGCACGGATTCTGCATCCTTGCGACCGCGCGCGGCAAAGTGAAGCGCGTGGTGATGGAAGAATTCGCCTCCGTCCGACCGTCGGGCTTGATCGCAGTCAATTTAGAGGACGGCGACCACCTCGGCTGGGCGCGCGTTACCAGCGGCAAAGACGATGTGATCTTCGTCACCGAAAACGGACAAGCGCTTCGCTACAACGAATCCAAGATCCGCTCGATGGGACGCCAAGCCGCGGGTGTGACGGCGATCCGACTCAAAAAGGGAGACCAAGTCACGAGCATGGATGTCGTCGAAAAAGAAGGCTCGCTTCTCGTTGTTACGAGCGGCGGCTTCGGCAAACAAACTCCGTTGAAAGAATATTCGCCAAAAGGACGCGCGACAGGCGGCATCTCGACGATTGACCAAAAAGCGATCAAGGAGATCGGCAAGATCGTTTCAGCCCGCGTGGTGCAGAAAGACGACGATCTCACGATCATGACCGCGAACGGACAGACAATTCGCATCAAAAATAAAACAGTGAAGACAGCGGGACGCGCGACGAAGGGCGTCCACCTCATCAAGCCGCAGGAGGGCGATTACGTCGCGTCTGTGGCGCGTATCTCCGCCGCGGATATGGAAAAGGCTGGCGCATTTATGGCGGAGGAAGAAAAGTCCGAGCCGCAACCGCAATTGATATAACAAAAAAGTTGTCCAGCAGTTCAACTGCTGATGTATCACGCCTAAGAATCAAAAATCCCGAAAGATTTACTTTCGGGATTTTTTGTTATCAGTCTGTTGGTTAGAACAACGACATCTTCCCCAAAATGAACATTGCCAATGTGCCGATGGCGCAAACGGTGAAAAGCAACATCAGCGAGACGAGGAATCTCTGTTGAGCGGTCATGCCGAGGAATCGGGAGTTGTTCCGCTTTGCAACAGGCGCAAGCATCGGCTTGGATGCCGGTTCTTTGTACAGTTCATTCGATTCTTCTTCATAGAATGAAGAGTTGGAAGCAGAGTCGCGAAGGTTATCAAACATGGTGTGTACCTATTTCCGAAGTATATCAGTGGATGGTCGCAGGCGGACGTCGCCAAAATGTACTGTCACGGATTTGCCATTGTCATCGCGTAAGCGCAAGCTTCCATCTTTCAAGATACCTTCAAGCCTGCCCGTAACGATCTGGTCGCCGCCCATATCCACTTTTACCTGCCTGCCGCGATAGGCAAGCGCCTCGCCCCATTTGTTCATAAATGCGTCCGTTCCAAGTTCTGGGCGTAGTGATATAAAGGCTGTGAGAATATCACGTAAAACAGGTTCGCGTTCAACGGGTCTTCCTAACATGCTTTCAAGGCTTGTGCCGGGGAACTTTAGAATATCTGTATCGGGAACAGCGCGTTTGAGGATGTTCACGCCAATGCCCACAACAACACAAGCGATCTCTTCGCCTGCCCAGATCAACTCGATCAAAACACCCGACACTTTTCGCTGACTCAACAAAACATCGTTGGGCCATTTGATCTGCGCCTCGAGTTCCAATTTTCGCAACGATTCAGCGATTGCTAACGCGGCAAGCCCAACGACGCGAGAGAGATACGGCTTTTCTTCCGGAGTAGGGCGGAGGATCAAACTAAAAGCGAGCGCAGTTCCCGGAGGAGTGAACCAGGGTCGGTCGAGTCTGCCGCGTCCCATCGTCTGCTCGTTGGCGACGATCAACGACATATCGCGCGCGCCTCTATTTGCCCATGTGAGAGCTTCATCGTTTGTTGAGCCGATCGAATCGAAATAACGAATGTCCCCTAAATGTAGTGTTGAAAGCAGTTCAGCGAGGGTTTGTTGATTCATTGTGGATTTATGGTAACACAAACCACGGATTGATGGAACCGCCGCCCTGTCTCACCTCAAAATGCAAGTGCGCGCCTTGCGAATTGCCCGTGTTGCCCGCCGAGCCGATCCATTGACCCGCGCTTACGCTGGCGCATTGCCCAATGCCGATCACACTTAAGTGGGCATAAACCGTGGAGTAACCAGTACCATGGTCAATTTGAATCACATTTCCGTAGCCATAGTTGTAGCCGCCCTGCGCCATTGTCACTACGCCGCTATCTGCCGCGTACACCGGCGCGCCTTCGCCTGCAGTGATATCAAGACCAAGATGCCCGCTCCAAAAATCGTTGCCAGAAAGCGAGTGCGCGTCGGCGGGCCATATAAAACCTCCGCTTCCCACCGCGCCGCCCGGGCATGCGTTTGAACTGGTTGGCGAACTGCCTGTGCCGGCATTGCCCGTGCCAACCGTCGGCACGAGCCATTGCACAAATTCACGTTCGCCGCCCGGCACCATTACCCACGAGCCGGAGGTGACTTTTGGATTCGCCAGATCAATACTATTTCCGGGAAAGTTGATAATGTCATCTATGTTCGCGCTGAATTCATCGGCGATCGATTCCAAGGTGTCGTTTTCTTTTACCTGATAATAGATTCCGTTTGTAGGGGGAATTTCCAAAACCTGCCCGGGCTTGAGGCTGTGCGGATCATCTTGCAATACATTAAAGTTTGCCCACAATACAGTTTCGGGTTCCAGGTTATATGATTTCGAGATAGCAAAGATCGAATCGCCGCGCGTCACGCGATATTCGACGGCTTGATAACGCGGTTTATCGGCGGGAACGCTCGTCTTGATCTGAATATTTCGCTTGATGGACATCGGGGACGAATCAGACGCCTGTAAAGCTGGCATCGCCACCTCAACCGGTTCCTCATCTGGAGCGGAGGTGGGCTGTGGCGCGATGGTTTGCGCAGGCGCGTTGGCATTTCGCCACATCATCGCGCCAACGATCAACCCCGTTACAAGAATTCCAGTGACAGCCCAGCTTATGATATTAAATTTATTGACGCTGAATAGCGAAACCAGTTTAGACATTCGAAAAGCTATACCATTTATTGACGTTCTATAAACCTACGCATCTCTGCCGAGATTCTCCAGAAACTCTTGATTGTTTCTTGCCTTATCAAGACGGGTGACGATGGCTTCGGTCGCGACAGATTGATCCATGCCTGCGCCTTGCGGTTGCGGCGAGATCATCTGAATGTACATACGCCTCATCAGCCAGACGCGTTGCAGAAGGTCTGGACCGAGCAAAAGGTCCTCGCGACGCGTGGACGAGCGTTCGATATCCACAGCAGGGTAGATGCGTCGTTCTTGCAGTTTGCGCGAGAGGAGCAATTCCATGTTGCCTGTGCCTTTGAACTCCTCATACACCACATCGTCGAGGCGGGAGCCGGTATCTACGAGACAGGTCGCGATGATGGTCAACGATCCGCCTTCCTCGATGTTACGCGCGGCGCCAAAGAAACGTTTGGGTGGGTACAAAGCGGAGGGATCCATACCGCCGGAGAGTGTGCGACCCGAGGGATTCACAACAAGGTTGTATGCACGTGCAAGGCGGGTGATCGAGTCCATTAAGATTACCACGTGGCGGCCGATCTCCACTAGCCTCTTAGCACGCTCTAAGGCGAGTTCTGCCGTGCGCACGTGCGAAGTGACAGGCTCATCGAACGTGGAGGCAACTGCTTCGGCATCCACCGAGAGATCCATGTCGGTCACTTCTTCCGGGCGTTCGCCAATGAGCGCGACCAATAAATGCACGTCGGGATATTTCGTTGAAATAGAATTCGCAATTTGCTTGAGAATGGTTGTTTTCCCCGCTTTGGGTGGCGAAACGATCAGCCCGCGTTGACCGCGCCCGATGGGGGCGATCAGGTTGATCAGGCGAGGGGCGAGCGTATCGTGATCGGTTTCGAGATCAAATCGTTTGTCCGGAAAGATCGGGGTGAGGCTTTCGAACACAGGGCGGCGGGATGCTTCTTCGGGATCCAAGCCGTTGATCGATTCGACTTTCAGTAATCCAAAGTGTCTTTCGCTTTCTCGCGGCGGACGCACCTGCCCAATGACCAGATCGCCTGCCCGCAGATCATGCCGGCGGAGTTGTGCCTGTGAAACGTACACATCCTGGTCGCTGATGCGGTAATTGGTTGCCCGCAGGAAACCGATTCCCTCGCTCATGATCTCCAGAATGCCGCCGCGCAGTTCGATGCCTTCTTTCTGCGCCTCCGCTTCGCGGATCATCATGGCAAGGGTCTCTTTCTTGAGGCGGTTCGAGTTGGGAATGTTCAATGACTTTCCCATAGCGCGAAGCTTTGAAAGAGGTTCGTTCTCTAACTCAAGTATTTTCATGTTTATTTTTCTCTGTTTGGATTTGGATGAATGGTATTAATGCAAACCGAACCAGCGCGCCGATCGAGAGCGCAGGCTGGGAATGTCCCTTAATTTGTTGGTGGGTTGTATGGGTGTTCAGTCAAGTTCGTCTTACGCGCAACCCGTGCAGGTTGAATTGCCTATCAATCGGATCGCGCTCTTCTCAGGTTGTAAAGTAACGGGGGATTTTCCATTATTATAGCACGCCAAAAACGACATGGCAAGCGGGTTCAGCCGTTTTCAAGGCGAACTTTCAAGTTTGTGAGCAGGGCGCGCTGTGCCTTATTGGTGGAGTTGAACACAAGGGTTTCGATCAATTTGCTCACTTGTTCGAACTCGACCCTCTGGATCACATGCGTCTGTTCGCCTTCGTAGCGGAATTCGTACTCGTAGACGATCTTAATGCCGGGTCTTCGGTAGGAACGGTATAGCAGTTGTTCATGCGGCTTGGTTGCGTGAATGGATGTATAAACGCGGCTCCTCAAAATGGGAAGCCCTGCCCAGCGATACGTTTCCACCATGTTGAATGGACGGACGATGACTCCGTTGGCATCCTTTTGTTCTTTGAGGATGTCTATCGTGGTCATATAGGGCTGAAGCCCGATCATGTTGATCGGTTCTGCAAGTTGATCGTATACTTCTTCACGCGGGCGGGCAATGAAAATATTCAGTTCAAAGGCGGGCATTTGCCCAATTCTAATCGTCTTTCAAGGTTTCGCAAGGAGCGCAGGATTGCAATGTTATAATCGTCGAAATTCATATATTGAGGTGCGCATGATTGACCCTGAGATTCTTACAATTGGAAATTTCACGCTCCGCTGGTATGGCGTGATCGTGATGATCGGCGTGATCGTCGGTTCTTTGATCGTTGAGCGCGAGTTGAAGAGACGAGGAGGAAACGGCGACCAGATCTGGGATGCGTTGATCTGGGTGTTGCCCATCGGTATCCTTGGCGCAAGGTTGTGGTTCGTAATGAACGCCACGTTGGGCGGGAATCGCTTTTATGTTGACGATCCGCTCGCCCCGATCCAGGTTTCTTTGTTCGGATTAATTAAACCGTTCACAATGATGTTTCCCAAAATTTTGATGATATGGGAAGGCGGTTTGCATATCTTCGGCGGGTTTTTGTTCGGCGCGATCACGTTGCTTGTATACCTGCGCAAGAACAATCTCGACCCGTGGTTGTTCTTGGATTCGGCTGGACCCGCTGTGTTGATCGGGCAGGGGATCGGGCGAATCGCGAACTTCATCAACCAAGAATTATACGGACCGCCGACAACACTTCCGTGGGGCATTCCGATTGAACTCGATCACCGCCTCGCCGATTTTAGAAATTTACCCGCGTCCGTGCGTTTTCACCCGACGTTTGCTTACGAGATGCTTTGGAATTTTGCCGCGGCAGGATTCCTCTTGTGGCTGTCTCGCCGATACGGAAAGGAACTCAAACCCGGGACGGTATTTGCAGGCTGGTTGATCTTTGCCGGTTTAGGACGCACATGGATCGAATTCTTCCGACCCGATCAACCGAAGATCCCCGATCTAGGCGTCAGTTATTCCGCCGTTTTTGCCGCGCTGATGGCGATCGGCGGCGCGGTGATCTTGATGGTTCGATATAAAGCGCTTAACCTTCCGTTTGCGGAAGAGTGGGAGGAAGAGTACGTCATTGCCCATCCAGTCGTATTACAGCCTGCGGTTGTTGCTGTACCCGCGATTGCCCCGAAAAGAAAACCCGTCGCGCGGAAGAAGACAGCCGCGCCTGCCAATAAAACACTGGTGAAGATGATAAAGCGCAAGCCGAAAAAGACAACCACGCAAACTAAGAAATCTTCTTCATCTCGTTAACAAAAGAACGGTCGGGTTACACCCGACCGTTCTTGATTCTGTAGATATTGGCTTTTGTTAATCGAGTACTGAAACGGTCGTTCGGTATCCTGCAAGTTCGTGTTCGCGTTTGTCGAAGCCGAATCGTTCGAAGATGTCTGCAAACGTTTCCACGATCTGCTCGCGCGTGAAGCCCATCTCTTCGTATGAGTAGGTATGTTCACTGCGAAAGGCGAGGGTCTCTTTCACGGCTTCATCTACGATTTTTTCCAGCCCGGGTTTATCGGGGTAGCCGAACTGCTCGTAGAATCCGCGGATGACCTGCTCGGGGCGTTGGATCAAGTCGTCGTATGTCAGGATCAGGTGGCGGGGGGAGGGATGCGCGTCCAAGTATTGTAGAGGGTGGCGGTACCAGTGTTGGGTCAGGTCGAGGATCTCATCCAGATAGATATATTTTTTGTGCGGACCCGTGAAGACGGCGCGGGAGTAGTTGATCCACGAAACGGTGGAGGGGAGCATGTCGAGCGGGTTGCGGACGAGGTAGATGATGCGCGCGTCGGGGAAGAATTCTGCGAGCGTTTCGATCTTGGCGCTGAATGCGGGGGCTTTTGCCACGTAATATTTTTTGCCCGTCGCGTACAAATGACGTTGGAGCATGGATTTGTAAAACGCCATGATCTTTCGTTTGCGTTCGGGTGGAAGCGCTTCGTCGAAGTGCTGGTAGTTGGGGAACTCGTCCATGAAGGGGAAGAGGAACGTGACCCAGAACGAATCCCAAGCGTGCATGAGGATGTTTTCGTCCTCTTCAGGTTGGAAGAACGAGATGGGGTGAATTTTGAATTGACCAAGTGTGCGGCGGTCGAACGCGTAAAGCAGACGATGCAAATGTCCGCCTAGTTTGTTGTCGAGACGCGAAATGAATTTGGTGAATTTCTTTTGGATCACCGAAGGGGTGAGATAAATATCCCACGTGGTGAGACTGGTGAAGGTTGTGTCGCGCGAGAGCAGGCGGTGGAGGAATGTGGAGCCGCTGCGCAGATTGCCGATAATGAACAGCGGTTTTTCAACGGGATGTGTTTTGTGTGCGGGGAAGAAGATATCGTCGAGCCAGAAGCAGAACCAATGGAATAACGAGCCGAGAGGCCAGACCAAGTAGAAGAGGATTAGAAAAATAATGCGTCTTCGGTTGAGAGGGGCGGGTGTGTTTTTTGAGGCAAAGAACGAACGGTAGAACGTGCGCCAGAACAGGGGAAAATTGTAGTGCATTGACGGTGCGATTCCTTGAGTTGACATGGAAGAAGCCCGAGAAGGGCTTCTTCGTTTCCATTCTAACAGGGTTTGCGGGTTTGGTGGACGGCATTACCCTTCTTTCATGAATCGCTCATAACCTTTCTTCGTCAGCGCGGCGAGTTCTTTGAATAATTCTTGCTCGACTTGTTTGAAGTTGAAACATGATTTTCCTTGCATGTGTTTTTTCAGCGCGGGGCTGATGCCCTTGAGCAGGTCGGGGTACATGTAAACGGGCATGAGGTAAAAGGAAACATAATTCTTTTTGATATGTGTGGATGCGAAGTACAGTTCCTTCTTCCATTTCTGGCTGTAGGGACCGTCGAGATAGAACACGTTTTGATTGTCCATTTTGACGGTGAGTTTAGGCGCGTAGGGTTTGAGTATCTTTTTTAGGTGTTCGAAGATGGTGGGGAAGTCGGTTTTGGAAGGCATAAAAGTTTTTTTGTTTGATGTGTCGGCAGGCGTTGTGTCGGCAGTTCAACTGCCGACACAACATTAGTTCAAGTGCCGCACATCGGTTAGGGTGAAGCCACGTTGACTCGAATGTAGATCGGGTCGCCGAATGCGAGACCGAACGGGTCGAATGCCTGCCATGCCGATTCGTATTCGCCGTCGGTGAAGGGGGCGGTGAAGATGATCTGAATGTTGGCTTGCGTGCCAGATTTTGCGGGGTAGAGCATGATCTCTTCGGGTGCGCCGAGGTCTGCTCCGCCGATGTGACGGAGGCGATAGGTTTCGTCCCAGTTGCAGGTTCCGCTGTTTTGGACGAGCCATTGCTTGTCTATGGTCGCCCCGTAGGTGACGAATGAATTGTCTGGAATGGTGAGGTCGTCAATGAAAGTCAGGTTGCTGACGCACTCGTCAGGATTTGTTGTTGGAAGAATTGTCGGCAGTGGCGTGGTTTGAATCACGACCACGTTTTGTGTCGGGTTGATGATGAATGTCGGTTCGATTAGAGGGGCTGGCGCGGTGGGCGGGATGAACGGTGTGGGTGTGGTGGATGGCGAGCAGGCTGAAAGGAGGAAAATGCCGAGGAGGAGAATCAATTGTCGGCTGGGAGAGAAGCGGAGCGTCATCTTATGAAAAAAAGGGCGGACACATCGGTCCGCCCCTACGAGTTGGGACTTATTCTTCGTCTGAACTTCCAGAGCCGCCGCCGTCATCGCCACCGCCGATCTCGAGCGGCATGGCAATCTCGCCGCTGAGGGCTTTCTGGCGGATGATGCCGTCAATCTCAGCCATGAGCGCGGGGTTGGCGCGGATGAAGTCTTTCGCGTTTTCGCGTCCCTGCCCGAGGCGTTGATCGCCGTAGGAGAAGAACGCGCCACGCTTCTGGACGATCTCGAATTTGGTCGCCAGATCGAGAACGTCGCCGCTCTTCGAGATGCCTTCGTTGAACATGATGTCGAACTCGGCGGTGCGGAACGGCGGCGCAACTTTGTTCTTGACCACTTTGACGCGGGTGCGGTTGCCGATGACTTCGTCGCCGACTTTGATGGCTTGGATGCGGCGCACGTCGAGGCGCACGGAGGCGTAGAACTTGAGCGCTTGTCCGCCTGTGGTTGTTTCGGGGTTGCCGAACATCACGCCGATCTTCTGGCGGAGTTGATTGGTGAAGATGACGGCTGTTTTTGTTTGGTTGATCGCGCCGCTTAATTTGCGAAGCGCCTGAGACATGAGGCGGGCTTGCATACCCATGCTGGCGTCGCCCATGTCGCCTTCGATCTCATTGCGAGGCACGAGGGCGGCAACTGAGTCGATCACTACAACATCCACTCCGCCTGAACGGACGAGGGTTTCGAGGATCTCGAGCGCTTGCTCGCCGGTATCGGGTTGAGAAACGAGCAGGTTATCAATGTCCACGCCGACGCGGGCGGCATATGTGGGGTCGAGGGCGTGTTCCATATCAATGAATGCGGCGACTCCGCCTGCTCTTTGCGCTTCGGCGATAACGTGCTGGCAGATCGTGGTTTTGCCCGATGATTCGGGTCCGTAGATTTCGGTGATGCGTCCGCGCGGGACGCCGCCAACGCCGAGAGCAATATCAAGCGAGAGCGAGCCAGTGGGGAAGGTTTCGGTCTGCATGAATTGCGCTTCGCCAAGGCGGATGATGGAACCGTCGCCGTAGCGTTTGAGGATATCGCCGACGGCTTTATCGAGGACGGCTTGCTTCGCTCCGTCTACGTTTCGGCTAGTTGCCTGCTCTTCAGCGGCGGCGGATGCTTTTGATTTTCGAGGGGACATGGGGTTTCTCCAATACAGGTGTAAGTGTCAGAACTGTGTGTAGCCGAGAGTATAGCACAGATGTTCTGCCCGTCAAGGGGTCAAGGGAGGGAGGGAACGTGTCAAGTTTCAGGTTTTCAAGTTTCAAGTTATGACACGGGTAATGCTGCAGTGTCGGCGCAATTAGAAATTCCCTCTGTTATTTTGGGTATTTTGTTTTACTGACATATTTTGTACTCAAATCACCCGCTCTTCAACCCTACCACATCGTACACATCCAACGGTTGAGTTTTGCCTTTCACCGTCAGAGGGGCGAAGGGTTTTGCATCCACTTCGTCTTTCACGCGTTCGTACGCCTCTTTGCTGATGAGGATCTGGTTCTTGGCAGAATTTTCTTGAATGCGTTTGGTCGTGTTCACACTGTCGCCGAGGGATGTGAACTCGAGCCGTTTTTCGGTGCCGATCCAGCCGAGGACCGCTTCGCCGTAGTGAATGCCCACGCCAAAATCGAGATGCGCTTCTTTCGGTAACTCAGAATGTAATCTTGCAATCGCCTCGCGGATCGCCAGCGCAGACTTCACCGCGCGCAATGTGTGGTCGGGTTGCAGGATCGGCGCGTTATACCAAGCCATCACAGCGTCGCCGAGGAATTTATCCACGGTGCCTTCCTGCGCCAGCACGGCATCGGCGGCGGCGGCGAGATATTGATTCAAGACAGCGACAAGTTCCTCTGGCGAATGTTTTTCGCTGTACGAGGTGAAGCCGCGCACGTCCGCGAACAACACGGTGATAAAAACTTTCTTGCCGCCCACTTGCAAACTGTTCGGGTCGATCTGGTCGAGCACGGCGGGCGACACCATGCGTTGGAGTAATCCGCGCTGCGCTTCGAGTTTTTTGCGCTCGGTCAAATCGTCCAGCACGATCGCCACGCCTTGCGTTTTTTGCCCCGCGTCTTTCAGCGGCGAGAGATTCAAACGCCAGTCAATGTTGCCGCCTTCGGCGCGCGATTGGCTGAGTTCGAGCCCGATCACCGGCTTGTCGCTTTTTCGCACCGATTCAAGATGCGGGATGATATTGCTCGCAAAAGTGGGGACAACCTCATCGATCTTCCTGCCGACGATCTCGGCGGATGCTTGTCCCAAAATGGACGCGGCGGCTCGATTACACAGGGTGATCTGGTCCTGCACGTCGGCAGTCAACACGCCTGAAACGATGGACGCGAAGACGTCGTCCATGAGGTTCTTGAGTTCGGTCACTTCGGCGAGCGTGCGTTTGAGCGACGAGAACAGCCGCGCATTCTCAATGGCGACGGCGGCTTGGTTTGCGAACGCAATTAAAAGGTCGCGATCTGCTTCGGAAAATATCCCCGTGCGGATGCGGTTGTCGGTGTAGATCACGCCGGTCAGTTCGGTCTTCACCATCAGCGGCACGCACAAAATGGAGCGCAGGTTGAAGGCGATCACGCTTTCCGTTCCGCTGAAGCGTTTGTCTTCTAGCGCGTTGGTGGTGAGTATCGCCTCGCCCGCATCGATCACTTTTTGCACGATGGTGCGGCTGATGGACGATTCGCTCTGGTTGATGGACTCCTGCTCCCAGTTGCGCGCGATGCGGATGACCATCTCGCCGCGTTCGTCGCGCAGCATGAGAAATCCGCGTTCGGCTTCGGTGAGGCGGACGATGGTGTCCATGACGGCTTGGAGCACTTCGTCGATATCAAGCGTGGAGTTAACCACCTGCCCGATCCCCGCGAGCGCTTGCAGGTGGCTGAACCGCTGTTCGAATGGTACGAGCGCCTCGCTGATACGCTGGAGCGAGGTTTCGAGTGTTTTTAATTCTTCAAGCGTTTTGGGGGAGGTACCGGTGTCGATCGAGGCGCGAATCTTCTCTGCTTGCTTGGTGATTGCGATCACCTGGTCGTTGATCGTGATGGCTTTCGCCTTTGCCGTGATCGTCGCCATGAAGTGTCCTCTGAAGGTAGCCTAGGTTCTGGGTGAATATTTGCCCGTCCAAAAATGACGGATGCGGGCAAGGAGTATCTGTGAACGCAACGCAAATGCCGCGCGCCGCGCTTCCACGGGGTCTGCTGTTCTGGAAGTATAAAGGGATGTTTGGTGTTCGTCCAGAAGTATTTTGATGGGCGGGGCGGCATCGGGGAGGATCTTTATAAGTTTATCGGCGCGTTCGATGGGCGTGGCGTCTACCTGCGCCGGCGCGCTCATTTGTCGCAAACCGAAGTTGACGCTTTCGAATGATTTTTCGATGGGAGAGAGTTGCGCCCAGCGTTCCCAGTTGAGGATCCAATGCGGGGTTTCGATGCCGCTCCGTTCGATGGTGGCGCGCACGGCGGAGGGCAAACGATCGGAAAGTGAATATCGACGGTTGAGGAGAAACGCCGCAACGGCGATACCGATCAGGGTGAGGAACAGATATAAGGTCGGAAGAAGCGAGGCGGGTTGTGTTGTCCCAGCCTCCACAAGTTCATCTTCCAATCTCGGATCGATAGGTTCCTCAGGGAGTTGTTCCTCGCCGATCAGCGCGCCGGGGTTGAGCAAGCCTGCCGGCGAATCGTTCTCGCGCGGCGCAAGCGGGCGGTCTAACGGGGCTTGGTTGCCGGTGGGTTCAAACTCCACCCAGCCGATACCGGGGAAGTAGACCTCGGGCCAGGCGTGCGCGTTCTCTTTGCGGACGCTGAAGGTGTTGACCTCGATCTCCTCCACTTCGCCGGCGAATCCCTCTCCGGACGCGACGCCGGTTCCCTGTGAGAAGCCGACCGCCATGCGGGCGGGGATACCCAGAGTGCGAAGCATAAGAATTTCTGACGAGGCGTAATATACGCAATAGGCTTGCTTGTGCTCAAAAAGAATCCATTCGAGTTTGTCTACGCCACGCGGCGCGGAGGGGATGGTGGGCGAGTATTCGATGTTCGTTCGCAGGTATTGCGTGATGGCAAAGGCTTTGTCGTAGGGGGTTTCGGCGTTTGCGGTGATTTCGAAGGCGAGGGCGCTGATGAGCGGTGAGAAATCATCCGGGAGTTGGAGGTATTTGTCGGTCACCCATTTTGGGTAGCCTGTTCCCGCCGCGCGCAGAGCCTCGATGGTGGGGTTGTTCAGCACGGCTTCCACCTGGTAGGTTTCGCCCGGCAGGATACTGGGGGTTGCGTTCCATGAAACGATATCCAATTGGTCTCCACCGGGCGCGGTGAGCATGGAGCCGGGACGGCTAACCCAGACGGGTTGCGAAGGGGAATACAACAACGAAATCCGTTGTTCGCCGGTGTTGAAGTTAAACGTCACCGCGTTTGTATTGTCGATCCCGGGGAGTGGGTTGGTGGGGGAATATTCTTCCCGCGTTGTGCCGGTGGTGTACCACTGGTCGTTTGAAAAATAATCGTATGCGCGCCCGCGCCAGTAATAGCGCGGCGGTTTTTTGTCGAAGGGGAGTTCGGGTACTTCCACTTTGAACATTAAAACATCGGAAAGCGGAAAGCCCATGCCTAGTTCAAGCTCGGTGCCGAAGAATTCGCCGGGTCTGCCGCCGCTCGGAGATTCCAATGCACTGACGGCATTCTCGAACCGTTCGGTAAAATTTTTCCAGGGTTCTGAAACGCGGTTCCAGGCGCGGCGCGCGGCTTCGATGCGCAGGATGGAGGAGGGGGTCAGCCATGCCGTGAGGAGGATGAGACTTGCCATGATCGCCATGCCGCCGGTCAGGTCGATGCTGTTTTCAGGCGAGAGGAACACCCGCGTTTGTTTCCATTGTGATTGCTGGTTTAAGAAGTTCAGCCTTCCCAGGAGCAGAAGCGCGAACAGAATGAAAAAGCCGATCAGTAACAAGCGGCTCGCGATCGCGTTATCATAACTTTGGATAATGAGAACCCCGAGAAAAGATGGCAGGGCGGCAAGCAAAAAGTTCTGGTGGCGCGTAAGAGCATAACCCGCCGAGGCGCTCAACACCCAGAACATAACCGACATAATGGCGATAAAGAACAACGGGTCTTCGACGGGGCGGCGCGCGACAAATTCCGAGATCGAAAAAAGCAACCTGCCGCCGACGCTGAGCAGTTTTTCCTCCACCTTCACAGGTCCCTCGATGAGGGAGGTCCACAGTAGTGGAAGCAGAAGGAGCATATAGAAGAAGGACAGCCAACGCGCTGCGCGGCGGCGGAATGTGCTATAGCCCAACGCAAGCCCGATGATGGAGCCTATCCAGGTGAAGCCGCGAATCAAGCCCAGATCCTCTGTCCATTCGGTGGCGATGAGGCGCGATGCGGCAATTTGCAAAAGGATGATTAGCAGAATGACGGATGTCCAATCCCACCAGCGTGAGAGAGGGGCTTCGGGCGATTTTTTCATCGGGGGGTAGTGTACAATACATGGAGGTTACACGTCAAATACTGGAGAGGGGTATTTCTATCAGGTTTGCTTGAAAGAAAGTACTGCAAGATTCATCTTGCAAATCGCGCAACGTGAACGGTGTCGCGCTTAAAATGCCAATGAGGAGGAAGAGATGGGTTCTTTGATTCAAAACGGGATCGATTGGATACTTGCCATTCAAGCGCTGGGCGGCTGGCTCGAAGCGCCCATGCAGTTTTTTACGTTTCTCGGTTCGCAGGATTTTTTCTTCCTCGTTCTACCGTTCATTTATTGGAGCGTAGACGCCGGGCTGGGCATGCGCGTCGCGTTTGCGTTGATCGCCAACGTGAGCTTGAATTTCTACTTTAAGTTGTGGTTTGCCGGTCCGCGTCCCTATTGGGTGAGCGCGGAGGTGCAAGGGCTGACGGCTGAAACCTCGTTTGGGGTTCCCTCCGGACATGCCGAGAATGCGGTGGCAGTGTGGGGCACGATCGCCGCATGGATCGGAAAGCGCAGTGCATGGATTCTGGCGATCGCGCTCGTGTTCCTCATCGGTTTCTCGCGCCTCTACCTCGGCGTCCATTTTGTTCATGATGTGCTGGCGGGCTGGGCGCTGGGCGCGGCAGTGTTGTGGTGTATTCTGCGGTTTTGGGATTCGGTGGCGGCGTGGTTGAAAACAAAACCGGTCACAACTCAAATGTCGCTGGCTTTCGCAGTTTCTTTGTTAATGATCGCGCTTGGATACCTCAGCGCGGCGCATTTGGACGGTTACATATTCCCGGAGGAATTCCGCGTCAATGCGCTTCGCGCTTCCGACGAGTTGCCTGCTCCGGCTTCCCTCGAGACGATCGTCACCTCCGCGGGGACGTTCTTCGGTCTTTTCGCCGGCCTGGCTTGGATCCTGTCGCGGGGCGGGTATCAGGCAAACGGTCCGGGCGTGAAGCGGGCGCTGAGATTCTTCATCGGCTTGATCGGGGTGTTCATCCTGTGGCGCGGGTTGGGCGCGGTGTTGCCGGACGGCGAAAGTTTCATTGCGTTGGTCTTGCGATATTTTCGTTATACGCTTGTCGGCTTTTGGATCTCCGCCGGGGCGCCGGAGTTGTTTTTTCGTTTCAAATTGGCAGACCCGAAGATATAGGGGAAGGCTGTTGATATAATCCCAAATCTAGTCCTATTATCTGGGAGCATAACGTTTTCGATGACACTTGAGCGAGGCGCGCTACTTCATAAACGATACCGCATCGTGGAAATTCTTGGGCAAGGCGGCATGGGTTCCGTCTACCGGGCGGTGGATGAAAACCTTGGCGTGGATGTTGCCGTCAAGGAGAATTTGTTTACCACCGACGAGTACGCGCGGCAATTCCGGCTCGAGGCGGTGATCCTTGCGAATCTTCGCCATCCGAATCTTCCGCGCGTGACCGATCATTTCGTCATTGGCGATCAGGGGCAATACCTGGTGATGGATTACATTGAAGGGGAAGACCTGCGCCAACGCATGGAGCGACAGGGCAACATCACAGAAGATGAAGCCGTCCTGCTCGGCGCGGCGATGTGCGACGCGCTCCAATATTTACACACGCGCAAGCCTCCTATTTTGCACCGCGATTTGAAACCGGGCAATGTCAAGATTACCCCGGATGGACATGTCTTTCTCGTAGATTTTGGCTTGGCAAAAGTGTTGCATGGCAGTCAGGCAACCACCACCGGCGCGCGCGCGATGACGCCGGGCTATTCTCCTCCGGAGCAATACGGCACAGCCCGCACCGATCCGCGCACCGATATTTATTCGCTCGGCGCTACGTTATATGCGGCGCTCAGCGGCATCATCCCGGAAGACGGTCTTGCCCGCGCGATGGATAACACGCAACTTACGCCGTTGCGTAAACGCAATAGCAAGGTGTCGCGCCGGCTTGCCTCTGCCATCGAACGCGCTATGGGCATCGACCCGGCTGAACGGTTTCAAAACGCGGAAGAATTCAAGAATTCCCTGTTGGGTTCCAAAGGCAAGACTCAACGCTTGCCGGGAGATTACGTAATCCAGCCGGCTCCGGCAGAAAACAAGGCCGAACCGTATGAGATGGGCGCGATCGAACGCGCATCCACACCGCCGGGAATGAGTCCATCCAGCGGACTGCTTGCGCCCGAAGAGGACGGTCCGATCTTCAAACCTCCGAAGCGGAAAAAGAAGGGATTTTTCCGCAAGTTAGTTACCACTATATTGTGGCTGTTGTTGATCAGCGCGGCAGTGATCGTGGGCGCGGTGCGTTTTGCGCCGCAGTTCATCCCGCCCATGTGGTTAGACGCATTGGAGTCGCTTCAGATTCCATTTTTGTTTTCGCCATCGCCTCAAACAATCGTTCCCACACTTACAGCAACATCTACCGCTACACAGCCTGTTGTGGAAGCCACAGCAACAGTTCAACCCACGTTCACACATACGCCCACAAAACTCGCAACTGCAACACTGAAACCGACCAGCGCCCCCACGGTTGATCCTTTGTCGCTTGGGGCGCCAACCCAAATTGGCGGAACGATCGGGCAGGTCGCATTCGCATCTGCTCGGTTGGGGATTCCACAAATCTTTATCATTAATACCGATAGCTCAGACCCCATCCAACTCACAAATCTTGAACAAGGGGCATGTCAGCCATCGTGGTCGCCGGATGGATCACAGCTGGTGTTCATTTCCCCATGTCGCGCGCGTGGTGAAGTATATGAAAACCTGTATTCCGACGCGGGCATATATCTAATGAATGCCGATGGAAGCGGAGTGACGCCCCTCACCGAAGCCCTCGGCGCAGACTTTGACCCAGCCTGGTCGCCTGATGGGACGCGTATCGCCTTCACCTCCAACCGCGACGGGCAAAACGAAATTTATACACTAGAGCTAGCCACCGGCAAAATAACCCGCCTCACCACAACGGATGGCGATATTGCAAGTTCGCAACCCTCGTGGTCTCACGATGGCAGGATGATTGTCTACACGGTCAAGCGGCTGAACGCGTATCAGGTCTGGGCAATGTCAGCCAACGGCGAGGATAAGGCTCAGTTGGTGCGCAGTGGACAGCAATTGTGGGATTACCTGCCGTTCTGGTCGTTGGATGGTTCGACCATCTTTTTTAACCAGCGGAACCTTGCCCCGACACGCCCGTGGTTGATGAGCATTCCGTTTGCAGGGCATGATACCCTGGCCCCGACCAAACTGATTTTGCCAACACCGATCGAGGATGTGGAATTTTCGCCGGATGGGTTATGGATCATCTTTGAAAGTTCGAATGGCGATGGTAACCGTGATATTTATTTTTCCACAGTTAGCGGCAGCAACCGTACGCGTCTTACCGATGATCCCGAAGTGGATTTCGATCCAACATGGCGACCGGCTGCCGGTCAATGATCTTTCGCGTTGAATACCACAACGAATGCCTGCCTTTCCAATTGGCAGGCATTTTCTTATACACTTCTTATTGACTTCCCTTTTTGCCTCGTTTATCATTATTGCAACAAGAGTAGCACTCTCGAACCGAGAGTGCTAATTGTGTAAAGCCATGATCGAACTCACCGAACGCCAGAAGACGTTGCTTC
>JAKQEE010000083.1 GCA_029558635.1 Pseudomonadota bacterium | reverse complement strand
TGCGGTTGATGGTGTCTACTACGGTGGTGGTAGTTCCTGCCGTAGACGTGCGCCCTTCGCGCACTTCGGCAATGGCAAGGGCGACTTGATAAGTGAGGGGGCCGAGAGAGTGAGGGTTGAAACGTGTCATAAGGCACTCCACGGAGCCAATGCCACATTAGCCCCGTCCGTAAACCGCTTCATGCGGTAGTTGATTTCCGACTGCCAGACCTCATCAGTGACGAAATTATGCACCTGTCCGAACCGGTACAGCCGGGCTTTATTCCAAATGCCACTGCTATCATCGTCAATAGCGAATTGATAGGTAGGAGTTTCGGCGTAGTTGTTGACAGTCATCGCCAAATCAGGCACGTACATCAGCGCGCCCATTTCGCCGTCGTAGTCCCACATCAGGATGGTGTTACCGGAGTGGTTGCATTTGCGTGCATTGTTGTCGTCGTCCAGATCATCAACTGTTGTGATGCGTCCGCGCCCCCGGTCAAAGGTAGTATTGAGCGCCATCATGCCGGGATAGCCAAGCGAGAGCGTCCCGTCCATGAGCCAGGTCAGGGTGTGGGCGATGGTCATACCGTTGGTACTGTTGAACGTCCAGGTGAAATCTACCAGGGCGGTATTGGTAGCCCCGCCGTCAATCTCACTGTGCCGCGCCCCATACCCCATCGCAAAAACGATGTTGCTTCCGGTTGTTTTTGCGCCTTTGCTCAGGGAAGTTTCGACCCCGTCAACGGTCAGCACGGGCAGATCAATAAACTTCATGGAGTTGGTATGCCCAATCCATTCTGGGGTGGTAGCCCCATCTGGAATGACATTGTGCGAAATCTCCCAGGTCGGATAAGATTCCGTAGTCATCAAATTAACTACCGGCCACAGGTGAAAAAGCGTTTCGGCAGGGGTGTACAAGCCCGCGCCATAAGCGATGAACGCATGAAACAAGCAATTCGCGCTGGCACTCGCCGCAATTTTGTACCCGGTCACAGTCAACCGGACGGTGTGTACTCCAGCAGTCAGAGACGATGAAAACAAATTCCCGTTGAACAGCTCATCTGAGTAGGTGTCAATCACCCGGTCAGTCGGGTTCAGTGTGCCGCCGTTGGCAACCAGGATGGTATTCGGAAAATCGCCGCTGTTGACCTTATCCTGAGCCGTCTCCAACAAATCCGCTAGGGTTGCATCGCCATCAATTGTCACCTTGACCAACCCGCCCCCACTTGTGCCGTACCGAAAGACGGCTCCGACGCTGGTCACATCGTCGTCCGTGGTCAGCTCAAGATAATCACCTGTATTTCCAGAAAAGGCCAATCTACCTGAGACCTGATAACTGTTGCTTCCGGCTTGCGTCCACGTCCCCGATAGGGTGACACCCGCGCTATTGTCGGCATAGGCTTTGTAGGTGCGATGCAGATACAACGGCCCCAGGCGCATCCACTCTGCCCCCGCCGCGATGGTTTCGTTGTCTGCCCCAGTCAGGGGGACGCTATAAAAATAACCGTCACCGAAATCTTGCACGATGTCGTACACCTCAGTCGATCCGTAACGTCTCCGCAAGGTCAAGTCGCCCGCATTGCCAAACAAACTCAGCAACGCGGGCAAAGTCATAAAGGGACGCGATATTTAATGATTAGCTCAGGGCGGTTTCCCGCCGTGCCGTTATCGGCCATCGCAAAGCGGTACGCGTCGTTGACTTCGGTATCCATCCTCAGCATCCAGCCGTACCCCAGGTCTAGGTCGGCCTTTGACGTGGGAGTAAACGTGATGATTTTGTCGGTGAGCGATTCGGACGCGCTCATAGCCCGCGTCGCGATGGGAGTTTGCTCACAATCTACGCTCCCAAAACCACCGGCTCCGCCCGGCCAGTCGGTTGTACCGTCGTATTTGTTCCAAGTCACCCCGGTTTTCGTCCAGGCGATCTTCATCCGGTACACCGACAAAACACTTGCATCGTCCGCAAAATCACCATTGCAGTTCAGGATTAGCGTGACTTCATCCAAAAGTGCATTGCTCGGCAGGCTGGAAATGTCAAATTTCATCAATATGCGGTTAACGTTACCTGTTGCTGTATTAGTCTCACCGACAACCATATTCGGCGCGGTATGGTTGTGCGAAGTCGTCGCGGCTGAGTTAATCACCGCGTTCATCCCATCCGTGCCATCCGGTTGGATGGTCAGCGTTTGTTGTTCGCCGTAGCCCCCTTTTTTGCGCGCGTTGTGGAACAGTACCGGAAACATTACCCTACCGCCAGATAGGTTATGTCATCCCCCGCATTATCGCAGATGCGATACAGGCGGGAAAGGTTGTCAATGGGGATGGGGCCAATGACCATGCCGGGGGTGATTTCCAGGCCGGTCGTTACGTCCGTTGTGCCGTCCGCAACCGTCACGCCTGCGCCGCCCAGGTACACATTTCCCGCGTTCGACGAGAGCGCAGAAAACCAGACCATCGTACAGGGAATATTGGGGAGTTGAAGGGCGGTGGCGGAGCCTTGTAGTTCGCCGCTAAAAACCGCTTTAGAAGGAGTAAGTTCAGTTTGCATCGCTTTCTCGCTTGTAATTCTTAGGTAATCTCACGGTGAAAGTCCTGCGTGTCCCGGCCTCGATGGGCTTTTCGATGGGCGCGACCAACAAATCCTTGCCGTGATGTTGCTGAAATATTTCGTTTGCCACGCCCCGATCATGGATCATCATTCCTGCTTTCCCCATTTTGTATTCTTTATTGCCAACCGTAACCGCTTCGGGCGCGTTCGGGGTGCGGCGAATGATCTGGAACTGCGTCCGGTCGGGGTTGACCGGGGAATTGGTATCGAGGGATTTAGGCATAGTTTAGTTTTCGGCCACAGAAAGGGCAGAACTCCGCGTTGACGTGGGCGGGGCCGACTTGCAAACGCCAGGGCCACGCGTGAACGGGTTGCAGGAAACGTTTTGCGTCCTCGCTACATTGTCCATCGCACACCTCGGGTTCCCCCTGTTCCCCTTCCAGCCGTTTGATTTCATCCCACAGGTCT
>JAKQEE010000072.1 GCA_029558635.1 Pseudomonadota bacterium | reverse complement strand
GAGCCGGCCCATTTCTCCGACTTTTCCCGACCCGAAGGTGACAACCTGAGTGGGAGGTCCGGAAGTAAAGCGGATTCGTGCCGTATCGGCAGGTAGAACCTTGCCATCGACCTGAGACCAGACTTGCACCCATCCCGCACGGATCGAAGCAATCGATGCATTGGCAATTCCGTCGGCATCGGTCGGCTGCCCTGGCTTCAGAACGGTCACGTCCAGGCCGTGAGTGAAGAGATTGACCGTTTTGCCGGGAACCGGGTTGCCATAGGTGTCTTTGAGGGTCACCTTCACATTGGCGACCTGAATGCCATTGGCGACCGCCGTTGAATCGGCGGTTAAGGTGCTGTTCTGCGCGGTGGGAGCGCCGATGACACTGGTCACGCGAAATTCCAGCGGCGTGTTCTGCAAATCCACCACACCGTCATTGGCCGTCACTCTGATCCGCGAAATCCCCGGCCGTACAGACAATTTGACGCGAACCGCCGCAGTGCCGTCAACCCCGGAAAGCACAGTCCGCGAAGTGTAATCGCCTTCAAACAGGCTGCTGCCTTCGATGACGCGAAAAACAACAGGCTGCCCTGCTGCGGGAAGGCCCAGTTTATCCAAAACCCGCACTTTAAGAGTATCCTGCAGAAAGGTTCCGACGGTGCCGACCAGATTGTTGCTGTTTGCCGTCGCATTGACCACCTGTGTTCCTGTGCTCAATCGACCGGAAGCGGTAAAGATGATCGGAAAGTCGGGATTGCCGTTCAGACGAATTTTTTGCATTCCTTCGATCCGATAGGCACGCACTTCATAGGTATACCGGTTATCGCCAATCTCCGTGCCAATCGAGGCGATTATCTGGGCCAGACCGTCTGCATTGCTCTTGACCGTTCGCTTTGACTGGCCGGAAAAATGCGCACCCGAGCTGATCGCTTCGAATTCGACGTCTTGCCCCTCGACCGGGATACCATTGGCGTCGGTGATGCGCACGACAAACGGTTGCGGCAAGGCGGTGTTAACCCGACCGAGCTGATAATTTCCGCTCACATAAACCAAAGAATCAGGAGTACCCGGCCCGGTGGTGGCGCGAAAAATCATTGGACTGTTGATCAATGGCCGGTTTTCGTAACTGCTCTGCACCGTGACTTCATTGATTACCTCTGTCGTTCCCATGGTCAATCTGGCGCTCGCCTGGCCATTCAAGTCGGTCAATGTCGAGTAGTCGACCGCACTGTTGATCCTGCCGTCGCCACGCGTCACCGAAAAAACCACCGGTTGATTGAGCAGAGGATTGCCAAAGGTATCGCTGACTGAAACCACAAAAGGCATCGGCAACACTTGACCAACGTCACCGCGCTGGTTATCACCGGAGATCTTGTTCAAGCGATTCGGATTACCTGGCAGCACAACCGCAGTAAAAATGATCGGCGAATCCTGCAGCCCGTCTGCGCGGGCAAATACCGTTTCATTGCCCACAACCGAACCCAGGCGATAGCGAACACGCGCCACTCCGGTCTGATCGGTTTGGATTCGAGCTTGGGAAGCCCCGTTCAGTGTGCCTTGTCCCTGGTTGACCACGAAAAGGACTTCATAGGCGGAGATGGGATTGCCAAAACCATCCATTACCCTGACGGTAAAATCATTGGCCAACAGCGCTCCGGCTTGCCCTGTTTGCCGATTGCCACCGATCTCTTCAATTTGTGCAGGATTTGCCGGCAGAGCGGTCGCCTTGAAAACAGCCGGCGATCCCTGTGCGCCGGCAACCGTGGCGTGAAAAACCTGATTGGTATCTCCTGCGGTGAAACCCAACGTGGCGGTTGTGGAAGCCAATCCCGACGGATTGGTCAACACCGTGATCTGGCTGTTGCCGCTGAACCGGCCGTTTCCCTGTACCACCGAAAACAGCACGGGTTCGTTGGCCAATTCCGCGCCTTGCAAATTGGTCACTTTAACAATAAAAGCCTGGTCCAGGGGATGATTGACCGTCCCAGTCTGATAATTTCCAGAGTAAATCGAAAGCCGCAGACTCGGTTGCGTGGCCGTGGCTTGAAAGGCAATGGGGCTGTTTTGCAGCGCCTGACTCTGAAATTCGCTGCGCGCTTGCAGTTGTTGGCCGCCAACAGTCGGTCCCAAACGCCAATTGACCTGTGCCTGACCACTTGGACCCGACAACACTTCAATCTGCGCCACTCCGCTGTTGATGGAGCCACCGCCGGAAATGACCTGAAAAACCACGCGATGGTTGGGAATTGGATTTTCGAATCGATCCTGTACCTGCACGACCAGCGGTGCTTCACACATCTGCCCGATCGAAGCAGTCTGCTCGTTTCCGGATATCAGCACCAACCGATAGGGATTTCCCACATCGGTTGAAGCTGTAACCTGCATCGGCGAATTGACCAGGTCGATATTCTGATCGTTCAAACTCGAGATTTCGATGGCTGTGTTGTTTTCACCA
>JAKQEE010000070.1 GCA_029558635.1 Pseudomonadota bacterium | reverse complement strand
GGATTTTCTGTCCGAAACCGTCGAGGGTGCGCCGACCATCAAAGCGGCGGTCGTCCCCGTCATCCTTGAATACTCAACCTCTAACCCGCTCAACTAAAGGAGAAACACCATGTCTCGTGCATATGGGTGGAACGCCCGCCTGATCATCGGTTTTGAAACCGTCTATGGAACAGCCCCCGCTTCGGGGGCTTTTCATTTAGTGCCTTTCGTATCCAGCGATTTGGATTCGGCGCAAGGCCTGATTGAATCCAACGTCCTTGGTCTTGGCCGTGACCCGACGCAGCCTTATCAGGATGTGATTAACGTGGATGGCGATATCGTCATTCCCGTTGACCTGCGCAATATCGGACATTGGCTCAAAGCCGTATTCGGTGCGCCGACCACCACGGGCGCTGGGCCGTACACGCACGAATTCAAATCGGGTGGCGTGACACTGCCGAGTCTGGCCGTCGAAGTCGGCATGCCGGAAATTCCAGATTTCCCGTTGTTCACCGGCGTGCGTGCCAATTCGATGGCTTTCAACTTCCAGCGTAGCGGCGAGGCACAGGTGACCATCAACCTGATCGGCCAGGGCGAAACCCCACAAGTCGCCACGCGCGATGCCAACCCCGATCTGGCGGAATACACGCGTTTCTCGCAATTCCAGGGATCGGTCAAACAAGGCGGTAGTCCGCTGGGCAACGTGACTTCGGCAAGTGTGACTTATAACAACAACCTGGAGCGGATCGAAACCATCCGTGATGACGGCAAGATCGACGGCGTTGACCCTGGCGTGGCCGCGCTCACGGGCAATATCGCTGTGCGCTACGCCGATAACACGCTGATGAACACGGCACGGTCGGGCGTGCCGATTGATTTGGAGCTTGCCTACAAGATCGATGCTGACCGCCAACTCATTATCGAATGCCATGAGGTGTATCTGCCGAAACCGAAACGCTCCATCAACGGGCCGAACGGCATCGAAGCCACCTATGATTTCCAGGGCGCAAAAGATGCCGTCCTCGGAAACATGGTCACTATCACCCTGATCAACGATGTGGAGACTTACTAATGCTCAAGCTCAATATTCAGACCGAGCCGTATTGGCTTGAACTCGGCCTTGGCGTGCGCGTGAAGGTGCGCCCATGCACAAGCCCGATCTTCTACGCCGCGCGGGCGTTCATGAACAAGCGCCTGACCGAGATCGGCGAGGAATACCGCAAACGCAAGGAAATCGGCGCATCAGTGGATAATCTGCCACAGGTCGACAATGCCGAAATCCGCGAGGCGCTGGCCGAGGAATATCTGGCGCGTGGCCTTGCGCGGGCGGCGATTGTTGATTGGGAAGGCATTTTGGAAGCCGATGGCGATGCCTCAGCGCCCATAACGCCGGAAAAAATTGACGAGTTGATGACCGGCTTCTGGTCAATCGCCGCCAGCTTTTCACAGCAATACACAGGCGTACGGGAGTTGATCGATGCCGAAAAAAAAGACTTGAGCGCCGAGCAGAATGGCACTTCGGGGACGGCGCGGAATACTGCAAAGCCTGCCCCGAAGAATGCGCGGACTGCCCGTACCAGAAAAACAACTGCCACAGCCTAGAGGGCTGGCAGGCGTGGAATGTCGCCGTCCAGGTCAGCCCGCAAATCCGCGACCGCTTTCCCCTGCAGGAAGCCTTTATCTTGTCTGACGCGCTGGGTTACGCCCGCGAGGCCATGGCCGAGCTTTTGCCTGCCGTCAGTGCAGGGCTGACACAGGCTGTCATCAAGGGGAATAAGTCAGGGTAGCGTGAACGATGTTGAAATTTCCGGTCGGAATGATGGTTGACGCTGTGAGGTTCAATGTCTGCGCGGGTGGCAAAAGAAGCTCCTGTTCGTGATCGAGTTTTCCTTTGGCACCGAAAAGGGCCGGACAGGCTGCTGCCAGCGTGATGATAAAGACGGCGGCATTCTGCATTGTTGAATATTGACCTGCTTTGGAGAGTGCATGCCAGATGGCGACTTCTGGGCATAGCGTACAGGACAGAAACGAAGGGATGGAATAGGACGATGGAAAAACCGTTTTTGAAAAATCAAGGTATCGACCATGAAACAACTTTTGCCCAGGTTTTAGCACGACAGGAGAGTGGGTGATTTCCTTTGTCAGCCCGATCAGTCTTTCGCGGTCTTTATCGGATATAGTACCAGATGCGGCAGCTTCGGCAGCAGCATGGAATTTCTTACTCTCCGCGCTTTGTCGGTAGAGATGATAAAATGGCATTGTGCGCAAAGGCGGACTGGCCGATTTCCATTTCTGGTAAACCGGATCAGCATGTAGTCGCGCTTCAATTCGGCTCTGATATTGGCGTTCGTTAATGGAGATATGTTCGCAGAATTCTTCTGCTGACGAAAACGCCTCTGTCCCAAACTGCCATGTATCCAGATCAATCATAATATTTGCTCATTATTCACGCCGTCAGCGTGAATTGTAACAACGAACAACACCAATGAACATACCCCTCTTCGGAGGGGTTTTTTAATGGGAAAAATTCACCTTCATGCGTGCAGCACAGAAAAATATGAGTATCCGCCTCGCGGTGGTTGACGGCAAACGGGTTGAAGAAACCTTCGAGCGCGTCGGTCGCACAGGCGAACAGGCTATGGGTCGCATCAGCCGTTCGACCGCGCCCGCCAATGCGGGGCTGAAGGCTGTCGACACCACGGCGCGTGCGCTTAATTCCGTGTTGCGGCAGGCAGCAGGCCTTGTGGCCGCTTACGCTGGGCTGTCGGGCATCATTGGCGGCATTCGCTCCGTTAATGAAACGGGGATGGCGTTTCAGGGTTTGGATACGGCGCTGGCCGCCGTGACAGGCAGCAGCCAGGGCGCGGCGGCGGAAATGGCTTTCCTGCGGGCGGAATCCGAACGCCTCGGCCTCAATCTGTTGGAAACCTCGCAATCATATCTACAGATTGCGGCGGCGGCCAAAGGTACAACGCTGGCAGGGCAAGGTACGCGCGATATTTTCACGACGGTGGCCGAAGCCTCCACCGTGCTGCAGCTCTCGGTCGACCAGACCAATGGCGCGTTGCGTGCTATCGGCCAGATCATGTCCAAAGGCAAGGTGCAGACCGAAGAATTGCGAGGGCAATTGGGTGAGCGTCTGTATGGTGCGTTCCAGCTGGCCGCACGCGGTATGGGCATCACCACCGCCGAACTGGATAAAATGCTGGAACAAGGCCAGGTCGTGGCCGATGAATTCCTGCCGCGCTTTGCCGCCGAAATCCGCCGCACATTCTCGGACGGCGTGCCGGAAGCGTCCCAGAATGCGCGTGCGGAACTGAACCGTTTCAACAATTCCGTTTTGGAAATCGAACGCACGATTGCCGCTTCGGGATTCCTGGATGGTCTGAGCCAAGGATATCGCACGCTGGCCGACACCTTGTCCGATCCCGCCGTGCAGGGTGCTGCCCGATCCTTGGGCGAAACGCTGGGGTCGATGATCGTCACCGCCGCCGAAGCATTGTCCTTCCTGATCGAAAACGCTGATCTGGCCGTGACGGCCATTGGCGGGCTGGTGATTGCCCGCATCGTTGCGGGTGCGGTGGCCATGCTGAATGCCGCCATTCTCAGCAATGCGGGCATGGTGGTGGGACTGCGCCTAGCCGCCAGCCTGTCCACAGCCTTTGCCTTGCGCCTTGTGGCGGTGGAAGCGGCCACGAAACTGGCCACGGTGGCCATGATCGGATTCCGCGCGGCGCTGGCGCTGGTCGGCGGCCCTGTGGGCTTGGCCATTCTGGCAGGCATTGCGCTGGTGAAGTTGGCATCCGGCCACGATGCCGCCGCCAAGGCAGCGCGTGATCATGCGCAGGAATTGAAAGAGGTCAAGGAAGAGCTGGGACTGACGGCCAAGGCAGCGGAAGACAGCAACGCGGCATTGTCGCAGACGGAATCCATTTACCGTTTTACCAAGCAGTTAGAAACGGCCAAGGACAACATTGCCGATCTGCAAAAAGAGTTGCGCATCGGTGCGATTGGTGGGTTCTGGGATCAATTTTCTCGTTTCGGCACGCCGTTGCAGGATGAGCTGTATCGCACGCGCCAAGCCTTCAATCAGGGCAAATTGTCGGCGCAGGAATATTCCGAAGCCCTGTTCAAACTGGCCACCAAATATCCTGATTTCGGCGAACAGGCCGAAGGCGTGCAACAACAAGTGTTGGCCTTGCTGGCCGCCGAGCGTGCAGCCAAGAAAGCCGCCGCGGCGCTGGACGAGTTGCGCAATCCCAAGCCACCACAGCCACAGGACAAGCCTGCCGAGGCTGAGGCGCCGAAACCTTATGTGCGCGGGTTTACCGAGGATGATAAAAAGCGCGTCCAGGAACGCATCACTGAGCTGCAGGCCGAGGAACAGGCCTTGCGCCGTTTGACCGCGGCCCGCGCGGAAGGTGAAGAATCCGTGCGCCGCGCCATGATTACCAATGAGCAGGAACAAACCCTGCGCCGTGCCGGCATTGATATCGCAGCGGCCAAAGGTACGGCGGAAGGCGACTATGCCGAGCGTATCAAGGCGCTGGTGTCCGAAATCTATACGTTGCAGGAAACAGAAAAACGCTATCAAGACAGTCAACGCGAAGGTCAAAAAATAGATCGTGAGCGCGAGAAAACCGTTGATGATGTGCGCAAGCGTTATGAAGACCTGAATAAAACACTTGAAGGTTCTATTGCTGGTGCCGAAACATGGCGCAACGAAGCGATGCGCGGCCTGAATGAAACGGCGGTTGGATATGAAGAATTCAGCAAACAGGTCGATGCCGTCTATCAGGACATGCTGCGCGAGGCGCGTGAAGAGGATTTGCGTAGCTCTAAGCGCTGGGAAGACGGCATTAAGCGTGGGCTGAAATCCGTGACGGACGATGCCCAAGATATGGCCAGCAAGGCCGAGCGCGGTGTCACTTCAATGTTCAAAAACATGGAAGATGCGCTGGTGAATTTTGTGCAGACAGGGAAGTTGAACTTCGGCGATTTTGCGAATTCTATCGTCGCCGATCTGATCCGTATGCAAATCCAGTCATCGATCACCACGCCGCTGGCGGGTGCGTTGAACACGTTTATCGGCGGTCTGTTCGGTGGCGGCAGCGGTGCGGCGGCAACGCCCACGGCGCATACGGGTGGTGTGATCGGCTCTGACAGTCTTGGATCGAAATCGGTGCATCCGTCCGTGTTCCACGGTGCGCCGCGTTTTCACACGGGTGGCGTCGTCGGTGATGAAGTGCCGATTATCGCCAAAAAGGGTGAAGCCGTCTTTACGCCAGGGCAAATGCGCATGCTGGGTGGTTCGTTGCAAAACAAACCGAACGTCAACGTATCCGTGAAGGTGGAAAACAAAGTCGCAGGCGCTGAAGCCTCTGCGACCGTGCGCCGTGACAACTCTGGAAACCTTGATCTCAGCATTATGATCGAGGAAGTCGAAACAAAAATGGCGCGGAATATCGGGCGCGGCGAAGGTCTGGCGGGAACGCTGGAGCGTCGCTACGGCCTCAATCCTGCGGCGGGGAGCTATCGGTAATGGGGCAAGCAGATAAATCTTTGGCAAAGTAATAGTCCGTACTGGATTCAACTGCCCACCTATTGATTTGCGCAACATCTTGGGAGTCAATATTCATGTTATCACATTCAAATACTAAGCAAATTCTAGGGGACACAGGAAGAATCCCCTTATTGAAATTATCAGGAACAAGAAAATCACCTTTGTCAGAGCGTACAATGCCCCAACTGCCATCTTTAAATCTCTTTTTTAGATCAAACATATGTAGTTGTATTCGAACACCCGTAATATCTCTTCCTGGCACTATGGCTCCCTCTTTGATGAAGCCAATATGATGCTTTTCAAGACACTCTTGTTGATCCTTTGTATATTTAGGTTCTTGATCCAAAACTCCGTTAAGTTTTTGATCAGGTATTGGGTTTTTTCGGTAATAATGCCTCAAATTCCAAATAGAGAACATTTCTGTGATTTCGTTCTGATGTTCAGGAGAAAGCTTTTGAATGCCACCATCTACAATGGCTTTTGACAACGTTTCGTATTTGTCCTCTGCATCTTTCATATAGCCTGATTCCGCACGCTGATCCCAAGTGCGCATGGCACAGAAGACAGCATCTTTTGGTGTTTTAGGGCTAATTATTCCTGTCTGTTTATCATGGAAAGAAACAACACCGGATGTATTACAGAATCTTTTAATGCAGAACTGCGGAAAAACATGCTGCCTGATCGTGAGTTGGTGAGGGTTTCGCTTTTGAGGTTTTTCGTATGTCATGGAAAATCTTTCTTAAATAAGAACAAAAGAAGCATAGAACAATGACCATTATTTGGCCAGTTACATTGCCGCTTCCAACGGTACAGGGTTATTCCGTCCAGCCGGAAGATGCAATCTTGCGCACGGAGATGGAAGCTGGGCTTGCCCGCCAGCGTCGGCGTTTCACCAACGTGCCGACCAAGGTTTCCGTGCGCTGGATCATGCGCCGCGACCAGTATGCCATTTTCGAAGCATGGTATCGCTGGCAGGCAAAGGAAGGCGCGAACTGGTTCACAATTACCCTGCTGGGCGGGTTAGGACTGCTGGAACAGGAAGCGCGTTTTACCCGCCAGTTTTCCGCACGGTTGCTGGCAGGCGGCACGCTGTGGGAAATCACGTCCGAGCTGGAAATCCGTGAACGTCCGGTGCTGGATGAAGGGGCAATTGGGATATTGCTCAATAGTGATTTTGTAAATCTTGAAGCAAGCATTTCACAACTACACATCTTTATTCATCAAAATTCTAATCTATAAGGAGTAGGCTATGCCGAATTTACAGGAAAGGCTTGAGTCTCTAATTTCTCAAGCCGAACAAGATGCTCTTATTTTTCATGAAATAATTCATCAAGGAAGTGATTTTACTACGATAGTTGAAAGTGGTGAAATTTCATCTGTACAGAAAAGATTGCAGGATATTCGTAATGAAATTATTGAAGGTGCTGATGACATTTTATCTCAAATAGATTCTGCTCGTGATGTAGCGGTACAAGCTCAGCAATCTACAATATCATTGCGAAATGAAGCTGAGATTTATAAAAATTCTGCTCAATCTAGTGAGCAACAAGCTCAATTTTGGGCAGAGCAGGCCAGCGTATCAGCTTCTGGGTTAGCTCAAAATATTCATTATAATGACACAAACGTTAAGGAGGTTTTGGATAGTTTAGGAAGCTTGGCTTTTTTGAGTCAAATTACGTTGTCTCATATGCAGGCAGAGATTGTTAATTTGTTATCACAGATAGGTGATGAAAAAATAACAATGTTGTCTGCAGCTCCAGAAAATTGGATATTTGAAGAGGGGCAGGAGCTTGCTCGTAATCAATATCCTCAGTTATGGAACTGGGCCAACTCCCATAATCTTGTTATCCCACACCTTGACTGGGAAGGGGGGCAAAAAGGTCTGTTTTCTGGCGGTGATGGAACAAATACTTTTAGGATTCCTGACCTTAGAGGACAGTTTATTCGTATTCACGATAATGGTGCAGGGATTGATTTGGATGCAGCTTTGCGGGTGGGTGGTGATAAGGTTGGATCGTCACAGTTAGATGAAGTTAAAGAGCATACCCATACCAGTTATTATTGGAATGGTGCCGCTAGCCCAACGCAGAGACAAAATGTTGTCTCTAATAACGGAGGAGCTGCATCTGCCGGAACAACCAAGGGAACGTGGATTTCTGATAGCACAGGTGGTGTAGAAACTCGTCCCAAAAATATCAATCGAAAAATCATGATTAGGTACCAATAGAAATTATGCCTAATACCTTGCTCAGTGAAGCTCTGCGCGAAGCCTACGCCTCTGCGCCTAGCGACGTCGTCATCCTGCATACGCTGGAATTACGCCATCCGTCCTTTTTGGATGATGACGGCCAGCCCATTGCCATTCGGGTGGTGCGGGATAATCAGGATTTGACGGCACGGCTGGAGGCTGGCGCACCGTTGAACGCAGGGGCGATGGTGACATTTATCGCCATGGGCTTCGATCTTGAATTGCCGCCTATCGACACCGCGCCCGTGCCGGAAATCTCGATCACGCTGGATAACGTCAGCCGCGAGATCGTCAAGCACCTGGATGCGGCATCCGACAGCCAAAGCAAGATTGAGGTCACCTATCGCCCGTATCTGTCAGACGATTTGGAAGGGCCACAGATGGAACCGCCGTTCACGTTGGTGCTGACGGAGGTCAGCGCTGACACGTCACGGGTTACAGGCCGCGCCCGCATGCTCGATGTGGGCAACAAGGCATTTCCGTCTGAAACCTATAACGCCTTACGTTTTTCGGGACTGACGCGATGACACATTGGGCTTTTGATTATATCGGAAAACCGTGGGTCGTCGCATCGGATGGCCCCGATGCCTACGATTGCTGGGGGCTGGTCGTTGCGGTGCAAAGACGGCTTTACGGCCACGATTTGTCTCTCATTCCCGTTGCAGAAAACGACATGAAAACTCTGATCCGCACCATGCGCGATCATCCCGAACGGCAAAATTGGCACACGGTGACAACGCCGAAAGAAGGCGACGTCGCGCTGTTGCGCCAGTCACGCCACCCCATCCATGTTGGGGTTTGGCTGGATGTGGACGGCGGCGGCATCCTGCACGCCGTCCAGGGCGCTGGGGTCGTTTTTCAAAGCCTGAACAATCTGAACATGACCGGCTGGAAGATCGAGAATTACTACCGCCACATCGAGGAATAATCTATGGCACAAGTCGCCATCCATCATAACCCGTTCCATCTGCACAAGAACGTCGATCTTTTCACACCCCGCATCGGGCAGAGCATTCGCGGCTGGCTGGATGAGCGTGGCATTGCAGAATTTTCCAAGCCCACCATCTGCATCGTGGATGGCGAGCCTGTCCTGCGCCAGGACTGGCCGCTGGTCATCGTGCAAAAGGAAACGGTCATCGCCTTTATCACCCTACCGCAGGGCGGTGGTGGTGGCGGGAAGATTTTCCGCGCCGTTCTGAGTATTGCTGTGATGGTGGCCGCACCTTATGCGGGTGCGGCGCTGGGGGCGGCCATGGGCGTGACAAGTGCGGTGGGCGTATCGTTGCTAACCGCAGGCGTAGCGCTGGCAGGCTCTGTGCTGGTGAACGCTTTGATTCCGCCGCCATCGCCCAGCTCCGGCATGAGCAGTTATAACCCGACCGCGCCCAGTCCGACTTATTCTATTCAGGCGCAAGGTAACCAAGCACGTCTGGGAGAACCAATCCCTGTCGTGTATGGCCGCCACATCATCTATCCCGATTTCGGGGCAGCGCCTTATTCGGAATTCGAAGGAAACGAACAATATCTCTATCAGCTACATGTCATCGGCCAGGGCGAATACGATGTTGAACAAATCTACATCGAGGATACACCGATCACCTCGTTCAAGGAGATTGTTTATGAGATCATCCCGCCTGGCGGCGCGGTCACGATGCTGGATACGGATGTGGTTACCGCGCCTGAAATCGCTGGGCAGGAACTGATTGCAATTGCCGATGGTGGAGAATGGGTCGGCCCGTTCGTGGCCAATCCGACCGAAACCACGACAGATCTGCTGGCGCTGGACATCATCATGCCCAAGGGGCTGTATTACGCCAATGACAGCGGTGGTTTAAGCAGTCGCGCCGTGTCGTGGGAAGTCCAGGCACGCGAGATTGACGATGAAGGTAATGCGCTGGGTGCATGGACGACCCTGGCCACGGAAACGCATTCGGCGGCCACCAACACGGCCATCCGCAGGACCTATAAATATCCGGTCGCGGTGGGGCGATACGAAGTCCAGCTTTTGCGCACCAATGCCAAGGACAATTCCGCCCGCGCGGGGAACGATGTCAACTGGAGCGCCCTGAAAGCGCATCTGGTCGGAGAGTCCGATTTCGGAAATATCACCTTGCTGGCCATGAAGATGCGGGCGACCGACAACCTGTCGCAGCGTTCTTCCCGTATGGTCAATTGTGTTGTGACCCGTAAATTGAGCGTCTGGCATCCTGATACAGGCTGGGGCGCATTGCAGCCGACCCGTTCGATTGCGTGGGCGATGGCCGATATCCTGAAAGCCAATTACGGCGCAAAACTGGCTGATGCCCGTGTTGATCTTTCCGCCCTGGTGGCGCTGGATGCGATCTGGACGGCGCGTGGTGATACGTTTAACGGGGTTTTCGACCGCAAACTGACCGTGTGGGACGCGCTGACGCAAGTCGCACGCTGTGGCCGCGCCATTCCGTTTTTGCAGGGCGGGCTGGTGCGCTTCGTGCGGGACGAGCCGCGCACGCTGCCCGTGGCCATGTTTTCGCCGCGCAATATCGTCAAAGGCAGCTTCAAGATTGATTTTGTGATGCCTGGCGAAGATACCGCTGACAGCGTCAAGGTTGAATTTTTCAACCAGAAGACCTGGAAACAGGATGAAATCATTGCCAGCCTGCCGGACAGCGCGGGTGAACAGCCCGCCAGCGTGTCGCTGTTTGGCTGCACCGATAAAAATCAGGCGATCCGTGAGGGCATGTATATGGCGGCGGCGAACCGTTACCGTCGGCGCATCGTGTCCTTCCGCACCGAGCTTGAAGGAATGATCCCGACCTATGGCGACCTGATTGCCATTTCCCATGACATGCCGCGCTGGGGGGAAGCTGGAGACATTTTGGCTTATAACGCCCCCGTGCTGTCCCTGTCCGAACCTGTAACCTTTGGCGATGCTGGAACGCATTATGTGGTGCTACGCCGGAAGGATGGCTCTTTAAGCGGCCCGTGGATGGTTTCTGCGGGGGGAAGTGCCTATGAGCTCCAGCTTTTGGAGGAAATCGATTTTACGCCCTACACAGGTACGGAAGAAGAGCGCACGCATTTTTCCTTCGGCGTCGGTGAGCATTGGGGTGTGCTGGCGCGGGTTCTGGCCGTGCGCCCGCGCGGGGAAATCATTGAAATATCGGCGGTGGTGGAAAACACACTCGTCCATACCGCCGACCAATAAATCTTTAAAAGGAGAGAAGTGATGTCTGCTGCAAAACCACCGCAGCGGGAGGATATGATTGTCATTCCGCGTAGCGAATTTGAAACCCTGCTGGAGCAGGCCGCATGCCGTGGCGCACGAAAAGCCCTGAAAGAAGTCGGACTGGCTGACGAGGATGCTGCCAATGATATCCGCACGCTACGCGACTTGGCAGGCTCTATCAAAGTTATGCAGCGGACATTCCTGCAAACGCTGGTGCGCTGGGTAACGGTCGGGCTTTTGGTCTTGCTGGTAGCCGGTGTCGCTGCCAAGGGAGGTATATTCCACCGATAGGCAGACACACAGACACGCTTTTTCAGCCGCCCCGCAACGGGCGGCTTTTTTCATTTCAACAAAGGAGAAAGACCATGACCACGAAACAGCCTCGCGGCATCCGCAACAACAACCCTGGCAATATCCGCCGCAATGGCGATCCCTGGCAGGGGCTGGCCAAAGATCAAGCCGACCGTGAATTCTTCACGTTCAAATCTACCGTTTATGGCATTCGTGCGCTGGCGCGTCTGCTCATCACCTATCAGGACAAGCACGGCCTCTGCACCATCGAAGGGATTATCACGCGCTGGGCGCCGGCTATTGAGAATAACACCGCCTCGTATATTCAGGCGGTGGCGCGGAACACGGGATTTTCTGCGCTTCAAACGCTGGATATGCACCGCTTTGAACATCTGAAGCCTGTGGTAGAATCTATCATCCGGCACGAGAATGGCCAGCAACCGTACAGCGATGCCGAAATCACCAAGGCGCTGGTGTTGGCGGGCGTAGAGCCGAAACAACAAAGCCTACAGGCCTCGCGTACGGTCAAAGGCGGACAGGTCGCCACGGCAGGCACGCTGGGCGCTGGGGCAATTGAAGTTCTGCAGGAAACGCTGGAGCCTGCCACGACAACGCTGCTTGCCATCGCGCCTTATCTGGAGGTAGCTAAATGGGCGTTGCTGATCGTTACGCTGGTCGGTATCGGCGTGATGCTGTGGGCGCGTATCGATGACCATCGGAAAGGCCTGCGCTGATGCTGGCCATTTTGAAAGGCTGGCTTTCCAGCCATATGCTGCGCCTCATCGGATGGGGCGTGGCTGGGCTTTCGGTTCTAACTGTCCTGCTTGGCGCACGCCAAGCGGGACGCAATGCCGAACGCAACGATCAACTCAAGAAAATCATAGAGGTAAAAGATGCGCAACTTCGTGCCACACTGGATGCTCCCCGTACTCGCGGTGAGCTTGTTGACCGCCTGCGCAGGGGCAAGTTCTAACCCTGCTACGGTATGTCCACCTATCAAAGAATATAGCCGAGAATTTCAGCGCAAACTGGCGGATGAGATTGAAGCTGCACCAGAAAACGCTGTTTGGCCGATGGCGGTCAAGGATTATGCTTTGTTAAGGGGGCAGTTAGGAAAATAGATTATGTTGGTTGCTAAGTTGCGTAATTTTATCGAGAATAATTGCGCGCATATTTTTTAGAATTTTTTGATATCATTGCTCACATCCTTTGCAATGACAGGTTTTTCATAAACTCAAGATTCTATTATGATGCTATTCAATATATAACATTGTAATGCTGTATAATTTCGTAATCACATAGGTTTGTCGCAATGGGGGCGGCTATAAGAATATCTATTGGCGAGGCTGAGGTTTATGTTCGTTAAATCAGCCCTTCTTCATAGAGGCTCTCTCTCTTCTTTACGAGAGTTTTCTGCTTTCAAAAGCGTTCATTTCAAGGCGGTTGCAAGAACTTGTATAAATAATGTGGATGTTATTGAAATATCTGAAAAATATTATGTATGCCTTTATATCTACATGCTATCAATGCCACATATTATTGACAAGAATAGAGCTTACAATGATCAAAAAAAATATGAGCACAATTATCGAAGCTGGGCATGCCAATCGAAATTATTGGTATGATTTATGGCGCTTTCGTGAATTGTTTCTTTTTCTGACGTGGAGGGATATTTTAGTTCGGTATAAGCAAACAGTCTTTGGTATATTATGGAGCGTCCTGCGTCCCGTTATGACGATGCTTGTTTTTACATTTGTTTTTGGAAAAATTGCAAGGCTTCCAACTGAGGGAGATGTTCCGTATGCGTTATTGGTTTTTGCTGCTATTCTGCCATGGCAGATGTTTTCGAATGCCTTACAAGAGAGCAGTAATAGCTTAATTGGTAACGAAGGGTTGATTTCGAAAGTTTATTTCCCTCGTATTATTCTTCCAATCAGCTCTATTATCACCTCTGCTGTCGATTTTTGTATATCATTTGTTGTTTTTTTAGCCATGATGATTTTTTGGGGCGTTGGCTTTCATATCCAACTTCTTCTTCTTCCTCTTTTTGTCTTCCTCTCTCTCTTAACAGCCATTGGGGCGGGCTTAGTTATATCTGCCCTAAATGTATCGTTTAGGGACTTTCGTTATATTATTCCATTTATCGTTCAATTTGGTCTTTACGTCTCACCTGTCGGATTTTCTTCATCCGTTGTGCCTGAAAAATGGCGACTGTTATATTCTCTTAATCCAATGGTGGGGGTTATAGATGGCTTTCGTTGGTGTCTTTTGGGGGAAAACGTCCAATTCTATTGGCCAGGATTTTGGGCTTCTATAGCGGCTGTCATCGTTCTTTTGTATTCTGGATTAAAAATATTCAGAGGCATGGAACGTAGTTTTGCGGATAAAATATAGGAAGCCAACATGGTAGCATCTATTCGCATTGAAAATCTTGGCAAAAAATACATCATAGAAAAGCAACGTCAGGCTGGATCGAACTACGTTTCCTTAAGAGACGTTATCTCTGAAAAAGTAAAATCTGCAGGAAAAAGAATTCTACATCCAACACAGCGAATTCTTCCTCCAACAAAGCAGGAATTCTGGGCGTTAAAAGATATAAATCTTGAGGTGGATCAGGGGGATAAACTTGCGATCATTGGACACAATGGGGCAGGAAAGTCAACCTTGCTGAAACTGTTAAGTTGTATTACTGAACCCACAGCAGGCAAAGTAACAATGAACGGACGGATAGCCAGTTTGCTGGAAGTTGGAACAGGATTTCACCCAGAATTGACGGGGCGCGAAAACATTTTTCTGAATGGCTCCATCCTCGGAATGAGTCAGAAAGAAATTAGATGCAAGTTTGATGAAATTGTTGATTTCGCAGGTGTTGAAACATTCCTAGATACTCCAGTTAAGCGGTATTCTTCTGGGATGAGGATGCGCCTTGGTTTTGCGGTTGCAGCTCATTTGGATAGTGAAATTCTGATTGTTGACGAAGTTCTTGCGGTGGGGGATGCCGCATTCCAGAAAAAATGCCTTGGTAAAATGGACGCGGTATCTAAATCTGAAGGGCGGACTATCCTATTTGTGTCTCATAATACAGATATTGTTCAAAGTTTGTGTAATAAGGCAATTGTTATGAGGAAAGGCAGTGTCATATTTGAAGGGGATGTTAGGGCTGGGGTGGATTGTTATTGTCAGAGCATCAAAGAAAATAACACTGATGGTAAATCTCATATAAGTGAAACATTGGAGCTTACTGGAGTAGAGTTCTTTCAAGATGGAAACTATGAGCCTGACACGGTTATAGAAGGAAAGCCTTTTCAATTGAAAATGATTGTTAGGGCAAATAAGAAACATAGCGATGTTGTCGTTATGGCAGTAATTCAGAAATTATCCGGTGATATTCAGGCATTTCTTTCCACAGACATTAGTCACAGTGTAGTCAATTTAGCAGAAGGAAATAACCAAGTAACCTGCTTTGTAGACGATATGCCATTCTTATCTGGGACGTATAGCATAACAATAAAGCTTATAACTAAAGAGGGAGAAAAGCTTAATGTTCCTGACTATAAAATATTATTTATAAAAGATGGTGTGAGGGGTGAGGCTATCTCCATGTACAGAAAGTGGGCTGGCGAAGCACTAATTAACCATTATTGGGAAAGTGAAAGTATATAAAATGAATATTATTTACTACGGGAACTGTTGTGCAACCAATGTCGGAGAAGCTTTTATTGATATAGGGGCTATGTCCTTGCTAAAAAAAGCAATGCCTGAGGCTAAAATTATATATGTTAGCCCTATGTCGAAGTATTATAATAGGGAGCTTCGCAAAAAAAAGAGAATGACAGGTGTGAATTTTATGAATCCATCTCTTTATGGAGATGGAAACTCCATTTCAAATGGAGCAAACCTTGCGATGTACATGAAAGCTGATCTTTTTGTTTTAGGTGGAATGTTCGCAACTTACAATTTCCCTGATTTGGATGGTGAGTACTTTGTTAAACCACTTTTTGAGAAAAATAAGAATCTCAAAACTTTGTTCTTGGGAGCAGGGGGGCTTCATTACACAGAAAGAGAAAGTCAAAAGTTTTTGTCGTTTGCGCAGAATGTTATGCGTCCTATAGGCTTCATTTCTCGTGATAATACCGCTTATGACCTTTACAAAAATGATTTCAAAGAAGTGAGAGCGGGCATAGATTGTGGATTTTTCTGCTCCGACGAATATGATCCTCGCGGATTTTCAAATGAGTCCTATGACGTTGTCACTTTCAATAGAATGAAAGAGCCGCCATTGTTCTCACCATGGCCGCGCCCCATCATACGCGCTGAGCATATGTTTTATTATGCTGATTATAAGTCAAACGTCGAGAATTATTTTATATCTGATTATCCGCATGAATATATGAGTTTATATGCCAATGCCAATGAAATTCATACAGACTTGGTTCATGGAACGGTTATGGGGCTAATGTATAATCGCCCTGTTAAGTACTATCATGACTCTAAGCGTTCATATTGTTTTGATGCAGCGGGGGCAGTCGTTTCAGATGATGGTTTTTTAAGGCTATCTCCTGAAACGCTTCAAAAGAAAAAAAATGAAATGATAAATAATGTTCGTGCAATTCTTTTAGGGCAAGTTGAATAAAATATGAAAAACTTAAGGCGAAAAGTTGGCAATACACTAAAGCACCCTATGAATAAGATCAGGGCACTCGTTAAAGATGAGCCCAAGAGCCTTGTTGATTCATACATTATTGCTAAGAAATGGATTGAAAGGAATACGCTTCCCAAATCAGGAATACGAATTTCTCATCAATCAAAATATGCTTATCCTGAAGTTAGTGGGTATTATATTCCGACACTACTGGAATGGGGGATGAGGGACCTTGCTGAACAATATGTTGCTTGGCTGTTGTCGGTGCAAAATAAGGATGGATCATGGTCAGACCCTAGAGGTCAGGCTCCATATGTTTTTGACACAGGTCAAATTCTAAAAGGGTTGATCTCATTTTATAAATACAAACCGTCACCGGAATTAAAAAAATCAATTTTAGATGCCTGTAATTGGATTATATCTTGCCAGCTCTCATCGGGTCGAATTAAGACCCCTAATGAAGGTGCTTGGGGGGATATGGTTAAGGAGACAGTGCATTTATATGCATTGTCCCCGCTGGTTGATGCGGCGGATATTTTTGACATGCCAGATTACAAAATTTGTGCCAATGCGGCATTGGATTACTATCAGAAGGAAGACTTGCCATTTGAATTTAACCAACTTGCTCATTTTTACGCTTATGTTTGTGAGGCCTTTGCCGATTTAAATAGGCATGATTTGGCGGTTAAGGCATTAGAGCCAATGACAAAAATCATTGGAGCCACAAAAAAGTCGCCAGCATACGCAGAGAAAAACTTTGAATGTCCGACGGCCATTTTTCAATTGGCTTGTGCCTATTATAAAATTGGTTGGGTCGAAATGGGGGATAGGCTTTTTGAACAAGGCAGAGCTCACCAAAGAAAAACAGGTGGGTTCTATGGTTCTGTTGGTCAAGGCGCAGATTATTTTCCATCAGCCGAAATATCATGGCCTGTGAAGTATTTTATGGATGCGCTTCTTCTGAAGGTTAAAACTAACTTTGATAGAGACTTTATTCCAATTGCCCCAGATTATATTTCTGCGGAAGACGGGCGCTATATATTTATCAAGGATAATATTGGAAAGGCCGAGACAATTGCAGATGTTGGATGTGGAAAGGGAAGATTTCTCAAGAATCTTACCCATGATTTTCCCGATAGAGTCTATACAGGAATTGATATATCGGAGAAAATATTAGGTTTTGTACCAGATGGTATAGAAAAAATTCCGGGAGGATTGCTTTCTCTTCCCATATATAATCGGAAGTTTGATCTTGTTTTTTGTATTGAAGCAATAGAGCACGCTTTAGATATGAAGCAGGCATTATCTGAGTTGGCTCGTATTGTAGCCGATAGAGGGAAGCTGATTATCATAGATAAAAGATTAGCTAGAAGTGGGCGCATGAATCTATCCCCGTGGGAGCAATGGTGTGATGAAAAGTCATTCAAAAATATATTAGAGAGTTTAGGGTTTAAAGTTTCTATTCAGGTTGGAATTCCATATGATGGAAAAGATGATGATGTATTTTTTGGAATTGTTGCTACAAAATGAAGAAAGTTCTCACCATAATAGGCACACGACCGGAAGCCATTAAAATGGCTCCAGTTATTCGCGAATTAAAAAGACGATCTGACGACGTCAGATCAGTTGTATGTGTAACAGGTCAGCACACAAGTTTGTTGGCAGGTATTCTAGAGAATTTTGACATATCCTCTGATTATACGCTCGTTTTGGATGATGCAAGCCAGACGCTTCCTAAAATATTTGCCAATCTTTTTACTAATTTGAATGATGTTATTCAAAAAGAAAAGCCTGATTGGTTAATTGCGCAAGGTGATACAACCTCTGTTGTTGCGGGATCTATGGCGGCCTATTACAACAAAATTAAATTTGGACATATCGAAGCGGGATTAAGAACTTATGATCTTTATTCACCGTACCCAGAAGAAGGTAATCGCCTAATGGCAGATGTATGTGCTGAAAAATTATGGGCGCCAACCTCTGTGGCCAAAGAAAATCTTCTGAATGAAGGGTATGCTGAATCTCGAATTAATATAACTGGAAATACAGTTATTGATGCTTTGCTCTATACAGCTGCACGCGTGCAAACACCGGCAGCACTTAAGAAATTTGAAGGACGTAAAATTATATTGGTGACAGTCCATCGCCGCGAAAGTTTCGGAGATACCCTCCTTGATATCTGTGATGCGTTAAAAGAGATCAGTAAAAAACATCCAGATTTTACAATAGTATATCCTGTGCATCCAAACCCAAACGTTCATGATATTGTCCACGCTCAATTAAGTGGTATTAATAATATCGAGCTTATTTCTCCTTTAGGATATGTGGATTTTATTTGGATCATGAAGACGTCATTTCTAATACTGACAGATTCCGGTGGAATACAAGAAGAGGCGCCTTCGTTGGGAATTCCAGTCTTGATCTTAAGGGAAAAAACGGAGCGCCCAGAAGGAGTAAAAGCAGGAGTGGCTATTCTTGTAGGAAGAAAGAAAGAAGAAATCGTTTCTTATGTCTCGAATTTAATTGCAAACGAGTCTGTCTATAAAGATATGTCCTCTGGGGTAAACCCCTACGGAGATGGTAAGGCGGCGCATAAAATCGTTGAGGATATTATCAATGCAAAGTAAGGATGATAAAAAGATATGGGATGCTCAAGCGGATTCAATCAATATTGATTATTATATAAATACATATATGAGTAGCCCTGCAGACTGGCATGTCAATCTTGTTGATTATATTAACAAGATTGGTAATGACGGTGATAAAATTATAGAAGTAGGAAGCTTTTCAGGAATTACGACTCTTCTTTTGAATAGAAAATTTAAGAAGACAATCCTTGATTATTCGCAAGCTGTACTTGAAAAAGCAAAGCTTCTTTTTGAAAAAGCAGGCCAGCCAGTACAAATAATTTGTGCTGATATGTTTTCTATACCAGTTGAAGATAAATCATTCGATGTGGTTTTTAACTCTGGCGTCATAGAGCATCTTGATTTTGAGGGGCGTGTTGCGCATTTGAAGGAAAATGCTCGAATAATGAAAGATAACGGGACAATGGTAATCGCGTACCCTAATCATTCTAGCTGGTACTATCGCTTTGCCTATCTGTATTTAAAGGCAAAAGGAGAATGGAATTATCCTGATGAGAATAAGCTTTACCATCTAAAAAGGGAAATTAAAGAGGCGGGCCTTAAACTGATAGAATACAAGGTGTACGATCCCCAAACATCTCTCGTTTTTTTGTTTAAGCACTCCCGTTATAAAGAGTTGGTTTATGCCATAGCGAGAGTCTTGAAAATTGGTGGTTACCTAATGGTTTTAAAGATTGGGAAAGAAAAATGACATCGCAAACTAAGCTGGTATCCATTATTCTCCCAACCTATAACGGGGAAAAACACATAAAAAATAGTATTGAAAGCTGCCTTTGTCAGACATATCGGAATATCGAGCTGATCATTGTTAATGATTGTTCGGCTGATGGGACGCTTGAGCTGATAAAAGAATATGCTGAAAAAGATAATCGTATTCGCATTGTTGATAATCCTAAAAACATAAAATTGCCAGCGTCTCTTAATGAGGGGTTTAGGGTGTCTAAAGGACTGCTTCTGACATGGACATCAGATGATAATATGTTTCGCGAAAATGCTATTGAAAGAATGGTTAATATGTTATCGGAAAAATCGGCAGATTTCATTTATTGCGGCTATAGTGTCGGCGATATGAATGGCAATATTGAATGCGTTCGCCCGCCCGCAGATCCAAAGGATATGCTGTTTAGGAATGTTGTGGGGGCGTGTTTTCTTTATACGCGCCAAGTATATGAAGCTATTGGTGAGTATAATGTGAATTTGTTCTGCGCAGAAGACTATGAATACTGGAGTCGTATATACCGGAAGGGCCTCAAAATCGTAACCTGCGATGAAGATTTATATATTTACCGGCGTCACACAAATTCTCTAACATCAACAAAAAGTCGTCTTATTTGCCTTAACACTGAGAAAGTTATTGCGGATAATATTGCGAGTAAAGGAATCTTACCCAAAGAAAAATCCCAAATTTATCTCGATTACTTTAAAAAGTCGGCACTTCGTACTGGATATATTTTTAGTGCAAGATTCTTTGTAAAGTATATTTATTTCTTGGCGCTTTCCAATTTTAGAAAAGAGAGTGCTAAATGAAAGTGGTTCATATTAGTGCAACCCCGCTTGCCGGCTCACCCATTCGAATTGTTAATGCTTTGAACAAATATACAGATGTTCAGGCGCGATCAATTAACTTAAATGCCAAAGCGTACGGAGTATTAACCTTTCCTGAGGATTTGCTTTGGAATGAGAATAAGGAAGAGTGCGAAGATATTATCAGGGAAGCTGATATATTACATTTTCACCATTGGTTTGATTTTTCATCTAAAGATAATTCCTTTAAGTTTGATTTTTTTGCTGCAATGAAAAAAGATGCCCGACACCTAATACACTGGCATAGTAATCCGATGACAATTTCTTCTTTAGCAGGGCAAAGTGTTGATTCTATAGTTAGTAGCAATATACCTCAGATGGTGGTCGCCCAGTTTCACGAATCTTATTATCCGAATGCTTGCCCTGTTCCTTTGATTGTTGAAGTAGAGAGTCTTTCACCAAAGCTTGAGCAAGCTGAAAAACCTGTTGTCTTTTTTTCCCCATCTAGCAAGAGGCATGCTTATGAAGAGCGTTGGGAAACAAAGGGAAAGCCTGAGGTTGTTCATTTCCTGGATAGCCTTAAAAGGGAGCGGAAACTAGATTACAGATTGGTTGAAAATATACCTTTTGCCGATTGTAATAAAATGCGCGGGGAGTGTGATATTGTCATTGACGATATTGTAACCGGTGGATTTCATACAACTTCCCTTGAGAGTATGGCGTTAGGAAAGCCAACCTTTTCATATATGGATGCTAGAACTCAAATGGTGTTGTCACAATTATCTGGTACGACTGATTGCCCTCTCATCAATGTGAGATATCAAGATGCAAAAAATATTTTGAGAGAGCTTGCGGAAAATAGAGGCCTTCGTAAGGAAATAGGGCAATTCTCTAGGGACTGGATGGTAAAATATTATTCAGAGGAAAGGATGGTTGGTAGTTATAAACGAGCTTACTCTAATTTGCTGGATATAGGTGTACTTTATAACGAAAGATATCATGACAACAGAAAAGCTAAACTCTGGCTATACACCAGAGTTCCTGATTTGATTTGGCAAGAAAGACGCAGCAAAGAAATTGGATTGGCACGAATGGCGTTGGATTTCCTAAAATATAAGAATGTTAGGGAGATTATTATTCAGAAATTTCCTTATGTCCGAAATCAAGTAAGAAAAATAAAAAAAATATTTAGAGCTTAGAATTGCATATTTTGAAGGAGAGAAAATTGATAAAGTTAATTTTAAGAAAGTTTCTATCTTCGCTTGATGATATTGATTCCTATATCGGTGCTAGGAGAGTAAGAAGAAGCCCGAAACGGAGCCTCCACAATGTATTATGGGAGCGTGCAACTCAGCAGTCGGCTGATTTTGTAGAGGAGTTTCTTCCACATTCAATGATTTTTATAAGTAAAGAAGATATGTGGGCATATGTCTCAAAAAAAATTCATGATAGGTATGAAGGTGGTGTGTGTGTTGAGTTTGGTGTTGCGGGCGGGACGTCAATTAATTTTATATCTGCGCGCCTCCCCAAATTTAAATTTTTTGGGTTTGATTCATTCGAAGGACTCGCTGAAGATTGGGTAGGACATCACGCAACAAAGGGAGCCTACTCTCAGAATGGAAATCTCCCCATCGTGAACGAGAATGTGTCCTTGGTAAAGGGATGGTTTTCGGACACAATCCAGCCATTCATTAACTCTGTTGATGAAAACGATCTCCGTCTTATTCATATTGATAGTGATACATATGAAGCGGCAGAAATAGTATTTAATAATATAGGAGATAAAATAAAGAGTGGATGTTTGATTTTATTTGACGAGTTGATTGGGTATCCGAATTGGAAAAATGGAGAGTATCGTGCATTAGAAGAGGCGCAAAGAAAATTTAATTTCAAATATAAGTTTTTAGCTTTTTCATCGGAGCAAGCATTAATAGAAATTCTTTGATAATGGTTGACAGATTTCTTCTCGGCTAACAGTGAAAAACAATGAAAAGTGAAATTAAAAAATTCATTAGAAATCGATTGCCTTTATGGGCAATTCGCCTTTATCTGAGATTAAGATATGGGCCCCCTCGACTTGTTTATGAAAGTATTGTGCAGCAGAAAATTTCTATCAAACAGGGCCAGTATTCTGGGAAACGCTGCTTTATTGTGGGAGGGGGGCCATCTATTAATGAAATGGATTTGACACCTTTAAATGACGAATATTGTATGGCTGTTAATCGAGGATTCTTATTAAAGGACAAAAGTCTCCGTCACGTAGAGTTCTACGGTCTAAGCGATATCGGTGCCTATGCGGAGTATGGGCGTGCAGTGCCTGCAGATTTTGCAGAGCACATTTGTGTTTTTGGAGAAATTCCGTGGGATCGTAACGATGTTAAAAGTTTATCGGTATTTTCTATGTATACGGAGCATTGTAAGCAAAAATTTATGTCCAAAGGTTTCTTTCAATTTGATTTAACCCAACCTGTCGCTCACACATATACAATTGCTCTTCAAATGTTACAGGTGGCTGTTTTTGCAGGATTTAAGGATATATATTTTATAGGTGTTGATAATGATTTTTCTGGCTCAAATATGCATTTTTACCCTGACTCGGAAGTCGAGAAAAAGAGTATGAAAGATTGGCGTTTTAATCCGTGCCCAGATAATGAAAAGGCATTCCAGTATGCGACTTCTATTTTACAGCCTATGGGGATAAATTTATATAATGCAGGTGTTGGCGGGAAGCTAAAGGCCCTCACAAGAGTTGATTTTAAAGGACTGTTCTAAATGCAAACTATTCAGGTCGCTTTTGCCTCGGATAATAATTACGCCCAACATATGGCTGTAAGTATCGTATCTCTATTAAAGAATGTAGATGACAGTATAGCTGTTCATATCTATATTTTATACGAAGATCTAGAGAAGCGTCATATTGATAACCTGAAGAAGCTTATAGGACTTCATGAAAACACAGAAATTGAATTTGTAAAACTTTCTTTGGATGATTTCTCTGGGTATCCCCTGCACACTGAATGGCACAGTATTGCAACCTATTTTCGATTAAAACTTCCATCGTTACTACCTCATATAGATCGGATCGCTTATTTGGATTCGGACATAATTGTCTGTGGGGATATATCGAATGTTTGGAAATCTTTCATGGCGGATAATGTGATGCTGCAGGCGGTAGAAGAGCCTACACCGCTTTACGCTCATCGCCTAGAGTCACTGGGAATGAAAGTGGGTAGCCCTTATTTCAACGGGGGCGTATTATTTTTAAATCTTAAGAAAATGCGAGAGAAATGTTTTGAAGATAATGCTGTGTCTTATATTCAACAATATAATCGCTATATTCAGTTTCAGGATCAAGATGTATTGAATGCTTTGTGTGAGGGGGACTGGAAACCTCTACCACTAAACTGGAACAGTTTTTTCTTTGTCTTGGAGGGTATATACAAAGATAAATACAGACTCTACAAAAGGCAGGACGTATTAAATGCAAAATCAAAACCTGCAATTATACATTTTAACCAACACCCAAAGCCTTGGGCAGAGGGGTGCATTGATCCGCGGCGGATGGAGTATTTCAAATATTTGGAATATACACCGTATAAGGGATTCACAGTTAATCAAGCAAAGTCAATTTGTCCAGTTTTAAAGGCATATTTCTCAAAAATAATATTGCAAATAAATATATATTGTCCATCGTTGTATGTTCTTCTTAGGTCATTTAAGAGAAGGATTGTTAAAGCCCATGGATAAAGTTTCACAGAAGGTCACGGCAATAATAAAAACTTTTGAGCGCCCAGAAAAAGTTATTTGTCTGCATAAAAGTATTAGGAAATTCTATCCGCACTTAAGAGTTATAATTATTGATGATTCAAAAAGGCCAATAAATTATGCTTGGGATAATGGTACAGAATACACACACACTTCATACGATATAGGGCTGTCAGCAGGTAGAAATATGGCGGTTGGTATGGCCAGTACGCCATATGTACTTCTGCTGGACGATGATTTTCTATTTACGGAAGAAACAAAAATTGAATTTTTTATCGATGTTCTGGATTCAACAGGCTTTCATATTGTTGCAGGCAACGTTCTTGATTGCGGTAAGAAAAAGCTGATATTTAGGGGAATGATGAATGTCAAGGATAATATTCTTTATCTTAATAGCTATCAGAGGGGAAAGGATTTTGAAGGTCATATAAAATATGATTTTGTTTTGAATTTTTTTCTTGCCAGGACAAAAACGCTGCTTGATTATCCTTGGGACGATGCTCTTAAAATCAGAGAGCATGAAGCTTTTTTCTGGAATTTGAAGCAACATAATATTCCCATCACGGCCATATCAAATGTTTCTATTTCACATTTTCCGACATCCGATATTGCGGGGGAGAAAGATGAGTATTTCGTGAAAAGAGTTGAGCGAATGAAATATTATCATGCATTGGCATGTCAAAAAATTGGGGTCAACGATTTTCGCTCTCTAGGAGCTAAGTATCAAGGTATTGGGATTAAACATTTTCTTATCTATATCAGATTATTGTCCGAAGAAAAATCTAATCATTCTATATTTTGGAATATCTTTAGATGCGTATTCTCATTCGAGAAAAATATCAGACAACACGCGGAGCGAGCTACAGGCAAAAGAAGGGCTTAATTGTATCGCTATTAAAGGCTTTTCGTTTTCTCCCAACCGAGGGCAGTTTGCACAATGATATCCAAGTTATCATAAATTGGCTTCCACCCAGTTTCGACTGTCAGTAAAGTTGAATCCGCGACTAAGGCAACAGGGTCTCCGGCCCTACGACTAACCGGAAGCTTATTGAGGGTGATGCCTGAGCTTTGTTCAACAACTTTGATAACATCTAAAACTGAGTATCCCTTACCATATCCGCAGTTGTAAATTTTATTGACGTGCTGCTTTTTCATGTGCTCATAAACGCACAAATGGGCATTGGCAAGGTCACTGACATGGATATAGTCACGAACACAGGTGCCATCGGGGGTGTCGTAATCTGTGCCATATATATTCATAGATGAGCGCATTCCCAAAGCCGTTTCACACGCCACCTTAATCAGGTGGGTTGCGTTTTCTTTAACTTGTCCTGTCCGGCCTTTGGGGTCAGCGCCAGCAACGTTGAAATAACGAAGAATGGCAAAATTGAGCCCATGAGCATTTGCTGTATCCTTGATCATCATCTCTGTCATCAGTTTTGATGCGGCATAAGGATTTTCAGGTTGAGGAGAGTATTCTTCTTTCATCAACTGTAAAGGATTATTTCCGTATACGGAAGCTGTTGATGAAAAAATAAAATTCCTAACCTTAAATTTTACGCAAGATTGTAATAGGCTTAAACTGACACAGGTGTTGTTCTGATAATATTTTAGTGGATTTTCTACGGACTCGGGCACAATGATCGAGCCCGCAAAATGGAGGACGGTGTCAATATCATGGTCAAAGAAAACGCGATCCATTAAATCCTGATTCCCAACATCCCCCTCATAAAATGAAAGGTCATTTGGCAATAGGCTTCTAACACCCGTTGAAAGATTATCGACAACAACCACATCATATCTCTTGTCCAGAAATTCATAGACGACGTGAGATCCGATATATCCAGCACCCCCAGTAATTAAGATTGCCATGCTTACTCACCTAATTTTTTCTTTAAGTTTTTATTTTGCAAATCTCTCCATAAAAAGTGTACATCAACCAACGCTAACAGAGGCCATAATACAAATCCTGTAAGACCCATTATTGGAATTTCGTAGAAAACAAGATGTTTATATTGAAATGATGTGCGTATCGCATAAAATACGCCCAAAAGACAATAACCATAAAGAAGATATGTAAACATTATTTTTCTCCGCTATTTGTTTTTATTGTATTATCTGAAGATCTGCAACTCGATTTCTCCTATTTGGGGGAAGGGAATCGTAAGGAAAGTAGAATGCTATGAAAAAAATCCTCTTTTTACGAAGAGACGGTGTCTATTTGCCAGAGATTAGTGCCTATATGGCCTATCTTAGGAAAAAAATGCCGTTATTTGAAATCTGTGATTCTTCAGAAATAAAAGAAAATTTTTCCGAAAGTGACTTTGATGTCATTTGGAAATTTATGGGGTTTGACCGACAGAATCATCATGGTCGGTTTGTTGTGCATGAATATGGCTCTTTATCTGTCGGGCGTCTACCCAGAGTAAAAAATGTTATTAAAAGAGTGCTCAACTCAAACCCATCTATGCGCGTTTTCTTAAACGAGGCAGTGCGTCAGGGAATGGGATTCAACGGCAATACAGATTATCGATTAAGAGATATGGGGGTTAGCTCTCATTTTTTTAGGAAGTTTTCTAATCCAGATCCTGAATTTGATTTTGTGTATTCTGGAAGTCTTAATCGCGGGAGAATTATCTCCTTAATGCTTGATCATTTCAAAACCACCATGAAGGGGTCGAGACTATTGGTTGTTGGGGCAGTCCCAGATGATATTCATGAAATGTTCGGGAAGACACCCAATATCCATTTCACTGGACGATTAAAATATGAAGACGTTCCTGATGCTATTACCCAGGCCAGGTACGGGCTTAATATTATGCCAGATATCTATCCCTTTAATATTCAGACATCGACTAAAGTTTTAGAGTATTGCGCTGCGCGAATGCCCGTTATCAGTACCAATTATAAATGGATTAGCGAATTTGAAAGGGAGGCCAAAGGAAAATTTTTCTATATTGAAAATTCTTTCAGTAACCTAAAGATTGATGACATAAATAAGTACCCATTTGTAGTGCCCTCGATGGAGGATTACGAGTGGGACAAGATTATCGAGAAATCAAAAGTATTTGATTTTTTAGGATAATCTTTTAGAGAGTTTAAACCGAAGTATTGAATACACAACCAATAAAACATAATAAAATCAACGACTTACAAGAAAAATAAAAATCCTAAAATTCAAGGAATTTTTTCCATTGCCGCACTGTTGCCGCAAAATCAGTTAGGCAAGATTCTGTTCGAGTGCCAATCACCAAATTTCTACCTTCCCTGATTCATTAAGGCTCCAGACTTGAATTTCAATCTTTTCCAAAGAACCCTTTGTTTCTTCGAAAAGATCCCTGTAGCGCTTGAAATTTGGAATTCCGATGGCAACTTTTGCGTCTGGATATTCAGTTTTTAGTCTCATGCATTTTAGAATCGCATGAGCATACCAGTGAGAGGCCTGAAGGGTGGGAGATGTCTTTTTTATCTCATGTGCGCGATTGGGATCACTATAACTTACTGATGGATAGCCTTTTACCTCCATCAGCAGGGTCATTCCCGATTTAGTAGCTCGGATAGCTGCCTTGATCGAGTCGTTCATGACCGCGTAGAGACCGAGAACCTTACTGCTGTTCTTGCCGGCACCTTCGATTCGCGTATTCATCGACTCGATATTTTTAAGAACGGCGGCAACGCGCTGATCGGACGTGGTCACAAAGTCGGCAGCCGTCTGGTTCAGCTCTTTTTGTTTCTCGCGGTGAGCATCGGAACTGATATCCAGCAAAGTCGTCAGGTTGTATTTGACGTCCTCAAGCCCTTCGAACTGGGTAACTCTCGGTGCATCAATCGCAGTCTGGGTATCCTGGATTTTTGTGGCCAGACGACCCATCTTTTCGCGCTCTTCCGCAACGCGCAGCTCGATCTTGTTGATCTCGGCTTGCGCGGACGGTTTGATTTTCGTCCCGAAAGACCACCAGCTGGTCTCGGTTTTAAGCTCGGCAACCATATCGTTGTAATCGCGAATGGATCTTTCCGAACCATCCATATCGCGTTCATAACCATCCAGTTCGCCGTTCAGACGCTCCAACTCCTCGCGGTCCTTGATGATCTCGCCGAGCATGTCTGAAGTCTTCACGCCCTTGAGCTGCATCTTGTACAGGGAATCGAGAATATTCAGGAAAGGCTGGATTTTTTTGTTGAAGTCCAGAATGCCTTGCCCGAGTTCGTCGATCACTTCCTTGAGCTGTGCAAACGCCTCGGAATCATTGAGCTTCAGCATATCAATCGCCAGTTCCTTGCGTTTGGATTGCAACCATTCGCTGAACTCGACAAAGGAATGAAGGCGCTGGGCGTTTTGCTCCTCGGTTAAGGATTTGTCGAAGGTCAGGGCATTCGTCATCGCTTCACGTTTTTGTTCAAGCCCCATAGACGGATCGAACATGATCTTGTGGAATGGGTTGCCGGTAATTTCGGCAGTCGCCACTTTTGGTGCGGCGGTCGATGTTTTTGTACGCCCTGCGACAACCTGACGGCTGGCCTCAAGGACTTCATCAACGCCTGTGCTGACCGGTTTAAAAGCTGCAGCGGCAGCGGTTTCTCTTTTAGTCATTTTTTTCTCTTTCGTTAGTGAGTGAGCAAAGTTTTCCCGCCGCGAACACACCATGTGTCCGCGTGACGAGGCATAGAGAGGCCGTTGGCAGGAACAGGGTCTCGCCGTTCGCCTCGCTAATTCCGTTAAAAATTTCAGTTGGGTGTTATGGGTCTAACGACGTTACGTTCGTTATCCTTAGAGTGGGTTTCGGTACTTCATGTCGCGCCTCCTACGGGCAAAAAAAGACAAAACTTCTCCATTCCGGCATGACAAAATCATGCGAAACGATCAAACGCAAAAGCCCCTTACAGACTGCCTTTGGCAGCTGACTGTCGCTTTTGGGTCAAACTTTTAAATTGTTGGGATTTTAATCTTTGCAGAGGAATCCACGTATGCAGTGCGCATACCGGGTCATTCCCGCATCTCTCGATGCAACCCCGGTGAACCCTAGTTCAGAGGGATATACATTCTTCATTACTTCCTCACGCGCTGGGGGCAAATAGATACCTGACACACCCACATATTAATTATTATAATTTTTATATTGTGGCATATAATCCAGCGTTAGGTTTATGGTCTCACATATGATTTCTGAAAGTCAAGAAAATCCGGAAAAATTTTCAACACCCGCAAAAACTGGACTAAATCCGTCCGCGCATGGTCTTGGCAGCTGCCACCATATGCTCCAGAGCGGGTTCGACTTCTTCCCACCGACGGGTTTTCAAACCGCAATCGGGATTGACCCAGATCTGCGACGGGTCGAGAACGGTCGCCGCCTTTTCAAGCAATTTGACCATTTCATCCTGTGTCGGAATACGCGGCGAGTGAATGTCATAGACACCTGGCCCGATTTCGTTGGGATAATTATATTCAATAAAGGCCTCAAGTAACTCCATTTGCGACCGGCTGGTTTCGATTGAAATCGCGTCGGCATCCAGTTCGGCAATAGAATTGATGATGTCGTTAAATTCCGAATAACACATATGGGTGTGAATTTGCGTTGAGTCCGCAACACTGGAAGACGACAGACGGAACGCATCGACCGCCCAGTTGAGGTAATCGTCCCAGTCGGCCTTGCGCAGTGGCAACCCCTCGCGGATCGCGGGTTCATCAATCTGGATGACTTTAATGCCCGCCGCTTCGAGATCATGCACTTCATCACGAATGGCCAATGCGATTTGTTTACAGGTTTCCGACCGTGGCTGGTCATCGCGCACGAACGACCAGAACAGCATTGTAATCGGCCCTGTGAGCATTCCCTTCATCGGACGGTCTGTCAACGACTGCGCATACACCGACCACTCGACGGTCATCGGTTTCGGACGAGACACATCCCCGAAAATAATCGGCGGCTTGACGTAGCGCGACCCATAAGATTGAACCCATCCGTTTTGCGAGAAACAATATCCCTGCAACTGTTCGCCGAAATATTCGACCATATCGTTACGCTCCGGCTCGCCATGAACCAAAACATCCATATCAAGTTTCTCCTGAAAACGGACAACCTGTTCGATCTCGCGTTTCATTGCCGATTCATAATCGACGGCACTCAATTCGCCTTTCTTGAAGGACGCACGAGCGGTACGGATTTCGGCAGTCTGCGGGAACGACCCGATAGAGGTCGTCGGAAATACAGGAAGCCCCAGAGCGGCATGCTGGGCCAGACGGCGCTCCGCAAAATCGGATTTACGTTCGAACATTTCCGGTTTCAAATGTGCCATACGCGATTTAACTTCCGCGTCATGAATGCGCGGCGACGTGGCGCGGTCGGAAACGACGGCGTCGCTGGCCGCCAGCAAATCGGCAATCGCCTCTTCACCTTCATTGACACCCTTGGCAATGGCCGCAATTTCGGCGAGTTTCTGTTTGCCGAACGCCATCCAACTCCTGAGCTGGCTATCTAGCTTGGTTTCATGATCGAGGTCAATCGGCGCATGCATCATCGAACAGCTGGGAGCGATCCAGACTTTGTCATTCCCGAGTTTGTCACTGACTTTTTGAGCAATCCCGAGGGCCGCTCTCAAATTGTTTTTCCACACGTTGCGCCCGTCAACCAGTCCAAGGGAAAGAATCTTGTCCGCCGGAAAATGTTTTAGAACAGCATCTAGTTGATCCGCCCCGCGTTTCAAATCAATGTGTAACGCATCCACAGGCAAGGTGCAGGCAATGTCGAGATTATCACGCAGCGAATCGAAATATGTCGCCACCATGATATTGAGATCGGGAACCGCTTTGCGCAATTCTGTGTAGCCACGTTCGAAATCCTGATCTGCCCCTTCCCACAAATCACGTACCAGAATAGGCTCATCAAGCTGGACATGGGTTGCACCCATGGCTTTCAGCCTGTTCAAGATCTCGATATAGACGGGAAGGATATCGGCAAAAATTTGAGCATCATCCAGGCTGTCGTCTTTCTTTTTACCGAGAACCACATACGTCACCGGACCGACCAGCACGGGCCGCGTGCGAATACCCAGATCAAGCGCTTCCTGAAACTGGTCGAAAAATTTCATGCTGGAAAGCTTGGCTTTCATGCCCTTTTCGAATTCCGGCACGATATAGTGATAATTGGTATCGAACCATTTGGTCATTTCCATCGCGGTAACGTCGAGGCCGTTTTTCTGCGCCCCGCGTGCCATCGCAAAATAAGTGTCGAGATCGACGTTTCCGCCAGTCCATTGGTAACGCTTTGGAACAAGGCCAAGCGCACAGGTCATATCCAGAACCTGATCGTAAAAAGAAAAATCGCCCGACGGGATCAAATCAAGCCCCGCATCCTTTTGCATCATCCAATGGGTCTTGCGGATATTCTGTCCGGCTTCCAACAATTCGGCCGCGCCGATCTCGCCCTTCCAGTAACTCTCCGTCGCTTTTTTCAGTTCGCGTTTAACCCCGATCCGTGGAAAACCCAGATTTGTAGCCAGTACCATTTTTAAAGTCCTTTGATATGGTTGAGTGCGGATAAGATCATATCCGCTTTGTTAAGCGTATAAAAATGAAAATGCGTAACACCCGTTCCACGCAATTCAGAAATTTGTCGCGCCAGAAACTCCGCGCCAACCCGAAGAGGATCGTCGCCTTCGGTAAATATTTCTTTAAGGGTTGCCGGAATATGTGCTCGACATTTTTCGGCAAAACTGCAAACTTTTGCAAGATCGCTCACGGGTAAAAGACCGGGGACGATGGGCGTAGTAATCCCCGCCGCCCGCACCTCATCCATAAAATGCGCAAAAGTCGGCGTTTCAAAAAAGAACTGGGTAATAGCCCGCGCCGCACCCGCGTCACATTTCTTTTGAAGGGCAACAAGATCCGCAGCCAAAGACGGGGCATCAGGATGTTTTTCAGGATACGCCCCAACAGATATGTCAAACGGATGCCGTGCCAGCAACGCTTCGACAAACTCGCTGGTATATTCGAAATAATCGGGTTCCCTGAAATCGGCCGGATGTTGTCCCGTCGGAATATCCCCCCGCAACGCCACCAGATGGCGGATATCATTTTCCCATAATGTATCCGCATAAGCGAACAACTCGGATTTAGGGATTCCAAAATAACTGAGGTGTGCCCCGACTTTAAGACCGGTCTCCCGTTGCAAGATCTGGGCGGTCTCGAAGGTCCCCGATTTGGTTGACCCGCCCGCGCCGAAGGTGACGGTCACGAATTCGGGTTTCAAAGCCACCAAAGCAGAAGCCGCCGCCAGCAACGCCTCGCGGCCAATGTCGTTTTTAGGCGGAAAAAATTCGAAAGAGAGAGTAAAGGGCAGGGGCATAACGGAAGCGATGCTACCACGAATTGCCTTTGATGTGTACCGAAACCGCAAAAATGGGTGTTCAACCGTGTGCATCTGTGGTTAAAAGAACCCATTCAAAACAAAGGTAAAACGACAATGACCCACGACCACATTCTCATTCTCGATTTCGGTTCCCAAGTAACGCAATTGATCGCCCGCCGCGTGCGCGAAAGCGGCGTTTATTGTGAAATCTGGCCGTTCAATCACGCCGACGAGAAAAAGGTCAAAGACTTCGCCCCGAAAGGCATCATCCTCTCTGGCGGCCCGATGAGCGTGACCGCCGAAGGGTCGCCCCGCGCCCCGCAATTTGTGTTTGAAATGGGCCTGCCACTTTTGGGCATTTGCTACGGCCAGCAAACCATGTGCGAACAATTGGGCGGCAAGGTCGAAGGGTCGGACCATAAAGAATTCGGTCGCGCCTATGTCGAGATTACCGAACAGTGCAAATTGTTTGACAGCGTGTGGGACAAGGGCAGTAAGGAAATGGTCTGGATGTCGCATGGCGACCGCGTGACCAAACTCCCCGACGGTTTTAAAATCGTGGGGATTTCCGAAGGTGCCCCCTGCGCCGCCGTCGCCAACGACGATAAAAGAATGTACGGCGTCCAGTTCCACCCCGAGGTCGTCCACACCCCGCATGGCGCGGCCCTCATTAAAAACTTCACACATAATATTTGCGGCTGCGCAGGCGACTGGACGATGAATTCCTTCCGTCAGGAAATGATCGAAAAAATCCGCAAACAAGTGGGCGACAAACGCGTCATCTGCGGTCTTTCGGGTGGCGTGGATTCCTCGGTCACTGCCATCCTGATCCACGAAGCCATCGGCGACCAGTTGACCTGCATCTATGTCGATACCGGCATGATGCGCGCAGGAGAGAGCGAACAAGTCGTGAGCCTCTTCAAAGATCATTACAACATCCCCCTCATCCACGAAGACGCGTCGGAATTGTTTTTGGGCAAGCTCGCAGGCATCACTGACCCCGAACAAAAACGCAAAATCATCGGCGGATTGTTTATCGAAGTGTTCGAGGCTTGCGCGAACCGCATCGGCGGCGCGGATTTCTTGGCGCAAGGAACCTTGTACCCCGATGTGATCGAATCTGTTTCGTTCATCGGCGGCCCGTCGGTCACGATTAAATCACACCACAATGTGGGCGGCCTGCCCGAACGCATGAACATGAAATTGGTCGAACCACTGCGCGAATTGTTCAAGGACGAAGTCCGCGCATTGGGCCGCGAGCTTGGCATGAACGAAGACTTTATCCGCCGCCACCCGTTCCCCGGCCCGGGCCTCGCCATCCGTATTCCGGGTGACATCACGCGTGAAAAACTGGAAATACTGCGGAACGCCGACAAGATTTATATCGAGGAAATCAAAAACGCAGGTTTGTACGATACAATCTGGCAAGCCTTCGCCGTCCTCCTCCCCGTCAAGACCGTGGGCGTGATGGGCGACGATAGAACGTATGATCATGTCTGCGCGCTCCGCGCGGTGACATCCACCGACGGCATGACGGCGGACTATTTCCCCTACGATCATGCGTTTTTGGGGCGGGTCGCGAACCGCATCATCAACGAAGTCCGCGGCATCAACCGCGTCGTCTACGACATCACCAGCAAACCCCCGGGCACGATTGAATGGGAGTAGGGGATGGAAAGGGCATAAAACATGGCGGATCAACCAGTACTCCTTCCTCTAATTCAGAAAAGAGTTGATGAAGAAAAGAGAAGTATTCTCCAAAAAATTACCTCTTGGGTTATGCACTTTGCAAGCGGGAAAGGTCACATAACAACTTTTGAAGGAAAAATTTGTTCATGGTCTGGGGTTGGATTTGAAGGGAGTCCAAGAGAGGTATTTTGGGGAAGATATATCGAGCCATTTTTAGAAGATTCCACAGAGCGGTTAATCAGGTTAGTCGCTGAAGAGTCAGAAAAAAATAAACTTAATATCAGATTGGAATTAGACACGCTTTCCAACCATATGCGCGGAATGTATGCAAGAATATATAGCGAAATGGCAGATGCAGATCAAAGAATGCTTGGAAAGGGATTTCCTGAGAAAATAGATAGAAAGGACATCACTTCTGAGATTATCATCATGAGTCACTATTTAGATCAGCATATAGCTATGACTCTAAATAAACATGAGTCGCGCACATCTTATAAAAAGAAATTTGTCGAAAGTTTGAAAGAACAGACAATTCAAAAAACCGCAGGGTATGTTATTCTCGGAATTGTTGTTATTGTGGGATGGATTTGGCGAGAATACGTTATTTCCGTCTATAATTTTTTGATAAATCAATTGGGGTAAGATAATTGATTTTCCTGCATCCCCCGCTTTAGGCGGGTGATTTGTTTTTTGGCGTCATCGCCCGAGTTTTAAAAAAACTCTAGGGCGATCCAGAAAATGGACATGGATTCCCCTAGAATCCTTTCAGGATTCGGGGAATGACGGCCCCGCGGAAGTCTTCGCGTTTTAGAAAACTGGATCCCCGCCTGCGCGGGGATGACAGAGGGGAGGGAATGTCAAGAGGGGGAAAACCCGAACAGCCTCCGTTTAACAGGCGAAACGTTGCTAAAAACGGAGGAAACTATGACAACACACGCTCACACATCTTTGATAAAACGCGCCACACTTGCATTCGCCACACTCGCGGCGGTCATGGTTCTGGCCTCACCCGCTGCCTTTGCCGATAATGGCCGCCACGACAACCGTTATCGTTACAATGACGGCCCGTACCGCTATGACACGCACCGATACACCCACACCCACCAGTACAACTGGAACAATGCCTACCGTAATTATCATTACGCGCCACAGCCCTATAAAATCGGTCGCCCGCTGCCGTATTTTGTGAAATGCGAGCCGGTCTCGCGCCATGCGCTGGGGCGTCTGCGCCCCGCCCCGCGCGGCACACGGTACGTGCAGGTCGGACCGGACGTTCTGCTGATCTCCCAAGGCTCGAAAATGGTGCTGTGGTCCGTTCGTGTCTTTTAGGCCCACCCCCACCTTGACCCTCCCCCCTCAAGGGGGAGGGAGTAAGGAAGGTAAAAGGTGAGATTTTTCTTTACATTGGAGCGAAAACCCTTATAAGTACCCTGCAAATCCGGTTCCACACGACACATATAAAGGGGTTTGCGCCATGGCTTTTCATCAAGACAAAATCAAAGAAGGTTTGACGTTCGACGACGTGCTGTTATTGCCCGCCGCGTCCAGTGTCCAACCCACCGAAGTCAATACGGCCACAAACCTCACCAAAACGATCGCGCTCAACGTCCCGTTGCTTTCTGCCGCGATGGACACCGTAACCGAATCCCCGATGGCGATTGCGATGGCCCAACAAGGCGCATTGGGCATCATCCACCGCAATATGAGCATCGACGCCCAAGCCGAAGAAGTCCGTCGTGTGAAACGCTATGAATCAGGCATGGTCGTCAACCCCATCACCGTCTATCCCCACGATACGCTGGCCCATGCGTTGGAAATCATGGGGCGTTTCAAAGTGTCCGGTTTGCCTGTGATTGAAGAAAACGGCAAACTGGCCGGTATCCTCACCCACCGTGACGTGCGTTTTGCCGAAAACCCCGACCAGTCGGTGCGCGAATTGATGACGTCTGAAAACCTGATTACGGTCGTGGGCGGCGCGGACAAGGACGAAGCCAGAAAATTGCTCCACAAATACCGCATCGAAAAATTGCTGGTCGTGGACAAAGACGGCAAATGTACTGGCCTAATTACCGTCAAAGACATCGAAAAATCGCAAAACTATCCGCTGGCCAGCAAAGACGAGAGAGGCCGCTTGCGCACGGGCGCAGCCGTCGGCACAGGTGAGGTCAACGGCTATGAACGCGCCTTGGCCTTGTGTGACGCCGAATTGGATGTAGTTGTTGTTGATACCGCCCACGGCCATTCGAAAGGCGTCCTTGATATGGTCGCTCGTATTAAGAAAGAATGCGGCGATAGAATGCAAATCATCGCGGGCAATATTGCGACAGGCGATGCAGCTGGAGCCCTGATTGACGCAGGCGCTGACGCTGTGAAAGTCGGCATTGGCCCAGGGTCGATCTGCACGACGCGCGTGGTCGCTGGGGTCGGTGTTCCTCAACTCACTGCCATCATGAACGCTGCTGAAGTGGCCATGAAAGCGGGCATCCCCGTGATTGCCGATGGCGGAATCAAATATTCGGGCGACCTCGCCAAAGCCATTGCCGCCGGAGCAAATTGCGCCATGATGGGCGGCGTCTTCGCCGGAACTGACGAAGCACCAGGCGAAGTGATCCTCTACCAAGGCCGCTCTTACAAATCCTATCGCGGCATGGGCTCGGTCGGCGCAATGGTCGAAGGATCGGCTGACCGCTATTTCCAAGGCAAAGTATCGGAAACCAACAAACTCGTTCCCGAAGGGATCGAAGGTCGCGTACCGTATAAAGGCTCCATCGTTCCCGTTGTGCATCAGATGGTTGGTGGCCTGCGCGCTTCGATGGGCTATACCGGATGCCCGACGATCCCCGAGATGCAGCAACGCGCTGAATTTATCCGTATGACGGGCGCAGGCTACCGCGAATCCCATGTCCACGACGTGACCATCACAAGAGAAGCCCCGAACTATCGGACGGAATCGTAAATGCGCGTTGTCGTTCTCGATGCTGAAATGACAGATCTGGATCTGGAGAGCGGAGCGAAAATAATCGCGCTGGGCTTGGTAGAAGTATTCGACAAGGCACGGATAGGCGAAGAGAAAGAATGGTTCTTTCATCCTCATGGGCGGCCAATTCCTCCGGAAAATCAGAAACTTCACGGCCTCACGCAAGAGTTTCTGGAACAACACCTCATATTCCCGTTGCAGATTGATGATATAAAGAAATTTATCGGCGATTCCCCTATTGCGCATCATTGCTGGCTCTATCAAGGTGGGCCTCAATCGGTGGATGAAAAATTCATGGAAAAGGAATTTGAAAGATCGCGTCGTACACCGATCGACCACGCGCGCTGGATAAATATGAAAACGCTTGCCAGAAAAATTGATCCTGAACATAACAGTCTGAATGACATGCTGGATAGATTCGGAATAGACAGATCGTCTCGTAACATTCATCACGGAGCTTTAATTGACGCCCGCCTGACCGCCGAACTTTATCTCAGATACAAATCTCTGGGTTTTAATTTCTAAACCTGATTTCTCCCGCTTCGATAATCGCGCCATCGGCGTTTTCGCCGCGCTGGACGATGACGGCGAATCCTGCCGCGTCGTCGGGAATATTGCTCTTTTTAATAGAGAGGGTTTTGTTTTGCCCGTCCCAATGGCCGAGAAGAGTCGACATGGATAGGACAGGTCGTACATAGGTCAAAGTTTGCCCAGAATTCTCGCCGCGCCCGATGGGAACGGTTTCATCCGGCCTGTAAAAAAATGCCACAATACGCGTCGGGTGATTTTGTGCGATATTATGAGCAGGCAAAGCCACACGGAAACTGCCGTCATCTTCCTTCACAATCGAAATGGGCTTGACCCGCCCGTCCTGAACCTTCAAGGCATTGACGATCATCCAGCTCTTGTTGCCGATCACGCTTTTAACACCGTTGACCACCATCTCGGGCGTAAATACCCCGCCACCGCGCCCTTGGGCCGTACTGTAGGAGCCTTGCCGTTCACCGCAAAAATCGCGGCCAAGCGTGTCATCCCACCCCAATCTGTCCCAATAGGTCACATGACACGATAGAGCAATGACATGCGCGCGCGTGGAAAGCTGATGTAAATACTCGTCCGCCGGAGGACACGACGAACATCCTTGTGAAGTAAACAACTCAACCACCACCGGACCGGTCAGCGGCGTTTCTGGCAAAACCGAAGCTGAAACTCCGTTCCCGCGCCCGAAAGACAGCCACGCCGCAATCAGCAGGCACACCCCGAATAACAGAAAATGCGTTTTCTTTTTCATAGTTAAATCATAGACGGAAATATTTAAAAACCAACCCGTTATATCAGCAAATTGTTAATCTTTCCCCGCGATACTGCACTGTGGAATAATAGTCTTTAACACCACGCTTGGGGAGCTTTCCGATGTCCGCATATAAAATCAATGGGTCGATTGTCGATATGACAGGGGACGGCGTCTGGCCGCACATGTCGAAGGAAATTCGCGAGCAACTGATCGCGCCGTTTTTCGAGATCGACTGGAAAGTCCACGATATCTCCTTGCAGGCACGCAATAAAACGAACGACGAAGCCCTGAACGCGGCCATTGCCGATTTGAAAGAACATAAAGCCGCCGTCAAGGGACCGACCATCACCCCGACGATGGAAGAAACCAAACAAATGGGTCTCTCCAAAAAATGGGATTCGCCCAACGGTATTATCCGCCGCGCGATCAATGGCGCGGCTATTATGCGCAACACGATTGAAATCGAAGGGATCGGAAAATACGCGCCCCTGATGCATGATGTGACCATCGCGCGTCAAGCTGTGGGCGGCATTTACGGTGCGCCGAACGTCGCAATTTCGGGCAAGGGCAAAGTCAAGGTCACTTTCGAAGGCGAAGACGGGACAACTGAAACGCTGGTCGAAGATCGCAAGGTTGATGCAGGCGTGATGATGCTCACCACCGAAACCGATCATTCGATCCGCGATTACGCCCATGCGGTATTTCAACAAGCCCTCTCGAATAGCAAATCCGTGATCTTTGCCGCCAAAGATACGATCAACCCCGTGTACGATGGCCGCTTTATCGACATCTTCAATAAAATCTTCAAAGAAAGCTACGCCGAGAAATTCGAAGCCGCAGGTCTTACATTTGCCGACAAAGTGCAATTGATCGACTCGGTCGTCTCGAAAATCCCGCAAGGGAAACTCAATAATATGATCGTCGCCCTTAAAAACTATGACGGCGACGTGGTCTCCGACCAAGTGGCCGGCGAACATAAATCTCTGGGCCTTATGGATTCAACGCTTGTCTCTGCCGATGGAACGCTGCTCGCCGATCCGCCGCACGGAACGGCCCCGGATCTGGAGGCCGCATGGCATGAAAAAGGATTGTTGTTGGCCAACCCCACCGCGCATATTTTTGCCTATGCCGAAGCCATCCGCCACAAAGCGGAACTGAACGGCCAGACAGATGGCGTTGAGCTTGCGAATAAACTCAAACAAGCCGTGGTCACGACCATTCAGGCAGGCCTCAAGACGTGGGACCTGACAGGCGACCTCGCACCGGATAAAAGCAAATCGATCAGCGGTCAGCAATTTATCGCCAACGTGCGCTATACCTTTGCAGGGATGGTGGCCAGCACCACCGCTGCCAAGCTTGCTGTTGTAAGGTAATAAAGGCAAAAACCCTGTACCACAGGTAACAAAAACGGGTATACTGACAGGAAGGGGATCATCTCCCCTTTCTGCGCATTCAAACCTATGACAACCCTATCAGGAGTCAGATATGACCTCCTATGAAATGCCGCTGGTAACGACCCTTGCGTTTGGTCTGACCATGGCGTTTATTTGCGGCCTGATCGCCACCAAATTGCGCATGTCGCCGCTGATCGGCTATTTGTTTGCCGGAATTCTGATTGGACCGCACACCCCCGGATTTGTTGCCGACCAGAAAATTGCCGATGAGCTTTCCGAGGTTGGAATTGTCCTTCTGATGTTCGGCGTGGGTCTTCACTTCTCGATTAAGGATTTGCTTGAGGTCAGGAAAATCGCCATCTCTGGCGCCTTGGCGCAAATGGCGGTTTCAATCGCAATCGGGGCGGCCGCCGCGACGTTGTGGGGATGGACACTGGGGGCGGGCCTGATTTTCGGGTTAACCTGCTCGGTGGCCAGTACGGTGGTGATGACCCGTGCACTGGAAGATCACCATTTGCTCGACACCATCACCGGAAAAATCTCCATCGGTTGGCTGATTGTTCAGGATCTGGTGATGGTTCTGGCGCTTGTTCTGGTTCCGGTTCTGGCAACTATTGAGATGCAAAGTGAAACGGAAGATTGGCCATTATGGAGCGCCGCATCGGCACTGGGTCTGGCCTCCCTCAAGATCGTTTTGTTCATTGCCTTTATGCTGGTGATCGGCAAGAAGGTTTTTCCCTTGCTGCTGGGGCTTGCGGCGTCGAGCCGCTCCCGTGAACTCTTTACTTTGGCGGTAATCGCGGTCGCAGTGGGTGTCGCCTTTGCCGCCGGAAAGATTTTTGGCGTATCCTTGGCGCTGGGGGCGTTTTTTTCCGGCATGATGATCAAGGAGTCGGATTTGTCTCGCGAAGTGGCCGATCGCGCTTTGCCGTTTCAGGATGCATTTGCTGTGCTGTTCTTTGTTTCGGTCGGCATGTTGTTCGATCCGGCAATCATCATCAGCCATCCGTTTATCGTGGCTTTTTGTGTTTTGATGATTGTCGTCGCCAAATCGGTGGCCGCCTTTCTGATCGTGATCTGGTTCAAATATTCGATGAAAACGGGGATGCTGGTCTCTGCCGGAATGGCCCAGATCGGCGAATTTTCTTTCATTCTGGCAACGCTCGGTCTGTCATACGGATTGTTGCCGCCCGAAGGTCGCGACGTCATTCTGGCGGCAGCCATTCTCTCGATCCTGTTCAACCCGATGGCGTTCGTCATTTCCTATGCGGTGGACGAATTGTCGAAGAAACACCCGTCATGGTTCGCGTGGGCCAATAAGGGGCGCAAGGACGGATTGGCGAGCCTTAAAAAATCGGAAGTCCACAAACTTAAAAGAACGGTCATTCTTGTGGGGGCTGGCCGTGTGGGAAGTTATATCTGCGACCATATCGACGGCAACGGCAATGATCTGGTGGTCATCGACAGCAACCGCGAGATGGTCGAAAAACTGAGAAAACAGGGCATTCACGCCATCGCCGGCGACGCCGGATCACCTCAAACACTCGAAAGTGCGGCCATTGAAAAAGCGGTGGCAATCATCATAGCCATTCCCGATGTGTTTGAAACCATGGAAATCATCAACGCGGCCAAGGCTGCCAACCCTGCCATTCATGTGATTATTCAGGACCGCTATGATGTCGGCGTGATAGAAGCGATTGAAGATCGCATCGATCTCAAAGTCTCGGCATCGGATGAAATCGGTCGTCGTATGCTCACCTATCTGGAGAAACTGGAATAGAAAACCCCCGCCGGATGGTTCTGATCGGGCGGGGGTTCTTTTACTCAGTTTGTTACGCAGTAAACTTGTCGGGGCCTATTGGCAAGCGAGGCATTCCTCGTACTTCTTCGGCTCTTCACCCAGTTCCAGTTGAACGGGGCCTTTGTCGTTGGCTTGCTTGGTTCGGTGCCAGCTTGCGGCACTCTCGGCCCGTTGAATGGATTTCGAACGGCAGTAGTAAAGGGATTTAACGCCCTTTGCCCACGCATCCCAGTGGATTTGGTGCAGATCGCGTTTATGGACGTTGGCCGGCAGGAAGACGTTGAGCGACTGCGCCTGACAGACAAACGGTGTGCGGTCGGCGGCATGCTCGATCAACCAGCGTTGGTCGAGCTCGAACGCGGTCTTGAACACATCTTTCTCTTCGTCGGTGAGGAAGTCGAGATGCTGGACCGAACCTTCGTTGGTAAAGATCGACGACCAGACGTCTTCATTGTTTTGGCCTTTTTCTGCCAGAACTTTCTCAAGATATGGATTGCGCACAGGGAACGATCCCGACAAGGTCTTGTGCGTATAGGCATTGGCCGCAGTGGGCTCAACCCCCGGAGACGCGCCGCCGCAGATAATGGAAATCGACGCGGTTGGTGCAATCGCCATCTTGTTCGAGAACCGCTCCATGATTCCGTAATCGGCCGCATCAGGACAAGCACCGCGCTCGTGAGCCAGTTTAACAGAGGCGTCATCAGCCTGACGTTTGATGTGTTGGAACATTTTGCGGTTCCACACTTTGGCCATCACACCTTCCATCGGAATCATTTTCGATTGCAGGAACGAGTGGAAACCCATCACGCCGAGGCCAACAGATCTCTCGCGCATCGCGGCATATTTGGCGCGTTTCATCGAATCGGGAGCCTTCGCGATAAAGTCGGACAAGACGTTATCGAGGAACCTCATAATGTCTTCGATAAAGGTCGGATGGTCCTGCCATTCTTCAAATGTTTCAAGATTGAGCGAAGACAAACAGCAAACAGCGGTTCGGTCATTGCCCAGATGGTCGCGACCGGTCGGCAAAGTGATCTCGGAACACAAATTCGACATCTTGACGTTCAGGCCGGCCATTTTGTGATGTTCCGGAATGCGATCATTCACATGGTCGATATAAACGATGTACGGTTCGCCGGTTTCAATCCGCGCAGTCAGCAAGCGAATCCAGAGGTCACGCGCCTTGACGCGGGAGATAACGGCTTTGTCTTTCGGGGAACGCAACGCCCACTCGCCATCTTCGGCCACCGCGTGCATAAACGCATCGGGAACCAGAACACCGTGGTGAAGGTTGAGCGCCTTACGGTTCGGATCACCACCGGTCGGACGGCGGATCTCGATAAATTCTTCAATCTCGGGGTGATCGATCGGCAAATAAATGGCCGCAGACCCGCGGCGCAAAGACCCTTGGGAAATTGCGAGGGTCAGGGAGTCCATCACGCGGATAAAGGGAACAATACCGGAGGTCTTGCCATTGCGGCCGACTTTCTCGCCGATGGAACGCACATTGCCCCAGTAGGAGCCGATCCCGCCGCCCAAAGAGGCCAGCCAGACGTTTTCATTCCACAAGGAAACAATATCTTCAAGCGAGTCGTTGGTTTCATTGAGGAAGCAAGAAATCGGCAGGCCGCGATTGGTCCCGCCATTGGACAAAACCGGAGTGGCCGGCATAAACCACAGATTCGAGATATAATCATAGACACGCTGCGCGTGGGCGGAATCATCGCCGTAATACATCGCCACGCGGGCGAACAGGTCTTGCGGACCCTCTTCCGGCAGCAAATAACGGTCCACCAGAGTGGCAATCCCGAACGGCGTCAGCTTCGAATCACGGCTTTTATCAATCGTGATCCGGTTTCCCCGTTCCATTTGTGCAACGTCAAACATAACCCAGTCTCCCTTACAATGTGCTTTCGCGGGCGATTTTTAAAATAAAGTTTCGTTTTTCTTAGAAGGACAGAAAGCGTAGAAAACACAATCTGTAGTGATATGTACACCTAATAACCTACTACATCTCGTATCCGAGACACAAGAATTCTAGGGGCAAAAAATCCGGATTGGCAAGTTTGTTTGACTCCCCTGAACACAAGGACTCTCCGAAAAAATCCTTATGAATCAGGTTTTTATTTTTTTTGTCGCAGCCTGTGGGAACTGGGGACAAATCAAAAACGCACGAAAATTTCAGAATTACATCTATTTTTTCTGCCCCAAGAGCCGGATTCATTTTCCTGAATCTAGTCCTTGGAGGGGGGAGAGTGGAAATAGGACCTAGAATCGCCCGAACCGATTCGGTTTTTTATGGGTCCCGAGAGTCATCATGAAAATCCGGAAGCCTTTTCAGGCTTCCGGTCATTTGAATCCGCATTAGGGGCTGAATCTAGTAGCCGAGCAGATACGATTTCGTAGTCGTGTTCACATACGACGTCGTCTGTTGTGTCAGGTAGGATGTTGCCGTCTTCTGGATATTAGCCAGAGAGAGTTGGGCTGTTTGCTGGCTTATTTTGCTCAGTTGTCCGGAAAGATCACCAAGATCGACCTGACCGCAAGCGGAATATCCGGTTTCATTCACATACTTCGATCCGCAGCTTGCAAAAAGCTGTGCCGCCGAAATTTTAGGAATGGTCAACCCCCCAAGCCCGCTTTGGCTGAGCAAGTTGTTTACATTGCTGACAACGGCTTTCTGAACTTGCTGTTGAGCTTGGTTTGTCAAATTGGTAGGAAGATTTTGAACATTATTTGCTACCGCATTCAATTGCGATGGGGCGTTCACGTTGGTCACCGGAGTGACACTAGGAGCCCATGAGACGTTTTGGGATGCCTGAATTTCCATCTGGGCTGCAATAGAGTCCTGCGCCTTGGTTACGGCGTCATCGTAAACTTTACCAAGAGCAAGAGAGTCTTTAACCCCGCTAAGCTTGGCTTGCTCAACAGCAGCTGCAGCCTCCGCTTGTACCCACTGATCATTCTGGGCGTTTATTTGATCCATCATTGCAGTTTGCCAGTCATCACCGGCGTAAGCCAACGGGGACGCTAACACACAAAGCGTAAACAACCCCAAAGCTGAAAAAATTGAGCGTGATATCATTTTGAAGTCCCTCTCCTCTAGGCCGCCGGCGCAAGCCTCAGCCACTTTGAACAATATTATATATCTCCATTATACAAGGGGAGAGGTTAATAGAAGGATAATTAGGTAAAATTTGATCTAGTTTGTATAAAAATCAACATAATGTGACAAATTTATATTTGAAGCACAACATATAGTGGTGTGCGACAAAATTTTCTGGGGCAACCGAGTCAAAAACACTTGCGCAGCTGATGAGAATCGGTCTTGAGTGAGACATCAAAATCAAAATCGAAAAATTCAATAATTGAGTATGAAGGAGCCAAAAACCATGTCCCAAGCCGCCAATGGAGTTGTGTCGAGCTGTATGGAAGAATTGTCCGACGACGTAACCCACGCCACCTCGCCGCTGCTGGTTGAGCGTCACGTTTATAAGCCGTTTCTCTACCCGTGGTGTTATGAGGCATGGCTGACCCAGCAACGCGTCCACTGGTTGCCCGAGGAAGTGCCGATGGCAGGAGATGTGAATGACTGGAAGAACAAGCTTACACCGGCTGAAAAGAATCTGATGACCCAGATCTTCCGTTTCTTCACCCAAGCAGATGTCGAGGTCAACAACTGCTATATGAAACACTATTCCCGCGTCTTCGGCCCTGTCGAAGTCCAGATGATGTTAGGCGCCTTCGCGAATATGGAGACGGTCCACATCGCCGCCTACTCGCACCTGCTCGACACGCTGGGGATGCCCGAAATCGAATATCAGGCTTTCATGAAGTATAAAGAGATGAAGGACAAGTACGATTTCCTCCAAAGCGCGAGTATGAAATCCCGCCACGATATCGCAAAAACCATGGCGATGTTCGGCGCCTTCACCGAAGGAGTGCAGTTGTTTGCTTCTTTCGCGATTCTGATGAACTTCCCGCGCTTTAACAAAATGAAGGGCATGGGCCAGATCATCACCTGGTCGGTGAGGGATGAAACGCTTCACTGCCTGTCGATGATCAAACTCTTCAAAACCTTTATCGCCGAAAACCCTGATATCTGGACGGAACAACTCCGGTCCGAGCTGACCGATGTGGCCAAACGTACCGTCGAGATCGAAGATGCCTTCATCGACCTTGCCTTCGAACAAGGAGGCGTCGAGGGGCTGGAACCAAGTGAGGTCAAGCAATATATCCGCTATATTATCGACCGCCGCCTGCAACAGCTGGATCTGGAGCCTATTTTCGGTCTCGAGAAAAACCCTCTGCCGTGGATGGATGAAATGTTGAACGGTGCCGAGCACGTCAACTTCTTCGAAAACCGCGCGACGGAATATTCGAAAGCCTCGACTCAGGGCAACTGGGAAGATGCCTTCGCCGAAGATGCGTTCAACGGCGAATATCACAAGAAATCGGCCTAACCGGAATAATTATTGGTTTCCCCTGAACAACCCCACACACGATGTGGGGTTGTTTTTTATCGGGAAAAATCGCAAAAGAAAGATTCCGCTACGATTCGTTTTGCGTGCCGCGAAACCCTGTGGCCAACAAGTATTTTTCAGAGGAGTCAGAGCGCGACGCGGGCGGCTTAACATGACGAACCGTTTTGAAATCAATCTTTATTCGCGCCAAAAGCTCGGATTCCGCCCCGCCCTGAAAGGTCTTAGCCAGAAACGATCCGTCCTGTTTTAAAATCTCGCACGCAAAATCATACCCCGCCTCGACCAACGCCATAATTTTAAGATGGTCGGTGTTCCGGTGTCCGGTGGTGTTGTGGGCCATATCGCTCATCACCACATCGGCCAAACCGCCGAGAGCGTCTTTGAGTTTCTGCGGCGCATCGTCATCCATAAAATCCTGCTGGAGAAAGATCATCCCCCCCATATCATCGACAGGTAGCAGGTCAATCGCCACAAGTTTTTTACACCCTTTTTGAAGAGCCACCTGACACCATCCGCCGGGGGCCGCGCCAAGATCAACGACCGCCATCCCGGGCTTGAGGATATGGTACTGTTCATCCATTTCCAGAAGTTTATAGGCCGCGCGCGAGCGATACCCTTCCTTTTGGGCTTTGGCCACATAAGGGTCGTTGAGCTGGCGCTCTAGCCAGCGGGTCGATGACGTCTTGCGTCCTTTGGCGGTTTTGATCTTTTTCATGTCAGAAGATCAGTACAATAAATGACACGGTAAAAGCCATGAAAAAGATGGAAAGTGACGCGGCGAGGTAAATCGGCCCCCGCGTATAGGGGGAAAAATAGGACAAAAGCAAGTAAAGCGCGCTGAAGAACCCGTAAACGATAAAACCGCGGGTCATTAGGCTCCAGTCAATCAATCCCGTAAACCCGTTTTGAAATCCGGTCGATTGGATAATCTCGACCTGAAGCCGCAGGGTAATCATGCACAAGAGCATAAAAGCGACGGCCTTGAGCCGCTGGCCCTTATGAACCAGAAGCGGAGCCAGAAAAACCCAGAGGACATCAAGCCAGTCTGTTACAAAGAAGTGACCATAGTAATAAAGAGTGTCGTTCATCTCCCCAGTATGGGAATATATTCATAATAAGTCAAGGGGATGAGAGCGAGCGGAAACTTCTTGTAATTCTGAAGCGAAGCCGAAGAATCCCCCTTAAAAGAAACCACAGATACACACGGATAAGGATCAAAAGATAAGGGAGATCCTTCGCCCCCGTTTTCACGAGGGCTGAGGATGACAACTTTTTCCAATTATCCGGTCATCCAAGAATCCCCCTTGGCAAACGGGGGGAATCCCACCACATTACTGTTTGAATGATTAAAGGATAAAAGATGACCGGAAATCTACGCAAGATCATCACGGCGGTGGGTGTTGCCGCTTTTCTGCTGGGCGGAACACCGGTTCAGGCCCAACAAATGGGCCAGAGCATTATCCGTGACGAGGAAATCGAACACGACCTCCGCGAATGGACAGCGGATGTGGTCCGCTCAGCGGGCATGAGCCCCGACCAGATCAAAATCATTCTGGTTCAAAGCTCCGACGTGAACGCCTTTGTCGCGGGCGGTGCGAATATCTTTATCTATAGTGGCCTGATCCAGAAAACCGAAAGCGCCGACGAAGTGATTGGCGTCATCGCCCACGAATTGGGGCACATTGCAGGCGGGCATTTGACGAGAACTGGCGAAGTCGCCAAGAACGCATCCTTCGAAGCCATGATCGGCGCGCTGGTAGGAATTGGTGCGGCCGTCGCCACCGGTGACAGCAGCGCCGCAGCGGCAGGAATCAGCATCGGTCAGGGACAAGCGATGAACAGATATCTCTCCCACAGCCGCGTTCAGGAAGCGAGTGCCGACCAAGCCGGTTTTCGTTTCATGACAGGCGCGGGCCTCGATCCCGAAGGCTTGCCGAGTTTTCTGGATAAGCTATCGTCCGAAGAATTGCTGACCACGTCCCAGCAATCGCAATATGTGCGGACTCACCCGCTCTCTCGCGACCGTGTCGAAAATCTTGAAAACAAGGTCGATAATTCCGGTCTGAAAGGCAAAGCGCTGCCCGCCGCATGGAACGACCAATATGCGCGGGTCAAAGCCAAACTGATCGGCTTTATCACCCCGCAACAGGTCCTTTATCTTTACCCATCGTCGGATACGTCGATTGCCGCCCAATATGCCCGCGCCATTGCCGCCTACCGGATGAATCAGGTGGATCAGGCTTTGAACCTCACGGACGGGCTGATTAAAAAAGAACCGAACAACCCGTATTTTCAGGAACTCAAAGGCCAGATGCTTTTCGATTTCGGGCGGATCGCCGAATCCGTCAAATATTACGACAAGGCCGTGACGCTCCTTCCCGATGCGGGCCTCATCCGTATGGCTTACGCCGGAAGCCTGATTGAATCCTCGGGCAAAAATCCGGCCGCGCTTCAAAAAGCCATCGACCAGTTGAAACGCGCCGAACAGGATGAACCGCGTACCTCGAAAATCAAACGCCTTCTGGCCACCGCCTACGGCAAAATGGGCAAGGAGCCTCAGGCCCGAGTCTATCTGGCCGAAGAAGCCCTGATGCAGGGACGGAAAAAGGAAGCCGCGCAAATGGCTGAGTCCGCCTTGAAACAGCTGCCCAAAGGAAGCCCTGAAGCCTTGCGCGCCGGAGACATCATAAATGCGGTTGGAGACGTGGACAAAACGCGTTAGACTGCCGCCCATAACACCAAAGGAGAAATCACCGTGACATCATTCAAAAAAATCCTCATGTCGGCTATCGCCATGACCGTTCTGGCTGCCCCGCTTCACGCCAAGGCTGAGCCGTTCACGCCCGAACAAAAAGGAGCGTTGGAGGATTTCGTCCGCGATTTCATCATGAAAAATCCCGAAGTGCTGATCGACTCGGTCAACCAGATGCACGCCAAGGAAGCTCAAAAGCAAGAAGAAGCTGCCAAAGCAGCCCTCAAGGATATGTCCGATTTCTTCTATAAAAACGACAAGCTGCCCCAGATCGGAAATCCGAAAGGCGATATGACTGTTGTTGAATTCTTCGATTATAATTGCGGCTATTGCAAACGCGCTCTGGATGCGGTGAAGAAAACGGTCGAGTCGGATAAAAATGTTCGCGTGGTCTTTATTGATCTCCCGATCCTGTCTCCTCAATCCGAAACCGCGGCGAAATGGGCTTTGGCCTCCAATAAACAAGGTAAATACTGGGAGTTCCATCAGGCCATGATGGAAAGCACGGCCCCGAAAACCGAAGAAACCATGTCTGAAATCGCCCAAACGGCTGGTCTGGATGTCGAGAAGCTGAAAAAAGACGCCGAAGGTGAAGATATAACGGCAGAGCTGGCTGCCAACCGCGCCGCTGCGCAAAAGCTCCAGATCACCGGTACGCCGGCATTCATCATTGGTGAAGAAATTCTCCGCGGCTTTGTTGAATATGAAGGCTTCAAAGCCATCATCTCCGACGAACGCAAGAAAGCGAAATAAGAGTTGGGGCAGCCATGAATCGTCCGGCAAAGATATTTCTGAAAGTTGTTCTGATTTCGCTGGGGTTTTTGCTTCTGGCGTATGCGGGGCTTGTCACCTATGCGACTTATACGGCCCGCGCCGCTGTCCGCGAGGCGTCGCTTGATGTGGCAGGACAAGTGACAGGGAATCCGCAAGGAACGCTGACAGTTGTCGAGTTTGTCGATTATCGCTGCCATTATTGTCCGGTCATGAACGCAACGCTTGAAGAAGCGTTGCGCGATGAACCGGAAGTCAAGGTGATCATCCGCCCCGTTGGCTGGGTGGATGATCTTTCGAAACCGATTGCAAACTTTGTTCTGGCGACCGCCGCGCAAGGCAAGATGACCGAACTCCATTCGCGTCTGATGTCTCTTTCCGCCTTGCCTGATCTGGAAACCGCCAAAACGATTGCGGCGTCAATCGGTATTGATGTCGCCAAAGCCGAAGAAGCCGCAAACAGCAAAGAGATTGCCGATGCTGTTGCCACCAACGAAGAATACGTAGCCAATTCCGGATTGATGGGGGTTCCCTCCCTGATAATCGGAGGTTACCGCTACCAGCCTGATGAAGAGGGCATGAAAAGCGTCAACGGATTGCGCATGAAGTTCGCCGACGCAATAGAACGTCAAACAAAAGAAAGCGAGAAATAATCATGAAAACGAAACTGGCTCTGATGGCTTTTGCAGCCTCGATTTTCGCATTTGGAGCGGCCCATGCCGAAATCAAAATCTCGTCGCCCAAATCTTATGAGACGGCGGAAGGAATGCAGGTCGGCATGTCCGGCATGACCATCGAGAATACAGGAGACGTAGCGGAAAAATTGGTCGGGGCCACCTCTCCGGTATGCGACCACGTTGAGATCCATGAAATGAAAGACGACAATGGCATCATGAAAATGCGCAAAGTCGAAGACGGGCTTGAAATTCCGGCCGGTGGAAAACTGGTTCTGGAATCAGGATCGTACCATTTCATGCTGATGGGGTTGAAAGAACCGCTCAAAGCCGGATCGACCATCGGCATTGATGTTGATTTTGCTTCCGGTGAAAAACAACATGTCGATGTTCCGGTGGTATCCCGCATGGAAAAGATGGATCATAAAATGAACCATATGGACCATCATGATTAAAACCGTCGTGTTCGACATTGGCGGGGTTCTGGTAGACTGGAACCCCCGCTATATCTACCGCACCATCTGTGACGACGAACGGGAAATTGAACATTTCCTGACAAATGTCTGCACGTTCGACTGGAACCACTCGCTTGATCTTGGCCGCCCGTGGGAAGAGGCCAAAGCCGAACTTGTCGCCAAGTTTCCTGAAAAGGAAGACTGGATCGAACTCTACCGCACGAAATGGATTGACATGTTCGCAGGCCCCATTCACGAAAGCGTCGATATTCTGATGGAAATCAAACGCAAGGGCTTCCCGCTTTACGCGCTCAGCAATTGGGGAAGTCAGGAAGGGTTCGACCTCGTCAGAAAAGAAATCTGTCCATTTTTCGGTTTGTTTGACGGCGTGATTTTATCCGGCGTCGAAAAAATCGCCAAACCCGATCCGGCCATCTATAAATTGCTCTTGGACCGCTTTAACCTCAATCCGCGTGAGACGGTTTTTATTGACGACCGTCTCGACAATGTTCAGGCTGCCCGCAATCTGGGGATCGAAGCCATTCATTTTACAACGCCGTCCGATCTGGAATCACATCTGGTGACCAACGGAATCTTCGCGGGCGATGAAGAAGACAATGAAGAAGAGTTTCAAGGCTGCGGAGGAGGGTGCACATGTCATCCCCGCTGATATTGGTCTTGAGCGGACCCAACCTCAATATGCTGGGAGTTAGGGAGCCGGAAATTTACGGCCATACCACCCTCCCGGATATCGAAACCATGTGCCGTGAAGCCGGAGAGCGTTTGGGGATTGCCATTGATTTCCGCCAGTCGAACCATGAAGGCGTACTGGTCGACTGGATTCAGGAAGCGCGGGGAAAAGTCGCAGGGGTAGTCATTAATGCGGGGGCCTATACCCACACTTCGCTGGCCATTCACGATGCCCTGAAACTTCTGGACGATACCCCCATTGCCGAGGTCCATATTTCAAACCCCAAGGAACGCGAGCCGTTTCGCCACTTTTCTTATATAGAGCCGCTGGCCTTTGCCCATTTTCTCGGCCATGGCGCCCGTGGGTACATTATGGGAATTGAGGCGATTGCCGAGAGGTTGGGGAAAATTGACAGGGGCTAAAAACCTCTTGCTTTGACTTTTAGCCTGAATTTAGGTAATCAGGTGCTCGAACAAAACGGCATAAATTGCCATAATAAGTAAAAGAAAGATTGTGCGTATGAAAATCGATGCAGATGCCATTCGTCAGCTGGCCGAATTGTTGGAAGAAACCGGCCTGACCGAAATCGAAGTCGCTGAAGGCGAGAAAATGATCCGTGTCGGTAAGGGAAATCCGGCTGCCGCAGCTCCGGCTCATGTCCATGCAGCTCCGAATGCGCATGCGATGATGCCGTCCGACCCGACCATTCCACAGGCTGCAAGTTTGGCCGCCCCGTCACAAGTGGCCGCCAATCATCCGGGCGCCGTCACCTCGCCGATGGTGGGAACCGCCTATATGTCGCCCGAGCCCGGAGCCTCCGCGTTTATCAGCAAAGGCTCGACCGTCAAGGAAGGCGACACGCTCGTGATTATCGAAGCCATGAAAGTCATGAACCCGATCAAGGCGCCGAAATCGGGAACTGTGACGCAAATTCTGGTCGAAAACGGTCAACCCGTTGAATTCGGCGAAGTTCTTGTGGTCCTCGAATAGGCCGGTGAGAAACTATGTTCAAAAAAGTCCTGATCGCCAACCGTGGTGAAATTGCCCTTCGTATCCATCGGGCGTGTAAAGAGATGGGGATTGAAACGGTCGCCGTTCACTCCACTGCCGATGCCAATGCGATGGCAGTCCGTCTGGCCGATGAAAGCGTATGTATCGGCCCGCCGCAATCGAAAGATTCTTATCTGAATATCCATCAGATCTTGAGCGCCGCAACCCTGACGGGGGCGGATGCGATTCACCCGGGCTATGGCTTTCTCTCGGAAAACGCGCAATTCGCCCGCATGGTCGAAGAACACGGCTTCACCTTCATTGGCCCGAAACCGGAACATATCGACCTGATGGGCGACAAGGTTTCGGCCAAACAGACAGCCCAGAAACTGGGCCTTCCCGTCATTCCCGGCTCCCCCGGCGCTGTGGAAGACGCCGAATCAGGTCTTGAGATGGCCAAAGACATGGGCTTCCCAATTCTTATCAAGGCTGCATCAGGCGGCGGTGGGCGCGGCATGAAAGTCGTCCGTCATGAAGGCGAGTTTGTCGAACAATACAAAACCGCGCGCTCCGAAGCTAAAGCGAACTTTGGCGACGACACGGTGTATATGGAGAAATATCTCGAAAAACCGCGTCACATCGAAATCCAGATTTTCGGTGACAAGCACGGCAACGCCATCCATTTGGGCGAACGCGATTGCTCGACCCAGCGCCGTCACCAAAAAGTGATTGAAGAAGCGCCGTCTCCGGCTCTAAGTGAAGAAGGTCGCGCCGAAATCGGTAATTTGGCCGCCAACATGATCCATGAAATGGGTTATATCGGGGCCGGCACCATCGAGTTCCTCTGGGAAAACGGCCAGTTCTTCTTCATGGAAATGAACACACGGATTCAGGTGGAGCACCCCGTCACCGAAATGCTGACTGGTATTGATCTGATTGCTGAACAAATCCGCGTTGCGGCCGGCGAACCTTTGACGATCAACAAGGACATCATCAAATTTCGCGGTCACGCCATGGAAGTTCGCATCAACGCCGAGGACCCAGACACGTTTATTCCATCCCCGGGCGAAATCAAGACATTCCACGCCGCAGGCGGTTTGGGGGTGCGTTTCGACAGTGCGGCCTATAACGGCTACCGCATTCCACCCTATTACGACTCGATGATTGGCAAACTGATCGTCCACGGTCGCAACCGCGAAGAATGCATGGCCCGCATGAAACGCGCCATTCACGAAACTGTGGTTGATGGCGTCAAAACCACGTTGCCGCTTCACGCGTGGATTTTGGAACAACCGGAATTTGTTTCGGGCGACTACAACATCCACTGGCTTGAGAAAAAACTGGCCAAAAAGAATGAGAGCTGATGCAAGGCGATCTGGGCAGTCTCTCAACAGATGACCTGATCCAGATCTACCGGCTGGGCTGTTTCCCGATGGCGAAATCACGGAGTGATCCGGAATTTTCGATTTTCGAACCGTTTAAGCGCGCGCTCCTACCGATTAAAAACCTTCATATTCCCAAACGCCTGAAACGGAAAATTCTAAGATCTCCGTTCGAAGTCAAAATCGACACGGCCTTCGCACAAGTGATCGAAGCATGCGCCGTTGCCCGAACCGATACATGGATCAATGACGGCATTATTGGACTGTTCACCGAACTCAACAAAAAAAACATCGCCCATTCCATCGAATGCTGGAAGCGCGGGGAGTTGGTTGGCGGCCTTTACGGACTGGAATTGGGCGGAACCTTTTGCGGCGAGAGTATGTTCTCGACCGAAACGGATGCTAGTAAAATTGCATTGGTGCATTTGTGCGCAAGACTGGACAGCGCAGGATTTACGCTACTTGATGCCCAGTTCCGTAATCCGCATCTCGACCAGTTCGGCCTTTATGAGATGGAGCAGGAAGAATATATCGGCCTGATGCAAAGCCATTTGAAAGATAAGACCAATTTTGCCTGCTCCGGTGTAAAAGAAGAGGATCTGGTGCGTGCATTCTTGTCCTGATCCCGCAGCTGGTGTAAGAAACCCTATGATTGTTTTTGATTTGAATGACCCGTCCGTGCAACTGCCGCAAGACACTGTGTTGGTGATCGGCAATTTCGATGCTGTCCATCTGGGCCATTCCTATTTGTTATCCGAAGCACGAAAGATAGCGGATGAGAAAGGCAAGAAATTAGCCGTTCTCACCATCGAACCGCACCCGCGCCGCCTGTTCCGGCCCGACGACCCGCCGTTCCGCATCACGCCACAAGATGTCAAACTTGAACGCTTCGAACAGGAAAATATAGATTACGTTTTTGTTTTGCCATTTACATGGGAAGCCGCCGAGCAATCGGCGGGCGGGTTCGTTCAGGAAATTCTGCGTGGAAAACTGGTCCCTGCTGCTATTGTGGTGGGGGATGATTTCCATTTCGGACACAACCGTTCGGGGAATATCGAGACATTGCGCGTTTCGGGATTTGAAACCCATGCCATCAAACTGAAAACCGATCCGCAGCACGGTGTAATTTCGGCCACGCGCATCCGCGGTCTGATCCAGTCCGGACTGCTCGAGGAAGCCAACAAACTTCTGGGTTGGGACTGGATGATCGAAGGAACAGTGCAAAGAGGCGATCAACGTGGCCGCGAGCTGGGCTACCCGACCGCTAACGTGCCGTTAAATGAAACGATTCATCCGTCCTATGGTGTTTATGCGGCAGAAGTGAAGATCGAGGGCGAAAGTGAATGGCACATGGCCGCCACCAATATCGGTATCCGCCCGATGTTCGAAGTGAAAATAGCACTGGTCGAAGCGCATATTCTGGATTTCAGTGGCGATTTGTACGGCAAAAAACTGACTATCAAGCCGGTTAAAAAAATCCGCAACGAAGAAAAATTCATGACGCTTGATGCACTCATCGCGCAAATCGAGAAAGACTGCGCCGAAACGCGGGAAATTCTAAACCAATCTGAAATTTCTAGGGCCGCAGCGGTTAAGGCTTGATCCACGGATAGGATTCAGGCGAAACAAAGTGTGACAACACCTCCCGAACGGCATCCATACTCTGTTTATCATTTCTTTGGGTCGATTGATTATATTTATCTCTAAGCCACCGGATTCCGTCGCTGGTCATTCCACAATCCGATCTGCCACTGACTATATTGTATGAAAAAGTGTAAGGATCTGTGTCCATTTTAATTCTTCTTTCCGCTATCCCCAAACTACAACTGAAAAATAATTATGTCAAGAGGTTGGGGCTGTAAAGAAGCAGAAACTTAAAACCAGCCGCGTAGATTCTGCACGCGGTAACCGTCCTTGGCCCGCGACAATCCCTTATACACCCGCCACAGCGCGTACACCTGCGCCGGAGCCAGCCACGCAATTGTTGTCGTCAGGATCAGATTGTAATTGGTATTGAGATAGGCCTGTGTGGACGCCTCAATATCATACTCGCTAGGGACCATTCCCTCCATAATCCGTGCCGTCAAGGCATCGATGGCGCTCATATCCGCGGTCATTTGCACGGTAAATCCCGCGCCGACCATCCCGATCACAATAAACAACGACCAAATCCAGATGGTACGGATCACAAAAGTCGCATGATGCCAGACCAGATGATCCTCTTCTTCTCGCGAGCGGATAAAATAAGCCAGAATCAGCGCCACAAAAACCACCACCGCCGAAACGGTTTGCATCGTCATATGCGGCATGCACCCCGACACCACCCCGATCAGCAAGGAAATGTAGAGAATATAATTCTTGTTTTTATCGGTCATCTTCACGTCCTTCCGAAAAGTTTTTCAATGTCGGCCAAAGATAGCGCAACAAAGGTCGGCCGCCCATGGTTGCATTGTCCAGACATCGGTGTTTGCTCCATATCGCGGAGCAGCGCATTCATTTCCGGCACGGTCAATCGCCGCCCAGACCGCACCGACCCGTGACACGCCATGGTCGAAAGAACTTCATTGAGTTTCTCTTCCAATCCCGTCGCTTTGTCATGATCGCGCAGATCATCCGCAAGACTTTGTAAAAGCTCCGGCAACGATACACGTCCCGCAAGCAACGCGGGAACCGCCCGCACAGCCACCGCACCCGCGCCAAACGCCTCGATCTCAAGCCCCGACTTTGAAAACAGCTCGGATTGCTCCAGCAACCGCGCGCAATCCGTATCATCCATAGATACGATTTCAGGCGTCAGAAAAGCCTGACTTTCAATGCCGTTTTCCGCCACTTGAGACTTAAAGCGTTCATAGGTCAACCGTTCATGCGCCGCATGCTGATCGACAATCACCATTCCCGTTTCGGTTTGCGCAATGATGTAGTTTTCATGGATTTGCGCCCGTGCCGACCCCAACGGATGGGAAACAACTTCCTCTTCCAGCGGGGCGTCGAACCGTGCGGACGGCGCAAATTCCATAGAAGATTGTGGGGCATACGCATTATAAACATGTTCGGCCAGTACGCCGGAATAAGACGGTGAAGGGGAGGAATAGGGAGTCAGATAAGCACGCGGCGAAAAAGAATTTTGAACAGGACTTTCCATCCGTTTCATCAAATGATCTGTCAAAGACGTCACAGGTTTCACATCTTGCGCGTGGAGCGCATGACGAATACCGCTCACAATCAACCCGCGGATCAGCGCCGCATCTTGAAACCTCACCTCGGCTTTGGCCGGATGGACGTTGACATCAACCTGTTCGGCGGGAACATCAAGAAAGAGCGCCACAACCGGATAACGGTCCTTGGCCAACACATCCATAAATCCGGCCCGCACCGCACCCAGAAGCTGTTTGTCCCGCACCGCGCGACCATTGACGAAGAGAAACTGTTTTACCGCCGTCCCGACATTGTGTGTGGGCCGCGCTATCCGCCCCGTCAAACGAACGCCACCGCGTTCTGCATCAAGGATCAGGGAGTTGCCAATAAAGTCCGCCCCCATAATATCGCGCATCCGCGCCTCGGTTTGTGCGAAGGCGTCATCGGTTAAAACCGGATAATGAAAAGACACGAAACCGTTATGCGTCAAACGAAATGCAACCAATGGATTGACCATCGCCAGACGCTGGAGCATCTCCTTGACCGCCGCATATTCCGTGGCCGATGTTTTGAGAAACTTTAACCGTGCAGGTGTGGAATAAAACAGATCGCGAACTTCGACCGATGTTCCTTCCATCTGGGAAGAAGGTCGAACGGAAGATTTAACACCGTCAACAACTTCTATCTCGAAAGCGTCGCTTCCCCGCACACGGGTGGAAATTTTGAGTCTGGAAACCGAGGCAATCGACGGCAACGCCTCGCCGCGAAACCCCAGATAATGAATGGCCCATAAATCGTCGTCGGGGAGTTTCGATGTTGCATGACGGTCAAGCGACGCGATCAAATCTTCGCGCCCCATCCCGCATCCATTGTCACGAACAATCATCAAGTCTTTACCGCCGTCGCTCAGATCAACCTCAATGCGCGTTGCCCCTGCATCAATCGAATTTTCGACAAGTTCCTTGACGGCAGCCGCAGGACGCTCGACCACCTCACCGGCGGCGATCTGGTTGACCAAATGATCGGGTAAATGTCTGATCGGCATAGGGGTAAGATAGGCGAAAAACAGGCGGATTTCTAGCCTTTAACCGCTTTGACCATATCTTGGGTGTGAATAGAAATCAGGTCCGGGTTTTGGGTCGTCATTTCAACGATTTTCGATCCTGTGATAACCCCGTCAGCCCCCGCCGCAATCATTTTTTGCGCCTGTTCAGGCGTCGAAACCCCAAAGCCCGCAATCGCCGGAAGGTCGGTTTTGGATTTGATAAGAGAGAAAAGCGCCGCGAGTTTATCGGAATAATGTTCGCTTGTGCCCGTAATGCCCATCCGCGTAACCACATAAATAAACCCGCCCGCAACAGACGCAATCAAATCCATCCGTTCCGCAGTGGTGGTGGGCGCGGCAATAAAAACAAGATCAACATCATTGGCACGGGCAGCATCCAGAACCGTATCCGCGCGTTCGGGTGGCATATCGGGGATCAGAACGCCATCAACCCCTGCGTCTTTACAGTCGGCAAAGAATTTATCAATGCCACGCGCCAACACCATATTATAATAAAGCATCAGAGTGAGCGGAATATCATTCGACAACGCACGGATTTTTTTAATGAGTGCAAAACCGTCATTCACCTTAAACCCGTTATCAATCGCGATGTTTCCGGCCTTTTCAATCACCGGGCCGTCTGCCGCAGGATCACGAAACGGAAAACCTATTTCAAGACCGTGAACGCCGCTTTCGATCAATGTTTTCGCAACGGCAAAAGATGTTTCAAGATCGGGATAACCGAGCAACACATAAGGCATATAAATATGACCGCCGCCCGCGATTTTGTCAGAAATAAATTTATATCGTGACATTGTGTTCCTCCACATAAGAGCGAACATGAGCAAGGTCCTTGTCCCCACGGCCCGACAGATTGACCAGAATGGTTGAACCCGGTTTTTCCTGAGCCAGTTTTAACGCATAGGAAATAGCGTGCGAAGACTCAAGTGCCGGAATAATTCCTTCATGTTTTGAAAGAATATGAAACGCCCGTACCGCATCATCGTCTGTTACCGCAACATAAGACGCGCGGCCTGAGTCGCGCAAATAGGCATGTTCCGGCCCGATCAATGGATAATCAAGCCCCGCAGAAATCGAATGAGTTTCAAAAATCTGTCCGTCTTCATCCTGAAGGCCCAGCGTTTTCATGCCGTGAAGAACGGCAACCGTCCCTTTACAAAGAACCGCGCCGTGCTTATCTGTTTCAAGTCCATGACCCGCAGGCTCGACACCGATCAATTTCACGGACGAGTCATTTATAAATCCGCTGAACAACCCGATGGCGTTCGATCCGCCACCGACACAAGCCAGTGCATAATCCGGCAACCGCCCGATCTGCGAGAGACATTGCTCGCGTGCCTCACGGCCAATGATTTCCTGAAAGAATTTCACCATCGTCGGAAACGGGTGCGGCCCCGCAACCGTGCCGATCACATAATGGGTCGTATCGCACGACGCAATCCAGTCGCGCATGGCGTCATTGATCGCATCTTTCAGTGTCTTTCCACCGCTCTCGACCGCAACAACTTCCGCACCCAATAATTTCATCCGCTCGACATTGGGTGCTTGCCGCGCGACATCCACCGCGCCCATGTAAACCGTGCAGGGCATATTAAATTTCGCACACGCCATTGCGGTGGCCACACCATGCTGCCCCGCGCCCGTTTCGGCAATAATCCGCGTCTTGCCCATGCGCTTGGCGAGCAACACTTGCCCGACCGCGTTATTGGTCTTGTGCGCCCCACCATGCATCAGATCTTCGCGCTTCAAATAAATAGACGCGCCATATTCGCGGGACAAATTTTCGGCATGATAAAGCGGAGTAGGTCGCCCGCCCCAATCACGCATGACGTCTGAAAACCCGCGCATAAAATCGGGGTCGGCCTCGGCAGACCGGAACGCAACGCGCAACTCCTCGAGAATAGGCATCAACGCCTCGGGCGAGTACGTTCCTCCATACTCCCCAAAAAATCCGGTGTCTTGATTGGTCAGTTTTTGCATCTCTTTGATGTAGCATTATCAGCGCATGGATTCCACAACGAAAAAAGCCCCACATTGCTGCGGGGCTTTTGAATTTTGTAGAGTGAAACTGATTACGCAGCTTCGTTGAGGTTCGCGAGGTCGATCTTGAGACCCGGACCCATCGTGGACGACAACGACACTTTCTTGATGTAAGCGCCTTTGGCTCCCGCAGGTTTCGCACGGTTGATAGCAGCCACGAACGAGCGGATGTTCTCGGCCAGTTGTTTGGCATTGAACGTGGCCTTGCCAACGCGGGCGTGAACGATACCGGCTTTTTCGGCACGGAACTCGACAGCACCGCCTTTGGACGATTCAACAGCCTTGGCCACATCCATCGTAACGGTTCCGAGTTTCGGGTTCGGCATCAATCCGCGAGGACCGAGCACTTTACCGAGTTTCGCCATCAAAGGCATCATGTCCGGAGTAGCGATACAGCGGTCGAAATTGATAACGCCTTTGGCCACTTCGTCAGCGAGCTCTTCAGCACCAACGATATCCGCACCGGCCTTTTTCGCTTCTTCGGCTTTCGGGCCTTTGGCGAACACAGCCACGCGAACAGTCGCACCGGTTCCGTGTGGAAGCTCAGTCACGCCACGAACGACTTGGTCGTTTTGTTTCGGATCAACGCCGAGGTTCATCGCAATTTCGATGGTCTCTGCAAACTTGCGCTCTTTCGCGGCTTCGATCAGGATCGCAACAGCATCTTCAACCGTATAGAATTTTGCACGGTCAACCAGAGCATTTACTTTTTTGGTTTTCTTGGAAAGCGCCATCTTAACCCTCCACCACTTCGATACCCATGGAACGGGCAGAACCTTCAACCATCAGCATAGCGCCAGCAACGTCATTCGCGTTCAGGTCTTGCATTTTCTGGTTGGCGATTTCTTCGACCTGTTTCTTGGTGATTTTCGCAACGAAACCGTTTTTGCCAGGAGTCTGGGAAGCTTTTTGAATCTTCGCAGCTTTCTTGATGAAGTAAGTCACCGGAGGTGTCTTCATAATGAAAGTGAAAGAACGGTCTTCGAAAACGGTAATGACGACAGGGATCGGCATTCCTTTTTCCATGGATTCAGTTTTGGCGTTAAAGCCCTTACAGAATTCCATGATGTTGACACCGTGTTGACCCAAAGCCGGACCAATCGGTGGAGAGGGGTTAGCGCTACCTGCGGCAACCTGCAGCTTGATATAGCCTTTAATCTTCTTGGCCATGATACAAACCTTCCTTTGTTAAAAGTTGAAGGGGCGTGGTGCGGCTCGATCTGGCTCCGAAAAAAGGCGGAATTTGACCGACAACCTCCCACAAACTGGGGGTTTTATAAGGAATTTCCCCTGCTGATGCAAGGGAAATCGGCCAAAATATAGGAAAAATTGATGAAATTACGCGACTTTTTCGACCTGAGCGTATTCCAGCTCGACAGGCGTCGCACGACCAAAGATCGACACGGATACTTTGAGTTTGCCCTTGTCGTCGTCGATCTCTTCGACCATACCCTCGAACGAGGCAAACGGCCCTTCCATGACTTTGACCTTCTCGCCGATGTCGAAGGTGATCGCCGAACGCGGTTTCTCGATGCCCTCTTTAAGCTGGGTCATCAGACGCGCAGCCTCTTTTTCGCTCACCGGAGACGGTTTATTGCCCGCGCCCAAGAATCCCGTCACTTTCGGGGTGTTCTTGACCATGTGCCAGACATCGTCCGACAGGTCCATCTTGGCCAATACATAGCCCGGGAAGATTTTCTGTTCGGAGTTAATGCGCTGACCGCGTTTGATTTCAACGACTTCTTCGGTCGGGATCAGAATATCCTCGATCCGGTCCTCAAGACCTTGTTTCTTGGCTTTGTCGCGGATCGCCTCGGCGACCTTGCCTTCAAAACCGGAATACACATGCAAAACATACCAACGTGCAGCCATTTTCACTTCCCTTTTCTTTTAAAAACCTAGTTCCCAAGCCCCAGAATAAGGCGGACGACAAACCCCATCACCTGATCGGCGAAAAACAGAAAAACCGAAGCAATAACCACCATGACGAAGACCGCAATGGTACTCGACACCGTTTCCTGACGGTTGGGCCAAATCACTTTCTTGGCTTCGATCTTGACCTGCTTCAAAAATTCCAGAGGGGCAACTTTTGCCATAATATAAAATCCTTATCTTTATAAACCCCAACGCTTCGTCCGGCCAGTAGGTCGTAACGCGCGGGGCGTTTGGACGATACTGACGATAAAGGGGAGATGACAGGTTTTGTACATCTCCCCCCCGCAAAATGCAAGCCCAAAAAGCGCGATCAAGGACAATAATGGATCGTGTAGTCTTTTTTGCGGATTTCAAAGCACAAAGGTGCGGTTGGCCCGTAGTATGTCGGCGGCGGTCCGTAATACCTGTAGTCTTGATAATAGACAGGCGGGGGAGGTGGCAGAACGTAATAATCGCGGGGAACCATCAGTACGCGCGGATCAATCCCGCGGTCCAGCCGTGGAGGATGGGTCAGGTGGCGATCATGATCGTGCCGGCCATAACGATCCCATCCGCGGTCATGGGCCGCAGCAAAATTTGCACCTAAAAGACCTGTTGTCGTCGCAACCAGAAAAGCGGCAATACGGGGAGAGCGAAGCATAGCAACCTCCTTGGGTTGGAATAAAGCCAACCTAATACTCTTGCCGGAAAAAGGCAAATATCCGGAAAAAATGTCGTGGACGGGGGATATTAAACCGGAAATACGTTCTATGATATCGGGGAAATAAAAGATAAGATTTTGAAGATGAATATAAAAACCGGATGGATGATTGTTGGCGTGGCTCTGTTGGGAGCCGCAAGCTGGTGGGGATATGGCAAGGCCGTCCCCCGCGCGGTCGAAGCCGTGTCCCTTCACCGTGGTCCGGCAATCAATGCCGTTTACGCCACCGGCACGGTCGAACCGACCGTGATGATTTCTCTCTCTCCGAAAATGACGGCGCGCCTGACGGAGCTGAAGGCCGATGAAGGGCAAAGAGTCAAAAAAGGCGATGTGCTGGCGACGTTCGAGGATGCCGATTATGCCGCAACCATCGAACAGTTGCAGGCTCAAGTGGACCTCGCACAAAAAGAACTCGACCGCAAAGACCAACTTGTCAAACGCAAATTCATCTCTCCCGAAGCGCACGATCAGGCCATGGCTGCACTGGCCACAGCACAAGCGGCCCTGAAACAGGCCGAAGCCCAACGCGATTATCTGAAGCTCTACGCTCCCGAGGACGCCACCATTATCCGTCGCGACGGGGAAGTGGGTGAGGTTATCACCGCCAGTGGCGATCCGGTGTTCACACTTTCTTCCGACAACGCACCGCTCAGGATTAGCGCCGAAGTCGATGAAGAGGATATTGTCCACGTCAAAACCGGTCAGAAAGTTATGATTCAGGCTGACGCTTTCCCCGACCAGACATTCGAGGGTAAGGTGATTGCCATCACGCCCAAGGGAGATTCCGTTTCACGGTCTTACCGTGTGCGGATCGGCATGGAAAACGATCCACCATTGATGATCGGCATGACCGCCGAAACCAATATTATCTTTGAGGAAACCGACAGCGCGCTCCTTTTGCCTTTGAAAACCATCGGTGGAAAAAGTGAAGTGCAAAAAGTCGAAAACGGCCAGATCAAATTGCAAAAAGTCACATTGGGCATCGAAGGCAAAGATGCCGCCCAAATCAAGGATGGAATAGGGGAAGGGGATAAGGTGGTTAGCCCCTTCAACCCCGCGCTGAAAGACGGCGACCGTATACGGGTGAAATAATGCGCCTCCTGATTTTTATTGCGCTCAAACACTTGCTGGCCAGAAAACGCCAGAGCTTGGTCTCGCTGACGGGCATTGTCTTGGGTGTTGCCTTTTTCCTCGCGATCTCGTCGATCATGCAGGGTTCGGAAAACGATTTTATCCGCCGCCTGATTGACAATTCTCCGCATATCACCATCTCGGATGAATTTCGCGACCCGCGCGTCCAGCCGCTTGAAAAGCTTTATGGGGATGAGAGCGCCGTGGCGATTTCTGGCGTCAAACCCGTAACGGAAACACGCGGCATCAGGGGGTATCAGAAAACACTCTCCTATCTGAATACATTGCCGGATGTACAAGCGTCACCGGTTCTGACAGGCCAAGGCATTATTAGTTTTGCCGGACAGGAAACCGGTGTCACGTTTAATGGCATGATCCCCGAGGAAATAGATCATGTATCGACCATCCGCCAATATGTTGTCGAGGGCAGTCTGGAACGGCTTTTCTCAAATGCTGACGGGGTTTTGATCGGTGTCGGGCTGGCCAGACAATTGTCCTTGTCCCTCAATGATACGATATCGGTTTCCGCACAGGGCGGTCGCGTTCGGACGTTTAAAATCGTTGGTCTTTTTAAAACGGGTCGCGGCAGTTACGATAACCGACAGGCCTTTATCACACTGAAACGTGCGCAGGCCCTTTTTAACAGACCGAACCGCATCAACTCGATTTTGATTAAACTCGACGATCCGAACAATGCGCTGATCCGCGCCCGCGAAATCGAAAAAGTCGTCAAATACAAATCGGAATCGTGGCAGGAAATGTCTGAGGATCTGATGAGTACTTTGGCGATCCGTAACAAGATCATGTACACGGTGGTCTCGGCCGTGCTGGTCGTCGCCGCGCTGGGGATTTATAACGTGATCTCGACGGTCGTTATGGAGAAACACCGCGATATCGCGATTTTAAAATCAATGGGCTTCCCGTCACGCGATATCCGCATCATTTTTCTGGTTCAGGGGGTGTTGTTGGGGATTGCCGGAAACCTCGCGGGGATACCGCTGGGGATGGCTTTTATGAAGGGGTTGGCGCAAATCAAGTTCCGCCCCCCGGGCGCGGGCGAACAAATCTCGATGCCAACCTCGTGGGATTTGCAACAATTCGCGATTGCGATTGCTTTCGCCATGTTGGCATCAATCATGGCATCGTTCTTGCCAGCGCGCAAAGCCTCGCACGTCCAGCCCGTCGATATTCTGCGTGGAGGCTTGTAAGAGATGCTCCTCAAAACCGACCACCTGACCCGCCGACTGGATGAAGAAGCGATCCCCGTAACACTGGTAAGTGACGCCAACGTCGAAATTAAGGAAGGCGAGTACGTGGCCATCACCGGACCATCGGGGTCGGGCAAATCGTCACTGCTGTATTTGCTGGGCCTGCTGGATCGGCCGACATCCGGAAAAATCTTTTTCGACGGCAGGGATATCTCGGACCTGTCCCCGAACGATCTGGCCGAACTGCGCCTTGAGCAAATGGGCTTTGTCTTCCAGTTCCACTTCCTGCTGCCCGAATTCACCGCGCTCGAAAACGTTATGATCCCGATGCGAAAGCTCGGAAAGTTATCTGATAAAGAAATCAGAGAACAGGCCCTCTCCCGATTGATTGAACTGGGGTTAGAAGAGCACGCCCATAAGCTTCCGAGCCAATTGTCAGGCGGCCAGCGCCAACGCGTCGCCGTGGCCCGCGCTTTGGCCAACAACCCGCGCCTGATACTGGCGGATGAACCGACCGGAAATCTCGATACCCATTCCAGCCAGGTGGTTCAGGATATGCTCGCCCATCTGGTCAAAGTCCACGGCTGTTCGGTGGTGGTCGTCACCCACGACCCCGAATTCGCCAAGCGTTGCGACAGAATAATCACCATCGTTGACGGAAAAATCGTTTAAGAAGTTGAATTTATAGACCAGTTCGGCTAAGTCTAGTCCCTATATTCTCGGGAAAACGGACGATAAAGACGATGGAAAAAATCAAATCCTTCCAAGGGCTTATTCTGGCATTGCAGGATTATTGGGCCAAACAAGGCTGCCTGATCCTGCAACCTTACGACATGGAAATGGGCGCGGGCACGTTCAACCCCGCCACGACCCTGCGCACATTGGGTCCTCGGGATTGGAAGGTCGCCTACGTTCAACCCTCCCGCCGCCCAACCGACGGTCGCTACGGCGAAAACCCCAACCGCCTGCAAATGCACCACCAGTTTCAGGTGATCGTGAAACCGTCCCCTGATAATTCACAAGACCTCTATCTGAATTCGCTGTTGGCCATCGGCATCGACCCGATGAAACACGATCTGCGCTTCGTGGAAGACGATTGGGAAAGCCCGACGCTGGGCGCTTGGGGCCTCGGCTGGGAAGTCTGGTGCGACGGGATGGAAATTTCGCAATACACTTATTTCCAACAAGTCGGCGGTCTGGATTGCGCGCCAGTCTCGTTGGAATTGACCTACGGATTGGAACGCCTCGCCATGTATGTGCTCGACATCGATAACGTTTACGATCTTCCTTACAACGACGACGGTTATAAATACGGCGAGGTCTTCCTGAAAAACGAACAGCAAATGTCGGCTTACAATTTTGAATTTGCCGACACCGATCAATTGTTCCAACAATTCACCTTTGCCGAAAATTCCTGCAAATTTTTGCTCGATAAAAAACTGGCCTTGCCCGCGTATGAGCAATGCATGAAAGCATCCCACACGTTTAACCTGCTGGATTCCCGCGGTGTCATCAGCGTTCTGGAACGTCAGGGCTATATCGCCAAGGTCCGTACGCTCGCCAAAGGCTGCTGTGAAGTCTGGTCCGAAAATATTGCCGCATAAAAAGATTTGAAAAGAAACGAAAATAAAAATGTCCGATTTGTTGATTGAACTCTTGTCTGAAGAAATCCCCGCCCGGATGCAGGTTGCGGCCGAAGAGAATTTTGCGCGTCTTGTGACCGACCGATTAAAAAGCAACGGCATAGCGTTTGAAAAATGCGAAGCCTGTTCAACGCCGCGCCGCATTGCGCTCCACATCACCGGCATTCCCTCTGCCCGCGAAGATGTAACCGAGGAACTCAAAGGTCCCGCCACAACCGCACCGGAACAAGCCATTGCGGGCTTCCTGAAAAAAGCAGGCGTCGCAAGCGTAAACGATCTGACCAAACGCGACGTCAAGGGAACAGACTATTATTTTTTCGAGTCGGTCAAAAAAGGCGGTGCCACAATTGACGTGCTGGGCGCATTGATTGCGGAGGCAATCGCCAATATGCCGTGGCCGAAATCCATGCGCTGGGGCCATTCGACTGTGCGCTGGGTTCGTCCGCTTCATGGGATCATTGCGCTGTTTGACGGCAAAGTTGTGAACGGATTGTTTGAACTCGGTGCCGATAAATCCATTGCATTCGGCAACACCACCAAAGGCCACCGCTTTATGAGCGACGGCAAATCGTTCGAAGTGTCGAGCTTTGAAGATTACCGCGCCAAATTGCTCGCGGCCAAGGTGATCCTCGACCGCGCGACGCGCAAACAAAAAATATGGAGTGATGTTCAGGAAACCGCCAAGGCCGCGGGCTTCACCGCACTCGAAGATGAAAAGCTGCTCGAAGAGGTCGTGGGTCTCGTCGAATGGCCTGTCCCGTTCATGGGATCGTTTGAAGATCACTTCCTCGAAATTCCGGCTGAAGTTATCACCACCTCAATGCGTGAAAACCAACGCTATTTCTCGGTGCTGGATAAAAACGGGAAACTGACCAACCGTTTTATTACGCTTGCGAACGTGCAACCGACCGACGACGGCAAAACCATTATCTACGGGAACGAAAAAGTTTTGCGTGCACGCCTTTCCGACGCCCGTTTCTTCTGGGATCAGGATTTAAAACAAAAACTCGAATCCTACGCACCGCGTCTGGAACAAATCCGCTTCCACGAAAAACTGGGTATGATGTCGGAAAAAGCCAAACGTCTGGAATTTTTGGCTGGCACGATTGCGGGTCTGATCGGTGCCGATGTCAAAGCTGCCGAACGCGCCGGCAAGTTGGCAAAAGCCGATCTCGTCACCGGAATGGTACGCGAATTCCCTGAGCTTCAAGGTATTATGGGCGGATATTATGCCGCCAGAAGTGGAGAGGGGGAAACGGTTGCCGCCGCGATCTCTACGCATTATTCCCCGCTTGGACCCAACGACAAATGCCCGACCGCACCGGTATCGGTTGCACTGGCACTGGCCGACAAACTCGATACCATCGTTGGGTTCTTCTCGATTGGCGAAAAGCCCACAGGAAGCAAAGACCCGTTTGCCTTGCGCCGTGCGGCCTTGGGCGTGATCCGCCTTCTGCTCGAAAACAAGATCGCGCTGGAGCTTTCCGATCTGCTCAAAGCATCGGCAGACCTCTATGGTGTCAAGGTTCCGGACGATCTGGAATCCTTTATTCTCGACCGCTTCAAAGTGATGATGAAAGGCGAGGGCCATCCGCACAATATTATTGAAGCGGTGAGTGGTACGAGTTTGCTCGACATGAAAACCCGCATTGTTCAGCTCGGCGCGTTTCTTGAAACCGACAAAGGGCAAGATTTTGTCGCCGCCGCCAAACGCGCGATCAATATTCTGGAGACCGAAGAGAAAAAAGAAAAACTCTCTCTCAAAGATCAGGTTTCCGAATTGTCTTTGGTTGCTCCGGAAGAAAAAGACCTTTATTCCGCTCTTGTCTCTATCTCCCCGAAATTTGACAGCCATATCAAAAAGGGAGAATATGAGGGGGCAATGATGTGTCTGGCCGATGTTCGGGACAAGGTCGATTTGTTCTTCGACAAAGTGGTCGTGAACGACAATAATCCGGATATCCGCGCCAACCGTTTGGCGATGTTGTCCAAAATCAGACTCTTTGTAGGCCGGATTGCTGATTTTTCACGGTTATAGATTCCCCGTTCCTTTGGCTGGTTTCTTTCTGAGTTTGTTGTGTAGATTTCTTTCGAAAGAAAGGATATGATCTCTTACTGCTTTAGTATAGTTTTTTATTGTATTTATGTAAAATAATAAGTTACAATAGTACGTATACTTGAAAAAAACCATCAATAAAAAAAACAATAAGCTTGGGGAGATCAACAGATGGATGGAGTTTCGACAATCACGCAGGTGAAGCGCGATGGGAAGCATGACAAGGAAGAGAAGTCCTTATCGCAAGAAGAAATTTTTGAAAGGCGAATGGACAAGATCAGCCAGATTTATCCTCTATCCCAAGATCACGAAATTTCATGGCTGGTTGCCAATGATGAATGTTTTTCTAGACTGATGAAGGTCATATCGCAGATCAATGAAAATGCCGCATTCGTAAATCTGGATGAAAATCTGCGGATTAAAAGAAAATCGGTTTTCCCCGTGTTGAAGGGGATATGCATGGCGTGTCAGGCCGTAGATAATGTTCTGTCCGGAACTTCGAATCATGCCATGTGCATCACCAAAGTCGAGGGTGAAGTTGAGAGAGAAGAGGAAAAAGCTGGGTTTGCCGCATTGGGTAATGCGGCCATCGCGTCCCATTATGCGCTGAGCAAAAATGCGGGAAAAATCGCCATTGTCGAGTTTGATCTTGATCATCAGGACATGGGAAGCAGGGAGTTGATCGCCAAAACGCCGGAAATTTTGTTGATCTCGGTTAATGTCGCCGGAAAGCGCAAGGAAGATGAAGAGGAGTCGGCCGACAACTATAAATCGGTAACCATTCCCAAAATTGCTCATCGCAAGGATATTGAAAAAATAATGGAGGAGAAGGTGTTTGCGGAAATCGGGGAATTCAAACCAGACCTGATTTTTCTGGCAACCGAACCATCGGACTGCGGCGATTCCACGTGGCCTGAAGGATTTAAGTGTGAATACGTAAATAAAAACCTGATCGAGTTGGCCGACAAATACGCAAACGGCAAGTATATCCTTGTTTTAGAAGGATCGGTAGACGAGGAGTCGTTTATGAAATGTCAGGCATCCTTCAGCCAGAAAAGCGGTCAGATTACATCCTAAATCCATAATATATTTAGGGGATTCCCTTTTATCCACATCTCCGGCATACTGGACGATGCGCGTTCGCGTGATTCTCTTTTGTCCACCACTCAGGTCGCCCTGACCTTTGTCATATCTGTATGTTGAAAACGCAAACAAGCCTGGCGTTCATCGCCTTGATGGGACTTCTGCTTCCGGTTACCGGCTGTACCAACACGCCCGTTGCTCTGGAATCCGCGGATCACTACGCGTTGTTGAAACAGGATCAGGGAAATGCGGGAGAATTCGAAAACCAGACCGTCAAGATAACACTCTCGCAGGCTCTGGACCGCGCGGTTGAAGCCAATCTTGATGCTCGCGTCGCCGCGATGGAGATTCTGGTCCAGCAAAAGAATGTCACGCTCAAGGAACTCGAAGCCCTGCCGTCTCTCAATTACACAAGGTCTTTGAGAGAACGCTCGAATGACGGTGCATCGTCGAGCCGTTCGGTATTGAGCGGTCTGGAATCACTAGAGCCATCACAGTCTTCCGATCGTCACAGATTTGTAACCGAAGCCGGAGCAAACTGGAATTTGATGGACGCAGTCGTGGCACTGGCCGAAGCCGACCGGATGCGCGACGAAACCGGAATCACGAAAGAACGATTCACCAAGGTCGTTCAGAATATCGAACGCGATGTGTATGCGGCCTATTGGCGGGCATGGGCCTATCAACAGACATACAAACAAACAGCAGGAATTTTGGCCGCCTCTCGTAAACAGATGGCCAACCTCAACAGTGCGGTTGAAAAGAATCTTCTGGGCACAGATGAAGGCGGCGACAAGATCGCGGAGCTGACAAACCGCATGCGCGCATTGCAGGAAACCAGCGCAGCGTTAAGCCTGTCCGAAACTGAACTTAAAACACTATTGTCTCTCCCCCAATCGACACGTCTGATCCTTGCAAAACCGCCGCGCCGTGACGGAGAAATCAAGTCGCTCCTGACCGCCGAAACGATTGATCAGGAATGGATCGCGCTCAAAGCCCGCCCCGAAATGCGCGAAGAAGTGCTGCAAAAAAATGTGGCCATCAAGAATATCCACCATGAAATCCTGAAAACATTTCCGGGCGGCCAGTTGATCGCCAATTACAACCAAGACAGCAACAGCTTTTTGCAAGACAATGAATGGACCGATTTTTCGGTGTCGCTGGTGCAAAATCTTTTGAATGTTCTAACCTTGCCTGCGCGTTTCCACGCCGCACAAGAAAAAGAAAATCTGGCCGACGCCAGACGTGCGGCCCTGAACGCCGCCATCGTCGCACAAATCCATCTCGGAAAAATCCGCCTGAATACGGCCCGCAGCAACTGGGCGACGGCTTCTGCCGCATCAGACGCCGCCTACAAAAAGGCATTCGCCAAACGCGCCAAAACAAAAACCGGACTGGCGTCGGGTCAGGATGTGGTCGTGGCCAATCTCGACAGCCAGATCGAACTCCTGCGCCGTTATATTGCTGATGCCGATATGCAGGATTCCTACGCGGCCATGATAAACGCGTTGGGCAAGAATATAGATCATGACACACTGATAGCCAGCAAGGAGTCGCCATGATCGACAAACTTGCATCCAGTTGGAAATTCCACTTTATCCTGCGTCTTCTGGCGTTGGCGGTGATCTCCGTTTCAACTTATGCTCTGCTGACAAAGGGCGATTCCCCATCCGCTCCTGCGCAAGACGTAACGGCAGAAATGAAAGCGGAAGACACTCCTCCCGCCGCCCATCTGACATTGAGCGAAATCAAATCCCGCCAGCAGGAAAAAGCCGAAGATCTGGCGGACATGAAACCCGCAAACGGCAATGTGGGCTTAACCGAATATCCTGTCGAGGAAGATAGCATCACAGTAGACGGCGTTCTGGTTCCTAAAAAGGAGACGGTCATATCGAGCAGCAGCGACGGAAAAATCAGCAATATACCGCTTGAAAACGGCGACCATTTCAAAAAGAACGATGTTCTGGTGCGCTACGATTGTGCCGATCTCGAAGCTGAAGCCGAAATGATCGGTATGCAAAAGCAATTGACCGAAACCAAGAGCAAAAACGTCGCTCAACTCTTTAAGCTTGATATTATCTCCGATATCGACCGTCTGGGAGCGCAGACAGAGGACAAACAACTGGCGGCCAAAATCAAAATGTACGAAGCCCGCCTGAACGATTGCATTATTCGCGCGGAATTCGATGGTGTGGTCACCAAACGCCTTGCCAACGAAGGCGAATATACGCGCACCGACCGCGTTTTGATGGAGGTCGCCTCCGGCGACCCACTCAATATCGAATTCTTGCTTCCTTCCAAATGGCTGCGCTGGATCAATGTCGGCGCACCGATCACCATAGATATCAATGAAACAGGCCGCACCTATAACGCTAAAATCATCCGCATCTACGGTGCGGTCGATCCGGTCAGCCAATCCATTCAGATCCGTGCAGCACTCGATTCGTATCAGGACCTCCTCCTCTCGGGAATGAGCGGCAAAGTCACGATTGATGTACCAGCCGTCAAAAAAGAAGGCATCATAGGATATCTCAGCGCGCATAGCGGGCCATAAGGAGCGGTAAGATGGATAAGCTCCTCTCTCTTTTGACATTGCAGCGTCAGGCTCAGGAAGCGGCCACTCGCAACCAGTTGATGCACATCATCTCCAATGAAAGTCGTAAACTGGTTCCCTACCGCCAATGCGTGGTCTGGAGCAAAGAAAGCTGGGGCGGCATCACGCTCGATAAAATCTCCGGCAACGCGACTCTCGATGCAAACAGCCAATATGCGCTGGACCTCAAGAAAACCATCGCCGCACAAAAATTTTCAACTCGAGAAATCGTTGAAATCAAAAAAACGGAATCATTACCGGCCCTCACTCTCGCACCGATCATCACCGCGCAAGACGGTTTGCTGGGCGGGTTGTGTCTTGAAACCGAAACGCCGCTAACTGAGGTGGAGAAGGAACTGCTTAAGGAATTGGCTTTGTCCTACGCCCCGTCTATGGCCCTATTCGCGGTGCGTGGCAGCGGCGGTCTTTGGCGGTCGCTATCTTCACTTGCCGTCGAGCGTAAGTATATTCTGCTGCTTCTGTGTGTGTTGGCGCTTTTCCCGACACGCCTCACCATTACCGCTCCGGTTGAAATTGTACCGGAAGATGCCGAAATTATCACAGCCCCGTTCAACGGTATCGTTAAATCGGTTGAAGTCACCGCGGGCGAAGGCGTCACATCAGGCGATACATTGGTCGTCATGGATAACACGTCTCTCAAAGCCGACGCAGAACTGGCCGGACAGGATTTGAAAATTTTCGAATCTCAACTCTCCAAGGCCCACCGCGAAGCACTGTCCGCGCCGGACAAAAGGTCCGATCTGGGAATATTGGAAGCCGAACGAAAAGAAAAAGAAATCAAACTGCATTACGCCAATGAAATGCAGGGCAAAAGTGCGATCACCGCAAAGCGTGATGGTGTGGCCATTTACACCGACAAAACAGCGCTGGAAGGTCAACCCGTTCAGGCCGGAGACGTGCTGATGCGCATTGCCGATCCGGAAAAATACGAACTCCTGATCCGCATTCCCGTTGGGGCATTGGTCCCGTTCGACCGCAACGCGCCCGTATCCTTTTTTCTGGGTGTCAATCCCACAAGAAGCTACGACGCAAATATTTCATCCATAGGATACGAGGCATCTCCCGATGAAGATGGACTTCTAACCTATAAAGTCCGAGCTAAAATGACGGAGGATAAAAAGTTGCGTATCGGCTGGCAGGGGACGGCCCACATCAAGGGCGGCTGGACCATTTTGGCCTATGCTGTTTTGCGCCGTCCGATTCTCTCCCTGCGGCAGATGACGGGAATATGACGTCATGGACGGGAAAGAGGATTTTACGCTCCCGAAACTCTCCACGCGCCTCAGGATTTTCGCAGGCGCACCCGACTCGCAAAGCGGCAGCCCGACCAGTGTGCTCTACGACCCTCTGGCCAATGCCTATTTCAAACTCGGATGGGTTGAAAGCGTATGCCTTGCACGGTTTTCTGTCTCCTCAACTGCAACCGATCTGCAAAACAAGATCAGGGAAGAGGCAGGGCTGTATGTGGCACTGGACGACATCAAAAACCTCTCGATTTTTCTGGTCAAAAACGGATTGAGTGACCACGTTCCGCAAGGTGCATTGACAATCGAGGTGGAGCAGGGGCTGTGGAAAACCCTGCTGCATAAATATCTGTACTTCACCATTCCGCTCTTTCACCCACAGGAAACCCTCAACAAAATTTATCCTCTTATGGCCCCGTTTTTTTCACAAGCGGCAACAAAAATCATTCTGGGAATGCTGGCGGTTATGGGGTTTCTGACGCTGGCTCGCGCCGATGAATTTTTGGCAACCTATCCTGATTTATTTTCATTAAGCGGCCTAATTCAAATCGCTATTGTCTACGCTGTCATCAAGGTCGCGCATGAATGGGCGCACGCCCTGACCGCGACCAAATACGGCGTTCCGGTCCCGCATATGGGGGTGGCCTTTATCGTGCTGTATCCCGTCCTCTACACCGAAACGAGCGGAGCCTGGCGTCTGAGTGATAAAAAACAACGCGCGGCCATAGGTCTTGCAGGGATCAGAGCGGAGCTGGCTATTGCCGTCCTCGCGCTATTGGCGTGGAACATCGCTCCGGCAGGAAGCGGGGTGCAAAGCCTCTCTTTTCTGGTGGTAACTGTCTCGCTTCTATCATCTCTTCTCATCAATCTGAACCCACTGATGCGCTTTGACGGATATTACATCCTCTCCGACTATCTGGGGATCGAAAACATGCAATACCGCGCCTGCAATTTTGCCAGATGGAAATTGCGGGAAACTTTATTTGCTCTGGATGAAGACGAACCGGAACAGCAAAACGAAGAAACAAAGCATATCCTGACTTTGTTCGGTTTCGCTCTGCTGATCTACCGCTTTTTTCTTTTTACCGGTATCGCGGTTCTGGTCTATCACATGTTTTTCAAACCGCTGGGACTGTTCCTGTTCTGCGTTGAAATCTGGTACTTTGTTCTGAAGCCCATCCTGTCCGAACTAAAAATCTGGAAGGTAAAATGGCCGAAAATCCGCGCACAAAGACGAGCCCGATTGGTTGGGTCCGCAGTAGCCGTCATTTTTGTTTTGCTTGCGCTGCCGCTATACGGAACGGTCTCGGCTCCTGCGATTGCGGGATATAAGGACAATTTGGAAATCCATGCGCCCTATGCATCGGAAATCAAAGAAATTCCGGTGGCTGAAGGGGATGAGGTTCGCGCAGGCGATGTTCTGGCCATCCTGAAATCACCCGAACTGGAAAAAAATCTTGAACTGGCGCGCCAGAATCTCGACCGTCTGGAATCATCAAAACGTCGGGCCATATCCTCCCCTGACCAAGTGGGCGAGATTATAACCGACGAACAAATCGCCGTTGCCCGCCGGAAAGTCGAAGTGATCGAAGAGCAAAAAGACCATTTGATTATCATTGCCCCGTTTGCGGGAAAAATTCTGGAAGTGGCACTTGGTCTGGGTCCTGAACACACGGTCAAGGCAACCGATAAGCTGATGCGGTTGGTCGGCAAAGGAAAAGACCAAATCTACACGGCTTATATCACTGAGTCCGATATTCCTTATATAGGCATTGGTGACAAGGCGTCCTTCCTGCCGGAAATGTCGCCGTTTGGAGCTGTTCCGCTCAAAGTGTCCTACATTGAGAAGATCAACAGTAGCGATCTGGATGTTCTGGAGTTGTTGTCTTCCTTCGGTGGAGATATTGCCGGACATCATGGAAAGGACGGGAAATTTTCTCCCGCGCGCGGCTTGTATAAAGTCGGTCTGACCGCAGAGAAAAAAGTTGATAGTAACTTCAAAATCCGCGGCATAGTCCGGATTGAAGGAGAGGGAAGAAGCCCGATCTTCGGCGCTCTCCAACGGATTACCGGATTTGTGATGCGGGAATTGAGCTGGAATTAGGGCCTGAAAGGTTAATAAATATTAAGAATTTTCTGATAGACTGAAAAGAACATGACGGGAAGCGGAACCAGAATAGGAATTATCCCCTTGGAGAAAAGGGTGATGCTTGATGCATCGCTCCCCGCAATCGCGGGTCAGGTTCTCTGGCTCGATGCCGCCGACGCCACCACCATTCTTGATGCCGATGGAGACAATGCCGCCACCGGAACCGGCGGAGCAAATGACGGGTTTTCGGGAAGCGTCAAAACATGGGCGGATAAAAGCATCAGCAACTACGATGTCAGTGCCCCAACTGCCGCTGAAATGCCGACCTATACGATCAATGGTCTAAATGCCAAAAACGTTATTACACTGGATGGAGTAAACGACCGTCTGATTAACACGCTGGCCTCAATCCCTGGGGACGATTTTACGGTATTTATTGTCTTCAACCGCACAACGGCTACGGCACGGGACGCGGTACTTGAAATGGGCGGCGGCGGGAGTCGAAATGGATGGTTTATCAATGACGGCAACAACGGGAAGATCAATTACTATCTAAACGGTACATTTTACAATTATACCAGCAATTATTCGACCGGAAACTACGAGCTGATCTCTACCGTCCAGAACACCAATGCAATTGGCTTGTACCGCAGTGCCATCAGCGAACTGTCAACAACAGGGGGAACAAGGGCAGCCACAACAGGAATTTATGTTGGTGATGATTCAACCAGCGGTGACCAGTTGCAAGGAAATATTGCTGAAATTATCATCTATGACCATGATCTGACGGCTGATGAACGCCATGATGTCGAAAACTACCTCGCTTCGAAGTGGGGCCTCGGGGTCTCGAACTTTGCGCCGACGATTGGAGCCAACACCGGAAAAACGTTAATCGAGGGTGCAACTGCAATCATCAACAACACGAATTTATCAGCTACTGACGCCGATAACTCGGAAGCTATCCTACTCTATACCATCTCAAATGATGTCGATTACGGAACTCTAACCAATACCAATACCGCTCTGACTCTGGGGTTAGGAGACACTTTTACCCAAGGAGATCTGGATAATGGATATATCACCTACACTCATGACGGAAGCGAGAATTTTGCTGATTCATTTTCATTTACAGTTACTGATAGCTATGCAACCACCGCCGGAAATACATTCGGTTTCTCGATAAATCCGGTCAACGATGCCCCTGCCTTTGATAATGCAACTATTGTCTCCTCGGAAAATTTCGAAGGCGGCGCTGTCGGGTGGAGTGACAACACAACCGAAACTGGTGGTGCAATCTATACAACATTCTTGGGAAGGCATTCTCTTGATGGCGGAACACAGAATGTTTTTAAAACATACGCTCTCTCGGGAACACAGAGCTATATCACAATCTCATTCGACATGTACGAGATTGATAGTTGGGACGGGGAGAATTTCGGAATCTATGTCGATGATGTTCTGGTTTATAACAGTGCTCTCCATCAAAGCGCATTTAACGCGCCAGCTGATGGATCTAGCGGCGCCGTGTCGTGGACCGTACAGGAAACAACCCCTTTTAACGCCAACTTTGCCTATGGAAGCTGGACCGATCAGCGGTATCATTTCAACCTGACAGTGGCGACAGCATCCGCAACGGTCAAGTTGGGATTTACCTCGACATTGAATCAGGCGGCCACTGATGAAGCGTGGGGTGTAGACAATATTATTGTCACTGAAGTCGGCGGAGGCGGAACGCCCGGACCCTTTATTGTATCCGAGAAATCGTCCAACGGAGACGCCTTTGGACAAGTTTCGGCCACCGATCCCGATGTCGGAGATACGCTGACTTATACCATTACAGGCGGAACGGGGATGGGCATTTTTGCCCTCAACCCGTCAACCGGAATTCTGACAGTCGCTAACGCGGCCGCACTGGACTATGAAACGATCACGTCCTACACACTCGACATTCTGGTAACGGACACAGGGGGACTGACCGATACAGCCACGATCACCATCAATGTGCTGGATGTTCCTGAAAACACCGCTCCGGTTATCAATCCTCTGGGTCCGTTGTCCGTTGCCGAAAATGCGGTGGTCAATACGGTCTTGGGAACCGTGACCTCGACGGATGCGGAATCCAACACCGTAACCTACGCGATCACAGCAGGAAACACAGACAATCTGTTCGCAATCAACTCGACAACCGGAGCCATTCGATTGTCCAGCACCACTCTTCTAAACTACGAATGGCACAACACATATACATTGACTATTCGGGCAACGGACAACGGCTTTGGTGTTTTATCCAGCACGCGAAATGTCACCATCAATATTATCGATGTCAATGAGGCCCCTGACTTTGATGCCATTCAATCCGTTTTGGCCACGGACCCGAACATCAAATATAGCGCCACCACCGGAAACTTTTACAAACTTGTGACAGCGGGAACCAATCAGGCAACAGCCATAACCAATGCGGCAGCCCTCACACTCAACGGGGTTGCAGGTTATCTGGCCACCAGCACATCGGCAGCCGAAAATGCACTCCTGACCAGTATGATTACGACATCGACATGGCTGGGCGGCAGAGATACGGTTGTCGAGGGTGAGTGGCTTTGGGCGACTGGACCTGAGACCGGACAAATGTTCTGGCTGGGCGCGGCAGCAGGCAGCGCCCAGAATGGATTCTATACCAACTGGACTGGCGGGGAGCCGAACGATAGCGGTGGCAATGAAGACGGCGTCCAGCTTCGCACAAACGGAACGTGGAACGACATTGCCGTGACCACCAATATGCCTTATCTGGTGGAATGGGATGGGGCAGCCGTGCTTGCGGCAGTTCAAAACGGACCTTACACATTGGCGGAAAACAGCCCCAACGCAACATCTGTTGGCTTTGCACATGCTTACGACCCCGATGCAGGGGACGTGCTGACCTACAGCATCACCGGTGGGACGGGCACGGGGATTTTTGCCCTGAACAGCTCCACGGGTGAAATCACTCTGACCAATGCCGCCGCTATAGATTATGAGACGACAACCAGCTATACCCTCGATCTTCTGGTTCAGGATCTGGCTGGGCTGACCGATACGGTCACCGTCACCATCAATATTGCCGATGTCAACGAAACACCTGTTCTGGATGTGAATACCGGAACGACCCTGAACGAAGGGGCAAGCAAAACTATTACATCCGCCATGCTGTCCTCGTCAGACGTGGACGCCCCGCCGGATTCAGCTTTGCTCTATACGCTAACCTCGGCGGTCGCTCACGGGACGCTGATCAACACCAATACCGCATTGGCCTTAGGGCTGGGGGATACATTCACTCAAGGTGACATTGATAACGGCTATATCACCTACACCCATGATGATACCGAAAACTTCACAGATGCGTTTTCATTTACGGTGTCGGACGGCGGAATAACGCTTCCGGCGGCGACATTCAATTTCATCATCAATCCGGTCAACGAAGTTCCGGTCTTCACGGCCACAGGGCCATATAGTCTGGTTGAAAACAGTGCGAACGGTACATCCGTGGGGCTTGCTCTGGCGTCCGATGTCGATACCGGAGACGTGCTGGCCTATAGCATTACGGGCGGAACGGGGATGGGGCGTTTCGCCATCAATAGCACCACCGGCGAGATCACCCTGACCGATGTTGCGGCTGCCAACTACGAACTGGCAACCAGTTATACGCTTGATCTAAAGGTACAGGATACCGGCGGTCTGTTTGATACGGCAACCGTTACCATCAATATCACGGACGCCAACGATACGCCGACGGCCATCGACCTGTCCGGAAAATACGTCAAAGAGAATTCCGCGGTTGGAAAAGTGGTGGGGCTTCTCTCGACCACGGATGAAGATCCGGCTGATACGCACACCTATACGATTTTGGGCAATCCGGGCAACAAATTCACGATTGTCGGCAATGAATTAAGAGTGAACGGAAAAATCGACTATGAAGCCACCCAGACCATAAAATTGCTGATACGCACCGATGACGGCAACGGCGGAACCTATGACAGCAACTTCATCATTAACATTGGCGACGAACAGGACACCTACACGGCCCCGCCGGTAAGCGGTGCGAACTCAGGCGGCCACCAGACATCATCGGCAAATTACGATCTGTCGGAAAAAGAAAACCCTCTCCTTCGTGAAACATTGAGGAATGGCGAGATGGGCCAACAATCCGCATTCTACGGTTTAAACAAATTCCTGCAAATCATTCGGGAAAAGACAACTTCCCAGATTAGGGAGCTGACCGGAAAAACATTCGAGTCCGGATACAACGGCGACATGCCGCAAGAACAACCTGCTCAGGATGGCCGAGTGGTCGAAGAACAGGCAATCCGCGCCCACTACACTAACATCCGGACCGTCCTCGAAAATCTGGAAAAATTTGCCGAAGAGGATCCTGCTCATCAACAAAATCCGGATCATCAGGATCAGGACCACACACCGGACGATGTATTCAATCCCCTTGATAGCCGCTTTGTCGATGTCATGACCTATCACGAGCAAAAGCAGGAAAAATTGCGTCAGGTTTTGATGGGATAGAAAAATCCCCCTCGTCAGAGGGGGATTTTAAAAATCTCTAATGGTCAACCGGACTTAGAAGTTTTGGCCACCGCAAGCGGCTGCTTTATCCAGAAGTTTCGATCCTTCATCACCGAACGAGTAGGAAACGGCCGTTCCCTGACCAAGCATACCGGTCGCATCGCCCCAGCAAGGTGCATCGCTGGTTTCGCCGGCTGCAGGCTCAATCTCGCCAAGGCCTTGAGCGGTTTGGTCTTCCTCGTCTTCACCGGCTGCCGGAGCGATATTGGCGAAGTTTGGAGCTCCACCACCTGCTGGGAAGCCGCCAACGGAAGGCAGACCGGTTATAACCAGACCACCCGAAGGGGTTCTTGGAGCGAATGCCCCGAACAGACGGTAAACATCTTCCTGAGCAAAGCCGAGTTGCAACGGCTGAGGTACATAGCCGAAGAAGAACAGACCCAAAGTATTGTCATCACGATAGTGATAGATCATGTTTTCCAGATGGTTGTACTGAGCCTGCGTCAGGATACCGCCATGGCTGGCAGGTCTGAATCCGTCATAGGTGGCATCAAGACCGTTGAGCAGCGTTGGCATGCCCGGATAGAAGAAGGCCCCGTTATCCAGCTCGACATAGTATCTGGTTTGACCGTTGAAGATGGTCGTCCCGATCGTGTCATCAACCAGAGACATCGGTGCATAGATCGGGGTCATAACGGACGGAGCAAACAATGCTCTCAATTCGCTTCCGCCATAGCCATAATCGTAACCGATCAGATATGGGCTGAACAGCATCCCAACTTCACCGCCATTGATAGTATTGGCAGGGCCGGTCAGGTCGATGGTACCGCTTTCAAACCTTACGCCGACAGGATTGTTGTTCAGAACATTGCCAAACATTGTAACGAAGTCGTGGCTTGGGCCGGAGATATAGACACCGTTTTCGCCACTGTTGCTAACGCTGTTATCCGAAACGGTAGTGTCCGTTACGACGTTGGCCCATGGGCTAAAGAAGGAGTCGACCTGAATACCGTCACCGCGGTTTCCGCCGTAATAACCATTGCCTTTTCCAAAGCTCATGACTTCCGGCTCATAAATATCAACCGGATTGTCAACGGTATTGCCGGAGACGACAACATTGACCGCTGTGTAGCCGTGGCCATAACCGCCTCCCATAAAGAAGCCGTTCATTTCGGAAAGGGCATTGTAGTCACCTTCTCCGCCATGATCACCATGCAGCGTTACAACGATACCGTCATCACCCGAGTCATAGACATCATTGCCGAGAACGTTGATGTTAACGGTGTTATGGGCATATGGCTCACCTTCATAACTATCCTCGCTCATCAGGCTAAAGCTGTCATATCCCTCTTGGGCTTTACGGCCATAATGGGTGAAATCGACATCAATACCGTCATCGCGGGAAGCGGTAACCGAGTTGCCGATAATATCGACCAGAACGTCACCACTGCCTTTGCCGTATTCATCGGAAACCTCGACATGGATGCCGTCACCACCACGAGAGCAGCTCGGACCTTCTTTGAAGAATGTGTCATAACCGCCGTAGCCGGAGTTGTTGACATTGTTCCAGCCGATCAGGATATGAGGAACATCATAGGCCGCAATACCATGGTTTCCTGAGTTGTTGACCCAGTTGCTGATGATTTTTGCATCATAGAAGGAATAGACCGGACCGCCGAACGAGATAGACTCGACCATCGGACCATAGCCGTGAACATTCGCAACGCTGATGCCATCATGACCGCTGTCCCAGACAATGTTGTGGGAAATCAGGACATCGTGACCGCCTTCAACGTGGATGCCGTCATCACCTGAACCGTTGACCCAGTTCCACGATACATCGACATTGCCGCTGTCAGTCACTTCGACGCCGTTGTTCCGTGCATAGCTGACACTGTTGCCTTTGACGTCAACACCATGGCTGTTTTCAACGTCTATGCCATCGTCATGGGCTCCGCTGATACGGTTCCACAGGATATCAACGAAATTGCTCCAACGGGACTGGATGCCGTCACCGGCAGTGCCCCAGATGTTGTTGAAGCTGATGTCAACTCCGTGGCCGCCACGGACGTCAATACCATCGTCGCCTGTATCGTGAACTTCATTGAGGGAGATGTCGGCATAATCGGATCCTTCGACATAGATGCCGTCGTCGCCAGTGTAATGAACACGGTTACCTCTGACATCGGCGTCATAGCTGTTGGTGACCTCTATGCCATTGTTACGAGCGCCGTGAACGTGGTTATCGTTCACGTCGGCCATGTAGCTGCCGTCAACATCTATGCCGTCATCGCCGGAGTTATAGACGCTGTTGTTGCGAACATCCGCAAAAGAGCTGCTCGTAACTTCGATACCGTCACCGCGGGAGTCTTCGATATTGTTGTAACGGACGTCGGCGTCATAGCTACCATAGACCTCAATGCCGTTGTCTCCGGCATCATGGACAGAGTTGGAATGAATGCGGACATTGGCATTGTTGTCAACGTCGATGCCGTCGCCGCCGGTGTTGCCGACATGGTTATCATGGATCCAGCCATGATGACCGTCATCAAGGTAAATACCATCCCAGCCGACATTGTGGATGGTGTTTCCGGCAATCTCAACATAGTTGGACGGATCGACGAAGATACCGTTTTGACCGACGCTGTTCACCGTGTTACCGAGGATATCGGCATAGTGGCTGTTGATCAGCTCGATACCGTTATCGTCGACATGATGAACATTGTTGCCATTGATTTCGGCATTGTCGCTGTTGTAAACGCGGATGCCGGTGCCGTCGCCGTCATAAACATCATTGTTTTTGACATCGACATAGTCGCTGTTCGAAACCCAGATACCGTAATCTTCGAACTCGCTGACATCATTATGCTCGACATCGGCCGAGCCGCTGTTAATGATGCGGATACCCGTCTCGAAATCTTCGACCGTATTGCCGTCATGATAGCCGCCGATTTGGGCGTTGTAGCTGTCATTGACGTAGATGCCGATCTCGCCATCACCGGACTGCATATAACGACCGTCAATATCGTTGTCGGTGATCACCAGACTTCCGACATCGTCAGCCCAGATACCGTATTCGACATTGCGAATGGTGTTGTTGTCGATGTTGGCATCATGGGTGCCACTGTCCGTGAGACGGATACCGGTATTCGCATCAGTGATCAGATTGTCAAAGACGCGAACATGATCGGTATTGTGCAGATCGATGCCGACATTCGCCGTATCGTCGATATTGTTGTTGTAAATATCGACATACTGGCTGTTCTCGACCTCGATGCCATCGCTCAGCGTGTTGGCGCCGCCATGGTGAACGTTGATCTCGTTGCCATAGATGTCGGCGTAGTCGCTACTGCTCATATGGATGCCGTCACCATCGACTTCGTCGATATCATTGTAGCGGACGTCGGCGTTATAGCTGCCTGAGACCTCGATACCGTTGTCTCCGGTGTTGTAAACATCGTTGCTCCAGATCTCGGCGTTGCTGTTGTTATCAACATCAATGCCGTCATCACCTGTGTCGCGAATATCATTGATCCAGATGTCGACGCCGCTGCCGCCATTGACCAGAATGCCGTCCAGACCGACAACGCGGATATCGTTCAGCGCGATATCGACATCGTTCGATCCATCAACATGAACGCCGTTCATGCCGGCATGGTCGATATCATTGTTGTTGACCGCCGATCCGTGGCTATTGCGGAGATAAACGCCGGTCCGGACAACATCATCAATGTCGTTGTTCAGAACTTGCGTTCCGCTGCTGTCTGCAACACGAACACCGTCCCAATCCGTATCCCAAATATCGTTGTTTTCAACGCGGGAGTTGGAGCTGTTCAGGACCTGCACACCGGAACCGACATCCCAAGCCGTCGAGGTTGTGTTGGTGATGTCGTTGTAACGGACCCAGGTGCCGGAAGAATTCCGGACCAGAACGCCGTCGCCACCGATAGTGTGGTTTCCGGCGCCCGTGCCGATATTGTTATGCTCGACGCGGGAACCCGCGCTGTCGAGAATATAGACGCCGTTGGATCCGGTATTGTTGATATTGTTATAAGTCACATAGGTGGACGGGCTTGGATCAACGAAGATACCGTTGCCGCCGACATTGTTGACCGTGTTGTGGTCGATCGTCGAATTGGCGCTGTTGATCAGCTCGATACCGTTACCGTTAAAGTCACGGACATTGTTGCCGTCATTGTTGCCGCCGATGATTGCACCTGCGCTGTTATCAACGTGGACGCCGACACCCGTGCCGCGACCGCCTTGGCTGCGACCGTCAACATCGTTATCGGTAATGGCAAGACCGCTGGTCGACGATACGGTGATACCGGTATTGGCATCGGTCACGTCGTTGGCATCAATTTTGGTCCATCCGGTATTGGCAGAAACTTCGATACCCGTGGCGAAATCATCAACCCGGTTACCGTCATGGCCAACGCCACTGCCGATCTGGACATTGTGACTGCTGTCAACGTGGATACCGACAGTACCACCGGCCGGATCGTTATTCGGCTGGTCGTGGTCGATATAGTTGTCGTCGATAGTCAGGCCGGAAACACCGGATCCCCAGACGCCATAGTCGATACCGAAAATATCGTTGTCGGTAACGGTGATGTTGCTGCCGCCATTGGCAACCACACCGGCATAAGCGCCGTCGATCAGGTTGTCGTCAACCAGAGCCGTGGCCACGTTGTTCAATTGAACACCGTACACCGAAGCATCATGAACGTCGTTTCCTGTGATTTCGGCATTCGATCCGCCATTGAGAACGATACCGGAATTGCCGATCGACGGAGTCAGATGGTTGTTTGTAATGTCGATACCGATGGTGCCTTCGGCATAAATGCCTTCGTCGGCACCGTTGATCCAGTCAACCGTCTGGATGGTGTTGTTGTTGATCACGTGATTGACTCCACCAACAACGGACACACCGCGGCCATCGGTTTTGATGGTGTTGCCCTGAACCAGAGCGTTATCGGAACCGTTAAAGAGGCGGACAGCATCACCGCTGCCAGCAGGGACGAACCCTCCGCTGGTTTGGCCAATACTGTTGTTCAAAATATCGGCACCGTCACTATCGTTCAAGCTAACGGCATTGCCGTTGATATAGTCGAACATGTTGCCGGAAACTGTCAAGCCATCGGCATTGACAGCCTTGACGCCATCACCCGAAGCATTGTTGTGGATGTTGTTGTTGCTCAGGGTAACATTGTCGGCGTTGGTCACGCGGATACCGTCATCGGCCCCGACGATTTCAAACCCGTCAACGGTGACGTTGTTGGCCACAATGTCAAAACCCGGAGAGTTAGGGGTAATGACAGCATTGGTGCCATAAAGCCCGACGGATTTATTAACCAGAAGGGATTCGTTATATGTGCCTGCGGCAACATTGATGGTTGCACCGTTCTCGGCAAAGGAAACGCCTTGCTGGATTTTAGCACTTGGAGATTGAACGTTGATCGTATCAGCAGTTGTGTTGATCTGTGCGTCTCCGGCCAGAGAAAGAGGTCCGTTGACCAGATTGCGTCTGAAAACGATTCCATTGAGGTTAAGAGTATCGACATTGATGTCATGCGGAGGATTGATCAAACCGAAGCCCAGAACACTGGCACCAGCAGGAAGATCGACGACGTTCAACTGGCCGTTACCGAGAGTGACGTCATGCACCAGATTTACGGTCGGCGCGGCGAGAGTCAGGTTGTTGGTGGTGATGCCTTTCTGGGTCGTAATGCAGAAGAATCCACAGCTTACAAGGCGCTCCCAAGTGCTGATGTCAATATTGCTGCCAGTGCTAATATCGCTGGTTGCCCATAGATTGACATTGGCCGTACGAAGAGTGTTGGCCAGAGCCTGATCATATACGGTGATCGTATCACCCGGATTGAATGTAAAGCCAAAGAGCGAGAAAGTGTCGTTGATAATCAGGTGGGTCGGATCAATGGTAAACGTACCGACCGCGCCGTTGGCGGCACTCAGATCGACAGAACCGTTAAAACCGACAGATTCCCCAGCGGAAACTTCAGCCTGACCGCCGTTTCCGGACACAGAACCGCCCTTGGCTTCAAGAGAGCCTTCAAAGACGGCGAAATCATCGCCATACACGTAGGCTGTGCCACCGTTGCCGTTTTCGCCCGCATTGGCTCTCAATTCAGCCGTATCGGTAACATGAACGTTTTTACCGGTTGCTTTGATCGAACCGCCGCTTGTACCGCTGGCGTCGAGTTTGCCGCTGACTTTGACTTTACCGCCTTGGCCACCGGAAAGAACAATTTTACCGCCAACCATGGTTGCAGAAGAAGCGTTGACGACACCGGTCATGTTGACGACGGTATCAACAACATCTTTTGCAGCCGAAGCCGTCATCAGCACAGTGCCGCTTTCGGCGTTGATCGCACCGCTATTTTCGGCGAGAACTTTTGCACCGTCTTTGCTGACAGCCAGTTCAACCAGACCATCGCCGTACAGATCGACAGTCGCGGTTTCGGTTCCGGCCGCCAGAACAACTTTACCGAGTTTGGCATTGATGACGCCGTTGTTACGAACGGTCGGAGCCACGAAAGCGGCCAGACCGCCATCGGCAACATTAATAAGACCGTTGTTGACGACTTCGCCCGTTCCGAGATTGCTCAGAACCAGACGGGCGTCGCCGCGCATGACAGCAGCCGTATCGACATCGCCAGTGGAGGCAACAATACCGCCAACGTCGACAACGGAACCCGCGCCGAACAGGACGCCGTTGCGGTCAAGAACCATCACGCGGCCATTGGCGCGGAGAGTCCCGAGAATTTGTGTCGGGTCACTACCTTTGCTTTGCACGCGGTTGACAGCCAGAGAGCTGGAACCGGGCTGGTAGAATTGGGTGGTGGCACTGGACCCGATATTGAAGCTATCCCAGTTGATGACAACGCGGTCGGTGCCCTGATTGATATTCAAAACATTCGTGGTGTTACGATCAAAAGTTGCACTACCGCCAACGACGTTTTCGCCGGTCGGAAGAGCGCCGTCATCAAGGGCGTAAGAAGCATGGGGGGCAAGAACTGCGCTGGCTGCCGCAACCGCAAGCAAGGCCGGACGTGTGAGAGACGTGGTCGACGTGAGATGAGTGACCGTTGAAAGAAAATTGGAACGCATGGCTTACAGGCCTCCTTGCCTATTACTGTTGATGTAAGAGGGAAGATGGGCGTCGCGCCCTGAAATCCCCCATAACACTGATCGAATAAACTCTGTGATGACCGGTTCGGAAACCTCGCGCGGGAGGCTTGGGAGCGGTCACGAAAACGGTTAACAAAACCTTAATATTCTAAAGAGTGACCGAATATAGACTCAACTTGCAAAGAATTGCAATATTTATAATTAAGGAAATAGTTTTGTAATTTTCGAAACTGATTTAGATCGAAAAATGAATGATTTCAAGGTGTTGGTTTTCATAAGAGCGAGAAAAAGATGCAAAAAAACCACAAAATAGTTAAAAATTAGTCACAGGATATATTTGACGGATTGTATGGGGTGGGGATTTCGCGTAGGTTGTGGATAACTATGGGGGCCGTTCCCGCGGGGATAAAACGGGTAGACGGGTTGATTATTCCGACCTGACGTTTTACAACCGCGATGAAGCATTTTATTACCCGCAGAAACTGGTTTACTTTAAATTATTATATCCAGATTTAGTTTTTGGACTGAATTATAACGAGGCAGACATGACCACAAAACATACACTCTTACACACTTCTTCACGCGCCGCCCTTGTGTCGGTTGCTGTTTGCGGGCTTTTCGCGGTCGGCATGGCCAACGCCCAGACGATTACCGGGCCGGCTGACGTTTCGCGCGTTCAGGAACGTGTTGAGCAGGCATTGCCAACTGCCAAAGCGGAAGCCCCGCTTAAAGTCGAAGGCGCAGCGCCGTTCACTGCACCCGCAGGTGCCGAAAAAATGATGTTTACCCTGAAATCGGTCGAGATCGAAGGTCAGACTGTTTATCCATGGGGCGTTCTCGAAAAAATGTATGCCGATAAAGTCGGCGCCAAAATATCGCTGGCCGACGTATACTCGCTGGCTGCAGAACTGACCGCCAAATACCGTAACGATGGTTACATCCTCACGCAGGTTGTTGTTCCGCCGCAAACCATTGCGAGCGGCGTGGTCAAACTCCGTGTTGTCGAAGGCAGCATCGACCAGATCCGTATTCAAGGCGGCGATCAGGGCAGTTCCTATGACGTCATCAAGAAGTACGCCAACCAGTTGAAAAAGAAATCAGTCCTGAACAACAAGGATCTGGAGCGCACCTTGCTGCTGATCAATGATCTGCCGGGTGTAACCGCACGTGGCGTTCTCTCGCCTTCGAAAACCGTTGTCGGTGCATCCGACCTGACCATTATGGTCGAACGCGATACGTTCGATGCGCAAATTGGCCTTGATAATTACGGGTCCCGTTATTTGGGCCGCTGGGAAACGACCGGTGGTATCGCTGCCAACTCGCTGTTGGGCTTCAACGAACTTCTTTCTCTCAATCTGGCCTATGCGCCGGGCGAAAAAGGTTTGAAACCGGAATTGACCTTTGCCGAAGCTCTGGCTGAATTCCCTGTCGGGCCATACGGAACGACACTGGCGTTCAAGACCGGCATCACCCACACCGATCCCGGTCACACTCTGACTGAATTCGATGTCAATGGTCATGCTTCCTATGTAGGCGTCACTGCAAACCAGCCTTTCTACAGAACCCGCGACTTCAACCTGTCGGCGTCTTTGGGCTTCGATGCGCGTCGCACCAAAACTGAAAGCAATATCGACACCACCCGTGAAGATAATTTGAGCGTCGTTCGTCTGGGCGGTCACACCGACTGGATTGATACGGTCTTCAACGCAGCTGTGACCGATATTGATGTCGAACTCTCTCAAGGTCTGTCGGCATTTGGAGCCAGCGATAAAGATGATCCCGACATGTCCCGTCCTGATGGAGATCCGCAATTCACCAAAATCAGCGGCTCTTTGACCCGTCTCGAACGTATTGTCGAAGGTCTGGCTCTGCAAACCATGATCAAAGGCCAAATGTCCAACAATGCCCTCCTGACCGCCGAAGAATTCGGTCTGGGTGGCTCGGTTCTGGGGCGCGGTTATGATCCATCCGAACTGGTAGGTGATGATGGCCTCGGCGGGTCTCTTGAACTGCAATGGAGTCAGCCATGGCCGGTAACATGGGTTGAGGGCTACACCCTCTACGGTTTCTACGATATTGGTAAAGTCTGGAACGACGACGCCACCTCTGCAACGACACGTGTTGAAAGCTTGGCGTCTGCCGGTGTTGGTATCCGTACCACGATCATGCCAGGCACCGATGCCGGTTTCATGGTCGCCGTGCCGCTGACCCGCGATATCGAAGCCGAACATGACGATGACATCCGTCCGTTCCTGAATATCAGCCACAAGTTCTAATTTTGGGCTTGAACAGAATTGAATACCCGCCGATTGATTTTGGCGGGTATTTTTTTGTCATCAGGCAACAATCCGACTATTTGCCGATATGCCCTTGAAAGCCCTGGTGCGATGGGGCATTCTAGCCGTGCTGTGAAAGGTGTTGGAAGACTCGATGCGCGTTTTATATGTCGGCTATATTCAGGGGTTCGGAAATGCGGATAAATTTTATCTGATCCCGCAACGCATGTTGAATGGCCTGACGAGGGCGGGGCACAACGTCTATTGCTTCAACGACCGCGATCACGCCCGCGCCAGCAACATCTTCGGTTCCAGCAAACTGGGAATTGGCCCGATGAACAGAAATCTGGTCAAGGTCTGCAAGGATTTTTATCCCGACCTGATTATTCTGGCCCACTGCACCCATGTCAAAAATGAAACGCTCGAAGAAATCCGTAGCGTCGTCAAGAATGTCAAAATCATCCACCGCAACGTCGATCCGATCAACGATAAAGGCAATGTGGAACGGATCAAGGACCGCACCCCTTATGTTGATGGCATTTTTATCACCACGGCAGGTCCTGCCCTACAACAATTCGCAGGCGAAAGAGCCTTCGCGGCCTTTTTCCCGAACCCTGTCGATTCCAGTATAGATACGGGCCGCGCGTTCGAGCAAAGCACATATGAAGCGGACTTGTTCTTCGCGGCCTCCTCGATTGGCAAAGACGATCATCGTCAAAAACTTGTGACCGATATCATGGCAGATCTGGCTGGAACGAACGTGAAATTTGATATCATCGGCGCCGGACTGAACGACCGCAGATTGTTCGGCATCGACTACATGAACAGACTCGCAGTTTGCAAAACAGGACTGATCGCCAACAAGACCGAAGGCCATTATCTTTACGCATCCGACCGCATGTCGCAATATCTCGGGAATGGCCTGATGGTCTACGCCCCCGTTGGCCCGCGCTATACCGATCTTTTTACACCGCAGGAAATTGTGACCTATGAAACGCATGAAGACCTTGCGGAAAAAATAAAATATTACCACAGTCATGACGAAGAGCGCCGGAAAATTGCGGCAAACGGCCATGCCAAGGCCCATAAAATTTTTGACACAACTCTGGTGGCCCAATATTTTATCGACATGGTCTATGACCGCATGGAGGGTAAAGCCTACCCGTGGCCGTCCGAAAAATACATCTTGGAACAAGGATCGCCCGGGAAATGACAAAAATCCATTGTGTCATTCTTGATTGCACGTCCACGATTTACAATGCAATAACCGCGTCGTCCCAGCCGCTGGGTGGGATCGAACGAACGATCATCGCCCTATCGAAAATTTTATCGTCTTCACCGGGTTGGACCGTCACCGTCTGCAACAAGACACCGGAGCCGACGACCTGCGATAACGTGACATGGACCAATATGGACAAAATCGGCGGGAATTTTCCCGCGGCACAGATGGTAATTGCCTGCAACGATCCGAACCTGTTTGACCAATATAAAAAGAAGACGGGGCAGGGTGATTTCCTGCCCGTTTTATGGCTGCATAATCTTCTGCCGTTTGAAAAAGCCCTGCGCAAGGGGCGGTTCTTCCCGTTGTTGCGTTGGAAGCCGGTGGGCGTTTTTCTGAGTATCTACCACAACAACATAACGAGCCGCTTCCTGCCGTTCGGAAAGCGCGTGGTTATACCTCATGGTATTGAAGACAGCGTTCTCGATTTTCCTGTGCCCGACGAAATTCAGAATGAAAAAACCGCCTGCTTTATTTCTCAAGCCTACAGGGGCTTGGCGCAAGTCATCCGTATGTGGAAATCTGTAATCTTTGCGGAAATCTCCGATGCGCGGCTTGAGGTCTATTGTGCCAACCCGTCTGCGGATGATCTGGACAATACATCTGTGGAGGAATTGAAGAAAAAGAATGTAAATATTATGGGTCGCAAAAGCCGGAACGAACTGAATGAATCGCTCTCGAAAGTTCGAGTTCTTTTAATTCCGGGACACAAGGACGAAACCTATTGCCTTTCGGCGACCGAGTCTATTGCACTGGGTGTTCCGGTCGTAACCATGGGGGTCGGTGCGCTCGCGGAACGGGTGGAGGACGGACGGACGGGATTTATAGCCACATCCGAAGAAGACTTCGCGGAAAAGACCAAACAACTATTGACCGACGATGCCCTGTGGCGGGATATGCATCAAACTTGCCTGAAAACAAGAGAATCCTGCCGCTGGAAAGCGCGCAAAGACCAATGGACCAAGCTGCTTGAAGATCATGGAAAATATTGAAAATTTAAAAGAAAGATTTATAGCGTTTTTCAGACAAGACCGACTTTTGGCGCTGGCTGCAATGCTCTTGCCCGTCCTGTTTGGTGGATTTTTCGTGTTTGATACAAGCACCCACCGCAAAATCATATATCTGTTTGAGGCTCTGACCATTACTCTGTTGGTCAGGGATCGTCGGGAAGTGATTGCGGCCATACAGGAACAAAAAACATTCTGGGTTTTACTGCTCGCTTTTCTCACCTACATGACAGCCAGCGTTTTATGGTCGATGACGGACGAACATGGCCGGATGTTCGGAAAGGCGAAGCTATTATTGTTGATCGCCCTGCCGATGCTCGCAAGCTTTTATATTTTCCGTAAGGTTCCGGATGTGGCGCGCTGGTCTGTTGTGTCGCTGGGGGCTGTTGCTGCAGTGACGGCGCTCTATCTGCTCTCTGCGGGGGATTACTATAACAAGGATGTCTTTGTCAGGCTTCACGGTTTCGGTCGTGCCGAAAATCCGGTACAGGCAGGGTTTCTCTACGCTCTGGCGTTTCTGGCAACGCTCTCGTTGAAAACGCAAGGCAGAAAAGAACTGGCGATCAAACTTCTGGTTCTGACGGTTTGTGCAGCAACGATGGTCGTGGCAAATTCTCGTGGTGCATTGCTGGCATTGATGGCGACGTTATCCATGTATGGACTGCTAAAATTGAATCTGTCCTTGAAAAAAATGGCGATGGTAGGGATACTTGCAATTGTGGTTCTGGGCTCCGTTTTATGGGTTGTTCTGGGGCAAGTTGAAGACACGACCTTTTTCCAGCGCGCCGATACGGGCCGCTTTGAAGTATGGCAACAGGGTTGGGGCATTTTTCAGGATGCGCCGCTTTTGGGTCACGGTCTCGCCTCCAAATTTCACTACACATTTACGCTTCCCCAAAACGGTATGGAAGCCACGGTTGGACACCCCCATAGCCTCTATCTCAGCACATTGATTCAAGGGGGCGTCATCGGCCTCTCCCTGTTTCTGGCGCTGTTCGGATATGCGCTGTGGAAATCCTACCTGCTCCATAAAACCCGCAACATTTCATGGCCGCTGCTGTTTATGGTTTGCGGTGGAGTGTTTGGAATCTTCGATTTCGGGGGATACGTCATCAACCTCAGCACCGAATGGCTGGCTTTCTGGTGGCCAGCCACCCTTTCGGCAGCTTTGATAAATCGGGGAATCCCGACGGGAAAATAGATCAGGCGATCTTCTGGATTTCCGTTTCAATAGCCTTGAGCGCGTCATTGGCTTTCTCGGCATTCGGGCCACCGGCCTGCGCCATCGTGCGACGTCCGCCGCCGCCCGTTCCGCCCAACACGACTGATCCGGCGTTCGCAAGGCTCACCGCGTCGAACCGCTCGGACACGTCGTCGGTCATCGTCACGGTCAGGAATGCTTTGCCGTCATTGATCCCGACCAGCACCACAATGCCGGATTTCAAACGCTTCTTGAATTCATCAGCCAGCGAACGCAACTCCTTGGGAGCCATGTTTTCAACGACCCGCGCAATATAGCGGACATTGTTGGCTTCAACGATGTCGTCACTTTCCTGCTTGCCGCCACCGCCCAACGCCATTTGCAAACGCAGTTTGGCATTCTCGGCCGTGGCGTCCTGCCCTTCTTTCATCAACTTGGATAAACGCTCCGGCAGTTCTTTCGGATTGGTCGACAGCATGCCGCAAATTTCATTGAGAATACGTTCCTTGTCGTTGAGATGCTCCAGCGCAGCATGTCCGGTCAACGCTTCGATCCGGCGGATATTGGCCGCCACCGCGCTCTCGGCAACGATCTTGAACAACCCGATATCGCCCGTATGACGGGCATGTGTTCCGCCGCAGAGTTCAACGGAATACCCGTCCTTGATGTCCCCATTACCAATGGCAACCACCCGAACCTCGTCACCGTATTTTTCACCGAAAAGTGCCATCGCGCCTTGCTCGATAGCAGTTTCTTGACTCATCACCCGCGTGATGACGTTGAGGTTTTCGCAAATTCGGTCATTCACCGCACGCTCGATCTCACGGATATTGTCATTGTCGATGGCTTTGGGAAAATTCACGTCGAAACGGAAACGGTCCGGCGTGACCAACTGCCCGCGCTGGGTGACATGCTCGCCCAACTGATACCGAATGGCGGCATGGAACAAGTGCGCGGCCGTGTGCGCACGGCGATTGGCTTCACGCTCTTCGCCATTGATCTCCATGACAAAGACATCGCCCACTTTGAACGACCCTTTGGTCACTTTGCCGATATGAACAAATAAAGAGTCCAGTTTTTTCTGGGTGTCCAGAACTTCGACGGTGCAACCATCATTATGCAGGATGCCTTTGTCCCCTGCCTGACCTCCCGATTCCGCATAAAACGGCGTCTGGTTAAACACAACCAGAACATCGTCCCCGGCTTTGGCGCTCTCCATCTCTTTGCCGGTTTTATCAAGCAACGCCGTCACCTGACCTTCGCTGGTGTCCGAGCTGTAACCCAGAAACTCGGTCGCGCCCAATTTCTCTTGCAACGGGAACCACGCGGCCTCGGTCGATTGATCGCCGGAACCAACCCATGATTGACGGGCTTTTTTGCGCTGCTCATTCATCGCGGCATCAAATCCGGCCGTATCGACACCCATATTTTTTTCCATGAGCGCGGCCTGCGTCAAATCAAGCGGGAACCCGTAAGTGTCGTATAGCTTGAACGCCACCTCACCGGCAAGGGATTGCCCCTCGCCAAGCTTGGACGTTTCTTCCTCGAGCAACCGCAGTCCGGTTTCAAGTGTGCGTTTGAAACGCGTCTCTTCGATTTTCAGGGTTTCGACAATGTTGCTCTGGCTGGTTTTGAGTTCCGAGAAATGGTCACCCATTTTCTGGACCAGCGTAGGAACCAGCTTGTGCATATGAAGATCTTTGCTTCCGAGCAAATGCGCATGACGCATGGCACGGCGCATGATCCGGCGCAAAACATATCCGCGCCCTTCGTTCGAAGGCACAACACCATCGGCAATCAGGAAGGCAGACGCACGAAGGTGGTCGGCAATCACGCGGTGCGAGAATTTGAAATCTCCGTCAGGCTCGACGCCGCTGGCTTCTGCCGACGCCAGAATAAGCGCACGCATAATATCGGTATCAAAATTATCAGTCTTGCCTTGCAGAACGGCAGTCAGACGCTCCATCCCGCTGCCCGTATCGATGGAAGGCTTGGGGAGGGGAAGAAGTTCCGAAGCACTGCGTTGTTCGAACTGCATAAAGACAAGGTTCCAGATTTCAACAAAACGGTCGCCATCTTGATCGGGCGAACCCGGAGGCCCGCCAGAGATATGTGCCCCGTGGTCATAGAAAATTTCGGAACACGGCCCGCAAGGCCCCGTATCGCCCATGCGCCAGAAATTGTCATCGGTCGCAATGCGGATGATTTTGTCATCCGGCAATCCGGCCACTTTCTTCCAGATGTCATAAGCCTGATCGTCATCGTGATAAATCGTGACTGTCAAACGCTTGGGATCAATGTCTAAAGTCTTGGTGAGCAAATTCCACGCAAACGGAATGGCGTCTTCTTTGAAGTAGTCGCCGAACGAAAAGTTCCCGAGCATCTCGAAAAACGTATGGTGACGAGCTGTGTAGCCGACATTGTCGAGATCGTTGTGCTTGCCGCCTGCACGGACGCATTTTTGCGAAGAACAGGCGCGGGCATAGGGACGCTCTTCCAGTCCGGTAAAGACGTTCTTGAACTGGACCATCCCCGAATTGGTGAACAGCAAGGTCGGATCGTTGAGCGGGACGAGTGAACTCGACGCCACTGCCGTATGTCCGTTCTTCACAAAATAATCAAGAAAAGCCGCCCTGACGTCGTTCGATGTAATCAAAATAAACCTCTGCCATAAATGTTAGGGAAAAAATCTAGCATTGAAACGGCAGAGGGGTCAACATACTGGTGAAAATGGGAAATCACCCCTGATATCCCATAATTCGCAGGGTGGTGGATATCGGCAGAGCTAATGAGGACCTTTAAGTGCGTTTTCCAAAAGATCTTTTAGGGTATCCACCACTTCGCCGATAACTTCCACGGCACCAGCCTGGCTCGCACCCTTGGCCCATTCACTGGTTTCATAAGGATTTTGTCCTACTGCCACAGGCCCCAAAGGATAACCTTTGAGGAGGCCTCCGGTGACTTCCGGTTGACGGTACATATCCCGTGCCGGACGATTGCTCAGTATATGGACGATCTGGTCGTAATCTTCCTGAGTAATAAACTCCTGACCGTAATCAAGGGCGTTGGTATCCGGATCGCGGTTGGCATAGACCATACAAATAGGCTGGCCGGAATTGGCGAATGCATCGGAAAGACTTAGCGGCAGATGATCACTCACGGGATTTTTGGCGAACGCCACATTCAGCAAAGGCCAATATTCGATCTGCATCCCCGAACTTTTCTTGTCTTCTTTTGTTTTGATAACCCACTGGTTACCGATTTTATGCAGACTGGCTTGCGATCCATAAGGGCCGTTCATCGTCCCGATCATATACAGCGTATCCCAAGGCGGCGTATCGACAGGCGCATTGCTGGAAGTCCGCATTCTCATATCAACTTCGTTGCGTGACAGAATTCGCAGATTGGCAAGAACGTCGGGTCTAACCATTTCGAATTGCCGTGGGATGTTTTTCTTGGATATACCCTCTTTCCAGAAATGATGGATAAGGTCGGAGAAAAAAGCGTTGGCAAATACGGGCCGTGACCGCGAGAACAACAAAAGACCGAGCTTTACACCAAGGAATGTGAGGGGAGGAATGGCAAGTGCTGCCCATCCCCCTTTTTCCGTGAGGGCGGAAAAACCAAAGCCGACGACGCTGGGTAAAGTAACGATCAACATGTCCTTCTTGGAAATGTCATGTACGGCAAAAGCAACCGAGGCAAAGGCTTGTTTCAGTTTGCCCTTGATCCACCGGATTCCTTTGACGGGTTCGCCGTATCCGCTTTCGAGCGCGTAAGGGCAGGCCCCCTGACGCAGTTTTTTGACAGTTGGAGAAAATGTCTGGTCGATATGTGCCTCGATCTCCTCCATGGTCATGTTCTTGCGTTTGACTGCAATGCCGTTGAACAGCATGTGCATCAACGGCCTTTTCAGACGTGACAGATTTTTTTGATCGGCAGCCGTAAAAACTTCGTGAAACATCCGCGCTGAATCCCACCCCTTGCGCGGCGAAGTTAACGTATGAAGATTGTAAAGACTTTCACCTTTGTTATTGGTGACATGAACAATGTTGTTGTAGAAACCGCGCATGGTAGCGGGACGCGCCGCAAAAACCATTTCCTTCGACGTCCAGATCAGCGGATCGTGGTGCATCAGCGTGCCGCTATCGAGCAAATCCTGACGATGGTGCTGAGAAAACAGATCGAGAATTGTATGAAGGAGGTTTTTGGGAGTGGGCTTCCATGCAGCAACACCGAGCATATGATCGTAGTTTGTGTCGCCATCGGACCCATAAGATTTCTGTTTGATAAACCGTCCCAGATAAACGCTGCCGTCTTTCAGGATGTCCTGCCCGACAACAAGTTTATCGAGAGAAAGAAGGGCGCTCATCTCGGCTTCGGATCGTGCCGTAGTGGTCCCGTCGGATTTCCAGCCGAACCGGTGTTCCAGTTCCATATCGTCGCGGTCCGTGGTGGAAAGCAGGACGAGTTCTTCATGCGGGGTGATGCCGATGCAAGCGGCCCCCCGTTCATATTCGATAAGCCCGTTATGCCGGATCAAGGGATTGATGGGATGGTGGCCGGCATGATGAAGGTCCTTGATAAAGCGGTACGAACCGCTATGCGGTTCGCTTTGCATCTCGCTTATAAATACGGCGTCTGGGATATCACGGGCACTCATGCCGCATGATATATATAGTTATGTTAATAATAGCAATAAAATTTACGAGCGGGGGATAAGGGCCGGAAATTCGGAAGTAAAGATGTAACGCATTGTAATATAATAATTTTACACCTTTTCACTTTCTGGAAAAAGCTTGCTTTTTCATATTCAAATCTATATACTATCTAAACTTAGACTTCAGAAACAAATTCAAGCGGAAAGAGATATCCGATGGCGATCAAGCTGGTAATTTTTGATAACGATGGTGTGAATGTTAACAGCGAAGATCTGGCGATGCGTGTGGCGGACGATTTCCTGACCGATATGGTGAGCCAGCTTTCCACCCCTCTCGAACCGGATCACGTCTACCACAATTTCGCCGGTGTCTCGACCAACAAAATCGTAAGCCTTCTGATGCAGGGGCGGAGTATAGAGCCTGATGCCGTGATGGAACTGTATAGATTTTCTTTTCAACAGATCGAGGAAATCAAGCGCCAGCAAGGACTGGAAGGAGAGACCGCCCAAAGAGAGGCTGTGGCATTCGCTATTGCCGATCTGATTACGATAGAAACAATCGAACGCTTCAAAAGAGATTTGAAAGCTGTCCCCGGTGTTGTTGAGGCCCATGAGGAAATTGGCCGGATGGTTGGTCCCGAAAATGTGATCTTGGCAACGACAAGCCGCGCGGACCGGATGGATGTCACGTTGGAGGCTGCGGTCAATCCTAAGACGGGCGCAAATGCCGGATTGTCGGATGTGTTTGCTGCCGGCGCGCGTCGCTTCAGCGGATACGGACACCCGAACAAATACACAGCCTTGTTTGAGGAACTGAATCGCGCATCTTTCCCCTACAACCTTTCTGAAACGGCAGTTGTTGAAGACAGTATCAGCGGAGTCCGTTATGCCAAGGATGGACGCCCCGACTTGCGCGTTGTCGGCACGGTCGCCGCAAACTTTTACAACGACAAAGACGCGCACGCACACAAACTTCTGGAAGCCGGGGCCTCTGTAGTCATCTCGGATATGCACGATCTGCCGCTGGCACTGGCATGGCTGGACGCAGGGGTAACACCTGAAAGCTGCCCTGAAGGATTTGTAGGAAAAGCCTATACCCGTGCAAACACCGGCAACGCCGTTCTCCCCTCGCGCTCTCCCTAAACATACATATTAAAAAACAACGTCTGCGCTATTGCTTGGATGGTCGCAGATGCGGATATTTGTGGATAACATAAATATTTTCCCATAGTAACTTATGATCGGAAGGTCTGAAGAGTACTCTGGTGGTGGTCTTTCTAACCTTGGTTTGAGTGGGAATCTCATGGAAACAATTCCGGCAGGAACGATCACCGATATTACAGGCCCTGTGGTCACAATCGCCTGCACGGAATCTTTGCCCGCCATTTATGAAGGATTAAGAATCCCGCTGGGGGATGAGGCTTGTTTGCTGGAAGTTCATCACCACCTTGACGCTCGCCATGTTCGCGCAGTGGCTTTGCGCACGACGGCAGGATTGAAGCGCGGCATGGCAGTTTACAGCACGGGCGGACCGTTGAGCGTTCCGGTCGGGCCCGAGTGTCTGGGGCGCATTGTCGATATGTTCGGTCGTCCTCTGGACGGCGGTTCTCCTCTGCCAGACAAGGAAAAAAGACCCATTCTGACGCATCTTGGCCCCCTTTCCGAGGTGCGTGGTCCGCAATCAATTCTGGAGACAGGAATCAAATCCATCGACCTGCTGTGCCCGTTCGTCAAAGGCGGCAAAACCGGATTGTTCGGCGGCGCGGGGGTTGGCAAAACCGTTCTGATTATGGAGTTTATGCACGCGATTGCCGCGCTTCATCAGGGTGTATCGGTGTTCGCCGGAATTGGCGAACGCATCCGCGAAGCCCACGAACTCTGGAAAGAAATGGAAGGGGCCGGTGTCCTGCCCAAAACCACGCTGGTGTTCGGGCAGATGGATGAATCCCCCGGAGTGCGATTGCGCACTGGCGCCACCGCTCTAACCTATGCCGAATATCTGCGCGATTCCTTGGGCAAGGAAGTTCTGATTCTGATGGATAACGTTTTCCGCTTTGTACAGGCGGGAAGTGAAGTCTCCGGCCTTTTGGGGCGCATGCCCGCAACGGTCGGATACCAACCCACTTTGCTCACTGAAGTTGCAGAACTGCAGGAACGTATCTCCTCGACCGCGTCTGGAACCATCACCTCGGTGCAGGCCGTGTATGTCCCCGCCGACGATATGACCGATCCGGCGGTGAGCGCTATCCTTTCGCATCTGGACACGCTGGTGATCCTCTCGCGCGAACAGGCGGGCCGCGGAATTTATCCGGCCATTGACCCGCTGGTTTCGCAGAGCCGACTCCTTGACAAACGCGTTGTCGGCGAGCGTCATTATAATATTTCCCGCGCTGTGCGCGAACATCTGGCCCATTACGACGAACTCAAGGACATTATCGCCATGCTGGGGATCGAGGCACTCTCCGCCGAAGACCGACGCATCGTCGGGCGGGCACGCCGCCTGCAACGCTATCTGAGCCAGCCATTCCACACAGTCGCAAGCCATTCTGGCATCGACGGTGTGTCTGTTCCACTTGCCAAAGCGCTCGACGATTTCGACGATTTTCTGAACGGCGTCTATGACTCCTTGCCGGAAGACCAATGCTACATGCGCGGCTCGATGAAAGACCCTCTCAAACAGGGGAGAGCGGCATGAACGGATTTTCCCTCCACCTGCAATCGGCGCCTCTGACGGAAACCCTTGTCAATGTCACGAGCTTCATCGGTGCGGATAAATCCGGATCGTTCGGGCTGATGGCGGGACATGAACGTATGATGACTGTTCTGGAGCCGGGCCTGTGCCGTTTTCGTCCTGAAAACGGAGAGTGGCAATATGTCGCTGTAACCGGCGGGATTTTGTATTTCAACGACGGTAATTTGTGTATCAGCACGCGGCGTTATATTCGCGGCGAGGATTACCGCACCGTTTCAGATGCAATCAGGGACATCCTCTCCGCGGAAGAAGCGGTGATGCACGACCTTAAAGGAAGTATTTCGCGGCTGGAACAGGAAATGACACGCCGTCTCTGGCGGTTGCAGCACGGACAGGAGGAGGTGTATGGTAGGTAAGGACGACCTCCGCAAAGCGGCCGAACGTGATGCTGAACGATTGAGCGACGCCGAACGCAACCGAGGAAGCCTGATTTCCCAGACTGTCTTTCTCGGAACGCTGGCCTTGCTCTTTGTTGTTCCTGTTATCTTGGGAGCCTATCTCGGCCAGTGGATTGACGAAATGTCCTCGGGGTATTCCGCAACATGGACGGTCAGTTTTATCTTCCTCGGGATTGGGTTTGGCGTTATGAATGTCTATCTGTTTATAAGGGAGCGCTCGTAATGGAAGAGATTGTGACCCTGTTTCATATCGGCCCTCTAGCCATCAGCATGACTGTTGTTTCGACTTGGGGTTTGATGGCGGTACTTGGAATTCTTTTTGCCATTTCAACCGCGCGTCTCAAAGTCCGCAATCCGGGCAAAGGTCAGGTGGTGCTGGAGAGTATCGTTGCCGCAATTGAAAGCGCCATCGCCGACATGATGCCAGACCGACCGCGTCTGCTGGTTCCGTTTGTCGGGACGTTGTGGGTTTTTCTTGCCTGCGCCAATTTGATCGGCCTGATTCCCGAACTTCATTCGCCAACGGGGGATTTGTCGCTCACCGCCGCGCTGGCTGTTCTGGTATTCTGTTCGGTGCACTGGTTTGGCATCCGTTCCGATGGCTTGCTCTCTTATCTGCGTCATTATATGGCGCCGTCACCCATCATGGTCCCCTTCCACATTGTCAGTGAATTCTCGCGGACCATCGCGCTGGCTGTGCGTCTCTTCGGCAATATCGCGAGCCTTGAAATGGCGGCGTTGCTGGTTTTGATCGTGGCCGGATTTCTGGTTCCGGTGCCCATTCTGGTACTGCATGTGATCGAAGCGCTGGTGCAGGCCTATATTTTCGGGATGTTGTCCTTGGTCTATATCGCGGGCGGCATCCAGTCCCAACAACAAACCCAAGAGAAAAAAGAGGAAGGAAAAACATGACCTCCATTGAACTGCTCACCATCATTTCAACAACCGTGGCATTGGTGGCGATTGCCATTGGCGTATTGGCGCCGGGTCTGGCGATGGGCCGCGCCATTGCGCAGGCACTCGAAGCTTTGGCCCGTCAACCCGAAGCCGAAAAATCCATCATGCGCACGTTGTTTATCGGTCTCGCGATGATTGAATCGCTGGCAATTTACGTCCTCGTGATTGTGCTGATTGTCCTGTTCCGCAACCCGCTGATCGGATATCTGCTGCCCCAATAAGCCGCTAATAGAGAGTAACCGGTAATGCATCTCGATTTGACCACCTTTATCCTTGAACTCATCAACTTTGCCGTTCTGGTGTGGATCCTGAACCGTTTCCTGTTTCGTCCGGTAATGGCGGTGATGGACAAACGCCGCGCCGACATCCGCAATGAACTCGAAGAAGCCAAGCGCCTGCGTGACGAAGCGGACGGCATGTGCGCCCAGTATGAAGGGCGGCTTGAGGATTGGAACAAGGAAAAAGACGCGGCCTATGCCGAGCTTTCGAAAGAACTCTCCGCCGAACGTGAAAAGGGTATGGCCGCCGTTCGTACTACCGCCGAAGAAGAGGCGCAGCGTATAGCCGCCGCCGAAGAAAAGAAACGCTCCGATTGGCAACGCGCCATCGAACAACGCGCCTTGCAGCAAGGGGGTGTTTTTGCCGCGAAATTCCTTGAACGGATGGCGGGTCCCGAACTCGATGAAAAGATGACGGAAATTTTTCTCTCCGACTTGGGGGGCTGGACCGATGACCGGCGGAACGATTTGGTTTCTGCTGCAAAATCCATGGGGGGCGCCGTGACGGTGACTACGGCCCGCCAACTGGATGATGCTGTAAAATACGAGTTTGAAAAAACTTTAGCGCAAAATCTTGGAACGGAACTTGCCTTTGCCTATGAGCAGGACCCATCCGTACTTTCGGGGCTGCGCATTTCCGTCGGACCATGGGTAATCAAGGCTGACATCGCCAGCGAGCTGGCATTCTTCACAAATGGAACCAGTCATGGCGACTAATCTTTCCCTATTGGACAGGCAGGATCAGCAGCTGGATGACTATAGGTTCGAGCCACGAATTGTCGAACACGGAACGGTGATCTCCATCGGTGATGGCGTAATGTGGATTGACGGATTGCCGTCCGCCGGCATGGAGGAAATGCTCCGTACCGATGACGGATCTCTGGGGCTGGTCTATATGCTCTCCGAAAACCGGATCGGCGCTATGATTTTGGAAGAAACACCGGGCTTGCGCGCCGGAATCGGGGCTTCGCTGACCGGACGTCGTCTGACATTGCCAACAGGAGACGAACTTCTGGGGCGGGTTGTCGATCCGCTTGGCGTACCACTTGATGGCGGCCCTGTTCCCGAATGCCCCGACATCCGTCTTCTTGACCGGCTATCGCCGCAAATCACCGAACGCGGATTTGTCAACAAACCGCTTTATACCGGAAACAAAATAGCCGATACGATGATTCCCATCGGTCACGGACAACGGCAATTGCTGATCGGCGACAACGGAACCGGAAAAACCACCTTTGCGCTTGATGCCGTGTTGCATCAGGCTGGACGCGACGTGTGCTGCGTTTACGTGCTGATCGGACAAAAAAGATCAACTGTGGCTCAGGTCATTGAAACCCTGCGTACCAGCGGAGCGCTAGCCTATACAACTGTTGTTGTTGCTGAAGCTTCGGCGCGCCCTGGCCTGAAATATCTCGCGCCGTTCGCGGGCTGCGCGATTGCTGAGCACTGGATGGAAACGGGGCGGCGTACCCTGATCGTCTATGACGATTTATCAACCCACGCCCAGATTTACCGCGAACTGTCCTTGCTGCTGCGCCGTCCGCCGGGCCGCGAAGCCTATCCGGGCGATGTGTTCTATCTTCATGCCCGCCTTCTGGAACGCTCGACATGCCTATCCGCGGAAAAGGGTGGCGGCAGTATGACGGCGCTGGCGGTTGTTGAAACGCAACAGGATGAAATCGCGGCCTATATCCCGACCAACCTGATTTCCATCACCGACGGACAGGTCTATTTCGATCATAAATTATTCGCATCGGGCATTCTTCCCGCAATCGACGTCCCGCGCTCCGTCTCGCGCATCGGTGGCCAAGCCCAGCATCCGGCGATTAAACGGGAATCAGCCCGCATGAAACTTGACTACCTGCAATTTCTTGAACTGGAAGTGTTTTCACATTTTGGGTCGAAACTCGAAGCCGGAATTCAGGCGCGCCTGACCAAGGGACGGTTGCTGCGTCAAATCCTCAAGCAGGATGCGCAAAGCCCGCTCTCTCCGAAAGCTCAGCTGGCCTGGACCGTTGCCTTCAACGAAAAATTTCTCGATGGCAGGGATCAGGACGCGGTCAACGCGGCGATTTCCGCACTATCGGTGGCCGCGGACACATCGTCCCTGACACTCGACTCTCCGCGTGAGGACTGGGTGACTCAAATTCGGCGGTGGCTGCCGTGAGCCGTAGGCACCAGATTGCCAATAGGCTCGCGGCTTATAGTGGCGTCAAAACCATTCTTTCGGCAATGAAAAGCATTGCGATGATGGAACTGCATAAACTCGGCGAGCAACGCGAACGTCAACTCATTATCATGGCCACAGTTGAAAAAGTGGCGGCAGATTTTATGACCTCCTATACGCTGCCGGTCGAGTCGGGCCGCAAAGTCCTGATTGCAATCGGCTCGGAACGCGGATTTTGCGGCAAGTTCAACGAAGAATTGTTACCCGGAATTCATCAGGCGCAAGACAGTGGAGATATGGTTCTGATGATCGGCAGCCAACTGGGGGGATATTTTGATTTGGAATCAGACGCGCCTGATTTGTTGCCGGGGCCGAACATCACCGAAGAAATTCCGGCTGTTTTGGAAACTGTAGCGCATTGGCTGGAAGACGCCCAGTCGGTAACGCCGGAGGCCCCGCTTCAGGTGAGTGTTTTTTCGCACGATCAGGACGGCCCGACGGAACGCGCCATTGCCCCGCTACCGTTGCCGCAATATCCCGCACCGCCGCATCCGTTTCCTCCGGTTCTCACGCTTCCGCCACGCGAATTTCTGGGAAAACTGATTGAAGAAGCGATGTTGCTGGCTTTGCAAGAAGTGTTCACCTTGTCCTTGGCCTCGGAAAACCGCCATCGTCTCGAACATATGGACAACGCCTTGCGGCGCCTCGGCGAAATGACGGAAACTCTGGAACGTCGTATGAATGCCGCCCGTCAGGAAGACATCGTTCAGGAAATCGAAACCATTCTGCTGGGCAGCTACTTGTGAGCCACCGACCTGCGTGAAGACGGCTTGATCTGCGTCTGGTATGTGGCTCCTTCAACAGGTTGCCATGTATCAATGGCCATGGCGGATTGCTCACCGGAATTCAAATCCTTGATTTCATCGTGACCTTGCTGAGACGTAGCGGGAAACATGATATAGGGAATGCCTTTCCGCGTCGCATATTTGATCTGGTTCCCCGTTTTGGTGGCGGCATCGTGATACACTTCGGTATTCACGCCCTTTGCACGTAAAATTTCGGCCTTGCGAACAAGTGAGCTCGCATCCGCTTCCGGCGTGTTGATAATCAGAACGTGGGTGGGGCTTTTCTCGCCCAGATCAATCCGACCTTCTTTCAGCATCTTGCCGAAGATACGCGTGACGCCGATTGAAATCCCGACGCCCGGAAGTTTTTTATTCAGATAGGTCCCGACCAGATTTTCGTATCGCCCACCGGCAAAGATCGTGGGGAAGTCGGGATAATCATTGAATTTACCTTCATAAACCGTGCCGGTGTAATAGTTCAGCCCTCTGGCAATCGACATATTGGCGACCACTGACCCTTTGGGAAGATCGGCCAGAGAATCCATCACGAATTTAAGTTCTTCGATGCCTTGGTCGAGCAGGGGGCTGGAAACGCCCAACGCCCGAATTTTCTCGGCAAATCCGGAATCTTCAGACCGGATTTGCGCCAGATCCAGACATTTCTGCGCGGTCTGCGCGCTGATGCCCAGTTGCTCCATCAACATATCCCGAACAGCTTGCGGGCCGATTTTGTCGATTTTGTCGATGATCTGGATCGCCTTCATTGAATCGGAAATGCCCAGCCCTTCATAGTATCCCTGAATGATTTTACGATTGTTGATGTTGGTGCAAACATTATCAATCCCGATCATTTTGAAGATCTTGTGAACGATGCGCGGCATTTCTGCGTCGAAATGCATTGATACGCTGTCCTGATCGATGACGTCGATATCCGCTTGGGTAAACTCGCGGTAACGGCCTTCCTGCGGACGTTCGCCGCGCCACGCTTTTTGAATCTGGTAACGCTTGAACGGAAAAGTCAGATTGGAAAAATTCTGGGCGACATACCGCGCCATCGGTACGGTCAGGTCAAAGTGCAACGCCAGACGCGGATCGCCGGAGCCTTGTTCCCCGTTGAGACGTCTCAACGCATAAATTTCTTTATCGGCGTCATCGCCCTTGGCCTGAATGACGCTGACCTCTTCGACGGACGAAGGCTCGATCGACGCAAAACCGTGACTTTCGAACACGCTGCGCATGATATCTTGCCATTGTTGCTCGATACGGCGCTCCTGGGGGAGCCACTCTGGAAATCCGCTGACGGGTTTTGGGGTTTTGTTCGACATAATTCTTCTGCTCTGGGATATTAAAAACTACACTACTCACTAAGGCCCTTTTGGAAGCATTACAATAGTTTGTATTGCGCAATAAACGCAATAGTTTTCATATTATTATTGGTTTTTAAGGGGGGGGCTGAATTGCGAAAGGGAGCTACCGGATATTGAAGCCATCCGAACGGTCCGTGAGCCTAGAATTTATACCCGACTTGGAAGCTGAACCTTGGGTCCGTTTCACTTCCACCGTAGATGGGCGTGTCAATCTTCTTGGTCAAGGGAAACGCCATCGTCATGGATCCGGACAATCCGCTGAGATGGGTAAAGCGGAGACCCAAACCTGCCGAGCTTGCCGAGATGCTGTCGACCTGTCCGTTGTTGGCATTCCAAACTTTCCCGATATCGTAAAAGGTATAGGGTTGGAATGTATAATCCGGCATTTGCGGAAGATCATTATACTGCAGCTCGATGCTGGCGGATACACCGTCATCACCAGTCAGCTCCGAAGAGTCGTAGGCACGCCCGTAGTACTGCCCGCCGAAACCGAATTCTTCGGAAGAATAGAGAGAGCCGGAAGCCTTCTGCGCTTTAGCCGACAGAACGGTCAGGAGTCCTTCCGGAAGAGGTTGGTAGCGAATATACTCCAGTTCGGCCTTTGTGAAGTTCGGTTCGGCACCGTCGCGGGAAATATCAATGTCACCCTTTTTACTGGAGCCAAGCAGGCCCAAACCCTTGCTGACCGTCAGGGTTCCTAGATTGTAGGCTCCAAGTGAATCATATGTATCATAGCTGGTTCCGAACCTGACGGCTCTGATACGGTCTTCACTGAGCTGGGTCGTACCCAGAATTGTGCTCTTTGAATTTCTACCGTCGAGAGAAACAGAAATAGACCAGTTTTCTGTTCGTTGGCGGATAATTTTATAGGTCAGGTTCAATCCGACATCGGCAGAATAGCTTTCGATTTCCTGCGGGCTCAAGGTGAATCCGGGCTGTGCTCTTGTGTACCCCGTGGAAAAGGTCAGATCGGTTACAGGGGTGAGTGGAATGCGCTGCGACACATTTATGGCCTTCAGTTCGGCAAGGGGTAAACTTGAACGCAGAGCCAGAAAACTTTCCTGTGTCCCGAACAGATTGCCCTGCCACTGGGCTACGGCCTGTGTCGGACCCAGAAACTTCGAACCGAAATTATTGATGCCGATAAAACCCGAAGATGTCCGAGTCTCGTTTCTGGAATAGACCAGTTTGACGCCGCCGTCTTTGGGGTGCGCGATAGGTACAAGTGTTCCAAACAGGTTTTGCAGTCCGGGCAGGTCGGTGAGCAGCAGGTGGCAGCGCTCAAGTTGACCGGAAGAAATAGGTTTTTTGGATGTGATCTGAGAGATGATATTTTGCACGAGGGGATTTGATCTCAGATCGTCGCCAACTTCAACTTGTCGAATGTACCCTTCAGCAACTTTAATAAGAATCGTTCCATCCGCGATTTCCTGAGCGGGGATATATGCTCTGGAAAGAAAGTAACCGTCTTGTCTGTATTTATTCGTGATCGTATCGGAAATCTTCCAGATTTGACCCAGCGTGATCTCTTTCCCGACATGGGCGCTGTAGAGGGCTTCAATGTCTCCGGCACTGTAAACGGAAACCCCTTCCACTTTGACACTTCTGAGGATCAGTTTGATTTGATCCGCATTGGCGGGCGGGCGGCTGTAGCGAATTCCAGGGGTTGCATCCAGATCAAAGGGCGAAGGAACCGGCTCGATCTTGAGAATTTCCTGCACCGCAGGGGCAACGCGGTCAATGTCGGCAGGCCCCGGAATGGTTTGCGCAAAGGCGTCTCTCCCACTGTACAAAGCAAGAAAGGCGACGAAAACCAATGAGATGTAACGCAAGAAAACTCTCATAATGTACCCATCTATAAGGATGAAAAGTTAAAGTGTATTTAACGCAAAACCCAGTATTTCTGCGGATTCCATAATTGGTTAAGTAAAATTTTATTTAAATCGTGGATAATTGATGGGTTGAGTGTCCTTAAGGGTAAGGTTTTTAATGAAAAAGTTTCTGCTGCTCACGACCTCTTTGACCGCATGTTCGTTTCTGGGACTGACGGCGGCTCTTGCCAATCCGGACGGCGGAGTTGTGTCTGCCGGACAGGCGACAATCGAGAATTCCACCAATCGGGTTGATGTTCGTCAAAATTCGGATCGCGCTGTAATCGACTGGCGCAGCTTCAACATCAACAAAGGCGAAACCACACAATTCCATCAACCTTCCTCTTCTTCCCTGACTGTCAATCGGATCAATGATGCCAACCCTTCCCAGATTCTTGGTAACCTGAAAGCCAACGGGAATGTAGTCCTGATCAACCAGAGCGGTATCTCATTCGGCAAGGATGCTGTTGTCGACGTCAACAGTCTGATTGCCACGACTTCCGATATCACCAACGCCGATGCCATGGCGGGAAATTTGAAATTCAATGCGCCGGGAGCGCCTGATGCGGCCATTATCAATGAGGGGACAATTACCGCCAAGGATGCCGGATTGGTTGGGCTGGTTGCTCCGCGGGTTGAGAATAATGGGGTTATCAATGCTAGACTGGGAAAAGTCCATCTGGCATCGGGGGATAAATTTACTGTCGATCTCTATGGTGATGGAGCTATTTCAATTGCTGCCAGCGACGACATGACCGAGCAATTGGTTTCCAACTCCGGCACGATCAACGCCGAAGGCGGTACGGTAAAAATCACAGCGGCCACAGGAACCCATCTGGTCAATTCATTGGTCCAGCTTGATGGCGAAATCAACGTGCCTTCAGCAGAGGTTCAAGGCGGGAAAATTATCATTTCCGGTAATGACGAAACGAGCGTGAGTATCACCGGAAATCTGGATGCCAGTGGCACAACGGGCGGATCCGTTTCCATCACCGGCAAAAATATTATCCAGCAGGGCCGCATTTCGGCAGCCGGAACAAACGGAACTGGCGGAACCGGCGGAACGGTCGATATCTCGTTTAAGAACGCCTATCTGGATAGCGAAAATAGCCGCACCGATGCAACAGGAGGCAACGGCGACGGTGGGAAGATCACAGTCAAAGGAAAAACGGGGTCCAAAGCCTTTGTGTCCGGAAAATATGACGCATCCAGCGCCACAGACAAGGGCGGAACCATACAAATCACGGCCGATCAGGGCAATTTAAAGTTTTTCGGCGCGCAAGTGACCGCCGATGGGAAAACCGGCGGCGGCAAGATCAACGTTGGCGGCGAATATCAGGGGACGGGTTCTCTTGAACACTCCAAAACAACAGCTGTTAACTATTCGACCACTCTGCGCGCTGACGCAACGGATACAGGCAAAGGCGGTGAAGTAATTGTCTGGTCTGACGATGAAACCCTGTTCGGTGGTACAGCTCAAGCCAGAGGCGGTGCAAACGGCGGCGACGGCGGACAGATTGAAATATCCTCCAAAAACCAGATGACCATTTCCGGCGATGCCGTGACCAGTGCCGCGGCACGAAGAAGCGGTTATCTGGCGGGAAACCTTCTTCTTGACCCCAAAAATATCACCATTGCCAACGGTGGCATATCCAATGGCATTTCCTACTTTGAACTTGTAGATCCTAACCCTGATTCAGGGGCGTACGGTGGTTATGAGGTCCTCAGCAATGGCAATGTCGTTGTTATAGACTCCGAAGATGACCTGATGGCAACAGATGCCGGAGCCGTCTATCTCTTCAACGGTGCTACTGGCGCACTCATCAGCACGCTTACAGGAAATAAGATAAACGATCTGGTGGGAAATTATGGTGTTACAGAATTAACCAATGGCAATTTCGTGGTTAAAAGCGGTTTCTGGAACAATGGAGCCACCGTGCTGGCTGGAGCAGCCACCTGGGGAAGTAGTACCACTGGAGTAAGCGGTGTTGTCAGTTCGGCAAACTCTATCGTGGGGTCACATGGAGGAGACAAAGTCGGGTCCAATGGCATCGAGACACTGGATAACGGCAATTACCTGCTTAGAAATGTTAGTTGGAACGGACGAGCGGGGGCTCTGACCTGGGGCAACGGTCTGGGCGGAACCGTAGGTGTTGTGTCCTCGGCCAACTCGTTGGTCGGAAGCCACGCCAATGACTGGGTCGGAAATCAGGTGGTTCTTCTTGCTAACGGAAATTATGTTGCAGTCAGTCCGATCTGGGATAATGGCGGAACAGCAAACGCCGGAGCCGTGACGTGGGGCAATGGAGCAACGGGAACCAGTGGCGTTGTCTCTGCGGCTAACTCTCTGGTCGGAAGCCATGCTAATGATTACCTGGGTGGAGATCAGTGGGGGAATCCGACAACAGTGGTGCTGAGCGGCAGCAACTATCTTGTAGGAAGCGCCAACTGGGATAACGGTGCCGTGGTGAATGCCGGTGCCCTGACGTGGGGCAACGGCTTGGGTGGAACTGTGGGGGTGGTTTCTTCTGCCAACTCGTTGGTCGGAAGCCACGCCAACGATGGTGTTGGGGATGTATGGAACACAGTTTTTCTTTCGAATGGAAACTATCTGGCGCTCAGCCCAAATTGGGATAATGGTGGCGCAGCCGATGCCGGAGCCGTGACATGGGGAAGCGGAGCCGCTGGCATTTCCGGCGTTATATCTTCCGCCAACTCTCTGGTGGGAAGCTCTGCAAACGATTTGGTCGGGCAATACGGTGTAGTTGAGCTGGCCAATGGCAACTACGTTGTGAGCAACCCTGAATGGGACAATGGCGGAACGGCAGACGTCGGAGCCGTTACGTGGGGGAATGGAACAACAGGAACCAGCGGAGCAGTTTCTGCTGCCAACTCTTTGATCGGTACGGCCGCTGGTGACATGGTAGGATTTGCAGGGGTGGTTGGGCTGACCAACGGCAATTATATTGTCGGCAGCGATCTTTGGGATAATGGTGCCACGGCCAATGCCGGTGCTCTGACGTGGGCCAACGGCACAACCGGATTGGTGGGTACTGTCAGTGCCGCCAACTCTTTGATCGGGGCCACAGCCGATGACCGCGTGGGGGTTGCGGAAGCTCTGGATGATGGAAATTACGTGGCCCTCAGCTTCAGGTGGCATAATGGACTTGCCGCGAATGCCGGTGCGGTCACATGGGGCAACGGCACAACGGGGACGACAGGGATTGTCAGTGCCGCCAATTCAATGGTTGGAACTGTGGCAGATTCCTACGTTGGGTCTGGTGGACCTGTGTCGCTTTCAGGTGGTAAATATCTGATTTGGAGTCCGGATTGGGATGACGGGAGTCATCCGGGAGTAGGTGCCGTCACATGGATTGACCCATCGGTCAGTACTGTAGGAGTTGTCAGTGCCGCTAACTCCCTGGTTGGATCATTTGACTATGACAATATCGGCACCGGTGGAATCACTGTTTTACCCAATGGAAATTATCTGGTTTTAAGTCCCGCATGGGACCACACCGGCATGGAAGATGTCGGGGCGGTGACATGGGGTGATGCTTCGACAGGGGTTTTCGGTGCCATTGATGCCACCAACTCTTTGATTGGAGCGGTAGACTATGATTATGTTGGAGGTGGCGGCGACATCACCATTCTGGCGAACGGAAACTATCTTGTAAAAAGCCCGCTACATGACAACTCCGGTGCGATAACTTGGGGCAATGCTTCAACGGGAGTAAGCGGAATCGTGGGGTCTCCCAACTCTCTGGTCGGTTCTACGGCAAACGACCAGATTGGAGCATGGGGTATTACGACCCTGTCCAACGGGAACTACATTATCAACAGTCCCGATTGGGATAACGGCGCGATTGTCGATGCGGGCGCTCTGACATGGGGCAATGGAACAACGGGAACCAGCGGCGCTATCAGTTCAGCCAATTCCGTTGTCGGGTCCTCCGCTGGTGACCAGGTGGGATGGTCGGACTGGGGCGACTCCGTGGTTCTTTCGAACAATGACTATGTTTTGATCGCTCCGTATTGGGATGATGGTGCCATAACTGATGCGGGAGCTGTTATGATTATTGATGGCGACCATGGAACATTCGGCGAAATTACATCCTACAATGCTCTGTTGGGGGAGGGCGGCACCATCTGGGGAGGTTTCTGGCCAAACTATGAATACAACGAAGACGCAGTGAACAATCGTTTTGTTGTAGGGGATTCAGGACAACAGAAAGTCTATTCCATTTCATTGGATACCCATAACATTAACGATTATAACCTATATGGAACTTTGTCGTCATCAAGCATCACACTTGATCCTCTGTTCATCAAGAATGTCCTGAATGCCGGAACATCAGTAACGTTGCAGGCCAATAATGACATCACAGTGAATAACGACATTAGCGTCAGCAACAATTTCGGCGATGGAGGAACTTTCACGCTTCAGGCTGGTCGAAGCATTCTCTTGAATGCCAATATTGCAACGGATAACGGCGACCTGAATCTTTTTGCCAACGAAGACCTCTCCACGGGAGTTGTAGATGCCCAGCGTGACGCGGGATCGGCCGTCATCACCATGGGTGCAGGCACTTCGATCAACGCCGGAACAGGAACGGTCACCGTTCGTCTGGATGACGGAACGGGTAAAACCAATCATGCTGGTGGAGATGTCACCTTGCGCGATATCACCGCAGGAACAATTCTGGTCCAGAACAAAAATACAACCGGTGATGTCGTTCTTCAAAGCGGGACATTGACCGCAAGTAATGCCGGAGACTCCCTGACATTGGCGTCGGCCCGTAATTTTATCAACAACAGCGGCGCAGGAGCTTTAAGCTCAGGCGGACGCTGGCTGGTTTATAGCACCAATCCGGCCAGCGATACCATCGGCGGTCTGGTCCCGTCTTTCCGCCGCTTCTCTTGTACTTATGGCGGCTCCTGCCCTGCATTGGGTGTAGGCAACGGCCTTCTTTACAGCTATACGCCGACCCTGACGGTCACCCCGTCGGGATTGGCCAGTTTAAACTATGGCGATGCCGTTCCATCGCTGGCGGGCTATGCATATGCGCTCTCCGGCTATCTTGGGACCGACTCGGGCGATGACACGATCGGGGGAAGCGTCAATGGAACGACAACCTACATCGTAGGTTCTGGCGTCGGCAGCTACGGCGTGTCCTACAGCAGCGGAAACTTGACGTCCGATCTCGGTTACGGATTCAGCTACGCCAACAATGCCACTGCAATCACTGTCGATCCGAAAGATATCACCTCCTCCTTTACCGGAACGCTGAGCAAAGTGTACGGAAATGCCAATCCGACACTCAGTTACGCCAACTTCAACTTTGTCGGTCTGGTTGGAAGTGACAGCGCCAGCTTGTTTACGACCGTTACGCCGAATTTCGGAGCAGTTGACGCCAATACGGATGTCGGAACCTATGCCGTCAGTGCAACCGTCGGCGGAGCTGCCAACTATAACGTGACGAACACACCTGCAACGACAATGGACATTACAACCCGTTCTCTGACGGTGACAACCCAACCCAAATCCAAAACCTTGCCTGCGGCCGATCCGGTGTTTGCCGGCTCCAATAATCTGACGGCACACGATGCCGCCCTTATCAGCTGGGCCTATGCGCCGGTCGGATATGGCGGGACTGCCGGAAGTTATACGATCGACGCCACCGCAACGGATCCGCTTTCGCGTCTTGCCAACTACACGCGCACGGATGCCTACGGAACATTCACCGTTCATCCCGAGGGGTATGTGGCTCCGATGCCGCAGACGCAAACCAGTGTCATTCCGGACACCGTCAAATATATGTCGCTCGGTGGTTTCCTGAGAGACATTCAGGGCGAAACAACGGTAAATGTAAATGAAAGCAGTAGTTCAAACAGCTCTTCGCCGAACTCTGCCCCGTCATTGGATACCCAGCTCGTCCTTCCCGACGCGGAAGAAACAGTGCTTTCCGAAGCGGGACATGACGCCGGTTTCATAAAATTCCACCCGAAACTGAAAGCCTTTCTTACAAATCCATTTGCCATGATGATGGATTAATACTGGATATAAACCAGTAAATATCGCAGAACCACAAAGAATGGGACTTTAGTTCAATCGGCAAAACCAGCTGGAAATGGAAAATTAATGACTGAATGGCTGTGTGCGCAGTCATGCTCGCACAATTCTCATGTTATATTCCCTGTTTTTTGCAGTAATTTCCCTTTTTTATTGGCAATACGATATATTTTTTAAGCTATCTGTCTGAAATACGGTCATTATTTAGCCTCTCAAGAAAAGAGGACCAATAAAATAACAGGGTAATTTGAATATACTATCAGGGTTATTATTTTTGCTTTCAGGGATATTGACCGTGACATCAGGGAGTAAAAATTCCCTTACAACTTCCTTATGCTTAAGACATCCGTACCACAGAGGTCGAAAAGGGCATGATTAATTTGTTAGATTGAGACCATGACCGAAAAGAAAAAATCCACCTCTATGCGTTAGCAAAAATGTTTGAATTTCTACAGGGTTTAGAATGACAATTTTGCACCCCAAAAAGGATCCAATTGTCATGCCTCTTACCTATTACGCTAAATGTGACAAGTGTCCCTATGGAATTTCTCTCGTAACAACATTGATGAGTTTGGGGGCTTTCAGTTTATCCCTGACAACGATAACCTTGCCCAGTGTAGTTTCATCGAAGATCCTTTTTAAGATAGAATCTTGTGAATTGATGACACCCTCACGGATTTCATCGTCACTGGCCTCTCTTGGAACAGAGAGCATTCCGCGTTTTTTTCCATTCACAGTAACAGGAATCTGGATATCTGCACTTTTTGAAACCAGACAATCAGGGTTGACCTGAATCCAAGGTTGATGGAACAGGCTTTGATCTACCTTGAACGTGTTACGGAACAAGACGTCAGAAAGGTGAGGGGCTGATAAACTGAGAATCTTCAGAAAATTTTGCATGGCGTAAGCATAAACTTTCTGGCGCTCCGGAGTTGATACATTGTTCCGCTCGGAGAAAAGCTTGTTTGCTAACTCATGTGTTCTGGCAACAACATTATGAAAGGCATAGGTTTTCTCAATATCGGCATCTGTTTTGTCGGCGACACTCTGCAGGGCATTCAAAAGGCCAACAGACCATTCGTCTTTTACATCGGCAGGCGTAACAGATGCGATACCATTGGGGGCATGAGCGGAATAAGCGCGGAACAAACCGTCAATTCGCTTCAGAAAGTCGAATTTATTTTCTAACCCTTCTTCACTCCACTCAATGTCACGATTGAATGGAACATCGGACAGGATATACATGCGCAAAGCATCTGCACCAAATTTGTCGACCATTTCGTCAGGGCGGACAATATTTCCTTTGGACTTGCTCATTTTCGCGCCATCAAGGCGAACCAGACCATTATCCAGAAAACAACGGATTGGCTCTTTGGAATTGGTCAGACCTATATCGTGAAGGAAGTGGGACATAAAGCGAAAATAGATCATGTGTTGGTTGGCGTGTTCTAACCCGCCGACGTAGGTATCAATCGGCATCCAGCTATTACCGAGGTCAGGGTTCCATGCAGCCTTGGAATTGTGAGGGTCTGTGAAGCGCCACGCATACCAGGAGGAACACATAAAAGTGTCCATGGTGTCGGTCGCACGCTCAAGAGTTTCGCCAGTCTTGTTATCTGGAACTTGAAGAAAATCCGGATTTGTTGCGAGGGGTGAACGTCCATGAGAGTCTGAAAAGTCCGCATCCTTCGGCAATTCAACGGGTAGTTCATCGATGGGAACAGGCTTCCATGTGCCGTCGGGTTTTTTTAACATCGGGATGGGTGAGCCCCAGAAACGCTGACGGGATAGAGACCAGTCACGCAACCTGTATTCAATTTTAGGCTCACCGCAACCATTGCTTGTCATATATTCCAGAATGGCTTTACGAGCTTCGAGAACTGACATTCCATCCAAAAATCCGCTATTTTTGAGAAGCCCGTTTTCGCTGGAGTATGGAATACGGTCATTGGCTGGGTCGGACATAACGGGCGTAACGGGTAGGCCCATTTTCTCGGAAAAACTATAATCTTTCTCGTTATGAGCGGGAACACAAGTGGCAACTCCATCCGCATAGGTATTGAGTACATAATCGGCCACAAAGACAGGAATTCTCTCGCCTGTCAGCGGATGAATGGCATCGACCCCCGTAAAAACACCTTCGCCGACTTTGGATGAGATGCGATCAACTTCAGGTCGGAGCAATGCATCCTTGATATATTGGGAAACAGCATCACGCTGCTGTTCTGTACAGATTTCAAGAATACTATCATTTTCCGGAGCCAACACCAATGCAGATACTCCGAAAGAAAGTTCGGGGCGCGTTGTAAAAGCCTTAAGTGTTTTACGTGTGCCTGCAATTTTGAAGTGAACCAAAGCACCTTCACTGCGTCCAATCCAGTTGCGTTGGGCCCCTTTTGCAGCATCAGACCAGCCGTCAAGCTTATCAATACCGAGAGCAAGATCTTCGGCATAGTCGGTAATGCGGATATACCATTGCTCCATTTGACGCCGCTCAATGGGCGCACCACTGCGCCACCCTTTTCCGTCAATGACTTGTTCGTTGGCCAAAACAGTTTTATCAATCGGATCCCAGTTGACCCACTCTAAAGAGCGATAGACTTTCCCGTGTTCGTAAAGTTTAAGGAAAAGCCACTGTGTCCACTTATAATATTCCGGAGACGATGTCGCGAGTTCACGGTCGAGATCAAAAGAAAATCCAACTCGTCCGATTTGTTCATCGCGCATGGTCACAATGTTCTTATCAGTCCATTCCGCAGGGTGAACATTATTCTTGAACGCAGCATTTTCCGCAGGAAGCCCGAACGAGTCCCAGCCTAAAGGGTGTAGAACGTCACGTCCCTTGAAACGGGAATGACGGGCAATCATATCTGTAATGGAATAAACGCGGACATGCCCCATATGGGCATTTCCCGATGGGTATGGGAACATACCGAGGATATAACGCTTATTGTCTGCATGCGGTGAATCAGGAGTATGGTAAACGTTTTCAGCTTTCCACCATTGCTGGGCTTGCTCCTCAAGTTCGTGGAAATTCTGGGCGTAGCTCTCCCCTGCTTTTCTAAAGTCACCTAGCATATGTCCTCACTAACTTTTTACAGAATGAGTATTGGTTAGCAAATTAATTGACAGAAAGTCAAATATATTATGGAGCGTATTGAATATGGACATAGCACAGGAATTGTGTCTAACTATCTGAATTATAAACATATACTGACCAGAAGTCTGGAAAAGAGTGCAAAGTGAGGCGACCATGGATATCTCCGGTATGGTAAAACCACCAAAACTGCAACGGGGCGATACTGTCGCCGCAATTTCACTATCGTGGGGAGGGCCAAGCGTTTTCCCGCACCGATATCAGGCAGGAAAAAAGCAGCTTGAGGAAGCCTTCGGCCTAAAAGTTGTGGAAACACCTCATGCTCTGTCTCCGGCAGCGGAACTGGCCGCCAAACCGGAATGGCGGGCGGAGGATCTGGTGTGGGCTTTTGAAAATCCGGACGTCAAAGCTATCATTGCGACGATCGGGGGAGACGACAGTATCCGGATAGCAAGCCTGATTGATCCGGATATCTTGAAAAAGAATCCGAAAATCTTCATGGGCTATTCGGATTCGACCATCACTCATTTGCAATGTTTTCAGGCTGGACTGGTGTCGATATACGGGCCGTCCTTTATGGCGGGCTTCGCAGAAAATGGAGGTCTATTTGAATACATGAAAAATTCTGTTCATAGGACACTGTTTCAAACGACCCCTCTTGGAACCATAAAGGCTAACGGCGACGGCTGGACAGACGCTTTTCTGGACTGGGCTGATCCGACCAATCAATCTTTAAAACGCCCTTTGAAGCAAACAACCGGATACCGTTTTCTTCAAGGAGACCGTAAAGTATCAGGGCATCTTATGGGCGGGTGTGTCGAGGTTCTTGAAATGGCAAAAGGAACGTCATTATGGCCGAACAAACAGCAATGGAAAAATGCGATCCTGTTTCTTGAAACATCCGAGGAGGGGCCAAGCCAGTCTTACGTTATCAGATGTTTGAGAAATTACGCGGCAACCGGCATATTACAGGAATTGTCTGGAATCCTTATAGGCCGTCCCGCAAATGTCGGAGAAGACAAACTGCTTCAATATGACGAAGCCGTCCAGCATGTTGTAAATATCGAGTGTGGCCTGAGCGGTGTGCCGATTGTAACGCAGATGGATTTTGGTCACACCGATCCGATGATGTGTATGCCATACGGTGTACAAGCTGAAATTGATCCGTCGACCAAAACATTCTCTATTGTTGAATCGGTCGTCAGCGAATAATCGGGTTTGGCAATGTGGAACGTTGGGTTCCCCCCGTGATGTAAGCTTCAACGCTTTGCACATCGGGTAATATAATGGCGTCTTCTTCGTTACGTGATGACACGAAAATGGAATCTGGAGAAACAGAGATCTTTTGTGAGCACCCCATGTAATCGGCGGCACTCTCGCGGTCTGCTCCCCTGAATTTGTAGCGGTCATCCAGACAAACCTTATATCCTGTCTTTTTGGCTATCCCATACACTTTCTCGGCGGTGTCCAGCTCCCTCTCGCTTCTGGGGATGATTGATATATCGAATGGACGAAGCTCGGAAGGGAGATTGAATCCCTTGTTGTCGTGATAATGGTCCATAACGCAGTACAACAGACGCTGCGTACCAAGGCCGTACGTCACCAGATGTAGTCGCGCATTGTCGTTTTTCTCAGTTCTATAACGCATCGGAAGTTTTTTATCTTGGGCATAGTGATAGGCCATCGCCAAACTCAAGGCCTTAACACGCTCTTCGGTAGAGATTCCCGGAAGAACAAGATTGTCACCCTCCTTATCTGTTAGATAAAAATACTCGCAATCCAAAGGCCCCCTGTTCCTTTCAACGTGAAAAGGCAATCCCATGCGGTTGAATGCGGACTCGGTCATTGTGCGGAACGAAGCCAGCCCGTCTGTAACGCCGTCTCTGTCCTTCTCAAGAGATATACCGCCGAACACACGGAATTGCTTGCCCTTAAGAATAGAGCGCGCATCATGAATCTGTCTGAAAAAATCACTCATGTAGACTTGCCGTATTGGCAACTGGCGATGGGATAAGAGAGTTGTTCCTGCAAGTTTGACGAACAGCATTTCGGGCGTGCTGAGCAAATGATATCCTTCCATACGGTCTGTCAGAACCATAAACTTGCTGCGGAACAACTCGCCGACTTCTTGCCCGTCCTCCAGAAGATCGTTCCCCATAATAGCCGGAATTTCGATGGAGCTAAACCCATGATTGTCAGCTTCATCGCGCAGGATATGCTCGATATTATCAAGAATAGCCTTCCCGACAGGCATATAGAAGGGGATGCCCGCTGCTGAAAAATGTGCAACTAGACCGTCAGTCAACAACTCGGACGTACGTAAGTCATTGTGGTCTTTTGGGGGAAGGCTTGTGCCAAGAAATTGTTTGGAAAGACGCATAATTGAGCTCGCTTACTCAGGATTAAAATTGACGGTAACGGTTCTGCTGGAGTGGGCTTCCAATTTTGTATATCCCCCAAGAGGGATGGTCATCATTGGATCGACATGACTGCAAAACACATCGCACAAAACCGGAAAATATCTGTCTGGGAGTACGTCATCAAGAATATAGCTGAGGTGGTTGAATTCATCCAATTTAGATCCGTCCGGAAACTTCCCGATGATCAAACCGTTGATGGAGTCAAAAATCCCGGCTTGTCGTAGCTGAGTCATATCCCTATGAAAAGCTCCCGGGTTGTTGCCGCTGACATCTTCAATAAACAGAACGGCCCCGTCCAGAGACGGAAGGTAAGGTGTTCCGATCAATCGGCAAAAAGTTTCTAGGTTCCCGCCATATATTGGGCCGGTTGCTTCGCCTTCGCGAAAAATTCTCCATTCCGGACAATCTCGGATTTCGCGTGGGCCAAAGCCGGGTTTCAGAAACCAAAGATCACTGGCAAAGTTTCCTTCACAGCGGTAAGTCACGGCATTCCCGGATAGAGCATTGGAAAAATGGAGGTAAGTATACTCGAACATATTCGGGTCACAGAACGAAGCAAAACTAGGGCCATGATAGGCCTGTCTACTGCCATGCGCTGCCAGCGCATTGAGAACAGCGGAAAAATCGCTGTATCCTATAACGGGTTTACCGCTGGCAATGAGCATCGGAAAATCAAGTTTATCTAGAAGCTGGTTGGAGTTGTATCCTCCGTAAACAGAAAGAATCCCGTGAATTTCAGGATTTCTTGCCGCAGCATGAAAATCCGCTATGCGGTTTTTTACGTCTCCCGCTGTATGAAACAGCTTATCATCGGCATGCCCTGCATAACTGATAGAAATCCCCATGCCTTGCAGGCGCTTCTCCCCGATCGCCCTCAGGTCATGAGGAAGGTCTATCATTGTGTTCGCTGTGGCAATAACTTGAAACTGTTTCATATTTTGCTAGAGGTGAACAACTCGGCATCAATATCAGGACTTTCCTTGCGCAATATAAGCGTGCTGAATCCCATATGGGCCAGATTAACCCTGAATAATTGCATAAATTCGGTATAAATCTTGTTCAGGGCTTGCTGGCTGTCAGCTGGAAGAGACTGAAGATGTGGGCGTTTCAGGATCATCTTGCAGAACGCGTCCACCGTGGAAACCGGCAATTCGTCAAAGCTGAAATTCGACTGGCTGAGTGTCGCAAACGGTGAAACCTTGAAGAAATTTTCCCAATCTTGACGGTATTGCGGAGTGATGTTTACACGGATGGCCTTGCGGACATCATTAACCAACTGGTCGCTCGGCTCCTTGATATAGTACATCGGGATCGCGGCAAGCAGCCCACCCGGTTTCAAAACGCGAGCATACTCCGCCAAAGCCTTGTCACGGTTGCTGACCAGTGAGGTAACATTGCCGCAGAATACAACATCGAAGCTTTCGTCCGGAAATGACAATGCCGTAGCGTCATCTTTCTGAAAGGTACAAAGATGCGCGACTTTCTTGCGGCTGGCGCGTTCTCGCGCCTCGGCCAGACTGTTCTCGTTAATATCAATTCCTACAACTTTACAGCCTGTAAGCTGGGCCAATTCGCTGGCGGTAATTCCCGTACTGGTTCCGATCTCGAGGACGGTTTTTCCAGGATTAAGGAAGCATTGATGGGCAACCTCCATAATAGCCTTAGACCCTCCGGGCGGACGGTTGGTTTCCCGCACCAGCCCGATTAACTCGTTATAAGACATGGTGCTTATGGCTTCCGGAGACAGAGCTTTAATGTCGAGCGGTGCAGTTGCATCGTTGGCATGAGCTTCTGGTGAAGTCTTTTTTTGAGAGGTTACGGAATGCATTTTTGTCCTTTCAGTCTGGTCATCAAATGAGTGTCGCGGATATCGTCATGCTTGAGAACCCACAATAGGAAGCGTTCAAGCCCGATTCCAAATCCGCACGTTTGCAAAGGGTATTCTTTTTTCATCCTGAGATACCAGTCATAGGCGGCAGGATCGACATGGCGCTCTTTAAGAGCCCGAAGTGTTCCTTCATAAGAATAATGCCGTTGACCGCTGCCGACTGTTTCTCCTATCCCGATCAGCAAATCAGCACATAGAGAAGAAACGCCGTCATCATCGTCAGCTTGATAAAATGGAACCCCAAGTTTAGGCAAATGTGTAAGCCATACGGCCTCGCCAAACTTCTTCAGCAATTCCTGTTCCGCCGTGGCCGTCAGGGAGATAGGTGAATTGTCCAGAAACTTATACCAGTCGGGGTTATCGCCCAGCAGTTTGCAGGCATCTTGAAATCTGATGCGCGGTAATCCGCCTCGGGCAAGGTCAAGAAAACGGATCAGATGATCCATACCAATCCCAGATCGCTCAAGCTCATGACCCAGAGAAGTTTTAACGGATTGGGTATACTGAACCAGCAGCCCCTCAATCATGCAGATCAGATCATCAAGCGTGCCGCAAAACTCGGCTTCGATATGAAAGAACTGATTCAAATGACGCGAGTCAGACTCTTCACCGCGGAATGTCGGCATAATATAAAATACACCATGCGGGTGCTGCCGCAACAGATATTCAAGGTGAAATTGCATGGAATCCGCCAGATATGTTTTGTTGCCAAACAAATCAATCGACACGGGAAGAGAGTCGCTTCCAAGACCCATGGGGCTGGTAACGGCTTCTGACGTGATGGGCATTAATGCGGGAAGAAACCCTTTGGAACGAAAGTAATCATAGGTGGCATAGCTGATCAACCCGTTCAGCCGCATGATCATAGAGTACCATGGGTGACTGAGGGCAGAAGTGAAGTGCTGTTGATTGTCTTGCCATGTCCTTGGCGGAACTAGACATTGTTCGGGTTTGGCACAAGAACCTGGATATGTGCAAGCCGCCGCTCGTGCATCGGATACCGCCATCAAACAACTCCCTATTCTTTATGAGTAGAATAGAACTAAATGAATATAGATAATTTGTCAAATTTATGGCGAATAGAAATAAGATTACAATCCTGAGATGGGTGATTACCTCGAACCCTCTAATCTAATAGAGAGAGAACGCAGCATGGATGCTCACTGAGAAAAGTGGGCATTTTAGCTTCAGAACTCAAATTCTCAGCGCGTGTCGGAAACAGGTATGGCGCAAAAGGGCGCGGAACTGTGGGATATTTGGGGGATAATTCTCACCGTTCGGGAAACCGGTGACTAGATGGCTGGGGCGGCTGGATTCGAACCAACGAATGGCGGTACCAAAAACCGCTGCCTTACCACTTGGCGACGCCCCAACACGAAAAACGTGCCAGAACCTACACAATCCATTTTGCAAACGCAAGGTCTATTTGGATTAAAAAAGGCTCTTTTTTACGACTTTTTCTCTTGGAGCCAACGGGTTAGACGTGTACGGGCCATGGCATATTTTTCGCCCAGATGGCCGGTAGCGTCCTTGGCCTCTTCTATCTGGCCGGATTTGGCAGCGGCCTCGATGGCGGCACAAAGGCGGCTGACCGCTTGGAAGCCGAAATTTCCTGCCATACCCTTGAGCTCGTGGGCTCTGGCCCGCAAATCGTTTTGCCGCTTATCTTGATAAGCCGTTCCGATGGCTGAAATCAGCTCATCGGCTTTTTCATAAAAACTAACCAGAATATCCTGCATAACTTCGGCAGGCAAACCAGAAGTCAGAGAGATCAGCATAGCCTCATCCAATCCGTAAGCCTGAAGGGAATCGTCATTCGGGTCGACCGGACGGGCGTCAAGAATGGCCTGCTCTTTTTCACGTGCTTCGAATTTTTGAACCGCCAGAGAGAAGGAGTCTTCCTCATCCTCATCCAGCTTAAGCGACCCCATTGCGAGGAACGAGGTATCGGTATCGACAAGCGTAACATCCTCGCCGATTTCTCTCTGAGAGTCAGAGAAGCTGTCAATTTCCTCGACTGTTTCGAATCCGTAGAAATCATCGGAATTCATTTTTAACTGGGCCTCTTGCTGCAAGACGGTGGCAACGGAGGGGGCTTTTGCCTCAGATGGCGTGTCAGAATTTTCAGACCACAAGAAAGGAATTTGTCTGTCGGCTTTCAGCATCAGCTCGTTGATTTTTTCCAGCGTGATCGGCTTCGGAGCAAAATCGTTCATCGCGGCATTCCGGTAGGACAGGATATCCTCGTCGGCGACATTGCCCGAGAGCGCAACAATCGGAACGGATGCTTTATGTCCAAGGGTCAGTCCCCTGATTTTTTCAGTCACTTCAATCCCGCTCATGCCCGGAAGTTCGATATCCATCAGTACCATGTCGAAGTGGTTGAGCGACAAAAGGTCGAGGGCGTCTTGCCCGTTCCCTGCAGTGGTGGCCAGACCACCCAGCTTCTCAATGAATCCGGAAACCACTCTTTGGTTGATGCCGTTATCGTCCACCACCAGAATAGACAGTTTTTTCTGGAAGCTGGCCTGCGAAGGAATAGGGGGGGCATCGGCTAGCGACACGACATCTTCGCCGTTCTCCTGACCGGCGGGGAGGTTGAGCGTAAAGAAAAACGTGCTGCCTTCCCCTTCCTTACTGCTGATGCTGATGCCGCCGCCCATCGTCTCAATCAGGCGTTTACAGATGGCAAGACCAAGCCCTGTACCGCCATATTTGCGGCTGATGCTGCTGTCGGCTTGCGAGAAGGGCATGAAAAGTTTTTTCTGCGCTTCGGGAGAGATACCGATCCCTGAATCCTGAATGGCAAAATAAAGCTGGTAAATTCCCTGGGCCTGCAATTCCTCGCTGGTCAGGTTGCGCATCCGCAGATAGACGGTCCCCTTGCTGGTGAATTTGATCGCATTGTTGATGAGGTTGAGCAAGACCTGACGCAGACGGGTCGGATCGCATCGGACCCATTGCGGAACGGACGTGTCGATCTCGAGCGCCAGTTCGACGTCTTTTGAAGCCGCGTGGCCGCTCATCAGTGTGTGGATGCTGCGCACCAGACGCTTGATGTCGCAGTCGATGATTTCAAGTTCCATTTTGCCGCTTTCGATTTTCTCATAGTCCAGAATATCGTTAAGCAGGGCGAGCATGGCGTCGCCGGAATCTTTGATGGTGGATGCGTATTCGCGTTGATCTTTCGTGAGCTGCGTATCCTGAAGCAAACGGACCATGCCCATGATGCCGGTCATCGGCGTGCGGATCTCGTGACTGACGATGGCCAGAAATGCGGATTTAGCGCGGTTGGCTTCGTCGGCTTCTTCCTTGGCGCGGCGCATTTCTTCGGTCTGGCGGGCACTTTGCAACTGCATGTCTGACATATTCTGCCGCTCTTTTTCAAGAACTTGAATCAGTCGCTTATACTCGGACAACTCTTTGGCTTCCTTGAGTGGTGAGGCTTCACTTTGCAACTGCTCATCGTCGAAAGAATGATTCTTCATGATCAGGTTGCTGAGTGAAGACCCTGTGTCCGTTCTTCTGCCGCAGAAAATGACGGAGGAGATAATGGAAACACCAAGCAGCGACTCTTCAATTCCGGTGCGGAACAAATTCACGGAAACCAGTCCTAGTGTCATAAGTGCATGCCAGAAGATCATTCCCGCAAGAAAAAAGGAAAGAAAAGCCAGAGAAAGAAGCTCGCGACGCCTGCCGACGAGAATAAACGGCCAGGTCGACAAGGTAATAAGAACGCAACTCGCCGCAATTGGGCCATAGATCAAAAAGGCGGAAGCTGACGGCATGGGCCGGATCAGGATAAGCCCTGTAATACTCGAAATCATAAACAGACTGGCCGCCCCGATAATCAGGGACGGGGGAAGGTCCTCCTTCATCCCTGGCGAAGTCCACAAAGCGCCCAGCAGCAGGAAGGACGAGAAAATCCACGTCAGCGGAATATAAAGATCCGAGTCGAGAAAATCGAGATACAGGAAGTTGGTAACCAGAAGGTGCCGGACAAACACAAGAGCCCAGACAAGAGAGATGAATATATAAGAGATGTTTCCTGTAGTGCGGTAAACGGAAAGGAGGGCCAAAAATCCGGACAGTGAGAGCGCGGCCATAATCCAGCGTGACCAGAAGTCTAATGGCGTTTCCAGTCTGGGATTAATAATTTGCGGCGCGAGCACGGTGGAAATGCCCGGAGCGCTGCGCACATAGAGTAACAGAAACGTCGTAGTGTTGGGTTTTGCATGAAAGGCAAAAGTTTCGGGAACAAGCTTGGTGGGAAGAGTCGAGGAGTCGGTATTAAATAGAAAGCTCTTCGTGTTCATGTTGTAGAGAACAAAACTTTTAAGCGGAGAATACCGCCCTTCGAACTGTGTTCCGAAAGAGAGTTTCCAGGTGTTATAATTGCTGATACTGGAGACCGGAATAACAATCCACGCGGCATTGCCCTTGTACCCCATATTGTAGATCGAAGACTTGTAGAGATGTTTCAACATGGTGCCGGAGCGAATCATCTCCTCGACTTCAGGAAGGGTCAGCGAGTAATCCGGATCTTCGACGATATAGAATTTTTCAGCGAGCAGTGCCTTGTCGGTAAAGTCGCTGAGCGCGACGCTGTTATATCTGACAGGCTGTTGCGCGGTTTGTTGTGCGAATGCGGATCCGCACGCCAACATCCACAAAGTCACCAGAAACAGAAAAGCAACAAAAACCCGCTCCCAATCCGGAACCGGAAGGGACAAAGCACGGGACAATGAAATGGCGTTACAACGACTCATAGACAAGCTCACGGACGGAGAATAAACAGCTCTCCCCAGCCTTAACCATCCCGCAAATTCGTTAATATAGCGTATAGAAAAGAGAGAAGTTATTTTCCCGTAAGATATTGAGTTGCCAGAAGTTTAACCGCTTCAGGGTAGGCGATATGCTCTTGCTCCAACACGCGGGCGGCCAGAGTTTCCGGCGTGTCGTCAGAAAGAACCGGAACAGAGCGTTGAAGGATGATGTCGCCCTCGTCCACCCCTTCGGTCACATAATGGATGGTGCAGCCCGATTCCGTTTCCCCGTCCCCCAGAATTTTCGTATGGACCTTAAGGCCGTGCGTACCTTTGCCCTTGGGGAGGAGGGACGGGTGGATATTGATAAGCCGACCTTCCCAATGTTTGACAAAAAGAGGAGTGAGAATGCGCATAAATCCGGCCTGACAGACCAGATCAATGGGGTATTTTTCCATTTCGGTAATCATCGCCTGCTCGAACTCTTCGCGCGAGGCAAAATCCTTGTGGGAAACAACAAGTGCTGGAATTCCGGCTTTTTTGGCGCGTTCCACGCCATACGCATCGGCAATATTGGAGATGACAAGACGGATTTCCGCCGGATAAGCGGGATCGCGGCACGCATCAATCAAGGCCTGAAGATTGCTCCCCCCTCCTGAAATTAATACCGCCAATCCGATTTTTGAAGCCATCTCAGCTCCATATTTTCATATTCGAAATCTTGACGCATTGGGCGCGGTCTTCGGCGACAATCTTGCCAATGGTAAACACAGTTTCGCCACCCGCTGTCAATCGTTGGATCACGTCGGCAACATCCGCTTCACGGACAACCGCCACCATCCCGATCCCGCAATTGAGCGTGCGGGCCATATCTTCATTTTCGATATTGCCGCAAGATTTAAGCCACTTGAACACAGGGGGGAGCTGCCACGACGCGGCATCCAGATTGACCGCCAAGCCATCGGGGATCACGCGCGGTATATTTTCCAAAAGCCCGCCGCCTGTAATATTGGCCAATCCCTTAATCATATCCGTCTCTTTCAATACGGGCAGAATCGATTTGATATAGATACGGGTAGGGGTCAGAAGATCTTCCCCAAGATTCCGAGACGTATCGTATGGTGCGGGATCACTGTAACTAAGGCCTTGATCTTTCACGATTTTGCGGATCAAGGAATAGCCGTTGGAATGGCATCCGCTGGCCGCCAGCCCCAACACCACATCGCCCGCTTGAATATCCGAACCGGTTAGAATTCTGGCCCGCTCGACGGCCCCCACGGAAAATCCGGCCAGATCGTAATCGCCTTCTTCATACATGCTGGGCATCTCGGCGGTCTCGCCACCGATCAAGGCACAACCCGCCTGACGGCATCCTTCGGCAATCCCGGCCACAACCCGCTCGGCCACATCGACGTCAAGCTTGGACGACGCAAAATAATCGAGGAAGAAAAGAGGCTCGCCGCCTTGGACGATCAAATCGTTAACGCACATCGCGACCAGATCGATCCCCACCGTGTCGTGTGCCCCGCAATCAATCGCCACGCGGATTTTGGTCCCGACCCCATCGGTCGAGGAAATCATCACCGGATCGACGAAACCAGCCGCTTTCACATCGAAAAACGCCCCGAAACCGCCCAAACCGCCCATAATGCCGGAGCGGTTCGTGGATTTGGCCAATGGCTTGATCCGCTCGACCAACGCGTCTCCTGCCTCAATATCGACTCCGGCGTCTTTATATGCACTCTGTTTCATTGAAAACACGGCCTTTCTACTATAAACAGGTCTGAGATGAACCCTCTATTTAGACGTTTTGCCATGCGCCGTATAGCTTTTTCTCTGATTTTGACCGCAAGTTTTTTGACTTTTTGGGTGGGTGTTCCTGCCTGTGCCCAGACAGTGGGGCAGACCTATGTGGTCGCGGATGTCCAAGCCGACGCGAGCGACGAAAGCTCGGTCAAGGCGCGAAACAAAGCCTTCGATCAGGCTCAAACGGAGGCCTTTAAAACTCTGGCTGCCCGTTTGGGAAACGCGGATCGCAAAATTCCGGATTCCCAGATCATTTCTTCACTGGTCAAGGATTTCGAAATCAAAAACGAACAACTCTCCCATAAGCGTTATCGCGGAACATTCACGTTCCGCTTCCGCGAAGCGTCCGTAAATCGGTATTTCGGAATCAGCGGCGGCGGGTATTCCGCCGCGCCTGAAATTGCCGCAGCACCGTCATCGGGACAAACTTTGGTCTTGCCGTTTATTACGGCGAAAGACAATTCAATCCTGTGGGACAAGGAGAAAAACGAATACTGGAAAGCACTGGTCGCCAAGACCACCGACACGCATATCATTTATCCCGCCGGAACGGTTCTTGATTCAACCGATGTGTGGGAAAAAGACCCGACCCTTTTGTCCATGTCCTCGATCCGCAAAATCCGCGAACGTTATGGCGTCGATCGGGTGATCGTGGCCGTAATGCGCGGTGGCGAAGACCCCCGCACATGGATGGTTGATCTGTACCGTACTGACCGCGACCGTGTCGAACTGGTCAGAACGCTTCCCGTGTCCCTGACCAAGCAAAATGAAACTGACACTCTCTTTACCAATGCGGCTGTGGCGACGCTGGTGGGAATCGAGCGCCAGCAAAGCGAGGAAATCCCACTGACAACCGAAGCCCCGTCACCGGAACCGCTTCCTGAAACATTTGCGCAACCGGCGCCGCCAGTGACGACAACGCTCGCACCGACAACACCGTCACCTTCGATGTCTTCTCCGGTGCAAAACGCGGAAACAATTCGTGCGGTGGCAACCTTCCGTTCGTTGCGGGACTGGACGGCGCTCCAGAGCGCGCTCAAATCCTCCCCGTCATTGTCAAATTATAAAATCCTGTCGATGAAAACCACCAATGCCGAACTGCAATTCAACACAGGGGATTGGCAACAGGGATGGGCTGCGCTGACCGCGGGCGGTTTTACTGTCCAGAAGGCCATTGACGGGTCTTACCGCATTGACCGCTAACCGAAAAGGATGATTAATCCATGACAACCACACATCAAATTTTGTTCTGGGGACTGGCCGTTCTGGTGGCCGCCGGATTGATCTCTCTGTTCCAGCCGGTCTTGTTTCCGTTTGTTCTGGGTGGCGCGATTGCCTATCTCCTCAATCCCATCGTCAACAAACTCTCGAAAGGCAAAGTGAAACGTCCGTGGGTGGTATTGGGCATTTTGGGGGCATTTTTTCTGGTTGTGGGATTGATCCTAGCGGTTATCACGCCAATCCTGATTAAAGAAGCCGCAGACTTTATCCATCACGCGCCGGAACTCGCCCAGAATATCTGGGATAAAATCGAGCCGCGTATTGTTGCCGTTCAGGAACAGATGGGATACCACATCACCGCCGACCAATTGCAAACCGCCGTCAAGGACAATATCGGCAAGGCCCTGCAAGTCAGCAAAGGTGTTCTGGGTGGCCTGACCAAGGGGGGAATTGCCATTGTCGATTTTATCTCCACACTGTTGATCACGCCGGTGGCCGCGTACTTCCTGATGAAAGAATGGCCGGCTGTGATGAAATTTGTAAATGACTTGTTGCCGCGCCAGCATGCGCCGACCATCAAACGTCTGGCGGGGGATATTGACCGCAAAATCTCCGGCTTTGTACGTGGCCAGATCACGGTTTGTGTCCTGCTTGGATTGATTTACGCACTGGCGCTAAGCATTGCCGGACTGAATTACGGTTTTTTTATCGGTCTCGGCACTGGCATCCTCTCGATCATTCCTTTTGTCGGCTCGACGGTTGGTCTGGTCACATCCTTGGCCGTGGCGTTCTTCCAATCGGGCGGGGACTGGACCTTTATCGGCATGATCGCCGTGATCTTTTTCATCGGCCAGTTTATCGAAGGCAATTTCATCACCCCGAAACTGATGGGCGACAGCGTGGGTCTTCACCCGCTCTGGATTATTTTTGCGCTGATGGCGGGTGGATCGTTGATGGGCTTGCTCGGTATGTTCCTCTCGGTCCCCGTGGCGGCCAGCATCGGCGTTCTGGTCGGCTTCCTGATCGAAACCTATAAGAAGAGCCCTTATTACCACCACCAACTGGAAGCGGATAAAAATGGTGCTTAGTCCCTCGCGTCAATTGCCGCTTGATTTGAAATTCGCACCCGCCATGGGTCGCGAAGATTTCATGGTGGGCGACTGCAACCGTGCTGCCGTGGGCCTTGTCGAGAACTGGCCGAAAGATTGGAAGCCGTACCCGTTCCTGACGCTCTACGGCCCAAAAGGATGCGGGAAAACCCATCTGGCCGCAGTCTGGCAACATAAATCAGGTGCGGAAATTTTAAGTCTGAAAGACTTCGGGACCGCAGACGTCGAAAGCCTCATCGCTGCAAAGAAAAATATAGTTCTCGATCATTTGGAATTTCTGATTGGTGACAAGGAACAGGAAGAAAAACTCTTCCACCTTCACAACGCGTTTAGGCAACAGGACAATTACATTCTGGGCCTGTCCACCACAGCACCGGAAAAACTGGTCTTTGAAATCAAAGATATGGAATCGCGTCTGCGGGCGGCGGGTTCCGCCGAAATCCGTCCGCCGGACGATGAGTTGCTAACCCGTGTTCTGGCCAAACGCTTTGCCGACCAGAACCTCACCATTGATCAAGACGGTCTGGATTACATTCTCAACCGTATGGAGCGGTCTTGGGATGGTCTGGACGCTTTGGTTGAAAAAATCCGCCTGACCGCAACCGCCCTCAAAAAGGGCGATCTGACCAAGCCCGTTCTTCGTGCGGCGATGCTTGAGGAAGAATAAAATCATGCCTTGGGCTGCGTGCAGCCGAAGAACCCGAATCCGTAAGGATGGAATACAACCTGACGGTCATTTTCCACGCTGATTTCCGAACCGTTACTGATGCCGCTGACCATTGAATAAGTGTTGTCGTCAGGAAGAGTCCAGTTTTGCTGGTCCGGCGACAGGTTGAAAATGCACAAAAGCACATAGTCATCCGTTTTTCGTACCCAGGCCACAATCGGTTCCGGAGTGTCGAGAACATGGATGTCCCCGTCTCGCAGAGCAGGGATCTGTTTTCTGAATCCGATCATGCGGCGATAGTGGTTAAGAACGGAATCGGAATTATGCTCCTGAACCGACACGGCGAGGTCGCGGTGAGGTTCCCAGAATTTGATCCACGTTTCCGGTGCGAAACTGAATCCGCCATTGGGCTTTTCCTTGTGCCACGGCATTGGCGTCCGACCGCCGTCACGTCCGGCATGTTCTGGATAAAGCGAAATATCGTAAGGATCGCGCAAATCCTCAAATGCGAGTTTGGCCTGTGGCAGTCCCAACTCTTCACCCTGATACATACAATAGGATCCGCGCAGGGAAAGGCCCAGCGCCATAACCATCAACGCAGCTTCTTTGTGAAGATGGTCGGGGGCATGCATCCGCGAGACAACGCGAACTGTATCGTGGTTGCTGGTGGCCCAGCAAAGCCATCCGTCTCCCAGCTTTTGTTCGACACGCTTCACCGTCTCGGACACGTCATGATGGGTCATCCGTGAACCGAGCAGCCCGAACGAATAGGCCATATGAAGGCGTTTGCCGGTTTGGACATAGCTGGCGGCAAGGGCTTCGCTGTCGTCACCGCCGGCCTCTCCGAGAAGGCAACGGTCAGGCCATTGATTGACATACTCTCTGAGTTTCTCAATAAAAGGAACGACGTGAGGAGTGCCCATACTATAAATACGCTTTTGATAGGACATCGGGTTGGATAAAGGCATATCCATCGGGATGACGTCATTCGCCACCCGAACGGGATTGTCTCTCAGTTCGGGATCGTGTTGATAGGTGTGAAGGGCGTCAAGCCGGAAACCGTCAACCCCCATATCGAGCCAGTATTTTGCAATGTCAAAAATTTCTTTCAAGACATCGGGATTCCAGAGATTAAGGGCGGGCTGGGAACTCAGGAAATGGTGCAGATAATATTGTTCGCGCCGCGCATCCCACGTCCAGGCAGGCCCGCCGAAATAGGACAACCAGTTATTGGGAGGGGTTCCATCAGGCTTGGCGTCGGCCCATACATACCAATCGTGCTTGGAATTGGTGCGACTGGCCCGGCTTTCATGGAACCAGTGATGTTGGTCAGACGTATGTGACCAGACCTCATCAATAATGATCTTGATACCGCGCTGGTGGGCATGGCGCAACAAACGGTCGAAATCGTCGATATGACCGAAAATGGGGTCCACGGCGCGATAATCGGATACGTCATACCCGAAATCCTTCATCGGGGACTTGAAAAACGGGGAAATCCAGATTGCGTCGATACCGAGGCTGGCCAGATAATCCAGACGGCGCTCGATCCCGGGAAGGTCACCGATCCCGTCTCCGTTCATATCCACGAAACTGCGGGGGTAAATTTGATAAATGACGGCCCCGCGCCACCAGTTGTTATTACCGCTCATTACAAGAAATCTATGTTTTTATAATAAATTCAAATAGTTGGTCGCGATTTAACGGAGCCAAAACGATGGAAAGCAAGGCTTAACCCTGCCATAGGCAGTACCCTTTTGTAAAGTCGTTAACAATTTGAAATCTTATTTCAGTTAAAATCTCTTTCGCATGTGAACATTTTTTTTACGGGAAAAGGGCACAATTATGTTTGTCTTTTATTTTGGAAATGGGTAAAAAGGCATGTTTATTATTAACCATAACATTTACGTGAAGGTGTGTGTAAATGACCCTGTCCGAACAGCATAAAGAAGCGTCATCAGAGCCGAAGATATTAAAAGAAGATACTATGAAGGATCTTCCGCCGCATATCCAGCGACCAAACTATAAACTTGAAGATGTAAAAGTTGGAGTATTGCATTTCGGGCCGAGCTTTTTTTTCAGGGGGCATCTGGCCGTTTATCTGAACGATTTGCTGAATGAAGGTCATATGGACTGGGGTGTGTGTGCCGTCGGCCTTCGCAGCTCCCGCCTGTCGGAATTGAAAAAACAGAACTATCTCTACAGTGTGATTGAAGAAGGAAAAGACGGTACCGAATATAAAGTGATCGGGAGTCTCCGCGAAACAATGTCCACGGAAACAGACGGAAAGCGGGCCATTATCGAACGCATGCTGGACCCGAATATCAAACTTGTGACAATGACCATCACGCAATTCGGTTATCACTACCGTCCGGATACAATTCTCGACTGGGAGCATGAGGATGTTAAGGCTTCTCTGGAAAACATCGACGAGCCGACTATTACGGTTGGATTTATCGTTGCCGCGCTGAAAGGGCGTATGGAACGCGGCATTCCGCCGTTCTCGGTCATGTCATGTGATAATTTCCCGAATAACGCAGAAATTTTGAAATTCACTGTTCTTGCCTACGCCCGTGAAGTGTCGAAAGAATTGCGCGATTGGATCGCCACAAATGTCAGCTTTCAGGGAACGATGGTTGACCGTATTGTCCCAAGCAAGGAAGCAACAAAACACAAAAGAGACTATCATCACCACACTCTTGGAATGGTTGATATTTGTCCGATCTTTACTGAACCATTCCGCCAGTTTGTAATTTCCGAACCGAAAGAAGGGGTCGAATTGCCTCCATTAGAAAAAGTCGGAGCAAAAATTGTCAACAACGTTGATGAATATGAACTGACAAAGATTAGGACACTGAACGGCGTCCACATGGCATTGGGATTGTTTGGCCGTCTGGTTGGTTGTGGCCGCGTTGACGAAGCGATGTCCAAGTCACGCATCAAAGAATTTGCACAGGGGTTTATGGAAGAGGTGGGGCAAACTCTGCCGGAAATTGAAGGTATGGACCTCGACAGATATAGAGAGGATATAGTCAATCGCCTTGAAAATCCTCATATGGGAGATGAACTGGTTCGTCTGGCGCGTGACGGGCTCAAAAAGATTCCGGACCGCGTCGTTGCCCCTCTTCAGGATTTGTATGCCAAGGGAGGGCCCATTGAGACCCGTAAACATTTGTTGCTATCCTTTGCGATGTGGATTGAATATTTGGCAAGAGCCGGACGTGACTCTGGGTTTGACATAAGCGACAAGGCGGCTGTGGCACATGGATTGACGGATGTTGCGGCAGAACTGGACTCGGATCCAACCCCTTTTCTTATGCTGGATGAGATTCAGAATATCTGCCGGGTTATCCCGAACAGCGTACAGTTTATTGATGAGTTGAGAGAGGTCTACGCCGCTCTGGACGATCATTTAAAAGCTGCGATGCAAGATAGTGCTGACCACATTCTCGGTCAGGACAATGAGGACGCTCCTTCCCTGCCGCAGGGTCCAAAAAACAGTGATCGGGAGCCCGGTTAAGCAAAGAATAAATCTAAATTGATTTGAAGGGGGAAAGTGGCTATAACCACTTTTCCCCTAAATTGAATGTACAGGAGATATGAATGAGCCAAGCCACGGCCAATACGACGGCATCTGCCGATGCGATCACGGTTTGTGAGAAAAATCTTCCAGAGATGTCCAAGGTTGCGCGGGTTCCGACATACGACCGTAGCAAATTGTCGAGCGGCATCCTGCACATGAGCGTAGGGGGATTCCACCGTTCCCATCAGGCCGTTTATCTGGACGAATATCTCAAAACACATGCCGAAAACTGGATGTTGACGGGTGTTGGTTTGCTGGATGCCGATGCGCCCCATATGGCGGCGCTGGCCTCTCAGGATATGCTCTACACGGTTCTGGAACGTTCTCCTGAAAAAGACGCCGCCCGCGTTGTCGGTTCGATGAAGCAGGTTCTGCACGCCCCTTCCAACCCCGACCGTGTGATCTCGAAAATTGCCGACGAAGCCATCCGCATTGTATCCCTGACCGTCACGGAAAAGGGATATTATTATGACGAGAAAAAGAATTTGAATCTGGCTCACCCGATCGTTCAGCATGACATCCAGAATCCGGGATTCCCGAAAACGGCGATTGGTTATTTGGCAGCAGGATTGGCCCGCCGCCGCGCCGAGAACGGAAAACCCCTGACCGTGATGTGCTGTGACAATCTTCCTGAGAACGGCGAGATCACGCGCAAAATCCTGATGCAATTTGTCGGTGAAGTCGACAAGGACATGGCGTCGTGGATTGAGGATAATGTGTCTTTCCCCAACGCTATGGTCGACCGTATTACACCCGTGACAACCGATCATGTGAAACAGCTATTGGAGGATGAATTCGGAATTCGTGACCAGTGGCCGGTGGTCTGTGAAGATTTTATTCAATGGGTTCTGGAAGACAAATTCATCAATGGCCGTCCGGATTTCGAAGAAGTCGGCGTGCAGATCGTCAAGGATGTGCATCCATACGAGAAAATGAAAGTGCGCCTGCTGAACGGATCGCATTCCGCATTGTCCTACGTTTCATACCTGATGGGATACCGCGACGTGGATTTGGCGATGTCCGATCCGCTGATCCGGCAATTTGTCCGGAACTATATGGATCAGGATATTACGCCCACTCTGCCTGCCGTTCCGGGGATAGATCTGGACATCTATAAAGACACCCTGATCTCGCGTTTCTCGAACCATTCGATTCGCGATCAGGTCCAGCGTTTGGCCGAAGACGGGTCGCAAAAAATCCACAATGCGATTGTCCCGCCGATGGAAAGCCAGATTGAAAAAGGCGGATCAACCAAATGGATGACGCTGGCTCTGGCCGGATGGTATCGTTATTTGAGCGGTGTCGACGAGGCAGGCGCGGCAATCGAGATTAAAGATCCGAAAAAGGATCTTTTGATGACGCGTGTAAAACTCAGCCCGAAAGATCCGATTGGACTTTTGGGGATCGAGGAAATTTTCGGCACGGAAGTCAACACTTGCCCGCAAGTGTTTAAAGAGATGTCGGCATATCTTGAATCGATTTACTCGAAAGGTATGAAGCAAACGCTGGTTGAGGCGCTGCAAGGGTAATTTGCCAACGACAGTCATTTGGTGTCTTCCGGACGATTGACCGTCCCCAAGATAATTGTTGAAAACCAACCCCATTGAGGAAGCTATGATTATTGTTTTTGGGTCCAATGTACTGGATTTATTTTTTCACACGCCGGACCTTCCGCCCCATGATACCGCAAGATTTCTGGATTCGCATGACGAAGCTCCTGGCGGTAAAGGAGCAAACCAGGCCGTGGCATGCGCCAAGGCAGGTGGCAAGGTCTATTTCTCCGGTGCGTTGGGAAAAGGCGGGCATGGTCGCCAGATGTTCGACAATCTGAGCAATTGCGGCGTCGATGTATCCGGTATTCGCTTTCTGGAAGACACCCCGTCGGGCCTTGCCACGATTTTTGTTGATGAAGCCGACGGAACCCACCGGATTGTGGTCAGTCAGGGGGCAAATCTCAGAGCCAAACAATCATGGATTCCGGATCATTTGCTGGGCAAGGATACAATTGTTCTGGTTCAGGGGGAGTTGCCGATTGAAGAAACGGAAGCGTTGTTGGCACGGGCGAAAAAAACCGGAGCTCGAACTGTTATGAACTTCGCTCCAGCCACCCAACCTTTGTCTGAAAACGGTCTGCGCAATCTTGATGTGATCGTTCTGAATGAACACGAAGCCGACCTCCTTGGCAAAAAACTCGGAATGCAAACCGAAGACAAAGTCGCCTTTTCGGAAGAGCTGTATAAAAGATTTGATCTGATTACGATTGTAACTTTGGGGCCGGATGGCTCTGTATGCTGTTCTGGAGAAGGGCTGCAGGAAATCCCGTCTCTCAAGATCAAGGCTATCGACACGGTTGGCGCGGGCGATGCGTTCGTCGGATATCTGACCGCAGGACTTGATAACGGATTGTCCCTGAATGAATCGTTGCGTCAGGCGGCTGTTGCCGGTTCTTTGGCCTGCACGAAAGTCGGGGCGCAAACGGCCTTGCCGCTTAAGGAAGAAGTATCAGCCCGTATCGAGGAAATTCAGGTCAAAAGCAATGATGGCAATCAGGCATCGAAAGTGGCGATTTAACAAAAAAGTAGTCAGGGGAGAGGCATGCCGCGCACAGCCCTCATAGCCGACATAGGCGGGACAAACGCAAGATTCGGTATCGTCGACGCCCAAGGGACGCATGACCTCAAATACCTCGAATGCAAAAACTACGCGGGTCCCGCCGAAGCTGCCGAAGACTACTTGAAACAGGTTTCCTGCAAAGCTCGTCCGGCAAGCTGCATCATGTCGATTGCGGGTCCGGTGGATGGAGATCTGGTAGATTTTACCAATCTCGACTGGACCTTCCGCCTCTCGAAAACCAAGGAAGAACTGAAACTCGATTACTTCGAGGCGATGAACGATTTCAAGGCCGTGGCTCTGGCTATCCCTGACATTGACCCGACACTTCTGCATAAAATTGGCGGCGGCGAGAAGCGTGAGGAAGAGCCTATGGGAGTGATCGGACCCGGAACGGGATTGGGCGTGGCTTACCTGACATGGAATGGCAAGGATTATGATGCCCACCCGACCGAAGGTGGGCATGTGACGATGCCAGCGACGACCGAACGTGAATTCTCGATCTTCCATCGCATGCTCGCCAAATACCATCACATCTCTGCCGAGCGGGTTTGTTCGGGCAAGGGATTGGAAAACCTTTACAGCGCAATCAAAGTGCTCGATCATAAATTCGATTTGCCGGATCTGGATGCTCCCGAAATCTCGAAAAAAGCGATGGATGGGAGCTGCGTGGTCTGTAAAGAGGCGCTCGATTTGATGTTGGCTTTTTTGGGGCGTGTGTCGGGAAATCTGGTGCTCTCGCTCGGCGCGCGCGGCGGCATTTATATTGCGGGTGGCATCCCGACAAAATTGGGTGACTATTTCCTGAAATCCCGCTTCTGGGAAGAATACCGTGCAAAAGGTCGCATGACCGAACTGGTCGAACAGATTCCGGTTTATCTGATTAAACATGATGCTATCGGCCTACTGGGGCTGGAGCAAACCGCAAAGCGCCACTTATAAAGAACAAAACGGACGAAAATGGACAAAGACAATATCATCGTACTGGGCGGCGCAGGTTATATAGGATCTCACACTTGCCTGCGCCTGAGCGAGGAAGGGTATACACCGATTGTGGTGGACAACCTCTCCCGCGGTTACGCCGAAGCCGTCCAGTGGGGGCCGCTGGAAAAAGCGGACATACTGGACACACTGTCCCTGACCGAAATTTTTAAAAAATATAAACCTTTGGCCGTCATCCATTTTGCAGCTCTGATCGAGGTAGGGGAGTCGGTCAAGGACCCAACTTCTTTCTGGAAGAACAATGTTGTGGGGGCACTCTCCGTACTGGAGGCGATGAAAGTAGCAGGCGTCAAAAATATTGTCTTCTCCAGCACGGCGGCCGTCTACGGACAGCCAGATACCGAAGAGCCTCTGGGCGAGGATTCATCACTGGACCCGATCAATCCCTACGGCCAGACCAAATTGGCTGCGGAACGCATGATCCGCGATCACGAATCCTTTGGCATTAAATCTGTATGTCTGCGGTATTTCAATGCATGTGGTGCCGATCCTGAGGGGCGCGTCGGTGAAATGCACAATCCCGAAACCCACCTGATTCCGCTGGTGGTTCAGACGGCGCTGGGATTAAGGCAGCAAATTTCCATTTTCGGAACGGATTACCCGACTGCCGACGGAACCTGCGTCCGCGACTATGTTCATGTTCTCGATCTGGCCGACGCCCATATCAAAGCGGTAGAGCATTTGACAGGCGGAGGAGAAACTTTTGTATGCAATCTTGGAACCGGAAGCGGCTACAGCGTTCGTGAAATCATCAACGCCGTAAAGGAAATGTCCGGCAACCGCGATTTTGAAGTGCTGGAAACAGACAGACGTTCCGGAGATCAAGCCTTTCTGGTGGCCGACAATAAACACGCACAGAAAATTCTGGGCTGGCAGCCGACCAGCGGGCTGGAAGAGAACATCCGCACCGCGCTAAAATTTCATAGCAGCGACAAATACCGGAATTTCTGGAAGAACCGTTAAACAGCCATAGAATGACGTTGAGTGGTCTCGACCGGAGGCAGATATTCGTCGAATGTTGAAGCAATGACGCGCACCAATGGCCGCGCCTCTTCAGGAATGGTCAGCGCTCCGTCTTCGCTTAATGTTGCCAATCCGTCATCCAGAAACGGTTTGAGTTGCGTTTTAAAAACAGACAGTTTCGACGTTTCATGACCGTGACGTGACCAGATTTCATCAAGATCGGCATGAAGGTCGCACATCAATTTTTCGATGATTTCCTTGCGTGCCAGATCTTCGCCCTTGAACTCGTACCCCTTGGCAATTGGCGGATGGTCGCCGTGCAAAACACTTTCCTGATAATCATGCGCTACGGTCGTATTTTGGGCGAAGCCCTGCGGATATTGCGAAATGGCCGATACCCCGAACCCGATCAACGCATCAGGGGAAATATTGGTGTACCCTTGAAAATTCCGTCCCAGATGTCCCTCGTTCTGTGCAATCGCCATATCGTCGCTCTCTTTCACGAAATGGTCGATGCCGATGGGTTTATATCCGGCTTCTTCGAGAACTCCGGCGCCCGTCTTGAACAGTTCGAAACGCTCCGTCGCATCGGGCAGGGCCTCGTCGGGAATTAGACGCATATTCTTTTTCTTCCACGGCACATGCGCATAGCCATAGAGCGCAAAACGATTGGGCTTGAGCAAAAGGGCATAATCCATCGAACGGGTCAGGCTCCGTACCGTTTGATAAGGGAGGCCATAAATAAAATCAAGATTGAATTCTGAAATTCCCGCAGCGCGCAGATGCTCAACAGCCTTATAAACGACATCGAATGGCTGCACACGATTGACAGCTTCCATTACCTTGTCATCGAAATCCTGAACGCCGAGCGAAATCCGGTTCACGCCGCACTCGCCATAAGTCTGGGCCAAGTCTTCGTTCATATGCCGCGGATCAACCTCGACGGCGATTTCGGCATTTTTGTCGAAGGTAAAGAACTCTCTGAGCGTATCCATCAACAAGCGGAAATCGTGAGCGGTTAGCATCGTCGGCGAGCCGCCGCCGAAATGCAGATGGGTCACGATATGACGGTTGCCGGTTTTGCTCCCGAGGCGCGCACCCATCTTGGAAATCTCGCGGCGTAGAATATGAACATAATCTTCGACCGGAGCATAACGGCTGGTGATATGCGTAAAGCAGCCGCAGTAATGACACAGCTTTGGGCAAAACGGGATATGGACGTAAAGGGAAAGTTTGGATCCTTCCGGCAATGCCTCAATCCATGACACAACTTTTTCCGCTGGAAAATTGGCGCCAAAAAGCGGTGCCGTCGGATAACTGGTATAGCGCGGCACGGCACGGTCATAAGAGAGAATAGTCTGCTTTAAATCCATAGCTTCTTTTGGCATGGCCGCGAGTATAAGAAAAGAAAAATCATCGCGGAACGAGCATATTGCCGCAGAAATTACCTCAGATAATCGTGTAGATTGAGGTTCAAAACCCGGATCGAGGCGGTATAGGCGGCCTCCATCTGGGTCTGGACCTCGGTCAACTGGACGGAGGCCGAGGGTAAATCGACCTCTTTCATGGTGGAGGTAAGTTCGCTGAGATAAGTCTTGTCTTGGGAGTTCTGGTCGATCTGGTCCTCAATTGAGCGCGACTGGATCGAAAGATTGCCCCGAATATTGGCAATGCCGTCAACGGCCTGCTGGATCAGGCCTAGAGCTTCGGACAGCTCGTTTGTGCTACCGGGGTTATTAACGACCAGATTGTAGGCGCGAAACAACTTTTCGAATGCGGTATCGCTGGCCAATACGCCGTAGTTAAGATTCAGCGTTTCCGATATTTGAACGGATATAATGCTGCTGTTCCCTTGGTAATAGGAAGAGTTGACAACCGATGGAGAAGTTTGCGGAACCCAGGCCGGATCTGTCAGGTCGACGGGGGGAGTGTCAATATCCGTTCCGGCATAAACATAGCGTCCGGCAATCTGCAGATTGAGAAGGGATGATGTTTCGACGAGCGCGTTCTGGGCCTGCGACTGGGTAACTGCCGGATTGCCGAAATTACCGCCCAGTGCCGCAGTCACCGCTGTCATCATAGTGTTGGCCATAGCTTCGACGCGGCCGAGGGATTCGTATATCGTATTGACGTTGACCAGAGCAATATTCCCGTTCGTGTTGTAAGCGTCAAGTTTGTCCATGGCGCTTTCGACGGATAGAAGATATTGGCTGTCCCGCGCAATCCCTTTGTATGTCTGGGACTTGAGGCCGGAACTGACCTGAGTGTTGATGTCTGCATATTTGTATTGCAGACGCATATTCTCTGTAATCATGGTATTGGTAAAAGCGAACGTTGCTACGCGGTTAACCATTTAACCCTCCTGCATTTCTATCTCATGGCCGCAATCAGTGCGTCCAGCATCTGCTGGATTGTCGCGATCACCTGTGCGGCGGCCTCGTACTGGTTCTGATAAACCAGCATTTTGGCGGTTTCTTCGTCAACGTTAACTCCGGCCGTGCTGGTCAACAAATCCATGCTGGATTTATATACCAGATACGTCGTGTCGGACTCGCCCTGATAAATATTGGCTTGCGATGAAGCATCGGACATATAGGCCTGCGCATAACGCAGCAATGTATTGCTCTGGGCTGAAAAGTTACCGGCCGCGGCAAAGCTCTGGTTGGTAACCAGAGAGTCGGCAACGGCATCGGCAACGGATCCGTCACCGCGGGCAACACCGCGGTCGCCAGCAACCAGACCAACACTCGCATCAAGCGCTGCAATAGAAAGAAAATCCGGATTGGCGAGCAGATAGTCGGAAACCTTGATATCTTCTGCGGTTGTCCCGACAAACAGGTCATTCAGTCCGAAATATTGCGAGAAGCTCTCGCCGGTGGAAGATGTCACGGCGCTGTTCAACGGATTGATAACTACGCCGTTGGTTGAGGGGGCAACGGAAATCGATAACTCTCCATCGACATTGAGCGTTGCCGTCAGACCGGCCACACCGTTAAGGGCGGTCAAAACGTCGTTGACGGTTGCCATTGCGCCAAGGTTGATATCCGAATAGTTTACAATCGTCCCGCTATTGTCCGTCACGGCCACGCGGATGCTACCGGCTGCAGTAAATGCCGTACCGGCGGCAAGACCTTGCAAGCTTCCTTCCATCAGGTTGCGCGGAGGAATGGACGCCCCGGTATTCAGGATGGTGTTGACGGTCGTTTGCAGGGTGGTGGCCAATTCGTCGAGCTTTTGTTGTTCACCGACATAAATATTGTCCCTGAGTTCAATTAAACCGCCGAGATTTCCGCCCGTGATAAACGAAGTCTGGTCGACACCGTCAAGATCAATAGCCGAAAACCCCGCAGGATACAATGTCGTTCCGTTCACCACGTTCGTCACGGTATAGGAGATATGGTGAGGATCGGACAGCAACAACGCTTGACCGGAAGCGGTATATATCTGCAGCCGATTTTCACTGTTGAAGAAATACTGGATATCCAACTCTTTTGCGATGCCTTGCAGTTCAAGGTTCCGTTGGTCTTCATATTCCGCAAGGCTGGAGTCGTTCTGCGGGTTTTTGGCAATCTTGTCGTTCAACAGGTCGATGCGGTCCAGCGCGGCGTTGATACTGTCAATCGAGGTGGCAATTTTTTGTTCCGCGTCAAGGCGCAAGTCTTGAACGTCTTTCGACAGGTCGCGCAAAGAGTTGGCCAGATTGGATGCAGTATTGACAGTCTCTGACTTGTTGGCGGCTGTTTCTGGGGAAGTGGCCAGAAATTTGAGGTTGGCATACAAATCATCGACAAGCGAGCTGAGTGTGTTGCTGCCGGATGTGCTGCCAAGTTGGGAACTGTAGTAATCCAGAGAATTGCTGATGGTCAAATTTTTGGTGTAGGCGGAAATATCACCGACAACAGCCGCCACCAGAAATGGGCTGCTTGAACCGACAACGACGCCAGACACCGGAACAGATCCGGCGCTGGTGGTCAAGTAACGTGTGTCTAGACTTTTTCGGGTGTAACCTTCTTTGTCCGCGTTGGCAATGTTCTGCGATGACAGCGTGGTCTTGAGTTCCGTCGTCATCATGCCGTTAAGCGTCATATTGAGGGCGGATGTTAATGCCATGATGCATCTCCTTCGTAGGAAGACAAGGTGTTTTCCAGACTTCTGAATTTACGCGTCGTATTGTCGTTGAGCGCTTTCTGCAAAGAGGAAATTTCTTCCAACATCAGTTTATGCATCTCTTTCGGGGTAACGCCGTCATCCAACTGAGAGAGCAGTAAAAATGCCTTTTGCTCGTATAGCTTGAGCAACGCATCGCGATGCGCCAGATAATTCTCCATGCTCAGAATGCCGCATTCCTCAAGGATGGAGTTTTCGTGCCTGATCAATGATAAAAGCCGTTGTGACATTTCGAGAAACTCGAAAACCATGTCTTCCGAAACATTATCCTGATCTTTTGGAATACCGTAAGTCATAGAATGCTTCCTTCTAATATCTCCGGTCACTCGTCCGCATTGTCCTTTCGCGGAGTCAATCCCTGTGCCGAGCCGTAGCTCAGGCAGGCCTGGGTGGACTTCAGAGTGCCGTCGATTTGTTTCTTTATTTCATCCCTCTCCTTGACGTTGTCTTCGATATAAATCGTCAACGCATCGAGAAGATCCTTCAAAACCGTTCTAAATTGATCTTGGCGATCAGCCGGAAGGCTCTGGATATGGGTCTGGAGAACGAGGGGATCGAGTGAAAGACCGGAGTCGATAACGTTTTGAACGTTTCCTGTTTTTCCAAAATCTTCCAGTACTTTCTCCAGATTGTCCATATCCTAGTCCTTATCCTGCTAACTGTTAACGAACAGCGCCGATCAGATCCTGGAACATCTGGTCAACCGTACTGACCACCTGCGCGGCAGAAGAGTAGGCCTGCTGCGCGACGATCATCTTGTTGAACTCTTCCGACGTATCGGTTGTGGATTGTTCCAGAGCGCTGGCGATAATGTTACCAGCATTCCCTTGGCCTGGTAAGCGCAAGTTATAGTTACCGGCCGCTTCGTTCTCGTCATAAACGGTCCCTTCGACGTGGGTCAGTCCGCTCGGGTTCGGGAAGGTGGCAATCGGGATCTGGTAAACCGGCAGACGCACACCGTTTTCAAACGCGGCGGTCACCAGACCGGTTTCATCAATCGTGATCTCGCTCAACTGGCCGAAACGAACCCCGTTCTGGTCGATCAGGTAAATTTCAAGCCCCGGAGCCGTGGTGTTCGACGAGAACTGGGTCAAACCGTTGGTCTGTCCGACGGTCCCCCAGTCGAGGGCAACGGACGAGGGGTTGGCGCCGGTGGTAAAGCCGGTAATATCGAATGCAGGTGTTGCCGGAGTGAACGAAGCAATAGAACCATCCCCGTTAAAGGTCACATTGATTGTGGTCTGAACACCCGCGGTGCCACTATCCGTATCAATCGTACCCGACACCGCACCGGTTGCTGTCAGAACAGGGTTTGCAAAAGTGGCCGTCCAGTTATTGGCGGCGTTTTTGAGCCAGGTAATCGAGATGGTGTGGGATACACCCAGCGAGTCGAAAATTTCGATCGAGTTGCTGAACGTATCGGCAACAGCCGCATCCGCCGGAAGGTTCATGTCGAAACGAACCTCGGTGGTGGCTTGCGCTGTACCGGAAATCTGGTTTACGTCAATCGGTGTCAGCGAGTTCAGGTCGTTAGCACTCCCCGAAATAACAACCCCGAGATCGTCAGTCCGTTGCCCGAGCAGATAATACCCTTCAGTGTTGATCAGGTAGCCTTGCGCATCGGTCGAGAAACTGCCGTTACGGGTATAGGTGTAACCGGAGGGCTGGTTGGCGACGTCATCGGTGACAACGAAGAAACCGTTACCATTGATGGCGATAAAGGTTCCGGTATCGAAAGCCTGAATCTGGCCTTGCTGGTTGATATCTTGATAGGTCGAGAAAATAACCCCGCCGGAGCTGAAACCGTTACCGGTCTGGTTACCGGTCACGAGGGATTTAAAGGCAACTTCACGGGTTTTATAGGCCGTGGTGCTGGCGTTGGCAATGTTTTCGGACACGGCGGCGACAGCGGCGGATTGCGCGCGAAGACCGGACACGGAAGCATTCAATGCACTATTCAAACTCATGGTTTACTCTCCTTTACGTTTAACTTGCCTTAAGCGGTTGTTTGTTCGGTTGTAGTGTCTGTTCCAGACCCATCAGTTGATGTCTGGGTTTTATTTACAATTTTCTGGACGTCGGAAATCTCGAAAAGAATTCCACCGGCCTGCAAATAGGTTCCGGCAGCATCCGACTGGATGCTGTCCACTTTGACGGTCGTATGAATGTCTGCCGTAATCGGGGTGTTCTGTGAGTTGGTAGCGGAAACGGACATGGTCAGGACCTCGCCGTCATTTACGGCCTTGGTCAGGTCGGCATTGGTGATACCGAAGCTGTATGTTCCTGCGCCCATTTCGGTAGAGCCGCTGTTATTTTGCATCGTGCCGGAATAGAGAATATTGCCGCTGCCGTCCTTGATCTTGATCGTAACGGATTCTGCATCTTCGGGAAGGGCGTAGGTCCAGGTCGCGCTGCCGTCTTGCATCGTGCTGGTCGGTGTATCAAGGTCGACATATTGCCCGATATACCCGAACGCACTGGAGACGGCAGTCTGTTGCAACGAACTGAGCAGGTCGTCTAGTTTGACGTTGGTGCTGATTTGTTGTTCGAGCGACGAGAACTGCGCCAACTGACCGGTAAATTCTTTGGTGTCCATCGGGTCGAGTGGGTTCTGGTGCTGCATCTGGGTCAGCAGGATGCTCAGAAACTGGTTTTTGAGCTCGTCGGCTTTTTTTGCGGCGCTGTCAGTTGAAGAGGTATCAGCACTCGAAGACGAACTCGAAACCTTTGTCCCCGAGAGGCCGGAAAGGTCGGTTGCCGTCGATAATTGTGTAATGCTTGCCATAAAGTAACCCTCTAAGGTGTTTTTTCAGGACAATTTCCTGTCTACACCCATTAAACGAGGGGGATTTCAAAATGGGGCGCGAAAAAATGAAAATTTTTCAAAAAAGATGAAAAATCAAATCGCACCCATAAAAATCAAGGGATCTAGCGGGTGGGGGGATGTCTCTCCCTCGGGGCGGAAATAGACTTTGTACATCTCGACAAAGGCATTCGGAAATTTTTCTTCAAAACCTGCCAGAGCGTCGAAATCCAGCAAGTCCTTATCGGGGAACATCTCGCGGAACGCTTTGATCTTTTCCGGTGTCAGGAAAAGATGGAACGGCTCCAGATTGTGACTTGACCCGAACTCTTTGAATTCCTTTAATGTGTAACGATGTTCCTGAACATGGAACAACAAGTCGTTGCATTCCGCCAGATTGAAAAAGTCCGCGGCTGTTGTGCATCTCATAATAGGGTTATCCATGGTCATGGTAAACAGATCGCGGCGGAACTGGCGAATATCGTCGAGTGATGACGTATAACCCTTCTCGCGAATATATTCCGAAGCGGGGTTGAGAACAAAATCCCGTGCTGGCTTGGAGTAAAGAGACAAGCTCATTCGTCCCCCAGGCTTCAGACAGGCGCGGATGGCCTCCAGCCCCTTGTCCGGATTCTTTAAATGGTGAAGCACGCCGGAACTGGTGATAAAATCGAATTTTTTATCGAGCTTGCCAACCTGCATCAAATCCCCGTGCAGGAAATCAATGCGGGAAAGATAGCCAAGCTCGTCCGCTTGCCGCATGGCATAGGCAAGACTGGTGCGAGACAAATCGACGGCGGTTATGTGGGCTTCGGGAACCATATTGGCATAAAAGGCGGCTTCCTGACCTGTTCCGCATCCGGCCACCAGAATTTCGATCCCTTTCCCAAGGGCTCGCTGCTCTAAGGAGAGAATCTCCTCATTGGCGCTTGTCCAGCGCGGATATGGGCGCTGCTCGTACATTTTCTGTACTTCCTTCGACGTGGCGTCCTCGATCTCGGTAAAACTTTTGATCGTGGGGATAAGCGCTGCCTCCGTTCGCGGATTGGTCAACTGGTGCAGAACCAAAGGTTTGAGAATATAAAGAACCGATTTGGAGAAGGGAAGTTTCTCATCGCTTTGATAAATGGAATAAAGAGGGTCGAAACAGCAATATAGAGCCAGCAACTTCGCTTTTGCATCCGGCAATTTATGCTCCGCCGCAGCAAGGCTTTTCTCCAGTTCATTTTTAAGTGCGGCCAGTTTTTCCTTTTCCGGTTCGGTTATATAATAAACAAAATCATTGAACCAGCATTGTACGGCCAACGCCGCAAGAAACTTTAAAACGTCATCCGTCCAGTTTTCATACTCTTCCCAATTCATCAGGAAATATTTGCGCAAATTGGTCAGTATATTTTCAAGCGCAATGCCTGATGCCATGCTGTGAATTAAACCGGAGCAAAGATAAAAAGAGCCAAGGGTCTTTGAAATATCCTTTAGGAAAACCGTGCGATCCTTGTCCTCTCCGGAAAATTTTGCGAATTCGCGGAGTTTTTCAAGATCTGGATCAAGAAGCAGCAGGCTCGACCACGCAGATCGAAGGTTCAGGAATTTTAGCTTGTCCTGTTTCAGGCAGATTTCAATGGCTTTCTTGGCCTCTGTATTGAAAACATGTTGAGGGAAGCGGCGGTAAAAATCGGTGAGGTTATGAATGTATTGTTTGTTGGTAGGGCGTTTGATAACCAACGGAACCAGGATGCCCAGAGCTTGATCTATATCTCCATTGCGGTAGAGGGCAATGGACAGGTTGGACTGAAGTTGCTCGTCTTTTTTGTTGGTTTGGTAGGTTTTGAGGTAATAATAGGCGCTTTTTTGATAATCTTTAAGTCCGTAATAGGCATCGCCCAGAAGTCGAGCGATGGATTCTTCGGGTTTAAGTCTGTAGGATTGTTCAAGGGTGGTAAAACCGGCTTTCTCGTTTCCGGATTGGATCTGCGCCAGCCCCAGATCGTGAAGAATATCGGCTGACGGATTGAGGGTGTTGGCCATCGTCAAAGCATTGGCCGCTTCATTGAACCGTCCCATTTTTAACCATGTCAACCCGAGTTTAGCCCAAGCCGTCGCGTCATTTTCATCGATAGAAATGACTTGGGCGAAGAAAGCCTCGGCCTCCAGAAAATTGTTCCTCTTCAAGGCGTTCAGGCCTTGCTCCAGAACGGAATTTTTTAGGTCAAAAGGTGTGGGCATATGGGTCTCTCAAAAATTTTTTTTGATGTTAGATGTTTGGGAATGGAAAATAAACACATTATTAACCAACCATATCGTATTCTGGGAGGGTGATATTGTGATTAAAGGGATTCAAATTACCCCCCGATGATGATAGTATTTACAACTTGCAAGGGACTGATTCGCAAGAATGTGATGAGGTTCCGGCAATCTCCAGAATAGAGATTGTTGACATAATGGCTAAACCAACTCGAGAAAGGAGTCCAAAATGCCAGTAATTGCAACCAACACCTCCGCCAACACGGCACTCATCTACCTTAACCGTAACTCCCGTGAACAAGACAAGTCTTTGGCCAAACTCTCGAGCGGTTCCCGTATCGTTCGTGCGTCTGACGATGCTGCTGGTCTTGCTGTCGGGTCAGCTCTGAAATCTGACGTAACTATCCTGAAACAGGCGGCAGTTAACGCCGTTCAGGGTCGTGCAGTTCTTCAAACGGCTGATGGAGCTTTGGCTCGCGTCGGTGATATTCTGCAACGTATGACATCGCTGGCTGCTCAGTCGAACTCCGGTTCGGTTGACAACACCAGCCGCGGGTTCATCAACACGGAATTTCAGGCGCTGTTGACTGAAGCTCAAGGCATCGGGACCAACACTACATTCAACGGTGACGGCCTGATCGATGGTGGTTACAACTTCAACTTCCAAGTTGGGATCACCGGTACCGATACTATCGCGGTTAACCTGTCGACCATCAACATCACGACCATTGCCAACGGTGCGGCTGTTGCTTCTCAGGCGAACGCTGTAACGGCTCTGACGACTCTCGGTACGGCTATCGACAACGTTTCTACCTACCGTGCAACGGTTGGTGCGTTGTTGTCCCGTTTCGAATATCGCGGTGACGTGATCGACAGCTCGATCGAGAACCTGACGGCAGCTACCTCGGCCATTATGGACGTGGATATTGCCGCCGAACAATCCAACCTTGTTAGCAAACAGGTTCTAACGGAAGCCTCGATTGCCGCTCTGGCACAGGCCAACCAGATGAAGTCCTCGCTGCTGTCTCTGGTTAGATAATCGAGCTAATTAGAAGAATTTAAAGAACACGGCAGGGGGATTGGCACAAAATTTGCTACATCCCCCTGTTTGTATATAAAATCAAACGAATGAAGGACGGGGTATCCCGCCAACGGCTGGGTAGGATTTAGGAGAAGGTTATGACAACCAACGGCATAACAACTTTAGGAAACAGGACCTTTCTATTTGGAGGGGCTTCAGGGATTGATACTTCGGCTTTGATCGAGGCCGCCTATAATCAGCGCAAGGCTGAAGCCGACAAGATTGACATTCAGGTTACAAAAAACACCAACAGGATGAATGCGCTGGGGACTCTGCAAACTTTGGGTCAATCCGTTCAGGATGCGTTATCCTCTCTGAAAAAGAATTACAGTATTCTTAACACAGCAGCTTCTTCCTTTGATGCACGTTCGGGAACGCTCTCGTCTTCCAGTTCGACGTCGCCGACCAGTCTGGTTCAGGTGGCAATCGACCCCGCAACACCTCTCGGAAGCTATGAAATCGAAGTCCAGCAGAAAGCACAGGCGCACCGCGTCGGTGGTAACAGCCTGACAGCGGACAATAATGCAGACTTATTATATACCGGAACCTTCGATATTGGGGTTACCGGTGGAACGGCTAAAACCATTAGTGTGACATCCGATATGTCCATTTCGGAATTGGCCGCGTCTATCAACGCCGAAAAAGCCACAACTGGCGTCACGGCATCAGTTCTGAAAACATCGGAAACCGGATACCAGCTGGTTTTGTCAGGAGTCGAGACCAATAAACAGATCGAAGTCACCAACATCACTGGTAATGATGTCCTGCAAAATCTTGGTGTCCTCGATGGTGGGGGCTTGTTCGTCAATGAGCTTCAGACGGCGCAACCGGCCACCATCTTGCTTGACAATGTACCAGTGACTCGTGATGACAACGATTTCAGCGATTTGATTGATGGAATTTCCTTGACTGTTCTGAACTCTGAACCTGGCACTAAAATCCAGCTGCAAGTTACAAACGACACCAGCTCTGTCAAGGATGATATTCTGAATTTTGTCGATGCGTATAATGCCATGCGTGACTTTGTTCTGACGCAGCAGCAAGTAAGCGATGGCCAGGTATCCGAAGAGGCGGTGCTATTCGGCGATTTCATGGTAAAGAATATGGGTACGTCCTTGCAGGCACTCGTCGCCGGAAGCTATGGCGCAAGTGGTGGAAACCTTGAAACGCTTGCAGAGCTGGGATTGAAGGTCGGTAGTGATGGAAAGTTCACGGTAGACGAAAATGTCCTTGATAATGCGCTGACGAATAACTTTGATGAAGTTCGCGCGATTTTTGAAACCACCGCGACCGTCGATAACAGCGAATTTCGTGTGGTTGCAAATACTTCCCAGACCACCAGTATGTCGTTTGCACTCGATATTACTTATTCCGGAGGCGCGATTACCGATGTGTCAGTTGGTGGTGACAATACCTTGTTCGACATCAGTGGCACATTGATTACCGGTAAAGCCGGAACGGCATACGAAGGCCTGTCCTTTGCCTATGTCGGGACGACCAGTACCACAGTTAATGTCAGCTTCACCCAAGGCGCGGCCGACCTGATGAGCAACACCCTTGAAAACTACACCGATGTGGTAGGTGGCTTGATTCAGGATGAGAAAGTTCGTCTGGATGCACAGAATACGGAACTGAATTTGCGCTCTGATCGAATTCTGGAACGCGCGGCGGATTTCCGCGAACGCCTGATCGATAAATATGCGAAGCTCGAAGCCCAGATGTCGGCAGCGCAGACAATTCTGGCTCAAATTCAGGCTATTCTGAATATTAACAATAAAAACAACTGATCCATTGAAAGGAAGAAGTTTCTCTTATGGCTCATAATCCTTATCATAAGGCGTCTCAAGCCTACCAGAAAAGCAGTGATGACAACCTGACACCTTTGCAGATCATAGTTGAATTGTACAAAGGCATGATCAAAAATACCAAGCTGGCCAAGCAGGCATATCAGGAAGGCCGTCTTGATGTCATGAGCAACCACCTCATCAAAACGTTTGATATTATTGAGGCATTGCACAGCAACCTCGATCTGGACAATGGCGGTGAGGATGCCGCTTTTCTCGACCACTTTTACTCGACGATTTTCTCGGCCCTGTCACAAGCCAGTACAAAGCCTGATCCGTTGGCCTATTTTGATGAAATTGTGGCCTATATTCAGCAAGTTCACGACCGCTGGTATTCTATGGCTTACGGCCATATCCCTCAGAGCGACGATGCCGAAAAAAGTCAGGCGTCACAGGCCCAATAGCAAATAATTGAAAAAAATAGGATAAGCGGGCTGGTTTGGCCCGCTTTTTGCATTTTCTTCCCCCAGAAGAAAGGCAAAGCGCATATGGCAATCCGCATTCCATCCCCCTCGACCTCCACATCTGGATTTTCCAGATACGAAGACGCGACGGATGAACAATTGCTGGCCCTGATGAGGTTGGGGGATGACCGTGCCTTGGAGCAACTGGTGGGGCGGTATCGCGGCTTGATCTGGCGCGTGGTCAAAACCTATCTGGGGACATTGAACGAAGCGGAAGACATTCTTCAAGATATTACCTTGTCCCTGCACCAGAACAAAGATGCCTACCGCGAAGGCTCGGCAAAATTTTCCTCATGGCTCTACCGTGTGACGGTCAACCGCTGTCTGGACATCTTGAAGGCGTCACGCTCGAAAGCGTCCCACATAGAAATTCTTGAAACCATCCCCGATGCCCTGCCAAGCGCAGAAGAAGAAATGGAAAAATCCCAATTGGCCGCAAAAATGTCCGAATTGCTGGCATTGTTACCGGCCCAACAACAGCGGGTGCTTTCCCTGTATTATTACGAAGGATACGAAGTAACGGAAATCGGAACAAGCCTTTTGCTCTCTGAAACGGCTGTACGCGCCCTTATGAAGAGAGGAAAAGAAAAACTTCGTCAGCTTCACATGGCTTACTTCTTATAACCGTTCCACAACGCCGCGAGATCATTCCCCAGTTGGCTGGCGGAAAAAGGCTTGTGGATGATTCCCAAAACAGGCTCCAAAATATCCCGGTCCCTGATATGGATTTCATCTTTTCCGGTGATAAAAACCACCGGAGTTTTGGAGCGCAGGGGATCGTCCAACTGCCGGACTGCGTGGACAAAAGCCGGTCCATCCATAATCGGCATTATCATATCCACCAATAACAGGTCCGGACTGAAGCCGGAAATTTTCTCCAGAGCCTCTTTGCCGGAAAGACAGCTTTCGATCTCAAAGCCTTGAGGACTGCGCGTCAAAGCTGTGCGGGTCATCATCCGCATCACGTGGTCATCGTCAACATGAAGGATTTTCCTGAGGGGCATTTTGTAATCCTAGACCAGATTTTCGAGAGACTCTTTGACCTTGGGGATCAGGGCCAGAATTTCTTTATAACAGGAAACCAGTTCATCGTCCCCTAATTTAAGTTCTTTGTTCTTTTCGATACGCTCCGCCAGCCCTCGTATTCTCATGATACCAAGCGATGCGGAAGACGACTTAAGGGTATGTGCCAGATCGGACAAAGTGCTATAATTTTGGTCTTCCAAAGCCTTGCCCATTTCATGGGCAAAATGCGGCAGGCTATCGAGATAGTGGGAGACAAGCGCGGGAAACTCTTCTCCCATCATCTCGCGCACGTCACGGAGTGTGTCTTGCTGGATCAGAGGGGTGTCCTGCATCTCTGAAGTCTTCTCTCCGGAGGGGAAGGCTGAATCCGGATCGGGGTAGCCGAGCCATTGAGCAAGTACTCCGTATAGCTGGCGCTTTTTTATGGGCTTGCTAATATACCCATCCATGCCTGCAGCCTTGCATATATCTTCATCACCTTTAAGCGCATTGGCGGTCAGGGCAATCACCGGCAGCGGCAAAAGTCCGCGCTCGCGCTCGAACGCCCGCAGACGGCGCGTGGCCTCGTACCCGTCCATTTCCTGCATCCGGCAATCCATCAGGATGACCTGAAAATCATCATGTTGCGACATGATTTTATCCAGAGCCTCACGCCCGTTTTCGGCAATCGAAAGTGTGAATCCCATATTTTTGAGCAGCTTGGTTGCATAGATCTGGTTGACGCGGTTGTCCTCGACCAGAAGAACATGCTGCCCTTGGAATTTGTTGTGGAACAGGGTGTCGGCCTGATCGTTGTCGGTTGTAACGGACCCTGCAGGAAGTACATCGAGGCGGAGCGTAAACCAGAATGTCGTCCCGCCGAAATTGTTTGTGGTGAATCCGATCTCGCCGCCCATCATGGACACAAGGTTTTTACAAATAGCGAGTCCCAGCCCGGTGCCGCCGTATTTCCGCGTTGTGGATGTATCACCTTGGGAAAAATTCTGGAACAGAGTTGCCTTTTTGTGTTCGGGAATGCCGATTCCGGTATCTTCAATTTCAAAACGGATAATTTCGGGCTGTGGAGAAGATAGCGAAACCCTGACATGACCCTGCTCTGTGAACTTGATGGCATTACCGATCAGATTGATCAGGATTTGCTTGATGTGGGTCGGATCGCCGATATATTCGGCGTGAATATCTTTTGGGATGTCTGTCAGCAAATCAACGCCTTTGCTGTTGGCCGTCATGCTAACAGCAGGAAGAATTTGATCAAGAATATGGACGATGTGGAGAGGCGCAGCCTCGACAGTCATCTTTCCGGATTCGATCTTGGAAAGGTCGAGAATATCGTTGATCAGATCTGCCAGAGTGGAAGAGGAAACGTTCAGGGCGTCGACATAGACCTTTTGCTCGTCGGAAAGCGGTGTCCCTTTCAACAAGTCTGCCATTCCGACAATGCCGTTGAGCGGTGTCCGGATTTCATGGCTCATATTGGCCAGAAACTCTGATTTGGTTTGGGAAAATTTTAAGGCATTTGCGCGCTCGAAAGCATATTTGCGGATAAAAATGAAACTGATGGTGGCAAAAATCAGTGTCACCATGAAATAGGTGGCGGTCTGATACAGATTGGCCATGTGGATATAGACGCCTTGCTGGGTACGAATTCCGAAATAGAGGGATTTAAGCAGATCGGGAAGGATGACGACGCTGTGATTTAGGGTTTGAACGCTGTCATTTGTGTCAAAAGAATCGGATAGGTGCTTTGATTCTTCTTTGTACCGGTCATAAAACTCGTCAACCTTTCCATGGTGGTCCGGAAAGAGCAGAAATTCCAGAAACTCGGAATGATATTTGTGCTCGGCATGGCCGTTAAGCACGTCAAGGTCGTGGGCAAGGCGGTCATTAAACGCGGAAAGCCTCATCTTTTCGAGGTCCAGCATTTTTTCTTCTGCAGGGCTTTCGGAAATAGAAAGTCGACCGATATTGCCATGGATTTCATTCAGGCTATAAACATCGTCGAGAACCTGATTATGCTCCGCCATATGGGTTTCAAAAGACCGGACGAAAAAAAATCCTGTCAGGGTGAACATCAAGGTCAAAAAGATCATCTCCCGGATGGTAAAAATCGGGATCAGCGTGCAGGACCTTGAGAGAGAACGAAATGGATTTTGCATACGGGCGAAGTTTGAAAATCTGAAAAACAAAAACATATGAGACCCAGCGACGCAGTGCCAGTCATCATATCAAATTACAAGGGTAAAGGACAGGATAGAGTGGAGATTTACTTGTTCAAAATCAGGGTCTGCCATTCGCCGCGTGGCAAACGTGACGGACGTTTGAGTCCGCAAGCGGCATGGGCGGCCAGAACCTTGTCTTCCTGCTCGATTAACAGGCCGGACAAAATAGTTTTTCCGCCTTCCTTGAGGTTGTCTGCAAGTTCGGGGGCCATTTCGACCAACGGACCAGCAAGGATATTGGCGATAATCAGATCAAATCCGCCTTTTTGTACCTTGACCGCACGGGCTTTGTACCCGTCGCCTGTTGCGCACTGCATACCTTTGTCACCGGATGGGACCTGATTGATCTTGCGGTGATGGGTTGCCATGCGTGTGGCTTCCTTGTCGATATCAACCGCGAGCACGGGTTTTTTCCAAAGCTTGTAGGCCGCAATCGCCAGAATGCCCGACCCACTTCCCATATCGAGAATGCGTTTCGGCTTGAACCCGGATTTATGAAGTTTCAAAAGGGCTTCAAGGCATCCGCGCGTCGTGCCGTGTTCGCCCGACCCGAAGGCAGTGGCCGCATCAATTTGCAACGGAATGGTCCCCTTGGGGATTTTGCCGTCGTAATGGGAACCGAACACAAAAAACGATCCAACGCGGAACGGCGGAAAAGAACGATAGGATTCTTCAAGCCAGTTCGTGCCCGTATCAATATCCTGCCACGCAAAATCCTCCTCGGACACGGTGATGCCGCTAGAGGATTTTATGGCCTTGATCACTTTTTTAAGATCGGGGAGGGCATCCAGAACCCAGAAAATCATCCATCCGTCGGCTGTTCTTTCCCAAGAAACGGAAACGATGCCGTCTTCGAGATCATCCAACACGCCGGACACCTCCATAATGGCGGCATCGTCATAGGTAGAGCGAAGCTGCAAATAGAGACCGATCATTTGCGGTGCTTCGCTCGGCTTGCTCATGGTGATTATTTGTCCTCGTCGAGATCAACGTCGAGATCGTCGTCATCTTCATCGAGATCATCCTCGTCGAGATCAACGTCGAGATCGTCTTCGTCGAGATCAAGATCTGCATCGCCGAGCGTTTCGTCTTCATCCTCGTCGCTATCTTCTATTTCTTCGGCGTCTTCAAGGCTGACCGTATCGTTTTCGGCTTCGTCTTCATCCTCGATCAGATCTTCGTCTTCGGACTCGGTGGCTTCGGAGACTTGTGACTCTTCGGTGGAGTCGAGGGTAGCAGCGCGTCCGCGGCGGGACTTGATTTTGATTTCGCCGGTGAATTCGACACCGCAAGACGGGCAAACAATCGGACGTTTATTCAGATCGAAAAAGCGCGTGCCGCAGCTCAGGCAAATGCGTTTCAGGCCGCGCGGATCGTCAACAGTGGCTTCCATGCCAGTAAACTCCCTAGAAGAATGATGAATAGAGTTAAAATATTGTATTTCTGGCCTGATTGCCTGATTTTACCCCTCCTGTCAAAGGTTTTTACAATTATATTGCACCGCAACGTGACGAGGGCAGGGCTGTTGGGGCTAGGAAAAGATCTTAACTTTCTGTATGGTAAACTGGTCTTTTTCCACCGTCCTGATTCAGGAGAAAATTTCTTATGCAAACCCCCGTTGTTATCTGCGGATACAAACGCTCCCCCTTTACTTTTGCTGGCAAAGGCGCTCTGGCCAAGACCCGCCCCGACGATATGGCCGCCGAGGTGATTAAGGCTCTGGTCGCTGAAACGGGCGTCAATCCCGACCATATCGAAGATATGTTGATGGGCTGTGCCTTCCCCGAAGCCGAACAGGGATTCAACATTGCCCGCATCGTGGTGAATTTGGCAGGCTTGCCGATCCGTATCGGTGGAGCAACGGTCAACCGCTTTTGCGGATCGTCGATGACGACGATTCAAATGGCCGCAGGCTATATTCAAATGGGCGCGGGCGAAGTCTTCCTCTGTGCGGGAATTGAATCCATGTCGCGAATTCCGATGGGCGGCTTTAACCCGATGCCCAACCCCGCAATGGCATCCATTTACCCGCAAGCCTATATGGGCATGGGTGAAACGGCGGAAAACCTTGCAAAGAAATATGCGATTCCGCGTAAGGAACAGGAAGAATTTGCGCTCCTCTCCCAACAAAAGGCAGCCGCAGCCGCAGCCGGTGGCAAATTCAAGGATGAAATTGTCCCCGTCAGTGGCGTGAGTGAAGACGGATGTATCCGCCCCGATACCACACTGGAAACATTGGCCGGATTGAAACTGGCCTTTGATGAAAACGGAACCGTGACGGCGGGAACGGCCTCACCACTGACCGACGGCGCAGCGGCCGTGCTGGTAGCAAGCGAAGCCTACGCCAAAAAACACAAACTTCCCATTCTGGCGCGGATCAGGTCCGTTTCCGTTTCCGGCTGTGCCGCAGAAATCATGGGGATCGGCCCCGTACCTGCGACGCAGAAGGCACTGGAACGCGCAGGCCTCTCTTTAAAAGACATCGACCTGATCGAACTCAATGAAGCCTTCGCCGCGCAGTCTCTGGCGGTTCTGAAAGAACTCGGTGCGGACATGGCCAAGGTCAACCTCGATGGCGGGGCCATTGCACTGGGCCACCCGCTCGGCGCATCTGGCGCACGCATTACCGGAAAACTCGCCTCCCTTATGCAACGCGAAAACAAAAAACTGGGTCTCGCCACCATGTGTATCGGCGGCGGCCAAGGCACGGCCATCATTCTGGAGAAAGTCTAGGTCATGACCATCAAAAAAATTGCCGTGATCGGATCTGGGGTTATGGGGTCGGGGATTGCCGCGCAAGTCGCCAATGCCGGTTTCCCTGTGGTATTGCTCGATATCAAATTGCCGGACAAAGACCTCGCCAAATCCGCGGTCGAGAAAATGCTAAAGACCGACCCCGCGCCCTTTATGCACCCCTCGAATGCCAAACTCATCACCACCGGCAATCTTGATGATGATCTGGATTTGCTAAAAGACGTCGACTGGATTATTGAAGTTGTTCTCGAGGATTTGAAGGTCAAACACGCAACGTATGAGAAACTCAACGCGGTGCGTAAAAAGGGGTCGATCATTTCCTCGAACACTTCGACCATTCCGCTGCATAATTTGTGCGAACCGTTCGGGAAAGAGTTCGCGGGCGATTTTTTGATTACCCACTTCTTTAACCCGCCGCGTTATATGCGGCTCCTCGAACTTGTGACCGGCCCCGCAACGCGGCCCGCGATCATCGAAGAGGTTAAAAATTTCTGTGATGTGAACTTGGGTAAGGGCGTGGTGACGTGCCACGATACCCCCGGTTTTATCGCCAACCGTTTGGGCGTCTTCTGGATGCAGATGGGCGTGAATGTTGCCGTGGAAAAATTCGTGCCGATTGAAATCGCCGATGCGGTCATGTCAAAACCTGTGGGTATTCCCAAAACGGGAATTTTTGGTTTGATTGATCTGGTGGGCGTTGATTTGATGCCGAAACTCGCAGCGTCGATGCTGGCCACCCTCCCCGAAAAAGATGCTTACCGTGATATCTATAAAGATTTCCCCTTTATCGACGGTATGATTAAGGCCGGATACACAGGCCGCAAAGGGAAAGGCGGGTTTTATCGTCTGGATGACAAACGCAAAAAACAAGCGCTGAAACTCGATGCGAATTCGTTCGACGAGTCCCAATATAAACCCGTAGATAAAGTGTCCGGTCTCGCTTCGGTCGATGCCGGAAAACAAGGGCTACGCGCGGTTGTCACTGCGGATGATCTGGGCGGGAAATATGCTTACGAAGTTTTACTCCCCACGCTCGCTTATGCCGCGTCGCTCGTCCCTGAAATTGCAGGTACGATTGCCGATGTCGATGAAGCGATGCGCTTGGGCTATAATTGGAAAAAAGGCCCGTTCGAAATGATCGACGATCTGGGCCCCGCTTGGTTTGCTGCAGAACTGGGAAAAATAAACATCGCCGTTCCGAAACTCGTCACCCAAGTGGGCGAGGGGACATTCTATAAAGTTGAAAACGGTCAAGCTTTCTATTTCGGCACCGACGGCAAATATCACGCCATCACCCGCGCGGAAGGCGTACTCCCCCTTAAGGACATCAAACTCAAATCCAAACCCGTCCACAAAACCACGAGTGCTGCCCTGTGGGACATCGGTGACGGCGTGTTGTGTCTCGAATTCACTGCCAAAATGAATGCGCTCGACGATCAGGTCTTTGCCGCGATTGACTGGGCCGTGAAAAATACTGGCGAAGGTAAAACTTATAAAGCGCTGGTGGTCTATAACGAAGGCTCCGTCTTCTCGGCGGGTGCCAATCTGGGCCTCGCATTGTTTGCGGCCAATATTGCTTTGTGGCCGCAGATTGAGGAACTGGTTGCGGGCGGTCAACGCGCTTATAAATCCTTGAAATTCGCACCGTTCCCTGTGGTGGCTGCGCCAAGCGGTTTGGCCCTCGGCGGCGGGATGGAAATTTTGCTTCACTCCGACCATGTGCAGGCCCATGCGGAAACCTATTGCGGATTGGTTGAAGTCGGCGTCGGGTTTATCCCCGGCTGGGGCGGGTGCAAGGAAATGATCCTCCGCGCACAGGCGGCAGAACGCGCTTCCTATGATAAAGCCACGGGCGGCAAACAAATGTGGTTTGCCCCCAAAACCACACCGATGGGCGCAACCCGAAAAGCGTTTGAAGTGATCGGCACGGCACAAGTTGCAAAATCGGCCGCCGATGCGAAATCCATCGGCTATTTCCGTGATACGGACGGCATTACGATGAACCGTGATCGTCTCTTGTTCGATGCGAAACAAAAAGCACTGGAACTGGCCAAAGGATACGAAGCACCGAAGCCGATTGAAGACATTCGTCTGGCCGGACCCACGGGCAAGATGGCGCTTGATATGGCGGTGGCCGACCTCCGCAAATCCGGCAAAGCTACACCCTATGACGTTGTGGTGTGCGACTCACTCGCCAAAGTCCTCTCCGGTGGCGACAAAGCCGACTGGACCGTCCCGCTCAAGGAAGATGATCTTTTGAAACTGGAACGCGAAGAGTTTATGAAGCTCGCCAAAAATCCCGAAACGCTGGCCCGTATCGAGCATATGCTCGATACAGGTAAACCGTTGAGAAATTAGGATTTTATTGTGTCGATTTGCCTTTCGGGGGAAAATCAGGTAAACAATCTGCTGGAAACCTTTTTAGGTTTATGTAAATAAAGCCGAGGAATGTGCGGCTTTATATTTTTGAACTCCGAAAGGATAGAGCCAATGAAGATATGGTTTTTGTGGGACCGCGAGCGCGACGGACCGGAATCTGAAAGCTATGAATGCCAGCGTTTTGTGGAAGTGGGCAGAGCCCGCGGCCATGATGTGCGCATTTACGATCCTGTCCAGTTCAAAATCATGTGCGGCGGCGGCGCTGCCGGAACCATCTTTATTGACGGTAAGCCCGAAGCAAAACCCGACGCAATCATGACCCGTCTGATCGCCACCCAGACCTATTTGTCCTTGGCCATTCTGCGTCACATGGCGCGTAACGGCGTCACAGTGATCAACCGCGCCAAATCCATCGACCAGTCATTCGACAAACTGCGCTGCATGCAAATTCTGTCGGAAAAGAATGTGCCGGTCCCGAAAACCATGTTTTCGAAATGCCCCGTCAACGCCGATCTGATTAAAGAACAAATCGGCTTTCCTGTCGTGGTCAAAACCTTGAATGGCGCACAAGGCGGCGGCGTGTATCTGAGCGAGAACCCCGATAATTTGCGTGATATCACGGGCTTGTTGGTGCATCAGGGAATGGATAAATCGCCCGTGCTGTTTCAGGAATTTATCGAATTCAGCCGTGGCCGCGACATCCGCGCCTTTGTGGTCGGGAAAAAAGTTCTGGCCTGCATGGAACGCAAAGCAACCGACGGCAGTTTTAAATCCAACATCACACGCGGCGGTGTCGGAACACCCGTGGCCGTAACACCCGAAATCGAAAAGATCGCGGTCTCAACTTCCGAAGCCCTCGACCTTGAAATCGCGGGAATTGATCTGCTCTATACCAAGGACGGATTTCAAGACTGGCATGGTCTGGCTATCCTATTGTTTTAATTTAATAAATTATTTCACATATTAAAAATGTGTAAGGCTTTGTGAAAGTGTGTAAGACCTGTGTAACTCACATCTTTGAAAAAACCAGCACGGGCCACGTCCAAATTCACATCCTCAAACATAAAGATGAAATAAAATTTTGAAAGAGGAAACTTGATCTTCTGCACGAGGAAAAAGATGTGCGGTTTCACGCGCATCTGAAGATGTAGTTCTTACCTGCGATGGTAGTTTCGGAATAATCCATGCCAAGGTCGCGGGCGATAGCATCAAGATCGAGGTAGTACCGAATGTTTTTGGGAATTTCTCCGAACAAACCATCTTCGATGAATTGCTCTGCAAGGTCACGCAGACTATCCAGCTCGTAGATGTCGATGTCGTATCCATCGGGATCATCTGAATTATAGTCGAAATTATAGCCGCATTCACGCGTGGCAAGGATAACCCTGATTTTCTGGTCATCGGAAAAGTATTCGCAAGCGTTAAAGTAATCACCTATCGTACCTTGGTGAATAGAAAGTGCCTTGAACAACTCACAGTCTAGATCATCACCGTCGATAAACTGAATTTCAAACTCTTCAACTAAATCGCCATAGTGATTGAGAAGGCGGGATGATTTATCTGTAAATTCCTCCAAGCTGCGAAAGTAAAAGCCATGGGCTGAAATATCGTAGGGCTGAGCGTAGAGCAAAGGTTCTTGGGTTTGGATTTGAAGCTGGAATTCTTGGGATGAAATGCTTTCTTTTTGCATGATGTTCTTCCTTTCTCGGTTTGTTATCGAACGCCGAAAAAGGTGAGGCAGGGGATTAAGCCGCTTATGCATGGTCAACACGGGAGGCCTTCAGGCTGAGTGGCGCGGGCCGCACCATTGTAGAAACGGCGCACCTGTCCATAAAGGCGGTCTATAACGGTAACAAGACAGGGAAAGAAGTGAGATTTGCAAGATCAGGATGTAATTTATTCCACGCAAGTAGCAAGCATAGATACTCTTGAACGATTTTAGATATGCCTAGAAATTTCTGAATTGAATATCAAAATTTCTTGCTTTTGGGATAGCCTTTATATCCAAAGTCCGGGTTTGGGGAGGCAGTAATCCGAGCGTTGGGCGGCCATTATCCGCACGGAAATTCTGAATGGAATAAGTTCCTTCATATTTTCTGAGTTCGAGGTCATTTATAATTTCGACAATATCACCCACATTCATCAATCCTGTATGAACTGTTGTCCGAACTTCAAAAGGAATGCGAGACTGATGGCATAACAAATCAAGGGTCTCGGAAAATTTTTCAAATTTTTCAACACCGGTAATTTTTTTGAATTTGTGAGAAGGCGCTTTATAATCCAGCGCAATATAATCCAGAAATCCTTTCTCCAGAAACTCGCGGATCATATCTGGTCGAAGACCATTTGTATCCAGCTTGATGGCATAGCCAAGAGCTTTTATTGTCTGAATAAACTCTCCTAATGCGGGGTAGGAGGAGGCTTCTCCACCAGAGAGAACAACCCCATCCAAAAGCCCGAGACGCTTGTGCAAAAATTTCATGACGTCTTCGACAGTGCCACGTCCTTTGCCTTTAACAATTTGCGGATTGTGGCAGTAACCGCAGCGCATGTTACATCCGGTGAACCAGATAACACAAGCTGTCTGGTCAGGAAAATCCAGCATGGTAAATGGGGTAACGGAATAAATAGGCAGAGTCCCCGCTTGGCTGCACGAGGGCTCTGTTATTTTATTTGTTGTAAGATATGACGGCATCACACACCTGTGAACAAGTTTCCTGTATCAACCCAGTCTTCTTTGAAATGCTTGCGTTCACGATGCTCGCCCTGTTTGCCTTTATTAAAACTGTCAACCGGGCGGAAGTATCCCATGACGCGAGTCCAGACTTTTGTCTTTTCTTGACAATGTGGACATTCCGGTTGTTCCCCATTCAAGTATCCGTGTGTATCGCAAACAGAAAAGACAGGTGTAACCGTGATATAAGGTAGTTGATAATTGCTGATAACTTTTTTAACAAACCCTTTGCAAGCTTCTGCACTGCTGAGTTTTTCATTCATATAGAGGTGAAGAACAGTTCCCCCTGTATATTTGCACTGTAACTTGTTTTGCAAGTCCAGAGCTTCAAATGGATCATCAGTATGGTCTGCAGGAATTTGTGAGGAGTTTGTATAGTAGATATTTTCGCCGAACCCAGCCTGAATAATATCGTTATAACGTTTTTTGTCTTCTTTCGCGAAGCGATAAGTCGTACCTTCAGCAGGAGTGGCCTCCAGATTATACAGGTTTCCTGTTTCTTCCTGATACCCGAGGAGCTTGGTACGCATATGTTCTAGAATTTCAAGGGACATATTAATTCCACGATCATCTGAAATGTCATATGCGTCATCAGTAAAGTTTCGGACCATCTCATTCATTCCATTAACGCCTATGGTTGAGAAATGGTTGCGTAGAAAAGGTAAATAGCGTGCTGTATATGGGTACAAACCTCGATCATACATTTGTTTGACAAAGATGCGTTTCTTTTCAAGTGTTGATCTTGAAATATCCATGAGTCGATCAATTTCGTTCATCAGGCCTTTCATATCACCCTTAAAACGATAACCAAGGCGAGCCATATTCAAAGTGACGACCCCGAGGGAACCTGTCATTTCAGCAGATCCGAACAGGCCGTTTCCACGTTTGAGAAGTTCTCGCAAATCCAGTTGCAGGCGACAACACATGGATCGTACGGCACCTGGAGAATAGGCTTCTGGATTTGGTTTACGTTCACCTGTTTTTTCATCGATCATATACTGGCTGCCAACAAAGTTCTGGAAGTAAGAACTTCCAACTTTTGCGGTATTTTCAAATATAGCTTGGGCTACTTTACTATCCCAGTTAAAATCTTCTGTGATGTTGACAGTTGGAATCGGGAATGTAAATGGCTGTCCCTTTGAATCTCCTTCGGTCATAACTTCATAATAGGCAATATTGATCATTTCCATTTCAGGTTCAAAATGACCAAAAGTCATATCTTCTAGGCGGATAATTCCCATGTCACGTTGCTGTGCTTTGAAAAGCAGCTTTGGGTTATCAATGTTTTTGAATAAATGGATGTCGTTTGCGGTTGGAAACTGGTTTTTCAAATCTTCCGGAGCCACAATATCAAGTGTGATATTTGTAAAAGGAGATTGACCCCATCGTGCAGGGACGTTCAAATTATATACAAACTGCCGTATTGCTTTTTTGACCTCGCGGAAATCCAGATTATCGTAGAAAACATATGGAGCCAGATATGTATCAAAACTTGAGAAGGCCTGCGCTCCAGCCCACTCGGATTGTAAAATACCAAGGAAGTTTGACATTTGACCTAGCGCTTCACGGAAATGGCGGGGAGGGCGAGAGGATACGCGTCCCCCGACTCCATTAAAGCCTTCATTCAAAAGAGCGCGCAGTGACCATCCGGCGCAATACCCAGTCAAACAATCAAGATCATGAATATGAACGTCGCCTTGACGGTGTGAATTTCCTTCTTCGGGGCTGTAAATTTCGTCCAGCCAGAAATTGGCAATTACTTTTCCGGCCACGTTATTAATGAGACCTGCGTTAGAGTATCCGGTATTGGCGTTGGCTCTAATTCTCCAGTCAGATCCTGAAACATATTCGCTAACAGCCTCAGAGCAATCCACGTTTGTTCCGCCAAACAAAGTCACGATCTGGTCAACTTTGGACTCTGATGGTGATTGTGTGGGGAATATTGCAATTTTTTCGGCTAGGTTCTGCGACATGAAGTTTCTCCTTTTTTGAGACTCAAGAGTGGACAAATATTATTCAGTTGTAGATTTTCTGGGAGGCTGGAGCCTGTGGAAAACTATGTGGATAAACACTATATCTTGTGCCTATAAATGCAAAGCTACACAAGATAATGGTGTTTGGATTTGATGTGAGTCAAGAAAGATAGATTTTCTTACAATAAATTTCAGGCAGTTTTTATCCATCTATGCCCATCGACACCATGGTAAAATCCATTGGAGAAGGGGACTTGAAGACCAACTTTTTTTAGTTCGCTTATTGCTTTTTGAGGAGAAATCTTTTTATTCAGAACGTCGCGATATAAGGATGATGTTTTAACCATATCGTGATGATGTGGAGAGAGTCTAAATATATTGACGCCCATATTTCTCATGTCGTCGAGTTCATTCACCAAGGCCATGCAGTGATAGGATAAAGTCTGGATTCCATTTATGCTGAGATAGGGGGTTCCATTGATCGTATTTAGCTGCATACCGTCAGGGTCTTCTTCACAGACAAACTGGCAATTGTCTTTTACGCGATTGTGAGACCGAGCATGGTAGCATCTAGCGGATAATGCAAGCCCCACTCGCCCGTAAACCTGAACCTCCAGAGTGGCTCCAATTTTATGAGCATGGTGAGCCATAGCAGATATAGCAGTGGCAGGTAATTCCTGTGGCAATGTAAAATGTTTAGCTCCTTTAGAGGCCAAAAATGTCATTGTGTTTTCATTATAGACATTGATGAAGGGCCCAATTCTGTGTGGTGTATCGCGTAAATGGTAGAGTGCAGAAGAATCATTGGCCTCAATATCATAGGTATCAAGAGAACACATACTTTCAGTCATTTTTCGTTCGCGAGGAATCATGACTTCTGCAAGAGAAGAGAAGACGACCTTCTTGCCTGCGTTTTGTAATCTTTCAGATATTTCTTCGTAGTAGGGTTCGAAGAAAGGTGATCGTTTAGAACAAATAACTTCACCTATGTAGACAGTATCGATTGGCGCTTCATCAGCGATTTGGAAGTAAAAATCACGTTTCTGCTCGGCTGGCCAGTGGAAAAGAATAGGCCCCAATGTGAGTTCATTCGTCATATTTTTATCTCCATCTTTTGGTGGCGTAGGCACCTTCTGTTTGTTTGTGCCCTTCGGTTAGAGAAAGCAGGTCTGTCATTTGAGGAGGGCGCCCCTCAAGAACATCGTCAATTGCTGAACGCCATGTTGATACAACAGATTTCACGTAGGCTTTTGATCTTTGGCGGCCTTCAATCTTAAGCGCATGTACCCCTGCTTTGATTAAATCAGGCAATAGATTGGCAAGGTTAAGGCTGACCGGCTCTTCAAAGGCGTAGTAGGCCTCATTTCTATGAGGAACGAGATAACGACCTTTGCAAATTGTTGGATATCCAGGGTTCTGTCCGCAAGTAAACCTGTCAATGGTGAACCCACCAAGTTTTGTTGTGAGATTCCCGCTGTCATCTTCTTCATATTTTACGTGACTGGCTGGCGAGCAGACGCCATCCATATTTGTAGATAATCCTGTTGTATAATTTGTCAGACTGCACCGACCTTCGGCCATCAGGCCATGGTTTCCAAATATAAAACATTCAATTTCGCAAGGGATATCCTGTTTGAGCTGTTTGATTTCAGGTATTGTCAATATGCGTGGCAGAACGACACGTTTAATATTGAATTCCTCACAATAATATTTGATGGCTTCTATGGAAGGGGCGCCCGCTTGCACAGACAAGTGAAGGCGTTGATCGGGGTATTTCTTATGGGCATAGTCTGCTACGCCGATGTCAGCAACAATGATGGCGTCAACTTTTAAGCTGACTGCATTGTCGATAGCCTGTTCCCACAAGTCTGTTTTCCCTGCTGGTGGGAAGGTATTAGCCGCAAGCAGGACCTTTGTTCCACGACTGTGGGCGTAGGCAATGCTATGTTCCAATTCTTCAAGTGTAAAATTGAGTCCAGGAAAATTTCTGGCGTTGGTGGCGTTTCTAAATCCGCAATATACAGCATCAGCACCAGCATCTACGGCTGTGCGCAATGATGCAGGTGTTCCTGCGGGGCAAACCAGTTCGGGGTATTTATTTAGCTTATTATTCATGGTTTTGAGTCTTTATGTTTCGAAAAATTGAGATAATAGGGGCTCCTATTCGTGGAAATAGCGTGGCTATGTCATCCGCAATACTGCCATCCAAATCATCCAAGGCATTACGCAGGCATACAACGGCTTCTGTGTCTCCTTCGATTATTAGGTCTCTTGTAAAAAACAGAGCATCTCCATCAAGCTGTCCGTCGATCATTTTTAAGAGTGTGATAAAGGTTCCAGAGATGCGCGCATCATATTCAGGAATTTTATGACGTGGAAAGGCGATCAGTTCCGGGTTGTTTTTCCTTGGATAAAGAATAAGGACGAGTGGAAGGTTAACCGGATCAATCAGATAAACTTTATTGGTATGTGGGCCTATGCGATCAAATATATCTGGTCTGGTACGGGAAATATACCGGACTATTTTTTGTAGCAAAGGCTGTATTGCGTGTTCGATCATCAAAACACCCTACTTGTGATAGGCGAGAGTGTTGTTGATTTAGGTCAAAAAACAATTGAACAGTGAAAACTTGTATGGTTGATTCAAATCAAGGAACGCAGGAAGAGAAATAATTTAATATTTCATACTGAGGTTACTCTGGATGATTTCCTATAAAGAAGCATGCGACATAATTTACGCAGTTGCAAAAGAGACAAAATTAGAAACAGAAGTTTTATCACTGAATGATGACATATCGGGGCGAGTTTGTGCGCGCGAGGTTCTGGCTCCTATAGATATTCAGCCCTTTGATAATTCGGCCATGGATGGATTTGCTGTTGTGCGAGAGGATTTGCTCGAGGCTACACAGGATAATCCTGTAATCCTTGAAAAGGCAGGGGGTATATCTGCCGGAGATTCTGTTCCTGAAGCAATTCTTCAGAGAGGGTCGTGTGTCCATATTATGACCGGAGCCCCTGTCCCATATGGAGCTGATGCCGTTGTTCCTATTGAGCTAGTGAAAATGGAAGAGAATGGAAGACTTTCCTTCTTCTCGGTTCCGGAAGCTGGAGCGCATATTCGGTGTGCCGGTGAAGATTTTAAGAAAGGCGATGTTTTGCTTCAGCAAGGGCAATATCTTGATACTGCTCATATTTTGCCACTGGCAACACTTGGTATTTCCAACGTTGAAGTTGTTAGAAAGCCTCGGGTTGCTTTTATTTCTACGGGAAGAGAACTTGTCGATGATTTGTCGGGCTCACTTGGTTCAGGGCAAATCTACAATTCAAATCGACCCTATGCTGTTGCCTTGTTGGATGATTTTGGTATTGATTGCTTTGAGGCGTCGACTATCCATGATGATCCTGAAGAATTCAAAAAAGGCTTGGTTGCTTTATTGGATCAAAATCCCGATATGATAATTTCCAGTGGTGCTGTCTCTGCCGGAGCATTTGATTTTGTTAAAAGTGAATTGCAGGAAATGGGGGCAGAAATTTTGTATCATAAGATCAAGATTAAGCCCGGCAAACCTAATCTTTTAGCAAGGTTACCGAATGGGACTCTTTATTTCGGATTGCCAGGGAATCCTGTGGCAACGGCAGTGGGGATGCGCTTTTTTATTGATACGGCTATTCGAGCCATGTCAGGGGTGAAAAATGAGACGGCTTTTAGGGGAAGGCTGGAACATGACTATTCAAAAAAAGCAGGACTTCAAATGTTTTTGAAAGGGAGTATGAGTGTCTCGGAGGATGGGGGCTTGAGAGTTTCAATTCTTGAAGGACAAGATTCATTTATGGTTAAGCCGTTCCTGAAGATGAATGCATGGGTCAGCATACCGGAAGAAGTTTCTAACATTAAGAGTGGGGATATTGTCGATGTCTATCCCTTGTATCCGCGCAATGGCCTTGTGTAAAATGGACTAATGTAAAAGGCAGTCCTTACAATGCTCTTTATTATGGAGAGGGCAGATGGCGGCTGTATCTGAATCGCAAAAATGACAGAGAGAAAATGCATCACGCATTTTTATTTTTTCCCCGTCTACTTCTACCCCTAAACTTTTCATTTGCTTAAGTGTGCGTGAAAATGTCTCGGGTGTCATGCCAAGATAATTAGCGATCATTTGCTTTTGGAACGGTAGTTCGAACTCCATGTTATCGTGTCCAGCGTCAAGATGCTTAAGAAGAAAGTAGTAGCCGACACGTTGTATTGGAGATTTGATATTCATGGAGTCAATCTGGATCATTGCATTCTTATAATGCCGTGTGACAATTCGTAGCAGATTTACTGCGAACTGGGGATCTTCCGTAACGTGTTTTTTCACTATTCTTTCAGGCACTTGAAGGACTTTGCTGGTTTGAATTGTTTGAACCGTTATTGGAGAAGGTCCCCCCATAAATAAAACGGCTTCCATGCATGTATCGCCGGGTTGCAACATACGAATGGTTGCTTCATGCCCTTCCTCGGCCTCAATGCGAAATGTCCTGAGCGCTCCTTCAATAACCAGAAAAATACATTCTGGAGAATCTCCCTGTTGCACAAGGATTCTGCCGGACTCATAGTCTTGCATGACGGAATGCTGCAGCAGTTTTTCAAGACTGGGCTCACTGAGTTTTTCAAACAGTTGTGGCTTCTTTTGCTCATTAAAATTGCAGGGAAGTCTCATTGCATTTTACCTTGGTCGATCTCTTTTTTACAGACGCTGAGGCAAGCCTCCAAAATCTTGGCTTGATCTGAATCAAATCAGGTTTGTTTGTTTGGTGAGATAGTAATGGAAAGGGTCGTTAAAATCAAAGGCTCTAATATTCGAGATATGAAAATGGAGAAAAGCTAATGATTTCAAAAGCGGATCAGACCAGAGCTCTTGGATTAAGTACGATTGCATTCACGGTTTGCTTTGCAATCTGGACTATTTTTTCTATTCTTGGTGTGAAGATTAAGGCTGATCTTGGATTAACAGACACACAATTTGGTGTTTTGGTGGCAACTCCTGTTCTGACAGGTTCTCTTAGTCGTCTTCTTCTCGGGATTTGGTCAGATCAGTATGGTGGGCGTCTTGTTATGGCTTTGACCATGATTGCATCTTCTATTGCGACATATCTTCTTTCCAGTGTGCACACATATGAAATGTTTCTGCTGGCGGCTTTAGGAGTGGGGCTGGCAGGAGGTGGGTTTGCCGTTGGTATAGCTTACGTTTCTCAATGGTATGAAAAAGATAAACAAGGAACAGCTTTAGGAATTTTTGGTGTAGGAAATGTTGGTGCTGCGATCACCAATTTTGGTGCGCCGTTTCTTTTAGTTGCTCTTGGTTGGCAGGGATTGGCTCAGGTTTATGCCGCTATCATATTCATAGCTGCCGTCCTGTTCTTTTTTCTGAGTAAGGATGATCCTAAGCTTGCCGCAAGAAAAATACGGAATGAGAAGCCAAGAGGGATTCTTGAACAAATGAAGCCCTTGGGTAATTTACAGGTCTGGCGGTTTTCTTTGTATTATTTCTTCGTTTTTGGTGCGTTTGTTGCCTTGGCGTTATGGTTGCCACGTTACTATGTTGGTGTTTATGGTCTGGATATAAAAACTGCCGGAATGTTGGCTGCGGCTTATGCTCTTCCCGGATCTGTGTTCCGTGCTCTAGGGGGATGGATGTCCGATAAATGGGGTGCAAGAACTATTATGTACATGACGTTCATTTCTTGTGTCATTTGTACATTTATCATGTCTTATCCGGCAACCGATTATGTTGTTCATGGCATTAAAGAGCCGATATCTTTTAGCCTTTCAATCGGTCTTCCTGTCTTTGTGGGTTTAACTGTTATTCTCGGGTTCTTTATGTCCCTTGGTAAAGCCGCAGTTTATAAGCATATTCCAGTTTATTATCCCGATCATGTCGGGGCAGTGGGTGGCATTGTCGGTTTGATTGGTGGACTTGGCGGTTTTGTACTTCCTATCGCTTTTGGGTTTATGAATGATGTCACCGGTATTTGGACAAGCTGTTTCATGTTGTTGTTTGTCGTCATTGCTGTGGCATTGACATGGATGCATTTCGCAATCGTTCTCATGGAACGAAAAATGGATAAATCAAGATATCTGCCTGAATTACAGGCTGCAGAATAAATTATATTTCAAGGAGAACTATTATGGCTAAAGATATCACCCAATGGAATCCTGAGGATCCCGTCCAGTGGGCTTCAGGAGATTCTTCTGTAGCTTGGAGAAATCTATGGATTTCTATTCCATGCTTGCTTTGTGGTTTTGCCGTTTGGTTGTATTGGAGCATCATTACTGTTCAGATGCTCAATATTGGTTTCTCATTTAGTCAATCAGAGCTTTTTACGTTGAGTGCGATTGCTGGACTATCCGGGGCAACTCTCAGAATTCCAAGTTCTTTCTTTATCAGGCTGGCAGGTGGTCGGAATACGATTTTCTTTACCACGGCGCTCCTGATTGCTCCGGCTCTTGGAACCGGTATGGCCCTACAAGACCTGAGCACACCACTGTGGGTCTTTCAGGCCATGGCATTATTGTCGGGCTTTGGAGGTGGAAATTTTGCTTCGTCCATGTCAAACATCAGCTTCTTTTTTCCCAAGAAAATTCAAGGGTTGTCTTTAGGTTTGAATGCGGGGTTGGGTAATTTCGGTGTGACCACTATGCAAATTCTGGTTCCTCTGGTTATGACCTTTGGTCTTTTTGGTGGAGACGCCATGATTTTGAAGGCTGATTCAGGTACATTAATTGGTAAAATCCCTGCGGGAACTGAGACATTTATTCATAATGCCGGATATATTTGGGCAGCTATTCTTGTTCCTTTGGTAGTCGCGGCATGGTTTGGAATGAATAATATTCGGGCAGAACACGTGTCTCCTAATATCAGCGGGCCACTAACATCAATGTCAAAACTTTCCCTGATGTTGTTGATAGGTCTGGGAATGTCGGTTATTGGATTGTGGTTTATTCTTCCTGAAAGTGCGGGCGGGAACGGATTGAATGTAAGCAAGTGGATTGTTTTGCCTGCCGTCATTGCGCTCACTGTTTTTGCGCTACGACTTATTCCGGGATCAATTCAACAAAGTCTGAAACGCCAGTATAAAATTTTCAATCATCCACATACATGGATTATGACGATTATTTATACGATGACTTTTGGTTCCTTCATTGGATACTCAGCGGCATTTCCGTTGGCAATTAAAGTTATTTTTGGTTTCCAACATGTGATGGTGGATGGTGTCATGACGCATGATGTCGTGAACCCGAATGCACCGAGTGCTTTGATGTATGCCTGGATGGGACCGTTTATCGGAGCATTAATTCGTCCTGTTGGAGGATGGATAGCTGATAAATGGGGGGGGGCTCTCGTAACTCAAATTTGTTCGGTTGTCATGGTGGGGGCAGCATTGGGAGCCGCTTACTATATGAAAGAAGCTTATGCATCGGCTACACCTGAAGAATATTTTGTTCCTTTCTTTCTTTTGTTTCTTTCATTGTTCTTAACCAGTGGCATTGGAAATGGCTCGACCTTCAGAACAATTGCTAAAGTTTTTGACAAAGAACAGGCTGGACCGGTTCTGGGATGGACGTCGGCTGTTGCGGCTTATGGGGCTTTTATTATTCCTCAGGTCTTTGGTGAGCAGATAAAGGCCACAACGCCGGAAATAGCTCTATATGGCTTTGCCGCATTTTACATGGTTTGCGTATTGTTGAACTGGTGGGCTTATTTACGTCCCGGCGCATTACATAAAAACCCGTAATATTAAAAAATAAAAATCTAATATGGCTTGATTTGCATCAAGGGAAATATCCCTTGGATTGGTCAAGCTGCCTATCAGAATAAAAGGAGAGCTTCCATGAGCTATTTTATTGATCGTATGTCCTATTTTTCTCAGAAACGCGAAGAGTTTTCGAATGGTCATGGCGTAACTACTGAGGAAAATAGAAGTTGGGAAGATGGGTATCGTGGTCGTTGGGCTCATGATAAAATTGTCCGCTCAACACATGGTGTAAACTGCACAGGATCATGTTCATGGAAAATCTATGTAAAAAATGGATTGATTACATGGGAAACACAGCAAACGGATTATCCGCGTACTCGTCCTGATTTACCAAACCATGAACCTCGTGGCTGCGCTCGTGGCGCGAGTTATAGTTGGTATATCTATTCGGCCAATCGCCTGAAATATCCTATGATCCGCAAGAGATTGTTGTCTTTATGGCGGGATGCAAAAAAAATTGCAGCATCTCCGGTTGATGCATGGAAAATGATCCAGAATGATTCGGAACTCCGCAAGGAATACCAGAGTGTTCGTGGGCGTGGGGGATTTGTTCGTGTAGGATGGGATGAAGTTACAGAAATTATTGCGGCGGCTAATGTCCATACGATTAAAGAGCATGGTGCTGACCGGATTATAGGGTTTTCTCCTATTCCTGCCATGTCAATGATTTCGTATGCAGCAGGGTCACGATATTTGTCTTTGCTTGGTGGAACCTGCATGAGTTTTTATGACTGGTATTGTGATTTGCCTCCTGCAAGTCCTCAAAGTTGGGGAGAGCAGACGGATGTTCCTGAAAGTGCTGATTGGTATAATTCCGGTTTTATCATTATGTGGGGCTCGAACGTCCCGCAAACCCGTACACCAGATGCTCACTTTATGACTGAATCCCGTTATAAAGGAACCCAGATTGTTACAATTACCCCTGACTATTCCGAAGCATCAAAATTTGGTGATATTTGGTTGAATCCGCGTCAGGGTACAGATGCTGCGCTTGGGATGGCGATGGGGCATGTGATTCTGAAAGAGTTCCATATTGATAATCCATCGGAATATTTTGATGATTATTGTCGTGCATATTCAGATATGCCGTTTCTTGTTAAGCTAGAACAACGGGATGGACGCTATGTTCCAGGCCGAATGGTTCGAGCTTCGGACTTTGCCAACCATCTGGATGAACAGAATAATCCTGAATGGAAAACAGTTTGCTTTGATGAGGAGACAGGACAAATTTCAGTGCCAACTGGATCTATTGGATTTAGATGGGGAGAAGAAGGAAAGTGGAATATTGTACCAACGGACTCTAAAACCGGAACTAAAATTCGCCCACGTAAAACTCTTATGGGGTGGCATGATGATGTTTTGAATGTTGGATTCCCTTATTTTGGAGGGCAACCTCATGAGCATGGATATTTCCAGACAAATGATCAGGAAGATGTTCTGGATCGTTCTGTCCCAGTCAAATATCTGGATCTCAATGGCGAAAAAATTGCCGTTGCTTGTGTCTTTGACCTTCTGTGTGCCAATTACGGTATTGCGCGGGATGGATTGGGTGGAGCGAATGTGGCGAGCAGTTACGGAGACAATATTCCGTATACCCCTAAGTGGCAGGAAAGTATTACAGGAGTAAAGGCAGAACAGGTTGTACAGGTTGCTCGTGCTTTTGCGCAGAATGCCCATGATACAAAAGGTAAGTCGATGATTATCATCGGGGCGGCCATGAATCACTGGTATCATATGGATATGAATTACCGCGCCGCAATTAATATGCTGGTATTTTGCGGATGCGTTGGGCAATCAGGCGGAGGGTGGTCGCATTATGTGGGGCAGGAGAAACTTCGCCCACAAACCGGCTGGCTTCCATTAGCTTTTGCGTTGGATTGGACTCGTCCTCCACGTCAGCAAAATTCAACTTCATTCTTCTATGCACATACAGATCAGTGGAGATATGAAACTCTTGGTGTAAGCGAAATTCTCTCACCGCTTGCGGAAAAAAATAAGTGGAAGGGATCGCTGATTGATTGCAATATTCGCGCTGAACGTATGGGATGGTTGCCGTCGGCTCCTCAGTTGCAAGAAAACCCCATGTTATTGGTTCAAAAAGCTGCTGAACAAGGTGCAGATCCAATTGATTATGTAGTCAATCGTTTGAAATCTGGTGATCTTCGTATGTCTTGTGAAGATCCTGATCACCCTGATAACTGGCCACGTAATATGTTCGTTTGGCGTTCCAATATCCTAGGGTCCAGCGGCAAAGGTCATGAGTATTTTATGAAACACTTCCTGGGAACGCAGCATGGTGTTCAAGGAAAAGATTTGGGTGAAGAAGGGCCGGGGCTGTCCGCAGAGGTTACATGGCACGACAAGGCCCCTGAAGGGAAGCTAGACCTCGTTGTAACACTTGACTTCCGTATGTCTACAACTTGCGTCTACTCCGATATCGTTCTTCCTACAGCTAGCTGGTACGAGAAAAATGATCTGAATACTTCCGACATGCACCCGTTCATTCATCCGCTTTCCAAAGCGATTGATCCTGTCTGGCAAAGTAAGTCTGATTGGGAAATCTATAAGGCGATTGCAAAGAAATTCTCGGAAGTTTGCAAGGGTCATCTGGGTGTTGAAAAGGAAATTGTATTGACTCCCATTCAGCATGATACGCCTGGCGAGTTGGCTCAACCTGATGTCAAAGAATGGAGAAAAGGCGAATGTGATTTGATCCCTGGGAAAACGGCCCCGTCTATGAAGGTGGTTGAAAGAGATTATCCAGCAACTTATGAAAGATTTACTTCGTTAGGCCCACTTCTGGAAATATTAGGAAATGGCGGAAAAGGAATTGGCTGGAATACAGATCATGAAGTTGATTTTCTTAAAAAACTGAATGGTGAGAAAGATGGACGTGCGAAAATTGATAGCGATATAGATGCTTGTGAAGTTGTTCTATCACTTGCTCCAGAAACAAATGGTGAGGTTGCTGTTAAGGCTTGGAGTGCTTTGAGTAAAATAACAGGGCGTGATCATAGACATTTGGCGCTGCCAAAAGAAGAGGAAAAGATTCGATTCAGAGATATTCAGGCGCAACCGCGCAAGATTATTAGTTCTCCAACGTGGAGTGGAATTGAGTCTGAACATGTCTGTTATAATGCGGGTTACACTAATGTTCATGAGTTTATCCCGTGGAGAACATTGACAGGGCGTCAGCAGCTCTATCAAGATCACCCATGGATGATTGACTTTGGTGAAGGTCTTGTTTCCTATCGTCCCCCTATCAATACACGAACTGTTCAGCACATGTTAGATAAGCATGGGAAAGAATCTCCAACAATAGTTTTGAACTTTATTACGCCTCACCAAAAATGGGGAATCCATTCAACATATACGGATAATTTGCATATGCTGACCCTTTCACGTGGCGGGCCGATTGTCTGGGTGAGTGAGGTGGACGCCAAGAAGATTGGTGTTAAGGATAATGACTGGCTGGAGGTTTTTAATACCAATGGTGCCATTATGGCACGTGCAGTTGTGTCCCAGCGCGTAAACGAGGGGATGATGTTGATGTATCACGCTCAGGAAAAGTTGGTGCATACACCAGGAAGTAAAATCACAAATGCCCGGGGTGGAATTCATAACTCGGTCACACGTGCAACAATTAAGCCAACCCATATGATCGGTGGCTATGCTCAGTTATCCTATGGTTTTAATTATTACGGTACTGTTGGTTCAAACCGTGATGAATTTGTTGTTGTTCGCCGCGTTGATCAGGTGGATTGGATGGAAGAACCAATTGCAACCAGTGCAGCCGAGTGAAAGGAATAGTAAAATGAAAATACGCGCTCAAGTTGGAATGGTTTTAAATCTTGATAAATGTATTGGTTGCCATACTTGCTCTGTGACTTGCAAGAATGTCTGGACATCCCGCGAAGGGGTCGAATATGCATGGTTCAACAATGTTGAAACCAAGCCTGGTATTGGATATCCAAAAGAATGGGAAAATCAGGACAAATGGAAAGGTGGATGGCAGCGTAATGCCAGTGGAAAGATAAATCCTAAGCAGGGGGGGCGTTGGCGCATCCTGGCCAATATTTTTGGTAATCCAAATCTTCCGGAGATTGATGATTATTACGAGCCATTTACTTTTGACTATGATCATTTGCAGAAGGCTCCTGAGTCAAAAACCATGCCTACAGCGCGCCCACGATCTCTGATTTCAGGAGAACGCATGGAAAAAATTGAATGGGGACCGAATTGGGAAGAAATTCTGGGAACAGAGTTTGAGCACCGTAAAAAAGATTATAACTTCAAAGATATTGAAAAAGAAATGTATGGACAGTTCGAGAATACATTCATGATGTATTTGCCTCGGTTGTGCGAGCATTGTCTTAATCCTACATGTGTTGCGTCTTGTCCTTCTGGTTCAATCTATAAACGTGAAGAAGATGGAATTGTTCTTGTTGATCAGGACAAATGCCGAGGCTGGAGAATGTGTATTTCCGGCTGCCCATACAAAAAGATCTATTATAACTGGAAAACCGGTAAGGCAGAGAAATGTACCTTCTGCTATCCTAGGATTGAGAACGGGGAACCAACAGTCTGTTCTGAGACTTGTGTGGGGCGCATTAGATATCTTGGGGTTATGCTTTATGACGCTGACAGAATAGAAGAAGCTGCTAGCGTAGAAAACCCTGAAGACCTTTATGAGAGTCAATGCGGTATTTTCTTGGACCCTCATGACCCAAAAGTTATTGCACAGGCTCGTAAGGACGGTATTCCGGATAACTGGATTGAAGCAGCACAAAAATCTCCTGTTTATAAAATGGCTATGGAATGGAAGGTAGCTTTTCCATTGCATCCCGAATACAGAACATTACCGATGGTTTGGTATATTCCGCCTCTTTCTCCGATTCAAGCAGCGGCGACAGCCGGACAAATTTCAGTTGAGAAGGATGGTATTATGCCTGATCTGAATGATATGCGTATTCCGGTCAAATATCTGGCTAACTTGTTGACAGGTGGGAAAGAGGAGCCTGTCAGGTTCGGTTTGAAAAGAATGCTAGCTATGCGTCATTACATGCGCAGCAAACTTATTAAAGGAAATCCGGATACCGCATATCTGGAGTCTGTTCACTTGACATCTGATATGGTTGAGGACATGTACAAAATTATGGCGATCGCAAATTACGAAGATCGCTATGTCATTCCAACAGGGCATCGTGAAGAAACTTTGGATGCTTATGGTGAGAGTGGTGGCTGTGGGTTCAGTTTTGGTAACGGTTGTTCGGGGCATAGTAACAGTGTGACGGATATATTCGATAGTCCGAAACAGACTAGAGGTCAAAGTGGATCCAGCAAAGACAATCGGGTGAATACGATTTTTCAACGCGATCACTATGAAAAAGTAGAGGAGCCAGAAAGTAAAAATGAAAGTAAATCAAGTTGCGGCGGCGGTTGCTGTGGAAGCTGTGGTTAGAAAGGAAAAGCTATGAGAACGCTTAAAATTCTCGGATTCTTGTTAACCTACCCTACGGAGATGCATCAGACTATTCTTGATGAGTGTCAAATGTTATTGCATCAGGAAAATATCCTATCTGACAAGTTGATTGGTAATATAAATGAATTGATAGAAGAGATTAAATCAAGAGAAATTCTTGATATTCAAGATGAGTATGTCTCTCTTTTTGATCGTACACCGTCTCTATCGTTGCATATATTCGAACATATTCATGGTGACTCTCGTGAACGCGGGCAGGCTCTCGTTGATTTAGCAAATTTATATGAAAGACATGGTCTGACTATTACGGCTGAAGAAACCCCTGATTATTTACCTTTATTCCTTGAATATGTATCAAATCTTCCTATCAGCGAAATAAACGACAATTTATCCAGCATTGTTAATGTTACGTCCGCTATAGGAGCTCGTCTTAGAAACAGAGAGTCTCTTTATGCATCTATATTTGATGCGATATCTGAGGTGGCGGCATGTAAAATTGATCCCAAAAATATTGAGCAAGCTTTGAGCGATTCTTCTGGTGAGGCTTATAGTCTTGAGCAATTAGACAAAGAATGGGAAGAACAGTTTGCTTTTGATAATAGCGCACCATTGAATGGTCAAAATGACGGATGTCCTCGTGCCTCAGAAATGTTGGCGCGCATGAAAATGGCACCTGAAGAAAAGAGAGGTTAAAAATGAATTTTTTCCTGTTCCAAGTTTTTCCTTACATTTCGATTGCCTTTTTTTTATTGGGTAGCGTTCTGCGCTTTGACCGTGATCCGTATTCATGGCGAAGCAAATCGAGTCAGCTTTTAAGGCGGCGACAGCTAATAGTCGGTAGCATTCTCTTTCATCTAGGAATTTTGACTATTCTTGCTGGCCATGCGGTCGGTCTGCTGACACCTATCGCGGTCTTTGATGCTTTGGGAATTTCCCATGAGTTCAAGCAGATTATGGCAATGAGCGTTGGTGGTATAGCGGGCGTATTCTGTTTTGTGGGGCTTTGTATGTTGATACATCGTCGATTATTTGATCCACGCATAAGATCTAACAGTTCTTTTGCTGATATTGCTGTTCTTTTTCTGCTGCTGGCTCAGCTTACACTTGGTTTATTTACTATCACAGTTTCGATGAATCACCTTGATGGTCATGAGATGGTCAAGTTTATGGAGTGGGCACAGCATATTGTGACTTTCAGAGGTGGGGCTCATGAATATTTAATTGATGTTGCTCTTGTCTTTAAGTTGCACATCACACTTGGATTATTCATTTTGCTTGTCTTCCCATTTACACGACTGGTTCACGCATTGAGTGCGCCGTTTGGTTATGTTTTTAGGCCATATCAGATTGTAAGAAAGAGAGCGTCATGATGAGTGGTCTTGCTCCTGGAATTACAGTTAACGGAATAAAAATTTCTCCTGAAGAAATTAATGCTGAAGTACAGTACCATCCTGCAGATAGTCTTCATGCCGCAAAATTTGAAGCTATGAAAGCTTTGGTTATTCGCGAGATGTTGCTTCAAAGGGCTGTAGAATTAGGTGTGGGTACGCGTCAGGAAGCTATAAAAAATTCTGACCAGATCATTAGTTCTTTATTAGAGCAGGAGATATCCGTTCCAGAGGCTGATGCGGATACATGCCAGCGGTACTATGATAACAATATGAAAAGATTTGTTACATCCCCATTGTTTGAGGTTTCTCATATACTCTATCTTGCGCCTCCGGATGATAGTGAGGCACGCAGTAAAGCAAGGTTGCAGGCGTTATCTGCAATTGAAAGGTTAATGGACCAGCCTCATCTGTTTGATGATCTTGCGATTCAAGAGTCCGCTTGCTCTTCGTCAAAAAATGGCGGACGTCTCGGCCAAATTAGCAAAGGGCAGACTATGCCCGCTTTTGAGATGGCCTTGCTGAGAATGAAGGAAAATGAAACCAGTTCTGAGCCGGTTGAAACTGAAGTCGGTTTCCATGTTATCAGGGTGCATAAGCGAGTAGATGGGGTGCAGTTGCCCTTTGATCTCGTTGAGAAGTGGATAAAAGAATATCTAGTTCAAGAAAGTTGGAATAGAGCATTCCATCAATATATACAATTACTTGCCGGAAAAGCAGAAATTAGCGGTTTTCGTTTTGAAGGAGCATCAACTCCTTTAGTTCAATAAGTAAAACAGGAATTCATCATGTTGAGTATTTTTAAACTCCCGTTCTTTGGGCGAGGCTTTCGTCCGTTCTTTTTTCTGGGAGCTTTGTATGGTGTGTTTAATATTGCCATATGGGGAGGTTTTTATGCGGGGATGTTTTCTTTGCCGGAAGGGATAAGCGATCCCATCTTCTGGCATGCACATGAAATGATTTTTGGTTATACACTGGCTATAGTGGCAGGTTTTTTGTTAACGGCAGTTGCAAATTGGACAGGAGGGGCACCGGCAAGGCAGATTCATTTGGCGTTGTTATGTGTGCTTTGGCTGTTAGGCAGGTGTGTTGTTACTTTTAATGTTGGTTTTCCTTTGTGGATTGTCTCGACGCTAGAATCCATTTTTATTCCCGCATTAGCTGCAACGCTAGCTATACCGTTGATCCGTAGTTGGAATAAACGTAATTTTGTATTTCTAGGTATTTTGAGTATCCTTTTCATATGTGATGTGTGGTCGTTAAATACTGGCGAAAAGACCCCTTTGTACATTGCTCTGATGATGATCCTGATAATGGTTTCCTTGATCGGGGGGCGTATTATTCCGGCTTTCACGGTTGCTGCATTAAGACGATCAGGTATTTCTGCATTTCAGACAGATCAGACAAAAACAGATATTGCTGCTTTGATCTCACTTGCTGTAACCGCGCTCTGTCTCATCTTTGCACAGGGAACAGTGATATTGTCAGTGGCGGCTTTCGCTTCCTTCCTTATTCATGCGGTGCGCATGAGACATTATCATAGCCTAAAAACACTCTCTGATCCTTTGTTATGGGTTCTTCATGCAGGATATTTGTGGTTAGTTGTTGGCTTATTTCTAATGGGACTAACTGGTTTGGGGTTGTTTGAAATTCCAATGGTTATCCATGCTATGACTGCAGGATGTATAGGGTCTATGACATTGGGGATGATTTGCCGGGTTACACTTGGGCATACAGGAAGAGATTTGGTTGCAACAAGGATGACTAAAATCTCTTTTATTTTGATTCAATGCGCTGCCGCTATAAGGACGTTTGGTCCATTAGTGCTTCCCATTTATACTTTGGAATGGATTGTTACATCGTCTGTTCTATGGACATTTTGTTTCGCTGTATATTTGGTTATTTATACTCCGATACTCATGTCCGGGCGGCCGGATGGTCACGAGGCATAATTGATTAGCACGGTTTTTCATGTGTTGGTACGTCGCAATAATCCATCAGTTCATTTTTGTCAGTGATGATGATTTGCCGCTTGTTTATGGATACGCCGTAAGGTTCGAGTTTGGCAATTGCACGTGAAAATGTTTCCGGTTTAATGTTTAGGCGTGTAGAAATAACGGATTTATCGTAAGGAAGATCAACAATCCAAGTGCCATTCTTATTTTGGCTTTCTTTGACGCAGAAGCGCAGCAGGAAAGCGCCTATTCTTTGCGTGGCTGAACGAGTTGTAACTTGTTCAAGTTGTTGAACCAGATAATGTTGACGTGATGCAATGGCCCCAAGAATACGTAGGGCAAAATTTTTATCATCTTCTATTTTATGAATGAAATAGTTGTAAGGAATATCTATCAATACTGACTCTTCAACTGCCTGAGCATTAACCGGGTACGTATGACTATCATTAAAAACTGCGGCTTCAGCGAAAGACTCACCAGGGCCGAAGATATTTATAATGGCTTCTTCTCCATCCTTTGATGTTCGGTAGAGTTTAATCCATCCTTTTAGGACAATGTAGAGAGAGTCTGCTTTATCACCCATAGAAAATAATTCTTGTCCCTTGGATAGGTTTTTCTGATGGCAATATGTTGCAAGCTCTTCTATGTCGGTGTGGGAAATATTTTGAAAAAGCGGAGTTTTCTTGATGATTTCGGCAATTTTAAGACTGATCATAGTTTATTCTGTTTCATGTAAAAATGTTGAAAAAACAATACAGTAATAGACATCCCCTGCAAATTTTCGCCCTTGATCCAAATCAAGTTCTCCTATGTGTAAATGCGGCATACTAATTGGAATAAGGATTTGCTGTAATTGATTGTTATGGCTGCTCCGAGCCAGTTTATCCTAAGTTCTTTTCTCCCCGGAATATGGTGAGCTGGCCGGGGTCGCATGTGGAAACGCTGCGGCCTCCCTTGTTTGGAAAGGAGTAACTAAAGTGGTACATGAGCCGTTAATTGCGGATGCATTCGGTCGTCGCTTCCCCTATTTGCGCTTATCATTGACGGATAAGTGCAATTTCCGGTGTTCCTATTGCCTTCCAAACGGGTATGCAAAGAATAAAAATGAAGAAGATGACCTCAGTCTTTTGGAAATCACTAGAATGGTTGAGGCCTTCGCTGGGCTAGGGGTATGGAAAATTCGTTTAACTGGTGGTGAGCCAACTATACGATCTGACTTTCTTGATATAGCAGCTAGGATTTCGTCACTATCTGGCATACAAAAATTGGCGTTTACGACCAATGGTTATAAGCTCGTAGAGCGGGCGCAGGACTATTATAACGCCGGATTACGCGCCATTAATATCAGTATTGATTCCTTGAAACCCGAACAGTTTAAAACAATCACGGGGCATGACAGGCTTTTGGAAATCATGGATGGTCTGGAGGCCTGCTTTGCAGCTGGTTTTAGTACAGTAAAAATTAATACCGTTTTATTAAAGGGATTGAATGATACAGAGCTGGATGACTTTATCCGTTTTGTAGATGATAAACCTGTTTCGTTACGCTTCATCGAATTAATGCGTACTGGAAATAATCAGGACTATTTCAAGAGGCATCATCTGTCAGGATCTGTGATTAGCAACAGGCTTTTGTCTTTGGGATGGCATGTCCAGGCTCGTGAAGATGGGGCTGGACCGGCCGTTGAATTCTATCACCCAAAGAGTGTTGGTAAAATAGGATTGATTGCTCCCTATTCAAAGGATTTTTGCACATCGTGCAATCGATTGCGTGTTTCATCCAAAGGTGCATTGCATTTGTGCCTATTTGGAGAAGGGGGCTATTCTTTGCGGCATCTCTTACAACAGGATGAACAAAAACAAGAGCTTCAGGATCAAATCGTATCATTGATGGTCTATAAAAAATCATCCCATTTTTTGCATGAAGGAAACAGTGGAGCAACTCCACATCTGGCATCGATAGGAGGATAGCCATGCCGAATGAAAAAAATATCATAAGTTTTCCATCTACGAAAAAAACAAATTTTAGAATGATTGATGTGGGAAGGAAACGTCCGACGCGGCGCAGGGCAGTTGCGTGTGGGACTATTACTATGAATGAAGAAGCATTTAACGCCATAGTCAATGGAACTTTGCCGAAAGGAAATGTACTGGCTTTGGCTGAAGCTGCCGGGATTATGGGAGCAAAGAACACTCCGAATATGATTCCTATGTGTCATACTTTACCTTTGGATCAGGTTACTATTCATTGTGAAATGAACAGGGAACAGAATTCTATCACTGTTTATGCTCAGGCTGCGGCTTTCGCCAAAACAGGTGTAGAGATGGAAGCTCTTGCCGGAGTGAATGCTGCCCTTTTGACAATTTGGGATTTAACAAAGGGAACATATGCCAACCTTTCTATAGGAAATATAAAACTTTTGGTTAAGACGGGAGGGAAAAGTGGTGTTTGGATGAACTCTGATGGCATTCCCGACTGGCTATCAGAGCAACTGCCGTCTCCATATTTTCTTTCCGGTAAGAAGGCTGGCGTTATTGTGATGAGCGATCGTGCCTCCATTGGGACTTATGAGGATCAATCTGGCCCAATTCTAGTTGATTGCCTGAAATCTGCGGGAGCAGAGATCATGGAATATAAAGTCATTCCTGATGATGCGCAGACAATCTCGGAAACACTTAAGGCACATTGTCAGACTTTTCATCCTGATATTGTTATTGCTTCCGGAGGGACGGGGCCCGGGCCTAGAGATGTAACACCTGATGTCTTGGAAAATGTATGTGACAGAATGCTGGACGGATTTGGAGATTTTCTTCGTGCGGAGAGTTTGAATTATACGGATACGGCATGGTTGTCACGCATGACGGCCGGGATGTTGGGCTCAACTTTTATTGTAGCTTTTCCAGGAAGTCCTAAAGCTGTTCAGGAATGTTGGGATATTATTTCTCCTTTTATTGGGGATGCTCTCAATAAAATCAGAAAACAAGGATATGGAGTATAAAAATGGAAGGAATTAGAGTATCCATCAGATGTTTTGGCATGTTCCGTCAATTCGGAGACGTGATAGATGTTGATGTTAATACAGATAGCTCCGTTGAGGTCATTAAGTCGGCTATTGCAAATTACCTTGGGGAAAAGTACAGAGATATCGTAGATCACTCTGTATTGGCCAATGATTCAGGGATACTGCCCGGAGAATATATTGTTCATACTCCTATGGAGCTATCTATTTTACCGCCTGTTTGTGGAGGATGATATGCCGCAGCAGAATATTTTTACCGAGATTAGTCGTGTAGAGATCAACCCAGCCAGAGCAATCGAATTTGTTTCTGATGCTAGCCAAGGGGCTATTGACACATTTATAGGGATTGTTCGTAACAATCATTCCGGAAAGAAAGTTACGGGCATCACATATGATGTTCATGATATTTTAGCAAGCAATACCTTTCAAGAAATTTGTGCCGAGGCGCAAGGAATTTGGCCGGGAACGCGGTATTTTGTGTCACATTTTCAAGGAGAACTGAAAGTCGGTGACATTAGCATTGTGATAGCTGTAAGTTCTCCACATCGCGCTGAAAGCTTCGAGGCTTGTCGCTATGTTATAGAAGAAATCAAGAAGCGCGCCCCAGTCTGGAAAAAAGAGCATTATCATGATGGGATCAGTGATTGGCTGCCCGGTCATTCACTAAATTCAGATGCCCAAGATAGCATTATTTGCTGTGGAAGGTGCGAAGGAAAACAGCATGCTGGATAGAAGGGGGATTGTTGGCGTTGTTTTGGCAGGCGGTAAATCAAGCCGTATGGGAACAAATAAGGCCTTTCTTTCCTATAATCAGGTTCCTCTTATCGATCATATGCAACTGATATTGAGAAGTACCGGTCTTGGGCGAGTTCTTATCAGCGGTTCGGTTGATGGCTACGAATGTATTCCTGACAGGGAAAAATTTCAGGGCCCTGTAAAAGCGATAGAGGATATTATGTTTGCAAATGCAGATGTAAAAGGGTTTCTTTTTATTCCTGTTGATATGCCGCTTTTGTATCCTGAAATTCTTGAGGCTTTGTTGAGTTGTCCTGATGGCGGATATTTTGAGGATAGGCCATTGCCAATTTATATATCTGCGCCATACAAAAGAACAAATGCACGTTCTATCCGGCAAATGTTGAAGGAGCTAGAGATTAAGCCGATCAACATGCCAGAGCCTTTTGTTCCATACATGAAAAATATTAATACTCCAGAGGAATGGGGAGAGGTTATAACAGCATGAATATCAAGTTCTCATCACAGTCAGTAATATTCAAAATATCCGAGGTTGAACTAAAACAGCTTATTGGCGGAATTCCTTTGAATGAAACTGTGATTGTTCCGGAAAGAAAAATTTCTTTTCTAATTGAGCCTGTAAATTCTCTGAAGGATGAATTTTCTATTGATGAAAATTTTGTCGTTTTTCTAAGAGTTCCTGAAAAAAAATTGCAAGAATTGGAAAATATGGGGAAAGATCGTGATGGGGTTTGTATCGTTCAAGACGGTTTGACTATTTTGTTGCAGGTTGATGTCAGATCAGATACGCGCCCTAAAAGAAAGATCATTGATGCATGATATTTTTTTCGTTTTTGTTCTTTATAACCGCTTTTCTTTATGCATGTGTCGGGTTTGGTGGTGGATCAACTTACAATGCTCTATTGGTTTTGGGGGATGCTGATTATAAAATATTGCCCCTTGTTTCATTGATCTGCAATTTAATTGTTGTCAGTGGTGGGGTATGGCGCTTCTCAAAAAATAGACATATCAGGATCAAAAAGATACTTCCCTGGGTATTTCTTTCGGTACCAGCGGCCTGGGTAGGAGGAAGAATTAATATTCCTGAGTTTATATTTGTCGGAATTTTGGGCTGTTCATTATTTATATCTTCTTTGCAGATGTTGTGGCCTGCTAAGCCAAAACATCTGCTTGATATGGAGCAGAAAAATATATCTTCCTCTATAGATTTCCTTCCTCCAGTCATTGGTGGAGGATTGGGTTTTCTTGCAGGGCTAACGGGTATTGGTGGTGGTATCTTTCTTGCTCCGATTCTTCATATTCTTAATTGGGATAACTCTAAAAATATTGCAGGAACATGCAGCCTGTTTATTTTGGTTAACTCACTTGCAGGACTTTTAGGGCAAATCATGAAGCTGAATGAAAGCGATCTACTGTTATCACTTTCATCATATTGGCTTCTGTTTCCGTCAGTTTTGTTAGGCGGCCAGATAGGATCGTTGATGGGAGCGGAACGTCTTAATACAGAAATGATAAAAAAATTGACGGCGCTTTTGATATTGTATGTTGCTCTCAGACTTCTGTTTCGTTTTGGCGGGATGGTGAGGATTTTTTAACCCAGGCTTCATAACCACCAGACAGGCTGTATATGTCCGGAAAACCGCAATCTTTAAGAAGACGAGCCGCCTCAAGACTTCTAAAACCTTTTCGGCAGTATAGAACAATATCTTTATCTTGATGTCGTACTGGCATATTTTCTTTTTTTATTTCTGACAAAGGATGGTGGAGTGCACCATCTATATGTCCCGCATCCCATTCCTCTTGTTCTCTGACATCGATCAGGACAATATTCTTCATCATGCAGACCTGTTCCGGGGAAACTTCTGGAATAAAATAACAAACGGGAGAGCTGAAATTTAGGGCAATATCTTGATGTTCTTTTGAACAGGTTGGACAGGCAGGATTCTTAGGGATGCTTAATGTTTTTGTCTCCATTGTATGGCTGTCAATAACCCAAAGCTTTCCTACGAGTGGGGCAAAACTTTTGTGTTTCACAATCATTTGGATGGCCTGCAATGCCTGTGTGACACCTATTATTCCGGCCACTGCGCCAATTACCCCGGACTCAGCGCAATTGGCGATATGGATCTTTGGCTTTTCAGGATACAGGCACCGATAGCAGGGGCCATAGAGAGCATCAAATACCGAGACTTGTCCATCAAATCCTTGAATGGCTCCGTAAATCCATGGTTTCTGATATTTTATGGCAGCATCATTGATTAAAAATTTTGTTTCAAAATTATCTGTTCCATCGATAATGAGATCATAAGATTGGAACAAATTCTCAACATTCTGCGCATTAAGTTGTTCGTTATAGACTTCAATGTCAATTTCTGGATTAAGAGATAATAGTTTTTTCTTTGCCAGTTCTGCTTTTGAACTTCCGATTTCATTGACAGTAAATAGGATCTGCCTTTGAAGATTGCTAAGATCAACATGGTCAAAATCAATAATGCCAATTCGCCCTATACCAGCTGCTGCCAAGTAAAGAAGAGCAGGAGAGCCTAGGCCTCCCGCGCCAACGCATAGAACTGACGCCTTTTGGAGCCTCTGCTGTCCTTCGTCTCCGATTTCTGGGAGGCTAATTTGTCTCTTGTAGCGTTGTTCAGAGTTCATGAAGAGCCTGTTAACTTTCCGAATTGACTCAAATTATTCTTGGCCTTTTTAATATTCTCTAATGAAAGAGCAAGTTCTAAACATTGTTCTTTTGTATTATTCGAGTTCTCATAATTTATCAGCATATAGTCCAGAAAATCTTGAGATTGTAGTATCAGAATTTCTAATTTCTCTTCTAAATCTTTCATTTTTTATACCACATTATTTTTTCAATAAACATAATACGCCGGACTGTAGATCAACGGGAGATACAAGATTACTTTATGCTGTAGTAATTGCGCTTGATTTATATCAAGCATTATTACTTCGAATTAGAATTTCATTTAAAAACTTTTACGGTTCATATTACGACGGCATAGGCCTATGATTGAGTTATATATCTGAGCGAGGAGCATTTTTTCTTTGTTTACTGATATCTGCACTCTTTGATGCCTGATTAAAGGATGAGGACATCGGCCTTCTGGGTTTGGCTTGTTGTTTTGGTTGCTCGGGATTTGACTGCGGTTTAGCGGATTCCTGCTTCCACATCTTTTTGAATTTATCCAAGACACTTTCGCCTTGCTGTGAGGTTGATGCTTTAGGCCCCGATTTCTGTTTCGGGTTCAGTTCTTCTTTTGTATAAGGTGGCGCGCGGTATTCCGGAGGAATGTCCTGACGTTTCTTCTCTGCCTCGGCTTTGGTCTTTCTTTGATGGTCTTCTTCCTTAACGGGTGGTTGTTCCGGCTTGCGGAATTGGCCCTTCAAACTTTCGTCTTTTCCAGTTGATTTAGACCGCTCCGGCTTTTGTGTTGCCTCTTGAGCCTTTTGCGCTTTCAATTCTGTCTGGATTTTATCCAGCATTTGTTTGGTCTGGGCTTTAGCTTCAATCTTATAGTCCTTAGGATTGGGTGGTGGCGTGCCTGTAGAAGTTTTAGTCTCTATGGGTTTTGCAGCCTCTGTTTTGATCTCTGCAGAAGTCGGCGTTTTAGCCTGTACAGGTTTTTCCGCTTTTGTCGATGTAGCTTGTTGCATCTCGCTCTGGGCCTTGCCAAAGACCTCCTGAAGCCTTTCAGCTTTTAGGGATGGTTTATGCTCTTCCGGTACTTTCGCTTTAACCTCTGTTGGCTTCTCAGTGGTCCTTACTGTAGGCTTTGCCTGTTCCGGTATCTTGGAAGGTGTTGCAGCAGTAATGCCTCCAATATCCGGTTTTTGAGGTGTGTTAAGCGTATGGGCTTGGGACGCCCTAAGCTTCATGACTTCCGTTTCGATCATGGTCACGAAGGAGCGGTATTTCTTGTATTCTGTTTCCCGTGATTGAAGCGTCTCAATTTTGTCTTTCATTTCTGCAATTTGGGAATGAATGCTTTCGCGATAGATTTTGCCGTATCGTGCGAGCTGGCGTTCGTGGCGTTCTGTTTTCTCGGACTCCGATAAGGCGCGTTTGATCTGGCCTTCTGTTCTCAGGACCAGAAGTTCTTTTGCTTTAGAAGCCATATCGCCAATCAGCTTTTGGAGTTTCTGAGGCAAGGATGTTTTATCAAGGAGTGTCTCAAGACGCTCGACCCGTTTATGGAGGGGCTGACGACTTTGAGACCCAAACTGCTCCAGCCTCTTTTAGAGAAATGCAGCTCGGTCAAAGTCAAACGCCTATTTCTCTATATGGCGGAAAAGGCAGGGCATGATTGGTTGAAAGATTTGGATATATCCAAATTTGATTTAGGTTCGGGGGATAGGGCACTCACCAAAGGAGGCGTTTACGTCTCTCGCTACGGTTTGACCTTGCCGGAAGAATTGGTGAAGTTATGATTTCAAATGCCTATCGTGCACAAGTTGACTTACTGTTACAGGTTTTACCCCATGTGATGAAAGAGGAGGCTTTTGCCCTCAAAGGTGGCACGGCAATCAATCTGTTTGTGCGTGATATGCCGCGTTTGTCGGTTGATATTGATCTGACATGGCTTCCGTTTGATGATCGCACGACAGCTCTTGATGGTATTACTGATGCCCTGCGGCGTGTTAAGGAGCGGGTAGAAAAAGATATTCCGCAATCGAGAGTAAAGCTTGCCCCACAGAGTGATGGGCAAGAAACAAAACTGAATATTCAAACCCCCACGGCGCAAATCAAGGTAGAGGTTAACACTCTTATTCGGGGGAGTCTTCTTCCTCCCGTCAGGATGCGTGTGGTGGAGGCTACAGAAACTGAGTTTGGACTTTCTGCGTCGGCTAATGTTGTTTCTCATGCCGAATTGTTCGGAGGAAAAATATGCGCGGCACTCGACCGTCAACACCCACGTGATTTGTTTGATGTTCAGCTTATGCTTGATAATGAAGGCCTAACAGATGAAATCCGCATGGGATTGATTGCAGGATTGTTGAGCCATTCACGGCCTATCCATGAGATGTTACAGCCTAACTTTCTCGACCAACGCAAAGTGTTTGAAAGCCAGTTCGATGGGATGGCATTTACACCATTCACTTATGAGGGGATTTTGAAGTGACGCGGGAGCGTTTGGTTCAGGAAATTGCCAAAGGTTGGACAGATAATGACCGCGAATTTCTGCTCAGCTTCAAACGCGGGGAACCCGACTGGTCATTATTTCCATTGGAAAACCTCGAGCTTATGCCTGCCGTAAAATGGAAATTACTCAATATCCAGAAACTAAAAGCACAAAACCCTGAGAAGCATAGAAAACAATTACAAGCGTTAGAAGATAGGTTCTAGATTTTACTTTATGTATCACAATATCTACGTTTAAAGTAATACTAGATAAGCAGATATTCCTATGACCAAAAGAATGCGGATAAAACGTTAATCTTAAACATTGTAATTCAGCTCCTTTATAAATGTGAATCGGGATATCATTTCTATATTATCAGGAAAGGTAGATGGCATGGATATAGTAAGTATCATTAATACTTCGGTTGAAATTTTGAAGAAGGCCTCTGAGGCTGCGAAGAAAATTAAAGACGCTGAAGTCAAGAATTTACTAGCTGATTTGAGTCTGCAGCTTGCAGATGCGAAAATGGCTATAGCTGATATAAAAGAAGAGATGTCTAAGCTTAGAGAAGAAAACCTATCCCTCAGGGCGCAAAAAAATAAAGAAGAAAAGCCAACAGTAAAAAATGGATGTTATATTTTTGATAATGACTCTAGCAGGCTTTATTGCCCTACTTGTTATGATGTATCAGGAAAGAAGATTATGGTGGCGGATGTTATGTTCGTGAAGAAGTGCAATAGCTGTGGTGGTATTTTTGATGCAAAACATTAATCAAGCACAGCTTTTAACCCTGAATGTAATTGAAAATCACATCGCCACCATAAATATCTCCTGAATAGTCTTTGATCTTGTCCTGCAATTTCCACCATCCGTTTTGTATTTCGGGTGCTGTTGGATTGGCAGCTTTATATCCTTTGTAAACATCATCCGTCATAAGGATGGGTGGCGTGGCCTCTTTAAGGGTTTCTATTTTTGACTCTATTCTAAAAGAGTGAAAAAGTGGGTTAAAATGATGCATTCGGCCAGTACTAGCATTAAAGTAAAATTGTTTAACAAACTCCACCGTATAATATTCTTGAGAATATGTACCCAGGCCACTCCCAAATTTTACTATAACTTTATCTAAAGTTACTCTCTCAGCAGGTTTGTTTGCATTGTCAGTTAATTTAGATGCAATGTTTGCTGGACGACCAAGCCATACTAAGGAACGATAGCTTCCTTTGGCAGAGCCATTTCTTCTAATTCCAGTTTTAGTTGCCAAAATAGTACCATAATCAATACCGATGCCGAATGTTACCTCATTATGTTTGAAGTGCTTATTAATTATTTTTTGGCATACACTGCTCATCAAGATTGCGGTATTGACCGCATTTGTGAAGCAATTTTCTTTATTGAAGATAACCATTACACGGTCACCAATTATACCTCTTACTTCACCACCATAAATCCCAGCGCAACGTGTCATTGCCCGCACAAATGCCGAATATAACTTAGCAACTGTATGGCGTTTGTGTTTTAAGCTTAATTCTGTTGAGCGCCTCATATCTATATATAATACGGTTGTCTCAATTGTTTTTGTACCTTGTGATTTTGAATCCAGATTTGGAAAAGTGATCGCCGCATCATCCGAATGAGGTACTGAGTTTGTTGATGTAACTTCAATTGAAAAATCTGAGGCAAGTATCGTGGATACTTCAAGATTTACATCATCAGAGAAAGCTTTAAGGTCGACCATCTTTAAGACACGCAACTAAAAATAACTAAACCAAGAAGCAAAAAGACAGATACTAAAATGAAACTTATACCATAACGAAACAAAAACATCTTTCTTGTGGTTATGTCACTAATTACACTAATTTGAACAACCAGATCATGTAAATATTCAGCTTGAAATGCTTCACTAGTTGGCATGTAACGCGAAGAAATATCTTCTTCGAATGTCTTTACAGTTACAGAAGCAATATCCCCATAATAAAGAAAATTTTTGGGATGAGGGCCTGCACGTTTTCCACCCAAGAACCAAGGTAGATTTAGACGTGGCAAAAATGATATTATTGCTAATATTGCGGCTATCAGAGAGAAAATAAGAATAAACGGGAGAAGAAATTTTAAACGATCAGGAATTTCTTTATCGCTACATGCCAAATTAATCATGGCGAGCACCCACGCAGAGCATATAGCTAATAGAGCAGCATTTTTTGCTTCCGCAAATTTAAGGAAATCTATTCCTCTTTGCAGATTGGCAGTTAAAATTTTTTCATAAATTTCATCATTCTTAGGTACTGATTTCATAAATTTATCTTTTCAGCTCTTATGAATTTTTCAGGAATTTACTTTGTTGAAGCAGCATCCTTTAATTTGCTTTTTAAGTCCCTAACTTCGGCTGACAAGTCGCCAATAGCAGCTTCGTGTTGGTCAAATATTCTTTGGGTTGCGTGAATATGGTTAGTTAAATCTTCTAGTAATTTTTTGATTTTTTCTGTGTCTGTCATATCGTTCCAATTTTTCATGCGTAATCCCCTAACGTTGCAATAATTATTACAAGCTACAGTACATTCTTAAAACTGCAAGAAGATGAATCAAAAAAATGATCAAAATTTGTGGGCTTTTATTGTTGGTTTTTTTGTGGGGTAAAAAATTAAATAGCCATTAAATCATTGATTTAATTTGATAAATGGCGGGCAGGGTGGGATTCGAACCCACGGAGGGCGTGAACCCTCGATAGTTTTCAAGACTATTGCATTCAACCGCTCTGCCACCTGCCCGCACTTGAAAGAAGTGCGTTGTTTATAGTCAGAATTTTTATTTATTTCAAGAGGCTAGATTTCGTCTTCAGTCGATTTTTTAGGTCTTTTTCGCTTCTTCACGTTGATGGCAGAGGCATCCAGCGTGTTTTTGAGGTGGGCGGCGTAGAATTGTTCGATCATTTCGACGCTAGTACGGCAGTTTTTGGCGATTTGGTAGATATCTGCACCTTCCATTAGACGAAGGCAAATATAAGTATGCCTTAGGCTATATGCTGTTCTGACGTTGCCATCACGGTCAAATTTCAGGTTCAAATCTTCCAGTACCTTATTCAGCAGTTCACGGGGTGTTTTGCCGAATATTTCGTCAGTCGGAGTTCCTTTATTTCGTTTTTGCATACGTTGGAAGGGCAGGATTGCCCCTGTCATGCTTTTGCAATATCCAACGCCGCGTTTGCCGCGTACTTCGATTTCCAAGAGGCGTTCGCCTGTATCCTGGTCTGTCACGATTGTGACATCCCTGTACTGAAGCCGTCCGGCTTCATCAGGTCTTAGGCCAGTATTGGCCATGAACAGAACGTAGTCATGGAGATTTTCCCATGTGGTTCTGTAGCGTTCGGTTGAAGGGTTGTTAGCGCGTTCGCGTGTTGCTTCGTAAAGCATCTTATATTCTTTCGGTGAAAACCATGCGCGATGCTTGACTTTTCCAGATGTTTTGTAGGGCGGGGAAATGTCCGGTACGGCGTCTATCCAGCCGTAGCGGTGTGCTGTCTTTAATACCAAGCGGAGGGTCACTGTTTCATGGTGCAGGGTACTGCGTGATGGTGTTCTTCCTTTATATCCTTCGGTGTTGCGGTGGATGCGGTATTCCTGAACCAGTCCGGCATTGATGTCTTTGACAGACATATTGCCGAAGTACGGAATAAGATGTGTGTTGATCCGGCGCACATGGTCTTGTGCCCATCGTTCGTTGCGCTCCCCTTGAGTAATGACGCCATATTCTGCGATAAATTTTTCTGCGGCCTCGGCAAAGGTCGGGCCGCTTGTTGTTTTCTTTTTGGGCGTGAGTGGGGAGTGCAAACTCGGGGCAGGGGCATCGCTTATATAGTATGGGGATGCCCTGTTAAGCAGAAACTGCGAGTGCCCGTTTTCCTGAACACGTTTAGAATCTACGTAAACGGCCATGTACCATTCACGGGCGTATTCCATCGCCATAGAGAGTGTTTTGTGTTTCGTTGATTTGCGGTGGTTGCGTCCATTCAGGTATGTGGAGCATTGCCAATACTTGCTGTTGTCCCGTTTATAAACGTGAACTTTTCCATCCATCAATGTGTGGTCTTCACTCATCATTAGCCCCCATCGGTTTTAAAAACCGGTTGGTGCAAACACACAAAAAGTGTGTAAGACATGTGTAAGTATAAACCGGAAAGGTTAACACTTTTAATCTATTGATTTTATTGAATAAATTTCGTGAAAAATAGACTGAAACGGTTTTAAAGTCTGCGAAGCCAACAATGCTCCGGGTTTCAAAGGTCTCGAAACATACTGCAATGTGTCCGTTCCCGAAGAAATCTACAGCTACATCGAAGCCAAAGTCCGCAAGGACCGCAAGAAACAAGCCGAGAAAAACAACGTGATTCAAGGCTTCTTCGACAAATGGTTCGGATTGCGGAATGCTGCTTAAACCTTACTGCGGGATTGTTCCCAAAATTCACGACACGGCATTTATTGCAGATAATGTAGTGGTGACAGGTGATGTCGAAATCGGGGCGGAAACCAATATCTGGTACGGCGTGGTGATGCGCGGCGATGTGAACGACATCAAAATCGGCACACGCACCAATATTCAGGACGGCACGGTCATTCATACATCGCTAGGCATTCAGGGAACCTACATCGGCGACGATGTGACAGTGGGCCACATGGCATTACTTCATGCCTGCACCATCGGCAACAAAGCCTTTATCGGGATGCAAAGCTTGGTGATGGACGAGGCGGTGGTCGAAGATGAAGCGATGGTGGCTGCCGGATCATTGGTTCCCCCGAAAAAACGCATTCCCAAGCACCAGCTCTGGGGTGGCCGCCCCGCAAGATTTATGCGGGATATGACGCCGGAAGAAATCGAATACCTGCAAATCTCCGCCGACCGCTATGTTGCGCTCGGGAAGGAATATAAAAATCAGAAATAAATTATCCCAGTCTGACTTTAATAGGATTCTTTGCGTTTATATCAGCATTAGGTGATTCAAAAAGTCTCCGCTGAAGGAATGTTTCAACATAATCTTTGAAATCTTGAGGGGATGATGTATGGGCTTCTTTAACTGCCGCATTAGAAAAGGGAAGCCCCAGCGAGTATACGTCTCCATTTCTCTGAAAGAGCACTCCGTTGAAAGATCCGGTTAAACCCATGAGATTTGCAACGCTCTCTCCGAGGGCATTTTTGACCACATCAGTCAATCGTTCAAACGTAACTCCCTCTGGCAACAGGGTTTGAGTAGCTTCTTTCAGAAACGTAATTGTTAAAAGCATCGTAGACTCCCTATTTTGTGAATATAAGGAACCTTAGCATAGGAAAAATATTATAAAAACGCTTTCTTTATTCAGCCTTTTTAAGGACATACCGCCCGGGCGCGGGCTCGATCGGTTTGAGCTTGCCTTTCTTCGGATTGCGGGCGAGGGTCATTTTGCCGGAAGTATGCCGCACCCATTTTTCCCAATCGACCCACCACGACCCGTCATGCTGGTGCGCTTTTTGAAGCCACTGGTCGGGGTGTTCGCGGTCGTCAATCTCTTCATTGGTCCAGTAATGGTATTTCTTTGCTGCCGGCGGATTGATAACTCCGGCCACATGACCGGAAGCCGCAAGGACAAACCGCTTTTGTCCGCCGAGCATCATCATGCCTTCATAGGTCGACGTCCACGGCGCGATATGATCTTCCTTGGTCGAGATAAAATAGCTCGGAACCTTGATGGTGGAAACGTCGATGGACGTTGATCCGAATTTGATTCCGCCTTTGCGCTTTAACTTGTTGTCGCGGTACATATTGCGCAGATAGAAGCGGTGCATCTCGGCGGGCATATTGGTGGAATCGTCATTCCAGTACAAAAGATCGAACGGGAATGGCTCCTTACCCAGCATATAATTATTGATCACAAACGACCAGATCAGATCATTCGCACGAAGCAAACTAAAAGTCTGGCGTAAATCGCTGCCTTCGAGGTACCCGGTGCGGTCCATCTTTTCATCAATCATCTTGAGATAATCATCATCGACAAAAATCGATAAATCACCCGCACGGTGGAAATCAATAAGAGTGGTCAGGAACGTGGCGGACGCAATCCTCTTATCCTGCTTGTGCGCGGTCATATAGGCAAGCGCAGTGGCGAGTAATGTCCCCCCGATGCAATACCCGATCACATTGGTTTTTTTCTCGCCGGTTTGTGTCTCGATTTGATCGAGAGCGTCAATCAACCCCTCGGTCATATAGTCTTCGAAACTTTTGCTGGCGAGCTTCTTATCGGGATTGACCCACGAAATCACGAACACGGTATATCCCTGATCCACCGCCCATTTGACGAAGGAATTGTCGGGTCGCAAATCAAGAATATAATATTTGTTGATCCACGGCGGCAGGATAAGCAGCGGAACCTTGTAAACATCCGGCGTCGACGGCGTGTATTGGATCAACTGCATCAAATCGTTTTCATAGACGACATAGCCCGGAGTTGTAGCCAGATTTTTGCCAACTTTGAACGCTTCATACTTGGTCTTGCTGATTTCAAGGCCACCATCACCGCGTTCCAGATCTTCAACCAGATTTTCAAGTCCGCGCAGCAAATTCTGCCCGCCTGAACTCATTGTCTCGCGCAACACTTCCGGATTGGTCATGGCGAAGTTGGTCGGGGCCAGAGCATCGACGAACAGGCGGGTATAGAAATCGAGCTTGTCGCGTTCTTTTTGCGGCAAACCATCCGCATCACGCACGGCCTTTTGCAACCATTTTGAAGTCAGAAGATAGGATTGACGCAGAAAATCGAACGCGAAACTTTCTTGCCATGCGGGATCGCGAAACCGCCGGTCGCCCTTGTCGGCGGGAGCGATATCGGCAACATCCTCACCGAGAACTTTGCGCATGGATTCCTGCCACAACAGATACATATTCTGCGCGTATTCCAGATTGATATCGATCAGCTTTTGCGGACGTTGCAACACATTGCCCCAGTAATCCATGACCATGGTCTGGAATTCGATTGGCGAGAAACTTCTCATCAGAATATCCTCGTTGCCCTGCTTTTGAATATAATGGGCGAAGAGGGGCTGCAGACGTTCCAGAATCTCTCCCATTTGCTGGGAAAAGCTGATCGGATCGAATTCCTGAGACTCGGACGGGGAAGAAGCGGGAGCAGATGCTTTTTTGGTCATGATGTGGCGAATTTGCCCTAGATTTTCAGGGAAATCAATATGATCTTGGGAAACTCCCTCTTGTCATACTGCCATCTTTGCTCCACGATAGGCGAAATTTCAGAAATCGGGTTAAGCCAATGGCGTTACGCAAAAACATCATACGATATGGAATAATGATTGGGGCGATGGCGGCACTTACTGCCTGCGAACCGGCAAAGACAATTTCGGGCGAGGAAATTTCAATTCCGACCTATTCGGACTCCGCCCAAATGCCCGATCAATTTTCTTTGATGGCTTTGGGGCACGTGCTCTCAAATGGTCGGGTTGATCTTTTCGATCCGGGCCTGACCTATTTTGAAACGCCTCCGGCCCCACCGCAAAAACCTCTGGTACGTCCTCTGCCGTTTCCGGTGAACGGGAACTACAAACCCAAAGACAAATTGGTGACCTTCTTCGCGCTGACCGCACCGGCAGATGATCTTGAGGTTGTCGAGCCTGCCCCATTGATGCAGCCCGTTCCTTTGGAAATCGAAGTGGAGAAGCTTGATGAATAATCAAAGCCATTCAAGCCAGCTTCGTGTGGCGCTGGCTGGACTCGGAACGGTAGGCGCAGGGGTCTATAAAATCCTGACACAGAATGCTGATTTGATCAAAACCCGAACCGGAAAAACCATCGAAGTTGTGGCCGTCTCCGCCCGCAACAAATCTAAGGATCGCGGTGTTGATTTATCCGCGGTCGAATGGGTGGATAATCCGAAATCATTGGCCACACGCCATGATGTCGATGTCGTGGTCGAAATGATGGGTGGCGAGGGAGATCCGGCATTCTCTCTGGTAAAATCGGCACTTGGAAACGGAAAGTCGGTCGTCACGGCGAACAAATCCTTGCTCGCGCATCACGGTCTGGAGCTGGCTGCCCTAGCGGAACAGAGCAATGTATCGTTGATGTACGAAGCCGCTGTTGCGGGCGGTATTCCGATTATCAAGATGATCCGCGAAGGTCTGGCCGCGAACAATATTGCGGGCCTTTACGGCATCATGAATGGCACCTGCAACTATATCCTGACCACGATGGAACGCACGGGCCAGTCTTTCGGCGAGGTTCTAAAAGAAGCGCAAGCACTGGGCTACGCCGAAGCCGATCCGACGCTGGATGTCGGTGGCGGAGACAGCGGTCATAAACTGGCACTCCTTACCGCGCTGGCGTTCGGTTGCAAGCCGGATTTTGACGGCCTCTCTCTTGATGGTATCGACAAACTCACTGCCGAAGACCTGACCGTGGCTGCGGAATTCGATTGCCGCATCAAACTGATCGGACAGGCGAAGAAACTCGATGATGGTCGCGTCCTGCAAATGGTGGGGCCGTGCCTTGTTCAGAAAACATCACCACTCGCTCACGTGGACGGCGTGCTGAATGGTATCTTTGTCCATGGCGATTTCGTGGGGCCGAGTTTCACCTCCGGTCGCGGCGCGGGCGAAGGTCCGACCGCTTCAGCAATCGTTGCCGACCTGATGGATTTGGCCAGTGGCATTTCTCGTCCGGTTTTCGGAGTGCCGACCCGTTCTTTGAATCCATCGCCAACGGCCTCCAGTGATGATTGGAACGGAAAATTCTATATCCGTCTGGTGGTTCATGATCGCCCCGGCGTTATCGCCGAAATCGCCCCCGTTCTGCGCGACCGTAAAATCTCGATTGAAAGCCTGATACAGCGCGGACGCTCCGCCGACCAGCCTGTTTCGATTATTTTGACCACCCACGAAACGACTGGTGCGGATATGCATGAAGCCGCCGGACAAATCGGCAAGCTGGGCTGCGTTTTGGGACAACCTCTGGTTCTGCCGATCCTGAATATCTGACATAAAGAGATTGCACAAATCTCATCGGAGTTTTATCCTAGGCTCATGTCCCGAATTCTAAAAGTTGACCGCTCCGTGATGGACGCGCGTTGGGTTTTTCCTGAAACCAGCGACGAAAAAATCCAGCGCATGATGACCGATTTCGCCGTGCCGGAAATCGTCGCGCGGTTACTGGTCGCCCGCAAAATCGAACCCGAACGCGCCCAAAGCTTTTTGTTCCCGCGCATTGCCACCGATTTCCCCGATCCGTACACGATGAAGGATATGCCGGAATTTGCGCGCTGGATGGCGGATGCGATTTCAAAAAAGAAAAAGATCGCGGCCTTTTGCGATTTCGATGTGGATGGGTCAACATCCGCCGCTGTCTGGAAAAAATTCTTCCGCCATCTTGGGCTGGATATCCCGCTTTACATTCCCGACCGCATGACCGAAGGCTACGGCCCCAACGCCGCTGCCCTTCATAAGCTGAAACAAGAGGGCGCGGAAATTATCCTAATGTCCGATTGCGGGACGACAGCCTTTGACGTCATCGAACAGGGCCGCGACATGGGCCTTGATATCTGCGTTTTCGATCATCATGAACAAGGGGACCATCTCCCTGCCGCGACATGGCTTATCAATCCGAAACGCAAAGACGATACATCAGGTTTTGATATGCTGGCGGCCGTGGGAGTCACCTTCCTTGCCTGTGTGGCGATGAATAAAGCCTTGCGCGAGATCGGATATTTCGAAAAAAACAATATTCCCGAAGCTCCGCTCAAAGACTGGCTCGATCTCGTGGCGCTGGGAACAGTGTGTGATATGGTCCCACTCACCGGACCCAACCGCCTGTTGGTGCGTGTGGGGTTCCAGCAAATGGCCCGACACCAGAATATCGGCCTCAAAACCCTCTGCGAAGTTGGCGGTATTAAAAAAGACCCGACCCCGATGGATGCGGGATTTGTTCTGGGACCTCGGATCAATGCGGGGTCACGCGTCCATCAGGCCGATCTTGGCGCCAAACTTCTATCGTGCGATGATCCGGAAGAGGCCAAAAATCTCGCGTGGACACTCAACGATTGCAACGCCAAGCGCAAAAATATCCAAGCCGAGATGATGCAAGGCGCGGTCGATCAAATCGAAAGGCGCGGTCTGGCCGATCGCCCGATTATTATGGTCGCGGATGAAAGCTGGCATGTCGGATTGAACGGTTTGGTGGCTGGCCAGATTAAGGAGCGCTACGGCAAACCCGCGTGCTGTATTGCCTTTGCCCCCGGGCTGTCGGGAGAGATGGAAGGCCGTGGGTCTGGCCGATCGGTCGCGGGATTTAATATGGCGGCGCTCTTTATGGCGGCCAAGGACGAAGGGCTTCTTCTGAAGGGCGGCGGTCACGCCATGGCGGCGGGCTTTACAGTCGAACCCGAAAAAATCGATGCGCTTGATCAGTTCTTTTTGGTGGAGGCCGAAAAAGTTGCTGCGGGTCTTGATCTTGTTTCCGAGGAATTGGTGGACGGCATTGCCACCATTCGCGGCATCCGTTCCGACTTCATTAAAATTCTTGAAGATAATGTCGGTCCCTTTGGACAGGAAAACCCCGAGCCGCGCTTTATCCTGCCCCATATGCGGGTGGTGATGGCCGATATCGTCGGCGAACAACATGCCCGCATCCAGATGACAGACGCCGAAGGCGGCCCGCGGATGAAGGCGATTGCCTTTCGTTCGGTCGGCACACCGCTGGGCGATCTTCTGCTCTCTTCCAAAAACGGCCGCCAGTTGCATCTGCTCGGCCAATTCAAAATCAACCATTGGAACGGCGTCGACAATGTCGAATTCCTGATTGACGATGCCTGCGCGGTTGCCTGAGAATAAATCATGATTGAAGACATTATCAAAACCTATGGTACGCCGGTTTGGATTTACGATGCGGAAGTGGTCCGCGCGCGTATTCGTGACTTGAAACAATTCGATATTGTCCGCTTTGCGCAAAAGGCCTGCTCGAATATCCACATCCTTCGCCTGATGCACGAAGAGGGCGTAAAGGTTGATGCGGTCTCGATGGGCGAAATCGAACGCGCCTTGGTCGCAGGATATGGGGCGGATGAAATCGTCTTTACTGCGGATTTGCTTGATCGCCCCACACTCGATTTCGTCATCGGGAATAATATCACGGTCAATGCCGGCTCGATTGATATGCTCTCCCAACTGGGCGAACGGCACAGGGGACACAAGGTCTGGATCAGAATTAATCCGGGCTTTGGTCACGGTCATTCGCAAAAAACCAATACCGGCGGCGAGAGCAGCAAGCACGGCATCTGGCATGAGGACGTGCAAAAGGCGCTGGCGATAATCAGGGGCTTCAACCTTGATCTGGTCGGAGTGCATATGCATATCGGGTCCGGCGCTGATTACGGACATCTGGCGCAAGTCGGAAATGCCATGGTTGACATGATCCGTAACGAAGGAATTGACGTCTCTGCCATTTCGGCAGGCGGTGGACTCTCCACACCTTATAAGCCGGAGGATAAGCCAATCGACCCCGCCCAGTATTTCGCGGTTTGGGATGCTGCGCGCAAATCCATTGAGGAGCATCTGGGCCATACGGTCAAACTCGAAATCGAACCGGGACGGTATCTGGTCGCGGAATCCGGCAAGCTCCTGACCGAAGTTCGTGCCGTCAAGGATATGGGCTCGCTTCACTACGCACTGGTAGACGCAGGATTCACCGAACTGGTTCGTCCGGCTATGTACGGCAGCCACCACGAAATCACGGCGATTGACGCGAATGGCGAAGAACTCGGCGGCAAAAAACGCCCGACCGTTGTGGCTGGCCCGTTGTGTGAGTCGGGCGATATGTTTACCCAAAGCGAAGGCGGTTTTGTTGAGGCCCGACCGTTGCCGTCGGTCAGGGCAGGTGACTTCCTTGTGATCCACACCACGGGAGCCTATGGCGCGTCAATGTCGTCAAATTACAATTCACGGACTTTGGCCCCTGAAGTCCTGATTGACGGAAACCGGATAAGGTTAATCCGCCGTCGGCAAACGATGGCGGAGTTATTGGCACTGGAAAATATATGATTAGGGGGTGCGCTGGCCCCGCAGGAACTCCAATCCTCTGGCAACATCACTTTGAAGGGAATTACCGCTGGATGGCTGTTGTGGAAGGGCATTGGGCTTACCGTCAATATCGGCAAAGTCAGTTATGTTTGGTCCTTGTTTAAGTCCCCGATATCCATCTTTGCCGCTAAAGCTGGCATCGCTGATATTCTGCCGCAGATCCTGCAGGGCCTTGTTGACGGTATCATCCTTCCAGAGCTCTTTTTTGGCAAAATTGGCAAGCTCGGCATTGACATCCTGATTGCCCGCAACGGCTGTCTTGAATTGTTGTTTGAACCAATCTTTGTCATGCCCTGCGCCCCATTTGGCAAAGCCCCGACTGTACCCCGACTTGGTAAGGTCCTTGGCATCGTACTCCGAGCTGAACCACCCCATAGCAAACTCCCTCGATTATTCTGGTTTATAACGTGATGGTATTATCAAATTATGAAAATTAGATTAAGGCGAGCGGCAAATGTGAAAAAAAAGAAAAAAAGCACTTGAAAAGGATAGGAAAATAAATGTATAAGGGCGCCTGTTCTTCAAGGCTGTCCCCTTCGTCTAGAGGCCTAGGACACATCCCTTTCACGGATGCGACACGGGTTCGACTCCCGTAGGGGACGCCAGAAGGCCTCAAAGCAAAAGCCCCCATTTGGGGGCTTTTGCTTTGAGAGGATGATCCAATAAAAAAAGCCGAACTTGGCATCGTTCGGCCTTTAACTTAACATAAAAATAGCCTGTTACGCTCTTGAAACCAGAACCGAAGCCTCGTGGTCGCCGATCTCGACTTTCGAATATCCGTCGCCAGTTCCGTTATCCTGAAGGAAACAGAGATCGCGGGCGAGTGTCTCCTTGGACACATGGGCGATAAACGGCTCCAGTGCTTTTGAAACCGCTTCGGGTGCATAGGCTTTCACAACAATGCGGTCGGTGATCTCGAGTTTCATCTCCTTGCGGATTTGCTGGATACCGCTAATGAAATCACGCGCCCATCCTTCGACTTCCAGTTCGGGATAGATGGTGGTGTCGAGCACCGCGAGTCCGCGCCACCGGTCGAATGCTTCAGCGGACACGTCGTCGGGCACGACAATGCGCATCTCGAAATCTTCCGGCTCAAGCGTAATGCCCGCGATATCGAGCTTGCCGTCATTAGTTAAAGTCCACTCGCCGCTGCGTTGCGCGGCCATCACATCCTTGAAGCCTGCGCCGATTTTGGCCCCGAGCTTCGGATTGACCTTGACCGCCCGCGTGCCATACTCGCCAGCATTCGCAGACAGATTGATATCAACGATATTAACCGCATCGCGGATCAAATCGGTATAAGGAGCCAACCGTTCGATGGACGGATGGGCGATGGTCAGGGTCTTGAGTGGCAAACGCACACGACGGCGGTAAACTTCGCGCAAATGCAACACAGCCGAACAGGCTTCACGGGCAATATCCATCCCCTCGAGAACATCTTCGTCAACCGGCAAGGATTTCCAGTCCGGCCAATCGGCCAAGTGGACACTCTCTTCACCCGTCAGAGAGGTATAAATCTCATCCGCAAGGAAGGGAAGGAGCGGGGCCAGAGCCTTGCTCGCATAAACCAGCGACGTATAGAGCGTGTCATAGGCCTCTTGTTTATCGGCTGTGTTACCTTCCTGCCAGAAAGCCGGACGGCGGTTGCGGATATACCAGTTATTGAGAGCTTCGATATAATCCGGCACGGCGTTATAGGCCCCGGGAATATCGAGCTTATCAAGACTTTCCTCGATCCCGCGCACGAGCTTCGATGTTTTGCCGATCAGGAATTTATTGAGAGGATGCTCGGAACTTGTGTTGATCTTGGCTTCCATCCCTTCGACATTCGCGTAAAGCGTGAAGAAATAGAACGCGTTCCACAAGCGGATGATGACGGTGCGCATGGATTTCACGATGTCGCTGTCATCCCGTGGCATCGACAAATCCCCTCCCACCATCAGAGACGAGGAGAGGAGATACCAACGCAGCGCGTCAGAGCCGAGATTATTAAACACATCGACCGGATCGGGATAATTGCGCAACCGTTTTGAAAGTTTCTGGTGGTTTTCATCAAGCACCACGCCGTGACAGATACAGCTTTTGAACGGCGCACGATCAAACAAAGCGGTCGAGAGAACCATGAGCGTATAAAACCACCCGCGAGTCTGGGCGATATATTCGACGATGAAATCGCCGGGGAAGTTTTCTTCGAACCGCTCTTTATTCTCGAACGGATAATGAAGCTGGGCAAACGGCATGGAGCCTGATTCAAACCAGCAATCGAGAACCTCTGGCACACGGCGCATCATGGATTTGCCGGTCGGGTCGTCTGGGTTGGGTCGTGTTAAGTCATCAATCGCGGGACGGTGCAGGTTTGTCACCTTCACGCCGAAATCGCGTTCCAATTCTTCAATTGATCCATACACATCAATACGCGAATAACGCTCGTCATCACTGCGCCACACGGGGATGGGTGCGCCCCAGAAGCGGTTGCGAGAAATGTTCCAGTCGCGGGCGTTTGCCAACCAGTTTCCGAACGCGCCGTCTTTCACATGCGCCGGAACCCATGTGATACCTTGGTTGAGTTCCACCATCCGCTCACGAAATGCGGTCACCGCCAGATACCATGAATTGACAGCCTTGTAGATCAACGGTTGATCGGTGCGCCAGCAATGCGGATAGGAGTGGAGAATCTGGTCGTGCTTCAACACGGCTCCACGTTTTTTGAGGTCCTGAATGACTTTTTCGTTGGCCTCTAAAATCACATTTTGTCCGGCATAGTCAGTCACCTCCGGCGTAAAGCGTCCGGCCTCATCCACGGGAACGACGATTGGAATGTTGTTGATCTTGGCCAACTCCATATCATCTTCCCCGAAACCGGGGGCGATATGAACCGTTCCCGTTCCACTGTCTGCCTCGACAAAATCACCAGCAAAAACACGGAATGCGCCCTCGGTATCCTTGAAATAGGGGAAGAGTGGTTCGTAAGTCAAACCGACCAGATCGGCCCCTTTAAATTCTTTGACAACTTCGAAATCTTTCAGCTCGCGGGCATAGCGTTCCCGAGCGACATCGGCGATGACAACGGCGAAATCCTCTTTCTTCAAAAGCATATAGGTGAGCTCAGCATTGACGCAAAGCGCCATATTGGACGGCAAAGTCCATGGTGTCGTCGTCCATGCGAGGAGCATAGCCCCCGCACCCGTCACATTATTATCGTTCAGCTTGAATCCAACAGTCAGCGTCGGGTCGGTGCGTTCGCGGTACGCATTATCAAGACGTGTTTCAAAATTCGAAAGCGGCGTCTGCACCGCCCAGCTATAAGGTACGATGCGGTATCCTTCGTAAATCAGTCCTTTATCCCAAAGGGTTTTAAACGCCCACATCACGCTTTCCATGTAGGTGGCGTCCATTGTACGGTATTGGTCTTCGAACGACACCCAACGCCCCTGACGCGTGACATACCATTCCCATTCCTTGGTGAAACGCGATACGGAAGTTTCGCAGGCTGTGTTGAATTTATCGATCCCGTAATTGATGATCTCGCGTGCGCCGTTCACATTCAGTTCTTTTTCAACGACGAGTTCGGCGGGCAGCCCGTGGCAATCCCATCCGAAACGGCGTTCGACATGATGCCCGCGCATCGTCTGGTAACGGGGAATCATATCTTTGACAAATCCGGTGACGATATGTCCGTAATGTGGCAACCCGTTGGCAAACGGAGGTCCGTCGTAAAAGACGAATTCGTTCGACTCCCCACCCTTGCGGCGCGGGTTCCGTTCGACCGATTTCTCGAAAATCTTGCTGTCCTGCCAGCGCCTCAGGGTTGCTTCCTCCATTTTGGCAAAATCGGGGGACACGGGCACGGACGGATATTTATTCATAATATATTCTCTTTTAATTTTCAGCAGATTGTTGATAGGTTATGCTACGTTCCGGTGCGTCCGGTCAAGGTCATTTTAACGGAGAAAAGAGACAGTTTCATGCCGCAAAACGCGGGAAATCAGCCGGAAATCCTCCTGTTGGGGGCATGCGGTATGCTGGGCTCGGAATTCAGGGACGCTCTGGGGGCGGACCGTATCTACGTCCCGACTTCATCAGAGGCGGATATCACCAACCTAAACGCCCTGCGCTATTACTGCGAAAACAAGGAAACCATCCGCACGATTATCAATTGTGTGTCCGCCGGAACGACGGAACTTCTCGAAGACCATCTCGACCTGGCCAGCAAAGTGAATGTCGAAGGGGCAAGGAATGTGGCCAAGCTCGCCCGCGAGCTTGGCGCAGCCCTGATCCATTTCTCTACGGATTATGTGTTCGACGGAAAAAAAGGAACCCCCTACACCGAAACCGATCCGGTCAACCCGCTTTCGGTTTATGCGAAAAGTAAGCTGGAAAGCGAACAGGTTGTAATGGATGAAGCAGACACGGTTTTGTGTTTCAGAACTGCGTGGCTGTTCTCGCACCATGGAAAAAATTTCGTTAAAACCATTTTGTCGCTCGTGCAAGAACAAAGGGAAATCGCTGTGGTGAATGACCAGATAGGCGCGCCGACCTACGCCCGCGATTTGGCGCGGCATGTGATGGACATTCTCCCGCATATCAAATCGGGACAAAAAGAAATTTATCATCTAACCAACGCAGGCGTGGCCACATGGTGCGATCTGGCCTGTGCAACTTTGGAACAAATTGTATCGCCTTGTAACGTGCGCCCGATTACAAGTGGCGAATTCCCCCAAAAAGCCAAACGTCCGACCTATTCGGTGCTGGATTTGAGAAAAATAAAGCGCGATTTCGGAATTATTCCCCGTCCGTGGCGCGAAGCCTTGCGGGAATGCCTAAGTTTATGCGATAGAGACGCAGGAATAAAACGATCATGACCCTATTGGTAACAGGCGGCGCAGGCTTTATCGCGTCCAATTTCATTCTCGACTGGCTGGAAAGGTCGAGCGAGCGGATTGTCAATCTCGACAAGCTGACATCCGATTGGCACGCCGGAATTTTAGAGGAAATGGGAACCGACCCGCGCCATATCTTTGTGCGGGGCGATATCGGCGATAAATTATTGGTCAAAGAGCTTCTTGAAAAATATAAACCGCGCGCTGTTTTGAACTTTGCCGCTGAAACCCATGTCGATCATTCAATTGCCTTCCCCGAACAATTCGTTGAAACCAATATCCTGAAAACATTTTACCTGCTCGAAATCGTCAACGACTATTACAAAAATCTGGAAGGGGATGCGCGGGAAGGGTTCCGCTTTCTGCAAGTTTCGACCGATGAAGTGTATGGCTCGTTGCAGAAAAATGAAGCCGCCTTCACTGAAGATCATTCCGTTCTCCCCAACAATCCCTACTCGGCGACAAAGGCCGCCGCAGATCATATTATAAGGTCATACCACCACACTTACAGCCTGCCGGTTTTAACGACGCACAGCTCGAACAATTACGGACCACACCAGTCACCGGAAAAACTGATCCCGCTGGTGATTAAAAGGGCACTCTCCGAAGAACCGCTTCCGGTTTTCGGCGACGGGAAAAATATACGTGACTGGATTTATGTTGGCGACCATTGCACAGCTCTGCGCAAAGTGCTGGAACAAGGAAAAGCCGGAGAGACATATAATATAGGCGGCAACACAGAAAAGCAGAACATTGATCTGGTACGCGAGATTTGCGCCATTCTGGACATCGAAAAACCTCGTCCGTCAGGCTCCTATGCCGACCTGATCGCCTTTGTAACGGACCGCCCCGGTCACGACCGCCGCTATGCCATCAATTCCGGAAAAATGGCCCGTGATCTCTCATGGGCCCCGCAAACGGACTTTGGCGAAGGCCTGCGCAAGACGCTGAAATGGTACCTTGATCGCTGGTCGTAGGCTCTAAAAGTCACAGATTTTATGGGTTTTTGTCTTTTTTGGCCATCAAACCCTCAAAATCCCGTCGAAATACGCATTTTTTTCTGGACATAAGATGACATAATTTTGTAGCATGTCTATATAACGGTATAGGCACATAAAAAAAGTGCCAGTGTGTGAATAAATATAAGAGGGTGTTACTATGGGACAAAAAGCAAAAACTGCCCCTAAAAGCAAGGAAATCAAGACCGAAGCAGCCATTGTAACGGCTGCGTTGGGTGTTGAGGCTGTTCTTAAACAGATCACGGGCAAACCTACTCACGATCAGGTTGCTGCGCTTCAAGCGGCGTTGAACGCCGAAGGTGTTACGCGCAAAGACGGCAAACAACTTTCCGTTGACAAAGATTTTGGTAAAAATACGGCCTATGCCCTAAAATCCTATCTGGCCGAACACTCTGGTATTGAACTCTCCCCGTGGATGAAGGCTCGTATGGAGGCCTTGGGTCAGCCGGTTGGCGTTCATTTGAATGACGCCGAGAAACTGGTTATTTCTGATTTCTTGCATCTTGGTAAACCGACCAAAGAGCAAACCAAGGACATGCAAGCCCTCCTGAAACGCAACGGCCTTTATGATATGACCGTTGATGGCGTGATCGGGAAAGGCACGATGACGGGTCTGATCAATGCGATTGCAGAAGACTCTTCTCTCCTCAAAGGCGCCTCTCCTTATATGCTGGCGATGCTCCAGAAAACGGTCAAAGATGACGCGGTGTTAAAAGCCACTCTGATTGCCGAAACAAAAGGTCTGACGGACGCAAAAAAATCCCGCGAAGATGTCTATCATCTTCAAGCCAACCTGACTTTGTTGGGTTATAATACCAGAGGCGTTGATGGCCTTCGCGGTGGCGGAACCGATGCCGCTGTCAAGGCATTTGAAAAAGATACCGCTGACGTTGAAGCTGTCGTTGCAACGGCCAATGCCGCAACCGCTCCGGCTGCTCCAGTTGCAAAAGTACCCGTGGCAGAGAAAAAAGACGCCGATGCAGCCAAACCTGCTGAAAAGCCCCAAGCAACGTCGATCTTTACACCGTCGATAACCTCTACGCTGGGATTGGGTGGTCTCGGTCCTCTCTTTTCCGAGAATGCCGGTGCGCTAAACTTCCTGACACTCAGCAATTCGAAACCGCAAGATTTTCAGCATCCAATTCAAAACATGTTTAAAGAATTGGGCGTCGCTGATCCAAAAAGAATTGCTAGTTTTGCGGAACTATCTGCTGCGGACAGTATCCTTGACTTCATTGGTGATGTGGAGGGCGGTGGTGACCCGAACACCATATTTGGGAACAGAAAATTCGAAAGCCTGAAAGGAAAAAAACGCCTCGCCAAATTTATCGGTGAAGATGTCAATCAAATTACCGATATGTCGCTTGGCGAGTTTCTGTCTCTTCAGAAAGCCCTTCCTCCAAACAAGAGAGCGGCAGGAAAGTTGCAGTTTATGCCAGGTACGATTGAGGCATATGTTGGCTATATGGGCAATGTTGCAGTTGATGCAGGAAGTACTCTTTCTAAAAAAGAGATCGAAGCCAAAATTTGGAAAATGCCTTTTGATGAAGATATGCAGCATTTCCTCGGTTATGCGATGCTTCATGATAAGGGTTTTAAAAAGCTATTGGAAAAAGGGACAAAGTACGTCAACTCCTTTGGGCATAAACTTGCCGAAGGGTGGGCTGCATTGGTCAGTCCCATTTTGGGGCATGGCGTATATGATGGAATTGCAGGAAACCGCGCTTATGTTTCATGGAAGAAAACAAAAGGGGCTATACTTGGTGCTCTGAAGGACTTCGATTTCATGAGTGAAGCTGATGCGGGTCATGTTCTTCATGGGAAATCTGCCAAACCGTCCCCGGTCAAGTTGAGTGGCGTGATCCTTGATAACACCAACATTGCCTCTTTGTCGCCATCCCTGTACGGGGAGGGATCGGTCACCGCATCGCACAGCGCGGGCTTTATGAAAGCCAGCATGCCGAAGACAGGGCTGATGACTGAAAACATCACCGATATTCTGACCGTGCCTTTGTATAAAGACACCGCGACGAAGTCCAAGCCTGATGCCGGTATCTTCGTAAAAGACACGGAACAGCCCAAAAAGATCATGAGTCAGGCTTATAATCCGGCGCTGACGCTGGCTTAAGGCCGGGAATAAAGAGCTTCTCCATAGCGCCCGTCCGCTCCCCGGACGGGCGCAATCATTGACAAGCAGGGGCTTTGTGGGCTATAGGAAGGGGCGCAAACGTAAGGAAAGGACCTGTACGACGTGGCAAATTTGCATAAACATTTTGGCTGGGCGGTTTTAGCCTCGGAATTAAGCCACGTGTTTTGCTGTGTTTTGCCGACTTTGGTCACGGTTTTGGGGGTCTTGTCGAACATCGGATTGATCGGTGCGGCTCCGATGATGATCGAACGCCTGCACGACACGATCCACGAATACGAAGTCCCGATCATTATTTTTTCCGGTGTGATGGTGGTTTTGGGATGGATTGTTCATGGCGCCAGCCGCGAAGTTGATTGCCACGATACGGGCTGTACCCACCCGCCCTGTGGCACAAAGAAAAAAAGCAATGCGCGGATTTTGTGGGTGGCAACATTGTTGTTTGCGGTGAATCTGGTCATTTATTTCGGCATTCACCGCAATGTGGCAAGGCTTGAGATTTTTGAAACGCATCACGAGCATGAACACGATCATGCTCACGAACATGAATAGACAGATATGAATTTTTCCGAACTAGGGCTGGGCGACGACATATTAAAAGCGATTGAGGATATCGGCTATACAACGCCGACTCCCATTCAGGAAAAGGCGATCCCCATTGTTCTGATGGCCCGCGACCTGATCGGCCTCGCGCAAACCGGAACGGGCAAGACCGCTTCCTTTACCTTGCCGATGATTGAAATGCTGTCCTCCGGTCGCGCGCGGTCCCGTATGCCGCGCTCGCTGGTGCTGGCCCCGACCCGCGAATTGGCGGCACAGGTGGGTGAGAATTTCGATCTCTACGGCAAATACCACAAACTCACCAAAGCCTTGTTGGTTGGCGGTGAATCGATGGGCGACCAGATCAAGATTCTGGAGAAGGGCGTTGATGTTCTGATCGCCACACCGGGCCGTTTGCTTGACTTGTTTGAACGCGGACAAATCCTGCTCTCCGACATCAAAATTCTGGTGATCGACGAAGCCGACCGCATGCTCGATATGGGATTCATTCCCGACATTGAACGTATTGTCTCGTTGATCCCGCCCACGCGCCAGACGTTACTGTTTTCGGCAACCATGCCCGACGAGATCAAACGCCTGTCCGATAAATTTTTAAGCAATCCGAAAATGGTTTCTGTCGCGCCGCCCGCATCGCCAGCGAAAACGGTCGATCACCGTATGCTCGAAGTTTCGCCCCGCACGAAAAAATCCGCATTGAAAGATCTGATCGACCGCGAAGAAGTCAAAAACGCCTTCGTGTTCTGCAACCGTAAAAAAGATGTCGATATGCTCGGCAAGTGGTTGAAGGATCAAGGATTTTCCGCATCGCCCCTGCATGGTGATATGGTGCAATCGAAACGCACCGAAACGCTTCAGGCGTTCAAAGACGGTAAGATCGTTTTGCTGGTCTGTTCCGACGTTGCGGCCCGCGGCTTGGATGTATCTGGCGTATCGCATGTGTTCAATTACGATGTGCCCTTCAATGCCGATGATTACGTACACCGAATCGGCCGCACGGGTCGCGCGGGATTAAAAGGCAAAGCCTGGACTCTGATCACCGAGGACGATGACAAATTCGTCGATGCGATTATCAAACTGGTGGGGCAGGACATCCCGACGGAATCGGCCCAACCGCAACCACAGGAAAAATCCTCCCGTCCTGCTTCTAAATCGTCGGCCAAACCTGTAAAATCCGACAAACCCCGTCCCGAAAAAAGACCGGAACATAAGCCCGCCAGACCGGAAAAAACGGAAAAATCCCGTCCCCGTCCTCACCGCGAAGCCGAAGACGCTGGTCCGAACCAGTTCTGCGACGAAACAATGCCGGCTTTTCTGCGCCGCTAGGCTTTATAACCCGACTTCCCGATTGACTTGACCGCCGGATTTTCCGACAATAGAAGTCACATTTTTCTTTTGACATATTTCAAATGCCCCACTTGTTACTGAATTCTGCAAAAACCATAACCCGCAAGCCGAAATTCTGGCGGCTGGGAACATTGTTATTGGCAGGTGTCGCACTCAGCCAGTTGGCGCACGCAGCCATCACCGACGGAACGGAACAGCCCGCTTCGTCTTATCCGATCCCGCCTGTCGCGGATCAGGTCGATTTTGCGGCCAACACCATTTCTTATGATGAACTCAATCAGGACGTGATCGCCGAAGGTGATGTCGAGATTATGCAGGATGAAAAAATCGTCCGCGCGCAAAAAGTCGTCTATCACCTCCAGACCGAAAAAGTGGAAGCTCTGGGTGATGTGATCCTGCTCGATAAGACAGGTGACATCCATTTTGCCGATCAGGTCGAACTCGAAAAACAATTCAGCAACGGATACATCAAAAAACTGCGTTCGGTTCTGGCAGACGGATCACGCATCACCGCCGAAGAGGGGGAGCGCATCGACGGCACAAAGATCGTCATGAAAAAGGCGACCTATACGCCGTGTGAACCGTGCAAGGCGGACCCCAGCAAACCACCGACATGGCAGCTCAAGGCCGACAAGGTCACACACGATAAAGAAGATCATTCCATTACTTACAATGATGCGACGCTTGAGGTGATGGGAGTTCCCGTGGCATGGACCCCGTATTTCTCGCATCCGGATGGAACCATCAAACAAAAAAGCGGTGTCCTGCCGCCGAAATTCTCGCTGAACTCGCAGTTGGGATTTGGCGTCTCGTCGAGTTATTACTGGGCCATTGATCCGTCACAGGATGCCACCATCGGCGCGCGCGTTTTTACTTCGGTCGCCCCGCAGATTTTCGGTGAATACCGTAAACGCTTTGACCGGGCGATGATCAAATTCAATGGCAGCAGTACATACTCCGACCGCAAATACAGCATCGGCGAAGAAACTTATATAAGCGACGAAGAATACCGTGGTCATCTGTTCGGCGAAGGGTTGTGGGACGTCAATGACAAATGGCGCGCCGGCTTTAAAAGCCAGATCACGACCGACGATCAATATCTGCGCGAATATGATGTCACCAACGAAGATGTGCTGGAGAACGAAATTTACGCCGAACGCTTCGAAGGCCGGAATTATTTCGTGACCCGCGCACTGGCCTTTCAGGATATCCGGACCAGTGAACGTTCTGCGGACCAGCCGAATATCTTCCCCGAATTCGAAGCTTCGTTTCTGGGCAGCCCAGATAATTTTCTCGGCGGACGCTGGAGCGCGGATATTTCAGGCCTAAGCCTTGTCCGCAAAGGAAATGGTCAGGATATGGGCCGCCTGTCGATGGACCTTGGCTGGCAACGCCGCGACATTGCCTCATTCGGCTTGGTAAACACTTTTAACATCAACGCCCGCAGCGACTATTACAATATCTCGGACCGCAACGAATCTTTGGGAGCTGGGGATGCAACGGCCACGCGCCTTTATCCGGTTCTTCATGACGTTCTGTCCTTTCCCGTTGAAAAACAGTTTGAATCATCCCAACTTGTTATAGAACCGACCGCTTCACTAACTCTCTCGACGAATTCCAAGAACGATACGGGGATCCCGAACGAAGATTCCCAAGATGTCCAGATCGACGCGCTCAATATTTTCAATGCCAACCGTTTTCCGGGTCTTGACCGGACCGAAGACCGATCTCATGTGACCTACGGGATCAGGACGGGCATTTATGAATTCAATGGCGATTCGCTCGAAACGTTTTTGGGTCAGAGTTTCCGTTTTGAAAACGAAGACAACCCGTTTCCCGACGGTTCCGGCCTTTCCGACCAGAAATCTGATGTAGTTGGCCAGATTGTCGCTCGCTATAAGGAAATGTTCACACTCAATTACGGATTCCAGTTGGCTTCAAGCAATCTTCAATCCGAGCGGCACGAGTTGGATGGAAAGGTGGATTTTGGTCAGCTGACTCTCTCCGGAACGTATCTTTATGCCCGCGCTTTGGAGGGAACCGACCTGAACACCTCGCGGGAACAGATATACGGTTCTGCAGGGTACAAACTGGATGACGAGTGGACACTCAAAACATCCGCCCGCTATGATTTCAGCGCCGAAGACGAAGGTCTGCGCTACGCAGGTATGGGGCTTGATTACGAAGGCCAGTGCGTAAGTATATATACAGCAGCCCGCCGGAAATTTACCTTCGAAGACACAGGGGATAATTCCACTGAAGTTACGGTGTCTCTGGGGTTGAAAAACCTCGGATCGTTCGGAGATGACAGGTAAGAAAGGTGCATGATGTCGCTTTCCTCTTATAATCCAAGAGACAGGTATCGTGATCGTGCGGTTCGCCGCATCAACAAAGCGCTCCTGTTTCTGATTCTGGTGGGTGGGAGCACCACGCTTGGTTTTATGGCGGGACGTCAGCACGCAACGGTCCAGATTGGCTCTCTAAAAAAGGAAGTCGAGACCCGAGACGAGCAAATGAAGACGGTTCAGGAAGAACTGGTGGCCGCGCGCGCCGATGCGCAAACGGCCAACTCGCGCTTTGAGTTGTTACGCGTCCAGTACGAGAAAGATTTGCCGCAAGGCGGTCCGACCCGCGAAATTTTTGAAATGGTCAGAAAACAGATCGACGATGGCATGGCGCCCGAACGTCTGGCGTTTGTGATCCGCTCTGCCCGCCCGCCGCGCAACTGCTCCGACCCCACGAGCAAGCGCTTCGTAGTCCGCACCCCCGCCTATAAAGGACCGTCCAGCACGGTTTCGGTCGGGGAAGGTGCGGTGATTGTTTCAGGTTTCGGGGAATCGACCCGCGGCCGCGACGGGCAGACCGAAGCATGGTATGACCCGACCCAACAAGTCACGGTGACATTCAAATCGGCTGACGGGGGAACGGAACAGAAAAGCGGCACTCTGCCGTTCCAGCATTCTGTAATTGCATCGGGGCGTGAATACCGCTTCACCATGACCGAAGGCGAAAAATCCTTTGTCAAAGTGACCTTTGACAGTTGCGACTATCCTTGATTTCTTTTTTGAAATTATTTTTTCTGGACCCACTGGCCGCCCACCATCAGGAGTTCTCCTTTGGTAGCCATGGAAAACATTTTCTGCGCGGCGATTTTTTGAACCTCGGCAACCGGAATGGTTTCCTTGGCAGCAGTCTGTTTGTAAACAACCATCCGCCCCCTGTTGGTGTTGTTGACCAGAGAGGTGACCTCAGGCGAAGGATTGGGCAATGTCGCGGCCACCAGACCGTCGGACGTTTCACCGATCAATCCGGCCCGCTTGGCGGAAACCAAATCCATATCGCCAGCCATGGCCACGGCAGAAAGAAAAACAACGGAAAAAACGGTCAAAAGAAAACGGGAAAATTTGGCAAGGGTCATAAAAACCTCCTATTACGATTTGGCAGGAACGCCGAACAGGTCGGGATTGCTGAGAATTTCCTCGTCAAGATTCTTCTCGACGCGGACACGCACTTCCTGCTCGATTTTGATATTCATATTGATTTCAATCGGCTTGTCCGGCGCTTCGACTTTTACGGTCGGCGTACAGGCAGCCGTATAAAACAGGCATAAAACAACCAATACGGCAGATCTCATTTTTTATCTCCCTTGATAGAACGCAGTGTAGACCCGATATCCCCCGCTTGCAATGTATTCCTCAAAACCTGCCCCAGATCGCCCTCGAGGTTGAGGTTGAGCGAAATCGGGCGTTCCCCGAACAGCGGACTGGTCCCGCTGGCTTTAAGGGTGGTGGTCATATGCCCGTCCATCGGCCCGTTGAGGTCGAGCGACAGTTCGGTAAATTTGAAATCGCTCAAGGCATCACGCACGGTCTTCATCCGCGGGTCGTCCCCCTGAAGGGATGTGGGAAACTGGTCCGGTGTATATTTGAAATACCCGTCGCCTTCATTGGCAATTGCCCCGCTTTTGAATGAAATTTTTCCGTCCTTGATCGTCAGGGGAATGGTCCCGCTGATCTGTCCTGCCGCGGAAAAAGAATCGACTTCCACTAGCTTCGAAAGATCGGCCATCTGCAAATGGTCGAGTTTGACATTGATATCCGTGGCGGCGGTCTGATCCGGCGCCAGCACGGTAAACGGCGAAGTTGTGACCATCCCGCCCGCAACATTGAGCCACGATGAAGAAATGGTCAGCCCTTTGTCCTGACTTCCCTGACAGGTCAGACTACCCGTCCCGATCTCTGCATTCTTGCCCTGCAGAGTGTAGGAAAGAGAGGTCTTGTCCATGGCCCATGGAGAAAGCGAGGAGAACGAAATTTTCCCCTTAAGGTCGCTGAACACCGTGCCGCTCCACTCTCCAGCCACGGAGCGAAGGTCAAGCGACACGGGACCGGAAAAAGTTAAAGCCTCATCGCCCGACAAAACAGAAGCTTTGCCCTCAAGACCGATATTTCCCGACGCCAGGGAGATGTTCAAGTTCTCGGGAAGAAGATTTGAAATATCTCCGGCCGGAATTTGTACGGGAAGAAATGTCACGTCGGTTTTTTTTGTATCGGCATAATAGGCCGCAACGCCTGAAATTCTGGTTTTCTTTTCCCCCAGCAATACGGCCCACGCCGCTTCTTTCGGGGACGCGCTGTCGAAAACAGATGGTGGCAACGCAATCTGCGCCGTGAGCGGAGATAGGGCATGAAGGTAGGAAAGTCCTGCCTCGTCTGGGTCTTCTTTGACAATTTTATACAGGTCGGCGGCATCTTGCGCGTCGACGGTAATCTCCATCTGCGCGGGGGGCGTGGCGTTCCACCGTCCGGCCAGAACGACATTGGGAAATCCCGCCGGAGATGTTTTGAAGAAAAACGGATCGCCCTTGGCGGTATCAAAAGTGAAATCGACATTTTGCAATAACGCGTTGAGTGCCTTGACCCGCCCCGCGAGAATTTGCCCCGCATAGACAGTCTTGCCCGCACCGGAGGCTCTGCGGGTCGAGGCCCAGCCCGACACACGCGACAATTCGATCTGCGGAATGCTAACCCGCCCTTCGAGCAATTCGGCGGAAAGATCATACCCGCCATTTGCAGAAATTTTTCCATTGCCGTTGAGTGTAAAGGAAAGCTGTTTTTGCCGTCCCCACAGGGAGAAGGCGATTTTTTGCGTGTCCTTGGCCGCATCGGTATCGACAGAGAGTTTCCCCTCAATCCGCAAATCACCCTCCGGCGTATCAAGATCGAGCGTCGCTCCTTGAACCAGCAACGAAGACAAAGGCAGAAGGGTGGATGAAGAAGATGAGGTGGGCGTGGTGGCGTCCCACCCAGCCAGTTTGAAATGTCCGGCCTCGTCGATTTCTCCAGTCAACTCGATGCTCTTGATGTTAAGGCGCTCGATTGTACGTGAAGATAAAAGCGTCCCCCATGAGAACTGGACGCTGACTTGGTCTATGGAACTGAAATCGTCGCCATCTAGCGAAATATGATCAATGTAAAGTCCTGCAGGGGAGAGCGAAACGCCACTCGCATGCGCGGCGGGAAAACCGTTGCCGCGCAGGACTTTTGCTACCAGATACGGGCCGCCATAAATCGAAGCGCCAATAAAACCGCCGGCCAGAACGACCCCCGTTCCAGTGAACCGCAAGGCTTTGCGGATATGGCCACGAGCCATGCGGAGCCTCCCTAAATGTCGATATTTTCCACGAAACTGGCGTTGGCCTGAATGAAGTCGAAACGCGCCTCGGCATTCTTGCCCATCAGCTTGTTGACGAGATCATCAAGGTCAGGATTGCGCACGGCCTGTCCTGTCACCATCTCGGTAGCCTCGGCAGCATCGCGCAAAGTGACACGGATCAAAGTGCGCGACTCTGGTGACATAGTGGTTTCTTTAAGCTGCTTTGCAGGCATTTCACCCAGACCTTTAAAGCGCGAGATTTCGGGTTTCTTGCCTTTGAAGGTGGTCTTGAGCAATTCGTCCTTGTGCGCATCGTCCATGGCGTAGGCACTCAGCGTCCCCGACGTCAAACGATAGAGCGGCGGCTGTGCCAGATACAAATGCCCCTTGGCCACCAGTTCTGGCATCTGCGTATAGAACATGGTCATGAGCAGAGAAGCAATATGCGCACCGTCCACGTCGGCATCGGTCATGATGATAATGCGTTCATAGCGAAGACTGTCGAGCGAAAACGCCGATCCGGCCCCGCAGCCGAGAGCCTGAACCAGATCCTGAATTTCTTGGTTCTCGCGGATTTTGTCACGCGTGGCCGATACCACATTCAGGATTTTTCCGCGCAAAGGAAGAATGGCCTGCGTTTCGCGGTTGCGCCCCTGCTTGGCCGACCCACCGGCCGAGTCACCTTCGACGATAAACAGTTCGGTCCCCTCGGCGGCAGAACGCGAACAGTCCGCAAGCTTACCAGGCAAACGTAAACGGCGCGTCGGCGTTTTGCGCGACATTTCTTTTTCATCTTTGCGGCGCTTGCGTTCTTCGGCCTTGTCGATAAAGGCTTCGAGCAACGACGTGCTACGCGCCGGATTGCTGGTCAGCCAATGGTCGAAATAATCTTTAAGTGCATTATCGACCAGACGCGTAACTTCCGCAGTCGCCAGCTTGTCTTTCGTCTGCCCTTGGAATTGCGGGTCGCGAACGAACACGGACAGCATCACAGCCGCACCACCCAACACATCATCCGCCGTAATCTGTCCGGCTTTCTTGTTGGAGGTTAGGTCGCCATAATTTTTAATTCCGCGCAACAGCATGGTGCGGAGACCCGATTCATGTGTCCCTCCTTGCGGAGTAGGGACCGTGTTACAATAGGACTTGGTAAACCCGTCGCTTTCGGCAAGCCACGTAATCGCGCATTCAACGCGTCCGATGCCATCGGCGAACTCGGCCTGACAATGGAACGCTTCAGGGATCAGAACAGATTCGGATTCGACCGCCGTATTGAGGTAATCAAGCAACCCGTTCGGAAAGTGGAAACTGGCCTCGGTCGGAATTTTTGAATCGGCAAACAGAACGTCCGGATCGCACGACCATTTGATTTCGACGCCACGGAACAGATAGGCCTTGGATCGCGCCAGATCGTGAATCTTGCGCGCCGAAAAAAGCTGCTTGCCGAAAATTTCAGGGTCGGGGTGAAACCGCACCGACGTGCCGCGCCGCGCCTTAGGGGCTTTGCCGACCGTTTCGAGTTTCGAAGCCGGATGACCCTTTGAAAAAGACTGGCGGTAAATCGTGCCGTCGCGCACAGCCTCGACACTCATATCGTCGGACAGCGCGTTGACCACCGAAATCCCGACCCCGTGCAAACCGCCCGAAGTCTGATAGGCCTTGTTCGAGAATTTCCCACCCGAGTGCAAAACGGTCAGAATAACTTCCAAAGCGGATTTTTTCGGATATTTCGGATGCGGATCGACCGGAATACCGCGCCCGTTGTCGGAAATGACAACGCTGTTGTCTTTGCAGAGCTTGATTTCGATCAGGTTGGCATGACCCGCCACAGCCTCGTCCATCGAGTTGTCTAGGATTTCATTCACCAGATGGTGCATGGCGGCCTCGTCCGTGCCGCCGATATACATCCCCGGTCGGCGGCGGACAGGCTCCAGCCCCTCCAGAACCTCAATGTCCGATGCGTCATAGCTGGTAGAAGAAGACTTCTTTTTGGCGGAAGAACCGGAAGAAAACAAATCGCTCATATTTCTTAACTTTTTTGGTATAATCTGGGTGGTGGCCTGAATGGGGGCTATCTGACCACAGAATCGCCTGAAAAACAACAGGAAGACATAGAATAACAAAGGGGTACAAGGTTTTGGTGAAACGCATTGGGCAATGGGGTTTAATCCTGGGAACAGCCACCCTTCTTGTAACAGGGACGGGAATGCCGACTTTCGCGTTCAGCGGAACCGATGACGCCCCCAGTTTGTCATATAAACTATCGGGACCCAAAGAGGAAATCTACAAAGAGATGGAGGTCCATCGGGAAACGCCGGAAGACGACCAGAGTCTCGCACTGGAAGTGCGATTGCCGCGGGGCTGGGTTCGTTATGATGAAAAAAAAGACATAGGTGAGCTTCCTGGTGGCAAGAATGAAGATGGTTCAACGGATGGAACGGATATTTTTAAAACCCTGCTGCGCTTTGTAAGCCCTCCCCGTCTGGAATACCGGAGCGAGTTTCGTGTCCGCAGTATAGAAATCAACAATCTGATCTCGCTCAAAAACTGGTTCAGTCTTTATACACTGCAAATGGGATTTTCTCCCGAAGGGATTACGGAACTTTCAGACAACCGGATGGACGCCCAATATACTTTGTTTGAAGATGGGGAGCCCATGGTCGCGCGGTCGGTCGTTCAACGCTCCGGCAAAAAAATCATCTTGGCCGAGTATCTGGTTCACCAGGACAATTACGAAGTGGAGAAGGATCTCCAAATCGCAGCCATGGCGGATTATCATCTTCTCTCCCCTGAGCGGACTTTGCCAGTTGCCCTCAATGTATATACGTTTGTAGATATTGCAAAATTCAACTATCCGGAAAGCTGGCTGCTTTATACGCCGGATTTGGACACAATCGACCGTATGGAAGCTTCAGTCATTAACGTTCGCGGATTTATTTCGGAGGACCGTAAGGATATCCAGAGCCACCAGTTGAACGGCCGGATTGATGTCACGATGGTGTCAAAATTTATCGGAACTACGGTTGAAAAGGAAGTAACGGATATAGGTGCGGCGTTGAAGGCAAACGGCCTGATATTGGGGGATAAAATCGCCGATCTGGAGAATGTGAAGGTGCATAATCTTGTGACCTCGGTTGACGTAAAGGTCTACCACATTATTCCTCCGGCAAATGAACTTGTCAGATATAGACAGTTTTCTGGCGATAACATGACCAATAAAAAACTGGCAGACTATGAATACTGGTTTGCGGTAATGGAAACCAAAGGGCGGTATTATTTTATCCGGCTCCTGACGATCAGCCGCAATGAAGATCTCAAAGCTTGGGCGGAAAACACCGAAGTCTTCAGGATGCTTCTAGCCAGTGTTTCTCCGGTCAACGACACGGCGCACTAGGCGCTATTCGGCAAACGGATTTTTACTCTTTCTCAGAAGAATGCGGATCGGCACGCCGCCGAGATCGTAGTCCTGCCGCAGCGCATTGATCAGATAGCGTTTATAGGTATCCGGCAAATCGTCAGGCTTTGACACCCACACGGCAAAAGTTGGTGGACGCGTATTGATTTGCGACATAAACCGCAAACGGTTGGGGCGGCCCGAGACCAGCGGCGGCGGATATTGCGATGTCTTCTTTTCAAGCCAGCGATTGAGCTTTCCAGTAGATACGCGTTTGTTCCAGGTTTTATAGGCGGTGATGCCTGCGTCCATCAACTTGTCGAGATTTTGCTCGCGCAAAGCGGACAGAGTGACCAGCGGAATATCCGGAACCTGCGCCAGAGAATTTTTCAAAATGTCTTTGATCTCTTCCAGTTTTTCGGTCCGGTCCTTGACCAGATCCCACTTGTTGATGCCGATCACCAGCACGCGTCCTTCACGGATCACCAGATCGGCAATTTGCAAATCCTGTTTCTCGAGTGGCATTTGTGAATCGACCAACAGATAAACAATCTGCGACAAGCGAATGGCACGAAGTGTGTCATCGACGGCCATTTTCTCAAGCTTTTTCTCGATCTTCGATTTACGGCGCAGCCCTGCGGTATCGACCAACCGGAATTTCTGGTTGCCCCACATCCAGTCCACGGCAATCGCATCGCGTGTCAAACCCGCTTCCGGTCCGGTAATCACGCGGTCTTCTTCTAGTAAGGCATTCATCAAAGTTGATTTACCCGCGTTGGGGCGTCCGACCAACGCAATGCGGATCGGTTTTTCGGAAAGAATGCCGGACTCTTCTTCCTCATCCGCCAGATCCAGAAACTCGAAACTCTCGTCGCCCTCAAGACGGTCAAGATCTTCCTCGCTCCAGAATTTTTGCCCGTCATTCTCTTCGGCAACAATTTCCTCTTCGGCAGGGAAGTGGGGGATGAGGCGTGCATAAAGTTCATCCATTCCGATACCGTGCGCCGCCGACATCGCAATCGGATCGCCTAGACCGAGAGAGAACGCTTCCATACGCGCTTCTTCCAGAACTTTGTCCTGCTCGCATTTATTGACGAGGAGCAAGACGGGTTTTTTCTGACGTCGAAGCCACTTGGCAAAATGCTCGTCCATCGGGGTCAGGCCCGCCCGCCCGTCAACCACAAACAAAATAACATCGGCGTGCTTCAGAGCCAGCTCGGTTTGCTTGCGCATCCGCGCTTCCATACTGTCGTCGAATTTTTCCTCGAGACCTGCCGTGTCGATCAAACGGATTTTCTGGTCGAGCAACCGCCCGTCCGCTTCGCGCCAGTCACGCGTAACTCCGGGCGTGTCATCGACGATGGCGAGCTGCTTGCCCGTCAAACGATTGAACAGCGTTGATTTCCCGACATTCGGACGGCCGACAATGGCAATGCGCAGCATAGAATTTTCCTGACTTTTTCTTTTTATTTCCAGGCGCTAAGCGTCCCGTTTTTGTGCAACAGGAACAACGTACCTGCCGCAACCACCGGAGGCGCAGCAACCGCATCACCGGTATTAAGCAGCCGGATCAATGTTCCATCCTTGGGAGAGATTTCAAGGACAGCACCTTCAGGCGATGTGACAATCAGCCGCCCGCCCGCCAGAACAGGTCCATACCACAACAAGGAATTGCGGTCCTGATCTTCCTTTTCTTGGAGGTAATCGGAAAGATTCTTGACCCACAACAACGAGCCTGTGTCGCGGCTCAACGACACAAGTTCTGAATCTGATGAAATCAGAAAGATCATGTTGCCCGCAACCCATGGCGATTTGGCGCCGCCGATATCGCGCTGCCAGACGCGGTGTCCAGTACGCTGTTCAATGGCCACGACTTTTCCACCGTAACTGATACCAAAAACAAGATCTTTGTCGATGACGGGCAATGCACGGATATCGGGAAGTGATGCGGCTCCGCCTGTATTGACCATCGGCGAAAGGTTGTCGCTCCACGCCACCGATCCGTTTTCAACGCGAAGGGCTGTCAACTCTCCCGAAGACAATGGCGTAACGACGATATCGTTGTTGACGGCGGGACTGGCTGCACCGACCAGACCGGCAGTCTCTGCTGTTCCTTCATAATCCCATTTGCGTTTTCCGGTCGCTGCCTCCAGTGCTAGCAACTGGTTATCGACAGTGAGCACATAAACAGTTTCGTTCAAAATGGTTGGGGCCGCGCGCGAAGGCGAGGGCAAGGTGGCCCGCCAATAGATGCCACCTTCTTTCGGGTTCATGGCGATCAATTCGCGATATCCGTTGGTGACATAGAGGATATTTTTGGACGCGGCCAATCCGCCGCCGATCACTTCCTCATCCTCGAATTTGGGACGAATGCCGTTTTTCCACAGGCGTTTGCCGCTCTTGAGATCGAACGCGCTAACCTCAGAGTCGGTATCAAGCGTATAAACTGTGCCTTCAAAGACAACAGGTTGCGCGGTCAATGGGGCCTCGTCGCTGCTGCCGTCGCCGATATCTGCGCTCCATACTTTCTCAAGCGACTTGTCGGAAAGGACAACATGTAGCATGGCGTGGGTCGGGTATCCGCCGGCCTGCGGCCAGTATTCGTTCTGCCACGCTTCGGGGGCAATAAAACCTTCGCCTTGCACGGCAACGTCGGTTGGCTCCAAACCTCTTTGAAGCTGCAAGACGGAAATCCGTTCTCCGGGCAGAGGAACTTTCTTTTCATCCTCGAACCAGCTGCACCCCGACATCAGTCCGGCAGTCATAACGCAAAGAGAAAGGGCAGTGAGGGAACGTGTCATCATGGTAACTACTCCTTGGTCTCGACATGAGCCAGATTGTAACTATAAACTTCCTGAAGGGCTTGAACCTGCGTCATCATTGAAGGCGGCAAGGTCTGATCGGCGGAGAGTAGAGCGAGGTCAGACAGTGCGCCTTTGTAATCCTTGTTTTTATGCGCTTTGATCAGCACCGAAAGCATCAATCCGCGAGAACGCCATGACGATTTGTCCGACGTTGCAACCGGAGCGATCGCCTTAAGCAACTCTTCCCCCGTCATATCCCCTTTATGGTCGAGTTGAACGGAAACCAGTTGGACTAGAGCCAGATCGCGTAAATCCTGCGGAACCGATTTGTCTTTGACGATCAGGTCGTAATACCCCATAGCCTTGTCGAAATCTTGTTTCTCGAGGGCCATCGCGCCGGCGTCAAGCGCGACCAGAGCTTTTCCCGGACCTTTGAGCGCAGTGGTCAGCGGTTCGAGCTTCTCCGGCGCATCCTCGCTTTTCAAAGCTTCGATGATCGACGACGTCTGTTGTTTGGCCTGATGGGTTTTATAGGTTTTCCAACCCGAATTGGCCGCCGTCCCGATAATCAGAGCCGCCGCCAGAAAAATCACACTGTTGCCGTGCTGCTCCCACAGGCGCTTCATGCGCTCGACGCGCATCGCTTCATCAACTTCACGAAATAAATCACTCATTTATGACACTCTCCTAAAACTGGACCTTATTCTTAGAAGATCGGAGTGAACTTGGCAACCCGCCCCGAAAGCTGAAAATGGGTAATCCCCCTTTAGTTTCAGGGGCTTTTACTGTAAACTGCGAAACCGTTTAAGTTTTAAAGATTAGGTTGAGGAAGCCAATGCCCAAGATTAAAGTCAAAAATCCAATAGTTGAAATCGACGGCGACGAGATGACCCGCATCATTTGGGCATGGATCAAGGACCGCTATATCCACCCTTATCTGGACATCGACCTGAAATATTTCGACCTATCGGTCCAGAACCGTGACGCCACCGACGACCAGGTGACAATCGATGCCGCGAATGCCATAAAAACCCACCGCGTCGGGGTCAAATGTGCAACGATTACGCCGGATGAGGCTCGAGTGACCGAATTCAGCCTCAAGAAAATGTGGAAATCGCCAAACGGTACGATTCGTAACATTCTCGATGGCACGGTGTTCCGCGAACCGATCATTTGCAAGAACATCCCCCGCTATGTGCCCGGTTGGACTAGTCCAATTATCATTGGCCGTCACGCCTTCGGCGACCAGTATAAGGCGACCGATTTCAAGGTTGCTGGGGCGGGTAAACTCACCATGACCTTCCAGCCCGCCGATGGTGGTCCTGCACAAGTTTACGATGTGTTCGACTTTAAGGGGCCGGGCGTGGCGCTCGGCATGTATAACGTCGATGCCTCGATTGAGGGGTTCGCACGGGCTTGCTTTAATTACGCTACGGCGCGTAACATGCCGCTTTATATGTCCACCAAAAACACCATCCTCAAGGCCTATGACGGAAAGTTTATCGAGATATTTCAAAGGGTTTACGAGCAAGAATTCAAAACGGACTTTGACAAAAAAGGCCTCGCTTATGAACACCGCCTGATCGACGATATGGTGGCCTTTGCCGTCAAATCGAATGGCGGGATGGTCTGGGCTTGTAAAAACTATGATGGCGATGTCCAGTCCGATGTCGTGGCTCAAGGGTTCGGATCGCTCGGTCTGATGACCTCCGTTCTTCTGACGCCCGACGGACAGATTGTCGAAGCCGAAGCCGCCCACGGCACAGTCACGCGCCATTATCGCCAATATCAAAAAGGCGAGGCGACCTCGACAAACCCGATTGCCTCGATTTTCGCATGGACTCAAGGGCTGAAATATCGCGGGAAGTTTGATGACACGCCCGAACTGGTACGTTTTGCGGAGAAACTCGAACGAGCTTGTATTGAAACTGTCGAGGATGGTGATATGACAAAAGATTTAGCCCTTCTCATCGGCAAGGATCAGAACTATTTGACAACTGAGGCCTTTATGGACAGTGTTGCCGCCAAATTCGAGAAAATGTGAGACTAGACCAACAATGAAAACCGGAAAATTCAGATTTCTTGTAACTCTACCCGCTCTACTGGTTTTTGCCGGTGGCGCTGCTGCCGCGTCTGCACCGGCAAAAGAAGGTGTCGGCGCAAAACCTGCCATGCATAAATTCACCGATCCCTATATCGGTCAGATGCAGGAAGTGACCGCAGGCTATGAAGATACACTCGTCCACATTGGCCGCGATTATGATGTTGGCTTTGTCGAGATGCGCGCAGCCAACCCGACCTTGGACCCGTGGATTCCGGGAGCAGGGGCGCATGTGATTGTTCCGACCATGAATATTCTTCCCAATGCGCCGCATGAGGGTGTTGTCATCAATCTTGCTGAAATGCGGATGTATTACTATCAGTCTCCTTACGACCCCCCAAAAACATTTCCGATTGGCATCGGTCGTGACGGGTTGAGGACTCCCGTGGGTGTAACAACAATCACCCGCAAAAAAGAAGGCCCGACATGGACGCCGACCGAACGGATGAGAAAAGAAGACCCGACTCTGCCAGTTTCCGTTCCCCCCGGACCCGAAAATCCGATGGGGTCCCATGCGCTTTACCTTGGGTTTCCGACCGTTGCCATTCATGGCACCAACAAACCTTATGGGATTGGTCGCCGCGTGAGCAGCGGATGTATCCGTATGTTCCCAGAAGATATTACGCAAGTTTACCAGATGGTCCCCGCCGGAACGAAAGTCACCGTGGTCGATCAACCTATCAAGGCCGCATGGATTGGCGACCGTCTCTTCCTTGAAGTTCACCCGACTCAGGAACAGGCGACATTGATGGAACGCGAAGGGGCGATACCCGATTATCAATTGTCCGAACGCGATCTGGCTTACATTATGCGGGTGGCAGGACCGGATGTCGAAAAGCTGGATTGGCAAAAAATCCGACAAGTGGTGAAAGACCGCAAAGGTTATCCGATCCCGATTGCAACAAAAACCGAAACCATAAAAAAAGCTGAGCGTTAGCTCAGCTTTTTAATTGGAAATCGGTCAAAAAATTACTTCGTAACTTTTTTCTCGAAAACCGGTGCTGCGCTGTCAACGTCGGAAGACTGGGCGGTGCTGCAAGCAGCCAGAGCCAGGGTCGACACCAAAAGGCACAGGGACAGTACGACTTTTTTCATTCTTGTTCTCCGTGAATGGAATGTTCAGACAGTGTGAATAATCGAGCTGCTGAGACTCTTCAAGAGGGAAAAACGCGGGAATAAAAAAGGCCACAGTGAAGTGGCCTTTTTGTAACAGAAATCGAGTTTCGAATTACTTCGTAACTTTTTTCTCGAAAACTGGTTCTGCGCTAGCTACAGGAGCAGCAGCAGTTTGACCGCCAGCGGTACGCTCGGAAGCGTAAGGAGGCTGGGTGTCAACATAACCTTGACCGGTGGTGTCGCAAGCGGCCAGAGCCAGAGTGGAACCGAGCAGGCAAACGGTAGCGAGAAGTGCTTTCATTTTAGGACCTCATTATTTTTTAACGTTAAAAAAGTATCTCCTCCAAGAGAATGAGAGAGATACAAGGTAAATCACAAACTTAGCTGATTCAATCCCTCATTTTGCCAAAACCGGAAATTTTTATAAAAAAGGAAGGGGCGGGGATTATGCGGATGTCTTCTGGAAATACGCGTCGATGGATTTCTTGATGGTTGCCGCAATTTTCTGACGGTGTTGCGGGGAACTGAGCCGCTCGACTTCCCCGCGGTTGGTCAGATATCCCATCTCGATCAGGATCGAGGGAATATCCATGGCTTTGAGGACGGCAAATCCGGCGGATCGGTGAGCTCCTTCAAGAGTTTTGATGCTGTTGGTCCGGAAATGCTGAACGACGGTATTGGCCAGAAATTTTGATTGGTTCATCGTATCGCGTGCGGCGAGGTCAATCAGGATATTGGCTACGTCATCTTCCTGATGGGACAAATCAATACCCGCAATCAGATCGGATTTGTTTTCCCGCTCGGCCAGCTTCTCGGTTTCCTTGTCCGAAGCCTTGTCGGACAGCGTGTAAACCGAAGCTCCGGTTACGTTCGAATCCCGGATCGAGTCGGCGTGAAGAGAGATAAACAGATCACCTTTATTTTTGCGCGCAAAATTCACACGCCCGCGAAGCGGAATAAAGACATCGCTTTCGCGGGTCATCTTCACACGGTATTTGCCGCTATCTTCCAATTGTTTGCGCAACTCGTGTGCCACAGCCAGAACGATGGTTTTCTCATACATGCCGTTGGCCCCGCGCGCACCGGGGTCTTGACCGCCATGACCGGCATCAATAATGACAAGAGGTTTTTGGGCAGGAGGAATAAAGGTTTGCGAACGGGCAGGCGGAGAAACCTGTCCTTTGCGCGGTGGCAATGGAATGCCGCCGATTGAGGCCGATGCAATGTCGAATGATTGTTCGGGGGCTGAGGCGCGCATATTGCCCATCACCTGCGATCCGGCCTCGGAAGAGATGGTCGCGCTGGTGGCTTGAAAATCGACAACCAACCGGTCCGGTTGACTGCCCTGTTTAGGGAGAAGAAAAGCGGACTGGATCATCACGGGGGAATTGGTTTCAAACACCAACCGTCCCTTGCCACCACCGAGAGAGCCGAATCGCACGTCGCTGACCGACACGCCTTGCGCGTGGGGAATGGTTCCGGCCTTCCATGCGAAGTCATCCATATCAATCACGATCCGGTTGGGACCACCGAGAATAAAGGCGCGAAATTGGGTCGGCGCAGTCAGTTCGATCACGGCGCGTTGCTTGTCTGGATGTGCACCGAACCTGACGGATTTGATATCCAGCGCAAAGGCGCTCTGGACCGCGGCCAGCAGCACCAGGAACAAAAGAGAAAGAAAAACAGAGCGGACAGGACGAATCATAGGGCAAGCACAAACAAAAGCCTCGAAGCCGAATGGTCGGGGCGGATTGATTTAATAAGAATCACTCTAATACATCGCCTTGGAAAATGAAAACTCCGATCTTGCAGACCTCACAGGCAGGCGATTCGCAGTAGATTTGCATAATCACAAAAATGGAAGGGGTGCATAAAGCACGGAATAGCTGAAATTTACATTTTTTGATTGTTAAAACATCTCAACCCATATAATGTCATTTTGCGACCGCCGGAGTTTTAGCACGCGTTTGAATCGATGAAAGGTTTCGCTAGCACTGGCGTAAGGTAGGAAAGTCCTGAGAAATTGGCTTTCTGGCCCATCTGGAGAGAAAAAAGGGTAAGTAACGCGAAGACCCTGCCTTCTCTAACAGACTGAAGAAAAAGGCCAAATTCAGGACGATAGTTTAAATCATTGAGATGTGCGGCCAGTGCCCGCACTGTCTTTATCCGTCGCATTAAAGACTGCTGCGCGCCCGTACGCCGTACCGGGAGTTACAATTACTATGCCAAAACGGATGTTGATCGATGCAACGCACGCCGAAGAGACGCGCGTTGCCGTCGTAGATGGAAACAGACTTGTTGAATTTGACTACGAAAGCAAGCTGAGAAAACAATTAAAGGGCAGCATTTTTCTTGCCAAGGTCACGCGGGTTGAACCGTCCTTGCAGGCCGCCTTTGTGAATTTTGGCGGTAACCGCCACGGGTTTTTGCCGTTCTCGGAAATTCACCCTGATTATTTCCGTATCCCAATTGCCGACCGTGAAGCACTTGTGGCTGCACAACAGGCGGAATACGAAGCTGCAATAGCAGCAGAAGAAGCGGCCATCGCCGAAGAAGAAGCGGCTCTGGCGGCCGAAGCAGCGGCAAAAGCCAAAAAATCACAACAAGGCGAAGAAGAATCTTCCGCTGAAGAGGAGCAGGCCGAAGAGGGCGAAGGTCTTCCTGAAATCGTAGGCACTCCGGCTGATGCAGAAATCGTAACACTGGGAGCTGAAGCCGAAGAAGAATCCGAAGACGACGAAGAAGAGTCGGAAGATGAAGAATCCGGCGCTGAAACCCAGGAGGAATCCGCCGAGGAAGGTGAGGGGAACGAAGAGGGTGAAGAAAAACCGGCCGTTCATCACAAATTCGTTTATCGCGGTGTCACGGAAATCAATCCTGAAACACTTGAAATTCTGGCAACCGATGAAAAAGAATCGTTGGCCTTCGATCAGGATCTGGCGATCAAGATTGAAGAAGCGGCTAAAGCCCGCGAAGATGTCGTGCGTGTCCGCCTTCATTACCGCCATTCCGAGAACGGCGTGAAAAAGCGCTCGGTCTGGGTGGCTTTCCATGCTGACAACGAAGAAGTCGATCATGAATTGGCGCTGGCTGCCGAAGAGGAAGCACGTGAAAAACACCGCAACGGTCGTCGCGGACGCTTCTCGCGCGGACGTGGCCGCAACAACAATGGCGGTCGCGGTGGTCGTCGTCCGATGAAAAACCGCTCGGTTGAAATTCTGGGCGGCGAAGGAGTCGAGAGCGATCAACCATTCCGCCCGTCGCTTCATCGCAACTACAAAATTCAGGAAGTCATCAAACGCGGCCAGATCATGCTGATCCAGGTGCAAAAGGAAGAACGCGGCAACAAAGGCGCTGCCGTCACATCTTATTTGTCTCTGCCGGGCCGTTATTGCGTCCTGATGCCCAACAGCCCGCGCGGCGGCGGGGTCTCCCGCAAAATCGCGAGCTTTGCCGAACGCAAACGCATGCGTGAAATCCTCCGCGAATTGGGAACACCTGACGGCATGTCGGTGATCCTGCGCACTGCCGGTGTCGAGCGCGAACAGGATGAAATCAAACGCGATCTCGATTATCTGATGCGCTTGTGGGACAGCATCCGCGATCTGACTTTGCAATCTTCCGCACCCGCGCTGGTGTACGAAGAAAGCAATCTGGTCAAACGCGCCGTGCGTGATATCTACGCTTCTGACGTCGAGGAAATTCAGGTTGCAGGCGACGACGGTCACAAACAAGCCAAAGACTTCATGAAGCTCTTGATGCCGTCCAGTGTCAAAAAAGTGAAACATTATAAAGACGAAAAAATTCCGCTCTTCCACCGTTATCAGGTCGAAAACCAGATTGCCGAAATGGGCGAACCGGTTGTCACACTGAAATCAGGTGGATACCTTGTTATCAACCCGACCGAAGCTTTGGTGTCGATCGACGTCAACTCCGGCCGCGCGACCAAGGAACGCCATATCGAGGAAACAGCCCTGAAGACCAACCTCGAAGCCGCCGATGAAGTCGCAAGACAATTGCGTCTGCGTGACTTGGGCGGTCTGGTGGTCATCGATTTTATCGACATGGAAGAACACCGCAATAACGGCAAGGTAGAACGGAGACTGCGCGAAGCGCTCTCGACCGACCGCGCCCGCATTCAGGTTGGACGGATTTCGTCCTTCGGTTTGATGGAACTGTCGCGCCAACGTCTGAACCCGAGCCTGACTGAAGCTCAATTCGAAAAATGCCCGCATTGTAAAGGTGTCGGCAATATCCGCACCGTCGACTCGGCCACCATTCTGGCACTGCGCGCACTGGAGGAGGAAGGTATTCACGCCCGTGCCTCTCAGGTGTTCTTGTCGGTGCCAAATGCGATTGCGCTTTATATCCTCAACCAGAAACGCGAAATGCTCGCCGATATAGAGCGCCGTTACGGTTTCAAGGTCTTTGTCCGCGTGGACGAGGAACTGGCCCCGACCGGCTACAAACTTGAAACGGTGAAAGCCTCTCCGTCCGATGCGGATGAAGATGACGAAGAGGGAGATGAAATCCGCGAAGCGCCAGAGACCGCAGGCAATGCCGCCGAAGAAAGCGAAGGGCAGGGTGGTGAAGCGTCTGAAGAGTCTGATGAGGGTGAAAAACGCCGTGGCCGCGGTCGCAATAACCGCTCCGGCAAATCGCGAGATCGTGACGACGACGCATCTCGCGGACGCAGCGGTGGTCGTGGTGGTCGCGGACGTAGACCTCGTACCGAAAATAGCGAGGAAGAAAATATCGCACCAGCAGAAGAAACCGAAGCGCCTGTCGCTGCTCAGCCCCAGAAAAAATCGTTCGAAGCCAAACGGTTCGGCTCCCGCAGATCCGACTCTAAAAAAGAAACTGAATCTGCACCTGCTGCTGAACCGGTAGCGGTCGATGACTCTGTGGCCCAGACTTTTGTGAATACACAGCCGTCGAACGATGTCGGAACGCCTGATGAAGGCCCATCCTCGGACACGGGCAAGAAAAAAGGCTGGTGGAATCGTCTTATCGAATAGGAGAAAGCGTATGATCGGAATATCGTCCGGATCGCTGAAACTTGTTGCGCTTCTGGGGGGGGCTCTTCTTTTTTTGTTGTCTGCACCGTCGTGGGCTGACGACAAAAAGGAAGCGGGGCAGAAAAAAGAAGACACGCCTCTGACCCGCCTTGATGAAGCGACCAAGGTCATGACCGCAGACCTGAATGACAATCAAGCTCTGCAGTTCAACGCCATTGAAACCAGCTATCGCACCATTCGCGCCGTTGAGGATGTCCAGATGTCGGTCACGCGCGCCGTCGATGCCTGCGGTAAAAAAAATCCCGACATCAAGGATGACATGGACAAGCGCCTGCGTGAATGGAAAGATGCTTTGCGTCCGACGATGAAGGATGCGAACAACAAACTCGATAAAATGATTTTGCTTCAGGATTTTTCAGCACCGTCCCGCGTGCGCAAATATCTCAAAATGTTTGATGAAGCCATTCTGTATCGCAATCAGGGAGTGGAATCCGTTCCGGTCACGGAAAAGGACCAATGTCTGAAATTGAAAGATACAATGAGTGACACGCAGAAGGAACTGGTCAAACTTCTGAACGAAACACTGGGTCTGGATAAGCCTCTTAATACGACGGAAGAACAATGAGGATCATGCAGGTCATGGCCGGAGCCGCAAATGGCGGCGCCGAGACAGCCTTCGAGGATTTATGCCTCGCTTTTCATGAAAAAGGTCTGAATCAGAAGATTGTCCTCAGAAGCAGCAACAGGGACCGTCTGAAAAAACTGCGCTCTGCGGGACTGGATGTCGAAACGCTTCCCTTCGGCGGTGCTCTGGATATCTACACACCTTGGAAGCTGAAAAAAATCATTGCCGATTACAAGCCGCAAATCGTCCAGACGTGGATGTCGCGCGCGGCCATCAAGACACCAGCATCGCCGGAACCTAAATCCTATCTCAAGGTTTCGCGTCTGGGTGGTTATTACGGCATGAAATATTTCCGTACCACCGATTATTTTGTAACAAACACGGGCGACATCCGCACCTATCTGATGGATAACGGCATCGCCGAAAACCGGGTCTGTCACATCAATAATTTCGCGGATATGGAGCAACCGGATCAACAATTAAACAGAAAAGATTTGCAAACGCCTGAAAATGCATGTGTGGTTCTGTGCCTCGCCCGTTATCATCAGGTCAAAGGACTGGATGTTCTGATCAAGGCGGCGGCGCAGGTGGAAAACTGTCACGTCTGGTTGGCTGGCGAAGGCCCGTTGGAACAGGAGCTTAAAGCTCTGGCACTCGATCTGGGCGTAACGGAACGGATTCATTTTCTGGGCTGGCGCAACGACCGCGCCGCATTGCTGCAGGCAGCGGATATCTGCGCGGTTCCTTCGAGGTTCGAACCGTTCGGCAACAGCTTTGCTCAAGCCTGGGCGCAGAAAACTCCCTTGGTCTGCAGCACCGCCGATGGCCCGCGTCAATATGTGAAAAACGGTAAAGATGCTCTGGTTTTTGAAATCGACGATGTCGAGGGGCTGCGCCACGCTATTCAGACACTTAAAGACAATCCGTCCCTCGGGGAAAAGCTGGCCGAAGCAGGACACATGCGTTTTCAGGACGAATTCGGTAGGGACCAGACGGTGGACGCCTATCTGGCCTTTTACCGCGATATCCTGACCCGCGAAGGCATTGATTTTAAATAATTTTGTATGCGGCGGATTGAGCCCTTCCCAAAAGGTAATTTTCTTTCTATACAGCAGGGAATTACAAAGGACCTAAAGAGATGACCGATCAAAAAGATTTTACGACAGATGCCATCATCATTGGTGCAGGACCCGTGGGCCTGTTTGCCGTGTTCGAACTGGGCTTGCTGGATATCAAAGCCCACCTGATCGACATTCTCGACCGTCCGGGCGGCCAATGCACCGAGCTTTATCCCGAAAAACCGATTTACGACATTCCGGCCTATCCAGTGATTTCCGGCCAGGACTTGACCGACAATCTGCTGAAACAGATCGAACCCTTCGGGCCGACCTTCCATCTGGGTCAGATGGCTGAGTCCATCACCAAAACCGATGACGGTAAATGGAAGGTCACAACAGATATCGGAACAACCATCATCGCGCCGGTGGTGATTGTGGCAGCAGGCGGTGGGTCATTTATGCCCAAAAAACCGGCGTTGCCGAACATTGAAGCCTATGAAGGCACAGCGGTCTTTTACTCGGTCCGCAAGATGGAACAATTCCGCGATAAAAATCTGGTGATCGGGGGGGGCGGAGATTCCGCGCTCGATTGGTGTTTGAACCTCCAGCCGCTGGCGAAACATGTCACACTTATTCACCGCCGCGACGAATTCCGCGCAGCCCCAGACAGTGTCAACAAAATGCGCGAACTGGTTGCCGAAGGCAAAATGACTCTGAAGATTTGTGATCTTGCGGAGATTCAGGGAGACGCCCCGAACATGACGGGCCTCAAAGTTAAGTCGAAAGAAAATGGCGAAGAAATCGTCGCATGCGATACGCTTCTGGCATTTTACGGCCTCACGATGAAACTCGGACCGATTGCAAATTTCGGCCTGAACCTTCACGAAAACTTGATTCCGGTCGACACCGAAAAATTCGAAACCTCGACACCGGGCATTTTCGCAATCGGCGACATTAACTATTACCCGGGCAAGTTGAAACTCATTCTCTCGGGCTTTCACGAAGCGGCTTTGGCGGCCCAACAGGTCTTCCGTTACGTCTATCCCGACAAGAAATTGCGCTTCCAGTACACCACCTCGTCAAGCGATTTACAGACCAAGCTCGGCGTGGCATAGTGCTGTCCATGTCGGACGCAAAGCCCAGTTTTTCATTCGAGATTATGGACGCCGCCGGATACGGGTACTACCGCGTCTGGAAAGAACGTGCCTATCTTTTGCGTCTGGCCGCGATTCCGGTCTTCATCAAATTTGCCTGCACGATTGCGATTTTTGCACTTGATCTCGAAGATAATATATTGCGTCAGGGATTGATCATGCTGCCCGCGATGTTTGCGCAAGGGTGGGTGCTGGCACAATTCCTGAGAACCTTGCTGATGGATGAACGCTGGCCAGTTATCCTGCCCGAAGCGCCGGACGAAAGAGTGATCGGCAAATTACTGAATCGCGCACGCGGCATCATCGCTTCGGTTCTGGTGTATGTTCTTCTGGGGCTGATTGCTTACTCCGTCAATTACGGGATCATGGAATTGATGCCGTCGCCTCAGGAAATCGAGCAGGCGCAGAGCGCGGTCAGGGATATGGAGGCCACCCAAGACGCCTCCGGCAATTCCATGCAAATTCAAAATATGTTGATTGCCTTTCTGACATTTATTCCAACGGTGGCGGGAATTGCCACGATCATTTGGCTGTCGCGCTTTATGTGGCTTTACATTCCCTTCGCGGTTCTGATGCCGGTCAGGGACTATATGAAGGCCCTCTCGGGCTTTATGCCGTCCGTCCGTTTGCTCATCCTGTTTTTCTGCTGCATGGCGCCGGTTATTTTTGTTGAAACCATGCTGGAACGTGTGGTGATAAATATTACAAACGGGGCAGGAGATACAGGGGAAACGCTGGGCTATTTCATTGTATTGTTGCTCAGGTCCGTATTTGAAGTTTGCGTGGCACTGGTGACAGCGGCTGGATTTGCGTGGGCGATGAAACCGATTCTGCCGCATGTCAAAGGTGTGTTGAACGATCTTCCTAAAGGAGACTAAAGAATGAAACTCTATGTCACGGATTTTGAAGGGGTCGAACACGAACTCGAAGCCATCGAAGGTTGGCGCGTGATGGAAATTATCCGTGATTATGGTCTGCCCATCAAAGCCGAATGCGGCGGCGCGTGCCTGTGCGGAACCTGTCACGTTTATGTTGCGGAAGAATGGCTGGATAAACTCTATCCCAAAACCGAAGACGAAGAAGACCGTCTGATGGAAGACGCCATCGGCGTCGGGGACAATTCCCGTTTGTCATGCCAGATATTGATGTCCGACGCGCTCGACGGTCTCAAGGTCACGATGGGTCCCGGTTCGAAAAAAGATTAATCTAAAAAAGACTGATTTTATTTGAAAAATTGAGGTGATTTTCTGAAATATGGGCGGGGCCCATGCGGGAAAACATGCGGCAAAACGCCGGTTAAAATCAATCTATAGATAATTTACACTCATTATGACACAACATATTGTGTTTCACGCCAAGGGGCCCCGCGCCCGAGTCTACTAAAATCCACACCCTTAAAACCCACAGGAGTTTTTGCATGAGTACCTCGTCCGCCCGTCTTTCTGTCATTTCCGATACCACAGAGGATCACGGAACGCTCCGCAGGGGAGGGACGAAAGTCGATTGCTCCGAAGCCGTATCCGAATATGTGTCCGGCTCCGACTGGCGGATCAAGGCCAACGCCAATACCGGCTATTCCAATGCGGGACTGATCAACAACGTCGCCGGAAAAATCATCGCCAATTACTGGCTCGACGAAGTCTACGCCCCAGAAGAAGGGTTCGCTCACCGCAACGCCGACGTGCATATCCATGATCTCGATTGTCTGACAGGCTATTGCGCGGGCTGGTCGTTGCGCGCGCTGTTGAACGAAGGTTTTAACGGCGTGAATGGTCGCGTTTCATCCCGTCCGCCGCACCATTTCCGCGAAGCCTTGGGCCAGATGGCAAACTTCTTGGGGATTTTGCAGTCTGAATGGGCGGGAGCTCAGGCCTTCAGCTCGTTTGATACCTATCTGGCCCCCTATGTATTCGCCGACAATCTGCCGTTCCACGAAATCAAAAAAGCGATCCGCCAATTCGTCTATAATCTGAATGTGCCCGCGCGCTGGGGCCAATCGCCTTTCACCAACATCACACTCGATATCACAGTCCCCGAAGATCTACAGGACCAGTTCCCCACGGCAAATGATTTGCACCTGTTCAAAGATGTTGAAAACGACGATCTGCTGCGTCGCGCCCAACAACGCGATATGGGCATCCGCGCGCTCGAAGACCTGACCTTCAAACATTTCGCTCCTGAAATGGAAATGATCGACATCGCCTATTATGAAGTCATGACCGAGGGCGACAGCACTGGTCAACCCTTCACCTTCCCGATCCCGACCGTCAATATCACCGAAGATTTCCAGTGGAACAGCAAAGTGGCGCAGGCCATATTCGAAAATTCGGCCAAGGTCGGGTCCTCCTACTTCCAGAATTTCGTCGGAAGCCAATGGATGATAAACGAAAAAGGTGAACGGGTCAGAAACCCCGAAGCCTACTCCCCCGGTGCAGTACGATCCATGTGCTGCCGCTTGCAACTTGATTTGCGCGAGTTGTTGAAACGCGGCAACGGACTGTTCGGCTCCGCCGAAATGACTGGATCAATCGGCGTGGTCACAATCAACATGGCGCGTCTGGGCTTCAGATTTAAAGGCGATAGGGATGGAATGATGGCCGAACTCGACCGTCTGATGGATTTATCCCATTCAACGTTAGAGAAAAAACGCGCCTTTATTTCGAGCATGTATAATCGCGGCCTGTATCCTTATACCGCGCGGTATCTGCCCTTCCTCAAAAATCATTTCTCGACAATCGGCGTCAACGGCATGAACGAAATGATCCGTAATTTCACGGGGGATGAATTCGATATCACCGATGAACGAGGTATTGATATGGCCCTTGGAATTCTCGATCATATGCGCGGTCGTATGGTCGAATACCAGGAAGAAACCGGCAATCTCTATAACCTCGAAGCCACGCCCGCCGAAGGAACAACCTACCGCTTCGCCAAAGAGGATAAAAAGAAATTCCCCAAAATTCTTCAGGCCGGATGTGGGGATAATATCTACTACACCAATTCGTCGCAAATTCCGGCCCACCATACCGAAGACCCGTTCGAGGCACTGGATTTGCAAAACAAACTCCAATGCAAATATACAGGCGGAACGGTGCTGCACCTCTATATGTCGGAACAACTCTCAGATGCTGAAGCCTGCAAACGCTTTGTAAAAAAAGTCATCGAAACCTACCAGATGCCCTATATCACCGTAACACCGGTTTTTTCGACCTGTACCACGCACGGATACTTGAAAGGCGAACAGGAGACCTGCCCCCATTGCGGCGAGACAACCAATGTCTGGACGCGCGTCATGGGATATTTCCGTCCTGTCGAGAGTTTCAACACAGGCAAGAAAGGCGAACATATGGAACGCCTCCACTTCAAGGAAGGCCGGATTGAATCGAAAGATTTGTTTTCATGTTGAACGAGTCCCCCGTTTATTCCCTGACCCCATTCACGATGCTGGATTTCCCGCAGAAGACGGCCTGTGTCGTCTGGTTTGCGGGATGCAATATGCGCTGCGCCTATTGCCACAATCCGGAAATCGTGACGGGGGCGGGGGCCAAGACCACGGAGGATATTCTGGATTTTCTGGACACGCGGCGGGGCTTGCTCGACGGTGTGGTGATCTCGGGCGGCGAAGCCACCTGTTACAAGGAGCTTCCCGCTTTTCTCAAACAGATCAAGCAAAAAAACTTTGACGTGAAACTCGACAGCAACGGCACCAATCCGGCAATGATACGGGACTTATTCGAAAACAATCTGGTCGACTATCTGGCACTTGATTACAAAGCTTCGCCCTGTCGATTTAAAAATGTCACGGGTACGGGGCGACGCATGTGGGACAGGTTTAAGGAGACGCTTGGGTTTCTTTGTAAATACCAACAAGGAAAATTCGAAATCCGCACCACCATCCATACCGGATTGATGGGAGAGGGGGATATCGCGCAAATCATCTCCGACCTTGAAGAAAAACAATATCAGGGAACCTACTACCTGCAGAATTACCGCCACCATGACAACGGGACGCTCGGACATTTGCCGGACCAGAACAACACAATCGATATCGCGGCGATTCCGTCCCCGCAAAATTTTACGCTCGAATTTAGAAATTTCTGATTATTGAATGGTAATCTCGGCGTCGTAAAAACGGAGATCACCCGGGGTGATAATCTCTTTGCTTGCGACATAAACGGAATGGAGTTTGCCGTCGATCTCCCGCGTCCAGAATTGCAGGAACTTAGAAAGCTCTGGAAATTTCGGGGCCAAATCATATTCCTGCCACACAAAACTCTGGAGCAACTTCGGGTGATCCGGCAGATGGTAAATGATATGCGCCGTCGTCAGACGGTAATTGTTGAGTTGCGTAATCAGATTGGCCATTCTAGCAAACCTCCTGTTTCCTGTCTTGTCGCGCTCTTCTGGCGCAATTCTCTCATCTTACCACAAATCGCATTAAGATATTTTTAACATAATACAAAACAGGAGGGGTGGAAAAGCGTGGATGGGGGCTAAATGACTCTATTTCTTGCCTTTTTGGACCAAGCTTTCTATATGTTTAGCACTCTTTGTGAGGGAGTGCTAAACGCCCCGCAAGAGTATTAGGGGGGAGCGGCGAAAGCTGGAAAATAGAGTCGCTGCTCCTGCTTGGATCAACCTTAAAAACAAAAAGGAAGTACAACATGAAATTTCGTCCTTTGCATGATCGTGTCTTGTTAGAGCGCATTGAAGAGGATTCAAAAACCGCTGGCGGGATCATCATCCCCGACACGGCCAAAGAAAAACCGATGAAAGGCAAAATTGTTGCCGTAGGAAGCGGTGGTCGTGACGAAGCGGGCAAAGTCGTTCCTCTCGATGTGAAAGAAGGCGACCTCGTCCTGTTCTCGAAATGGTCGGGAACCGAAGTCAACATTGACGGCAAGGAAATGCTCGTCATGAAAGAATCCGATATCATGGGCGTCATCGCCGCTTAAGTTTAAACACAGAAAATTTTTAAGGAGAAAAATAATGGCTGCTAAAGATATTAAATTTGCAACCGAAGCCCGCCGCAAAATGCTGCGCGGTGTTGATACCATCGCCGACGCGGTGAAAGTCACCTTGGGTCCCAAAGGCCGTAACGTCATCATCGACCGCTCGTTCGGCGCACCGCGCTCGACTAAGGACGGCGTTTCCGTTGCCAAGGAAATCGAACTTGCGGATCGCTTTGAAAATATGGGAGCTCAACTGGTTCGTGAAGTGGCTTCCAAAGCCAACGACCAAGCAGGTGACGGCACCACCACCGCAACCGTGTTGGCTCAGGCCATCATCCGCGAAGGCATCAAATCCGTTGCGGCCGGTATGAACCCGATGGACATCAAACGCGGGATCGAAAAAGCCACGGCTGCTTGCGTTGAATCGCTCAAAGCATCTGCAAAAAAGGTCGAAACCAACCAGCAAATCGAACAAGTTGGTTTTGTCTCCGCTAACGGCGACGCCGACATTGCCCAGAAATTGGCCGAAGCGATGCAAAAAGTCGGTAAAGAAGGCGTGATCACGGTTGAAGAAGCCAAATCGCTGGAAACCGAACTTGAAGTCGTCGAAGGTATGCAATTCGACCGCGGATATTTGTCTCCGTACTTCGTAACCAACCCTGAAAAAATGGTGTGCGAACTCGACAATCCTTACATCCTCCTGAACGAGAAAAAACTTTCGAACCTTCAGGCGATTCTGCCGGTCTTAGAAGCTGTTGTTCAATCGGGTCGTCCGCTGCTGATCGTGGCTGAAGACGTCGAAGGCGAAGCTCTGGCAACGCTTGTCGTCAACAAACTGCGTGGCGGTTTGAAAGTGGCTGCTGTCAAGGCTCCTGGCTTCGGTGATCGTCGCAAGGCGATGATGGAAGACATGGCGATCCTGACCAAAGGTCAGGTGATCTCCGAAGACCTCGGCATCAAACTTGAAAACGTAACGCTCGATATGCTCGGTACGGCCAAGAAAATCCGCATCAGCAAAGATGAAACCACGATTGTAGACGGTGCAGGTTCTCATGAAGATATCGAGGCCCGTTGCAACCAGATCCGCGCTCAGGTCGAAGAAACTTCTTCCGACTACGACCGCGAAAAACTGCAAGAACGTCTGGCGAAATTGGCTGGCGGCGTTGCTGTGATCCGCGTTGGCGGGGCAACCGAAGTCGAAGTGAAAGAACGCAAAGACCGTGTAGACGACGCCATGCACGCAACCCGCGCCGCCGTTGAAGAGGGGATCGTCCCCGGTGGCGGAACCGCGCTTCTCTACGCGTCCAAAGCTCTGGACGGGGTCAAGGGCGACAATGCCGACCAACAGGCCGGTGTCGAGATCGTTCGCCGTGCGATTCAGGCTCCGATCCGCCAGATCGTTGAAAACGCAGGCAAAGAAGGGTCGATCATCGTCGGGAAGCTGCTTGAACAAAAAAGCACGACCTTCGGCTACGACGCGCAATCCGACAACTACTGCGACCTGATCGAAGCCGGGATCATCGACCCTGTGAAAGTGGTTCGCTCCGCTCTCCAGAACGCAGCCTCGGTTGCGGGTCTTATGATTACGACCGAAGCCATGATCTGCGAGCTGCCTAAAGAAGAGTCTGCTTCCGGTGCTGCCGGTGCTGGCGCGATGGGCGGCATGGGCGATATGGGCTTCTAATCCCCCGAAATTTTCGAGAAAGGCCGGAGAAATCCGGCCTTTTTTATTGTGAATGAATAAAGTCTCCCGGTTGAGAAAACGATCAAGGCCCATTAAATTACATCCATGACCAAAGCCCCTAAGAGCCCGGATGACGACAAAACTGATCCGTCCAACCCCTTTCACCTGATAAAGGTGATGGTGGGCGCGTCCGTTGGAAAAATGCCCGCGGGATTGGTCATCCTTTTGGTTCTGGCTCTGGCGGCCGCCTCTGCAGCGGGGCTGGCGTTGAAATACGCTCGGGGCGAACAGGATATCCGCAAAGGGGAGGTTCGTCTGGCGCCATCGGCAGGGGCGGTAGAGACCGTACTGGCCAATGGGGTGTGGGCCGCAGCGCACAAGCACTATGTTATGAGTTTTTCGATTGTAAGGGATCGTTTCGAATGGATCGTAATCGACAACGACTCTCCCAATATTCGTTATTTTGCTCGCGGAGAGTGGAAGCTGGATTTCGATGTTCTGTCTCTAACCCAGCGCAAGGATATGGGCTACGCATCCGATCCCGACAACCGCCAGCTCAGATTTATTCCAATCCCGTTCGATGATTTCGAGATGAGATTGTCCGGCGAGGGAAAGAAGATGGTCTGGTCGATTCCGGAATCGGAATATAGCCGAATCGAAGGTTTGTTGGGTGAGCTGTTCGACAACGCGCCACAAACCGATATTGTCTGGAGTTTGCGCTAATGCCCGAACTTCCCGAAGTCGAAACGGTGCTCTCGGGATTGAAACAAGTTTTTCTGAATCGGACCATTGTGGGCGTCAAAATAAACACCCCGAAGCTTCGCAATAAAATCCCTTTGAACCTTGCGCCAAAGCTCCGAAACGCCAAGGTTATAGCGGCATCCCGCCGCGCGAAATACATGAAACTCGATCTTGATAACGATCATACTCTGGTCGTTCATCTGGGGATGAGCGGTGTCTTGCGCACCGAACTTGCAAACGCGAAAAAGACAAAACAGACGCACGATCATTTGCGCCTCACGCTCGATAACGGAACTGAAATTGTCTATCGCGATCCGCGCCGCTTCGGGGTGATCGACCTCGTAAAAACAGAAGAGGTCGATAACTCGGCCTACTTCAGAAATCTTGGCCCCGAACCGCTTTCACGAAAATTTTCCGCAGCCTATTTGCAAAAAACTTTCGCGAACAAAACCGTTCCGATTAAACAGGCGATCATGGACCAGAAAATCGTCGTGGGGGTTGGAAATATCTACGCGAGCGAGTCGCTTTTTCTCGCGAAAATTGATCCGCGTCGTGTGTCAAAAACGCTGAAAATTTCCGAGTTGGAACAACTGGTATCCGCCATAAAAAAAGTTTTGAAACACGCAATCAAGGAAGGGGGAAGTACCCTGCGCGACTACCGCAATATCGGCGGCGAACGCGGACTGTTTCAAATGCATTTTTCTGTCTACGATCGCGAGGGGAAGGTCTGCCCGCACTGCACCTGCAACCTTAAAAAAACCGGCGGGATAAAAAGAATTGTGCAAGGCGGGCGATCAACCTTTTACTGCCCGCAAAAACAGCGATAGAATACCGTCTATGACCCGATTCCTGACAATTCTGGTGTTTATTTTTATCCTCTCGGCCCCGCTGCGCGGGGCTTGGGCGGAAACGGCCTATCTCGGCAATATACCGGATATCCCGATGATGGCGGGGATGGAAGAGGTGCCAGACGAAGGATTTGTGTTCGATGCCCCCGATGGACAGATTGTGCGGGCGGTGGTTTTTGCGCCAAAAAAAGCCGAAAATGACGTCTTGGGGTACTATACCAAAGTCTTGCCGGAACTGGGCTGGGTGGCGCGGAAAACGGGCCTTTTTATCAGAAACGGCGAGCAACTTACTGTGACTATTGGAAAAGTTGATGGTGGGGTCTTGGCCACTTTCGACCTCTCCCCTCGTACGGACTAAAAAGCCCCCTTTGTCCAGCAAATTTTTTTAATTTTTTTTGAACCAAGTTTCTTGACATCTGGGGATAACTCGGCTTAAAACATCCCCTGTTAGCAAATAGCTTTAAAACTAATTTTATTATCTGAAAGAGTATGACCTATGGCCAATCATGTTTCGGCAAAAAAGCGTGCAAGACAAAACGCTAAACGTGCAATTATTAACAGTGCAAACCGCAACCGCATTCGTACTTTCGTTAAGAAAGTTGAGTTGGCTTTGGGCGCTGGTAATGTCGCCGAGGCCGAAGCAGCTTTGACCGCTTGCCAGCCTGAACTGCAAAAAGGTGTGGCGAAAGGTATTCTTCACAAGAAGACAGCTTCTCGTAAACTGTCACGTCTGTCTGCCCGTATCAAGGCGGCAAAATCTCAGTAAATAGATTCAGAGGAGGGTTCCCCTCTTCTGAAGTGGAATAGACCTCTGAAACGAAGAAATTCGTGAGGGATTTCTGTTGTCCGAATTCAGACAACATGGTCATGCTTGGAAATTTAGAACGGCATGGACCCCCATAAAAAAAGAAAATAAAAATTGGCTAGATAGAGTTAAGTGTCAGAAACGGATGATCGTCGGAGAAGTAGTGACGAAAATTCGGTCTGTTGGGGAAACAACCGACAAAAGCACGAAGAGTGAATGATGTGCGGCAGGTTGTGATTTTTGTATAAATAAAAACGGGAGAAAAATGGACATGTCTGAGTCCGGGGGAAAACAAGCATCGGTCGTCTCAATCTATGGTCAGGCATTGGCGCCTGAGACGTTTGATCCGACACCTGAAATCAAAGCATTGTGGGACAAGGTCTATTCGCAAATGCGCGAGGAATTCGGCGAAGCCATTTTCCGCAGCTGGTTGAAGCCGATGTCATTGCAGGCCGCTTATCATGGCACGCTCGAAGTGTCGGTTCCGACCCGCTTCATGAAGGATTGGATTGCGACCCACTACGCCGAACGCATCCGTGCGATGTGTGAATCTCTGAATACTGAAATCAAACGTTTGGAAATTGTCGTCGTCCACGGCCATGTCTCGTCTGAAGATGAGGCCGAACCTGCCGCCAAACCGTTGAAAGCCAACGTCAACGAACTGGCTGAAAAACTTGATCTTTCTTCGCCGCTCGACCCGCGTTTCAAATTCGAAACTTTCGTTGTGGCCAAATCGAACGCTCTGGCGCACGCAGCAGCCAGTCGCGTGGTCGAATGTAACGTCCCGTTCAACCCGCTCTTTATCTATGGCGGTGTGGGCTTGGGCAAAACCCACCTGATGCACGCCATTGCCTGGGAACTGAAAGAAAAACAACCTGAAAAAGTAGTCATGTATCTTTCGGCTGAAAAATTCATGTACCAGTTTGTAAAAGCGATCCGTGCGCAAGATACAATGACCTTCAAGGAAATCTTCCGCTCGGTTGATGTGCTGATGATTGATGACATCCAGTTCATTGCAGGGAAAGATTCCACTCAGGAAGAATTTTTCCACACCTTCAATGCGCTGGTTGATCAGAACAAACAGATCATCATCGCGGCTGACCGCGCCCCGACCGAACTGCAAGGCATCGATGAACGTCTGCGGTCTCGTATGTCGTGGGGTCTGGTGGCAGATATTCACGCCAGCACATACGATTTGCGTCTGGGTATCCTGAAGGCGCGTGCTGCGCAATTGGGGGCAATAGTTTCCGATGCCGTGCTGGAATTCCTCTCGCTCAAGATCACGTCGAATATTCGTGAATTGGAAGGCGCGTTGAACCGCATCGTTGCTCACGCGGATGTAACGAAGTCCGAGATCACACTCGAATCCACACAAGACGTCTTGCAGGATCTTCTGCGTTCCTCCGACCGCCGCATCACGATTGACGAGATCCAGCGTCGCGTGGCCGAACATTATAACGTTCGCATCACCGATATGCACTCGGCTCGCCGCGCCCGTCAGGTCGCACGCCCGAGACAAGTCGCGATGTACCTTTCAAAACAGTTGACCGCACGGTCGCTGCCCGAAATTGGCCGGAAATTCGGAGGCCGCGACCATACCACGGTGATGCACGCCGTCCGTAAGGTCGAAGAGCTGATCGCCGAGGATCCATCCTTCGCACAAGATGTCGACGTCCTCCGCAGAACCTTGACTCAATAAAAAACGCCTCGCGGCGCCATTGCCATAACTTATGGCGCCGTGCTTGGAACCTGTGTAAAACTTCAAAGAATTGCAGAGAGTTATTGGTCTCTCGCGTCGATATGCTATAATCCTTGCATCCAATTCAGTTGATTTTTTATAAAGGGATTTCTTCCGATGAAGTTTAGTATTGATCGTGCCGCTTTTCTCCGTGCCCTGGCCCACGTTCAAAGTGTTGTTGAACGCCGTAGCACCATTCCAATTCTCTCGAACGTGCGCATGAAAGCCGCCGACGGAATGCTCTCGCTGGCCACAACCGACATGGATTTGGAAATCACTGAAGCTTTGGCTGCCGATGTTGATAAGGCCGGCGAAACGACCGTTCCGGCTGTTACGCTTCACGACATCATCCGCAAACTGCCGGACGGATCGAAAGTCACGATTGAACTCGACCCGTCGGGTAACTTTATCAGCGTGCGCTCTGGCCGTTCCGATTTCCGTCTGAGCTGTCTGCCGGTGTCAGACTTCCCGCACTTTGGTGGCGGTGATTACCCGGTAACGTTTGCAACCCGCGCTGCCGATTTGCGCGCTTTGATCGACCGCACCAAATTCGCGATGTCGACCGAAGAAACCCGTTACTACCTGAATGGCATCTACCTGCACGCCGCAGAAAATGAAGGTGTTGCAGTGCTTCGTGCTGTTTCGACCGATGGTCACCGTCTGGCGCGTTTTGAAATGCCGCTTCCCGAAGGTGCCGCAGGTATGCCGGGCGTGATTGTTCCGCGCAAGATGGTTCTGGAACTCGGTAAATTGCTCGAAGAAGCCGCCGATGAAATCAAGATTAGCCTCTCGGAAAACAAAGTCAGCGTCGAATTCGACCACATTGTTTTGACTTCGAAATTGATTGACGGAACCTTCCCTGATTACGAACGCGTGATTCCTCAAGGCAACGACAAAATCGTTGAAGTTGATCCGAAAGTCTTCTCAAGCGCGATCGACCGTGTTTCGACGATTTCCGACGGCAAATCCCGTGCAGTGAAAATCACGCTGAACGGCAAAACCATGACGCTTTCGGCCAACTCGCCCGAAGCTGGTTCCGCCAAGGAAGAAATTGAAGTCCGCAGCGACGCGCCCGATATCGAAATCGGTTTCAACGCCCGTTATTTGCTCGACATCACCTCACAAGTCGACAGCGAAGGCGGTTGCCGTTTGTCGCTCTCCGACCCGTCGGCGCCGACTATCATTCAGGATACAAGCGATCCAAGCTCGCTCTACGTTTTGATGCCGCTCCGCGTGTGATCTAGGGTGGGATGACCTTTATCAGCGACATAATTTTGCGGAATTTCCGCTCTTATACCGAGGCCGGTCTTCATGGACTGGCCTCGTCCTTTGTGGTTCTGACCGGACCGAACGGCGCGGGAAAAACCAATATTCTCGAAGCCATCTCGCTCCTCTCCCCCGGCAAAGGTATGCGCAACGCTGATCTTCCCGATCTGCAAAGCCGCAAAACCTCGGACCCGTGGACGATTTCTGCCAAAGTTACAACCCAGTTTGGCCCCATTCAGGTCGGAACGTCGAAAGACCCGCAAAAGAATAAACGCATTGTGCATATTCAAGGAGAACAGGCAAAAAGCCAGACACTGCTGTCCGAATATTTTTCCTGCCTGTGGTTGACCCCGCAAATGGATCGTTTGTTTATCGACGCATCCTCCGCGCGCCGCCGTTTTCTGGACCGCATGGTCTTTTCATTCGATGGGGGGCACGCAGGTCGTATCACGCGGTATGAAAACGCACTGGTCCAACGTTCTAAATTGTTGAAAGACGGCAATGCCAATCCGGTGTGGTTGGACTCGCTAGAAACTCAAATGGCAGAAAGTGGCGTAGCCGTTGCCGCCGCCAGAAACGATTTTGTCGAACGGCTCCAAAAAGTGTGTGACCGTCGCCCCTCGGAAAATTTTCCGCGCGCTGCCTTGACACTCAAAGGTTTTCTGGAAGAGGGGCTGAGGAAAGACAAGGCGCTGGAAATCGAAATCCGCTTCAAATCGGAATTGAAATCACGCCGCGATGAAGACGCGCTGACAGGCGGATCGGTCATCGGCGCGCACCGCACGGATTTCGATGTAACCTACGCTGCCAAAAATATGCCTGCTCATGACTGCTCAACCGGCGAGCAGAAAGCGCTTCTGATCGGAATTGTTCTGGCCCACGCGGACCTTATAAATGCCGAACACGGCGCGCCGCCTTTACTACTTTTGGATGAAGTTGCTGCCCATCTTGATCCCGCCCGCCGCCATGCGCTTTATGACCTTTTGTCCCATATCGGTGGCCAAGTCTGGATGACCGGAACCGAACCGGAAATCTTCGCGGGCGTTCCTGAAAATTCCTCTTTTTTTGATATTTGTGCCGAAAAAATCACGGAAAAATAAGGGTATTTCTCGGCTTTTTCGCTGGTCTTTTTACCCCGTTCTGCTATAAATAAAAACCATTCAAAAACCGCAGAAAATATAAAAATTCGCGAGAAAATCCCATGTCCGAAAATGCCCTCAAAACTGAAACTAAATCAGATCAAAACAACACCGAAGCCGCCGCCAAATACGGGGCCGATTCGATTAAGGTTTTGCGCGGCCTTGATGCTGTCCGCAAACGCCCGGGCATGTATATCGGCGACACGGACGACGGCACCGGTTTGCACCACATGGTCTACGAAGTTGTCGACAACGCAATCGATGAATCTTTGGCGGGCCACTGTGATGAAGTGCTGGTACAGGTCAACGCCGACGGGTCGGTGACGGTGCGCGATAACGGTCGTGGAATTCCGGTGGGCATTCACCCTGAAGAAGGAGTCTCGGCTGCCGAAGTCATCATGACTAAACTTCACGCAGGCGGTAAATTTGACCAGAACTCCTATAAAGTCTCCGGCGGCCTGCATGGGGTGGGGGTGTCGGTGGTCAATGCACTCTCCGACCATCTGGATTTGCGCATCTGGCGCGAAGGGGCTGAATGGTTTGTGCGCTTCCGCAATGGCGAGGCCGAAGCTCCGCTCAAAAAAGTTAAAGATCATAAAGGTCGCAACGGAACGGAAGTTACGTTTCTCCCATCTCCTGATATTTTTACGCATACTGAATTTGATTTTGGCACGTTGCAAGACCGCCTGCGCGAACTGGCATTTCTGAATTCTGGCGTCAACATTCTGCTGCGCGACGAACGCGGCGAAGAGCATCAGGAAGTCCGCTTCCACTTTGAGGGCGGAATCGAAAGCTTTGTACAGTATCTCGACCGCAACAAAACACCGGTATTCCAGCCGTCAATCGCAGTGAATTATCAAGGTCAGGCTATCACCGTCGAAGTCGCGATGGAATGGACGGATTCCTATCATGAAACCATGTTGTGTTTTACCAACAACATCCCCCAACGCGATGGCGGTACGCACTTGGCCGGTTTCCGCGGGGCGTTGACACGTCTCATTACCAAATATGCCGAAGAAAACGGCCTGACGAAAAAGGCAAAGGACCTGGCGATCTCGGGCGAAGATATGCGCGAAGGTCTGACCTGTGTTCTTTCGGTCAAGGTACCAGATCCGAAATTCTCCTCGCAAACCAAAGATAAACTGGTCTCTTCCGAAGTTCGCCCCGTCGTCGAACAGGCGGTTATGGAGGGTGTCGGCACATGGCTCGAAGAACATCCGAACGAAGCCAAGAAAATCATCTCGAAGATGATTGATGCGGCCACAGCCCGCGAAGCCGCGCGGAAAGCGCGTGAACTCTCGCGCCGTAAAGGGGTGATGGATATCTCCAACCTTCCCGGCAAGCTGGCCGATTGTCAGGAACGCGATCCAGCCCATTCCGAAATCTTCATCGTGGAAGGGGACTCGGCTGGTGGTTCTGCAAAGCAGGGGCGAAACCGCCGCAATCAGGCCATTCTACCGCTGCGCGGAAAAATCCTGAACGTCGAGCGCGCACGCCTTGATAAAATTCTGGGATCTCAGGAACTCGGGACGCTTATCACCGCATTGGGCACGGGGATTCACGACGAACTCAACGTCGATAAAATCCGTTACCACAAAATCATTATCATGACTGACGCCGACGTTGACGGCTCTCACATCCGCACGTTGCTGCTCACATTCTTCTATCGCTATATGCCTGAAGTCATTTCGCGCGGGTATCTCTATATCGCGCAGCCACCGCTGTATAAGGTCAAACGCGGCAATGCCGCCGAACTATACCTGAAAGACGACACGGCGCTCGAAAACTACTTGCTTGAAGCCGCGTCCGAAGAAATGACCTATACCGATGCCTCGGGTGTTGCTCGCGCAGGCCGAGATTTTCTGGACCTTACGCAAAAAGCCAGAAACATGCGCGGAGCCTTGAATAATTTGAATACCCGCGTTGGCAATTTGTATCTCGTCGAGCAGGCGGCAAATGTCGGCGTCTATGATGCCTCGGCCTTGCAGGATGTCGAACGTGGAACAAAGATTGCCTCCGCGCTGGCAGATCGCTTGAATGCATTTGCCGCCCGCAATGAAAAGGGGTGGGGCGTCGCATTTGATGAAGGTGAAGGCTATAAACTCTCCCGCACTCTGCGCGGTGTAACCGAGATAATCCGTATCACCTCTGACTCAATCAAATCACCCGATGCGGTCCGCATCCAGAATCTGAAATCATGGACGGATGAAAATTTTGCTGGTGCGGGAACGCTTGCCGCCAAAGGCAAAGACGTCGCGACGGTATCAGGACCGATGAGCTTGTTTGCCTCGGTCATGGAATATGCGCGCAAAGGCTTGCAGATCCAGCGTTACAAGGGTCTTGGGGAAATGAACCCCGAGCAATTGTGGGAAACCACGCTTGATCCGGAGGTCCGCTCGCTCCTTCAGGTCAAAATTGACGATGCGATTGAAGCCAACGACATTTTCTCGACCCTGATGGGGGATGTAGTAGAACCACGTCGCGACTTTATCCAGCAAAACGCCCTCAAAGCCACCAATATCGACGCTTAAGCAAGCTCGTAAGAAATGAAGAAAGGCGCGGACATTACGTTCGCGCCTGTTTTCTTTAGAGGTACTGGAAGTCAATAAGCTATTTTGCAATCAAGGTCTTGTAAAAGAAGTAAGCTTGTTTTGTTGCCTCATACGAATAATAACAGCCAGTATCTTTCCCGTGGAGTGGGGAGCCCACCGGATTGATTTGCCTTCCGGCTCCTGCGGTGAAAGTGCCTGTATATCCATTTCCTCCATAGGGGAGTTCAGACTGGGGTGGTGAGGCCGCCTCTATGCCGAGTGCTTTATTAATCTCGTTGCAAGTGTCCACATCCACCATTGATTGGAAAGTCAGATCAATATACGTATCATCCCCTACGCCTTGAACACTCATGATATAGGAGGTGAAATGCAGTCGATCAGACAGGGCATAGCCACCAAACGCGGAAGCTGGAATTCCTAATTGTGAAAACAAAACAGGTTTCATTTTCCCGTTCGGTTCGAAGATATCACACCGTCCATCCACAGGAGCCAGAGGGTTGTTGTAAAGTCTCGTTCCTTGGGCCCATGCAATTAACCCATTATCGGAATAGGTGTGCTCAAAATTCAGTTCGGTTTCCGAGCATCCTTTCAGCAAAAGTTTCTGGGTGGCCATATTGATTTTGTCGGCGTACTCCAGAATTTGAGAGGATCTGACCTTTGCGGTTTTGCGGCTGGCATCACCGGTCGTTCCTTGCATCCCACGAGAGAATGTCAAAGCGAGAGCGGCAAACAGGATGACGCCGATAAAAACATATACAATAGCGCTACCGCGTTGAGAGGAGAGAGAAGTCATCATTCCGTTTGACCCTTATCCGTATCGTGTTCGTGTTCTTCGTCCGAACGGAAGATGGATTCTCTTGCCTTACGTGCGGCGTCTTCCAAAACGGTTTTGGAGCCTTCGTCGAGGTCAACCTGCGCCTCGGCGCGTTCGACAAAATCATGCCATGATGTGCCGGTCGGAATCTCATTTGAGTCGTCTTCTTCCGCGGATGGAGTACTGCCGAAGAAGCTCATCGGATTTTGTCCGGTCCCATCGCCTTCTCTTGAAAGGCCTTGGGCGGACGGTGCTTGCGGCTCTTCAATCACTTCATCCAGCGAATGGCTGAGCCCATAAACAGAAACAAGGCTGTGAATGCCGACATCCATTGGGTCCACGTCCTCAATGTGACTGTTTATCTCAATTGCATCCTGCAAGGCACGAATCTCGGTAGAGGTCGGAATGGAAACATCGGCTTTCGCGGCGGTCCATCCTTTTTTGACCATCATGTCGCGCAGCTTGGTGATGGTTGGCGCAAATTTGAGCGAGGTCTCGTCAACCGGCGGCAACGCAACATAACGTGTCACGCGCATGGCCTTGGCATGGCCGGGATCGGAGAAGAAGAACTTCACATCGACCACGCGCTCGCCGAACGCGATAACGGTTTGACCTTCCTTGAAGGCACGCACCGAGTCGTAGTTGGCACGTCCGCGGGTCTGGATGCCGGCTTGCATGGTATCGGAATAAGTTTTCGACATGCTGCCGGCCTCGGTAGAAAATCCGGATACCTCGATAACGAAGGACGACCCGACAGTCTTTTCAAAGAATTCCTTAGTCTGGGTTGGGTCTTCAAGTTTACCGAAGATTTTGATGTTACAGTTTGCCGCGATGGAACGGGCTTCTTCCTTGACGCGTTTTTCAAGGGCGGGTAAATCCTGTGCCGAGAACACCATCGAGAAACCAAGCGAACGGGCCTGCGCGGCCATCACCGCCATACCTTGCGCAGCGTAATAACCGACCTCGTCAAAGATGGTCATGAACGGCGTGGCCGAGTTGGTGGGTTTGTTCTCGATAACGGTCGCAGTGTCACCTTCCACCGTCGAGCCGAGCGAAGCCCCCATCATCCCTTTGAGCGTGGCGGCAACGATCTTACCGAGGTTGGCAGCTTCGTCACCGGATTTTTCAAGGGCAGGGATCAGAACGATCAGAATGCGGCGGTTCAAAACCACGTCGAGCATATCGACGTCTGCCGCCTGCGCATCAAAAATGTAACCGTAATCATCCGCCAGAGATTGCAACGAACGGGTAAACTGCATCGACAGGTAACCGTGCTGGGTCTTGGCGGTGGTGGTATCCATCATTGGCTGGTCGGGCCCCATCGGCTTGTCACGGCCTTCATCGTCAAACGCGGCAGCTACATAACCGGGGAGAGTGTCGAGATAACCATGCAACCCTTGGCGCAAATGTTCAGGGATCGTCTCGTCGCGTGAAAGCTTGATGATGCTCTGCAAAGTCAGATTCTGACGGATCGTTCCGACGCTCATCGGCATGTCGAGAAAATCCCGACGCCACGTAAGAACAGGGAGAAGCGAACCGATCAACGACACGGCACGTTCTTTCCACATTGCGTTATCGCCTTCGGCATCCGGCATCAAGGAAACAAGCATCTGCGTGAGGTAGGAGGCCGAACCGCTCGAGAACGGGTTCATGGTGTTGGACGGCGCCTTGCGGTCCGAGTTTCCGGTCATATAGTTGAGGACCAGCAAATCGTCATCGCGACCGAAACGGCGGACCAGCGAAGAAATGGCCGACCACAAGTCCGTGTCGGCTTTACCGTCGATATAGACGAAACCGGATCCCCAGGAGAGGGCGTTGGTCGCCATACCGCGCAGCCCCACAGTTTTACCCGAACCGGTTGTTCCGAGATAGAGCAGGTGGGTTCGTGCATCCGAGTTGGAAAACCAGACTTCCTCTTTATAAGGATCGGTATTGCCGAGATAGAGAATACCTTCGGCTTTGCCGCCGCGGTTGTTCTTGTCCTTGAACTTGGACCCGATAGGAAGTTTGAACGCCAGACTTTTGTCACGGCCGCGCAGCCACAGGAAATAGACAATTCCCGTCAGGGTGAACATGTCTGCCCATGCCATGGCTCCAGTCTGGAAATGGAAGAAAATCCCCATGACGAAGAAAACGACGAAGGAATGGTCGGGGCGTTGCAACCAATCCGCGATCCGGACCATAACCGGACGGGTGTCCCGAAGGAGTGACTTATGGGAGACTTCATATTTTGTATCAATAGCCATGAACGCTTACCTCCCTTCCAGAAAATCTTCGGCAGACATCGGGGCGTTCTGCGTGGAAGAAGATGGTGAAGAAGGGGAGCCGCCGGTCATTGGTCCGCTTATGATCCCGATCAGGGACGACGTCAAAAGCAAAAGCACCGCAAACAAAAGCAAGGCCCCGACAATATAGCCCAAAGGCTTGAAAACGAATTTGACGACCTTGTTTCCTTGCCCCTCATCGCGCAGGGCAGGGACGGAATAATCGTAAGGTTGGGAACGTTGGCCCGTGCCATGTCCTGTCCTGATTTGCCCCTGCGCTTTTTCCATGGCCGCTGATACGGTGATCAGGGCGCGCACGGCATGTTCCTTGGAATCATATTGGGCGATTTCAAGAACATCTTGTCGCGGAGTCTTGAGGACCAGTGTAAAACCGTCCCCATGCTCTGCCGGACGAACCTCCAGAGCTGAAGATTTGCTTTGCCCGACCTCCATCTGCCAGACGACCGGAAAAGTTGCATCGGGCAAGGACAAAATTAGAATGCCGTCAACGACCTTTGCTGTAGGAATGATTTTCTCAGACATGATCAGCTTCCTTTGACTTTCTTGATCGCGCGTTTCCCGGACTTGCTGTAGTCAAGCGGTGGAATGGGGCGTGCGGTGGACGAAGCCATATACTCGGTGATGGACTTTATGGCATCTTCCATTTTAGGGCGGGGGATGGGGCGTTGGACCAGTTTCTCGGCTTTGAAGTGGCACATCGCGCCAAGCGCTTCGAGGTGATAGGCCTGACGGCCGAGGTTGTTGAGCGGATACCACAAAGCGCGGTCATAGGCGCGCAGCCAGAGGAATTGTGCCGGAGCCAGAACGCCGCCCTCTTCACGCGCGGTCAACAATCCGCGGATCAGGGCAGTATTTTCGTACGCATGCTGGTTGCATTTCGCCAGAACTTTTCCGGACAGGTCGCGATTGCTCAAAATCTTGCGCGCCTGACGAACCAGAGCGGGGGAGAGGCGAAGGCCTTTGTCATTTGACCAGCTCTTTGCCAACTCGCCGAGCATGTCATCGGACTCGGCCCGCTTGCGTGCGGCCTTGAGACAAAAAGCAGCGAGCAGAACCTGACGATAAGGTGTCAGATGCATCGGACCGCGCCACGGACCGCCGAGTTGTTTGCTGAAGGCGCGTCCGGCGGCATTGGTATCAACTTTGCCGTCCGGTGCGGGAATGTCAAAATAGGCCAGCCATTCTTCGGGTCCCAGCGCTTCGGCAAATGGCGGCAATTCAGCCGGAACCGGAGAGCCAGGCGGGCGCGGCGGTTGACTGGCCGGATTGAATGTCACGAATGGCGAAATGATTGGAAAGTTCGGCGCCTGACGTTTGATTAGATGATTGAGGTCGAGCGTTCTGCGATAATGGGCTTTGGGTCCGAAATACAATCCCCAGAAAGCCAGAACGAACAGAATGCCTGAAAAAAGATAACGCAACGGCCACATCGCGGCGAGGGCGATAACATCCATGGGTGTACTGTTGAGTTTTTCTTTTGGGATCTGTTTGGCCAGCTCGCGAATTTCTCCAAGCTTTCCGACCAAAGTACCGTCTTTGTAGAGCACATAATCGTCACCGACAAAGATGCTGGCGAACCACATTTCGCCCACACGCATCCACCGGATGATATTGCGGATATTTTCGGCCTGAAAATACCAAAGAAGGATCAACAGCAAAAAGAAGACGACAATAAGAATCGCCCAACCGATTGCGTTGTTATATGAAGTATTCTGATTCTCTGCCACGAAGGACCGCCCGATTATATTTATGAAAAAAAGCCGAAAGGTTGCCCATCCAGCATTCTATACTGAAATATTTAACAAATTTCTGACAAAATTACTAGGCATGACTGCATTAAGGAAAGGCTTTTCAAACGGAAAAAAATCTGTATGATGCCGGAACTTTCTGGAGGAAAGTTAACACTCTATTTTTCAGAATATTGATGTTATTCCACATTTTGGTATGCCGGCTTAGCACAGTGGTAGTGCAGCGGTTTTGTAAACCGAAGGTCGCGGGTTCAAATCCTGCAGCCGGCACCATTAAAAATCCCCCCTTTACTCGCTTCACAATAGAACTACCCTCGATACTAGTTCGAAAATCCCATAAACATTATAGAAAACAGGAGGTTGTATGTCCCGTCTGCTACTCTCGTTGGCTTTGGCCTTGACAATTTTAGGAAGCGGAGTGGCTCAAACTGCCCAGGCCGCACCGGAAACCTACGTCTTCGATCCGTTCCACACCAATCTGTATTGGCACGCCAACCATTTTGGATTTTCAAATCCGTCTGGCAAGTTTGCCACCGTGACCGGATCGGTGACACTGGACGAAGACAACCCCGCAGCGTCAAAGGTTGATGTCACGGTGAATACCGCGAGCGTTGTAACGGGTATTGACCTGTTCAACGAACATCTGAAAAGCGACAAATTTTTCAATTCGGAAAAATTCCCGACCGCAACCTTCGCCAGCACCAAGGTCGATATCACCGGAAAGGATACGGCAAAAATCGAAGGGGATTTGACCTTGCTCGGAATGACCAAGCCCGTGACGCTGGACGTCAAGCTCAACAAGATCGGCGAGAACCCGATCAGCAATCTGAAAACAGCGGGATTCAGCGCCACGGCAACGGTCAAACGATCCGACTTCGGAATCACCTATGCATTGCCCGGCGTTTCGGATAACGTGGAAATCACGATTGAGATCGAAGCCAACATCCAGCCGAAAACAAACCAATAACAGCAAGGACATATAAGGACATATCATGCCGACAGTATCCGTTGTGTACCATTCCGGTTACGGCCACACCGAAGTCATCGCCCTGGCGATCGGTAAGGGAGTCAAGGACGCTGGCGCCAATGTCCATGTCATCAATGTCAGTGACGAAGGCAAAATCACCGATGCCGACTGGACCCATCTTGATGGGTCCAGTGCGATTGTATTCGGCGCGCCGACCTACATGGGGTCGGTGTCGGGACCATTCAAAATGTTTATGGATTCAACGTCGAAAAGATGGTTTGACCGTGAATGGAAAGATAAATTGGCAGGGGGATTCACCAATTCTCTCTCGATGAGCGGAGACAAACTCAATAGCCTGTTCCAAATGGCCGTTCTTGCGGCACAACATGGAATGCTATGGGTCGGTCAGGCGGAACTTAATGCATCGAATGCAGCGGAAGTGCCAAGTGGCAATCCTGAAAGTGTCAACCGCATTGGCTCCTTCATGGGCGTTATGTCGCAATCCGATAATGTCGCGCCGGATCAGGCCCCGACCAGTGGTGACATAAAAACCGCAGAAATCTACGGCGCACGGATAGCTGATGCCGCGAAGCGCTGGGAAAAATAAAAAATAATCCCTTCGCCTCCGGCACGCTTCGCGCTATAAATGGGACGAAGGGATTTATACTATGACCCACGATATCATCATCATTGGCGCAGGTCCGGCAGGATTGAGTTTTGCACGTCTTCTGGCGGGAGCCGGCCTTGATATTCTCCTCATCGAAAAACAAAGCGAAAAAATTCTGGCGAACCCCGCCTATGATGGCCGTGAAATTGCGCTGACCCATCTCTCGCATAAATTGATGACGGAAAGCGGCATGTGGTCCCGCATCTCGTCCAAAGATATTTCACTGATCAAAGACGCCAAGGTTCTAAACGGTGATCTTGAAAACCCGCTCTATTTCGACCACCGCAAATCGGGCAAAGAAAATCTGGGATTTATGATCTCGAACCACCACATTCGCCGCGCCGCGTATGAGGTGTGTAAGCCCTTTAAAAATATTAAACTGATGACGGGTGAAGAGGTGGCTCATGTGTCCACCGGCCTGAACAGCGGCGAAGTCACGCTGAAAAACGGAAAAAAACTCACCGCCAAATTGATTGTCGCCGCCGACAGCCGCTTTTCGGCCACGCGCCGCATGATGGGCATCTCCACCGATATGCGCGATTTTGGACGCACCTGCATCGTGTGCAAGATGAAACTCGACCGCGACCACGACGACACAGCTTATGAATGTTTTTTTTACGACCGCACACTGGCGGTTCTTCCCCTGAATGGCCGCTATTGCTCGGTGGTGATTACAATCGCGACAGACGACGCGCATCTGGTTCTGGATCAGGGCAAGGCGGAATTTGGTCGCGAGATTACCGAGAGGATGGAAGGTCGTTTCGGCAAGATGACGTTGGATACGGAATTGTTCCCATATCCGCTGGTGGGAACCTATGCTGATAAATTTTATGCGAACCGTTACGCATTGATGGGCGATGCCGCCGTCGGCATGCATCCTGTGACGGCGCACGGGTTTAACTTTGGTCTGCGCGGCGCGGCAACACTCGCCAACGAAATCAAAACTGCCCACGATCTGGGTCTCGATTTCGGATCGGAAGATGTCCTCTGCCGCTACCACTCTGCCCACCGTCACGCGACTTTGCCGCTATATCTGGGAACGAATGCGCTGGTGGGGCTTTACACCAAAACGACACCGCTTGCTAAACTGGCGCGCAAAGCCCTGCTGTCGCTGGGGCAACATATCCCTCCCGCAAAAAAAATGATCATGAACCAACTGACCGAGGCTTCATAGGATGAAACGCATCACCGACCTGACCGAACCGGAAATTCTCGCACTGGCGATCAGCTCCGAGGAAGAGGATTCGCAAATTTACATGAACTTCGCGAACAGATTGCGTGCCGATTATCCATCGACTGCCGCCATGTTCGAGGACATGGCCGCCGAGGAACAAGGGCATAAAAACATGCTCCTTGATCTGTTCCGCAAACGCTTTGGCGGAACATTGCCATATATTACCCGTCAGGACGTGCGCGGCTTTATGCGCCGCAACCCGATCTGGCTGATGGACAATATGCGTATCGAGGAGGTTCGCCAACAAGCCGAGCTGATGGAAATCGAAGCCTCGACCTATTACTCCAAAGCTGCGGCGCAGGCGCAAGATGTCGAGGTCAGAAAACTTCTGGGTGATCTGGCTCTGGCTGAACGCAGCCACGAAGCCAAGGCACTGGAGATCGAGCGCAAAAATATTTCCGAAGCCGAACGTGCGGAAGAAAACGAAGTTTCAAAACGCATTTTTGTTTTGCAAGTCGTCCAACCTGGCCTCGCCGGTTTGATTGACGGCTCGGTGTCCACACTCGCGCCGATTTTTGCGGCGGCTTTTGCGACCCACAATTCGCACGACGCGTTTCTGGTTGGGTTGGCTGCGTCATTGGGTGCGGGGATCAGCATGGGCCTGACCGAAGCGATGTCCGATGATGGTGCGATCACCGGTCGCGGCTCTCCATGGTTGCGCGGCATTGTCTGCGGCCTGATGACGGCGGTGGGTGGTCTGGGTCATACGCTTCCGTACCTGATTTCCGATTTCTGGACGGCAACGCTCGTGGCGGCGGTACTGGTGGCACTGGAACTGATCGCGATTTCGTGGATCCGCTGGAAATATATGGACACGCCGATTGTCTCGGCCATGGTGCAGGTCATCTTGGGCGGCGCACTGGTTCTCTTCGCCGGTATCCTGATTGGCAGCGCCTAAAGCGAGGTGAGCACAACAAAAAAGCCACCGCGGAGGTGGCTTTTCTTTGATCGGGCGTCCTATTTCAGTTTGTCTTTGAAATACTTCAGGAAATCGCTGTCTGGCGTCAGGAGTAGGGTGGTATCCGCATTGCCGAGCGAATTGCGATACGCTTCCAGAGAACGGTAGAACGCATAGAATTCAGGGTCCTGTCCGAAGGCCTTGCCGTAAATTTCAATGGCTTTACGGTCGCCTTCCCCGCGCATAATTTCCGAATCGCGCTTGGCTTCGGCCAACAGAATGGTGCGGTCCTTGTCGGCTTTTGATTTGATTTCCAGCGACATTTGTTCCCCTTGTGCGCGAGCTTCGCGCGCTTCACGCTCGCGTTCCGACTGCATACGGGTAAAGGTTGCTTGCATCACCTGTTCGGGCAAATCGGCGCGCACAATCCGCACATCAACCACTTCAACACCTAAACGTTTAGCTTCTTCGTTGACGGTCTTCTGGATTTCTTCCATCAACGTATCGCGTTTGGAAGAAAGAACATCCTGCAACGTCACTTTCCCCATCTCTGAACGTAGAGCCGAATTGATGATTGTGTAAAGACGTTGCTGTGCCGCGCTCTCGGTGTTGAGGGTCTGGAAGAATTGCAACATGTTCGTGATGCGATACCGCGCAAAGGAATCAACCACCAGACGTTTCCGGTCTGTAAGAAGCACTTCTTCGGCAGGAGGATCGACATTCAGAATACGCTTTTCGAACACGCGAGCCTGATCGATAAACGGCATTTTGATGTGGAGTCCGGGTTCCGAGATTTGATCTTGCGGATCACCGAACCGTAACACCATCACCTGCTGTCCTTCGCGTACGATAAACAACGTCGAATTGACCAGAGTAAACAGGACCAAAACAGCGGCGCCCAGAATGAAAATTTTTGAATCGCTCATCATGATCTCCTATCGGCTCAGTTCAGCGGCGGTGGCCGGTTTTTCAGGCTGTGGAACGGCTTTGGACGTATCACCCAACGGCAGAAACGGTAACACGTTTTGTTCGTTGCTTCCCATTACGACAGTCTTGGCGTTTTTAAGAACGGTCTCTAGTGTTTCGAGATACATCCGCTCTGCGGTCACATCCTTGCTGTTTTTGTAAGCCTGATAGACTTCGTCGAAACGCTTGGCGTCACCGGTGGATCGGCTCACGACTTCCTGTTTATAGGCTTCGGCGTCCTGACGCATCTTCTCGGCTTCCCCTTTGGCGCGGGGGATAATGTCGTTGCGGTATGCTTCGGCAAGGTTCTTGAGTTTCTCTTTTTCCTGTCCGGCGCGGGTCACATCATCAAACGCATCCTGAACCTCGATAGGCGGCTTCACATCCTGAAGCTGGACGTTGTTGATCGTGACGCCGGAATGATACTCGTCGAGAAGTTTCTGCATCAGAATTCTGGCATCGGCCTGAATTTTTGTCCGCGCATCGGTCAGTGCAGGCTGGATATCGGTTTGGCCGATAATCTCGCGCATCGTGCTGGCAGCCACCATATTGATAGTGTCTTCCGGATCGCGGATCGAGAACAGAAAATCTTTGGCATTCTGGACACGCCACAACACGACGAAATTGATATCGACGATATTTTCGTCACCTGTCAGCATCAAACGCTCGGAATGGGCATTGCGCGCATTTCCGTTGCCGTAACCGACTTCGATCCTGCGTTCGGTGGTGACATTGACGACGGTCACCGTCTGGAACGGCCATGGCATCTTCCATTTGATCCCGGGGTCTTCGTCGGTGCGGGTATATTTCCCGAAGGTCAGGACCACACCGTTTTCGTTGGGCTGGATAAAGTAAATTCCGCTGAACAGCCACGCGGCCAAAAGAACCAGAACGAATAGCCCCGCGATTTTGCCAAGCCCTCCACCGGAAGTAGGAAGCATCCCCCCCAGATTGTCACGAAGCTTGCCAATCATCTGGTCGAGATCTATATCCCCGTCATGCGGCGGTCCTCCCCAATTGGGGCGGTTATCGCGTCCGCGGTCATTTTCCGGCTTTTTCCCCCACGGATTCGGGCGTTTGGACCCGTGATCGTCATCGGGCGTATGGTCGTCGTTCCATGACATGACTTAAAACTCCTTCATTTTAAAAAACTCCATAGACTTTAATAGTTTTTGGGCTAAAAACAATAGAGACCGGAGATTTTTAGAAATGTTTTCCTTCCTGAAACGTAAAAGTGGCCAATCTGCACATGATTCCGAACTTTCGGATCGCCGTGAATATGTCCTGCAAACCGTGACCTTTCTTCTGGAAGGAAGAGACGGGATCCGACTCGAAGATGCGCAGGTGACAAAATCGGGGCAGGCCGTCGTGGTGCTGCAAATCCCGTCAGTCGTACAGAATGATAACATCGCCGCCTTACGCCAAACAATCGAAACCGAAATCGGCAAGATCACAGGCGTCGAAAAAGTCACGGTGGTTATCACCACCGAACAGGCGCTCCCAAAATCTGCACCGCCAATAGCCAAACAAACCAAAATTCCTCCGGTCAAACATATTATCGCAGTATCAAGTGGCAAGGGCGGCGTTGGTAAATCGACGGTCGCTGTCAATCTGGCACTGGCGCTGGCCGCGACAGGAAAAAAAGTCGGTTTGCTCGACGCCGATATTTACGGTCCGTCGATCCCGCGCCTGATGGGTGTTTCAAAAAGTAAAACTGCCCAAGGCGCTGACGGATGCATCGAACCTATTGATGCCTACGGCATAAAGACCATGTCGATGGGCTTTATGGTGGATGAAGAAACGCCGATGATCTGGCGTGGCCCGATGGCCCAATCGGCCTTGTTGCAAATGGTACGCGATGTTAATTGGGATGGTGTGGATGTTCTGGTGATTGATATGCCTCCCGGCACGGGCGACATTCACTTGACCCTTGCCCAGAAAATTCCGCTCTCGGGTGGAGTGGTGGTTTCAACGCCTCAGGATATTGCGCTTCTCGATGCGCGGAAGGGGCTTGAAATGTTCCGCAAAGTGGCCGTTCCTGTTCTGGGTATTATCGAGAACATGTCCTATTATCTGTGCCCGTCCTGCGGCTACCGCGAAGATATTTTCGGTCACGGCGGGGCACGGGAAGAGGCACAAAAGCTCGGCGTCCCGTTCCTCGGCGAAATTCCGCTTCACGCCAAGATTCGTGAATTTTCAGACGCCGGAACCCCCGTGGTTGTAACCGATCCCGAAAGTCCGCAGGCCGCAAGTTTCAAATCAATCGCCGCCGACGTACTGAACGGATTAGGTGCAGCCCAAAGACCTGCACCGCGCATTGTGATCGAGGAGTAAGAATTGCCCAACGAACTGATTATCTTCGATTGCGACGGAACACTCTCTGATTCGGAAAAAGTGCATAACCGCGCGATCTCCGATTTATTGGTGGAAATGGGCTATCCTCACTACACGCTCGACTATTGTCTTGATCATTTTGCGGGCAAGGGAATGCCAGCGGTTTGTATGCTCATCGAACAACGAGAAAACATCAGGTTGCCCGAAAATTTTGTGCGGGATTATATGGATCTGTTCATCGAACGAATTCCGGATGAATTAAAACCTGTGGCGGATGCGGTTGAATCCGTATTGCACCTTTCGGCCAATTATAAAATTTGCGTGGCCTCGAACGGCGAGCGCGAGAACGTGACCGAATCGCTCAAGGCTTTGGAGCTTTATGATCTGTTTGGCGAAGACCGGATTTTTACAGCCGAAGATGTTGCTCGCGGCAAACCTGCCCCCGACTTGTTCCTCTATGCGGCCGAGCGGAAAAATGTCGCACCTGAGAATTGTCTGGTGATTGAGGACAGTATTTCAGGTGTGAACGCAGGCGTTGCCGCGGGCATGAGAACACTCGCGCTCACCGCAGCCAGTCACAACCCTCCGGCGGCCACACAAATCCTGAAGGGGGCAGGGGCGGAGCGGGTTTTTGCCACATGGCTGGAGATTGTGGATTACATAAAACAGACCTGTGGATAAGTGACTCTCTTCGCACTTGCCAAATGAAAAAAGGCCGTTTATGTTCCAACCGTTCTGAAAATTGATTTAACAAACTAATTGGGAATAAAATTATGAGCGATATTGCAGACCGCGTTAAAAAAATCGTTATCGAGCATCTGAGCGTTGACGAAGACAAAGTAACGGAAAACGCAAGTTTCATTGACGATTTGGGCGCCGACTCCTTGGATACGGTTGAGCTGGTCATGGCATTCGAAGAAGAATTCGACATCGAAATTCCTGACGACGCAGCCGAAAAAATCCAAACCTTCGGTGACGCCGTTAGCTTCATCAGCCAAAAAGCTGCTTAATTTCGGTGCAAATTTATTGAACAGGGCCGCTTCGCCATATTTATATCTTGGCGCGGCCCTTTTCTTTATTTAAATTAACCTCACCTTCAGTAACCAGAATGAGCCGATGATGAGAAGAGTAGTTATTACCGGTATGGGGATTGTCTCCCCCTTGGGAAAAGGAATTGAAAAAAACTGGGCGGCTCTGACGTCCGGTAAGAGTGGTATCCGCAAAGTGACGCGCATTGATGTGTCGGACATGTCCTCGCAGATTGCGGGTCTGGTTCCGTATCAAAGCGAAGGATATGAAGACGGTTTCAATCCCGACGATACAATGTCACCGAAAGAACAAAAGAAAGTCGATACCTTCATAATTTACGGGATGATGGCCGCCGACGAAGCCGTAGCCGACTCTGGCTGGGTTCCGCAAACCGACGAAGATCGTGAACGCACCGGCGTTTTGATCGGTTCTGGTATCGGCGGATTGCAAAGCATTTTCGAAACCTCTGAAACCCTGATTGCCAAGGGACCACGTCGTGTGTCCCCGTTTGCGGTTCCGGCCATGCTGATTAATCTGGCGTCCGGTCACGTGTCGATCAAACACGGCTTTAAAGGTCCGAACCATTCCGTGGTGACGGCCTGCGCTAGTGGCTCCCACGCCATCGGTGATGCGTCTCGACTGATTGCGTTGGGAGATGCAGACGTAATGGTGGCTGGCGGCGCCGAAGCCGCTGTCAACCGTTTGGGCGTCGCTTCATTTGCGGCAGCCCGCGCACTCTCCACCTCTTATAACGATGATCCGGAACATGCCTCCCGTCCGTTTGACGAAGGTCGTGACGGTTTCGTGATTGCCGAGGGTGCCGGTATTGTCATTCTCGAAGAACTTGAGCACGCCAAAAAACGCGGCGCGAAAATCTATGCCGAAGTCATCGGGTATGGTTTGTCTGGTGATGCCTACCACATCACCTCCCCGGCCGAAGATGGTGACGGTGGGTTCCGCGCGATGCGCGCAGCTTTGAAACGAGCAGAAGTATCTCCTGACCAGATCGACTACATCAACGCCCACGGCACCTCGACGCCGCTTGGGGATGGAATCGAATGTACGGCGGTCAAACGCCTCTTCGGCTCGGCTATCCAAACAACCGCGATGTCTTCGACCAAATCGGCCATCGGCCACTTGCTGGGGGCCGCCGGCGCTGTCGAAGCGATCTATACAGTCAAGGCCATGCAAACCGGAATTCTGCCACCGACCCTGAACCTCGAAAACATTTCCGAACCTTGTCAGGGAATTGATCTGGTTCCGAAAGTGGCCAAGGAAAAGAAAGTGGAAATCGCGCTGTCCAACTCGTTCGGGTTTGGTGGCACCAATGCGTCACTGGTTTTAAAAGCCTTCCGGTAAGGAATTATGAAACTTCTGATCTCACTTTTGATGACGGCAATTCTTCTTGCCGCTTGTGTGATTGCCTATGGCGTCCACCTTTACAAACAACCCGGAGCTCTGACTGAACCGACGACATTTGTCGTGTCCAAAGGGATGGGAACGCGACAGATTGCAACATCTCTCAAGCAACAAAATTTAATCCCCGAAAAATGGGTTTTTGTCGCAGCGGTCAAACTTGCGGGCGATAAAACAACGCTCAAAGCGGGTGAGTATGAAATCGCTTCCCGTGCAACCATGGCCGACATTCTGAAACTACTTTCCGAAGGCAAAGTGGTTCAACGCAAAGTTACGATTCCTGAGGGCCTCACCTCTTTTGAGATGGTGAGGCTTTTGAACTCCTCTCCGAACATGACAGGTGAAGTAACGGATATTCCCGCCGAAGGCACGCTTCTGCCCGAAACCTATCTTTATGAACGTAACGAACCCCGAGCAAAAAAACTTGCCGAAATGCAAAAATCCATGACGGACCTGAAAGCAGAGCTGTGGGACAAACGCGCAAAAGACCTGCCGTTCACAACATGGGAACAGGCAGTCACGCTGGCCTCGATTGTCGAGAAAGAAACAGGCGTAGCGCGCGAACGTAAAACCATCGCGGGCGTTTTTATCAATCGCCTGAAACAGGGCATCCCGCTTCAATCTGATCCGACGGTGATTTACGCCCTGACAAACGGCAAGCCGAAAAACGAAGGGCAGGGGCCGCTGGGCCGTCGTCTGTTGTCAAAAGACCTTGAAATCGACTCGCCTTATAACACATACAAGTATGCGGGTTTGCCGCCGACGCCGATTGCAAATCCGGGACGCGAAGCGATTGCAGCGGTCCTGAATCCGGAATCCAACAGCTTCATTTATTTTGTGGCAGATGGAACAGGCGGGCATGTCTTTTCGTCGACATTGGCCGAACACAATAGGAACGTCGCCAAATGGCGCAAAATCCGCGCCGCACAGAAATAAAAAATCAAGTCCCGATCACAAACGGAGAATAGTGTCGCCGCAGCATCGCAATAATACTCGATGCGGTAAGGGCGCTGCTCTTGGGGTTGGCTGGGTCGGGCATATTTTCGACCGAAAATCTCAAGGTACTATACGCGCCCTTGGCCACGACCTCGTGACGATTGGATGTCATTGACGGATCGGCGCAAACCCGCACCTGAACCCGCTCGGGCGATAGGCGCGACGCAACAGTGAGCGTCGCCGCCACATTGACATTGGCCGGAAACGCCGCGGCCGCTTCCAGCGCATTCCCCGAAAAAATCACGGTAGGAGAAGTAATAGAGTTCAGATCAATCGCATTCTTGATGATATGTGGCGCACCTTGCAATGACCGCGGATGCTTGGTGGTAGTCAGCTCCACGCTATCAACACCGTGCTCGGCCAATGCATTCAACCCGTCCATGCCAATCAACGCGCCTGATGGCACCAGCACACGCCCTTTGGTCGATTGAATTTTTTTTATCAATTCAGGATAAAGAAGAAGAGCAGCCGAAGAAATCATTACCAATGTTTTGCCTTGCCCCAAGACCTGTTCAGCCAATGCGGGAACCGCCGCTGCGGGCAGCGCCTCGACCACCCAATCGGCGTGATTTGCAATCTCGCCAATTGCAACAAATGGAACATCGACGGACAGGCCAATCAGGCTGCGCGCCTTGTCGGGGTTAAGATCGGAAATAGCGCTCAGTTCAAATCCGTCAATTCCTTGGATTAACGCACGGCACACAGCCGCCCCAACAGCACCCGCTCCGGCAACAGCAATCTTGGTCATGACCAACCACCTTTATTAAAAAATATCCAGCCCGATATCAAGGATCAGTGCACTATGGGTCAATGCCCCGACGGAAATCAGATCGACGCCGCTCTCGGCAACAGCCCGCACGGTATCGAGGGAAATGCCGCCCGATGTTTCTACCACGGCCCGCCCGTCAATCACGTTGATCGCTTGAACAAAATCCGTAAGCGGCCAATTGTCGAGCAACACCGCATCGACTTTGTGTGTCAAAACCTCTTCAAGCTGGACAAGCGTATCGACTTCAACCTCAATCTTGATCATATGCCCCACGGCTTCACGCGCACGGGTGATAGCGGCTCCAACGCTTCCGGCCATCGCAATGTGATTGTCTTTAATGAGGACGGCGTCATCCAGCCCGAAACGGTGATTGCTCCCACCGCCGCAGACGACGGCATATTTTTCAAGTGTCCGCAAATTGGGTGTGGTCTTGCGCGTACAACAGATTTTGGCTTTCGTTCCGGCTACAATCTCGATAAAGCGATGCGTCATACTCGCAACGCCGGATAAATGCGAAAGATAGTTGAGCGCAGTCCGTTCAGCTTCCAGAATACCAATCGCCGGACCTTCGATGCGGGCCAGAACATCTCCGGCCTTCACAACATCGCCATCCTGCTTTTCAGGGGTAAAAATAAGCGCAGCGTCGCAAATGCGGCAAACTTCACGCGCCACATCAAGTCCGCAGACAACACCGCCCTTGCGGGCCATGAACGCAGCACGTCCTTGATCTTTATTTGAAAAAATAGAACGGGACGTGATGTCACCGCGTCGCCCCAGATCCTCCTGTACGGCTAGACGTACCATGTCGGCCCACACAACCGGAGGAGGGGAAATCAGCGTGCTCACTTGCTCAAATCCAGCATCTTTTGAATCGACAACAAAGCCTTCTCCTGAATGGCTTTCTCGATTTTGACCTCATGGGTCATGGTTTGCAGCGAATGAAGAATTTTGGGCAGAGTCATTAACTGCATATGCGGACACAGCTGGCACGGCTTGATAAATTCAAGGTCGGGGTTTTCCGCATACACATTGTCGCTCATTGAGCATTCGGTGATGAGGACAACGCGCGGTGGATGCTTGTCCGTCACGTAATCTTGCATTTGCGCGGTCGATCCGACGAAATCGCTCTCGGCCAAAACGTCCGGCGCACATTCAGGGTGAGCCAGAACCACAACGCCCGGGTGCTCGGCGCGGATCTCGCGGATATATTCCGGCGTGAACAGCTCGTGCACTTCGCAATGACCTTTCCACGCAATGATCTCGGTCTCGGGACATTGGCTCGCCACATATTTCGCGAGGTATTCATCCGGCAGGAAAATCAGTTTCGGCACATTCATCGCCTTGACAATCTTGATCGCATTGCCTGACGTTACGCACACATCCGACGCGGCTTTGACTTCGGCTGACGTATTCACATACGACACAACCGGAACGCCCGGATATTTTTGACGAAGCAATGCAATGTCGGCGGCGGTAATAGAATCGGCCAAAGAACAACCGGCGTGCATATCGGGGATCAGAACGGTTTTATGGGGATTGAGGACCTTGGCGGTCTCTGCCATGAAATAAACACCGGCCTGAACGATGACATCGGCAGTGGTCTTGGCGGCCTCTTGCGCAAGCTTCAGGGAATCCCCCGTCACATCCGCAACACCGAAATAAATATCCGAAGGCTGGTAGTTATGGGCGAGGATAATCGCATTCTTCTCGCGCTTCAGGCGGTTGATTTCGGCAACATAGGGGGCGGCGATCCGCCACTTCTTTTCATCGACGACAATGGACAAACGCTCGCGGATCGCGGCGGTTTCACGTTCGACTTCAGGGGTATAGGCTAAGGCTTGGGAATTCATTTTCCAAATCTCTCAAAATTGGGGGCATCCTAATAACCGCCCCTCTCCAAGTCAATATATTAAGTCAATTTCAGTTGGAAAAAAGCCCGTTTCCGTCTATGGTTTCGGCCATGAAAATCGCCTATCTTATCACCAGAATGGACGAATTCGGCGGCGCACAAGTTCATGTGCGCGATCTGTGCTTGTGGATGAAGGGGCAGAGCCACGAACCACTGCTGCTCTCGGGCTGGCCTGGCAAAGTCTCCGACTTTCTGGAACAAAACGGCGTTACATATACGGAAATTGAGGATTTGCAGCGTCAAATCCATCCCGTTAAGGATTTGAAGGCTTTTTTGCAAATCCGCCGTGTTTTGAAAGAACAAAAGCCCGACATCCTGACCTGCCACTCTTCCAAGGCGGGAATTCTCGGGCGGCTTGCAGCATGGTCGCTGGGTATTCCGGTGGTCTTCACCGCCCACGGTTGGGCTTTTACCGACGGCGTCCCAAAGACTCAGCGGATGATCTATAAAATCATCGAAAAATTCTGCGCCCTGTTCGGAAACCATATTATTACTGTCAGCAATTTTGACCGTGAACTGGCCTTGAAAAACCACATTGCCCCCGAGGATAAAATCACTGCGATCTGGAACGGGATGCCATATGTGCCACTCGTCAGCCGCGCACATGACACGAGCGCGCCTCTTAAAATTTTGATGGTGGCAAGGGTTGGTCCGCAAAAAGATCATGCGCGATTACTGCGTGCCTTGAAAGCGTGCCGGGAGCAAAATTGGACTCTGGGTTTTGTCGGGGGCGGCGACGATCTGGAACTGCGCCATCTGGCCTACGAACTGGGACTGGATGAG
>JAKQEE010000063.1 GCA_029558635.1 Pseudomonadota bacterium | reverse complement strand
GGATTTTCTGTCCGAAACCGTCGAGGGTGCGCCGACCATCAAAGCGGCGGTCGTCCCCGTCATCCTTGAATACTCAACCTCTAACCCGCTCAACTAAAGGAGAAACACCATGTCTCGTGCATATGGGTGGAACGCCCGCCTTATCATCGGTTTTGAAACCATCTATGGAACAGCCCCCGCTTCGGGGGCTTTTCATTTAGTGCCTTTCGTGTCCAGCGACCTGGACTCGGCACAGGGACTGATTGAGTCCAATGTCCTCGGTCTTGGCCGTGACCCGACCCAACCTTATCAGGATGTGATCAATGTGGATGGCGACATTGTCATTCCGGTTGATTTGCGCAATATCGGGCATTGGCTCAAAGCCGTGTTCGGTGCGCCGACAACCACGGGCGCTGGGCCGTACACGCATGAATTCAAATCGGGTGGCGTGACATTGCCGAGCCTGGCCGTTGAGGTTGGCATGCCGGAAATCCCTGATTTTCCGCTGTTCACCGGCGTGCGTGCCAATTCCATGGCCTTCAACTTCCAGCGTAGCGGCGAAGCACAGGTGACCATCAACCTGATTGGCCAGGGTGAAACCCCGCAAGTTGCCACGCGTGATGCCAGCCCTGATCTGGCGGAATACACGCGCTTTTCGCAATTCCAGGGATCGGTCAAACAAGGCGGTAACCCGCTGGGCAACGTGACCTCGGCCAGCGTGACCTACAACAACAATCTGGAGCGGATCGAAACCATCCGTGATGACGGCAAGATCGACGGCGTTGACCCTGGCGTGGCCGCGCTCACGGGCAATATCGCCGTGCGCTATGCCGACAACACGCTGATGAATACGGCACGGTCGGGCGTGCCGATTGATCTGGAACTGGCTTACAAGATCGATGCCGACCGCCGGCTCATCATCGAATGCCATGAGGTGTATCTGCCGAAGCCAAAACGCTCCATCAGCGGGCCGAACGGCATCGAAGCCACCTATGATTTCCAAGGCGCGAAAGATGCCATCCTCGGAAACATGGTCACCATCACCCTGATCAACGATGTGGAGACTTACTAATGCTCAAGCTCAATATTCAGACTGAGCCGTATTGGCTTGAACTCGGCATTGGCGTGCGCGTGAAGGTGCGCCCATGCACAAGCCCGATCTTCTACGCCGCGCGGGCGTTCATGAACAAGCGCCTGACCGAAATCGGCGAGGAATACCGCAAACGCAAGGAAATCGGCGCATCGGTGGATGATCTGCCACAGGTCGACAACGCCGAAATCCGCGAGGCGCTGGCCGAGGAATATCTGGCGCGTGGTCTTGCGCGTGCCGCGATTGTCGATTGGGAAGGTATTTGGGAAGCGGAAGGCGATGCCACAGCACCCGTAACGGCGGAAAAGATTGACGAGCTGATGACTGGTTTTTGGTCAATCGCCGCCAGCTTTTCCCAGCAATACACAGGCGTGCGGGAGCTGATCGACGCCGAAAAAAAAGACTTGAGCGCCGTGCAGAATGGCACTTCGGGGACGGCGCGGAATACTGCAAAGCTTGCCCCGAAGAATGCGCGGACTGCCCGTACCAGAAAAACAACTGCCAAAGCCTAGAGGGCTGGCAGGCCTGGAATGTTGCCGTCCAGGTCAGCCCGCAAATTCGTGACCGTTTCCCCCTGCAGGAAGCATTCATTCTGTCTGATGCGCTGGGTTACGCCCGTGAAGCCATGGCCGAACTGTTACCCGCCGTCAGCGCAGGTCTGACAAAAGCCCAAATCAATAACAAGGACTGATCTGCAATGCGTGCAGCACAGAAAAAGATGAGCATCCGCCTCGCGGTGGTTGATGGCAAGAAGGTTGAAGAAACCTTTGAGCGCGTCGGTCGCACGGGCGAACAGGCCATGGGGCGTATCAGCCGGTCGACCGCACCCGCCAATGCGGGGCTGAAGGCTGTCGACACCACGGCCCGTGCGCTCAATTCCGTGTTTCGGCAGGCAGCTGGCCTTGTGGCTGCATACGCTGGTCTGTCCGGCATTATCGGTGGCATCCGTTCCGTTAATGAAACAGGGATGGCGTTTCAGGGCTTGGACACCGCGCTGGCTGCCGTAACAGGCAGCAGTCAGGGCGCGGCAGCGGAAATGGCTTTCCTGCGTGCGGAATCCGAGCGTCTTGGCCTTAATCTGCTGGAAACCTCGCAATCCTATCTGCAAATCGCGGCAGCAGCTAAAGGCACAACGCTTGCGGGTCAAGGCACGCGCGATATTTTCACGGCGGTGGCCGAAGCCTCAACCGTGCTGCAGCTCTCGGTCGACCAGACCAATGGTGCGTTGCGTGCCATTGGTCAGATCATGTCCAAGGGCAAGGTGCAAACCGAAGAATTGCGCGGGCAATTGGGTGAACGTCTGTATGGTGCGTTCCAGCTTGCTGCACGCGGTATGGGCATCACGACTGCCGAACTCGACAAGATGCTGGAACAAGGTCAGGTCGTGGCCGATGAATTCTTGCCGCGCTTTGCCGCCGAAATCCGCCGCACCTTCTCGGACGGCGTGCCGGAAGCCTCGCAGAATGCACGCGCCGAACTCAATCGCTTCAACAATTCCGTTCTGGAAATAGAGCGCACCATTGCTGCCAGCGGCTTCCTCGACGGCTTGAGCCAGGGCTATCGCACGCTGGCTGATACCTTGTCCGATCCTGCCGTGCAGGATGCCGCCCGATCCTTGGGCGAAACGCTGGGGTCGATGATCGTCATTGCCGCCGAAGCATTGTCCTTCCTGATCGAGAACGCCGATCTGGCCGTGACGGCCATTGGCGGACTGGTGATTGCTCGCACCGTGGCGGGCGCGGTGGCCATGCTGAATGCCGCCATTCTCAGCAATGCGGGGATGGTGGTGGGATTGCGCCTGGCCGCCAGCCTGTCCACGGCCTTTGCCTTGCGCCTTGTGGCGATGGAAGCGGCCACGAAACTGGCCACGGTGGCCATGATCGGATTCCGCGCGGCGCTGGCGTTGGTGGGCGGCCCTGTGGGCTTGGCCATTCTGGCAGGCATTGCGCTCGTGAAATTGGCATCCGGCCACGATGCCGCTGCCAAGGCAGCCCGTGACCATGCGCAGGAATTGAAAGAAGTCAAAGAAGAACTGGGACTGACGGCCAAGGCAGCGGAAGACAGCAACGCGGCGCTTTCGCAGACGGAGTCCATCTATCGTTTCACGAAACAGTTGGAAACAGCCAAAGAGAACATTTCCGATCTGCAAAAAGAGCTGCGCATCGGTGCGATTGGCGGGTTCTGGGATCAGTTTTCCCGCTTCGGCACGCCGCTGCAGGATGAACTGTATCGCACGCGTCAGGCATTCAACCAGGGTAAGCTGTCGGCGCAGGAATATTCGGAAGCCCTGTTTAAGCTGGCCACGAAATATCCCGATTTTGGCGAACAGGCCGAGGATGTGCAGCAACAGGTGCTGGCCTTGCTGGCAGCAGAGCGTGCGGCCAAGAAAGCCGCTGCCGCGCTGGACGAATTGCGTAATCCAAAACCGCAACAGCCGCAGGACAAGCCTGCCGAAGCCGAGGCTCCGAAACCCTATGTTCGCGGCTTTACCGAAGACGATAAAAAGCGCGTGCAGGAACGCATCACCGAATTGCAGGCCGAGGAGCAGGCCTTGCGCCGTTTGACCGCGGCCCGTGCGGAAGGTGAAGAATCCGTGCGCCGCGCCATAATTACCAACGAACAGGAACAAACCCTGCGCCGTGCCGGTATCGACATCACGGCGGCCAAAGGAACAGCGGAAGGTGACTATGCCGAACGCATCAAGGCGCTGGTTTCTGAAATCTATACCTTGCAGGAAACAGAAAAACGCTATCAGGAAGGTCAGCGCGAAAGTCAAAAGACAGAGCGTGAGCGCGAGAAAACCGTTGAGGATGTGCGCAAGCGTTATGAAGACCTGAATAAAACGCTGGAAGGCGCTATTGCCCGTGCGGAAAAATGGCGCAACGAGGCCATGCGCGGCTTGAATGAAACGGCGGCTGGATATGAAGAATTCAGCAAACAGGTCGAAGCCGTCTATCAGGACATGCTGCGCGAAGCGCGTGAAGAAGACCTCCGCAGCTCTAAACGCTGGGAGGATGGTATCAAGCGCGGGCTGAAATCCGTGACTGATGATGCTCAGGACATGGCCAGCAAGGCCGAGCGTGGCGTGACCTCGATGTTCAAAAACATGGAAGATGCGCTGGTTAATTTTGTTCAGACCGGCAAGTTGAACTTCGGCGATTTTGCGAACTCCATCGTCGCCGATCTGATCCGCATGCAAATTCAGTCCTCAATCACCGCGCCGTTGGCCGGTGCGCTGAACACGTTTATCGGTGGCCTGTTTGGTGGCAGTAGCAGTGTGGCAGCAACACCCACGGCGCATACGGGGGGCGTGATCGGCCATGACAGCCTTGGCTCAAAATCGGTGCATCCATCCGTATTCCATGGTGCGCCGCGCTTTCACACGGGTGGCGTTGTCGGCGATGAAGTGCCGATTATCGCCAAAAAGGGTGAAGCCGTTTTTACGCCAGGGCAAATGCGCCTGCTGGGTGGTTCTTTGCAAAATAAGCCGAACGTCAACGTGTCCGTGAAGGTAGAAAACAAAGTTGCTGGCGCGGAAGCCTCTGCAACCGTGCGCCGTGACAATTCAGGAAATCTTGATCTCAGCATTGTGATCGAGGAAGTCGAAACAAAAATGGCGCGGAATATTGGGCGTGGCGAAGGTCTGGCTGGAACGCTGGAGCGTCGCTACGGCCTTAACCCCGCAGCAGGGAGCTATCGATAATGCCTGATATTGTATGGCCACCCACGCTGCCGTTGCCAACCGTGCAGGGTTATTCTGTTCAGCCGGAAGATGCGATCTTGCGCACGGAGATGGAAGCCGGACTTGCTCGCCAGCGTCGGCGTTTTACCAACGTGCCGACCAAGGTTTCCGTGCGCTGGATCATGCGCCGAGATCAGTACGCCATTTTCGAAGCCTGGTATCGCTGGCAGGCAAAAGAAGGTGCGAACTGGTTTACGATTACTCTGCTAGGCGGATTGGGGCTGCTGGAACAGGAAGCGCGTTTCACCCGCCAGTTTTCTGCACGATTGCTAGCCGGCGGCACGCTGTGGGAGATTACATCTGAGCTGGAAATCCGTGAGCGTCCTGTGCTGGATGAAGGGTTGTTGAATCTGCTCCTGAGTGAAGACCCCGCAGGCCTCATCTTTTCCGGCAATAGCCTGCACATCCTTGTGCATCAAACTTTGCCTATCACTTTGAATTAACAAACGAGAGGAATAAACATGACCCTGCAGACAGATCTGCAGGAAGCGGTTGCGCGTGTTCAGACCGACAGCCAAATCCTGCACAACATCGTTCATGGTGATAATCAAACCGTTGTGCCGACCGATGGTGGCGACGTCAAAACTGTCGCCAAGGCCATCAAAGACATTGAAGACACGATCCAGGAAGGCTTGAGCGATCTTGGCGCGGCAGGAGAACAGCTCGCCGATGCCGTTGCCGATGCGGAAGAATTTCGCGATCAGGCTGAGCAACATGCGCAAAGTGCAGAAACGCTGGCCAATGCTCTCAATTTGCCAACCGACCTAACTGGAAAAGCCGGAATGCTGCTGGCCGTCAAAGAGGATGAAACCGGCTACGAGCCGATTGAGTCCAAGGGTGTCTTTTACGGCCTGCGCAAAGACGGTGCGAAATTACTGGCCGAAAGCGGCAACGGTACGTTCATCGCCAAGGATTACTCCGTGTGGTTTATCACGCTGCCTGGCGTGGATTTTTCAATCGGCCAGAACGGCCACTTGCATATCAACATCTAATCAAAGGAGAACAACATGGCCGTTATCGACCTTGGCAATATTCGCATTAACTGGCGCGGGGCATATAACGCCACCGCCGAATATGTGCGGGATGATGCCGTTTCTTATCATGGTTCCAGCTTCATTGCGTTGCGCGATGTCACGGGTATCACGCCGGTGGTGGGTGCGGATTGGGATTTGCTGGCCGCTGGCACAGATCAGCTTTTGCAGGAAGGCGACATTCTGATCCATGACGGCAATGCACCTGTTCGTCTGGCACGCGGCACGGATGCGCAAATCCTGCAACTGATCAATGGCCGTCCCGCATGGCGCACACAGGCGGTCGATCCATCTCGCCGCGTAGCAAAACTGGCCAAAGTGAACGGCATGGGTGGCTCTGGTGTGCGTGCATATTTGATGACGGATGGCACGGTTAAGGCCTGTGGCATGGGGACGAATAATGCAAACGGCGATCCGACAGGCTCGCATGTTTATGTGCCATCGCGGCTTACGCCTTTAGATTGCGATAAGCGATTTGTTGAGGTCGTTTCGGGTGGTATGCAGCATTATGCCCTGGCGGCAAATGGTGAAGTCTGGTCGTGGGGCTATAACAACTACGGTCAGCTCGGCCATGGCGATACCGCCAACCGTGCAGCGCCGACACGGATTGAATATTTCGTGACGAACAATATTCAAATCGCTCAGATCGTTCCCAGTCGCACCAATTATTACGATCATGCCAGCGTCCTGTTCCTGACCACGGACGGCAAGGTTTACGGCTGTGGTTATAATAACTTCGGCCAATTGGGGAACGGGACAACCGCAAACCAGCTTGTACCTGTGCGTTGCGGCTCTCTTACCAATATCGTCTGCCTGTCGATTTCGGGCATGCCGCATCATGCCTACGCGGTAGAGAATAACGGTAATCTTTGGGTGTGGGGCAATAACGCGAATGGACAGCTCGGTCTTGGCGATGCAACGGTGCGCCAAACGCCGATCCTGCATCCATCGCTGAATAATGTGGTCAAGGCTGTCGCCAGCGCGGGTTACACCACAGCAGGCAACGGGCCAACAGGACACGGGCTTATTCTTCGTGCAGATGGCACGATTTGGGGGGCTGGTTATAACGGATATGGCCAGCTGGGACTTGGCGACACCACGGATCGCACGAGCTTCACCCAAATCATCCATGCCGCCTTCTTCACAGATATCTTTGCTGGAGATGGCCGCTATCCCGCGTGCGGCGCAATCAGCCAAGATAAGGACGTTTATCTCTGGGGCTATAACGGTTACGGGCAAATTGGAAATGGGACGACAGCAAACGTGGCTGCGCCCTTCAAGCCGGTAGGCGCGTTCCAGGGCAATGTGACCAAGGCCGTGATGGGTGGCGGTGTTTCTGTTGATGGATGCGTCATCCAATCCGGCAATAAGCTCTGGGCCACAGGGTATAACGCCAACGGCAATCTCGGCATCGGTCATGCTTCGAATGTCAGCACGTTCCAGAAAGTTTTGGGCATCAGCGGCACGATTCAAGACTGGAATTTGTACGGCAATGGTTACGCCGCATGGGGTATCAGCGTGCTGTATGACGATGGCCGCGTGGATGCCTGCGGTGAAAATTCCGTGGGCGCTTGCGGCACACAGCCTGGCAACCTTCACAATGTTTTAGCCCTGACCAACGTCATTTTCTAAGGAGAAAAATCATGACAATCCGTTCCTATGTGAGCGGCAAAGAACTCAGCTTTGCCGAAAGCGAAGTCGCGCCCATTCACCTGGCCGAAATCGATGGTCGCAATTATTACGCCTATGCTGACAAACAAGCCGCTGCATCGGGTGGCAAGGTGGCCGATGATGCGCTGGAGCTGATTTACAAGCACAGCCAGCTTATCCGGCAAATCAAGGAAGAAGCTGCCCGCCGCATTCTTTTGCTTGCCCCGCAATGGAAACAGCAAAACGCGCTGATCGACATCTATCTGTTCGGCAAGCTGGAAAGGCTGGATGAACAGCAGCAGGCACGCCTACAAGAAGCCGAGGCGCTTTTGCAAAGCATTCAGGATATCCGCCAACGCTCTGATGAAATCGAGGCCTCGTTCCTGAAGGGTGTTGCCGTCGAGTACCTGACCGACCAGGCATGGGAATCCGACCATGCCTAATACCTTGCTCAGTGAAGCGCTGCGCGAGGCTTACGCTTCCGCGCCGAGCGATGTCGTCATCCTGCATACGCTGGAATTGCGCCATCCGTCCTTTTTGGATGATGACGGCCAGCCCATTGCCATTCGGGTGGTGCGGGATAATCAGGATTTGACAGCGCGGCTGGAGGCTGGCGCACCGTTGAACGCAGGGGCGATGGTGACATTTATCGCCATGGGCTTTGATCTTGAATTGCCGCCTATCGACACCGCGCCTGTGCCGGAAATCTCGATCACGCTGGATAACGCCAGCCGCGAGATCGTCAAGCACCTGGACGCGGCATCGGACAGTCAGAGCAAGATCGAGGTCACCTATCGCCCGTATTTGTCGGATGATTTGGAAGGGCCGCAGATGGAGCCGCCGTTCACGCTGGTGCTGACGGAAGTGAGTGCCGACACGTCCCGCGTGACAGGCCGCGCCCGCATGCTCGATGTCGGCAACAAGGCGTTTCCGTCTGAAACCTATAACTCTCTGCGGTTTTCAGGATTAACGCGATGACACATTGGGCTTTTGATTATATCGGAAAACCGTGGGTCGTCGCCTCGGACGGCCCCGATGCTTACGATTGCTGGGGTCTGGTTGTAGCGGTGCAAAGACGGCTTTACGGCCATGATTTGTCCATCATTCCTGTTGCAGAAAACGACATGAAAACCCTGATCCGCACCATGCGCGATCATCCTGAACGGCAAAACTGGCACACGGTGGCAACGCCGAAAGAAGGCGATGTCGCACTACTGCGCCAGTCCCGCCACCCCATCCATGTCGGTGTTTGGCTAGATGTGGACGGTGGCGGCATTTTGCATGCCGTCCAGGGCGCTGGGGTCGTGTTTCAAAGCCTGAACAATCTGAACATGACCGGCTGGAAGATCGAGAATTATTACCGCCACATCGAGGGATAATCTATGGCACAAGTCGCCATCCATCATAATCCGTTCCATCTGCACAAGAACGTCGATCTGTTCACGCCCCGCATCGGGCAGAGCATTCGCGGCTGGCTGGATGAGCGCGGCATCGTGGAGTTTTCCAAGCCCATCATCTGCATCGTGGATGGTGAGCCTGTTCTGCGTAAGGACTGGTCGCTGGTCATCGTGCAGAAGGAAACGGTCATCGCCTTTATTACCCTGCCGCAGGGTGGCGGTGGTGGCGGGAAGATTTTTCGTGCCGTCCTCAGCATTGCCGTCATGGTAGCTGCCCCTTATGCAGGCGCGGCGCTGGGGGCAGCCATGGGTGTAACAAGCACGGTGGGCATATCGCTGCTGACAGCGGGTGTTGCCCTGGCAGGCTCAGTATTGGTGAATGCCCTGATCCCGCCGCCATCCCCCAGCTCCGGCATAAGCTACAACCCAACTGCACCAAGCCCGACCTATTCAATTCAGGCGCAGGGTAATCAGGCACGTCTGGGAGAGCCGATCCCTGTCGTTTATGGCCGTCATATCATCTATCCCGATTTCGGTGCTGCGCCATATTCGGAATTTGAGAGCAACGAACAATATCTCTACCAGCTCCATGTCATCGGTCAGGGCGAGTACGATATTGAGCAAATCTGCATTGAAGATACGCCGATCACCTCATTCAAGGAGATCATCTACGAAATCATCCCGCCTGGCGGTGTGGTCACTATGCTGGACACGGATGTGGTCACCGCCCCAGAAATCGCTGGGCAGGAATTGCTTTCCATCGCCGATGGCGGGGATTGGGTCGGCCCGTTTGTGGCCAATCCGACCGAAACCACGACAGATCTGTTGGCGCTGGATGTGATCATGCCCAAGGGGCTGTATTACGCCAATGACAGCGGTGGTTTAAGCAGCCGCACCGTGTCGTGGGAAGTCCAGGCACGCCTGATTGACGATGAGGGCAATGCGCTGGGCGCGTGGGCAACGCTGGCCACAGAAACGCACACGGCGGCCACCAATACGGCTATTCGCAAGACTTACAAATATCCGGTCGCAGCGGGGCGATATGAAGTCCAGGCCTTGCGCACCAATGCCAAGGATAATTCCGCACGCGCTGGGAATGACATCAACTGGAGCGCCTTGAAATCGCATCTGGTCGGAGAGTCTAATTTCGGAAATATTACGATGCTGGCCATGAAAATGCGGGCGACCGACAACCTGTCGCAGCGTTCTTCCCGCATGGTCAACTGCGTTGTTACCCGCAAGCTGAAGACCTGGCATCCCAATATGGGCTGGAGTGCTTTGCAGCCGACGCGCTCGGTTGCCTGGGCGATGGCGGACATTCTAACAGCCAATTACGGCGCGAAACTGGTCGATGCTCGTATCGATCTTTCCGCGCTGGTGGCGCTGGATGCGATCTGGACGGCACGCGGTGACACGTTTAACGGGGTTTTTGACCGCAAACTGACCGTGTGGGACGCGCTGACGCAAGTCGCACGCTGTGGCCGCGCCATTCCGTTTTTGCAAGGTGGTCTGGTGCGTTTCGTGCGGGATGAGGCGCGCACGCTTCCTGTGGCCATGTTTTCACCGCGCAATATCGTCAAAGGCAGCTTCAAGATCGACTTCGTGATGCCAGGCGATGACACCGCCGACAGCGTCAAGGTCGAGTTTTTTAACCAGAAAACATGGAAACAGGATGAAATCATTGCCAGTCTGCCGGACAGCGCCGGAGAACAGCCTGCAAGCGTGTCCCTGTTCGGCTGCACCGATAAAAATCACGCCATCCGCGAGGGCATGTATATGGCGGCGGCCAACCGTTACCGTCGGCGCATCGTGTCCTTCCGCACCGAGCTGGAGGGTATGATCCCGACCTATGGCGATTTGATTGCTATTTCCCATGACATGCCGCGCTGGGGAGAAGCTGGTGACATTTTGGCTTATAGCGCCCCCGTGCTGTCCCTGTCTGAACCTGTGACATTTGGCGATACCGGAACACATTATGTGGTGTTACGTCGGAAGGATGGCTCTTTAAGCGGCCCGTGGATGGTTTCTGCGGGGGGAAACGCCTACCAGCTCCAGCTTTTGGAGGAAATCGATTTTACGCCCTACACAGGCACGGAGGAAGAGCGCACGCATTTTTCCTTCGGCATCGGCGAGCATTGGGGCGTGCTGGCGCGGGTTCTGGCCGTGCGCCCGCGCGGGGAAATCATTGAAATATCGGCGGTGGTGGAAAACCCGCTTGTCCATACCGCCGACCAGTAAAACTTTAAATGGAGAAAAGTGATGTCTGCTGCAAAACCACCGCAGCGGGAGGACATGATTGTCATACCGCGCAGCGAATTTGAAACCTTGCTGGAACAGGCTGCCTGCCGTGGCGCACGTAAGGCCTTGATCGAAGTCGGCCTGGCTGACGAGGATGCCGCCAATGATATCCGCACCCTGCGTGATTTAGCAGGCTCTATCAAAGTCATGCAGCGGACATTCCTGCAAACGCTGGTGCGCTGGGTCACGGTGGGACTTTTGGCTTTGCTGGTGGCAGGCGTTGCTGCCAAGGGTGGAATGTTCCACCGCTAACCTATATATTGATCAGGCAATAAATTATGGAGGTAATAATGAAGGTTCAAGATTTATTGGATCAACTGAAACAATTAGACCCAGATCTAGAGGTGGTATGTTACAGCGAAGATGAGGCGGCTTTCCAGAAGAAGCAGCTTTTCTTCACTACGGATAAAATCTCTGCCGTAAATGCAGAAATATCAAGAAATGAAAATGGGTTGCCTTTAATCAGTTTTCGAGGAAATAACCCTGTCGCTTTACTTGAGATGATAGCAGACGACTAACTTAGTAACTTTATAGTTTTTACACTTCAAAGCCGCCCATTTGGGCGGCTTTTTTATTTCAAAAAAAGGAGAAAAACCATGACGACCCAAAAACCACGCGGTATCCGCAATAACAACCCAGGCAACATACGCCGTAATAATGATCCCTGGCAAGGACTGGCCAAAGAACAGAACGACCGTGAATTCTTCACGTTCCAATCTGCCGTCTATGGTATCCGCGCCCTGGCACGGCTGTTGATCACTTATCAGGACAAATACGGCCTTTGCACCATCGAAGGGATTATTACGCGCTGGGCGCCGGCCATTGAGAATAACACCACCTCGTATATTCAGGCGGTGGCGCGGAACACGGGATTTTCTGCGCTTCAAACGCTGAACATGCACCGCTTTGAACATCTGAAGCCGGTGGTGGAAGCCATCATCCAGCATGAGAATGGCCAACAACCGTACAGCGACGCTGAAATCACCAAGGCACTGGTATTGGCTGGGGTGGAGCCGAAACAGCAGAACCTGCAGGCCTCGCGCACCGTCAAGGGTGGTCAGGTTGCCACGGCAGGTACGCTGGGCGCTGGGGCAATTGAAGCGGTACAAGAAACGCTGGAACCTGCGACAAGTGCATTGCTGGCCATTGCCCCATATCTGGAGGTGGCAAAATGGCTATTGCTGGCTGTCACCCTGATTGGCGTTGGCGTCATGCTGTGGGCGCGTATCGACGACCACCGGAAAGGCCTGCGCTGATGCTGAATATCCTTAAAAGCTGGCTTTCCAGCCATTTGCTGCGCCTCATCGGATGGGGCGTGGCAGGGCTTTCGGTTTTGACCGTCCTGCTTGGCGCACGCCAGGCGGGACGCAATGCAGAACGCAACGATCAACTTAAGAAAATCATAGAGGTAAAAGATGCGCAACTTCGTGCCACGCTGGATGCTCCCCGTACTCGCGGTGAGCTTGTTGACCGCCTGCGCAGGGGCAAATTCTAACCCTGCTACGGCATGCCCACCGATCAAGGAATACAGCCGTGAATTTCAGCGCAAGCTGGCTGATGAAATTGATGCGGCATCTGATAACGCTATTTGGCCTCTGGTAGTACAAGATTATTCACTTATTCGAAACCAGTTAAAATCTTGTATGTAAAAAATTAAAGCCCTACAACTCTTTTATATCCTTTTCGATAGGCTTGTAGATATCTCTTATTTCATCACCAGAATAGAAGTTGAGTAAATCTTCTCTGGACATTTGACCATCCTCTAAAAACTTTAGAAGGTATTTTTGGCTAAAGTCCATAGAAAGAAGGCTTTTTTCGAGTTGTGCCAATATCTTTTTATTCGTTTCAATGTTGCCTAGAACTAAGCTCTTTATATTTAGAACATCACTAATGTCTTTGATAATCCTATTTATAAAGACTGATAGAATGTCTTTATCTAAATTTACTGTATGGGCATTTATCGCGATATCTCTTGCAAGCATGTAAGCAATAGCAAGGTTGCTGTAATCTCCTTTTTGCGAGTTTATAATGGAAACTAGGCCAATAGCAGGTATATAACGCACATTTTGGATAGTATTTAATATACTGCTATCTGCTAATGATACATCCAATACAATTATACTAACTTTCCCATCTCGGTTCGCTTGAGCTTCTATTAACTGACTCCATGCTGTATCAGTTTTTCTAGAGAAAATATCTTTAGATTCAATGCTTCCAAGGCGTAAGCTTTTATCAAACTTACACTCAATGATAATTTTTAAATCTTCTTCTCCGTTTACTGTGCAGATAATATCGCCAGTCTTATTTTTAGGAATCACCCCTGCGTGGTTTCCAGACAATCGAGCCTTGTCTAAAAGTTTTTGTTCTAAGAAAAATTGACTCAAGAATGAAGCTATCTCATCTTCAGCAATCATACCTTTAATGGCAGACTTAAAGAAAATTTCCTGCTTCATATCAAATATCATTTTAAGGCTCTCAAGCTCTGTTCCAAGCTGATTGGCAGTCTTTGAGAGAAAAGAAGATAAGCGATCCTCCATCAGAGCTAGTACGCCAATGTATATTGCTCTTAGAAGTTTTTCATCGCGTTCCGAAGATGGTAAGTTATCAAAAAAATTGAAGACCACAGGATTATCAAGCTCAAATCCATCAAGCTCTACTCTTTTGTTCTTTTGATTTAGAGATAAAATTGCCATGGCTACACCTTGCTGTATCTGTAGTGCCCTTTAATATTTGCGGCTAAATATTGACCTTGAGAAGGAGCGGCTTTGAATGCTTCCCAAACCTGGGATGGAACATCGTAGTAATGGTACACACCTCCATTAAGAAATCCCACCTCAAGTGTTGAGGTACTGGGATCATAGCGGAGTGACGCAATGTTTGAAGATGTGAAGTTGTTGAATGTTTCCCACGCCATATTTATTCCTCCGGTTGGTTGTCTGGTAATCTTGGGTTTTGTTGTCGCCATACAAGGCTAAATTCATCGTAGTTTGGATCGTTCTCCATACGGATATTCCATCCCCCTGGCGCTAACGACTCTTCTGGTGTCCGATCATCACAAACAATTGGATCGTGACTATCTGGTCTTTTATCTTTGGGAGGTGGTTGTATTATAGTGCGCATAGGCAAGCCTACGGCTTCACCCAGAACGATTGCCTCTCCCGTTCTCAAAATGGGCAGCATGTTTGTGAGGCCTTCTAAATTATCAGTAATAGCTCCGGTTATGTGTGATCTATCTGTAGAATTACTTAGCCGGAGCGCAAAGAAAGTCCCACATTGAGAGAGTATTGTTGAGTTAATTTCTGAAGGCCTCTGACTTACAATCATTGCACCTATGCCATACTTTCGTCCTTCTTTAACAATTCTCTGAACTATGGAAGATGCTAGTCCCTGAAAGTTATCGTTGAGGTATGTGTGTGCCTCCTCCATAACTATTAACAAAGGTCGCTCTCTTCCTCCCTGTGAGAGATTTCTTGCCCAGAACAAAGCATCATACAAAACACGAAGCAGTATTCCGATCACATCATTTATGATGGTAGTGGGTATACCTGATAAATCTAGTACGGTTATAGGTCTTTCCGTCCCTATCCATCCTTTCATTAAGTCGGGTAAATCGCACTCGACCTTTCCGTCAGATTCAGGTAACCACTCGCCAGGTTTTAAGAGAAAATCGTATCTTGGTATGCGTAATTTAGCTCCAAGATTTTCTAATTGTGCTCGAATATTCAATGGATCAGGTAGATAGTTTATTTTTTCTGGATCATCTTTAACATTTTTTACTTTTCTAAATTTAGGAGGTACGCCGGCAGCAGGATTTCCTTTTATTTCATTCCCTGCAGCATCTTTCTCGTATGCCCAGTTTGCTTCTGTAGGGGTCTTTCCATTGTCAGAATAGTAAGTGCCAAACTCATTGCAATATAGCTCATGCCATAGGGTATTTAGGCTGAATGGAACTGGACTATCTACATTTAGGCTTTCTAAAGAGATGCCTTTCTTGGGGTATTTTGAAATAGTTTCTGCTTTATACTGCAGTACTTTTTCCATGATTATATTTCGCGCCTTGCTATCCTGGGGTAGGTCACCAAATGTTACTTTTAATAACTCATCAAAATTCATAGCCCAAAAAGGTAAACGCAAGGGGCGTTCGTAAGAAACCCTTGTATCGGGAGTGATTTTGTAAACATTTGCCCGATCTCCTAGTGCTTTGCCGTATTCGCCATGAATATCCAAAACAACAATGCGTGCAGAAGGAAAGCGGCTCTTTTCAGAAAGGGCATGAAGAAGACCTGCGACGGTTGTGGACTTTCCTGATCCTGTTGTACCAACTATAGCAGAGTGCCTTGTTACAAGTTTGTTTATATCAACCAGAGCGTCGATGGATTCAGAGCCTGCAATATGACCGATCTTAACGAGATGATTTTGCTCGCCTTTCTTGCCATATATTTGGGCTAAGTCCTTTTCTGAAACCAAGTGTACTTCATCATCAATAGTGGGGTATTGTGAGATGCCTCTCTGAAACTTACCGTTATTGTATCCTTCTCCAATCAGCTGAATCTTGAGCCATCTATATCCATAGGGCTCTTGAGCCGATACATTTTCTGGTACAGCACTTGCTCCGACCTGTGTTACGATTCCAAAAAGATCGATATAGCCAACAGGTATTTTGACGAAGCTACCTAGCTGGCCAATCCTATAGCCTTGTCCATTGACAAATGTTAACCCAGATAGGTGGTTGTTACTTAAAGTCACACTAATAGATGTGCCGCTCACATCTTGAACTGTTCCAAGAACAGTGGCGCTTTTAGAGAGGTTATTTTTCATCATCGCCTACCTCTCCGCTAAGATTTTTTAATAATCTTGAAAACTGATAGAAATCCCCAAGCTGTATTTTACAAATTTTATCTTCGGTCGTTGGATTGTCAGATGATTCAGGAATAAGAATGCCATCAGGTATGCTTGTGCGAATATCATCGTTGTACGACCAGTTGGCTTGGTTTCTTCCAATGATTGCCCCATCAAATGCGAATAGGCTTAAGTTTGGAGTGCGCAAAGCACACTTTCTTGCCTTTTCGTATTTTTCATCTCCGATGTTTCCGTACAGGAAAGCATACGTCATACATGTCGGATTGTTTTCTAAGCTTCTGCATATAACATCGTTGATATGGTCATCCGAAAATGAATAACCTGAAATAAATAAGACGGAAGACGATTTGAATAAAAAGTCTTTAAGTCTATCTAGCATTGCTAGATAGGGCATTTTTCTGCTTTGGTCATATTTTAGGTGTGAGGGGTAGATTAAATATTTGTTCCCTTCATCTAGCTTATCACTTCTAACGACGTTGTTTTGCTGATCTAATATCCAATTAATTGACCCATGTATTTTCCAAAGACGTGTCCAGCGCGCTGGTAGACAGTGCTCATTCTCTACAGCACCCAGATCAAAGAAAGCCTTTCTAGCACCAATAAACCCATCGAAGTAGGGTGCAGATGATTCCTCAAACGCCTGCTCGATAAGCAAATCATAATTGGTTGTAAAGACATGAACGGGCAACTCTCTATCTATGGTGCGAGCCCATATTGCCAAATTATGATAAGGTGACAATTCATTCGGAAGGGATTTATCAACTTCATCAGAAATAATTTTACAAATGCTCTCATCCAAATCTTCTAGGTCTTTTGCTACAAAACCTCTGACAGTTCCGTTTCCTGCAACACTTCTTAAGGCGCGAACCTGCGTTAAAATGTCCTCTATATTAGGGCTAGAGACGCCATCCTCTACCATTAAGGATATTAGTTTATCCCATGCTGTTTCTTCTGTTCCTTCGGCAGCCTTAAGCTTGTCTGATATTTTCTGAGTTAGTCCTGCAACATCAGGGATGATAGGATCAGAAACTTCTTTTCCATCTTCGTTTCTTTGATTTACTCTTACAGCAAGAGGGCATCCAGCACCTATAAAGAAACCTATTGGTTTTTTGCTTTGAGAGAGAGCTTGTTGTATGTAACTAATCTGTCGTAACGCATCATGTTTTAAGGTCATGGTTTTACGCCTTTCTCAAAATTTCTTGTTTCTTTACATCATAAGCACAGTTAATAATTGAACCATTCTTAATGCACTCAATCGCTTCATCAATCACGAACAAGGGTACAAGAAACCATTCGCGGGGATCGATGGGGTTGCCAAGGCGATCTTTGATCTCGATATTCAGTTGTGCTGGTTTGAAGAAACGGTGGATGAGGTTTTCCAGTTTGACGGGGTTGATATTGGAAAGCTCGTAGGTCGCCACGATTTCGACATCTGCCATCAGGTAGGTGGAAGAAACTTTTGGATTACCTAGACGCTTTTTGACATCGCCGCCGGTAACACCGATTTTATGGATGAATTCACGATTCTCCTTGATCCAAGGGTGGTCGGATTCACTGCGCAGGACATAGATCGTTCCTGTTTCAACATCCCCATCCTCGGATTCGCCAGAAAAGAGTGGCCCTGCTGGTGGTTCAGAAATAATGCGACTTGTTTCGTCTTTATAGAGCGCACGTTGAAGGGAGCGCAGAAGAAGATTGCTTTCTGTGCCATTAGAGTAGACTACCCGCAGGCGGGCATCTGTATCTCCGTTAGGAGCTTTGATGGTCTCTCCTACCTCTGCAACATAAACGGTTTGGCCATTGAGAATGAAGAATTCACCCTCTTTAATCCGTGCCTTTAGAAAACCAGCATCTTTTCTGATCTGAAGAGTTGTTCTTCTGCCTGTGGCGATATCTTCAGCTACCTCATCAAATAACGGCTTGAATTTTGCAAAGTCATTGCAAGGTGTGCGGTTGGCAATTTCTTCTGCTGCATTAACTTCGGCACGGGGGCGGACATGTGTCAGCTTTGTAATATCGCTTCTACCAATACCCTCCAGCTCTTCCAAAAGCGCTTCATCATCAAGCTCTTCGTTTGTGCTATCTGAGATGGCTGATGCATCGCCTAAAAGACCATGCTTATCTAAATTAGCGAGAACTGTACGACATTCTTCAGATGAGCGGATTTTACCAAGCCGCACAGCATAGAGGCGTTCAAAAATATCCTTATCTTCACCATGCGCTGGAATGCGTCCGTGCTGTTCAAGGAAGCGCTCAATATCTTCAAATCCTGCAATAATACGCTCTTCACGCGCTGTGCGGCCTGAGCCATCCTTCTTAGGGATATGGAGATCGCTTAATTCGTCATAAAGCTCGTCTAGATCACTCATAGCGTCCTTCTTCCTTATAGCGTACAAAAGCTGCAGCGCCTTCAGCCATACGTTTCTCCCATGGATCAGAAGAGTCCAGCGAAGGCAGGCGACCACGCTCTTTTTTGAATTTCACGGCACGGGTGGCCAGATCTTTAGCTTCTTCAGGTGAGAGCTTTGTTTTCTTACCTGCAATGACGGCGGCCACCTGCTTCAGGCTATCTTCATTCATGGCTTTGGAAAGAATGGCATAAGCTTCGCCAAATGGATTAATGCGGTCGATCAGGTCGATATCCAGCTCACGTACATCCATGGCAAATTTGCGCACCCCATCAATGAGGGCGGTATTGCTTGTGGTCAGCGTACCAGGAGCTGCTGGGTCGGAAATGATTTTCTTTGCTTCCTGTACGATATTGATTGCTGCCACAGCGCGTTGGCGAATAGCTTCCTGATCTTCTTCGCTTAGCTCAGGGTATTTATCACGGATGATCTTCCCGATACGTACCTCGGTGATTTCTTCTGGTACGAGTTCGGGGTCAAAGATGCCACGTTCCAGTGAAGGCTTGTCTTGTACGATGGCGGCGATGACTTCATTTAAGTCTTCCTTGCAGATGCGCTGGGCTTCTGGGCTTTTAGGCTCAATAAGGCCTTTGATTTCCATCTGTACTGCACCAGTGATTGGATCATATCCTACATTGGTCTTGGCAGGATCGTAACCGCCAGCGCCATAGTCCACCCCTTCAACGGGGCCGCTTTGTGGATTTTTTGGGGTAAAGTTGAATTTTGGCGCAAGCACTTGCTCCATCAACAGACTGGCTGCGATGGCCTTGAGTGTATCGTTTACCGCATCCGTCACGGCCTCGGAGCTTGCATCGGGTTCAGCAATGAGATTGGTAAAGCGTGCATGGGTCTTGCCTTTGGCGTCGCGGGTGGCACGTCCGATAATTTGGATGATTTCAGTCAGGCTGGAGCGATATCCAACGGTTAGCGCGTGTTCGCACCAAATCCAGTCAAAACCTTCCTTCGCCATGCCAAGCGCGATGATGACATCTACATGGTCACGGTTATCTTTTTGCGCTGGGTCTTTCAGTGCGGCCAGAACCTTGGCATGGCGGTCTGGGCCATCGTCAACCAGGTCGGCAATTTTCAAAATGCGGCCATCTGCACGCTCCACAAGATCGAAGCCTGTAATCGGGTCTTTGCCTTTCCATTCACCCATTGTCCCCATAATTTCACTGACCTCGGTCGTCTTACCGCGCTGTGTGCTTTCACGAGAATTGACGTTGGGGATATGCAGGATGGTTTTTAGGTCTGTATCCAGCACGTCAGCGATTTCATCGACATAAGAGCCAGAATAAAAGTAATAACCGATATCAAGGCGTTTTAAGTATTGATAGCCATTGAGCTGCTCGTAATAGGTATAAGTGACAGTTTCAAATCGCGCTTCATCGGCAGGCATCAACACGGGTATGGCATCGCCACGGAAATACGATCCAGTCATAGCAACGATGTGGACTTTATCTCTCGTAATCAGCTGGGTAATAATTCCACCCAAAATATTATCTTCCGCCGCGCTGACGTGGTGGAATTCATCCACAGCGATCAGGCAATCATCAAAAGCAGCCACACCGAATTGTTCCACCGCAAAGCGGAAGGTGGCATGGGTACAAACCAAAACGCGGTCTATGCTGTCGAGAAAGGCTTTAACGGACTTTACCTTGCCGCCATTATCATCCCCAGGCGCGTTGCAAAGATTCCATTGCGGCGCGACAACCCAATCCGCCCAGAAGCCGTATTTTGACAGGGGCTCATCGTTAAAACTGGAGCCAATGGACTTTTCTGGCACAACGATCAGTGCTTTTTTCAAGCCCTGGTTATGCAGTTTATCCAGCGCGACGAACATAAGCGCACGGCTTTTGCCAGAGGCCGGCGGAGATTTGATGAGCAGATATTGTTCCCCACGCTTTTCATAGGCGCGTTCTTGCATAACCCGCATGCCCATTTTATTGGCGGTAGTCGAGCTGCCGTTGCAGGCATAATTCACGGAGACAGAGGGGATGTTTTTCAGATCGGTCATTTCATTTTGCTCCGTTTTACGCTGGGTTTCTTCTGTTCAGAAGTCATTTTAGTGTAGAGGTCGAAAAGTTTTTCAAGGCGCTCTGTATCGTTTTTGAAGCGACGACCAATATATATACGCTCCAATACTTCATCATTGCGTTCGTGCGCATGTCGCAGGTTTTCCGGCATTTTTTCTGGGTTATATAAGTCTGCGATAGTCGCGGGGAAATGAGCTTCCCGTGCTAACAAGATATCTTCAGCACACCGAGTCAGGTCAGCCTTGTTCTTCTCAGTCAAATCAGGAACAGGAAATGTGTTCCAGCCCAGCGTATTAGAATAAGAAAAGTCAGTTCTCATGCGAACACAAACTGTTCCAATCCAAACCCAATGTAAACGCGACGCGACCAGAGCCATGTTCCACAGAGGTGCATTAAAAATCCCATACATTTTGCCGGTTATGATTGTGCCAGATTTGAGCAATCCTACAGGCAAGTATTCACGATTCTCCGAACTAATAGCTGGTATGGCTATTATTTGCTCATCACCATTTTGGCGGCGCTCAAAGAAAAGATGCGGGGTTGAAGCTGCATTTCTAGTTGCAGCCTTTGTACTATTCTTTCTGGCCTCTGAAACCTTTTCTAATCGAGATGAAATGAAGCTATTTTGGGAAATCTCTGTGAAGCCGCAGTCTTTAAGCCATAAACAGTACTTTTGCTTGCCAGAGATAAATTCATCAGAACCTAGGCAAAGCCTAATTATATTAGGGTCTGTTAAAGCTATCGCTTCATTCTTCTCATCCTGATTTAAGTAAAGGAAACCAGCATCTACAGGGATATTTCCACGAACAACGTCTGGCAAATCTTTTGATATAGGCTTAGCAATCTTATTGATGAAAATAGTTTGTCCTGCGGCAAGGTAAGGATTTATATTTCCAGTTTCTTTTACTAGAGAGACATTTTCATCCCCAATAGAAAAGATTTTACGCACTTTTTCCGCATGGTTAGAAATTCCAACAATAATAACTGTAACACCAGCATTGTGACTGGCTAAGTTTGCCCATTTAAAATTTGTATGAGCAAAAGAAATATCATGGCCTGTTTTAAATATAAGAGGCCATAGAATTGGAACTTGTTGCCCTTGGCAAATTGAATTCGTAGACACAAACGCTGCTGCACTATTTGTGTGTACTCCATAGTCTGCAGCTTTCATAAACCAGCCAGACACATAGTCCAATGATTTCCACGAGTTGGTACGATGATGAAATATCGACTTCAAATCAGATTTTTGATCATCTGATTGCCAAGTGGAGCCGATATATGGAGGATTTCCACAAATATAAGTTTCACCACCTTCATTCTCGAAATCAATTTTCACTTGATCGAGTGGTGCGCCAAACAAATCATCGCCATAAATTTTACCTCCGCCTTTTCCTGTAGGCTCACACACAGTCAACCAGTCCAAGCGCAAAGCATTGCCACAGATAATCCAGTTTTCTTTTTTGAGCGGTAGAAATACATCCAGTGCTGCCATCGCCCCGCGATACAGTACGTTGCATTGGTATTCTGCAATGATGAGTGCAAGGCGGGCAATCTCGGCAGGGAAGTCGCGCAGCTCAATTCCACGGAAATTGGTAAGCGGGATGTCGCTAGAGCGATATTCTTCACCTCTGCGTTTGTTGATTTCCGCCTCAATGGCCCTCATTTCCTTATAGGCGATGACCAGAAAATTCCCCGATCCGCAGGCGGGGTCAAAAACACGAATACGCGCCATGCGCTTGCGCAGATTAAGGAGCTTGATCGGCGTATCTGCTGTCTCCAGTTGTTCGCGCAGATCATCTAAAAACAGTGGGTTCAAAACTTTCAGGATATTAGGCACAGAGGTGTAGTGCATGCCCAATGCACCACGCTCGGTATCATCCGCCACGGCCTGGATCATCGAGCCAAAAATGTCGGGGTTGATCTTTGTCCAGTCAAGGTTTCCAACGTGAAGAAGATAGCTACGCGCTATTTTGCTGAATTTTGGCGTTTCCGTGCTGTCGGAGAAAAGACCACCATTCACATAGGGGAAGTCTTTTGCCCAGCGCGGCAAATTGGCGCTATCACGTTTGTCTTTTTCGACGTTCATCGCGCGGAAGATTTCGCTAATCACTTCGTGAGTGTTGGACGAATCCTTCGCGCTCATCTTTTCTACCGTGCCAGTGAAAAGACTTGTACCACTGAAGATGCCCGTATCTTCGGCGAAGAAGCAAAAAATCAACCTTGCCATGAAGTGGTTCATTTCAGGGCGGCGTTCATCTGCGCCCCATTCAGGGTTGTCCTGCAGCAGGGTCACATAGAGTTTGTTAAGGCGGCTGGTGGCACGGATATCAAAGGCGTTATCGCTGATCTGCTTGACGGTGCTAATGCCAGCCAACGGCAGGAAAAAGCCGAAATGGTTGGGAAAATCCGCATAAGTACAAACAACAGTTTCGCCGCTGCTAAGGTCTTCGGCCTGAAATTCGTCGCCGTCAGTCGCCAAGATAAACTTGGCTTTTTGTCTTGTTGTCGTTGGGCTGAACTTTAGTTTGCCAAGCGTATTTGTAACACCCCCCTTTGCACAGGCAAAAATGTGAATGTTATTGGCTTGCAGTACCGCGCCTTCAATGTCGCTTTTGTTACCGGCAGATGTCTTGAGGCGTTTGATCGTTGTTTCTTTGTTGCCAAAGGCTTCCAAAAACGCAAACGGGAACGTAGCGGCATCAAAGGGATGCTCGGCAAGCTGAGAGATGGCTTCTTCGATCTCAACTGCGTTCACAGCGCATCCTCCCCATCATTTTTGATGTTTATTTGTTCTTGTGCCGCAATCCAGCGATCAATTTCCGCTTTTCGGAAACGCCATGCCCCACCGACCTTGAAGCCGGGGATTTTGCCCTCGGCTGCAAGGCGGTAGGTCGTCTTCTCATTCAGTTTAAGGTATTCAGCAACCTCTCTGATGGTCAGAATATCGGTCATGGTTATCCCGTTGCTTTTCTCGTGATTTCATTAATTATGAGAAAATAGCGGAAAAAGACGGAAGGTTCAAGAGATTCCGTGCTTTAATCGGAAGTCAGCATCATGCATTTGCCCTGAGTAAAAGGTAGGCATGATGTCCGGCTCGCCGTAGCCGATATTTCCTGCAATACGGGGAAGCCTGATATCCACCTTACAGTATCTGCTGAGCTTTCCTCCATTCATGGGGGAGTCAAAAGTCACGGTCAACAATACATCAGCTTCCGTGGCTTTGATGTCCACATCTGTAATCCATTGAAGCGTTTTAGGATTGATCCCCAAAGGTTTCATACGCTCGGACAAGCGTTCCTCTGCCAGTGCAAGTGCCAAATCACGAAAGGTTGGCCAGATCTTCTCCAGAATCCCTGCTTCGGCCACAATAGGAGGGTAGATACCCTCGGCAAGGATGTGGCTGGGAGGTAATTCAGGTGGCAAATCCTCCAGGCTTTCTAGGCGCTGGTCAACGAAAGGCGTTGGCGGATTTAGGAATACGAATTCCGCTTTTTCAAGATTGCTAAGCGGGTATTGCGTATCAGCCAGCAGAGCTATTTTGGATTTATAGCCGAAAAACGCCGCCACGATTTCATGGGCGTGGCCTGATTTCAGCTTAATGCCGTGCTTTTCATTGAGATAAGAGCGCAGGGAATCTGCGCAGGTTTTGGTGATGTCGTGCTGCATGAGCGATCTCCTTGTTAAAGTGTTGATCGGTCGTTTGAGTGTTTAAAAACAACCATTCCAGCTTTAACTAAGAAGCGCTGTTAGGTAGTTGGTAGTCGTATTGCCTCGCGTTTCGGTCACTCACCTGGGCGCTTGATTCCTGCCCAAAAGATAACTTGGCAAAATCAGAAAATCAATACCCTTCTTTATTCGTCAATGCATACGCGGCCACCGCAGGGTAGCCAGCCTGGTGGGCTTCATGCGGGTTCGCCGCCATTCCCACCGCCGCACTTGCTCCATATCCGCTCGTAAGCAGATGGCTTCTCCTGCGGTCCCGACGCTTAAAGGGTCTCGGTCCCCTATACGGTTGTGGCGCTCGACCCCTTAAGGCTGGCACACGGGGCGCACAAGGGGGAGCTGCGGCTGCAACCGTTATGCCGCCTGTTTCACATTCTTCAGGTCGGCAATCTTTTGAAGCTCCGGCAAGAAATCAGGCTGATTCTTGGAAATGAACTTGTAGATACGGATATTTCCCAGGAGCTTTTGCAAATAGCCCCTCATCAGCGTCAGGTCGAAATTGTTCTCCCCATAGCTCTCTTCCAACACCTGATATTGCGTCTGGAGACTTGCCATTTCGGATTCCATTTGCGACACATCGTCTTCACTAAGTCCCTTCACCTTTTTGGATTGGATCGGATTGACCAAATCTTCGGGATTAGAACCGATCAGCATGGCGCGAGCGAAGTCATGGGAATATCTGTCGGTACGATTCATCATCTCCGCTACAACAATTTGGCGCATGGGTGTCATGCGTTTCAGCACCTCAAAGACTTTCGCGGCCACCATTTTGTCCTTGAGAAGATCGACGGCCTCGGCACAAATACCTTCCAAAAGACGGTTCTTTTTATCAATGCTGCCGACTGCAAAGCCTAAAACCCGCGCTAAATCCTCGCGGGGAACGCCATGGTCTATCGCCTTGCGGATCATCTTGTGTTCCTGAATAGGCGAAATGCGGTTGATAAGCCGGTTATAGGTAAAGCTCTCGTCATCTGTGGAAACAAGGCATGTCACCTCGGACTTGCCCAGGGCTTTCAACGCTTCAATCCTAAGGTGACCATCAAGCAGAAGATATTTCCCGTCCTGTTTTTTTGATGGAAAAACCATCGGGAATTCAATAACTCCTTGCTCCTCAACCGAGATCAGGATCTGTTTATATTTGACGCTTTTAAGCGCCCCCGCAGGGATCGTTTTCATCGGTATCAGGTCGTTGATGGGGATATCGATGGCCTCACTTTCAAAAGCAATCTTTACTTTCTTCTGCTCAGTCATTTTTTCCTCCTTTTTTTGCCATGTACTCTTTCATCGGGAGAGGAAGGTGGGGCATGTTTTCGGCACGCAAGAGACGTTCGAACTCCCGATCCTGCAAAAGATCGTAAATAGCGCGTTTAGAAAACATGAGCCATTCCTTCACGCGACGCGCGTCATCGACAAGAACCTGCTTGCGCTCAATTTCTTTTTTGTAACTAAGAACGATGGATTTAGCGGAAACCTTGCGCGGCGCACCCTGTTTACGAAGCCGCTGCTCCTCCATGGACTTTCCTCGGCGGCGGCGTGTATCCAGAACGGTTTTTAGCTTCAGAAATTTCTTTCCCCGCAGCTCGCTTGTTTCATAGATCTCCTGCAACGCCACCTGTTCGTCTTCATTTGTATTGGCGATACGAATGGCAATATAAATCGGCATATGTCCGCTTTCGACCGCCGCGACCAAGCGTTCTTCGCCGTTCTCCAAAAGATTGAGAATGCCGTCCACATATTCCTGTGTCAGACCCGTCTTTTGCGCGATAGCTGTGCCGTCATAGCCCTGCTTACGCAGGATTTCTATGCCCTCCATCAGCTCGGCAGGCTTGTGTTTGCGGCGTGCAAGGTTCTCCGTCAAGCTCATCATATAAGCCTCGGCCTCGCTAGCCTCTAGCACGACAGCGGGAATTTCTGTCTGTCCAAGAGCGATAAATCCCTCCATCCGCCCTTGTCCGCAGATAAGGTCGTAATCTTTTCCTGCAGCACCAGACTTGCACGGTGTCACGGTGATCGGGCGTTTCAGACCGACCTTCTGGATATTCGCTACAATCTCCTGAAACATCTTCTGGTTTCGTACACGGGGATTGAGGACGTTGATTTTGTCGATAGGGATGACTTCTATCTTCTTGCGGCTCATGCGATGTCCTCCAGTGGGATGCGCCCCAGCTTCACAAAGAACGGCTCAAGCTCCTCAAAGCGATAGGTGTCCAAGGCCAAATGGTTATTCTCCTTCAGGCGCAATTTCGGGTTTTCTACGTCGATGGAGGGAATAACGTAATAATCAAGGATATTTTTGTTCAGTTGATCCATGCGCACCGCAACGGTAATATCCGGCATATGGCTTGTATCAAACTTGATCTGCCAACGGCTCCCGCCGCCTGCCGTCAAGGAACAGCGGCAAATCACGACTGAAACCCTGATTTCATCGTTTACAACCAAGTAATCGTGCGTCACATCCCGCCGTACCGTACCGCCGAAATCTCCGATCTTGTGAATAATGCTCTCGACAACTTCAGGATACATGCGCCGCAGATTGCGGTTATCCTCCAAAAAACTGAAATCACGCCCAGGATCATAGCCGATCAGCTCATAAGCCCGCACAAGGCCGCCGAAACGGCTGGCGTATATACTGCTGGAGGGCATATCCTCGGTCTCGTCGATCAATACGCCAGAAAGCCAACCGCTCCGTTGCTGGAGAGCTTTGAGTTTGTCCAGCAGTTCCTCATTCGAAATCTTCCGATGTCGCGCCTGGATGATGCCTTGCGCCATATAGAAATATCGCGGTTCCACCACGGCTTCAAACACCCCGTTGGCACGCACCCACATCTCCGGCGCATTGACGATACGTTTGGTCTTCAACTTGAATGATTTGCGGTTATAGATGTTATTGCCGATGTATTTCTCGTTAATCAGAATTTGATGAACTGTGCTGCGCGTCCATTCGCGTCCAAGATCGGTCAAAACTCCGCGCTGGTTGAGGCGGGCGGCGATATCTGTTTCACTCAGGCCATCTTCCACGAAGGTTTTATAAATCCAGCGGACATTCTGCACTTCCTCATCCGGCCCTGGTATGAGAATGACCCGATCTGTTTGCAGGGATTTATGTTCGCCGCGCTTCAACTCGCCCTTAGGACGTTTCTGTTCGTCGATCAACAGGCGGCGCAAGCCGTAGCCCGCTGGGCCGCCTTGTCGGAAGCCTTTTTCGATCAGGCGGCATTGCCCTGCGAAAACCTTGACCGACAGTTCGCGGCTATATTCGCCTGCCATGACCCGCTTCATGCTTTTGAACACGTTGGAGGCCAGACTGCCATCGTTCTCGAATTGCTCTGCGACATAGCGAATGTCGTAGCCGTTCCTATTACACATGAACTCATAAGCGGCGGGTTCATCGGCATTCTGAAACCTCCCCCAGCGGGTCACGTCCAGCACGAGAATGACCGAAAATTCTGTCGTTTTTGCCTCGACATCGGCTAGGAGATTTTGCAACCCCTCACGCCCGTTAAGGCTCAGGCCGCTTTTGCCGCCATCAGAATAGACTTTGACGATTTGAAGATTGCGTTGTTCCGCATATTTTTCCATCGCCGCAAGTTGGTTTTCCGGCGAATATTTCTGATGATCCGTGGACATGCGGACATAGGCCGCTGCCTTGCGGGGAGTATTACTCTCCTCTGACTGATTATTTTTTTCTTCAAATTCATCAACCATGTAAATTCTACAACCCCATACTCCATTGAAACACGTCACCTCGACAGAGTTTTCTCCGCAATGCGTCAACCATTGTAATAAAGGAGAAAAGCAATGTCGCAGGAAAACCGCGACCATATAAGGTCGTCTTTTAATGAAGAATTACTCGAACAAAATATGGGAGAATTAGTGTCTCGTGCTCTGCGAAGCACGTATGAAGGAGAGGCTTCCCCCGTGAAGAAAATATCCCAGAGAACCGGCATTGCGCCGACCACTATCAAAAAGTGGTACACGGGCAAAAAGCCGCCAACCATAGGGCATTTCATGATGCTCGTGCAGAAATACCCAGAGGTTTTGAGGGCATTTTTGGAGGCGTCTGGCCACGGATATTTGATGGAGCATGTGCGTGCCGAAATGGCGGCGAACGATGAAGGGGCAGCTCCGTTTTTTAGGGACATTTCGGATGTCCCTGAAAATGTCCCTAAAAACTTTTTCAACGAACGACAGAACTGGTTTCTGATTCTTTTGCAGGATACGAATGAGGGACGTGCTGAACACATCGCAGCAGAGTTTGGCGTCTCTCTCAAGACGGCCAGGCGTGACATTGAAAGATTAAAGGAAGCGGGAAAAATCCGCTTTGTTGGAGCAAAGAAGACAGGGAAGTATGAAATTATCGGAGAGGATGACCATCATAAAGCGGGTATTTGAGGCGTGTGCCATCCTTTCTTTAGCAAGGCTAAAAAGAAAGAGAATGCGCGTATATTTTCTTTTTAGCCTGATATGGGCTGATTTTACCCTGTTTTGGCTTTACAAAGAAAAAATAATGATTTATATTTTCTTTTGTGGATTTGCAAAGAAAGGATGGCCATGCCTGACAATCAAAGCCGACTTGGCTCTTACATACGCTGTAGCGTCACCGCTGGAGAGTCTTACCAGGCCTTTTTGCCGCCTGCCTTGCCCCCAGAGCCGCCTCTAGACCTTCTGCCCCTGCAGGGTCTGCTGTCCAAAGCCAATCAGGCGCTGGGCAAGCTCGATGCCGTGGCCGACACCCTGCCGGACAGCAACTTGCTGCTTTATTACTACGTCCGCAAAGAGGCCGTGTTGTCCTCCCAGATCGAAGGGACGCAATCATCTCTTTCCGATCTGCTGCTCCATGAAAGCGGTGAAGCGACCAGCGTTCCCATCGATGATGTGACGGAAGTGTCGTCTTATGTGGCAGCGCTGGAACACGGCCTGAAACGCGTTCGTGAGGGTTTTCCGGTGTCCCTGCGCTTGATCCGCGAGATGCATGCCATCCTTCTTTCCAAAGGGCGCGGCAGCAATAAGCAGCCTGGCGAATTCCGCACCTCACAAAACTGGATCGGTGGGTCACGCCCTGGCAACGCTGCCTTCGTACCGCCACCGCCAGAACGGCTGATGGAATGTCTGGATGCCCTTGAGAAATATCTGCACCAGGAAGAGCGGCCATATACTGCGCTGATTGATGCAGGGCTGATCCACGTCCAGTTTGAAACCATCCACCCGTTCCTTGACGGTAACGGGCGCATTGGGCGTTTGCTGATCACCTTCTTCCTAATGATGATGGGCGATTTGCGCCAGCCGAACCTGTACCTCAGCTTGTTTTTCAAGAATAACCGCCAGGAGTATTATGCACGTCTGAGCGCTGTTCGCACGGCAGGTGATTGGGAGGGCTGGCTGGATTACTTCCTTCATGGTGTTGCCGAAACCGCCAATCAGGTCGTGGCAACCAGCCAAGCTATCTCCAGCTTGTTCAAGACTGATCAGGAGAAGATCGCCTCACTGAAACGCGCTGGGATCTCGGCGGGGCAAGCACATGAGCGTCTTCAAAAGGTTGCTATCTCCAACGCCATTAACATGGCTGCCGCGCTGGAGGTAAGCGTCCCCACAGCACGGGCGGCTCTAAACAACCTGAAAGAGCTAGGGATTGTTAAAGACATCGCTGGCGCTGGAAAGGAGCGTCTTTACGTTTACGCAGGCTTGATTGAGCTGCTGGAGCAAGGCGTGTCAGCGGACGATCTGTAGACATAAAATGTTGATAAATACAGAGGTTCGAATTCTGAGTGATTACCAAATCTCTAGAAAGTTTGGTGGGTCGCTTTTGTTATTTTATTACAATATCTTGATAGATGTTTGACAAGTTGGAATGATTAATTCCACTACACCACCATTTACTAAAAGACCCCCAGTGATTCTTTAAAAATTTTAGAAAATGTTTCCTATTGGGAACATGCTCTATGGTTGCCAATTTGACGAATCGTGTTGCAAGCTTGAAAGTAAAATGCTCTAGTCGATTTAGAGTTGAATGTAACTAGTGGGGAAAATTGAGGCTTGTAATGAAAAGTTATCTAGTTTTGGGATGCATGACAGTGCTTTTGACATCGTGCATGACTGCGCAAGAGCACGCTCAGCAGGTAAATGCTGCTCAAGGAGAAAATTTGACAGTTGGCAAGGTGCAAAGTCAAATCACAAAAGGAATGTCAGGCGGTGAAGTTGCCGAGGTTCTTGGTTCCCCTAATGTTGTCTCTACTGATGAAAACGGTAGAGAGGTTTGGATTTATGATAAAATATCAACACTGAAAGTGGTTTCAGCCAGTAGTGGCGGTCTGATATTGGGCGCGGTAGGTGTTGGAAGCTCGGTCGGCGGACTTGGCGGTGGTGGTTTTAATTCAGCCGCAGGAGCCAGTTCCACTTCTCAGCGAACCCTGACAGTTATCATAAAATTTGACGGTAATCACAAGGTCAGAGATTACGCATATCACTCATCAAGCTTCTAAATTAAAGGAATAAAATAATATGAAGGTTCAAGGTTTTCGAGTCATATCCTTGCTGTCTTTGTGCGTGTTTTTGTTGTCAGCTTGTGCGCAAACAGTACCTAAAGATGCTCTTACATTTACACCTGAAAGTCTTAAAAATAGGCAGCTCCAAACCAAGAGATTTGAAACAGGTCAAGAAAAGAAGTTGCTGACTGCAAGTGCTCAGGTTCTACAGGATATGGGTTTCACAATCGAAGAGAGTGAAATGAAGCTTGGTGCTATTGTCGGATCTAAGGATGCTGATGCTACAAATGCCGGACAGATTGCAGGCGCAATACTGATTGCGGCACTTGGTGGGGGGAGCGTGCCTATAGATGATAAACAGAAGATTAGAGTATCTGTTATTACTAAGCCGACCTCTGCAAAAACAACCAATTTACGCGTAACTTTCCAAAGAATTGTTTGGAATAATTACGGTCAGGTTAGCAAATTGGAATTCGTGAATGATGAAGAAATCTATCAAGGCTTCTTTGACAAATTATCAAAGTCCGTCTTCTTAACAGCAAATGAAATATAGAAGAGTAAAGGGAACGAAAGAATGAAAAAGGTTTTATTATCCTGCATGATTGGTATGTCTTTAGTTCAGCTAACAGCTTGCAATGCGACGGGATCAGCTAAGGAGGCTCTGACTACGGATATGTCTCAGGTGCAACTACGCCAGATTCAGTCTAGGGCATTTGACACAACAAATCGTACCAAGATGTTGAGAACAATTATTTCGACACTCCAAGACCTTGGTTTTGTGATTGATAAAGCGGATGATGAGTTGGGAACAGTAAGTGCCACTAAACTGAATGGTTATCAATTAAGAATGACGGTAACTGTAAGGCCAAAAGGATCAAAACAGCTTCTGGTCCGTGCTAACGCGCAATATATGGTAACAACTGTAGAAGACCCTCTACCATATCAGCAGTTCTTTACGTCACTTGAGAAGGCAATATTCCTAACAGCTCATCAAGTTGAATAATAAATTAATGACATTAAGTAAAACTTGTCGGGGGTGAAATGGTACACGTTAGTGTGCTTTCAGCTGCGCACGTTTCTGGATCCCCTTTGTGCGAACCCGCCTTCGCAATGCTTCGGCGCGATGCCAACGGGATGACGGAATGATTACGGGTTTGGGGAAATATGGTCGCCAAGGTTAGGACAGTTGCGTTTCGCGGGATTGATGTGCTCGACATTGATGTCGAGGTGCAGATCGCCTCGGGACTTCCGGCCTTTACCATCGTGGGTCTTCCCGACAAAGCTGTAGGTGAAAGCAAGGAACGCGTGCGTGCGGCCCTTCATGCGATGGGGTTGGCGTTGCCCGCCAAACGCATGACGGTGAACCTCGCCCCCGCCGATGTCACCAAAGAGGGGAGCCATTACGACTTGCCGATTGCGCTGGGGTTGCTGGTTGCCATGGAGGTTCTGCCGCAAGATGAAATCTCCCAGTTTTATGCGCTTGGTGAATTGGGTTTGGATGGATCACTTCGTGAAGTTACAGGCGTGTTGCCTGCGGCCATTCAAGCGCAATCCAACGGGTGCGGGATTATCGTGCCGCAAGAGTCGGGCCGTGAGGCGGCGTGGGCGGGCGAGATTGAAATCCTTGCACCCAAAAGTTTGCTGCAACTTATCAATCATTTTAAAGGGGTTCAGGTTCTCGCGCGTCCTGAGGCGCGGCTCGAAGACGATACCGCGCAGATGGTGCGCGACCTTGCGAGTGTCAAGGGACAAGAGAGTGCAAAACGTGCATTAGAAATCACCGCGGCGGGCGGGCATAATTTACTGATGATCGGGCCGCCCGGATCGGGGAAGTCGATGCTGGCATCCTGTTTGCCGTCTTTGTTGCCGTCTTTATCTCCGCGTGAGGCGCTCGAGACATCCATTATTCATTCACTGGCGGGGACGTTGCCAGCGGGCGGGTTGTTGCGTACCCGTCCGTTTCGCGATCCGCATCATTCGGCGTCGCAGCCTGCGCTCATTGGTGGCGGGCACAAGGCACAACCGGGTGAAATTTCCCTCGCCCATCACGGGGTTTTGTTTCTGGATGAGCTTCCCGAATTTGCAAAGGCGACGTTAGAGTCTTTGCGGCAACCGCTGGAGACCGGCGAGACGCTGGTGGCGCGGGTCAATTATCATGTGACGTACCCTGCGCGGTTTCAATTGGTCGCCGCGATGAATCCTTGCCGGTGCGGGTATTTCGGCCAAGCGGGCGAAGAGTGCACGAAAGCGCCGCGTTGCGCTGAAGACTATCAATCGAAGTTATCAGGGCCGCTTCTGGACCGGATTGATTTGCAGGTCGAGGTTCCTCCGCTTTCGATTGATGATTTGGCCAAGGCTCCTACGGGGGAGAGTTCGGCGACGGTGGCGGCTCGTGTTGCGCGGGCACGAGCCATTCAGAAAGCGCGGTTCGATTCACTTGGTGCGCCAGAGCGGATGCGCGTCAACGGAGATGCGCAGGATAAAATTCTGGAAGAGATCGCGCAAATGGAAGAGAGTGCCGAAAAACTTTTGCGGCAGGCGGCGGAGAAGTTGAAACTCTCGGCGCGGAGTTGGTACCGGATGCTGCGCGTCGCGCGGACAATTGCTGACCTTGATGGGGCTCCCGACAAAATCGGGGCGGCGCATATTGCCGAGGCTTTGAGTTACCGGCGGTTGAGGCTTGCGGATTTGTAAAGTTCTTCGATTTCGCGTTTCAGGAGTTCAAGATCAGAGTCGCGGGAGAGGCGGTGATCGCCGTCGTCGATGGTGATGATTTTCGTCTGGCCTTCTTTTAAGCGTGAGGCGATTTGTCCGGCGATGGGATAGGGGACCTCATCATCCGCTTTCCCATGCAGTAAGGTGACGGGGCCGTCGAATGGGATTGGCTTGTCCAGAATGAGGTGGGTTTTTCCGTCTTCAAACAAATTCATCGTCATGATGTTGGGGGTGTCCCAAAATTCACTTTCCTCGCTGATGAAGCCGTCACGTTTGCATATTAGTCTTTGGTCTTCGGTGAGTTCATGGTCCCAGACCCATTTGGTGAAATCGGGGGCTGCGGCAATCCCTAAGAAAGCTTTCACCCGTTCGGGGCGTTTGATGGACACCAGCAAGCCGATCCAGCCACCCATCGACGAACCAACGATCATCAGCGGGCCTTCGGTCACGTTGTCGATGACGGTCAAAGCATCTTCGTACCACTGGCCGATTGTGCCGTCTTCGAATTTTCCACCCGATTCGCCGTGACCGGAATAATCGAGGCGGAGATAGGCTATATTGTTTTCTGCGGCCCAGTTGTCCAGAAATTCGGCCTTCGTCCCCATCATGTCCGAGCGGTAACCGCAGAGAAACACCAGCGTGGGCGCGTCTTTGCGGCCTTCTCTCAGGCGGTAGGCAAGATCCGTTCCCTGATTGTTCGGGATTGTTAAAGGGGGGGGCTTTGTCTCCATGGGGAGGAATGCTATAAGTTTTCCCGGAAAATACAAGAGGACTTCCACTTATGGCTGCCAAACGCAAGTCAGCTTCCAAATCTGCTCCGCAAAAACCACCGATCACGGTGATGCAGGTTATTCCCAATATGGGGGCGGGCGGGGCCGAGCAGACGACGGTCGATGTCACTGCGGCTCTGGTGGCGGCGGGACACCGCGCCATTATCGTTTCAAATGGCGGGCCGCGTGTGATTGAGCTGGAGCGGGCGGGCGGTATTCATATCCAGATGCCGGTCCACACCAAAAACCCGATACGGATGTGGCTCAATTCCAGACGGTTGCGGGCGCTTATTCGCAAATACAATGTCGATATCGTTCATGCACGTTCCCGTGCTCCGGCATGGAGTTGTTTCTGGGCTTGCGAGAGCTCGCGGGCAAAATTCCTGACCACTTGTCATGCACCGTTCAATATCAGCGGGGAGTGGAAGCGCAAATATAATTCCTCGATTGCAAAGGGTGAGCTGGTCATCGCCAATTCGGAATTTGTTGCACATTATTTGGTTGACCAGTATGCGCTGGACCCGAACAAAATCCGCGTGATTCCGCGTGGTATTCCGCTTGATAAGTTCCAGCCCAATTTGGTCAATGGCGACCGGATGCTCAAGATGGCTCAAAACTGGCGCATTCCCGAAGTCTCTACCGTTGTTTTGTTGCCGGGGCGCTTGACGCGCTGGAAGGGCCAGTTGGTGATGATTGAAGCGATGGCGCGCATGGCCCGCAAGGATGTCTATTGTGTTCTGGTGGGTGACGACCAGGGGCGTGTCGAGTACAGGCAGGAACTTGAAGATCTGATCCACGATCATCATCTGGAGGAGCGGGTGCGGATTATCGGACATTGCGACGATATGCCGACGGCGTACATGATTGCCGATGTTGTGGTCTCAGCTTCGACCGAGCCGGAAGGGTTTGGTCGTGTGGCGGTTGAAGCACAGGCGATGGGCCGTCCCGTGATCGCGACCGACATTGGCGGGTCAAAAGAGACGGTTGTTCCGGGGCTGACGGGATGGCTCATCCCTCCTGATGACCCTGATATGCTGGCGCAGGGCATTGAGTTTGTTTTGAGCCTAACCGAGCCGGAAAAGAAAAATCTGGCCGATGCCGCCATAGCGCATGTCCATACTTATTTCTCTAAAGAGCAAATGACTCTTTCCACTTTACTCGTTTATGACGAGATTTTAGGTCGGTGACGCGATCGGCTGGCGGGTTGACAGATTTCTTGGAAAAAAATTTTAGGAGAGGCGGAGAAATTCTTATATTAGAATATTTATATATTAGGGAATTTGCAACCTAACCTTTAGAATATGTTTTTTGGTTCTGCCTGTACGAGGTCGGTGAAGCTGTTGATCCTGATGCAGGCGTTCCGGATTTAGAACTTCAATTCCGTCAGGTAGGAAATTAGGTCCTGCACCGACTTTTCCTTGATCGAGTAGTAGATATTCTGCGCGTTTCTGCGGGTTTTGACCATTTCGGAGGCGCGCAATTTTGCGAGATGCTGGGAGAGGGCGGACTGAGACAGTCCTACCACGCCTTCGAGTTCACTGACACAGCGTTCGCCCTTGCTCAGATACCCAAGGATAATAATTCTTTTTTCGTTCGATAAGACTTTTAGCAGGGAGGCTATTTTCTTTAGATGATGACCATTTGGGCGGTCTGCCGTTGTGCCTGCTTGTTGACTACTCATAAACTCTTCACCCTTTGTGTTATGATGTGCGTACTTTGCAAAAGACCCCCTCCGATATGCCCTGATTTTGCATACAGAACAATCTTCAATTGAAATCCGCGCATGGTAAGCCTGCGCGCTTTTCAGGTCGAGGGCAAGGAGTTTTTCTGAGAATGCTTCTCAGGGGCCTGCGCGAAAATGTCGCGGACAAAAGCTTCGGGCAGTAAGCGGGTGAGGCTCATAACCAGTTTCATTTGCCACGGGAAATCAATTCTGATTTTGCGGTGTTCCAGACCCTTTGCGATGATCGAGGCCGCACGGTCGGCGGGCAGAATAAAGGGCATCGGGAACTGATTAAGTTCTGTCATGCGGCTCACGACAAATCCCGGACACACCACACTCAGGAAGACATTTTCTGTTTTGAGCTTGATGGCAAGGGCTTCGCCGTAGAAGCGGACGGCAGCTTTCGATGCGGAGTAGGCTGGTGCTCCGGCCAGTGGGGCGAGACTTGCGACCGAGCTGATGATGGTCAGTTGTCCGCTTTTTCTGGTCACCATGCGTGGGATGACGGGGTGAATCGTGTTGAGGACACCGTCCAGATTGACATCAAAAATTTCTAGATCGACGTCGTAATTTCTTGCCACATTTTCGCCGCCCGTTCCTCCTGAAATTCCGGCATTGGCAATGACCAGATCCAGCGGCGTGGTTTCGTCAATTTTCTCGATCCAGCTTTTCATGGCCGCCCGATCCGTTACGTTAATCGTGTTGGAGAAGCAGTCTGATCCCAGCGCACGACATTTATCGGCCACCTGTTCCAGACGTTCCGTGTTTCGTCCGGTCAGGTAGAGGCGGGCTTTTTCACGTTCCGCATAATGAAGGGCCAAGGCTTCGCCGATGCCGCTTGAGGCGCCGGTAATCAGGATATTGCGAGTTAAGTTCTTTTTCATTTCTTGAGACTACTCTGTATGGGCGCAATCGTCCATTGCGCGGTTCGGTCAAATATGTAGAATACGGTCATGTTGCTTCCAGTCAAACGTCGCGGATTGTTGTTTATTCTGTCCTCTCCCTCCGGTGCGGGAAAGACGACGATATCTAAAGCCTTACTTCAGCAAGACCCTCACCTGACCATGTCCGTTTCGGTGACGACCCGTACGCCCCGCCCCGGCGAGGTTGATGGCAAGGATTACCGCTTTGTGTCCAAGGGCGAGTTCGACCGGATGGTCGAAGATCAAGAGCTCCTTGAGTATGCCAAGGTCTTTCGCAATTTTTATGGAACTCCGTTGCGCCCTGTCGAGGAGGCGTTGGCCAACAGTCAGGATATTATTTTCGATATTGACTGGCAGGGGACCCAGCAACTCAAACAAAAGCTGGTCAACGATCTGGTAACTGTTTTTATCCTTCCTCCTTCGAGGGGGGCGCTTGAGACACGGTTACGCGCCCGCCAGCAGGATCCCGACGATGTGATTCGCGAGCGGATGAATCGCGCTTCCAATGAAATTTCCCACTACTCCGAATATGACTACATCATTATCAACCATGATCTCGACCAGTCGATTGCCCAAGCTCGCGCGATTCTTGAGGCCGAGCGTTGCAAGCGTCGCCGTTTGACCGAATTGCCCGATTTTGTCCGGACTTTGATGCAGGAATGATCGTTTGGTTTTACAAACATGTTTGATTTTGGTAGCCTACTAACGCTTTGCTGATAGACAACAGGAAAAATATGGCAGATTCTCCTCAGAAACCACAAAATCCCCGGAATATCCGTCCATCGCCGGCCAACAAATCCAAGCCGGAGAAAAAAGAAGATCTTGTAAAAACTGCGGATCAGGAGGAAGTTGAGCTTTTGAGAAGTGTCGGCTCTGTTATCGTCCGCAACGAATTTTACCGTGACGGGTATCGCAGTATTTTGAGGATTGCCGTTATCGAGGCCATGATTATTCTGGCTTTATGCGGCGCGATGTACTTTGTAATTCAGGTTCACCAACCCGAAAACCGTTATTTTGCCACAACCGAAGACGGGCGTCTTGTCCCTATGATTCCGCTCAGCGAGCCAAACCTTAGTGTTCCGGCGTTGATGTCGTGGAGTGCCCAGGCCTCAACGGAAGTTATGACGTTCGGTTTTAACGATTATAAACGCCGCCTTCAGGAGGCTTCCCGCAACTTTACGCGTAGTGGCTGGGCCAGTTTTACCAGCGCACTTGAAAGATCCCGTATTATCGAAATGGTGGAGGCCAACCAGCAGGTTGTTTCCGCCGCACCATCCAGTGCGCCCGTTCTTATCTCCGAAGGTTTGGTCAAGGGCCGTTATCAGTGGCAAGTTCAAGTTCCGCTGGTGATTACCTATCAGGCTGGCTCGTCTGTTCGCTCCGATAGTCTTTTGGTGACTCTTTTGATCGTCCGTGTGCCCAAACTTGAAAGTTCCAACGGTGTTGGAATTGAACAGTGGCTCGCCCAATAATTCTTTCTTTTTTTGATTTTCGTTGATGACAGGGCTTTTAAAGCTGGTTATTCTTCTAGGCGAATGTATTATGGTGTCTCGTGTGATTCTTGGAATCATCAACCTGGCATGCAAATAAGGTGACCTGTTCGGGGTGTTTATGAAACAAAAAGTGATGTTCGGATCGGCGGATGTGCCCGCTATTCATTCCGGGAAGTTTTCCAGAGGTTCTCGCGCCATTCTTCTCGGTTTGGCTCTTTTATTTCTCTTATTCCAACCTGCTTTGGCTCAAGATGCCGCCCAGCAACTGGAGCAAATGATGCCCCCGGAGATGGCTCAGGACGCGGCATCTTCCGGCGCTCCGGCTTCCGATGGTTCCTCACCACCCACTCTTTCCGATTTGCTGGGTGCGGCTGAAAGCGTCAACGATACTACCACGATGGATCTTACGGGGACCTCCGTTCCACCGCCTCTTCCTACGCAGGAAGAGCAGGCCGCTTCCGAGCGGAAACAGGCATTTGAAGGCGCCGCTGCCAGTATGATGCCTTTGAAACCCTCAGAAATCCGTCGTTTACTTGAGCTTTATGATGGCACAACGCAGGCTGTTGAAACCCCGATCTATCCAAATCCCGAGCCTGAGTCTTCTTTTGTTCAGGCTTCTCTGGAGCCGGGCGCCAAACCTGTCGTGGTCAAGACTGCTGTCGGCAATGTCACAACGATCAGCATTGTCGATGTGACGGGTCAGCCGTGGCCTATTCAGGATATGACCTGGGCGGGTGATTTTCAGGTCGAGCAGCCTGATGCCGGAAGCCACATGATCCGGATTTCGCCGCAGAGCCATTTTGCGCAAGGTAATGTTTCGATGAGATTGGTGGGGCTTAACCCACCGGTTATTCTTTCACTCAGAACCGAGCGCAAGAGTGTGCATGTCCGCCTTGATATCCAGATTCCGGAAGTTGGGCCCAAAGGTGTATTGCCGCCTGTGGTCACGCCTGTGTCGATCAAGGCCGGTGATGACGAGATTACCAAAGTGTTGCTCGGTATTACGTCTCAAGCCGACTTGACTAAAGTGGCGGTTGAAGGCGTAGACGGCAGAACGTCCGCTTATCAAAAAGGTGATACGATTTATATCAGAACGCCTTACACCCTGTTGTCTCCGGCGTGGAATAAATCCGTGCAGTCTGCTGACGGAATGCACGTTTATTCGCTTGGTAATACGCCGGTTCTTTTGTTGTCGGATAAAGGCAAGATGTTGAAGGTATACCTATCGTCCATGGAGCAGTCAAATGGCGAATAATGAAAACGAATTTGAGAATGAGCCCTTAGGCGACGATTTCGATCAAGGTGTCGATTTCGGGGAGTTTGATACCGATCAGAAACGCGGGTCGATTGGCGATGTGTGGAAATCCTCCCCGATCGTCAAGCTCGGCTTGATAGGCGCTGCCGTTCTGGTCGTTGTGGCTGCTGTTGCTTTGTTTGGTGGCAAGAAGGTCGAGGGCCCCAGCTCTCAGGTCGGCGGCGGTGCCAAGGAATTGAAAGAAGCTCCCGGTACGAGCGAGGTCACGCCTGTCATGCGGGAAGCCTTGGAAGAGCATAACCAGCAGCGTCTGGAGAGTGCGCTTAAAGAGGGCACGAGTAGTATTCCTACGCCAATCGAGCCCCCAAAAGTCTTGCTGGGTGTTCCTGAAAATGAAACAACCGGTGAAGATCCTCTGGTGCGCTGGAAGCGTATGCAGGAAGAGCGGGTCAAACTGCAGCGTCAGCAAGAGCAATATGTCGCTCAAACACAGGAAGATCCAGGGAAGATGGACCGGATCAAAGCGTTGCAGGATGCTATGATGAATCAGTTCCAGCAAGCGGTGGAAAAGAAAGAAATCGGTCAGATGCAGCATATGATGGTTATCACCGATGCCAACAAGCTTCAACTGGGTGGCGGGGACGCGTTGGGTGGCGGGAATGTCCAGTTGGTCAGCGGAGCCGCTTCTCCCGATGGTACCGGTGCTTCAACCGTGCAGAATACGCCTTTGAAAATCGTTATTCCTGCGGGCGAGATTGAGTATGCCCAGTTGCTGGTTGAGGCCAATTCCGATGTTCCCGGTCCGATTGTTGCTTTGATCGTTTCGGGACCCTTCAATGGTTCCAAGGTTTTGGGAAGTTTTCAAAAGAAAGAAGAATATTTAACCCTGCAATTCTCGACTCTGGTTAGCAAGGAAGGTCACAGTATTCCGATTACGGGCACAGCTATAGATCCTGACACGACTTTGGGCGCCATGGCCACCGAGGTTGATCACCGTTATTGGGCCAGAGTTATTCTTCCTGCGGCCGCCAAATTCATTGAAGGATTCGGTAAAGCTGTCGGGGAAAGCGGCACCACCACCATTACAGTTGATACTGGCGGTACTGCGACGGCTACCGAGAACAACAATCTTAATACAAAAGAAGAGTTGGCCAAGGCCGGTGAGGAAGCCTTTTCCAAGGTTAGTGATATTTTTGAAGAGGAAGGAGGCAAAACGGAAATTCTTGTTCGTGTCAAAGCCGGCACTCCATTCGGGTTGATGTTTACTGCCGCCGTCACACAGCAGCAAGTCGATGCGGCAAAATATGGTGGTGCTGTTCCACAAAATGGTGTTCCTGCCAATCAGCAACAACAGTATCCAGGATTTCCGGGAGGCAATCTGACTCCGTTGCAGATGTTGCAACAGGGTTTGGGAAATCAGCAAATTATGCAGCAGGTTAACCCTTATTATCCGACCACCGCATACCCTAATGCAACCCCGTATGGAACGGTGCCTGCTTATCCTGGTAACAGCACGCCGGATGCTCAGGTCAGCTACACCAACGGTTTGCAATAGTTTAGATCAGTTTTCTAGGAGAGTTTTTATGTCGAACGACAAGTATGACGATCAAGCCGATCATGATCTTGATGTGGATCTTGGTGATGAATATTTTGATGATCACGATTCCACTTCAGATGCTGATGGGGACTGGGACGATGTGGAAGAGGGCTCTTATGAGCAACCAAAGAAAAAGAAAAAGTCTCTGAGCAATGTTATTATAATTGCCGTCGCTGTTCTTGCTGGTCTTGGTTTCCTTGCCTTTAAATTTGGCGGCTCATCGCAAGGTACAGAGACTCCGCTTGCTGTTGAAGTGGCTGCGGAAGAGGTCTCGGCTCCAACCGATGATGTTCAAGATATTACTCCGGTTGTTTCTTCTGCGGATGCATCCGTTGCTCCTGTTGAGTCAGATCCGATGACTCAGGCCCTTCAGTCCGGGAACGGTGTGCCACCCGCACAAATTCCTTCCCAGGCCGAGCAAGGAATGGAAGCTCAACCGGCCCCTCCGCAAGCTTCCGATCCGTTGACCCCGATGCCTGTGGAGCCTGAAGTCGCACAGAATGAAGAGCCTCCTTTGCTTCAGGAGGCACCGTCTCAGGAGCCTCCCACTCTCATGACTTCGCCGGATGTGGCCCCCGAATCGGCACTCACTCCTGCTCCTGTAGAACCGGCGCCAGTTGCCGATCAGGAACCACCTCCCATGTTGCAGCCTGTGTCCGACTTCCCTTCGGCCGATATGATCAAGAAGGTTGAAACTCCGGCGTCCACGCCCGAGCTGGTGACCGCTACCGAAGAAGCTCCGGCTCCGGCCCCTGTGATGCAAGAGCCTGTTCCTGTTGTCGAACAACAAGGTTCTGCCGAATTGCAACAAGCTCTCGACAAGATCGAGCAGCTCGAAGATTCGGCTGACAAGGATAATCAAGTTATTCAAGGCTATGAAGATCAAGTCACTTCCCTGAAAGATAAGATTGCGGAACTTGAGGGAAAGCTTGACAAGGCCGCTAAAGAATCCGTTTCCACTGGTGGTAAGAAAGTCGTTCTGGTTAAGGAGGTCGAGCCTGAAGTTAAAAGCGAGACCCCTGAAAAATCCGATTCTGCAAAAGAAGAAGCTCTGGTTCGTTGGGTCCTTAAAGGCGCTCAACCCGGTCGGGCCTTGTTGGCAGCTTATGATCAGAAACAAGCGGATGTCCGTACGGTTACAGTCGGAGATAAGGTTTCCGGTCTTGGGACTATCCTGTCGATCGAGAAAGGGCAATCCGGATGGGTTGTTCTGGGGACGACCGGAAAAGTTACCCAGTAACTCTTTGTATTTGAAGTTTTTCTAAACCCGGGATTTCCCCGGGTTTTTTAATTCTTTAATAATGATTGTATTTTATACTTTCTTATGGTCGGAGTTTTTCTTTTAGAGCAACTCCATAGAGTTGGGGATTGAAAGGTCGGGTAAAAATCTTGAATTTTTACTTGTATTATGGTCTAATGGAAGAGTAGAGCCGTTTAAACGGTCGGGGTGTGCTTTATATGATCAATAATTCCAAAAAATCTGGCTTCAGAGGCCTTGCGGTCTCTCTGTTTATCCTCAGCTTTATGGCTGTGTTCCTCGACCCTTCGGTCGCGCACGCTAACCCTTTTGCTAATTTTTTCAATAACTTGGCGGGTGGTTTTGTCAATGCCATCAATGGTGTTATGGCAGCCGTTGTTTCGGCTGTAACCGGGACGATTACGGCCGCGATCAATGGCGTGGCCGGTTTTCTGAACGCGGCGGTTTCCACGATCATCAATGCGATTTTTGGTGTTGCCGGTTGTGGGACGGTCGTGGTTACTGGATCGGGCACGATCGGGGATGTTGTGTGTAATGTTCTTCTCGGCTCGATGAATTTACCAGGTTTTGTTTCAGCCATTTCCTACATGATGGGTATGATTATGGCTGTTACCGCCCTTATCAAGCTGAAGGATCACGTCGAATCGCCTAGCCAGAACCCTATCTCTGCCTCTATGAAGCGTTTTGTGGCCGGTGGTGCATTGTTTATGTTGCCAACCATCACATCCGCATTGGAAGGTGTATTGACCGGCAGCGGGGGTATGGCCGGCTTCGGAACCGGAGTTAACGGGACGGCCGTCGGGACTTACGGTCTCGACGCCATGATGGTTGCCTTGATTGTCGATATTTATGGTCCTGTTTCCGCTCTACTGGGAAGTTTTTCTTATCTTGCTGGTATGGTTCTGACTGTTGTGGCTATCAGTCGTCTTCTGAAAACGGCTCAGGATGGGCCTAGCGGACCGTCCGGTATCGGTACGATTATGACTTTTATTGTAGCTGGCGTCCTGTTTACTCTCGACGATATTATGGGGGCTTTCTCCGGCTCCTTGTTCGGGATGAACAACATCACTACCTACGCTACGCTCGCCACGCCGATTGACGGCGGTGTGATTGATGACCACGTTTTGGCTGTTATCAGCTCCGTGCTTCTGTTTATGATGCTCGTTGGCTGGATCAGCTTCATCCGAGGATTTTTCCTGCTGCGCGATGTTGCGGAAGGAAAAGGACAAGCCTCTCTCATGGCTGCGATGACCCACATTTTCGGGGGTGCGCTGGCTGTGAATCTGGGACCGTTGATGAATGCGGTACAAAGTACTTTTGGTCTCACCGGATTAGGTGTAAACTTTTCTTGAGTAAAACTTATTGGCATAGGAGGAGGAAACCATGCTGAAACTGAAACAAAAACTTAATCGTATTAGTGCAATGACAGGCGCGGCCTTTGTTATGGGAACGCTTTCTTCGGGAAGTGCCCATGCTGCTGCTGCTGGCCCTACCAATACATTCAACGACATTGCTGACAACATCATCGGTGGTATCTCGAACCTGCCAGGTCTGTTGTCTGCTGTTTCCTATATGATGGGGATGTTGTTCGCCGTTCTCGGTATCCTGAAAATCAAGGATCACGTTGAGAATCCAACCCAGACCCAATTGAAAGACGGTGCGATCCGTTTGGCAGTTGGTGGCGGTCTGTTCATGATCCCGATCATTACCGAATCTATGCAGACCTTGCTTGGTACCGGTGCGGCAACAGATGCTGCCGTGGTCAAGAAGATTGCAACGGCTACTACGTTGGCTAAATAATCTTTTATGTCGTACCTACCACTCATTTTGGGGATTGCCCGACCTTCGGGCGGTCCCCGTTCTTCTAAGAAGCCCCAGGTATCTTCTGGAAAAGGCGGGGGAGTGTTGACCCCTGAAATCCGGAAGGCTGTCTATGACCGTGATGATAACACGTGTCAGTGCTGTGGTTTCAAATCCCAGAAATATCAGGAAATCCATTTTCTTGATCAGGATTCCCGCAATCTTTCCCTCGACAACATGGTGACAACCTGCATTTTCTGTCACCAGTGTTTCAATATGGACCAAGCTACTTTGATGCGCTCCGGCGTTCTGATTTGGTTGCCTGAAATTTCTCAAGCCGATTTGCATCATATTATGCGTTCCGTCTATGTGGCGCGGATTTCCCAAGGCCCGATGGCCGAGGCTGCCCGTACGACGCTTGATGCTTTGATGGCCCGCAGAGAGGAAGTCCGCCGCCGTATCGGAACGGACGATCCTTATGTTCTTGCCACGGTGATGCGCGATTTTCTGACGTCCCGCCATTATCTGGACCGGCAGGAGAGGCTGGACGGCATCCGTCTTTTGCCACTTGACCGTCGCCTTATCCGTGAAGCCGATCTTGAATTCAACCAGTTTCCGCAGATTCTAGCCTACTGGAGATCCAAGGATGGTCCTTTCGGTTCCCGCGCTCCATCGTTGTGGTTGAACATGTACCGCGATGCCCTCGCCAAAGCTTCTTAACTCCTAGCCACTGTCAACAAAGTGTGATAAGCAGGCTACGGCCTTCGGTTTTCTGCACTTCCGGTCCTCACGTACCCTTAAGTACGCTGCGGTGTTTCTCTTTCTTTGTTAACAGTGGCAATAAATCCTAGATATTTTCCCGCTTTTGAGTGTTTTCTTCGCCAGTGTTTATAGGTACACTGAGTGCGTCTTTTTAACCGCGATGATTCTTTATGAATATATTTGAAAAAATCTTAGCCCCTTTTCAGGTCGCTCTCCGTCAGTCTATCGAAAGCTTTATCCGCATCGAGACAATGGAGAATGAAACGACCCTTGCCGCCAGTGATGGCTCGCTTGTCAGTTACCTCAGAGTCGATGGGTCGCGTCAGATTATCGGCGAAGAAGAATATAATTTTCTCGTTGATGCTTCAACGGTCAAGCTTGGTGCGAAATTCGACCGTCAGGGTCACGCCATGCAGATTTATTTTTCCCGTGATCCGGGACGAATCCGTCCGCACTTGATCGAACAATTGAAGGCATCGCGTACCACGGCGAATAATACCGGTCTGGAAGTCGAGGATTTGATCGACGAAAAAATCAAAAATCTTTCGACTATTCTCAGTTATGAAGAATGTTACTTTGTCCTATGGACTCGCCCTACGGCGATGACCAAAAGCGAGGTCGAGCGGACGCGCAAGGAAAAACTCGAACAGGGTAAGAAGTGGGTCAATGCGCCGTACGGCCAAAACCCTCTAGCAGGGATCGAGTCTTTGCGGACCCGACATAAAAGTTATGTTACCGCGATTGAACAAGCTTTGAACGAGCTTGGCATCCGTTCCGAATTGCTGGAAGTTCATGATGCATTGAAAGCTGTCCGCAACAACATGTTTCCGACCAAGGCTCATGAAAACTGGCGCGCCTGTCTGCCGGGAGATCCTATTCCTCCTCGGGCGCCGACCAGCCGAATTGATTTGTCTGATGTTATCTGGCCGCCGCTCAGAACTCAGATTTCTGTCGGGGATGCACGCCTGACCGGTGGTCCGGTTGTCCAGATCGACGATCTCAATTGGGCCGGTGCAGATATGACTTTGGGTCCAATGGAGGCCACGCCGTTTCCCGCTTTGCTGAACCGTTTGTATGATGCCAAAGTTCCGTTCCGGATTTCTTTCCTGATCGAAGGAGGGGGGGCCGAGTCTTCTCAATTCCGCTCTTTTATTGCAACGCTGATGAGTGTTACCAACTCACTCAACAAGCAGATAAAATATTCTCTGGAAGGTTTGCAGGTTCTGGCGCGTAGCGAACCTGTCGTCAAATTGCGTGTATCTTTTGCGACCTGGGCACCGAAATCCAATCCTAACCTGATCCATGATCGCCTCTCTATTCTCATGCAGTCGATCGAGAGCTGGGGCTACGCGCAGGTCAGTGATGTATCGGGTGATCCGGTTGATTGTATCATGTCGTCGGCCATGGGGATTCATTGTGCGGGGACGGCTCCTGCCGCAATTGCTCCTATGCGTGAAGTGATGAAACTTCTTCCGTGGCAGCGCCCGTCAAGTCCGTTCAATCACGGTGCGGTGATGCTTAGGACGCCCGATGGTAAATCTTGGCCTTATCAAACAGGAACCAACCTGACGACCACGTGGTTCGATCTGATTTTCGCCCAACCGGGTGCCGGTAAATCCGTTTTGATGAATACTCTTAACCTCGGGACTATTCTTTCTCCGGGGATGAGCAAGTTGCCGTTTGTGGCCATCATCGATATCGGTCCATCGTCATCCGGACTGGTGTCGTTGGTCAAAGAAGCGCTGCCGATTACCCGTCAGGGCGAGGCAGCTTATTATCGCCTCCAGATGTCGCGTCAGTATGCGATCAATCCGTTCGATACGCAGCTTGGTTGTCGTCAACCGCTGATGGATGAGCGAAGCTATCTGGTCGAGTTGCTGGTTCTGTTATCAACCCCTCCGGGACATGAGAAGCCTTACGACGGGATGCAACAATTGGCCGGCTTGGTTGTTGACGAGATGTTTCGCTGGCGGGATGATTCCCAGGCTAACGCCGAGCCACGCCCTTATCTGCCGCGTCTTGATGCCGACGTTGACGAGGCTATTCAGAAAAATAATATACATCTTCCAACCGATCCGTATTGGTGGGATGTGGTTGATCGTCTTTTCGAACTGGGGCTGATCAATGAGGCAATTATCGCCCAGCGTTACGCTGTTCCTACACTTGGCGATGCCATTACGGCGTCACGACGTCCCCAAATCCGGACTTTGCTTGAAGAAACTTCCGTGGGACTCAGTACAGAATCGGTTATCAATGCTTTCGAGCGGATGATTACCTCGGCCATTCGTGAATACCCGATTTTGTCTTCGGTCACACAGTTCGAGATTGCCGAAGCGCGCGTCTGTTCCCTTGATTTGATGGATGTATCCCCTCAAGGGGACGATACAGCGGACCGCCAGACATCCATCATGTACATGTTGGCTCGACATGCGTTGGTGCGCAGCTGGTGGGTCGGGCCTGAATCTATACAATTTGTTCCTGAAAAATACCGCGTCTATCACGAGATGAAATTGCAGGATCTGGCTGAAACGCCGAAACGTCTTTGTTATGACGAGTTTCACCGGACCAGTTCTTCGGCCTCTGTCCGTGCGCAGGTTATCCGCGACGTGCGGGAAGGGCGGAAACGCGGTGTGCAGATTGTTCTGGCCTCCCAGCTTCTTGACGACTTTGATGACGATATGGTCGATTTGGCAACTGGTGTTTGGGTTCTGGGTACGGCTGTTTCGGATAAAGCAGTGGATGACGTTCGCGATCGTTTCGGTCTTTCAACGACGGCGCGAAATATCATCCGTTACAAACTGACGGGCCCACGGGCCGGTGGTGCTCCGGCGCTACTTATTCTCGGGACCAATGAAGGCCGATATGAGCAGCATTTGATCAACACGCTGGGGCCTATTGAATTGTGGGCGTTTGCGACATCGGTTGAAGATGTGCTGATTCGTAACCGCTTGTATGCCAAGTTCGGTGCGGGACGTGCCCGCCAGATTCTAGCGGCGGCTTTCCCTGCCGGAAGTGCGCGCTCGGAAATCAAGCGGCGTATTCTTTCCAAATCCAATGATAGTGGCGGAGAATCGAAGGCGGCGGCTATGACAGCGGTTATTGATGAAATTATCGAAGAATTGATCTTGGCAAGCACACGCAAAGCTCTTGATGATCAAGTCTCGGAGGGGTGATTCTTCGTGGCAGTCAAAAATAAATTCGATCAGTCGGCTGGAACTTCGCCCAAGAAAAAGAAAAGCAGAGTATGGTGGTGGGTCGGTGGCACATTCGGCTTTCTGATTCTCATCATGTTTTTACTCTATAAACCGCAGGCGACAATCCATTATGGCGTCTGCAAAACCTATATCGAGTTGAATGAACCGTACCCTGACCAGATCCGCTATTTGAGTATGGAAGATTTCGGGGATTCCGCGCGTGTCTATTACCGTCGGACCGATCCATTCGGCGTTGTGTCTGTGAATTCTTTTGAATGTGTCTTCAAGGTCGAGAACGACACGGTGACACCTTACCTGAAAAGTGTCGACGTTAATGGCAAGTACAGGACGTACATGGCCGAATCTCCTGAAAGAATTGAGAAATTTAACGAAAGTGTTCCGGCGGTGATCGCTGCGGGACCCGATTTATCATGGCCCTATTTCCCTCTGGACGATATCAAGGCTTATCGCGAATTCCATGATGAACTTCAATAAGACCTTCCATCAATCTGCCTTCTCCATCCGATTCTCGGCCTATCGGGGGATGATTCTTGTCCCTTGCATTTCGTTTTAAAGCTGCGTATGAATGTCCCGTATTATGGATTTTTTATTAACCTAACAAATAGGAGTTAGCCATCAAGAAGCCAGTTTCCAGTTCCGGTCGTCCCAGCCGCGAGTCCGATGGACCGCGTGTCAATGAAGATATTCGATTGGAGCGCTTGCGGCTCGTCGATGCAGCAGGCGAAATGGTTGGTATTGTGACACTTCGTGAGGCTTTACGTCAGGCTGAAGAGGCTGGGCTTGATCTGGTCGAAATTTCGCCGAATGCCGAGCCTCCTGTGTGCAAGATTCTTGATTACGGCAAGTATAAGTTTGAGCAACAGAAGAAAGCTGCCGAAGCCCGCAAAAAGCAAAAAACCGTTGAGGTTAAAGAAATCCAGTTGCGCCCGATGATCGGCGATCACGATTATGACGTCAAATTGAAGGCCGCGCGTCGCTTTCTTGAAACGGGAGACAAGGTCAAAGTCGTCCTCCGTTTTCGTGGTCGTGAACTTTCTCATACTGAAATCGGCATGGAATTGTTGAAGCGCATGATTGTTGATCTTGGTGAACTCGCCAAAGTCGATTTCGACCCTAAGATGGAAGGCCGTCAGGTGATGATGGTTCTCTCCCCTGGTGCAGCCAAGGCATAATTTTCTTTATTTTTTGAATAAGAAAAAACCCGTCACTTCAAAGGACGGGTTTTTTAGTATTCCGTAAGTTTTTACCCCCGCCAAGGTTTCGGTGGGGGGATTAGAAATTAGGCGCAGACCGGAGCGACAACTGCAGTTACAGGTGCAGCGGCAGCTTTTTTAGCGGCGGGCTTTTTAACAGCTTTTTTGGCAGCTGGTTTTTTAGCTGCGGCTTTTTTCACTGCAGGTTTTTTAGCGGCCGGTTTTTTGGCTACTGCTTTTTTCACTGCAGGTTTTTTGGCGGCCGGTTTTTTGGCTGCTGCTTTTTTCACTGCAGGCTTTTTAGCTACTGCTTTTTTTACTGCGGGTTTTTTAGCTACTGCTTTTTTAGCTGCGGGTTTTTTAGCCGCAGGTTTTTTAGCAGCTGGCTTTTTAGCAGCTGGTTTTTTAGCTGCTGTTGCTTTTTTTGCTACTGCCATGTTTGGTTTCTCCTGTTTGAGGTTAGAACATGATTCGACACAGTGTATCTCGAAATGCAAAAATCTCAAAACGAGTTTTGCACCAGAGGGTTTTTACCCCACTGATGTGGCATGTTGACAACATATCTTTAATGAGTGCTTAACGCCGATTATGCGGTGACAGATTCAACCCAGTTGCTGAGTTGTGCTTTCGACATTCCACCGACTTTCGTTTCCACCAACTGTCCGTTCTTGAAAACCATGAAGGTTGGAATGCCGCGGATTCCATAGCGTGTCGGGGTGTTCGGATTTTCGTCGATGTTGATCTTGACGACCTTGATCTTGCCACCCATTTCGGATGCGATCTGGTCAACAACAGGTGACATCATCTTGCATGGTCCACACCACTCTGCCCAAAAATCTACCAAAACAGGTTCCGATGATTTTAGGACTTCCGACTCAAAATTCTGGTCATTGACGTGGGTACTCGACATATTCGTCTCCTGATTTCTTTTTAATTTGATTCTTTCTCTTCAAAGGATATTGGCGATTAAAGCCTAAAATCAAGCCTTGAAATCTTCCCATCCCCAAAAACAGGTTTTCAAACCTTAATCGGCATCAATATGGCTTTATCGGTCCACAACAGGGCGCATTCCACCGGGAGGTTTTGGTAAATCTTTGAAATTGCAGACTTATATGCACGGAGTTGGTCGCGGTAACTTTGCGGAATTTCGCTTTCATTTGCGGGTGACGGGCGATTCGATTTGAAATCAACGATCAGAATACGGTCTTTTTTCACTACCAGGCGGTCGATTTGGCCCGAGAGAATCCGTCCCTCTCCGATTTCACCTGTGACAGAGACCTCGGCCAGCGAATCGGGGCCGAAAACAGGTGCAAAAACGGGGTCATTCAGAACGGTGAGCACTTCTTTCGCGATTTCGTCACGAACGGATACCGGAAGGGCACTTCCTGACTTCTTCAGGAATAAAGTGGCGGCCTTTTCCCGATGGAGAGGAGTGATTTGGGGCAGAAACTGGAACAGACGGTGAGTTAGGATTCCCCTTTCAAACCTGTATCCGTCACTGTTTTGCAGAGGAGAGAGTGCCGCGTCGTTTGTGCGTCCCAGCAAGGAGGGTTGGACAAAGTGGCGGATGTCTTTTTCTTTTGCGGGAGGGAGAGGGAGCCAAGCGGGTAAAGGGGCTGCAATTGAATCCGTTTTTCGAATTCCTTTTTGCGTAATATCCGATTTAAGCTCGTAAATATGTCTGTCACCAGATATTTCTACGCCACTTAAGCGAGGGAATGCTTCTTTGACCAGCTGATACCATGTTAACTGGTTGTTGGTTTTACTGAAGCCGTCTTTTTTCAATTCTCCGCAGATGTAAAGGTGATCGCGCGCGCGGGTGAGTGCCACATAAAGAAGCCGTAGATATTCCGCATATTCCCTGTCCTTTTCTTTTGTGCGGGCTTCTTTATATAGTGCGCAAATATTGTCTGTCTTATCCGTCCAGAGGGGAAAGGTTCCGGTTTCCCTTTTGTCCATCCACAAGAGGCGCGGCGTTTTCGACGGGTTGGGCAGGGCGGTTGTGTCGGGCAGGAAAACAATCGGGGCCTCTAGTCCTTTCGAGGCGTGAACCGTCATAATCCGGACCTGATTTCCGCTTTCTTTTTCCGAATCCTCGGATTCGCGCTTGATCTGGAGATCGCTTTTCTCCATGTGGGTAATGAAGTCTTCAAGCCCGTGAATTCCATCCTGTTCGATAGTCAGGCAATAATTCAGGAATTCGTCCAGAGGGTCGATGCAGTCAGGCCCGAGACAGGTGGAGAATGCTCGTCTTGCCGAACCTGTTTGATCATACGGGCAGGGGCAGGAAAGCGTTTCATTGAAGAAGTTGAATGGCGAGAGCGCCGATCCCATGTCCACCTGTTCTTTGATCCATGCAACAGTCTCTTCCGGCAGATGTTTTTCTGCTCTGCTCCATAATGTTTCATCCTTTTTGCGGCCAAGCGCCAGTTCCATCAATTGATCTTCGTCGATGCGGATAAAGGGGGATTTCAAGAGGCAGGCCAATGACAAATCGTCGGCAGGCAGGCGGACAAAACGGGCCAGAGCCAGACAATCCTCGACTGCGATCTGGTCGCGAAGCGCCATGCGGTCGATGCCGCTGACCGCGATCTTTTTGATTTTTAATTGGCGCACGAGGCTGGTGATAAACGGGCCTGTACGCGTGCGGACCAGAACCAGTATATCGCGGGGGGCGGCCGGTCTTCCGGTTGAGGGGACCAGTTCTTTTCCTTCGATGATGTGTTCGATTTTATTCGCGATGCGGGTTGCGAGGCTGTGGGGGGCGCCGTTTGAGGGGGAGGACCGTTCTTTCGAGAAGGGAAGAAGCCATGTGGCATCCGTGTCTTTTTTCTCTTCGTTTTCTTTTGTTATGACATCCCATAATTCGACTTTTCCGGCTTCGTTTTCGCGGAAACTATAGTGGACCAGGTTTTCGTTCGGCTCGAGACCAAGCTGGCGGGTTAGGTCGGGGTTGGAAAAGACCTGATCGACCAGCGACAGGACAGGTTTGGTAGTACGGAACGATGTTTCAAGGTTGACGGTGTCGAATTCGCGTTCAGCTTGTTTCGATCTGTTTTCAAAGAAATGCCGCATGCGCGTGAAGGACTCAGGGTCGGCGCCATGAAAACTGAAAATGGATTGTTTTTTATCCCCCACGACAAACAGGCTGCGTGGCGATTTGGTCTCGCGGCCCAAACCGGATTGCAATTCCGCGCTCAGATATTCGATGATTTTCCATTGGTCGATGTTGGTGTCTTGTGCTTCGTCCACCAGAATGTGGTCGATTCCTTCGTCAAGTTTGAAATGGACCCAGTCTTCGCCTTTTTGTTCGAGAAGTTCACGGGTTTTCGCAATCAGATCGGTAAAATCGAGCGCGTTCCGGTGGCGTTTGGCATTGGTGTAGGCGGTCATGATTTCCGCCGCAATGGTCAGAAGGTCGGCGGTTAGCTGGCATTGATTGATAGCTGCCATCTGATCGAGCGTCCGGAGCAGTGCTTCACGTTCCGATTCAAAAAGAGCGGGGATATCAGGGCGGGAGTCTTCCAGACCGTCGTAGATTTTTTTGACCATGTCTTTTTGAGTCAGAAAAGACGCACGGTATAAGTCAAGACGGCAGGCACGAACATCGAAGGGCAGAGCCAACCAGTCGGCTATTCCTTGCCCGATTTCCTTGTTCTTAACGCCTCTTGTGGTGCCAAGACATTGGGCAGCTTCGCGGAGGCGGTCTTCGGGACGGGTGGTGACAAAGTCCTTAAGAATAGAATCTTTATCCGTGTTTTCATCCAGCCCCAGTTTAGGGAGCAGATTGCGACGCAAATCTTCGCCCGTACCATTCTGATCCAGAAACTTCGCGAGTTTGTAGGATTTATCCAGCAAAGACAGCAGGGTTATCTTGAGCTGTTCGAAGTCGGTCGAGAGGGCAATGTGGTTAAAGGAGGGTTCGAGGTCCTTGCGCTTGCCGCTTTCGATGCTGGTGACCAGAGAAAGGATGGTGGTGGCGAGAAGCTCTTTCGCCCGCGTTTCATCAAGAACGCGAAAGCCGGGGGTTAGTCCTGATTCCAGCGGGAAGCGCCCTAAAGTCGATTGGCAGAATGAGTGGATCGTCATAATAGACATGCCGTTCGGCACATCGAGAACTTTGGTGAAAAGTTGCTGCGCGGCGGTTATCATACCAGGTGAAGGTGTTTTGTCGATCAGGGATTCGAGGTCTTTTATCAGTTCCTCTTCGTCCATCACGGCCCACTGGCCCAGACGTTTCTGGATACGGATGGCCATAAGGGCTGCGGCGGCCTTGGTGAAGGTGATGCAGAGGATTTTATGCGGGGCGCTCCCTTCCCACTTGCCTTCTGGATCAGGAAGAAGAAGGCGCAAAACGCGGTCGGTTAGGACCTTGGTCTTTCCCGATCCGGCGGAAGCTGCCACCCAGACGTCATGTTGGGGGATCGCGGCGCGTTTTTGCCGCTCGTTCGGGTCGGGGGTTTGGGTTTCTGTAGAGAGGCGAAGCGGTTCTATGCTCATGCTGCGTCTCCTGTTTCGGCGTCGTCTTCACCACCCAGAGACGACCATTCGGCGACGCGGGCCAGATGGGCATAGGCGCGTTCATCTTCGTAGATATGCGTGCCGGTTGGTGGGAAGGATATGTAGGGGGTGGTCGAGTCCTCGAATTGGGTGATGAGATTCAAAAGGCCTTCGCGGGTTTGCGGGACCAGATCGGCAAAGGGGATGGATTTCTTGTCATGCAGGCGAATTTCTTCGCTGGATGTCGAAATTTTCCAATAGCATAAGGCGGCCGTGTCCATGCGCCTGTTATCAAACCCACTTTCTTCCAGTATCAAGGCTTCGACGGGAAGTTGAGGGGCTAGTCCTTTGCGGATTTTCCACAGTGGTGGGGGTGATCCGGTTTTATAGTCGATAATGGCCGCGCCGCCGGTCTTCAAGCGGTCGATGCGGTCGGCTTTGGCGGTGATAGTGAAGCTACGTTTGCCATCCTTGCTTTCAAATATTTTATAGGCGCCTTTAATTTCCTGCCGCCACGGGATGGATTCATTCCGCCATTTGCGTTCAGTGGTTACAACCCAATCGGCCATTCTTTCCACGCGTGGCCACCAATAATGCCATTGGGGGGAGAGCGATTCGAGATCGGAGAGCTTTTTGTGGGCAATCTCCATAAACAGGTCGCGAGCGTTGTCGGGTAAACCCATCTCTGTTCGTTTCACGAATTCTTCCATGATGTCATGGATCAGTGTTCCGCGGTCGGTAAAAATAGATTCATCATCTAGTGAGTCGATGCGTTTTAGCCGCAGAATTTTATTGGCATAGACATGGTAGGGATTGTTCATCCATTTTTCGATCCATGTGGCGGAGAGTTCCTGCGGCCTTGTTTCACGCGGCGGGCGCGGTTCGGGAGGGGCGGGTTCTTTGAACGCATTTTGCGGTTCATCCAGTGCGCGGGTCCAGTCCAGCAAATCAGTCTTTGTCCAGTCTGGCGTCTCTCCAGCAGCGGTCAAAAGCGTCGTGAGTCGTTGCAGCCAGCGAGAGGGAACGGTTTCAGCTCCTTCTTCCTTGATGGCACGGGTGATGATGACTTCAGGTGCGGAAAAAGCCGATACGAAATCATGGGCCGAGAGACCGATGCTGCGCGCCGCTGGGGGAAGACCGAATTTTTCACGCATCGGGCGCGACATCCACGGGTCATACGCTGGCTCTGATGGCCACATGCCTTCATTTAGGCCACCCAGAATCATAACATCGTGATGGATCAGGCGTGATTCAAGTTGTCCCAGAATAACAATGCGTGGGTGGCGGGACTGGACTTCGCGGAATGTTTCCTGTGTGAGGAGTTCGCGCATAATTCCCGCCCATGAGATGAAATCCATTGGCGGCAAGTGGCTGAATTCAACCATAACGCGCGAGAAGAAGGTCGAGAGGGAATCGCTTTCGGGGTTGTTCCAGAATTGATCCGCACCGCCCGCGAATTTTTCGAGAAAGGAGGTCAGGCTTTTCAGAAAAATAGCGGGAGGCTTGATGCAGGTTTTTAGAATAGCAAGTGGTGAGAGTTCTGTTTCAATTTCACCAAACAATTTCTCAACATCCGGTCCGATTGGAATTTCAAGAGATATTAGGCGTTTTTTTAACCCTTCGAGGCCTGCCGCAGGACGGGGGCCGCGGAGAATTTTTGTTTCGAATTCCGTCAGGTCGGCATCGCGGAATTTGGAGAGTGGGTGTTTTAATGTTTCGAGCAAAGGGATGGGTGCAAAATCATCCTCGATCAGTTTCAGGACCGTTAGAATCAAAATGCCGGATGGAGTGAGGGAGAGGGATTGTCCGGCGCTGTCGTCTGCTTCAATCCTCCAACGCTTCAGGGCGGTGGTCACGCGGCGGGCCAAGGCGCGGTCGGGTGTAACAAAACAGGCGGTCTTGGTTTTGTCTTCGAGCATGATGCGAAGCGCGGTTGCGATTACTGCCGCCTGCTCGCGGGCGTTTGCAGCTTCGCAGATTTTCACACCGGAATTGAAGTCAGCGATTTCGTCCGCCCCGAGTTTTTCGGCTCCGAAGGTGGCGGCAGGAAGCATCGCTGCGCGGGCCAATCTGGTGCGTGGAGGGTTTTGTTTTTTTCTATCACACACGGGCCAGAGTTTAACGTCTTCGCGTTTCTTTTTCATGAAACTCAACAGGTTTTTCATGGTCTTTTGCGGATGGGTTTCGTCAAGCGAATCCCAACTGTCTTCGTCCATGTCCAGATCGAGATCGGGAAGAAGCACTGCGCCTTGCGGGAGTTCGGAAATCGTTTTCAAAAGGCGCGCGGTGGTTGGGATAGAACCCGTGGATCCTGCGGCGATGATTGGTGTTTCGGGGGGGTGTGATTCCCATAAACTGGTCAGCGATTCCATCAATAGGGCACGGCGACGGGCAGGATCGACCTGCCCTCGGGATTCAAGAATTGCTGGCCAGTGGGCAGTGACGATTTCAAGAAAATGCAGTGTATCCTGCCAGTGTTTGGCCCAGTCCTCTTTAGGGACAAGATCAGGCAGGTTTGAGAAATCCAGGCCTTCGGTGTGGACCTGATCAATCAGCATTGAGAGATCATTCGCCAGAGAGAGGCTTTGTTCGTAGGGAATGTTTTTTTCTTTTTTGCGGATCAGGTCGTCAAGAAGGAATTGGCGCTGGAGTTTGTCAATCGCGGGCGGGATGTCAGATATATCGAGGCCGAGGCCGGTGAGTGTTAAATCGAGTTCGTCGGCATCCACATCACCGATTGGCTGGAGGCGTGGCAGCAAGATCGGTTTGCCGTTGCCGAGTTCAAAGAAGGCGTCACGCAGTCCGCGTGCTGCGCGGCGCGTGGGCAGCAGGACACGCAGTGTGGGTAGCGTTTTTTGATCGTGGCTGGTGAATTCAAGCAGTCCCTCAGCCAGTTTTTTCAAAAAATTCTGGCTGAAGGGAATGGTGTAGAGGCCATGCGGTGGTGCAGGCATAGGGAATTACTCGTAATAGTCCTCGACCAGTTTGTTGAGGAGTTTGACACCGTATCCGCTAGCAAATGGAACGGGGCAGGTCGATTTGGTTTTGCTCATGGCGACGCCCGCAATGTCGATATGCGCCCAGATACGGCCTTCGTCGATAAATTCGCCGAGGAACGCGGCGGCCGTGCAGGACCCGCCGTAACGTCCGCCACCGATATTCTTGATGTCGGCGAATTCTGAATCCATTTCGCGGCGGAAGGCGTCGTCAAGTGGCATGCGCCATACTTTTTCACCAGTTGCGTGTGCGGCTTTTTCCAGCCCCTTCCAGAGTTTTTCGTCGTTGGCAAACACGCCTGCGTGATTAAGACCTAGTGCGATCATAATGGCGCCAGTCAGCGTTGCGAGGTCGACGATCAGGCTCGGGTCATGTTTTTTCTGAATATAAGTCAGGGCGTCACACAGAACCAAACGGCCTTCGGCGTCGGTGTTGAGGATTTCAACCGTTTTACCGCTGAGCGAGGTTACGATGTCACTCGGGCGGGTGGCTTCGTCGGAGATGGCGTTTTCAGCCAGTGCGACGGCGGCCACCACAGGAACTTTACATTTACGGGCGGCAAGGGTGCGCATCAGGCCAACAACCGTTGCGGCTCCGCCCATATCCATTTTCATGTCCATCATGCCTTCGAACGGTTTGACGTTCAATCCGCCGGAATCAAAGGTGATACCTTTACCGACAAAGGCCAGAGGTTTCTGGGCCTTTTGCTTGGCGGATCCTGCACCTTCCCATGACATAATGGCTAAACGCGGCAGATTCTCTGAGGCTTGGCCCACGGCCATCATGCAACCTGCACCCATTTTCTCCAGAGCTTTGTCGTCATAGACATGGACCTTGACGCCCAGCGGGGTCAGGGTTTTCTTGATAAGTTCCGCAAAGCTGTCTGGATAGAGTTTGTTGGGCGGGGCGTTGACCAGATCGCGGGTCAGGAAGATTGATTCGACCAATGACGCCTGAGGCTCAAATTCTTTTTCCCATGTTTTGGCTGCAGTGGTGATGACGGCCAGTCGTTTCAGGGAACTCGTTTTTTTGTTTTTCTCGACGGTTTTGAAATCGTTGAAGTTGTACGACCCCAGCAACAGCCCCGTCAGTACAGAGAGAAGAGGGTTATGGGTTTTTGTGCGTAATTCGTCCGCGCCAAGGAATACGGCATTCACGCTACCCGCTGCGGACAAGATTGAGGCCAGATTTCCGCCTGCGGTTTCGAGGGATTCCGTCGTCATTTTCGATTTTGGACCTAGTCCGACAATGATCATGCGGGTGTAAGGGGCCTCTGGGGGCAGGGTAATGGTCAGGATTTTGCCGTTTTCCCCTTTGAACTTGGTATGGGCGTCCAGTTGGTGCTGGATCATACCACCATTCGCGGAATCTTGTTTTTTCGTCTCTTTCGGGAGTTTTTTATCGTCAAAAACAGCGATAATGGCCGTATCGCTGACGGGAGCTGATTTGACAAAGGAAATCTCAGGGCTGGATTTTGGGGCAAAGGTCATCATTTTCCGCTCGCTTGGTTGTCGCAACATATGGTTTCTGATAGAAACTTAACCTAGTCCATTCCCGAGGCAAGCGCAAATGCAGATTGTTGACAGATATGTTTTTCGCCAGATTTTGATCTCCACCCTTTTTGTGGTGGTGATTCTGGCTGCTTTGGTCTTTTTGACCCAGTCTTTGCGCTATCTGGAACTGGTGGTTGATGCCGGAGCTTCGGGTATGGCGTTTTGGACGATTACGGCCTTGGCCCTGCCCAGCTTTCTCGAGGTTATTCTGCCGATCGGGACTGTTGCGGCGGTGGTTTTTATTTATCACCGTCTGGTTATGGACAGCGAGCTGGTGGTCCTCAAGGCTTTGGGTTTTTCTCCGTTGAGGCTAGCGCGTCCTGCCATTGTGTTGGCAGTGATGATGGGTATTTTTCTGTTTATGGTGATGGGGTGGGTTGCTCCGGTCACGAAATCGTCAAGCATTACTATGCGTAAAGATATCAAGGCGCAATTATCCACTCTGGTTTTTCGCGACGGGGTTTTTACCGAGGCCGGCAAGGGTCTGATGGTTTATATCCGCGATCGCGATCAAGAGGGAAATCTTCTGGGGTTGGTCATTCACGATTCACGAGAAGAGGGTAAGCCGCCTTCAACCGTTATTGCCGCGCGCGGGGTTCTGGTGTCGACCGATACGGGGCATCAGGTGCTGGTTTATGACGGGTCACGCCAGCAATATGATCCGGAAAGCGGCGTTCTGAAACGGCTTGATTTTGACCGCTATACGATTGATATGCCGGAAGAGAAAAAGGCAGTTTCGTTGCGTTGGACCGAACCGGACGAGCGCGTTTTCGGAAATCTTTTTTCTTCATTGGAAATGGAGAAAACGAAGTCCGAGCGGCGTGCGTTGAGGCTCGAGATTTATAAACGAATTCTTACCCCCATTTTTACCTTGTCGCTGGTGATGATGGCTCTGGTTGCTTTGCTCACGGGGCGTCATGACCGGAGGGGGCAGGGTAAGCGCATTGCTGGGGCTGTGGTGGCTATCGTTTTGGCCGAGATTTTGTATCTGGTGTCTTACAACTTTGCGAAAGGATCGCCGGTTGGTTACGGAATGATGTTTCTGGTTGTCTTGTTGCCGATTCTCGGAGGATTGTTTTTGTTGATCAAGGACCGCGTTTTGCTTGGGCTTTTGCCGCAGGTTTCCAACAAGCAGGAGGTCAGCGCATGATTCCTTTTCCCGGTTCCACTTTATTTCGGTATTTGGCGCGGATTTACGCGCTCAATTTTGTGGCGTTGTGGGTGTTGTTGATTGGCGTGGTTTCGCTTTTCGACATGATCGAATTGCTGCGGCGTGCGGCAAAGGTTGATGATGTCGGGTTTTCTCTGGTGTTTGAAATGGCTGCGCTCAAGACGCCGGAAATGGCTATGGTGATTGCGCCTTTTGTTGTTTTATTTTCAGCGCTGTTTACCTTCTGGCAGTTGGCGCGGCGACAGGAATTGGTGGTGTTGCGGTCTTCTGGTGTGTCGGTGTGGCAGTTTCTCTCTCCCGTAGTTGCTGTTTCCATGATTGTGGGTGTTTTCATCTTCAGCATTCTGGATCCGGTCAGTGCCGTTTTCTATGGCCGGTACGACCATCTGGAAAAGACCCACTTGAAAAGGGAAGCCGATAGTGTCGTGGCCCTGTTTGACGAAGGGATGTGGCTTAAACAGACCACTTCCGAAGGGCATGCTATCCTTCATGCCGGCAGTATCGAGTTGCCCGAATGGCGGCTTCACGATGTGATGGTTCTGTTTTTCGACCAGAAAGATGTATTTTCAGAGCGTCTGGATGCATCGTCGGCGCAGCTCAAGTCCGGAAACTGGTTGCTCAAGGATGCTGTGCTCAATATTCCCGGTCATCCTCTCAAAAAATCCTCGCAGGCCAAAATTCCAACCGATCTGACGACTCAGGATATCGAGGAGAGTTTCTCCGCCCCGCAAACGATGGGCTTCTGGGTGTTGCCATCTTATATTGACACTCTTGAGAATACCGGCTTTGATTCAACGCGCCTCAGGATTCATTTCCAGCAATTGCTGGCTTTGCCGTTCCTTTTCGGGTCTATGGTTTTTCTGGCAGCGTGTGTTGCAATGCGGCCGTCACGGCAGGGGGGCGGGGTTACATTTGTCCTGATCGGGGTTGTGGCCGGATTTGTTGTTTTCTTTTTGTCCAACTTTTTGCAGGCCTTGGGAAGTTCCCACCAACTGCCTATCTTTCTGGCGGCGTGGAGTCCGGCTTTACTTTCCACGCTGGTTGGTGTTTCCGTATTGTTAACCTTGGAAGACGGCTAGCCACTGTTAATATATCCTGATAAACAGGCTGCGACCTTCGGTTTCCTCCGCTTTCGCTCTTCACGTACCCTTAAGTACGTTGTGGTCCGGTTCTCGAAAACTCTCGTTCTTGCCGCGTTTCTCTTTCTTTGTTAACAGCGGCTAAGATTTTTCCCGTTTTTTGAGGCATTTTTGCAACATCCTGTTTGGCCTGTTGTTTCCAATGGTCCGCGTCCCCTTGACGCGGCCCCCTTATTTCCGCATAGCTGATTATGAGATTTTGTGCTTGAGGGATGGGCGTTTGTTAAGATGTTTCTAACTCTTTGCGGTCTATAGTTTTTTTAGGAAATTCAGATTTTTTTGTGAGGTCGGGAATGATTTCAGGTTTGATGAAAAATACAAGATTGGGTTTGGCCTTGGTGTTCTCGGCCGGTCTTTTGACAGCATGTGCCAGCAACGAATATGGAGAGGCTTACGATCCGATCGAGCCGGTTAACCGTGCTGTTTTCAAATTTAATGACGTTGTTGATACGGCTGTTCTGGAGCCTGTAGCCAAAGGATACCGCGCCGCCGTTCCGCAGCCTGCGCGTACCGGCGTCCGCAACGTTCTTCATAACCTCAAAACCCCGCAAATCGTTGCCAATGACGTGTTGCAGGGCGATATTACCGCTGCTGGCGATACTTTGACCCGTTTCTTTGCCAATACGCTCTTTGGTCTTGGTGGTCTGGTTGATGTTGCCGGAATGGAAGGCGTCAAATACCGCGAGGAAGATTTCGGTCAGACGCTTGGTGTCTGGGGTGCCGGTCATGGTCCTTATCTGGTTCTGCCGTTGCTCGGCCCAAGCTCGGTTCGCGATACCGCCGGTCTTGTGGTTGATACTTATTCCGACCCTCTTCGTCTGTGGCTGGATAACACCGACCGCAATGGCTGGTATTATGGCCGTGTGGCTGTGGCTTCGATCGACAAACGCGAAGATTTGCTGGATGTTTTGTCTGATATCAAAAAGAATTCGATTGATTACTATGCCGCTTTGCGCAGCTCCTACATCCAGCATCGCGATGCTCAGGTTAAGGACGAGGCTGACGACAAAGCTTTGCCCGAAATGTAGAATTCGGGCCGGTAAGGCGGGGGCCAATAGGCCCCCTTCTTCGTTGAGTAAAGGTGGGTGTAAACTCCCTTTTCAGGGCAGGGGTTTTGTACTAGTTGTATGTCCAGTAATGATCGGATTTCGGTCAGAAGTTTGAGGTAGGTCACATGAATTACGCGTTGAACAAAAATTTCAGTCTGGTTGCCGTTTGTGCTTTGATGGTTGGGGCGTTCGGGGTGAAGGCTCATGCTGCCGTTCCGGTTTCCGAAGAGGGTATCTCTCCCTTATCCCTTGAACAGATCTCCGTTTCGGAAGATGACAGTAAAGCGGCACTCGATTTTGTGAAATCAACTGCCGAACGTGGTTTGACCTTCCTGTCCAATCCTGAAAGCACTCAGGAGCAGAAGAAAAAAGAATTCAGAAAGCTTCTTGATTCCAGTTTTGATCTTGAGACGATTGCCCGCTTTGCATTGGGCAAATATTGGAATGCAGCGACTCTTGCCCAGCAGAAAGAATATGTCACTCTGTTCAAGAAAATGGTGGTTCAGGTTTATGCCGACCGTTTCGGCGAATATAAGGGGCAGAAATTCGAGGTTAAGTCCGCGCGTCCGGTTGGAAGCAAGGATGCTATGGTTGCTTCCCAAATTGTTCCTGCCGATGGAGGCGAGAATATTCTGGTCGATTGGCGTGTGCGCAAAAATGGATCGGCATACAAGATTGTTGATGTTTATGTTGCCGGTGTGAGTATGAGCGTGACCCAGCGTTCTGACTTCTCGTCCGTCATTCAGCGCGGCGGCGGAGACGTAGCTGTTCTGATCGACTATCTTAAAGCGAAATTCTAGAACTTTTATTTTCCTATACAAAAATCACGGAAGATCATGTCGAGGAGATCCTCGACATCGACGTGTCCTGTGATGCTGCCCAGATAACGGATGGCCAGACGCAGATCTTCGGCGGCCAGTTCGGGAAGCGGAGCGGCCATCATGCGTTCCAGCGCGGTCAATGTTTTTTCCAAAGATGTGCGGTGGCGCATGCGAGTGAGGGACGGGGTTTCCTGTGTTCCGATTTTTGCCTTTACAAGATCGGTGAGTCTTCGAATAAGCTGGTCCAACCCTTCTCCGGTTTTGACCGAGACGTCGATCATTGCTTGATCGCTGTGTTGTCCGGTTAAATCGGATTTGTTGCGGACCAGAAGGGCTGAATCGTCCACGAGATTCAGAGTGTGGGGATCGGGGGCTTTGGTGCCGTCAAACATCAGGATTTTGATATCGGCTTCTTCGGCGCGTTTTATGGCGCGGCGGATGCCTTCGGATTCAATCGTGTCGTGATCGCTTTCCCCTAATTGATCGGGGCGCAATCCGGCGGTGTCGGAGATAATCACCGGATAGCCGCCAAGGTTGAGGTGGATGTCGATCACGTCGCGGGTGGTGCCCTCGATGTGGGAGACAATGGCGACGTCACGTTGTGCGAGCGCATTGATGAGCGAAGATTTTCCGGCATTCGGTGCGCCGAGAATCACGAGTTTTACACCGTTCCTGAGCATCTCGCCGCGGCGGTTATCGTTCAGGTGACTTGCGATTTCTGTGATGACGTCCGAGATGTCCGGTTTGACTTTAAGCAGCAGGTCGTCGGGCAAATCCTGATCGGAGAAATCGAGGTCGGCTTCCATTAGGGCCAGAAGTTGTGCCAGACGGTCTTTCCAGCCGTCATAGATTTTGGCGAGGCTTCCGTCCATTTGCAGAATGGCCTGACGTCTTTGTTGTTCGGTTTCGGCGTGGATCAGATCAGCAACAGCCTCAGCGGAGGTTAAATCGAGTTTACCGTTTTCGAAAGCGCGGCGCGTAAATTCGCCCGGTTCGGCCAAGCGGTGTTCCGGTTGTCTTGACAAAGAGCTCATAACCCCTTCGACTACAGATGGTCCGCCGTGGAGATGATATTCGACAATGCGTTCGCCAGTGAAGCTATTCGGGGCTTCGAACAGGATGACCATCGCATGATCGAGCGGAAGATCGTTGTGCTCGCGGTCAATCAAGGTCCAGTAGGCTGCGTGCCGTGGAGAAGGAAGGTCTTTATTATCTTTGCTCAACGCTTTCAAACCGTCCCAAGCTTCGGGGCCGGATGCCCGCACCACGGCGATGCCTCCGCGTCCCGGAGGAGTTGAAAGGGCGTAGATTGTTGTCATTTTTTTTCTTTAACCATGAATGCACACTAATCAACACGAATTTGCCGATGGTTTGTCGTCTTCAGGATGTCGTACACCATGATCTGAACAGAAGAAAGCAGGTTTTTGAGGGGGGTGCCTTAATAGTTCGTTTGGTGTGTTTTTATTTTTGGCAAGCCGCTCCATGCGAATGCGTGTCTCGACCGCGCGGAGGAATGCACTGTGGCGCGTGAGGAGAGTGAAGAATTCAATTCCAGCGCGGGAGCGAAAGCCGTGTTTTGTGGCATTAAGTGCGGAACGGGTTTTGCCTTGAGCAGTGCGCGGGCCTGTCGAGTGTTTCCAAGGAGACCATACGCGGATGGCTTCACGCTGTTTTTGTTTCTGCTCTTCGGTCCAAATCCGCATCGACCCATTATAGGAATATATTCATAATATGTCAAGGGAATTCAGATGATCTGAACCAACGATGATCCGAAAAGTACCCCCTCACTCTAACCCTCTCCCTCCAGGGGAGAGGGGATATAAAACTTGCTGTCATTATGAGCGAGAGAGCGACGGGTTATTTTTTCTTTTTCGGTTTATCCGAGTCTTCGTTTTTCGAAGAGGAGGGAGAGGTGTTGAAATTCATTCCTCCCATTTGGCCCATCTGGTTCCAGAAATGGGTCTGCATATCGGACCATCCCTGAAACATCGCGGGCAACCATGTCTGTACCAGTTTTTCCGGTTCCATTGTCTGGATGTTTTCCGAAAGGCGACGGCTCACCATTTCCATCAAATCCTGTTGCATCGGCAACAAATCGGGAAGTCCGAAAAACTGGCGCGCTTCTTCCGGCGTGCAATCGACATTGATTTGAAATCTCATCGTCTTAATCCTGCTCTATTGTGGGTAGGCCCCTATAAAAGCGGTTCTCTCGGCAATTGTCCACTATGATTTTAGGCTTCAAAATGATTTACTGTCCTTATGAGCGACGAGAAACCCCAAGACAATCAAAGTGCTGTTGCCATTGATCCCCGTTTACTGGAAAAAGCGTTGAAGCGGGTTCGGGGGTTGGTGCGTGGGAACAGTTTGGATCCAGAGCAGGTTTCCTTAAAGGATCATTCGGGGGTGTTGCAATACCAGTTCGGGGCAAAGGTCGAGATCAAGCTGGTTCCAAAATACGGGATCAGGCTGGAACCCGGAAAGAATACAGTGGCGGAACTGGTTGTTTCCGAGGAAGACTTTCAGAAAAGAATTCATACCGCTGCGGTCGAGGCGCGGACAAAACCGGACAGGCGCCAGAAAATCATTGATTTTGTTTTTTCCCGCTCGGACAAGGGGTTTTGTATTGAATCCCAGAATGTCGTATTTCGTGATCTGGCACTTGATCTGGTTCGCCACGAGCAGTGTCAGACTTGCGCACATAGCGGGCATATTCCGTGCTCCCGATGTCAGGGGCGCGGAGGTGTAACCTGCACAAGATGTCGTGGAACGAGGCAGGCCATATGTCCAAAATGCGGCGGGTCCGGCCATATGCAAACACCGCAGGGATCCAAACCTTGCGATTATTGTCGTGCCGATGGAAAAGTTCCGTGTCCCTTATGCCATGCCAAGGGGTTGATGAAATGTCCAGCCTGTGGAGCATCGGGAACCCAGCCCTGCGAGAAATGTTCGGGAACGGGGTGGATGTCGCATCTGGCGCATGTCGATATCGAGGGGCAGGTGCGGTTCAGTTTCGAGCGGCATAAAATTCCTGAGCGTCTTGCTGCTTTGATCGAGGATCGTGGTGCCTATCTGGTTTCCAAGGGAGATATTGAAGTGCATCTGGTGTCGCATGGCAGTACCCTCGGACATCATCCCGCCGATCTCAAGGCAGAAAAATTATCGGAGGACAAGGTTCGCGAGACTTCCCACGAAGCTGATGATCTGGTGGTTATTAATTACGGCGTGACCTGTCCATACGGGCCTGTCCAGTTTCAACTGGGCGAGAGGGAGCTTTCGGCCATTCTTTTGGGCTGGCAGGCACGGTTGATCGAGGCTCCCGCTTTTCTGGAGGATATGACGAAAGTCGGTATGCAGGCCATCGAGGTGGCGTCCACCGGACAGGGATCAACCATTTCTTTGTTGCGCAAGGCTGCGGGGTTTGCCGTTTGGCAGGAGGTCTTGTCGCAGATTCTGGCCAGTGGAAATCTCAGGAAAGTTTTTGAGTCCACATTGAATCGCTATTCGGCCGGTCTTGATGAAGGGCGGCTGAAACAAATTATCATCCATGCGGACCGCGCTGTCCGTCAGGTGACGCGCAAGGCGCGGTATCTGGGGCTTGCGGCGGCGATGGTTGTTTATGCCGGTTTGTCCTATGGGTATTTCTGGGGGGGTGGGCGTTCGGCGCTGAGGGATCGTATTTCCGCGCCTGCCGATATCGGGGCGGATGTTCTGTTGCTTCTGGCTGGTATGGCTGGTGGGATTCTTTCCAGTCAAATTTTTGCTTCTTTTATTCAGAGGCAAGCCTTTTCGGGCGTGATTGATGACAACGTCTTACGCAAGCTCCCGCGCAGCGGAAACATTACGTGGTGGAGTCTCGGACTTTCTTTGCTGATTTTTGTGGCAGTACTGGCTGTCGGGGTTTTTCAGGGGGAGGGAGATCCCCCTGAATGGATTATCTATTTGATGCCAGTTTGATTTTATCCTGATTCAGATTTTCGACATATTGGGTGTCAAGCTTGCGGATTTGTTCCTTGAAGCGTTTCAACTCTTTCCCTTTCAGAGAATTGTCAACCGTAACCTTGACGGATTTCGGGTTGACCTGAACACCGTTGACCATTACTTCGTAGTGCAAGTGCGGGCCAGTCGAGCGGCCTGTCGTTCCGACGTAGCCGATCAATTGGCCTTGTTTAACGCGGGTGCCCGGGTGGATGCCCTTTGCATATTTGCTCAAGTGAGCGTAGGCCGTAGAAAGTTTGGAGTTGTGGCGAATGCGGATATAGTTCCCGTACGAGCTATAACGGCCCGCACGTTCGATCACTCCATCTCCGGCAGCAAAAATTTTCGTTCCGGTGGGGGCTGCGAAATCCATGCCTTTGTGCATTTTCGAATAGCCCAGAACCGGATGGCGGCGCATGCCATATCCTGAAGATACACGACCGTATGCAACAGGTGTTCTCATCAGACCGGCAGATTTACGGATGCTTTTTCCGTCTTCGGTAAAGTAGTCAACCTGACCGTCGAGCGTTTCATAGCGATAGAATGCATATTGTTTGTCGCCCAAGGTCATGCGGGCAAAAATGATGTCGCCGGTTTTGGCCAGATAACCGTCTTCGGTTTTGTACGTGTCGTACATGACTTCCATTTTATCACCCTGGTGGATATCACGCTGGAAGTCGACGGCATAGGAAAAGAGGCGAATGGTGTTGGCAGTGATGCGGTCCGGAAGATTGGCTTTGTCGGCAGAGCCGTAGACCGATCCGTCGATCGAAACCAAACGGGATTCCTGTCTTCTTTCAATCTGTTTTTCGTCGATGCGGGATGTGAGGTTTCCGTTGTCGTCACGTTGCACTTCGATGGTGCGGAGCGGATCGGGAGTAAAGGAAAGCGCGCTGAGCTGGTATCCGGAATCGGTTTCTGCCGGTTCCAGCGTGACCTTGAATTTTTGTCCGGGACGAAGACCGCGCAGATTGAAATGCCGTCCGACTTCGCTCGTGACCAATTGGCTTTCCGTGTTGCCGAGACCGGCTTTGGTCAGGATTTCGCTAAGCGTGTCGCCTTGGCCGATTTCAATAGTTTTTTCTTCGGCTGCGGGGGAAGAACTTTCATCCTCCGCCATCATTTCCATAGATTTGATGACTTCACGGTCGCGTCTGATCTGGCCATGGTCATCGCGGAAATGATCAAGCGAAAATAGTCCGCCGGTTTCACCAATCGCGTTCTGGGGAACGATCATCGAGAGGATCTGGCTGGCCGTTTCGTTTCCGTCTTGTTGGTCCAGAGACACAATGAGTTGGGTTTCGGAACCGATGCCGGTTTGCGGATCAATCTGACCGCCGGCATGAAGGCCTACGACCAATGCCAGCCCTGCCGCGCCGCTCACAAGGTAGCGCAAGCGCAGGCGGTTGTCTTTGGTCAGGACATGGCGCTTTTTCAGGTGGAGAAGGTCAATTGCCCGCTCCAGAGCGACTTGAGCCGTTGCCTTGGCAGCGGAGCCAGCCGAGAAAAGCATGCCCGGAAAATTCGATGTGCTGAGTGCTGAAATTTGTGATGATGATGTCATGAGATAAAAATGAGATCTTTTCGTATCCGTCTTCGAATATTTGATCGTCCTTGACCTGAATAGTGACCTAAGTTGGTACTTTCTTGTTATCCCCGTTGCGGTGGAGGCTGGCGCCTGATTTGGAAATATCTAGCACAAGTCCGGTTCCATTCCAACAGGGTAGTTTTTCTTACCCACACCCTCCGTCAATAAACGACGAGAGGATCGGCGTAAGTGCTATCCGAGTTCGCTTTTCGAGTCAATCCCTCCGTATTTCATAATATTAAAATGAAACTTCAATTACGGTCCGCAAGCCTTGGAAATCGCGGCGTAGGCGTCACCTGAACCTTTCAGTGAAAAAGTATCTTTGGTCTTGGTTCCGCGGGCGGACATTCCCTCGACCACCATAGTCGAGCCTTTTTGAATGGCCGAGGCCAGACGCTTGTCCTGATCTTCGCTGGGGGTCCATGCGCTTTCGCCCTGACCGAAGAGAATGAATTTATCCTTGCCGATTGTAACGGTAACATCTGCACTGTCCTTATAGGTGTATCCGGCGATGTAGCTAAAAACATCACGGGATTTTTCATTCGGGCGGTGGGCAATCATGGCGTAGATTTTGCCGCGTTTGCTGTATTTGCCTTCGGCTTTTTGAGGGGTGGCGGACATGAAACACAGCGGATTCCCACCATCCTTGTGGCTGTAGGCTTTCCAGACGCCGTAGGTTCCGATCAAGGTCGGTTCTTCCGCGGCCAATGCCGGTTTTAAAGCGCACAGGGAAAGAAGTGCAAAGGCAGTCAAATATAGACCAGATTTCGCCATCATAATTTTTTCCGATTTCAGTTCAGGTCAGTTGATCGTTTTTGGGAAGGCGATCAGGAATGGTGCGAACCGCACCGATCACCAATGATTCTCTTATTATACACCCCTAATTTTCCTCATGGAAAGTCAAAAAAGTTCGAATTTACTTCATTATGTATATAAATATATATCCATCAGTTCGATATCATCTTGTCCGATATGGTGGTCGTAGAAACGGAGAGCATTTCTTGCGAAGCGTACGGGGTCGTCTGTCGCAAAGAATTGCGTATGACAATCTGTGACCGAGGAGGGCGATATTTGTGAGGTCACAGTTTGGGCGGCTTCCTCACCAGAGTTGATCAGCGTGACATCAGGCCCCAGAATCTCCGAAATAATGTTTGTAAAGAGCGGAAAATGGGTGCAGCCCAGAATCAATGTATCCGGCGCATTGGTTTGATCGAATAACGGATCCAGATAGCGGTGGATGATGCTACGGGCCACAGGATCGTCCTGTTCATTCCAGCCTTCTTCGGCCAGCGCCACCAGCATCTGACAGGCGGCGTTGCTGACTTTAGTTTCCGGGGCATACCCTTGAATGGCACTGGTGTAGGCTCCGGAATGGATCGTTCCGGTGGTCGCGATGACGGCGATATGACCTTTTGCGGTCGCTTTGCAGGCAGCTTTGGCTGCGGGTTCGATCATGCCGATGACCGGGAGGGGGGAGGCTATTTCTTTAACTTTTTCTAAGGCATGGGTCGAGGCGGTGTTGCAGGCCACAACCACGGCCTTGATGTTCTGTTTCAAAACGGCCCGTGTTAGAGATTCACTGTATTTGATGACGGTCTCGCGGCTTTTTGTCCCATAGGGAAGACGGGCCGTATCGCCAATATAAATGTAGGATTCGTCAGGAAGCTTTCTTTTCAAGGCCTTGAGAACCGTAAGGCCACCTATACCGGAGTCAAAAACCCCGATTTTTCGGTCGTCATAAATATTTTTTTCTCTCTCTTGCACGATAGTGTTTTTTGTAGGACTGTGCCTGTGTTAAAATGAAGCTATGTTCTCCTTATCAGCCTGTTCGATCTTCAGCAAGAGACGGCTGATTTATAGGAGTCCTCCCATAACACTAAGGAGTTAAAATTATGGAACTCGCAATTCATGGAAAACAAATGGATGTCGGGGATGCGCTGCGTGCCCATGTCACAGCAAAACTGGAGGAGATCAATTCGAAGTATTTCAATCGTGCCATTGATGTTGTCGTGACTTTTTCTCCCGAAAGTCATGCGTATGTGAAAACGCATATCTCGTTGCGTGTCGGAAAAGACATTATGGTCACGGCTCACGCATCGGAAACAGATGCTTATGTTTCGTTTGATGTGACTGCTGAAAAAATTGCAAAGCAACTGCGTCGTTACAAACGTCGTCTGCGCGATCACCATGAGCGGATCGAACAAACGCCCGAAACTGAAATGACCAAAGCGCGTGATTACGTTCTGGCCGTTCAGGAAATGTCGGGGCAAGCGGAAGAAGCCGAAGGGGATGATCTGCCGCAAGGCGAGGATCCGGTGATCGTTGCCGAACAGCCGATGCGCATTCAGAAAATGAGCGTGTCGGATGCTGTGATGCGGATGGACCTGTCGGGTCAGACCGCGATTTTGTTCCGCAATCCGAAAAACAATCATCTCAACATGATTTACCGTCGTGCCGATGGCAATATCGGTTGGGTTGAGCCGGAAGACGAGGTCGCCGCGGCCGAATAAAATCATAAGTCAAACTTTGGAAAAACAACCTCTTCCGCGGAGGTTGTTTTTTTATTCGTACATCGACGTTTTTTTCTGGTATTCGAATTATAAAATGGGTTAGTCAAAGGTGACTTGAATTGACCCATTTAACCAGAGGAGATGAAGACGATGTCATTGGGGGATGATGTTCGCGTATCGGAAGTCCAGTTTGGTTTGAAGGGAGATAATGTTGAGTTGATTCTCAAAAATCTCTCTTGGAAAATTTCACAAGATATCAACTTCTCTGCCGCTTCGGTCCGTTCGGATCTCAAGAGAATTGCGGCGTATAAGCCCGGTATCGGTGACGGTATCGCCGTGTTCGACTGGTTGAGCGAGGGTATCGAGGAACCTTATGTTCTGGTGTCCCGACTTGAGCATCCGGTCGATATTCAGGCCATTGATGATCGTCCGGTCGATTTTATTCTGGTGTTAGTTTCACCCGATTCTCAATCGGTCACTCATCTTCGTCACTTATCGCGTTTGACGCGTATGTTCAGGGATGTAGATCTTCTGGATCAGTTGCGATCCACCCAATGTGAGGATGGGATGCGTGCCGTGCTTTCTCCCGAGAACAGACAAGTTCTCGCAGCCTAGATTATATTTTCATTTTTTGATGGTTATTTCGCGTCGGGGACCGGGGTTTTGTGATCCTCGGCTTCGTCGTCTGCTGTTTCATAGAGGAACCAGGTCGGGTCTTTCGATTTGGCTTCGCGACCGAAGGTCCAGACGTCATTCATCGTTGTGATTTTGTCCGGATTGCCGGAGAGGATGGTTCCCTCGCGGTCTTTGATGACGCAGGTTTCATCGGCAATAAATCTGATCTTGATAAAGACCATGCGGTCGAAGCGGGTGATATTCAAAATCTCGGCGGTTCTGACAGCGTGAATTTCGGTCGCAACCGACTCGCCTTTATTGCGGCGGTCGTCGATGGCTTGGGAGAAGGCTGTATAGACACCAGGGGAGAGGAGGTCCTTCAGCGTTCTGAGATCGCCTTTGGCAAAAGCTTCGACGATCATTACGAAGGCTTCCTTGGCGCCTTCGACAAAAGATTTCGGATCGAAAGACGGGTCGCTTTTCATCAGTTCGCGCAGGTCGTGCGACAGGTCGGGGGCAAAGTCTTTTAAATCGTGGTCCACCACGTTGCCGTTGATGTCGATCAGGTCCTTGATATCTTCCAGATTTTGCTGGACGCCCTTATTTTGTATTAACGCTTCATAATCGGCAGAACGGTCGCGTTCGTCGCCGTTGCGGGTTCCGAGTGTGTTGCGCAGCCAGATGATCAGAACGGCTGCAATCACCATATATATCAGCAAATCTACGGGCACGGGGGCTATCCTCTTTTCTAAAGCTTTCCTCAATATAGGGGATTTGGTGCATTCTACAAGTGAAACAGAAACCTTTGAGATCTTCTCTTGTGGTGTTTTGCGGTTTTTGCTAACCAGAAGGCACATCCAATTCCAGAAGTCAGGTTTAGAAAATGAGTGACGACCAAAATCCAGCGCAGCCTCAAGACGATGCAAATGCCGTCAATCCCGGTAATCTGCCGGTGATGGTTCATGCCCAGTATGTCAAGGATTTGTCTTTTGAAAATCCCGGTGCTCCTTATTCGCTCAAAACCGGACAAACGCAGCCGCGTATGGATGTCAACATCACTCTGGATGCCAAGCCGCTTGAAGATCCGCAGGTCAAGGCTCTTTACGAAGTTTCCTTGCGGTTGTCGGCTCGCGCAGTCCGTGGCGAGCAAACCGTCTATATTGCCGAGGTTCTCTATTCTGTGGCTGCTTCCATGCCCAATGTCGCCGAAGAACACCACCACCCGCTGCTGCTCATCGAAATTCCAAAACTGGCCTTTCCGTTCGCTCGTAAAGTTCTGGCTGATCTTATTCAGGACGGGGGGTATCAGCCGCTGCTTTTGGGTCCGGTGGACTTCGCCCAGATGTATCTGGCACGCTTTGGCGCCAAAGGAGAGGCGGACGGCAACGGGTCGCAAGCAGCTTCTGCATAGATTCACAGTTATTCCACTTAAAAACCGGAGATTTTTAAGTGGAGGTCCTCAATTGCCGGACATGCTTCGGGCGTAGCCCGCTTCGCCTTGCTCGGTGTAATTTTTTTCTGAATCCAATAGAATCAAGGGGTTGTTCTTAACCCCTTTTTACTTATGGAAACGTGATTAGGATTCTATTAACTTATTGAAACAAAACAATTTTTTTAATGTGACGGTTACCTTCCGTTAACCAAAGCCCCGTAGAATAGAACCATAAAGCAGTGAAAAGCTGTCTTTGTTTTTTCAAATTCAATAAGGGTTGGGGCCTAACGAAAATGGATAAGAGAACGGGAAGCGGAGATTCGCAGGACACCGAATTGCAAATCTGGCCGCAGGAGGTTTGCCGTTTTGCCTATACGCTGAACAACGAACAACCTGTTCGTTGCACATGGATCAGCGATCAGCCCTTATTTTATTCCGATTACGATGAAGCCATTGACGACGATTCTTTGTTCGACGATCCGATCTTGCAGGCTTTAGAACGCGACATTGCCGATTTGCGTCAGAAGACCACGGCCTACGATAAAATCGCGCAGGAATTTGCCCATGGAGAGGAAGAAAAACTTTCCTTGTTCCGTGAGGATGCCGCTTTTATTTCCGTGCCTCTTTCCCAGAAGGAAGATCAGCTGCAAACCTTGTTGACGGTTGCGCATGAAAGCCGTCTGGCCTCGCAGTATCTGAGCTTTGCCCAGATCAACGGGATTGAGATCAAACTCAGCAATCAGGTGCTCGACGCTTCTTATGATCGCGGAACGCACACTATTCTGGTTCGCGCCGATCTGGACCAAGCCGACCAAATTCTTCTTCTGACCCGTGAACTGCGCCGCATGTATCAACATAAAAATGGTGCAGGTCTTCATCCTTTGGCTTTGCATCCCGATTATGCTGTCGTGGTTAATCGCGCTCAGGTTGCCGATCTCTCGGTTCATATGATCCGTGTGGCGTGGGAGCTTCATTTAGCTGGACAAAAATCCGTTTGGGCTAGACTTGAAAATTCGCCTATGTCCGATCTCGGTCGTGCGTTTGCTCGTGAAGCGATTGCCGATTTCCGTTCAATCGGCAATGGTTTGGCTATTCGTGCCACGTTTGAATCATGGTTCCTGTCGGAGCGTTGCCGCAAGGCCGATCGCGTTCTGATCCAGCAGATGTTGGCTGATTACCAAGGTTACAGTTTTTCGGACAATCCGGAAGCTTCGCGTCTGATCGCACTTGATATGATGAAAGCATTGGGCAAGGTTCCATTCGGTCAGAACTATCTGGACTTCGTTGCTGGACAGATGTTGCTTGATCCGGTCTTTACCGATGTACGTGATCGTTCAAACGCCAACTTCTTATGGTTCATCAAATTCGAGCGTTCGTTTACCGAAGCCGAAAAAGATATGACCGCAGAAGAGGCTGGCCGTCCGAGTGCTCAGATTCTGTCCTTTCCGGCCGCCGGAAAAGGTAAAAAATCCGGAGTGGGCGAGTTGTCCGGTGTTGCTGAGATTGTTGATCTTTACCGTTATGGACGGGACTAATTTCCAGTTAACTGAGTTCGTGAACGCCCGCTTGTCATTAGACGGCGGGTTTTTCGTTTTATACTTAATCATGGGATGATTTGGAGCGGGTGAAGGGAATCGCACCCCTCCGCACGCTTTGCGTGCGGTATTTTTAAAGAAGAGGGTCTCGTTCCCCTTCACAAGGAAAATTCCGCGAATAAATGAAAAGTTTGGAGCGGGTGAAGGGAATCGAACCCTCGTAGCCAGCTTGGAAGGCTGGAGCTTTACCATTAAGCTACACCCGCACTTGAGAGGGCTAATCTATAAACTACTCACTTGCTTTTTGACAAGTGGAAACTGCCGTTCTTTTATTATTAGGATAAATGGCTTGGGTGCAGCGGCAATTTAAGTTAAATTTAACGGCATCTGCGTTACCCTGTAAATTGGGTATTTTCATATATTTTTATTGTTTGGGGGATCTCATTGTGGCTGGCCATACCACCTCACGCCAATCAGGGAATATCTTTTTCGCGTTATTCGGGGCGGTTGCGCTGGTGGGGATCCTTGGCGCGGGGGTGATGACGTTCATGAAAGGGCCGCTGGCGACGTCGGTCAAGATCACACGGATCAACACAGCAGAAACCCAGATG
>JAKQEE010000060.1 GCA_029558635.1 Pseudomonadota bacterium | reverse complement strand
AAACCTACCCCGCAGGTTCAGCGACACAACCACCCAGGCAACCCCGGCTGCGGCCATGAGCACCATCACAGCACTCGACCAATCAGCTGCGCCGGATTGGGCGGTGACTGGTGATGCAGCATCTGCTGCCGTGTGCACCGGCGCAGCGCCGATTGCAGACGCCAGACAGATGAATGGCACGGAAAGCATGACCAAAACGACCAAAACGGATAATAATTTTGTCATGTCGTCTCCTGCTAAACCATACCGCCGCCATGACGCCAGATGTAGGCCCGGCAGATGGCCCTGGCTAATGTCCCATCAACGAAAACCTGACCGCGGACGATGGCGAAATAAGAAACCGCCTGTTTATCCGCGTGCCAGATGGAAGCCATCGTCACCGGCGCTCGCTCTCCATCGACGCCGGGCGTTTCTGCAAGCCTGGCCACCAGGATCATAGCCTGGTCGATCTGCCCGGCGTAATCCTGATTTGGATTGCCAAGGCCATCAACCGTATCATCGATGCCGGCGATGCTGTGAATTTTGTAAATCTTTTTATTAAGCTCCTGGTTTGCTATCATTCGTACAACTCCTTTTCGCCATCCGTAAGAACTTCATCGACGGTCGGAAATTCCGCCCATGCGACAATCGCACTGTCGCTGCGCTTTGATACATGCGGCGAGCCGAATGAGTAAAATCCGCGTTCGACCCCATAATCTGCATCGCCATTAAACCAATGCAGAACCTCAATACACGGCGAGCTGGTTGCCCAGCACGTAATTGCCAAAACATCACGGCTCTTTCCATGTGGTCCGCCGAACAAAAAACTACCATCACGTCTAACGCGATGCCAAACTAGCTTCGTTTCAGTCTCCATGTCAAATCCTTTCGTTAATCAGAATACATAGACTATACCACCGCACTCTTGAAGGTGCATTAGAACAAGATTAGAGATTAGCAATTTCGCCCAGTGTATTGCATCTGCGGCGTTTCGCCATTATAGCCACCCCTTCAATTCGGGCTGCCTTTGCAGTAATGCAGCTTTTTCTTTCAATGCCGAGGCGGCCAGTTTATCGTCTCGTTGCTTGGCTTCCTCCACGCCGCCCACGCCGTAAGCCATGCGCTTCGCCATCAGAATATCAGCCTCGGTCAATTCACCCGGCGTCCCATAGCCGCGCACGTGCATCAGCCACAAACACGCCTCGTCATACGGGTTGATGGGTTCGCACCAATTGATACGCTTAATCTCGGTCAAGATTTCGGCCGGGCTGGGCATATACCTTGACCCGGCCATGGCTACGGCAACGGCGTTGGCGACCTGGAGCCTGGTATAACTGCGCAGTGCCATAAAATACCCGGCAACCGCCTCGGCGGATAACTGCCGATTGTACACGGCGGCAACGGGTTTCAAAATAATATTGAGGTCTGACTGGTTCATAGTTTTACCTTTCTGCCTTATGGCTTGACGGAGGCTTCTAGCATCTCATCGATGGTCATTTCGTGCTGGCTGGCAATGGGTGACTTTTTGCGGTCTTGCGGCCTGTTACCGAAACCGTTCGCCTTCCAGCCCTTCAGCACTGCTGTGATATAAGCGAGGTTTCTCGCACCGTGTGCGCTGGCCTCTCGGATAGCGGCGACCGTCCATTGCTCGGTATAGGTTTGCTCAAAGTCTTTGAGTGTCTCGGCTACCATGGGCGTGAGAGGCCCTATTTCCTGCTCGAATGCACGGAATGAATTAGGGCGACTTTGATTTTTTTGTGCGGCCTTATCATCATCATTCTCTGATGTAGTCTCTGATGTAGTCTCTGTTAAGGATTTATCGAATTCATCAAATCCATTTTGCGAATTCGCAAAATCCATTTGTTGATTTCGTAAAATGGATTTGTCGTTTTCGTAAAATCGGGCGCCGTCAATATACGCCGAAAACTTATCTTCCAGTATTTCGAGGTCAATAAAATAATGCAGCGTAGGTGCTCCGTTGAATTTTTTGAGCATCGTTTTCAGTACACCCATGGCTTCCAATTCTGTACGCGCCTTGCGCAATCCATAGGGCGTGATACATAACTCGTGCGAAAATTCGGCGTCCGATTTGGCAATCCAGCCGCCCATTTTGCTTTTGGGTGTCCAGTACAAAAGCTGCGACAAAAGCGCCGCGCCTTCATACGATCCCGTGAATTCCACAAACGGACGGTAAATTGTGATGACGTTGTCTTGGCCGCTCATTGCGATCAGCGCGCTGGTGATAGGGGATTTTGATTTACTCATTTCCAACTCTCAAATTTTTTGCCAATGGCCTCGATCACGGCGGTATCAATGGCGATTGTTCCATCGCCGCATCTAAATACAATCTGGTCATCTATCAGATGATTGATGATTTCAATTGCCGTATCAACACTGACGCGCGCTTTACAGGCAATTTTTTTGATGTCAAACGCGTCTACGGGTTCAATATATCCATTTTCGTTGGCGATGTCTGCGATCGCCATTAGCGTTAACGTTGTTCCAGAATTGTAAAAAAACAACGCATCCCAAACCATGCTAATCAGTCTAACGCTCATTTTTACCTCCAAAAACAAAAACCACCTTTGGGCTGTGTCTGTGCCTGTCGCATTCCCACCACAGGTTGGGAAGGCACAGACACAGCCCGAAAGCGGCTTGTGTCCTGTGGTGGAGTATTCGCCACGCGACTGGCTTGAAGTCATTATACCACGCTTTCGGGCGGCGTGCAATCGACTTTGGTAAACACCGCCCGCCCGTTGACCACCACCCCGGTCATGGTCAACTTCGCGCCGTTACGTACCTCCAGCAGCAGGCCGTCGGGGAGAAAACCTGTCGGCGCGTCTCGCACTTCGTGAAATGCAAGGCTGCGCCCGGTGTAATTGTTGTCAGCGTCCTCTTTGGGGTAACCGGGCAGGAAGTCCACAAAATGACAGACCTGGTAGCGCGGCCGCTTTTTG
>JAKQEE010000037.1 GCA_029558635.1 Pseudomonadota bacterium | reverse complement strand
GCCCCTCCCCCTCCAAACGTCGCAAGCCGGGCATGTTCTTTCAAATTTGATAGCACGCTCCGCAGCGCGTCTAAACTATGCACTAACCCCGCCGAACATCGCTCGGCCTTTTCTTTCATGTGTAGGTATTCGGCAGTGCGGCTTTTGAGGTAGGCACTTAACACCATCGGCGCAACGAGGGGTTTATAAATGTCCTTTTGCTCTGCCCTGTCTTTCAACTCTTGCGCGTAGTCATGCACCGCCACCCGGAACGCCTCGTTTGCGTAATACACCGCCGCTGCTTGGGCGTCCCCGGCACTTGGGAATAGTTGCGAAAGCTCCACGATGCGCTCCGCCACCTCGAAATGATTGGCGGCATTGTAAGGGCGCCGCATAGCGTCGTCTGCCATATCGAAAAAAGCGAAGCAGTCAACGATGCTCCAAATGTGATCCGGGCGCGGCAGTTGGGCGGGTAGATTCATTTGATTTTGCTTTTCAGGAACGCAATCTCTGTTGCCGTCAAGTCATTTTCTCGGCCCAACATCCGGGCAATGTCAGAAACTGACAATACAGTTGATGTCCGGCAAAATAGGAATACTGCCCGCCATGCCGGGCAGACGTCTTTTTTGTCTATGCAGCCATTCACTATTTCAGCGACTTGCCAGACCGTCAATCCTTCAGCCTCGGCGAAGGGAGCAAGGTGGGCAATTAGTGCTTCGCTCATTTAGTAAGTACCATTTTCAAGGTAAGAAATAATACAATCAATTGCAGCCTTTGCGCCCTTCGGCACGCAGTAGCCGTAGCCCTGCTCAATAACTGCTTTTTCAAATTCTGCCTGCTCAGGCGACTGTTTGCCCCGTTCTGTTTTCATCTCAATATACAGCCCCGCGTAATCGCCGGACGGAATAGAAAGGAATAAATCAGCGGCACCCTTAACAGCGCCTTGTTCCTCTAATCGTTTCCAAGCGATACCCCGACGGACGGCCTCCGGCAGATGGGCAAAGGCACGACCGGCGACAGGTGCAAGTTTTGCGCCGTTCAGGTTGGCGATCAGCAGCCGGGCGCGGTGAGGATATTGCAACCTCCACCACGCCACAACTGCCGATTGCTCTGCGTATTCCGGGCGGCTACTTTTCGGCATCGTCTTGGATTTTCGTTTCCAGCCCCGCCCGACGGCGGTACCAGTCTCGCAACTCGGCCAATGCGATGCGATCCGCCAGCAGTTCCTCGAACGTCTTTTCGAGTTGGGCGAAGCGGGTAAGTAGCAGTGCGTATTTTTGAGCGGTGGTCATGCTTCCAAATTTTCAAGGCGTTCC
>JAKQEE010000202.1 GCA_029558635.1 Pseudomonadota bacterium | reverse complement strand
GCCCTTGGCAAACTTCAACTTGGAAGCAACCAGGTCGGCGGTCATCTGCTGGTTTGACATCATCTCCGACAACTCCTTTTCGTTGTAGTCGCCGGCAGTCAATTTGATTTTGTCGAGCAATCGCGGATCCAGCGGATTGATGTACGGCTTTCCGGGAACAAGGCTACCCATCGCTTCCAAGTCCTTGATTGTCGGCCCGCAAACCATGTGGTCGTACAGGTGGTCGAAGCCTTGCCCGTTCGCCCTGATTGGGGTGGCGTCCACGCCAAGGAAGTACGAGTCTTTGTAGAACTCGAATATAGGTTTGTACGAATCGGCCACGCTTCCCCGGGCTTCGTCAATTATCACTATGTCCATATCAGGCGGGAAACTCCTGCGGTTCAAAGTCTGCACAGATGCAATCTGGACCGGGAGCATGTAAGCCGGCGAGTGGCCGGACATGATAATTCCGCCGTGGATGCCCGATGCCTGCCAGAGCCGCGACCAGGCCTGCTGTATCAGTTCGCGCCGATCGGCGACGATGAGCACCCGGAAACCCTTTTGAGCGGCGATTGCGGCGCGGTGGTTGAACATGATAGTCTTTCCCCCGCCCGTCGGTAGTTGAAGCAACACGCGCTTTTTGCCAGCGCGCCATGCCTCAACTACCTCAGCGTCCGCTTTGGCCTGATATGGACGCAGCGAAATCATGCCTCTGTTTCATTTACAGTAACAAACTCTCCGTCTTTGAGACAATATTTCACGCCCGGCAAGAAGCTTACACTATCTACGACCGCACATTTTTTCCGATAAGACATTGATTCTTCGTGATAGTATTCGATTACGAGAATACCCCACTCGCCAGCCGTTGCCGTGCCTTTGTAGCCAGCCGTTGCCGTGCCGGAGTCGCCAGCCGTTGCCGTGCCGAACATCACAGCTGTACCAGCTGGGGCGTGCGCTTCTATAATCGAAATGGCAATGTCACGAGCGCCACAATAGACCACCTCACATTGCTCGAATTTAATTTTTCCATCCAAATCTACGATACCCTCTTCCTTGACGTTCAAAACGAGCCATTTAGCGCCCTCTTCCATGCAAGCAAGGCCTACATCACCCACGCCCCATTTGAAAGCGTGAAGGCCATTGCCGCACTCTTGGGTAGGTTTCCAGTCTGGAGCGGAAATCGGGCCTACTTCCGGCCACTGGAAGCCTTCATAGGCCTTGAGGTTAGCAGGAAGTGATTTAAGGCACAGAATGTAGCCGTCCTGCGGTTTGAATGTTTCAACGAGGATTTCCATCACGTTTTCGACGGAGGCTTGTTTTTTCTTTTTCATTGTTGCTAAAGTTGAAGATTTGATGTTGCGATGTTATAGGTTTTCAGGCATTTTAAGCCTTGAAAGTATTTCCGGGTCGAGGTTCGGGTATCCTTTGCGGTCGCGCCAATAGCAGTGCCCCCAATCCGACGGGGTGAGCGAAAGGAATTCCTTCACCACAGCGCCCTTGAA
>JAKQEE010000032.1 GCA_029558635.1 Pseudomonadota bacterium | reverse complement strand
GCCCCTCGCGCAGGGGCGTGGATTGAAACACTGCGTCATATGTATGGGAAGTGAACGCTGGTAAAGTCGCCCCTCGCGCAGGGGCGTGGATTGAAACGAATATGCAGGCAGGCAATTGGTGGATTATAAGGGTCGCCCCTCGCGCAGGGGCGTGGATTGAAACTCCCGAACCCGCACCCCTCCAGGAGTGTACCCAAGTCGCCCCTCGCGCAGGGGCGTGGATTGAAACGGAATGTAACAAGATGGGCAGCGACAGGATATTTACGTCGCCCCTCGCGCAGGGGCGTGGATTGAAACAGGAGCGCAACGTTCACCGTCCACGCCTACGCCGGTCGCCCCTCGCGCAGGGGCGTGGATTGAAACACTGCTCACCCGACGCTAACAGCGGGCAATGGAGAGTCGCCCCTCGCGCAGGGGCGTGGATTGAAACGCTGATAAGAGCCGAGAAATCAACCATCGATACGTGTCGCCCCTCGCGCAGGGGCGTGGATTGAAACGCTGATAAGAGCCGAGAAATCAACCATCGATACGTGTCGCCCCTCGCGCAGGGGCGTGGATTGAAACCTAATATCCCCTTTTAGGCAGTACACCTTACCCCGTCGCCCCTCGCGCAGGGGCGTGGATTAGTTTTGATGATAATTGACAGCATGGGATGGTGCTGGCCGTCGGCGGTGCATGGAAGGGAGACAACGGCAAGAATCACTTGCCCTTGCCTGTCCCGCGAAAGAAGCGGGCTTGGTTCAGTGGCCTGTGGGCTAATGCTTCAGGCCTGACTTGTTGGGCAACATGAGTTCACATATGTTCTAATGGAAAATCTGGGTTAAACTATTGATGGGGAAATGTCTCACTTATATTGGTACAGAGGGCCGCCGCTATAAAACTGTTCGGTCGCGCGTTACTTATGAAGAAGACCGCGAAATTTGGATACCAACTGACCCCGGCGGAAGAGCCGGAGAGCCCCAAACAAAAAGGCGTCCACAGCAAGAACGCCTGTTTTGCATTTAATCGGTGGCAGGATTTTCGGTTATTTTGAGCGAGATGCCGCTAAATACGCAGAACCAGCCTTCCAGATCGCGCCTTTCTTCCCCGAAGATGTTGGCGGTTTCTGAGAACGCGGTGTTAGGCGGCTTCTCATTCAAACAATTCCTTCTTCCTGGCGGATTACTACTTCTATCTCGAATTTGTCGAAGGTAAGGTTGCCAATACGTTCGCGAAAGAGACTCCCCAACTTTGTCAGGTCACGATCAATGCCGCTACCTGGTTTAAGAAGGGCAACATGTGGCTGGAAATGACGCGCTCCAAAAGCGTTTGTGCGGATGGTGCTTGGCCTCCTGCTCCCTAGAACGGCCCGCGTTTCGCATCGGAGTAATCGTTGGCGGTAATTAAGGATGGCTGGCATCGCGCTGCTTTGCTTGGAGTTATAATCAAATGTTGTGTTTGGAAACAAAAAAGACGTATCCTTTATTAGTCACAAAACATACAATGTCTCTTGGTATAGAGGCAAAAAGGAGGATACGTCTTATGAAACAGAATGAACCAATTGAAGAAAAAAAG
>JAKQEE010000031.1 GCA_029558635.1 Pseudomonadota bacterium | reverse complement strand
TCCGTTCCGTCTGTTCTTGCATCTTCAAACTCGTATTTGATTGTAATCGGCACAGCATCGCTTTCGTCGCCTGCCAGGGGCGTGTCCCTCATATCGAGGTTGTTTTTCGCGTGGAATATCCAAACAGCCGCGTTTTTTTTGGCTAACTCAAACCCGGCCCGCCGCAAGCTGATTTTGCCGACAATGCGCTTTTTGGCGAATACATGGGAAAATGTTTCTCCATAAGTTTCCTTGCACCAGCGTTCAAGTGTCTTGTGGGTAATACCGAAAAACTCATTGATCTCTTCAAGTGTGCATTGAAGTGCGCACAAGTTCTCAAAGTTTTTTTGGTCAATCTGTTTTTTCGGTCGTCCCATCTTCGCCATGCTTCCATCATCCCACTCTGAAAAATGTTGTCAAGAACCGTTTAACCTCATCAGCACCAGCGCCGTCTTAATGTCCACCCTGCAACACCGAATTGCGTCATAATAACTTTCGCTCTCCGAGGTCAGCCCGCACATGATGCAGCGGTCAATATTTGCCACCATCCCCATTTGCACGCAACCATGCTCCACCGACCCCCCGCACTTGGGGCAATGATCCCCGAGACTTATGTCCCCGTTACGCTTCCATAACGGCGAGCGGCGCTTGCTTTCATAATCCCTCCGCGCCCTCGGCCTCCCCGCCATTTCAGCGCGGTTAATCCGCGGTTTCAGCGTGTTGACGTTGATTCCGATTTCAATCGCAATGTCGCGCAGGGTCTTGTTCGGCATTTGTGTTTGTCCGTTCCCCTCCTACGTGTTCACGCTCTATCGCGCTTATGATATATGCGCAAATCCTCTTACTATGTCAACAATATTTTGATCGCCTGCGTGGTTCGTTGGTCAACTTTTATCATCTGCCCTATGCAATACCCTCAGTAAGATCAGATACCCCACCAAATCCAAAATCGTATCTTCACCGGCGTCCTGCCCTCTGGCAATCCTCGATAGCTTGTCGTCAATCCTGATCCGCAGTCCTTCTTCCGGACTCACCCGGCTGAAAATCCGCACTGGATCCGCAAAACTATTCCCATACTGTCTGTTTTTCGCTTTGAGCATTTCGGCCAGGTTCTGGCACTCAAGGTCAATTAATTCTGGTATGGTCATTTTCCCAACCT
>JAKQEE010000011.1 GCA_029558635.1 Pseudomonadota bacterium | reverse complement strand
TCTGCCAGTGACGCCCGTATGCTTTCGCCGATTTGCTCAAACATATTGCTGAATTATGCTTTTGACACGCGAAACGAGCGCCGTTTTCACCATCTGCAATTCCTGCGGCGACGGTTCGGCCAAATCTGCGTTTTCGCGCTTATTGTGATACCCAATTAGTGTCTCTGTGTAGGCTGTCTTTCCGCCCAGCGTCACCCGATACACACCGCGCCGAATTTCGGCCACCGACTTAACCCCGAAGCCTTGCCACATTCGGCCGGTAAACTGGAAATTCTTTACGTTGACGTTTCGGCCGTTAAACTCCCGGAACTCCCGGTAACTTACCCCTTCGCGCCGCCGTGCCTTATCCCTTACCGCCCGTTCGCCGTTCTGGTTAACGGACCGGCCGAAGTAATAAAAGGCAGGCGCCTTCTTTGTCGAGTATGGAGAAAAGCGGTTGCCGTCGGCTTTCTTTCCCTCAGATACCACCCGCTGTTCAACCAGCGCGGCAGCATCCATGCCGGCAACTTCGGCCTCCGTCGCCAGTGCCGTTTTGAGGGCTTTATTTGCCTCCGAAAGCGCTTTTCTTAGTTGGGCGATAGTCACGATAAAATCCCTTTCATTTGCATCTTGGGACGGCACATGAGGCAGTCGTTGGCCGTTTCCGGTACGTTCGTTGTCAGGTAGGCCATAATCTCGGCATAGTGCCCGGCCCACCTTTCAGCCTCCGTTGCCAGGGCTTCGCGGTTCACGGCGTTGTTTCGGTTAATCTGCGCGGTGGTAAGCCGCTTTCTTACCAGCAGTTCGGCCGCCTTGTGCTGTACGGCAGTAGCGACGGACATGGCGAACGGGTTGGAGCCAAAGCCGGCTACCATCGAGCACAGGCCAGCGGCAAGATCACAGCCTGTTTCGATTTGCAGTACAAGGCCATTCATATACTGGGACATTTCGGCCGGCGCGTCGGAGAAGTCTGAAACGCTGTCGCCCTCCCATCCCCCAATAGCAACGTAATTATGCCAGCCCGTGCGAAGTGTTGGCTTCATAACCGGGCCGTGCAGTTCGTATGTGTCTGCGTTGTAAGTCGGGGTGTAATTTTCCCCGTTGCAAGGCCGGCAGTAGACCTTGTTTAGTGCAGGCTTGTTGTCGCTGTCGTATTCGTAGACCAAAAAATAGTCCTGTACGCTGCTGGCATCGTCGAGAAGCGGCAGCATAATGTTTACAGCCGTGTTTGCCTTTACGCCGGCTGCCGTTGTGACGTTGAACGACGGAACGACAACCGCGCCGTCCTGGTCGTAGATCGTTATTGCGATGGTGCCCGACTGCTGAAAGTAGGTAGAAATACTGGCTATTTTCAAATAGCCAGACCGCATTCCGTTTGTGCGAATACGGATGCCGGCGTATTGCGAAGTTGTGGTAAGGCGCTCCGATACCTTTTTGTCGCCAATCCAGCCCGCCCAGG
>JAKQEE010000009.1 GCA_029558635.1 Pseudomonadota bacterium | reverse complement strand
TTTTTGCTTACAAATCCTCAACATCCATCATTAAACACAAAGAAGATGCAAGATCCAAGGAACATTTGGGAATGCAGGGTAACACACAGTTACCGATTTACCTTTCAGATAGCGGAAGATTTTTATATTTTAAGAACCATTGGCACCCATGACACTTTAAAAAATCCTTAATGTTATGAATAAAAACATCATTTCTATCATCAATCAAAAAGGCGGCGTAGGCAAAACTACCACGTCAATAAACTTCTCTGCTGGTTTGGCCAGAAAAGGCAAAAAAACGCTTTTGATTGATCTGGATCCACAAGCCCATTCAACCATTGGCCTCGGAATTGAACCGGAGAGCTTTACCGCCTCAATTACTGACGTCTTGGCCAAGAAAAAGCCTATAAAAGGGTAACTGTAACATAGCTGCGTTTTCACGCAATAGAAATTCTCTTTTAATAAATAGACCTGGAATATATTGTTATCCTTGGATAGGGAAATCCTTCATTGCATTCCTGTATTCCTTTTCTATGTCTGCCAGACTCAGATCCTGATAGATAGGCCTAACCCCAACATTCATGCAACCAAGTATCAAATTTAAAAAACATAAGCCAAATCATTCTATTGCGTGAAAACACAGCTATGTTACAGTTGGCCCTTCTAGGAGAAGCCCGTCCGGATCGGCCACCAGGGTAAGTCGGGCGACTTTCGGTTTGAATTCCCTTAGGATTTGATCGCGCCAGCTACTCATCATTATCAAACTTGGTCCATATCCTTTGGTAGTGAATTACATATCCCATTTAGCTTATTCTATTCTGAGCCACTGATAAGCATCTATATCCGGTCTTTCTCCATACCAGCCGTAATCGAGCCGGTTATTTGAATCATCTGCCGCGGATATCCGGTCTATTTCTGTGTAATCGATTTCAATATTAATCTTACTCTTTATTAACCCCAATCCAAACTCAGTTAAATGGGAATAAAAACCTTCATACGCCAGTTTCCCCAAATTGAGTTTTGTCGGCCACTGTCCGTATCGAGCGCGAAATCCGTCAATGCATTGAAAAACGCGAACTAAGTAACCGCCCTCATGTCGAACAACATCTTGTCGTTTATGCATTCATTCAATCCTTATCACAAGCAGCGGCACCATGTCGGGATAGGCATGAGCCTTCTGATTGAGCTGTTCCTGGAAGCTTCGCTCCTCTTGGGCCCTATGAAAACATAGCTGTGTTTTCATGCACTATAATTTCCTTTTTTAAAATAGAACTGGAACTACATTTCCAATTCACTGGATAGGGAAATCCTTCATCGCATTCCTGTATTCCTTTTCTATGTTTGCCAGACTCAGATCCTGATAAATAGGCCTAAACCCAACATTCATGCAACCAAGAAATATCAAATTAAAAAAACATAAGCCAAATCATTCTATTGCGTGAAAACACAGTTATGTTACAGTTGGCCCTAGTTGAAGAACTCCCTGGTGACAGTCGTCAAGAAGCTTGCTCAAGTCATAAGGGTTAGTTTGAAATGTCGATCCAGCCATTACTTGATTCTCCTCAGCATCTTTAAATTAAACCCAATTTAATTTCTTTGTCATAACAGCAAAACTCAATGTGGGGACCGGAACTTGTCAATGAAAATAAGACACCTCCAGCAAGAATTTAGTGTAGCGCCGGTTCGCTATTTGGTGACGCTGCGTATTCCGCTGATTACTCCACTCGAATCCGGAACCGCCACCCTGTTCCGATGCAAAGCGCCATGGGATTCCGGCTGATTCCGCCACCCCTTCCAGCGTCCGGCATAAACGTTGGGGGGCTTTTTCATGCTTCTGTCGCACATGTACAGGGTGAGGCACAGCGGTGCGTAAGCGACGTACACAGAAGCCGATAGCTGGCTGTTATGGTTACGTGCGAATCTCACGTTGTAATATCTGCCGCCCATTCCCCTATCCATCAGAGGTCCAAAACTGGCAAGGCGTTGACGATTCGCCGCGTTTCCAAGGATAGGGTGGCAAGGCGCTTGATTAGGTCGAGGATGTAGCGGGGATTGTCGTGTTCGTCGCACCAGAGGTTGGGGTCATTGATGATGCCGCTTTCCTTGTGCGTCGTGACCTGATAGCGCTCCATCACCCATTCGATGCCAGATTTGCCGTTAACCACGTAGTCGTAGGCTTCGAGAGGAATGTTCCGGAGCGTGATGTCCTCGTTGTAAATGATGGTGGTCTTGTCCTCTTCATTCCCCCGTTTGTCGAAGCGCATCTTCTGGACGCGGGTCGAGGGAGCCTTCTTCGGGCTGTCTTCCATGATTGCTTTGTGCGGCGGCAGAGTCTCATAGTTCAGATGCAGTTCGGCAAGTTCCACCCCGGCCTTGCTAAGTTCCCAGAAGGCCTTGGGGTCTTCCGGCAGAGGTAGGCGTGGAAGCGACTTCTTAAGGTTCACCGCAAACTTGGCGCGGTATTGTTTGCTGTGGAGGATACCATAGACATAATAGAAGATATTCTTCTTCGTGGCCTTCGGCCCGCATAGTTCCCGTACACGGTTGAGAATGAAATCGCTGATGCCGTCGCGCCTGATGTATTTCTCGCCGGTATCGAACAGGCTTTCCTGCTGAACATGCTCGTTCTTGTCGTAGAAGTAAAGCGGAAAGCACTGGCCATTAGCCATCAACTGGACATCCGGCAGGCAATCTGTAATGAAGCAATCAAAATCCTTGGTCACTCCGATACCCGGAACGCAGATCAGCAGGTTTTCGTGCTTGGTGGTTGGGAAGAGTTTGGGGAGTTGGTAAACCATGTCATTCATGGGAGCAGAAAAGTACCCGTACTGACGGCAGAAGGGGCGATAAAGGGCAGTACAGATAGACTCCGGCTCAAAACGGTATTGCTTACCTTTAGCCGCATCGTTCTTTGAACCACGATTCCAACTGAATTTTGTGGAGTCGTATTGAATAAAGTTCTCGATCTTGATCGACGGATTGCTTTTCCTTGCCTCCGCAAAGGCTTGCGCCTGGGCGTTGTAGAATTCGATGGAAGTTTGGATGTTGGTATCCAAAAGAGATTGCGAGAAATTGTAAATCCATGAATCACGATTGCTTTTAAGACCATTCGAGCAGGTTAGAAACACACTTTGGCTCTTGCTGTCGAACTTCTTTTCGGGGGCAAGAGGTATGAGTTCCTCGAAGGATTCGTCGCGGTGGGATATCCAGTCGCTGTGCCTGTTGGGATGGAGAATCTTGAACTTGTCGCGCATGGCGGCGATGGAACCGAAGGATTTGATGATCTCCAGCTTTTGTTCACGGGTGTGATAATCGCCGATGTCATGGTAGCGGATTGTGGCCGGCGGTTTCGCTGCGGGGTTCTTGACCAACAAAGTGATGGCGATGGGGGTGCGGGAGCCCGAACCAAAGATTTTGCCGCCCTCGCGGCGGGAGAGTTCACCGCTGGTGCGCTGGTTCCCTCGCAAGTTGAAGACGTAAATGGATGAGAACTCCTGCTGGAGGGTCTTGCGGAAGCCTGTCATGGCGTTGCCGTCGAGCCAGGCGCCATTGGAGACGAAGGCGACGATGCCTCCCTGGGGATCAAGGCGGTCGCTGGCCCAGCGGAAGGCTTTGATGTAAGAGTCGTAGAGAGAGTTCTTGTTGGTGGCCTTGCTGGCGGCGACATAGGTTTGCTCGATTCGGCTTTCCAGACTCGGGTAGCGCTGGTTCTGGGCGTTGTCGTTGGCGGATTTCTGGCCGACAGAATAGGGCGGGTTACCAATGATGATACGGAGCGGCGCTTTGCGCTGGGCTTTAACCCGGCGGGTGTTGTCCACAAAGCCGTCCTGAAAATCGAACTTGCTCTCGCCCTCGCCGAGATGGAAGGTGTCGGTGAGGCAGATTCCCTCGAATGGCTTGTAGGGCTTGTCGAGGTTGCGTTCGTGATAGGCGTTTTCGATGTTGATCGAGGCGATATAATAAGCGAGCAGGACTATCTCGTTGGCGTGGAGTTCGCTGGTGTATTTGCGGTCGAGCGCCTTATTGCTGATCAAACCGGACTGGATCAAGCGGGTCATGAAAGTACCGGTGCCGGTAAAGGGGTCGAGAATGTGGATATTCTCGTCGGAGAGTTCGCGGCCGAATTCAACTTTGAGCACGATGGCCACGGATTGGAGCATGAAGTCCACAACTTCGATGGGGGTATAGACGATGCCGAGTTTTTCGACGACCTTTGGGAAGGCGGTCTTGAAGAACTTGTCGTAGAGTTCGACCACTATCTTCTGGCGGGCTTCACCGTTGTCAATGCCGGTGGTACGCATTTTGACGGATTCATAGAACTCTTGTAGGACGGCGCGGTCCTTGTCGAGGGTGAGAGCGTCAAGCTGATCGAGCATCCCCTGCATAGCCTTGGAAACGGGGTTATTCTCGACAAAGGTGTAGTTCTCGAAGAGAGCGTCGAAGACGGGCTTGGTGATGAGGTGCTGGCCGAGCATCTGGATGGCCTCTTCCGGGGTGACGGACGGGTTGATGTTCTGGTGCAGACCCTTCATAAAGCGGTCGAAGGCTGACTTCTGCGGGCCACCCTGGGCGATGAAGGCGGTGATCTGCTCGATATGGCGCTGTGCGATATGGGCCACATCACGCGCCCATTGCTCCCAATAGCGCTTGTTGCCGACCTTCTCGACCATCTTAGCGAAGATGACATGGCATAGCGCACTGAGATCAGCAATGCTCTTTCTGTCAACGGCAGCCTCGAACTGACGGCGTTCCTCGTCGGACCAGCTTTGCCCAGCGGAAGAGCCGCCGGCGCTGTCTATGACCTGAATCTGATCGGGCAGGCGCTTGTTGAAGTTGATTTTGTTAATGATGGCGTCGAACCGGTCATCGTGGGCACGGAGAGCGTTGAGCACAGTCCAGACGACCTTGAAACGCTCGTTGTCGTCGAGGGCGTCTTCCGGCGCGGTGCCAGACGGAATAATGACCGGGATGATGATATAGCCGTACTTCTTGCCGGGCGCAGTGCGCATGACACGGCCCACGGATTGAACGACTTCCACCTGCGAGTTGCGGGGAGAGAGGAACAAGACCGCATCGAGCGACGGGACATCCACCCCTTCGGACAGGCAGCGTACGTTGCAGAGAACGCGGCATTCTCGGCCGCTCGCAGGTGAAGACTTTACCCAGGAAAGTTTTGCGTCGCGGGTCAGTGCGGACATGGTGCCGTCCACATGATCGGCGGAAACATCAACAAGCTGAAGGCGGGTGGACGGGTCGTATTGTTCGTAAAGGGTTTCCTTGAAGGTGTTGAAAGCGTTCGTGATGGTCTTGGATGCCCGGATGCTCTGACAGAAAGCGACCGCCTTCCGCATGGGATCGGGGTCAATTGCGCGCAAAGAGGACGTATCCTGCCCGATGGTGATCTTGGACAGGGCGTTGATGGAGCCGGCGAGTTTCATGACATCGTCGGCGGGGATTTCCTTGGCATTTTCGGCTGCGGCGAGCGCATTCTGGAAGGCTGCGGGGATGCTGTCCTCGTGAACCGTGAGGATGAGCACCTTGTAATCCGAAAGCAGGAGTTTTTCGACGGCCTTGCCAAACCCGATCCGGTAAAACTCTTCGCCGTAGAAATCCGGGTTGTCCATCGAGCAGATGGCCGCATCCATCTCTTGGGCCTTGGCCTTGGCGACTTCGCCATAGATGCGCGGTGTGGCGGTCATGTAGAGGCGCTTGCGGGCGTCCAGGAATGCGTTGTCGTGGACCTTGACGAAGGCGGATTCGTCGTCTCCTTCGAGAGTCACGCCAGTGGTTCGATGGGCTTCATCGCATATAATCAGATCGAAGGGGCGTCCGTTATTCCTTTGGGCCTTCGAGATGACATCAATGGACTGGTAGGTTGAGAAGACGACGGTTAGCCCCCTCTTTCGTTTGTCCTGTTCATGGGACTCGAGCTGGTAAACGACGCTGGCGACGTTGGTTGAAGCAGGCAGGGCCAAGTCCTCAATCTGGTCGGCAGAATCATCGGATGTCCGTTTGCGGGCCTTGCTGACCTCGGCATCGGAGCACACACAGATAGCCTTTAAAGGTTCGTTTGCTTGTGCCGACCATTCGCGCAGAGTTTGTCCCAAGAGCGAAATCGAGGGCACAAGGAAAAGGACAAGGCCGCTACCTCCGGTTTCCTGCTCGGCCAGACGCAGGGAAACGAAGGTCTTACCCGTCCCACAAGCCATGATCATCTTGCCCCGGTCATGTTGCACAAAGTGGTCACGCGCTGCGTCAAGAGCGTCCTGCTGATGTTTGCGGACCTTGTGTGTCGTCAGTCGCGAGGTCTTCCCGATGCGATCCTGCATCAGCAGGTCCCAGTCCACAGGGGCGTTTGAAAGGTCGGAAAGGCTGATTCGGGAAACCGGCGGCTGTTGATTCAGCAGAACTTTGCTTGCCTCTTGGCTCCAGTTGCTCGTGGTGGCAATCCAAAGACGGTGGGCAAAGGAAACCTTTTCAAGGCTCTCGTTCCGAAACTGCTTGCCGGACGTTGAAAGAAAGCTGTCCACTCCTGATTTGTCTATGTAAGCGTCTGCTCCATAGCACTTGCATTGGATAGCCCAAAAATCGCCAGCCGTTGTGCGCGCGACGAGGTCAATGCCGGTGTCCTTGCCGCTGAAGTCGTTTCGGAAGGGAAAATCGGACCACATCCACACGGATTCCAGCGTATTTGCGTAGAGGGGGTCCGTCAGCAGATAGGACCGCATTAGTCGCTCGAAGCGCTTGCCCTTGTCCTGCTCGGAGAACGCTTTCTTACGTATGTCATTAAGTATGTCAATAAAGGTCATCGAGCTTGCCTCAGATCAGCACTCATATTCCGCCTTCCGGCCAACATTTAATTTACAAAATTGGCTTTCCCGATTTTTTTAGCAATCTTACATAATCTGTTAAGTCGGTCAATTGTCGATTGGCGCTGCTCTATCGCGTGCGATGCGTGAAATTGAGAGGGCCAATCCTGACACCCTTTACCGCGTTTTCGGAGCGGCTGACTGGGGCAACCGAGAGCTGCTGACCGACGCCATTCTTAAAGACCTCATCGAGGGGCTTTCCTGATCCGATGGGAATGGTCCTGGGGATGGTGTCTGTGACGTCGCAACCCCCTCCCTCACTTGGCAATCGTCGTCGGTGCAATTGTGAGATGCTAAATATGAAAAACTATGGTCACCATTACCATCAACATTCAGCCTTACATTCATTTGCGTAATGCGCTGTCTCCGCTCGGAGGAAAAGTCATCATTATAAGTGACTTCGGTAACGATAAATTTAACCACTTTACCCTTCTTCATTTCTTCAAACTCAGCCAATTTGGTTTCTATTTTAAAGAGTTGGAAGAGAAATGGTTGTTTTGGCCCAAGAGTCATTGGCACATTAACATTTATCCATTTAACCCTGTCAAACGGCTCAAAATCAATGTTGGAAGTCGGAGCAACAATAACACCGTATCTAACATGAAGTTTTCTCGCGGGTATGGCTCCAGAATTTGCCATGAGAATCTTAAAGATATATTCTTTGGCTTCTCCCGTGGGTGGATACTTTTCAAAAACAGGCGTGCTGAAATAAACATTCGCTCGATCACGTATGCGGGATGTATCGACGGTTTTTTCAAGGGTACACCATTGGAGAAAACCGACAACTCCAAGAAATGCGGTAAAAACGGCAAGAAATGCGGTGAACACGGCTACAGAGAGAGTAAATCGCTCAATAGCTGGATAATGATGCCACCAGGAGGAAAACCTATGTCTTAGTTTCTTCTCGTTGCTCTTCTTATTTTCTATTTCGGAACTCATGAGAACTCCGCAAATCAGAGAGCTGCTTTATGTTTTTTATTAGCAGGGTTTTTTGTCTTCTTATTCAATATAAGTATAGAAAAATCAAGGAAATATTATCTTGGTTGTTTTAAGGTTTTTGATGAAACCTAATTATTTGGGTTCATCCGATTGATGCGTACTTTTTGTAGTTGAAAAAATCCTCCGTTTTATTTACCGAGTAATACTGCAAAAGGTTGCCTTGTTTAATATGGTTTCAGAAAATAAATCTCTATCCAGGGCCAACTGTAACATAGCTGCGTTTTCATGCACTATAATTTCTCTTTTATTAAATAGCACTGGAAATATAGACCGATTTGCCTTCAGCGGATAAAACATTTGATTTATCCGCTGAAGTTTTCTAAAATAAAAAGCCTGAAAAATTAAGGCCTTTGTAAAAACAAATTTAAGGGTTTTTTTCCGCACAGTATTTCGAGAGAAACCAGTGGCCTGATTATAAGGGATTAAGCAGCGGGGGCCGTTAAAGCATGTTCTTCTTTTTAACATTATTGGATTTGCCGTGGTCTTTTTCAGCCTGTGCCTGGTGCTTGGCCTTTTGAAAGAACCATGACAGGCCTGCAACCTTTTCAAGAAGTACGCAAGAATCGGATGAACCCTTTTTTAGCGATTTGTGTGCAAGGGGAGAAATCTGAAACGGAAGTCTCGCCTATTATTTTCGATAGACAAATCTTGCAAAATGGCTTATCATGTCTCCATGAGTAATGCCTATGAACGATCATTTGTTTCTCAACTCGAACAGCGACTAATTGCCGAAAGCCCGCGCATTCAGGTCTTGGTAGGACCGCGCCAGGTTGGGAAAACAACGGGGGTCAAGCAGCTCCTGGCCCGATACCCTTATGCCAGCCATTATGCCAATGCGGATGATCTCCTGAATACGGATCGAACATGGCTGCTTGAACAATGGCAAAAGGCGGTATCCTTGGGAAGGCAGACCCTTCTCGTCATAGACGAGATTCAGAAGGTGCCGAACTGGTCCGACACGCTCAAGTCATTATGGGACAAAGATCCCCAATCTATTCGTGTAGCCGTCCTGGGATCGAGTTCACTGCAATTACAGAAAGGCTTAACAGAAAGCCTTGCAGGACGTTTTGAGCTAATAAAGGCTCACCATTGGACGTTCCATGAACAGAAAGTCGCCTTTGGTTACGACCTTGATCGCTATCTAACCTACGGCGGGTATCCCGGCGCCGTTGCCTATGAAGATGACTTTGACCGTTGGTACGCATATCTAAAAGACTCTATCGTTGAAGCGGTGATCGGAAAAGACATCCTGCTAAACAGGAGGGTGGGCAATCCTGCCCTGTTCCGGCAGGCATTCGAGATTCTGTGCCGTTATCCGGCTCAAGAAATCAGCTACACCAAGCTCCTTGGTCAATTACAGGACAAGGGCAACACAGACTTGGTTAAGTATTACATTGAGCTCTATTCAGGAGCTTTTCTCATCCATCCGTTGGAAAAATATTCTGTGAAGAACTATCTGACAAGGGGATCGAGCCCAAAAATTATCGTGTCCTGCCCTGCCCTGTATGCCATGAACGAAGGGCCTCAATTTCTTGAAGACCGTGAAAAACGGGGGCGGATTTTTGAAACGGCTATTGGAAGCCAGCTACAGCAGCTTGCGGGAAATCTTTATTATTGGCGAGAGAAAAACCTGGAGGTTGACTTTATCTACAAATACCGGGGAAAGATTTATGCAATAGAAGTAAAGTCGGGACGCCGGAAATCCTCCAGGGGGTTAGATGCCTTTATAAAAAAGCATCCCTCTGTAAACCCAGTGATTATTACACCGGAAATTTTTCCCGTTTTTTCGGAAGATCCCCTGATGTTTTTGAGGAAAATTTCATGAAGATGGGAAGGAAAACAAAAACCGTAGCCATCTATGCCCGCGTCTCCACGGACAGGCAAAAGGTCGATATGCAGCTTCACGAACTGCGTCAATTTGCGGCCCGGTCCGGTTGGAACATTTACAAGGAATACATTGATCAGAATTACAGCGGGGGCAACACCAAGCGCCCGGCTTTCACCGCCATGATGGACGCGGCCAGGAAGAGGAAATTTGATCTCCTTCTGGTTTGGAAGCTGGACAGGTTGAGCCGGTCCCTCAAGGACCTCATCATCACCCTGGACGATCTTGGGGCGTGTGGCATCGACTTTGTGTCCTACGACAACAACCTGGACACGTCCACTCCAACAGGCAAGCTCGTGTTCCAGATCGTTGGCGCCGTGGCCGAATTTGAAAAGGACATTATCCGGGAAAGGGTCGTTGCGGGTCTGGCCGTCGCCAGGAGCAAGGGCAAGCGGCTTGGCCGGCCGCCAATACCGCAAGATGTTTATGACCGGGCCGCGAAGATGCGTTCAGAGGGGCTGTCCTATCGAAGCATCGTCAAGGTCCTGGGGATTGACGAAGGAACAATCCGGAAAAAGGCCCACAAGAAATTGCATGCGGCAAAAACTGGGAGCCGCGCTGCTGCCTTTAATTGACGGAACAGATTTGTTACCACTTACAAGAGGCGTTTGGTTACATATCTACGCATTGGCATCCCCTTCATCGGTAGTCAATGCAGCGGATGCCCTGCATCGTACCCCGATGCTGTATATTAAAAGGCTGCATCTTTCAGTAGTCCGGGCCACAGATCTTCTCCTTGGTTGCCGGTGAGCGCTTGTAGTGCGAGGCCCAAAATAGTATTGACTTATCTTCTCCTTTGGGCTGCAATGTAGCTCAAAGGAGAAAGTTTTATGACGATAAAGCAAAACACCGTTGTCAGGGCGAGAATTGACGGGCAAGTTAAGGCCGAAGCCGAGGCGGTTCTTGCTTCTATTGGCCTTACGACCTCTGATGCTTTCCGTATGATGATGTTTCGTATTGCAAAAGAAAAAGCACTGCCATTTGAGCCGCTTGTTCCTAATGAAGAAACCATCGAGGCTATGAAGGCCGCAAGGCTTGGCAAGCTTGTCATGGTTGGGTCCGCCGATAAACTTCTTGAGAGT
>JAKQEE010000006.1 GCA_029558635.1 Pseudomonadota bacterium | reverse complement strand
TGGGACAGGGCAGTTTCACCGCCTATCTGGAAGACGGAATCTCCGACGGCTTTATCGCGCTGAAGGGGCAGGATCTCTGGTTCAAGTTCTTCCAGGACGCGAACAACTCGACGCCTTATGTGCTGACGCAGGGAGTGCTGGGAATCACGCGCAGCTTCCCCGCTGGCGACCATATCAGCGCCGCCTGCACCATATCGGCGGAAACCGCATCCAGCGACGTTACAGGATAAGAATCAGCTCGTAGCTCATAGCTCAAAGCCACTACGAGCTACGAACTACGAACTACGAACTATGAACTAAGCGAAACGAAGCGGAGCTTACATGAAATTTGACGCGAAGAAGTTCTTAAAAACTAAATTCACCCAGCGGACGCATCCTGTCCCGGTCCCGGATCTCCGGCAGTTTTTTCCTGAAGGGGAAGAAGCCGTCTGGATTGTCCGGGGCCTGACCGGGCAGGAACTGGGGCGCGCCGACGCAGCCGCTGACAATCAGAAAAGCATCGCGGCGCTGATTTCCGGGTTAACATCCGATTCCAGCAAGGAAAAGGCGCAGGCAGTCAAGGATTTGCTGGGCATTGGCGGAAACACACCCGCCGCCATTGTTCAGCGCATCGAGCATTTAATCATGGCATCCGTCGATCCGGAATGCACCAGGGATCTGGCCGTGAAGCTGTGCGAGACTTACCCGGTCGAGTTCCTGACGATTACAAATAAAATTGTCGAGCTGACCGGAAAGGGACAGATACCGGGAAAATTGCAGCCCTCTGGCGTGACGCAGGTGTCCGATCAAGCCTTGCCTTGTGTAGCGCCAGAGGGCGATTCCTGTACGAAGCCCGGCCCGACCTCTTCCCCGAAGGATATTTGACATCCGGGGAACTGCAACTATGGGGCCTGTTTTACGAAGATCAGGCCAAACGTAATAAATAACGGAAGGACGATATGGCCGACCTGACCAAAACCGTAGAAATCGTTTTCGGCGCAGTTGATAAAAATCTCAGCCGCACCATGCGGGGCTTTGAGACTCAATTCAACACCCTAAGCTCTGGCATCGGCAGCGTTACCGAACCTCTGGCGCGCGCCGCCGATTCCATCATCAAATTAGACGCGGCTCTTGCGGCTTTGGTCATTGGCGGAATGGCCCTGGCCATCAAGGAATCATCGGATTTTAACAAAGGCTTTGCTCTCATTTCAACATCCGTGGACGCGAGCGGCGATCAGTTGCGCCAGTACCGTGACGATGTCCTGAACTACGCCACCACGTCGAGCAAATCCATCAGCGACATCAACTCCGCCCTCTATACCGCAGCGCAGGCCGGAATCAAATACGCCGAATCGCTGGATTTCATGAGGGCGTCCGAACAACTGGCCGTCGCCAATAACGCCAATCTCAATACCACCGTGGATCTGCTGACAGGCACCATGAACGCTTACGGCTACACGATTAAAGATGTGGGCCATCTGAACGATGTTTTCTTCACGTCAACCCTGATTGGAAAGCAGACCATTGACAGCCTGGGCCAGAGCATGGGGCAGGTCGTCGGAATCGCGGCCAACTTTGGCGTTTCCTTTGAAGCTCTCTCCGCCGCAATATCCACACTGACCGCCAAGGGCATGGAAACATCGGAGGCCATTACCGCCGTCAAGGGCGTGATTACCACGTTTGTTCAGCCGTCACAGGAAGCCGCCAAAGCCGCCGCCGAAATGGGATTGACCTTCAGCGCGTCGGAACTGAAGGCCAAAGGCTTTGAAGGAATGTTGCAAGCGGTTATGTCCGCCACCGGCGGCAGCGCCGATAAAATGTCAACGCTGTTTGGAGAGGTCCGCGCACTTAACGGAGCGATGCAGCTCACCGGCGACGGCATGGAATTCTTCAACAAGGCCATGAATCAGATCAACAGTTCAGCCGGATCAGCCGAAGAAGCCTACAAGAAAATGGCCGGCACGTTCAGCAATCAGGCGCAAATGGTTGCGAACACGGCCAAGGTCCTGGCGATTGATATTGGGACCCGCCTGGAAGAAACCGGCGCGGGAATCGCCGGATCGTTCGGGAATATGCTGGCCGGCATCAAGGTTGGCGTGGACGCTGGCGCTTTCGATCCGCTCTTTAACGCCCTGGGCGAAGCTGGGCGCGAATTATCCGCATGGCTGGCTGGTGTTGCCAAAGCATTACCCGACGCCATGAAAGGTCTGGATTTCAGCAAATTGATTGATTCCCTGCGTGACCTGGGCGGCGCTTTCGGCGAGTGGTTCGGCAGCATGGATTTGACCAAAGTCGAGGACCTGCATGATTTCATCCAAGGCTTGATTGACGGAATCACCGGCCTTATCCGCGTGACGGAGGGCATGGTGGACGGCTTTAAACCGTTTATTCAGGCAATAAGCGATTTCCTGATTGACATATCCAAGTCAGACACGGAAACGCAGAAAATGCTTGGGACCTTGATGGCGCTCTCCAAAGTCGTTCAGGAGGCCGGCCTTGCCTTTGTCGTGGCCATCAAAGCCGTTGACGAATACGGTTTGAGCGTTTCCGGCGCGTTCAATGTCATAGCGGGCGGCGCGCAGATCATGTGGAACGGCCTGCAACTGCTGGCCAATGCTGTTCAGGCGCTTTTCATCATCCTGGAAGGCGCATTCTTAAAGTTCATCGACACGCTTAGTTTTGGCATGTTGGGGAAATATAACGAAACCTTCAAAAAAATGGTTTCCGTGGTTGAAGAATCCGGGCGCAATGTTTCCAAATCTATCATGGACAACGGCGAAGACGCGGGGCGCGGTCTGGATAAAATGCTCAAAGGCTTTGAAAATTTGGGCGAACAAAGCAAAAAGACCGGCGACCAAGTCAAGACAGCCTCCGACGAACTGAAAGCCGTCCCGACGGAAAAGAAAACCACCTGGCAGTTTGAAGGCGCGGACAAGATCAAGCAATCCATCATCGACATCGGGAAAGAGTTTGTCAAGGTTGAGAAGACTTCCGAGGCTGCGCTTCCCAAAGGAACAGAAGAGAGAACTATCGTTGTCGGTTACATCGAGGATGAAAACGGAAGACGCGAAATCACCAAGAAAATACAAGAAGCGGTCCCGGATAAAAAAGAAGTGGACGTTAAGCTGCAGGCCGACAAACTGAAGGAAGAATCCAAAGTTATTCAGACGGCTATTGAGTGGAAGGCGAAGGTGGACATCGCTGAGGCAGAAAATGCCGCCAAAGTTTTGATTTCCGCGTTTGGCTCGATCAATACCGGAATCACTTCTACCGGCTCGCTTTTATCAACTCTGTTTGGTTCGCTGGAAAAGGCCAGT
>JAKQEE010000196.1 GCA_029558635.1 Pseudomonadota bacterium | reverse complement strand
TTCCACAATGAGCCTCAATTTGGAGTTTTGTATTCCAAAATAGCGATTTTATGGTTCTGATGCAAGGGAAAAGAGCGGTGAATGGTGATTGGTGACTGGTAATCGGTGATTGGTAATTGGTGACTGGTAATTGGTAATTGGTAACTGGTTCATGAGGAAAATATTTCTTAAACCTTATTTTGGTTTTTTGACCTTAGTAGAAAAATGGTCCCTAAAACCCATTAACCTTATTACCTTATTAATATCGAAAAATGAATACAATTGGAATAAGGTAATAAGGTTAGGGAAAACGGGGATCGCCATTTTCTACAAGGTCAGCAGAGCAAAAATAAGGTTAAAGATCACTGTAAAGGGTACAATCTCTAAAGATTCACCGCCAAGACGCCAAGACGCCAAGACGCAAAGAAGAGCAAGAGATTTAGAAGTAAAAACAAAAAAAATAGTTTTTGTCTTTCCTTTGCGTCTTTGCGCCTTTGCGGTGGATTTTCGCACGTTGACACGTTCCCACGTTGACACGTTCCCACGTTGACACGTTGACACGTTCGCACGTCAAGGGGGATTTTCGATGCCGACCGATGACTCTGGCAAACATAATGGTCGTTTAAAAATGTGGATTCGCTTGTTCTATCTGATCGATTGGCTGGCGCTGAATGCGTCGTTTTTCGCCATGCACGCGCTGGTCACCCACAGCGGGTCGCTGACGCCGTCCTATCTCAAACTGCTGCTGCTCATGAACATTGCCTGGCTGCTCGTCGCCCTGAACGCGCGCAATTTTGCTCAACTGCAGAGCAGCAAGCTCAACTCCATCCTCTTCTTTTCCGCCCGCGGTGCGCTGCTGATGATGTTCCTCGTCTCTTTGATTCTGGTGGTGTGGGGCGTGACAGGATTCGATCGTGTGGTCGTTATCGGCACCTATCTCCTCTACTTTTTCCTCGAGGCGATTGTCGCGGCGATCGCTGCTCCATCGACCCGGCGGCTTGCAGACAATGGCGCCGACAAACACCGGCGCTATGAAGCCGAAACAGCGCTGGCACTGCTCGACCTGGTGATCTATGTGGTCTTTTTCCTGGCTGTGAACGATTACAAATACAACACCCTGCAACCCGACCAGAAAGGCTTGCTGATCCTGGGCCTGACCCTCGGCTTTTGGTTGTTGGGCGCTGAATGGACCGGCAAGTTCGAAAACAGACACCATTCCTCCTTTTTTTATGCCTATGAGCCGTTTATCAAGTCGGCCTTCATCATGGCGGCCGGCGCCGCGCTGTTTGTCTATTCTTTCGAATTGTTTCATTTTTCGCGTTCGCTGATGCTGGCACCGGTGCTGCTCCTGCTGCTGGCCGAGGCGCCGTTGGTCCTGTTGTGGCGCAAAAGCCGTTCTGCCGAGTCGAGGCTCAAATCCGAAAATGCAGCGCTGCACAACCTCGAGAACCGATTCAGCGAGGTGGCGCTGTCGCCGGCGCAGCTAAAGGGGGACAATGCATCCGCGCGCAATCGGCTGCAAAGCCACTATCTGCATGCCATGCCGTCGCTTTTCGCGCTTCTGGACCGCCATTGCGATCTTTCCCAAGTCGCCAAATCCGCTCTGGCGGTGCTCGACACCCATACGCTCTACAACATTCAGGTCATCGACGACCGCTCGCTGCACATGCTGATCAATCTGCACCGGGTCAACGATTTCCGCCGCATCAATGCCTATTTTCTCCTCGCGCAGCAAAAGCTGGTGCACGGCGGTTATTTTGTCGTGATTCTGGACTCCTTTGAGAAACGGTTGAACGCCCTGCACGACAAATACCCCAAATACATGGCCCGCTTCCTCTATTCGCTCGATTTTCTCGTGCACCGGGTCATGCCCAAACTGTCCGCTTCGAACAAGCTCTATTTCGCCCTTTGGCGCGGCCAAAACCGCGCTCTTTCCAAGGCCGAGCTGCTCGGCCGCCTCTATTTCTGCGGCTTTCGCGTCCTGGCCGCCGAAATGATCGATGCGCAGCTCTTTTGCATCGCGCAAAAAGACAAAAGCCCGAACACGGAAAGCAATCCCACCTACGGTCCGTTGGTGCGCCTGCAGCGGATCGGCTATCAGGGCAGGGTCTTTACCCTCTACAAGCTGCGCACCATGCACCCCTATTCCGAATTCATCCAGGACTGGGTCTATCGCCACCACCAGCTCGACGAGTCCGGCAAGTTCAAGGACGATTTTCGCGTCACCACCTGGGGCAGGCTCTTCCGCCGCTTCTGGATCGACGAATTGCCGCAATTCGTCAACTATCTGCGCGGCGACGTCAAGAT
>JAKQEE010000413.1 GCA_029558635.1 Pseudomonadota bacterium | reverse complement strand
ATGACGTTTCACCTCATGCCGAAAACCTCAAAAGAAATCCAGTAATTGGCACGGCATTTGCCTCTAAAAAACCAGAAAGGTCACACTCTTCTTGAGATAAGGTTCGTAAAAATCCCCGCTTTTGAAAAGTCAGAGGCGGGGGTTTGTTTTTTAAAAAATATGCCTACCTTTGTTGCCGTCACACGACGTGAATCGGTGACGAAGGCGGGAGCGGCAGTCTGCGGTCAAAAGGTCTGCGGGCTGCTGCTTTTAAAAAGGCTCGACATGGAATTTTTTTTCCCGATAACGACCGTACTGATAAAATCAGGATTTTCCCCGACGAGGCGCACAAAAGTCGAGGCCGGGCAAACGTGGAGCGGCAGAATGAGCCGCAACGGGATTTTCACGTTCTGGCTGCCCGATTCAGCAGGGAGACTGAAAAAAGTCAAAATCCCGAAAAGCGACACGAGAATTGAAATTTTGTACTGATGCCGATATGGGCGTGGACATTGATAGCGGTTTTTGCGGGCGCATTGGCGGGCGCGGTCTGGTTTCTGATGCTCGTTCACGTCGGTTCAAGCAGAGACGTTGAGAGCGGGGCGGTGACGGCAATCGTGAAACGACCGCAATGGATGAAGAACGAAAACGGACGGTCGCAGTTTTTCGGCAAGGGGGAGACAATAAAAGGCTGGATTGAAGGGGACGAATTTTGCTTTTCGGTTCAGTATCAAGACGGATGCGCTGTGTTCAAAACGCCCATTGACAATGAATTTATCGAAATAATACGATGAAATATCTCGCCCTCGTTCTTTGCTTTTTCGCGGCTCTTTTTGAGGCTGCAAAAGGCATCGGCAGGTAAAATCGAAAAAAATGGTCTATCTTGTTGCGCTCATAATTTTCGCCCTGTTCGTCCTGTTCGCTGTTCGAGCGGGCGCGAAAGGCGAGGCCGACCAAAAAAAGGCGATGCGAAACAGCGAGAAATGAAACCAACACTTTGCCACATACTCGCCGCAATGAAAGCGGGCGAAAAAATCAAACAACATAAAAATGGACATTTACGCTCTAAACAAAGCCAATGCGATTCAACAAAGGCTCAAAGACGCTGAAAGGATTGTCGAGGTATTGACAAACGAGCGCCGCTTGACGCAAAAGCCTATTGAGGTTTTGGTGGAGTTTTTGCAACAAATGAACAACGTGTCGAGTTCCACTAAGAAAAACGAACTTGCGGCTCTCTGCCTTCAAACCATTGTAAAAACGTGTGAAGATGAAATTGCCTTGCTAAAAGAGGAGTTTGCATCTTTGTAAAGTTAAACGAGCGTTTAAAATGGAAATAACAACAAGAGAAGATGGGGTGCAATACTTTGAAGTGGTTGCAAGTGAGAATATGCAAATGTTCCACCGGGTTATTGTTGACGCGGAACTGAAAACCGCAAGGCTGGCAAGATTTGAAACGGACAGAATTGAAAATTGCGCGACTGTGCTTGAGGGAGGAAACGCGGGCGAATTTGTAAAAATAATTCATTTTGCCCCAAAAGAGGTTAGAGGGCTTTTTAGAATAAAAACAGGGCAAGAAATTTGGCTAACCTAAAAGAAGTGCGGCTAATGACGCTCAACGACATAAAACTAAACCCGCACAACCCGCGACAGATAACGGACGCTCGCTTTGAGAAACTCGAAGAGTACCTCGAAGAATACGGCGACCTTTCCGGCGTGGTTTACAATACGAACCCCGAATGCGTTTCCCTAATCGGCGGCCACCAGCGTTTGAGGGTTTTCAGAAAGAAGAAGGGCAAGCCCGTAATTCTACAAACGTTCAGCCCCCCGCAGAAAGACGGCACAACGGCGGCGGGGTACATCGAACTACCGAACGGACAGCGTTACACGTACCGGGAAGTGTTCTGGGAAAAAGCGAAGGCAGACGCGGCTACGATTATCGCAAACGGCGAGTTTGGGCAATGGGACAGCGAGCGGTTGGCGACGTATTTCGAGTTTGAGCCGCAAGAGTTGGAGGAATTTGGTGTGCCGACGTATGTGTTTGGGGGCGTGGATGAAACACTTCAACCTGAAAACCTGTCCGACGGATTCTCGCTGCCCGATGGCGACCGTTCCCCATTCCAGCAAATGACGTTCAGCCTTGCCGATGAACAGGTGCGCATCATTCAGGAGAAAATTGCCGACATGAAACAAACCGAAGATTTCAAATATGCCGAAACCTTTGGGAATGAAAACAGCAACGGAAACGCCTTGTATCTAATAGTTCAAAAATGGGAAGGGCTAAAGACATCATTTTGAAGGTGATACCGCGTGATGCAGCAAATGCCTTTGTAAAAAAATGGCATTATTCGGGGAAAGTTGTTCAAAACAGCACCTTGCATTTTGGCGCATTTCTCGACGGCAATTTGCACGGTGTAATGCAGTATGGTTCACCGTTGGACAAACGCAAGGTTTTGCCACTCGTCACAGGCACACTTTGGAACGAAATGCTCGAACTAAACCGCATGGCCTTCGACGAGCATTTGCCAAAAAATTCAGAATCCCGATGCCTCGCCATCTCTTTCCGCCTCATTCGCAAAAACGCCCCCCACGTCAAATGGATTCTTTCTTTTTCCGATGGAACGCAGTGCGGGGACGGAGCAATTTATCGGGCGGCTGGCTTTATGTTAACTGGCATTGTTGAAAACTCAAACACCTGCGCCTCGAAGTTTGGAGTAATGCACAAAATGACACTCGAATCAAATCCAACCCAAAAGAGACCTGAACTTTCAGGGCGAACTTATTATGAATTGACTGGCGGGAAATACGATTTTAAAAAATATGTTTCGGCTGTCGGCGGCGAGGTGTTAAAAGGCTATCAATTCCGCTACATCTACCTTCTCGACAAAACCTGCAAACCAAACTGCCGCATCATCCCATTTTCAGAAATAGACAAAATCGGCGCGGGAATGTACCGGGGCGAAAAAATCACATTGGCCGAAAGGCGAAACAAAAGCGTTCAAAGCATCATTGGCGATGCGCCCGGCAACCAGTCGGGAGAGGGCGGTTCGATGCCGACCTGAACGCTCTAAATACGGTGAAAATACGGTGAAAATGCCGAAAGGTGACAACTTAAAAGGAGGCGAAATAAGCAAGGCTACGCAATTCAGCGCCGAACGGCAGCCGGAAAACCGGAAGCAGCCGCAGGTCAATATCGTGGAGGCCGTCCGTAAACTCATGGAGGGCGAAGGTTGGGCGGTCGTCGAGGCGGAACTGTTGGACGAAAACGATAAGCCGACGGGCAAAAAGGCAAAGGTTCGCTTTAAAACCCCGACGGTCGAAGCGGCGGCGCAAGCGTGGGCTTCAAAGGTGAGCAAGGCAGACCCGAAATTGTTGGAAATGTATTTGGACAGGACGCTGGGGAAAGTGCCGACAAACATAGATTTAGGGCTGCAAAAGGACGTTGAGAAACTCCTCCCCAAAATCGAAATCTCATTCCGCCCGCCTACTGACGACGCGCCGCCCGAATCAGAGCAGAAAGCAGAAAAGCCGAAAGAATAGAAAGCGAGGAAAAGGAAACGAGGCGGGCGGCAAATTCTAAACCAAACTCAAACTCCAAAACAAGAAAACTCCAAAACCCTATTTGCCCGGCAAAACAGGCCGCACAATAACCAAGCGGCTTTGCCCAAAAGGTTGGCAATTTGTCCAACCAAAAGCCGTATCTTTCAAACAAATTCCCCTCTCGAATCAGTATTTCAGAGAACACCGCCGCGAAAACGGCGATTTGGAGGGAGAGTTGAAAATCCAAAGTTGTTAGCATGAGCAAAATAAAACTATCGGTTTCGGCAACATTTTCCTTTGAGGGTGTGGGAGTATCGGTCACGCATCACTTTGACGGCCTTTTGGATAAAGCGTCAAAACAGGCAATTTTCAATGAGTGCTGCGAAGACTTTCTTTGGAAGTGTCTGTTAAAGATAGCCGAAACGTCAAAAACAAGAGAGAAGGATTTTAAGGCGCTTTATGAACACCAATTTGAATTTGACGGTATGAAATTTTCCGCAAAGGACTTAGGCGAAAGCATCTACTCCGATTTTATGACAGATACCGAAACGAAACTAACGCTTTTCAACCACGCTGTTAATGACTATCGTTCGGGGCAGGGTTCTAAAAACCTCACATTGAATCAAAATATTTATTTAATTCGTAAGGGCAGGTTCTAACAACACGGCTCTTTAACCGCCACAGGCATCGGGCAAAACGCCTGAACAACGTAGGAAATCTGAAAGTCAAAGGCAAAATAAGCGTAGGGCGGCATGAGGTATTGCAGTTCCGATTCGTCGTAAGTCCATTTCCCGAAAACAGCATCAACCGACCGTATCGGCTCGCTTTGCGCCCAAACCCGCAGATTGTGAACGGGCGGGAAATCTGAATACCTGCCTTGCAACTTAGACAAAACAGCCGACATCGCCGACGGGGTAGAGTATTGAGGCGAAAGGCGGTCGTTGTTCAGCCAAACGACGACGCGCAAAACAGCGTCGTAAATCCAGCCCCTGTCGGCTGACAGCATATCGCTCGAACGATTTGAAATCATTTCAAAATAGGCGATGCTGCTTTTTTCGCTCTCTGGAACGAGCCATACCCTTTCTTTTCCGGTCAACGGGTCACACGCTGGCAAGGTTTTCACCGTTCCGCCGTCGTTGAACTTTTGAGGCACGGCAAGGCCGCACACGGTTTCGAGAAACGAAAGTTCCCGCAAGCGTTCGGCCATGAGGTTAGCGGCTGTTTCTATCATTAGTAGTCACCGTTGTCAAAGTAAACAATATCTTGGTTTTGGGGTATTTGTTTCGTTCGTTGCTCGAAATCTGAATTTTTGATAAAAAGGTGGTGTGTTTCGAGTTGCTTTTTTATTGCTTCTGCGGCTTGTTTTTTGTTCGGAGCGCGGGCAATAACCGTGCATCCTAAATAAATGCCGTCACCTTCAAAGATGAAAAGTTTATTTTTTGGATTCATTTTGCGAGTGTCTTTGCCTTAATATGCTGAAAAACTCAAACACGCTGAGGCGGTTAATAGAATCGAACGGCAGGGAGGGCGAAGCAACGGCCATTTTCAAGTGCGTCCAACTTTCCTCGTTTTCAGAAACGGCCACAAAGTGCGGCTTTATTTCTTCTTCGCCTTCGTCGGCATCGCCTCTTCGGGGCTTTTCTCGGTCGCCTTTTGGAGCAAAGTATTCAGGGAATCTGAATTGAAGTCTTGAATATAGCGAGCCGTGAAACGCGCTGCCAATGTCAAAAAAAAAGAGGCGGCGTACTGCCCCCAATCAGTTATTTTCTCCATTGCGGCGGCCTCGCTCCATGCGTCTTGCGGTTCGTCGTCGGTGCAAATGAAAAGCGTTGCGATGTAAAGAAGCGGCGAAGGGTCGCCCCGCATTGCCCGTGCCGTGCCGTTTTCGAGGTTCACGACCGCGCTCGACGCGCTGGCAAATTGCGGCTTTTCCATGAGTTCCCTTATCTTCCGCACTTCTTGGTGAAAGCCGGAAACGGACATCAGAAGTTGCGCCTCAATTTGAAGTTGCTCGAACTTCTGGAAACGGTAAACCGAAACGTCGGGCTGCACGATGTATTTTTTCCCGCTTTTCCCCTCGAAAGAATTGGTTTCTAAGGGCAACTGAATCAAAGCCATAAAAATATCGGCACTTTTTTTGTGCTGGTTGCAAAATTAAGTGTTTTTTTGTGACGGCAAACATTATGCTAAAAAATGGGAGACGTGGGGCTAAGGCTGTCCGAGCCGCAACGGTACATTTGCACGTCGGGCAAAAAGATAAACCTTTTTTTGGGCGGCGTTGGCTCTGGAAAAACGCACTTGGCGGGCATCATTTCGGCATTTTACGCCACGAATTTCCCAAAGGCAAAGGGATTCATCGGCGCGAATACATACGGGCAACTTAACCTTGCCACGATGCTACGGGTAAGGGAGGTTTGGGAAAACTATTTCGGGATGAAGGAAGGGGTAAACTACATTGTCGGAAAGCAGCCTTTGGAGGGATGGAAAACGGAAGGGCATAACTTCGACAGTTATTCAGGTGTTATCAGTTTCCCCAACGGCGCGGTCATTTTTGTTGGCAGTTTGGACAACGCGAAGGCGCACGACGGAAAGCAGTTCGCGTGGGCGATACTGGACGAAACAAAGGACACGCGGGAGCAAGACGTTAAGGAGGTCATTTTGAGGGGCTTGAGGCAGTCAGCGATGGGTTTTGAAAACGGGAGGCTTGTTGAGACGGAAGGCAGGGACGCGCACACGCCGCTCTACATCCTGACAAGCCCTGCAAAAGTGCAATGGCTGAACGAATGGTTTGAACTTGACACATACCGGGCTGAAATCGAATCGCGCATCTACTCGAAAACGGGCTTTTTCCAAAAGCAGTTTAAAGACAAGTGTGCGGCAATAAGCAGCACTTGGCACAACGAACACAATTTGCCGGGCGGGTACATTCAAGGGATGCTCGACAACAATTCGGAGGAAAGGGCGAAGGCATTGATTTACGCAAACCCTTTCAGCCGCACGGGTGGGGAGTTTTATTCAGGTTTCAGCGCGGCGCGGCACATCGGAAAAGTAGAGTTTAAACCGGGATTGCCCGTCCACATAACCTTTGACCAAAACGTTGTGCCGTACATTACGGCTTGTCTTTGGCAGGTAGAGAATGTAGGGGACAAAACGGAGTTGAGGCAGTTTGACGAATTTTGTCTTACAAACCCGAACAACACGACGGAAAGGCTTTGCGAGGCGATAGCGGCGAAGTGGGGAGCGAAAATGGAAAGCGTGTTTTTCTACGGCGACGCATCGGGGCATAAATCGGACACGCGGGCGAACGTGACAGACTATGAAATCGTTACGCGGGTTTTGCGCAGGTGGATGAACAACGCGAGCGATAGGACGCAACGGAGAAACCCGCCCGTTTTGAAGCGCAGAGACTTCATAAACAATATGTTCGACGGGAAAACGGCGTACCGGATTTTGATAGGTGAGAACTGCAAAGAGAGCATCGTTGACCTCACCTATTTGAAGCAAGACCAGAACGGTTTAAAGTGGAAAGAAAAGGCAAAGGACGACGTGACGGGGCAGACTTTCGAGAAATACGGGCATTGCAGCGATTCGCTTGACTATTTTTGCACAACCATAGCCGCCAACGATTTTGAGCGGTTTTTAAGCATATAAGCAAACACTTTGACAACACGCGAGCAAGCATTAGAGCGTCTTTTGCAGGTGGTTATTAAAGACTATCGGCACACATGGTACGAGCGTACCGTTTACCTCGCCGACCTATACCGCAAACTCGCAACCGGCGACGGCCTCGACGACCTGTTAAAACAATACGTCAAACGTGAAGACGACGACGCTTTTTCGCAGCGCAAAGCACTTACCGAACACATCGTAACGTCCGTAGTGCATAACCTGATGGACGTTTTCTACAAAGTACCCCGCGCCCCACTTCGCCGGGTTCTGGAGCATTCAGCAGAGGATAAAAGAGCCGACCTTTCCGAAAAAACGGCAGCCCTGCAAAACAGATTGGACATATTTTGGGGCATTAGAAGCCTTGACAATTACGTTCAAACGCGCTGGCTCGAAATCAACAAGACCGACCCGAACGCTTTTATAGTTGTGGAATTTGCGCCGTTCGATGCCCGCTTTGAACGCGCCGCCCCGTACCCCTTTGAGGTTTACTCGAAACAGGCGGTAGATTACGAATATCAAAACAACGTTCTCCAACACCTAATCGCCGAAACAGAAATCGCCCTGCCGACAAAATCAAATTCAAGGGGCAAGGGCAAGAAATATACCGTCTATCTCGAAAACGAATCCTTCACGCTCACGCAGGTAGCGAGCGACACGCCGGGAATCCCCCTTAGCACAGAAAAAGACAAATACACGTTCACCGATACGGGCGGATGGCTTCGCACGGGCGACAAGGTGTATTTTTTGCAGTTCTACCCGCCGCACAACGCCGGGCGCGTACCCGCCAAGCAAGCGGGCTATTTGCGCGACGGCTGGACGAACGGGCAAACGTTCGTCACTCCTTATGAGGCTGCCGTTCCTTTCCTTCGCAAGTCGGTCAAGGTCAATTCCGAACTGGATATTACAATGACGCAGCAGGTGTTCCCTCACCGCTTGCAGTACGCGCCGAAATGCCCAGAACACGACTGCATAAACGGGAAACAGGCAAACGGCGGGCTTTGCCCAACGTGTCACGGCACGGGCATTTCGTCCATTTCATCGGCGCAAGACGTTATTTACATAAAACTGCCAAAGGATAGCGAAGACCTTTTAGACCTCGACAAACTTCTCGTTTTCAAGTCCCCCGCCGTTGACGTAGTTACCTTCCAAAAGGAGTATGTAGAACATCTCACCGACCAGTGCAAGACCGCCGTTTTCAATTCCGACATTTTCACCCGCTCGGAGGTCGCTGACACGGCGACTGGCAAAACGCTTGACCTGCAAAACGTGTACGACACGCTCTACACCTGTTCGCTCGGTTATGCCGAAACATGGCAGTTTTTGGTAGAGATGACGGCGGAATTTACCGGGCTTGAAACAGGATTGCGGGCGGAACTGATATTCTCCAAAGACTTTAAACTCAAGGGAATTTCCGACCTTTTGGCCGACCTCGAAGCCGCAAACAGAGCGCAAGCCGGGAGCGTGGTAACGGGCGCGATTCAGGAAGACATTATGCGAATCATGTTCGCAGAGAACCCACAAGCCTTCAAAAAATGGGAAGTCAAACGAGCGTTTGACCCGTTCGCCGGGCTTACTTCGGAGCAGGTGAACATGGCGCTCACCAATACGGACGTGCCGAAACGCCTCAAAGTGAAATACCTTTTAATGTCCGCCATATTTGCCGAACTGGAGCAGGAAAGCGACGAAAAGGGAGAGGATTTTTACAGCCTTGCGGCGCGGGTGCAAAAAGAACGGATTGAGGCAAAGGTCAAAGCCTACATGGACGAAACGCAAGCAGCAATGCCGACTTTGATACCGCCCGCCAACGGGCTGCCCCAAATGGTTGAAAACTGACAATGAATGAACTGCTCGAATATATCAAACGCTGGGCGGCGGATTTTGAAAGGGAACTTGAAACGCTGCTCGCAGGGCTTGAAAAGCGGGTGAAACGTTTGGAGCGCGGTTTGTGGCGGGAAATTCAGGAAAACATCTTGTCTTTGTTCAACTTTGACGGGCAAAACTTAGACAAAACGACTGCGAACATTTATGCCTCTTTGCCCCGTTTGGAGGCTTTGATGAACAGGGTTGAACGGCAGGAAATAGCGGCGGAACTGCGATTGTTTGCAGAAGAACTTTTGAAGGTTGGCGGCTTGACGGCTGAATATTATCAAAACACCGCAGGAGCAGAGGCTACGGCGGCGGCAATCCGAAACTCATTGAACCTTTTGCAAGCGAGTTTGGGCATAACGCCAGATGGCGGGCTGGTTGCGGGCGGGTATCTTGACAGGCTGGGGAAAACCGAAGGCGCAAGGGCTGTTTTGCGGGAATACGTCGTGCAAAGCATCGTGACTGGGAAAGACCTTGCCTCGTTTCAGGCGGGGTTCAGGCAGTTGGTAATGGGCGGCGCACAAACGGACGGGGCTTTGCGGGTTTGGTGGAGGCAGTACGCCTATGATTCGTACAATCAAGCGCAAGAGGTAGTCAACTCGAACATGGCTGAGGAACTCAAATTGAACTACTTTATCTATCAAGGTTCAATCATTCCGACAAGCCGACAGTTTTGCCGCAAACGCGCCGGAAAGGTGTTCTCTAAAAAAGAGGCGTTGACTTGGAAAAACGACCCCGATTTGATAGACCAAAAGACTAAGGCAACGTACAACCCTTTTATCGAAAGAGGGCGGTACAACTGCCGACACTTTTTAAACTGGATTTCAGACGAATTGGCCTTTGAATTGAGGCCGGAATTAAAGAAGAAATAAATGCCTGTCATAAACATAACGAACTCGCCCGCTGAAGTTGACTGGACAACCGTCAGGGGCGACACATTTTTAGAGGTTTTCGAGATTCGGGAAGGCGACAGCGCGAGCAGCCCGCTTGCCGACCTCGACGGCGATTCGTTCGTTATGACAATCACAGACAATCGCGGCGCACAGGTTGCCGAACTGACTTTGGGCGACGGGATTACGGTAATTTCAGAGGGGACGGTTCAACTTCACCGCACGGCGGCTGAAACAGGCACTTGGCCGAACTGTAAAACGACTTTCACCCTGAAATGGACAAACGACACTGACCCCGTAGTGGTTAAAACAATAATTGTAGGCAAGATATGACGGATTTGACCCTCGTTTTTTCGCAAAGGCGGCAAGTGCTGGTAACGGGTTCGCCCGACCTTACGCTTGTTTTTCCGCCCATGTTTCCCGGCGTGACCTTGCCGACGGACGGCGACGCGGGTGATGTGCTGACATGGGACGGCGATAGTTGGGAGGCCGCGCCGCCGGGAACGAGCGCGGGGCTTGAAACGCGGCAAGCGGGCGAAAACCTTTCGAGCGGGCGCGTAGTGATAATCGAAGGGAACGAGGCTTTTTATTTTCAAAACACGAACATTGCGCACAAGGGACGGGCTTATGGGATAACGAAAACGAGCGCGATGGCTGGAAATGACGTGACCATTCAGATTTACGGGGTCGTTTCCGATGCAGCATTCTCGTTCACGCCAGATACGACGCTATGGGTCGGCGAAGACGGCGAGATTTTCAGCGCGATTCCGGCGGGCGTTTTGGTTCAAAAGGCGGGCGTAGGGGCTGAAAACGACAAAATGAGAATTGATTTTTCGATTCAGATAACAACGAACTGATTTTTTCAGGGCAACAAACAAACAAACAAACACTATGGCAACTGCAAAACCGCTAAAAGCGGGCGCGACCGGGTTTGAACAGTTTAACGGGACTGATACCGTACCGCTTACCGCCGTCCCCGTCGAGGATTCTATTGTAGCGGGGTCAACGGGCGTTCAACTTGACGGCGACACGGCATCGCCGGGAAACAACAAGCTTTACGGGACAAACGGTTCTGGTACAAAGGGCTGGTATGACCAACCGTCTGCCGGGCAAGAGACTTACACGGCGGGCGAAGCGATTAGCGCGGGTGACTTGGTGTACGTCAGCGCGTCGGGTACGGTAATGAAAGCCGACGCGAACGCCGTCGCAAAACGGGCGGTCGGTTTCGCGCCGTCGGCAATCTCAAACGGGGCAAGTGGCGTTATCACTTTCCACGACGGCAAGATTACCACGACGGGATTGACGGCAGGGGAATATTATTTCCTTTCAAACACCACTACTGGCGCGTTTGCCCTTCATTCGTCCCTGACTTTTGGCACAAACGACATTCAGCAATGCGTGGGAATTGCCGAAAGCACGACGGTATTGCGGTTTTGGAACGGTGAGCATATTTTGATAACGTAATGGCAGACGTAAAGCCGCTAAAAAGAAGTGCTACGGGCTTTTCGGAGTTCGGCGCGTCGGACACAGTACCCGCTACAATGCTGGCGGGCGCGACCGTCATTTCCCCGTCGCAGATAACAGCCGACCAAGACAATTACAACCCTACGGGCTTTGCGGACGCTGAAATAGTGCGCGTGTCTTTCAACACGTCCCTCCCCGCGATAACCGGGCTTACGGCGTGGACGAACGGAAAGGCAAAAACATTTATCAACGTCGGCTCAATGAGCGGGTATTTCCCGTGCGAACACCCGGATTCGAGTGCGGCGAACCGAATAGCGGGGGAAATGGACTGGATATTAGAGCCGGGCGGGGCGGTTGAGTTTTGGTACGACAGCACTTCGAGCCGCGTTCGGGTGCTTCGCTCCACGTTCGACCCTTACAAAGCGCACTTCGCCGGAATCGGTCAGGCGTTTTTCGGAATACCCGGCTCTACAAACGCATCCGACCAGCCATTTGTAGGGCTAACACAGGCAAACAGCGGCTCGAACGGAAACAGCGCACCAACCGCAACGCTTCCCGGCGCGTGGGAACTTGACAACGGCGGCAACGCGGCGGGGTCAAGCACGGTGCATTTTGCGAAAAACATGAACGGGTTTTCATTTTTTGGGGGTGCGCACATTGTTGTGCGCTTCACCGTCTGGATTGAGGCGCTATCTACGTCTGCTCAACGCTTTACGTCGCAAGTTTCTGTCACGGCGAGCAGTAACACGGCAACGGCTGCCGACGTGAATAACTCGTTCGGAATCCGATACCGCGACAACCTCAATTCCGGGAACTGGCAGTTTTTCAGCCGGGACAACGGTGGTTCAGAAAACCCGCTCGACACGGGCATAACGGCGGCGGTGAACACGCCGATTCGCGGCTTTCTAATGATAGACAAGGCGCGGGCTGAACAGCGCGTTTTCGTCACGGACGGCACGACCACATTTCAGAGCCGGAACACGTCAAACATCCCGAACGCCGTGCGTTGCGGCGGGCGGCTTATTCACATTAAATCGGTCGGGACAGGCACAGTTTCAACCTTCGGGACGATAGCGGGCTTTGACCTTCGGATTTGAAAAAACAGCATCATGGCAAACACGGTAAAAGTACAAAACACGAAATGGCCTGAAATACAAAAAACATGGCCGCTAAAAGCGTGGCAAGAGTATGAAAAACTGACGCGGGGCTACACGCCGGACATGATTCTTTGGAAAAAGGTAGGCGAAGCCGCCGAGATTCCGAAAGAGGTGGCAGCCGACATTGAGCAGCGTCAAGCCAAACAAGAAGAACCTGAAACACAGCAACCCAAACAGCGCGGGCGACCGCCCAAAAACGAATCGCTATGACGTACAGAGCAACACACATTAAAAGCGGCCACGTTTCCACGTTGTCGGCTGACAAAGTGCGGCAAATTCAGGAAAACGGGTTCGGGCATCTTTTCACGTTTGAAGCCGTGAACGATGACATCCCGGCTGAAATGCCAGAACCTGAAGAAACAGAACCCGAACCCCTCGAAGAAATTGAGCCGGAAGAAAAGCCGAAAGGCAAGAAAGCGGCAAAATAATTTTTTTTTCACAAAAAGGCATTACTTTTGCTATGCTTAAAGAAACTTTCCTTGCGTATCTCGGCAGTACGTTAAATATGCCCGATGACAGGTTGGCGGAAATCCTGTTCAAAAAATCCGATGACGGTGCATTTACCGACGAATTGAACGACGGTGTTTTGGACACGCTTAAGGGCATGGACAAAGACCGCGCCTCCAAACTCAAGGGAGACGGCAAAACTCAATTCGACAACGGTTTCAAAAAGGCGCAAGCCGAAATTTCAGCCGCTTGGGAAAAGCGCATTCGAGAAAAGTTCGGGATAGAAACCGACGAAACGGGTGACGAACTCGTTTTGGCCGCTCTCGAAAAGGCTTCCAAGCCGTCCAGACTGGACGATGAAAAAGTAAAAACGCACCCACTTTTCCTAAAGATTGAAAAAGAAAGCGCGGCGGCTATCGAGGCGGCTCGCAAAGAAGGCCAAACGGCCTTAGAGCAGTTCAAAGCGGAGCAGCAGCGTGAGCAGCGTTTGGCATCTGTGAAACAGGAAGCCCGGCGTTTGCACATGGCGCGAAACCCGGTTTTGTCGGCAGACGGCAGCAAGGCTGAGAATCAAATTCAGATGTTCCTAAAAAGGTTCGACGAATTTGATTTTGAGCCAGTCGAAGGCGGCGGGTATTTGCCGATGAAAGACGGCAAGCGGCTTGAAAACGCTCAGTTTCACCCGATTGACCTGCCTACTTTGGTGAATCAGTTGGGGGACGAACTTTTTGATTTTCAGGTTCAGCAGCAAAAAGGACAGCCCGGCAACGCCAACGGCAACGGCGCGGCAAGCGGGGCAAGCGGCCTGAAAACCATAAACGACTACGAGGCGGCTATGTCAAAAGCGATGGGAACGCCCGAATTTGCCGAAATCGCCGCACAGTACGCGAAATTTAAGGAGGCTAATCCAGCCTAAAGAATAAACACAAACACTATCCGCCACCGGGCGGGCAACAAACAAACAAACACTATGGCTTTTACGGTCAATTTGCCCGAAGTCTATGTCTCCATTGAGCGGGCATGGAACGATGCTATCCAACGGGCGCAATTTGAGGCGAAGGCAAACGCCGCAACCGGGCAACTGTCGCGCCAAACGGCGAGGGTAGAGCCAATCATCACGGGGTCGAACGAAGACGCGAAAATCATTACCAAGCGCATCTACTGGCAAAACTTTTGCAACATCGTTGCCGAAGACTGCACCACGCAATGTGACCCGTCGGCAATCGAAATAACCGACAACTCGCAGACGCACACGATTTCGCTCTGCAAGCAAGCGTCTTTTTTCACTTCGTGGAAAACGCACCGCAACGTGCCGCACAATCTCGCGGGGACAATCGCGGGCGGGCTTTTGAAGGCCACGAAAGAACTGGACGAATGGATTTCTAACCAGTTCGTTTTGTACGTTGACACGCAAAAGGGCGACCACGAGTACACAAACCCAGACTGGACAATAGCCGCAGATGTTGCGAGCGTTCCGAACGCAAACTGGACGGAGGCCATTATCCCGGAATTTGAACTTGCCGCCGAATTTGCCTATCTCGGCCCCTACTATATGCTCGACGGCCTGAACACTTGGGCGACACGGCGCATCGCGGGCGCGAAACAGGCAGATTTGGACGGGCGCGGCAACGCCTCGCTGTGGAACTCAAAAAATTGGGTTGATTCCCCGATTGAACTGCAAAAGAGCGCGACGACCGACAACCGAACCTACCTTATCGCTAACAGCGCACTTGCAATCCTTACCGGAAACTATTTCAGCGAGCGGCCAGTAGAGTTTGGCGGGAAATACCGGATGTGGACTATTCCGAGCCGGAACCTGCCCGGCGTTCGCTACGACGTGACGGAAGTTGAAAACTGCTCCAGCAACGATTTCACGATTTCCTACAAAGTTCAGGCGAACTACCAGTTTGCCCTCAACCCGACGGGCTGCGTCGCAGGTCGCACGGGCGTTCTCGCTTTTGAGAAAGCGCCTGAAATCTGATTTTAAAAAACTTGAAATTCAAATCATCTTGACAATGAAAAGTAAAATTTTTCTGGTCGCCCTCGCTGTTCTCGGTTCGGTTTTGCTGCTTTCTTCGTTTGACAAAACGAACGAGGAAGAAGCGGCTGGCAAGGTGACTACCCTGCTGATTACCCAAGACACCCTCACGAACGCCGAAAAGGACACGATACTCATCAACTCGAACATCGCAAGCCTTTTCACCTATTGCGCACAGCCGGTTATCACGCAACTTTCAGGGACAGCGAACGTGAAGGTTTATCTCGACCAATCGTGCCTTTCGAGCGGCAATACCGACTGGTTCACGATTGACAGCACGGCAACGCTGACGAACGCCGCCCCGCGCGGCATACTGGACGGAACAGACCTTTTGGGCTATCGCTACAGGTTGCGATTTTCCGGCGCGACAGGTAGCACGCAAAGCACGGTTTACAACTGCACATTGAGGCTTAAAAAGAAGAATTGAGGCAAAATAAACGTTGGTTTTTCATGCCGGAGCGGGGCAACTTGCTCCGGCTTTTTAATTGCTAAAAATGGCTTGCTACGATAACATCATAGGGCTCGCCCGGCAAGATTGCCCTTGTTTCGAGGTTGACCCGCCGGAAGGGTACAACACCTCAAATTCCGGCATTTATTTGGCCGACCTCAAGCCGCTCGACACGCTGACGGGCTATGGCGAGTGCGGCGAAGACAGTATTTGGGCAATCATGCAAAACGCGGTGGACGAAGCCGTTAAGATGTTCAAGGCCGACACGAACGCTGTCCTTTTGCAGCATTTCAAAGAGCGTCGAACAAAGTTCAAAGGCACAATCGGCGAGCGAACTTCGCGGGAGACGTTCACGACCTCGAAAACCTACGCCGGGCTTCGCCTCGACTGCAACCCGATGCGCGGCGGGACGATGAAAATAACGGCTATTGGCACTTGTTTCAGCGCGGCGGGAACGGTTCAATTTACGCTCTATAACAGCGTGAATGAGCAGGTTTGGCAAGACGATTTGACGGTTGCAAACGGATTTCACCTGAACACGCTGGCAACGCCGATAGAAGTGCCGCTTTATATCCCGTTTGACGACAAACATGAGTATTTCCTGACTTACGAACACAACCCCGCCAACCCCGCCCGAAAAAACGGGATAAACACTTGCGGTTGCGGCGGCTTTCACCCCTACTTTAATTGCGGTTCTCCGATGTGGGGCAACACGTTCACGGGCGAAAGGGCGTGGGCAAATTGGCTCATGGCTGGCGGTTGGGAGGGCGACACGCTCACAGACTTTGACGAAGCCGACAACGTATCGAACACCTATTTGAACGGCATTACTTTACAGGTTGAACTCGGCTGCGACACAGCAGCCCTGCTTTGCAACGGAGAGATGAATTTCAACACCGACGCGCTGGCATTGACAAAAGCCTACGCGATACGCTACAAAGCCGCCTCTTTGTTGGCTGCAAAGATTCTCGGTTCTGACAAACTCATTCGGGCAAACGTCGTGAACCGCGAAACGTGGATGAAGTCGGCTGCCGAATGGGAGGCGCAATACGAAAAGGCCGTGCTTTACATCGGAGAGAACGCTGAAACGGACGGCAACGACTGCCTCATTTGCAAAGACCCGCACGGGCTGGAAGTGAAAACGAACATCACAACTTGGTCAAAACCAATGCACAAAAGCGGCGCAAGCGCTTACACGGGCGAAGCGTCATACAACTGATGTCGGCAGATGAATTACAGGCCAAAATTCAAAGAATCATTCAAAGGATTGATTCAGAGATAACCGTCGAAGCGGCCAAAGCGGGCGCGGACATGGCGGCATTGATAACCGACAGAGTGGTGCAAACCGGCAAAGATTCGGGCGGCAACGCCTTTTCCCCCTATTCAACCGTTCCCGTCCCTGCTTTTCTGTACTTCAACAAAAGCAGGTCGGGCGCGGGAGAGGCGCGTGTAAGGGCAAAGGCCAAAAAGAAAGAAAAAATAAGTTACCGCGATTTTCGGGTTTTGAACAACCTCAACCCTTCGCCCAAAAACTTTGAGTTCACGGGCGAAATGTGGCGCGGGTTCGGGGTGACGAAAACAGAGAAAACGCCGAACGGCGCAAAGGTGACAATCGGCGGGCGAACGCCGCCAAGCGAAAGGAAATTAGACCTCAACACCAAAAGAGAGAAAAAAGACATTGTTGAGCCGTCCGCCCGCGAAATAGCGATAGTGACGGCCAATCTCGAAAACTGGCTTGAAAACTTGATACAAAGCGCATAATGGCTGAAACAACGCTCGACATATCCACGAAAAAAGCGATTGACGAACTCAAGGCTTTACAGGCAGAGATTGTCAAGACCGGGAACGTGGCAGAAGGGACGAAAAAAGACCTTGACGACGCTTTCAAAATCGGCGCGGCACAGGGCATGGCGGACGCGATTGACGACCTCCAAACGGAATTTCAGCAACTTGAAAGGAGCGCAAAGACGCTAAGGGCGGCGCTAAAGAACACGACCGACCCGAAACTGATTGAACTTTACCGAACGAACATTGGCCGATTGGAGCAGGGAATGAAGAAACTCGAAACGACGGGCAAGGCGGCGGGCGTGAACGTTCGGGAACTGAACAAAGAGGCAAGCACGGGTCGGCAGGTGTTCGGAGAACTGTTCGGCGCGTTCACCAAAGTAGCCCTTATTGTCGAGGCTATACGGCTTGTCAAGGAGTTTGTCGTTGAATCGGTCAACCTTGCCGAGCAAACCCGAAAGGTGCAACTTCAGCTCGAGGCGTTCACCGGGAGCGCGGAAAAGGCGGGCGCGATTGTGCAGGATTTGACGGCACTCGCACAGGAGCGACTTTTGAACGTTGACGAAGTTTTAGAGGCCGGAAAAGGGCTTTTGGCCTTTGGCGAATCCGCCGAAAACCTTGTGCCTGTTTTGGGGCGAATCGCGGACATATCGGCGGCGACGGGCAAGAACTTCAATGAACTCTCCATTATTTACGGCAAAGCGCGGGCGGCGGGCGTTCTTTACGCCGAAGACATCAATCAACTCGTTGACGCGGGCATTCCGATAATCGGAGAGTTCGCCAAGCAGTTGAACGTCAGCGCGGACGAAGTGAAAAAACTGGCGAGCGAGGGCAAAATCAGTTTCGAGGAACTTCAACTCGCGTTTTTCAACCTGACAGCAGAGGGCGGGCGGTTCGCCGAGCAGTCTAAAATCAACGCTCAAACCGTCAGCGGGGCATGGCAAGGGCTTTTGAACGATTTGCGCCCTGTTTTCGAGGCGGTCGGCGAGTTTTTCAGTTTCGCCGCAAGAAAGACAATCGGCATTTTCAGGGATTTGATAGGCGACATAAAAGAACTTTTCGGCGCGGGAACCCCGACTTTTGACGTTGAACTCGCAGACCGCGAAGCGTTGAGACAAGACCGTGCGGCTTATGAGAAAGAACTGAACGAGCGCGAAAAACTCGAAAAAGCGGCGGCAGACGCTCGAAAAAAACGCAACCAAGCGAGCGCGAAAGAAGCCGCCGACCTTGAGCGCGAACGGCAGCGGGCGATAATTGACGGAATGGCGGAGGGCATGGCAAAGGAAATAGCGATTGAAAACCAGCGATTCGCCGAACTGAAAAAACGGCTCGACAAATTCCACCTCGACACCGAAGACGCTGAAAACGAACACCGCAAACGGCTGCTCGAAATTCAGTTGAAATACTACGTCTCGACCATTGACGCGCAAACAGAGGCAGAAATAGCCGCAAAAGAACAATTTTCTGTGGAGGCCGACACGCGGGAAGAAGCCCTGAAAAAACGCTTTGACGCGGCGCAAAAGCAACTCGAACTTGAAAAAGAGATTTTCGAGGGCTTTTTGCTCGAAAGGCAAAAAAACTTTATCGCCGAAAATGAGGCGAACGAAAAGACGGCAGAGCAGCGAAAGGCGTTTGACGAAAACCTCGCACGGGCGCGTGAGGAATTTCAACTCATAGCGCAACAAAAAGAACTCGAAAACCTGCTCGAATTTGGGCAGTTTCGGGACGAAACCGAAAAGAAGATTTTAGAGCAGCGTTTGGCGAACATCAAAGAGGCGATTTCGCAACTCGGAGAACTTGACGCGCCGGAGGGCAAAAAGCCGTTTGACCTGCTCGAATTTTTGGGCATTGATGAAGACAACCGACAAGAATTTGAAAGGGCGGTCGGGCAAATAGTCGAGGGCATCAACCAGATAACACAGGCGCGGCTCGATTCGGCGCGGGCGGCGGTTGACGCTGCGAACGAACAGGTAAGGGCGGCGGAAGATGCAGTCGAGGCGGCAGAGGAAAAATTAGACCGCGAAATTGAAATTGCGGAAACGGGCGAGGCAAACAACCTCGCGCTAAGGCAACAAGAACTGGCAGCAGCCGAACAACAAGCGGCGGCGGCGAAGAAAATAAGGGACGAAGCGATTAAGGAGCAGCAAAAAGCAGCGCGGGCGCAACTCGTTGTGGATTCGGCGACACAGGCGAGCGGCATCATAACGGCGACGGCAAACATATTCAAAAACTTTTCCGCCCTGCCTTTTGTGGGCATCGCGCTGGCGGCGGCTCAAATAGCCTCCATGATTGCCCTGTTCGCGTCCATTCGCGCAAAGGCAAAGGCGATTTCGGCGCAAAAACTCAAAACGGGCGGCGAGGTCAAAGGTCGGGACAAAGTTTTCGGAGAGCCTGACAGCGACGGTGAGATTTTGGTAAGGGCAACACCGGGTGAATATGTTACGAACAAAAAGCAAAGCCAAAAACACAGGCCGCTTTTGGAGGCTATCAACGCGGGCGACACGGCCAAAATGACGCTATACCTTGAGCGGATGTCGCAGGGGGCGAGGCGAGATACGGAGGCGACGGCGGGCGCGGCATCGCCGGGCGTTTCGGTGACGGTCAACGCCGCCGACCCGAAACTTCGGGAACTGATGAAAAGGAACAACACGCTCCAAAATCGTACCTTTGAAATGCAAAAAAACAGGCCGCAGGTTTTCGACATGGGAGACCACTACCTGAAAGTCAAGAACGGGCGGCGCGAACGGATTAAAAAACGGCAGCGATGAACAAATTTTTTTGGACTGTAATTCTTGTTTTCGGCCTTTGGTGTTGTGCCAAAGAGCCGGGCGAAACGCCGCCGACGGTCAACCCATGCCCGACGGCGGACGGCATCGGCAGCGCGACGTTTTACAACTTTTCCGGCGCGAAGGCGTGGGTGGCGTTCAACCGGGCGGGCATACCGAGCGACAAGCCGCAAAACCAGACGCAGTTTTGGATTGAGGCGGGGCAAAAAATAGACATTGACACGCTCTCGCTCGTTGAGTACGCATGGATTTCAAAGCCCGACCCGGTTCGGAACAACGGGAAATTCACCCCGAAGGATTGCGAAAAAACAACAATAGAACTCGAATAATGTGGCAAAAGTCCGCTGGAAAATACAGAGCGCGTCAATACCCGAAACAATCGTCACGCCGATTTGGGACGGGCGGTTTTCGTACAGGCGCGACCGGAACGAGGTTTACTATGCCCACGAGCCGACAAACGACATTTCGCTGACAGGAGACGATTTCGCGCTTGTCGAGGAAGTTGAGAGCGGTTGCGAGAAAATAACGGTGACGGTGGAAAGGTGGTGCGGCGATGACTGGCAAACATATTGGCAGGGTTTTTTCGCAAAGTTCAACTGCCGATTCAACTACGGCGGAATCAAGGTGCGAAACTGCCTTTTGGACGCTAAGTTGACCAAAGACGACAAATATGACTGCCTGTTAAAGAACTGGCAGACGGACGTGAACATTTACGGCGCGTCGGCTGAAATAACGGTAAAGCCTTTTGAGGGGGAATATGAGATTTACACGGGTGTAGAGTGCAACTTTTGCGTACCGAGCGGAACGCCGCCCGCCGCTTGCGCTACGTTGGCCGACGATTGGTGCATGGAGCAGGAGATTTTGAGTTTTGAGGCCGACTATCCCGGCGGGTGGCCTTGCGACCCTTCGGAAACGCTCATAACTCGGATGTTTCACCGGATTATCGGTGTCGGAACGCCGACAACGCCGCCGCCTTACGACACGGGATGGACGTATTTGAGCGGCAACGATTGGTGGCGATGCCCCGACGAACTGGCGGACTCAAACTTGGTAATTTCGCCGATGACGCACGGGCGGCGGTTCAACGACGTGATAGAGCATTTGGTGGACGAACTGGATTGCGGGCTGACGGTGCGAAGCCATTTTTTCGGCATCAACGCGACACATGATGCGCCGCCCGCAAACGATGCCTACGGCTTTGCGACGGCATACTGTCAGGATATAACGATACACCGCAAAAGCGACGTGAAAAGGCCGAACGCCACAAACCCGTCAAGTCAGGCGGTTTGGACAATGAAACTCAAAGACCTGCTCGACGACTTTAAAAAGGTGTTCAACGTTTTTTGGCGAATTGACGGCGACGATTTGATTTTGGAGCATATATCGTATTTTGAGGGCGCGGCGGGCGCGGACTATTCCGAAAAGCCGATGCCCTTGCAGTTGAAGTACGAAGACGACACGCCGAGAGTTGAAAAATTTTACTGGCAAGACAAAGACCTGCCGGGTTTTTTCAAGGCGCAGCCGATTGTTTACGATTGCGGGAACGGCGAAAAAGAATATCAGTCCGCTCTTTTCTCTACGGACGTGAAGGGCATACAGGACGAACTTAATCAAGACGTAGTGGCCGACGCGGGATGGGTTCTGATTAGTTGCCGGGTCGTTTCGAGCGAGTATTTTGCGAACACGCTCGACGACCTCGTTAACGGGGCTTTTCGGTGGTTCAACCTTCACGAAAACCTGCACAGGCACAACCGATATTTCGAGACGGGAACGATGAACGGCGTTGCGGCATCTTTTTTGAGCGTTCAAAAAATGCGCGAACAGCCGGAATTTAGGGTCGGGATTTGCTGTGATGACGGGTTCGACCCGGCGAACAACATAACAACTTTGCTCGGAACGGGGCAAGTACGCACAGCGACCGAGAACATTTTGCAAGACACCCTCGAACTGAACCTGAACTATTGACGGATGAACATATACGACGACTATTTGCCGCAGCCATTGCCGGTTTACAAAGAAAACTCCGACGGCGACCGCGCACGGTGGAACAGAAACCAATGCCATTGCGAGGGGGTGGAAACTTTCGACGGCTGGCGGCTTATCCTGACAAAAGAGGACGATTCAAAATTGGACGTTCCGGTTTTTCACATAAAAAGGGATTCAGGCGGCGATGCCATTACAGAATTGAGGCTGAAAAGCGTTGACGGCACGGTTGATTTTGAACTTACGGGATTTTCGACGATAACGAGGGAACTTGACAGCCCGCTGACGAAAGAGGCCGTCGAATTTTTGGCTCAAACGTACATAAACATTCAAGCACCGCTCACAGACCAACCGCTGGTGATTGACGACAAAGAATTTTACCTTTGGATTACGGATGGCACAAATGTTTGGTACACGGAAACTTTTTACACGCTGACGAAAGACAGCACGGGATTCCCGGAGGGCTGCCAAAACTGCAAGTACATACGCCTTTCTTACGTCAATTCGGGGTGCATCGTTCAAAACGAGGACGGGATTGGGGTAGTCCACAACAACACGCCGAGTTTTGGCGTATTTTTGAGCGTGAACATGGCAAGGCCGGAATATGAGTTTGAGCCGGAGGGACAGGAAGACGGGCAGGGCGGCACGGCGCGGACGTTTTTGAGGGTTGACAAGGCGATGGGTTTTTTCGTTGTCGCGCCAGAGTACATCGCCGACGTTCTTGCGATGTGCCAAGTGATGCAAACGGTCGTTATCGAATTTCCCAACGGCGATTCGATAACCTGCAAAGACGTGGCGGTCACGGTCGAATGGGCGCAGCCGGAGCCGATAACGAACTGCTACGCGGGCATAGATTTCAGGTTCAGGGCGGCAAGTTGGATTCGTCCCGGCTGCTGCTGAACAAACAATAAACAAACACTAATTGCCCCGAAAAGTCGGGGTACAAACAAACAAACACTATGGCTATTTGCACCATCACCTTACCCAGCGCCAACGCCGACCTTTGCACGTTCAACCTGCACTTTGGCCGGATTGACAAATTCATGATGACGAGGGCAGAGCCGACCGACGCGCTCGACGACGTTTCAGACCCGGCGGAATGGACAACGCGGCTTTCCAACACAACAGCGCTCACAGGCACGGGCGTTGCCGCGCCAATCCGATATTTCTACGTCAACGGCGAATGGCCTTTGCCCGAACGGACGGAAATCGAAGTTTCAAACGGGCGCACGGCATTTACCGACCCGGTGAACACGCTCGCGCTGGCGATTGACGACACCGGGGCGACGAACGCGACGCTGCTTTCCACATTGCAAGGCACTACGCAGCGGATGAAAGTATGGCTCGAGGCCGACGGGCAAGTTTGGGGCGGAAACAGCGGCTATGAAATGGACGTTACCTTTCTTGGCCGCGTCATCCCACTCGCAAAGACCGAAAAGCAGACGATTCAGGTGCAACTCAAATACGAAGGCACACAGGGCGCTCCCGTCGCATCGGTGCTGCCTATCTAAAAAATGGGTCAGGTAACAGCCACAAACGGGACGCTTACCCGCACGTTCACTTGTGCGCAATACGCGCTAATGGGCAGCACTTTGCCCAGCGGGTGGGCTTTGACGGGCAACACCTGCGGTCAGTATTTCGGTTTTTTGCGCTCACCGGAGGCGAGTTTCGGGCTGGAGATAAACGGCACGACCCTGCCGGGCGGGTGGCAGAGTTACGAAGCGGTCATCGTTTCCGATGAAGTGACCGTGCCGACGGCCTCGTTTTTGCTGCCTACCAATCCCGACAACGTTGTGGCGATTGTGCGAAGGCAGCACTATCACGCGACCGTGCCGGGCGATGTCCGCGATTTCACGGTGGACAACGTGAACAACAAAATAATTTTCAACCCCGCTCTGAACCTTAGCGGGCAAACGTGCTATGTCAGGGTTTTCAGATGAAATTGAGCCATTTTTTCATATTTGTTTTGATTTTGTCACTTGCGCCGGGCATCGTCTCGGCGCAATGTGACCCTGACGGCGTTTGGCTCGAAAGGCAAGCCTATTCCGATTCAGACGCAATATTGCGCTCGCGGGGCGGCTGTGTGCGCGGCCTTGTGCTTCGCAGCCCTTTGGAGTTGTTTGTTGACACGCTGCAAATAGCAATGGCAGACAGCGTAGGGTGGTGCTTGGTGTGGAACGGCACGGCATGGGAGGGCGCACCTTGCGGCTCTGGCGGCGGCGACCCGTCCGTAACGAACGAGGGCATTTTGGGCGTGGGCGCGGGCGGCGCGAACACGGCGGAACTTACAACTAACACCTCAACCGGAAACCCGGTCACAATTTCCGGCTCGAACACGGTTTTAGTGACAGAGACAACGAGCGCGAACGGCGGCACGGTCACGCTGCAAGCCGATACGTCTTTGCTTGCGACGCTGAACGACTTGCGGGGCAGCACCTTCGACACGGTCGCGGATTACGACGATTTGAGGCTTTACGACAAGCAGCAAAAAATTGTGTACGTCTCACAGGACAACCTCGAAGGGTTTTTCGAGCGCGTGGCGAGCGGGACGGACGACAACGGTACGATTATAGACGGCGTTTTCACATGGCAGCGCGTTTACGACCGCTCCCGGCTCAACGTAAAGTGGTTCGGAGCGGTGGGGGACAGCGCGACGGACGACGGCGCGGCTATTCAGGCGGCTTTTGACGTTGCGCTCGCAAGAAAGAACACCGCCGTCTATTTCCCGGCGGGCAAATACCGAACGACGCA
>JAKQEE010000410.1 GCA_029558635.1 Pseudomonadota bacterium | reverse complement strand
CTACCATCGGCGCAGCCTGGCCGAGAACATGATGTTCCGCCTCAAGCAACTGGGCGAGCGGCTGTTCTCGCGAGCCTTCGAGCGTCCGGTGGCCGAAGCCCATGTCCGGGCCGCCATCATTAACCGCTTCACCTACCTGGGCATGCCGCAATCGGTCCGGGCTGGGCAAATTGCGCCTGCTGCATGAAGCGGGCGGGGGAAAGGGGCAAATCATGCCGAAATCCCAGAAGCTAATCATTTGTTATATAAGAGTCCGTTAATGGTGAACCAACGCCCTTATGGAGTAAAGGGAGGACAGTTTGATTTCGGTTTTGCATGTTCTCTGGTTCTGGCCTTCTCTTCCTTCTCTTCCTGCTCTTTTTTGACCATCTGATGAAGCAAACGAATGATGCCAAATATAATTACAAAAGATGAAAGTGCCATTGCTGGATATGCAAAAAGATAGTCGTAACGTATTGTTGTATCTGAGATTAGAGAGTTGTAATAGATGAATGATGGAAATGTAAGGAATGCGGTTGCAATTCCAGTTTTTGGTAAGAAAAATACGACAATTAGAGCAATAAGAGGGAGTGTCAGGGTTGCGATCTGTGAATACTCATAAAGATAAATAGAGAAGGCCTTGTTTATTGATTTTTCTCTAGCGGTGGTGTCGTTATGGTTATTGTAAGGAAAACAATCATATGCATAAAGAGTTATCTCTGGGATGCTTTGGCCTGTGAAGCAAATTAATTTTTCCTTCGTGAGTGAATTTAGTAATTCTTTTCCTGTTGGCTCGGCTTTTGCTTTCGATGAGAATGCGGTGTACGCCTCAGCTATTTCCTTGTATGTCCTCCATTGTGCGTTGTAAATACCTTTTTTTATATTGATAGGCCCTTTTCTATAGACATCCAGGACTCTTATTTTTAGAGATAGTAAATTCTCGTCGTTAGGGTCTGGGGAGGCACTTTCAATCGATAACGATACGATCGGAATGCTCCACTGACTCAGGGTGTGGTGATTGTCATCTAGCATTTCCTCGTATGAGTCCGATAGTGCGGGGGAAGAGAAGCAGATGTAGGCCAAGATGGCAAGGATTAGGTTGAGTGGCCTGAGTGGCTTTTGCATCGTGTTTTTCCTATTCGTAGTCGGCGCGATAGATGATGTTCTTAAGAGTTTGCGCATCCATCGCGAGACCCCAGACGTGAATCGAATTGTGGTGTGTGAAAATAAAATGACTCGATGGGCTGGGGTCGAACTCAAGTCCTTTTTTTGAGGCGAGTTTGATGGTCTTGTTCTCGCCATCAATCGAAATACTGCCGATCAGTAATTGATCGTTGTTGAAGCCGGAAAAAGCGATGCCACTGGGTACGGCGGCCAGTTTCACGCCTGAACTGACCCCGTTTTTCGACATTTCATACAGGGGGGCTTTCCAGCGTGACTTGTGATTTACATCGAACCGTTCCAGCGTCACGACCATGTCCGGGGAGGTGACATAGGTCAAGGCAAACCCGCCACCGGGCAGAATGACACCGCTAGCACCGAACCCGTCGATTCGGGTTTCCGAGATCGTTTGTAGATCCTTGGACACCTTAAGCAGCATCGAGCCATTTTCGGAGGATATCAGCGCTAGGATTTCATGATCGAGTACGAGAGCACTCGTGATCATGCTGGGGGAAAAATCGCTGTAGGCATGTTCGGCGACCAGTGTGAGCTCGGGCCCGAACACTGAAACGATAGGCTCGTTTTGTTGGCTCATACCGAAGACGTAGTAGTTACGACCGTCTTGAAGCGTTTGCGTGACTACGGCGTAGGTAGGGAGATTTTTTTCGCGCCCAAGCGTAGTCATCTTCGGATCGGGTTGGTGGATTTTCCACTGGATGTCAGGACCCAGTCGCGGCAGAGCAAGCACGCTTGTCTGTGGCCCTGGTGGGGAGACGAGGGGGGCTTGTTCAACGGGTAACTCGGTTACGACTTTTCCGGATTTGAAGTCGATCAGACGCAGTGAGGATTTGGGTAGGCTTGAGTTATTGCTGGCATTGAGTGTTGCTGTCACGAGATACGCTTGGTCCTGTCTCGAGAAGAACTGCGAGATGCTTACGATTTCTGTTGCATCTTGCTGGTGAAGGGAAATTCCGTCGTTCGTGCCAAAGGCGAGATTAATTTTTAAAAGGAAAATGGTCGTTGCGAGAAAGGTTTTAGTGTATTTCATGTTGAGCATTTTTCTAAAAAATATCAGCAGCATTGGCAATATTGTTGCCGGCGTTTGTTGAATGCAGAGTGTCCGCCGATTTGTAGGCCTCTATGCATAACGTTGGCTGCGCGGATACATTGATTCCGTGTATTCACAATCATTGGTGTGGGCATCCACCGCGTTGATAGTCTGTGGCGCGGTATCGTTCTGCAAGCATTCAAAGCTTTCTCTAAAAACTCTCTGTCGCACTCATTCTGTTCCTTTTGGCAAGTCTGGTAGCACACGTCGTGGCCGGTGCAAGCGGTAAGAAAGGATGACTCCTCAGAGTACCCGCTTGGGTTGTTTCGATCGGGCTCAAGAAAATAGCCGAGTGTGTAAAGTAGAGTAATAGTAAGTGGAGGCGTGCTGCAGCCGTCGATGCAGAAGGGTCTGCTGGTTCCGTTGTTCAGAATTTCGATAACATTGTAATGATCGTCAGGGTCATTTGGATTGTGACGACTGTTTAACCTACACATTATCCACGCATCATCCGGTGGCGCATTGTTCTGGCGTAGATTTGGGCAAGCCATCTTCAGATTGGCCCATGTAAAGCTGTCGAAGTCGGGCATGAGCACGCCCGGTGTCGAGAAGACCTTGTCGATGATCGCAGCCTTACCGGTACGGGGGTTTCGCCCGCAGCATTGTGTGTTCGTGTCGAACTCGCCACATGGCGACGACGATGGGAAGACGCAATCGTGCTTGATTTCGTACTGCCTCTGCGCCTCGACGGTCATGAAGCAAACAGTCACATCGCATTGGGATTCTTCGGGCTCGGGCAGGCAGGTTTGAATTGTGGGGTCGCAGGTCGGGCGCGAACCGCCGAGGAAATCGTCAGCAAAAAGCGGGAGCGAAAGCGGAGTCAGCAAGATGACTAGGGTCAGGCGTTTTAGTCGCATCAGCGGTATCAGGTAGTCAATTAGCTTATGGCAGGTTTACGCAAGGAGGCGGCTGTGGCCCGGTCTCACCGTCGCCAGAGTCGTCAGGCTGTCCGTCCGGCTCATCCGGCGTTGCCGTGCATGCCGGGTCGGTGAGCGGGCATTCGGGCAGGCCCGGGCCGGCGGGCGGCGGGCCGGGGTCTGTTGGTGTTCCGGCGTTGCCGGGGCCGGGGATCGAGGGGTTGCCGGCCTCAATGGCGGGCGAGTGCATGCGCATGACGGTGTGGGTGACGACGGGGATGCGTCCGCTGGCGACGAGCGCGGCGCGAAAGGGATCGTCATTAGTCGGATTCAGAACCGCCAGAGCGCGGGCCATGAAGGGGCCCGCGAGCGGGATCTGCTTGCGGACCGGGATGCCGTAGGTGATGCGCAGCTTGAGCAGGTTGGCGTCGTGCAGGCTCTGGCCGCTGGCGTTGGTGGCAGGGTTGCGGCTGCAGCTGGGGCGGTCGGCCGGACACTCGAGGTGGGCGATGTGGGTGTTGGGGATGAC
>JAKQEE010000403.1 GCA_029558635.1 Pseudomonadota bacterium | reverse complement strand
AACGCCGCGGGTCCCCGCCTGATTGGTAAAAATGCCTTTGCCGTTGTTCATCATCAGCAGACAGCTCTGATTTCGGCGGGCAACAAAAAGATCAGTTGTGCCATTGTTATCGACATCGCCGGTAACCGCAGCGATAACCGGATCGGCATTGCTGCCATTCGCCCCTATCAGCTTTTCGGCTGATAGAACAAATTGGCCGTCACCTCGATTGATATAGACTTCATGGGGGGAGGTGTTGTTGATGACGATCAAGTCGATATCGCCATCGCGCTCGAGATCGATGGTCAGCACCTGTTGGGTATCGCTGTTGCCGGTCAAGATCCCGCTCGCCGCAGCCCGCTCGCTGTATGAGCCAGTTCCCAGATTAATATAGAGATGATTGGGCCCACTGGTAACCCCCTCAAAAATATCCAGATCGCCGTCGCCGTCAAAGTCAGCAAATACCGCGCTGCGAGAACAACCCGAAACCAACAATCCGCGATCCACGGCTTCTTCCTGAAAAGTCCCATTGCTTTGTTGATGGTAGAGCAGATTGTCTTGCGGAGATTCTTGATTGCACGACGAAATGAAGACATCTTCCAACCCATCCGAATCAAAATCGGCCACGGTAACACTCTGGGCGCCATGCCAACCATCCTGAAACAGACCGGTCCGCCTGGAGACATCGGTGAATTCGAGCGGCTCAGAAGGCAGAAGGATTTTAAAATCATAGAATAATGCCCCAGTAACCGCGCGAAAATTGTTTGTTTCATCGTCGCCGATCAATATTTTTGAAAAAGCTTCTATTGGTCCATACGGACCGAGTTGCACGAAGGAGTATTCGAATTCATTGAGAATAAAATAGACATTGCGAGGAGTCCATACGATTTTAAAAGTGTGAATGTCTGCGGGTTTGTAGTTTTTTTGCGCAAAAGGATAATACTTGTTCGCATATACTTCCCATTGTTCCTTGGTGGCGGATGAATAGGCAAACGGTGAATTCCATAACACCCAGTAGAGGTTAGAGCCGCTGAGGTAGTTGACCTCGGTTTTAAAAAAGGCATAATTGGTCGAAGTTTGATGCACCTCCCAAAAAGTTCCCCGTGCATCAGACCAAA
>JAKQEE010000399.1 GCA_029558635.1 Pseudomonadota bacterium | reverse complement strand
TTTTGGGGCGATTTTGGGCTGTTTTTCGCGTTTTTTGGGCATTTTGGGCCGTTTTGGGGCCATTTTTCGCGTTTTTTTGCGATTTTTGGGCATTTTTGCGGCTAATTTCCTGAGTTCATGAGTTCCAGATTTTCAGCCACGAAAAGGCACAGAAGGCACAAGATTTCAGAAAAGAATATTTACCGCGAAAGAGCACAGAGAACGCAAAGAATGAATTCTGACTACTGACTACTGTCTTCTTGTAATTTCCCCAGATCCTTCCCCGCCGGGCCGATGTCATGCAACAGGAGCTTCGATGTACAGATATTTCTGGAAACCGGAGAAGATGGCGTTGATTTGTTCGGGACGGCCGAGGTCGGCTACAGCATCGGCCAATGAGTTGTGATATTTGAGCTGAAGGAGGGGCGTCAGTTTCTCCAGATCAAGTTCCTCCACCCCCACGCTGACGTAGTGCTGCAGGACGAATTCAAGGAACGCCTGCTGCTTGGCGCTGAAGGTCTGGTGGATTTTCACCCGGGCATTGGCTGCGCGCTCATCCCGACGAACGGTTGGCATCGCATAGGCCACATAGGCCAGCACGTCGAAGATATCGCTCTTTTCGGCATCTATGATCTTCTGCATCTCCGCCAACTGCTCAGCCCCGAATCCCTTTTCGGACAACCCCTGCAGCAGTTTCTTCCGGGTCTCTGGTGCGCTCCAGATTCTGCGCAATTCGTCTTCGTTTTTGAAGAACTCAGGGAGTTTTCCAAAGAGCAGCTCCATGAACTGCTGGGCCGACATCGGGGTGCCGTCCGGATGCCAGAAACTGGTGGTCATCATGTGCTGAATGGCCCGTTCTTTTCCATCAGCCAGCTTCACCTTGATCTTATCCTTCTTGGGATATTTCTCCCGAGGCTCGCGGATTGTCGGTGGCTGTTCGGGCTGAGGTGCAGTTTTCTGCTTTGGCGGCTCTGGTTCCAAAGGCTCCCCATCCCACTCCGGATCGGCAAAGTGATGATGCGCCTTCACAAAGTCATAGATCGTGAAGTAATCCTTACCGTCATACAGTCGTGTTCCGCGGCCAATGATCTGCTTGAACTCAATGATCTGATTAATAGGCCGCATCAGGACAATGTTGCGGATATTGCGGGCGTCCACACCGGTTGAGAGCTTCTGGGAGGTGGTCAGGATAGTCGGGATGGTCTTTTCGTTGTCCTGGAAGGCACGGAGATGCTGCTCCCCCAGCTCTCCGTCATTCGCCGTCACCCTCTGGCAGTAGTTGGGATCCTTGCTGGTCTTCATCTGGTTGATGAGATCCCGGACTGCAAGGGCATGGTCCTGTGTGGCGCAGAACACGATCGTCTTCTCATTCTGGTTGATCTGCTCCATGAAAATCTGGACGCGCTTCTTCTCCCGCTCCTTGATCTCAATGATCTTGTTGAAATCGGACTCCGTATAGGTCTTCCGGCTCTCAATCTCCCCCTCCACTACACTGTCATCAGGCGTGTATACGTATTCATCCAGTGTGGTCTGGATCTGCCTAACCTTGAAGGGGGTCAGAAAGCCGTCATTGATGCCGTCCTTGAGGGAGTAAATGTAGACCGGCTCCCCGAAATATCTGTAGGTGTCCACATTCTCTGTTCGTTTCGGGGTGGCCGTGAGCCCAAGCTGAACCGCTGGCGAGAAATACTCCATGATATCCCGCCAGTTGCTCTCGTCGTTGGCCCCGCCGCGATGGCACTCATCAATCACAATGAAATCGAAAAAGTCCTTCGGGTATTCCCCGAAATATGGGCTTGGTTCTCCATCTTCAGACTGCCCGGACATAAACGTCTGGAAAATCGTAAAGAACAGGCTGCCATTCGTCGGGACCCTGCCCTTCTTGCGTATGCTGTCCGGGGCAATCCGCACCAGAGCATCCTCCGGAAACGCGGAAAACGCATTGTACGCCTGATTCGCAAGAATATTCCGGTCCGCAAGGAACAGGATGCGGGGCCGGCGTGTCGGCTCACCCGAAAGATTCCAGCGGCTGTGGAACAGCTTCCACGCAATCTGGAAAGCGATAAAGGTCTTGCCCGTTCCCGTGGCGAGCGTCAGAAGAATGCGATTCTTCCCCGCAGCAATGGCCTCCATCACATTCTCAATGGCGGTATCCTGATAATAGCGGGACGGATGGCTTCCGCCCTTGTCTTCAAATGGAACCGTGGAAAACCGGTCGCGCCAAGCATTCTGCTCGGCAAAAGTCATCTGCCAGAGCTCTTCCGGTGACGGATAGGCGGAAACCGCGCCTTCCTTGCCGGGCTTCATGTCTATGCCGTAGATGCCCTGCCCGTTTGTGGAATAGGCGAAGCGGATTTTTAGTTTATCCGCGTAATCCTTGGCCTGACCAACGCCCTCGGTCAACTCCTCGTCCCACGCCTTCGCCTCAACCACCGCCAGCTTCCTGTTGCGGTACACCAGAACGTAATCGGCCTTGAGAGCCTTGCTGCGCCGCCCCAGCCCCTCGATCCGTCCGGGCGCAATGTGATATTCCCGCAGGATCCGGCTGCCCTCAACCACACCCCATCCCGCCGCCTTCAGCGCGGGATCAATATGCTCGGCTCTGGTCTCGGCTTCGTTCATTTTAGGGTTAGCGTTTATACAAGATAAATTCTAAATATCAACGACTTATGCACATCTGCTCCAAAATATCGCTTTTGCTTTTAAGCAGAAATCTAAGCCCAAAACGGCACATAACTGCGATACCGTGTAGACGTTTGCGTAGGATCCGCCGCCTTGATCTTCCCGGCATCCACTGTTGCAGAAATAATCTGTGAAACCGTAGCCGTTTTAGTCTCAGCCAACTTGAAGCGATCCCGCAAACTCTGATTTGTCATGCTCTGGTTCATCACATATCGCAAACAGCAGTGCTGATAACATGCACGAATACGGTCGTTTCGGTCCATTTCCTCAATATCCTGATGTGCAAATAAGACAACCGATGTATGCTTTTCTCCAACTCGAAAATCAGGGGCAGGAAGTTGATAAACTTCTGCTGCCTCAATGACCTTATCAATCCCACTGCCCTTTTCTTCGCAGATCCCCAAACGGCGCATGATATCGGCCAAGCGCTCATTGCGTGACTGATATTCATCAATAAAACGGTCGGGGGGGATAAATGGTTTCCCGGGATTCGATATTTCCATTCGATCCGAGTAAATTTCTATCATCACGGATGTCCCAGACTCATTGAAATCCTGATGAATCAGTGCATTTGCAACCAACTCTCGAACAGCAATCTCTGGAAACATCTTCACTTCCCGACGCAGGGCCTTCTCAATAACCTCGTTGGATGGAACCAGGCTGTTAATGAACTCAACCAGGCCCTGGAACCCGACTGCGTATCCCTTTAAGCCCTGCCTGTCCAACTTCGTCTTTAACTTATTGGAGCCTTCATAAACAATCACCCGAGGGGCTTTCCTGGCCAGAAGATCAAACTGATCGAGTTTCTTCGCAAACAAAATCGCGCCAAGATTTGTAACCGTCCATCCGGAACCCGACTTCTCAATAAGGCGTTCACCCGCAAACCTTTCCAGCACGGCCTCACGCGTCCCGGGATATGGCAGCTCACGCAAATCAAAATAACTTTGAGTATCCAGCAACTGCACGATGGTCTCGCCATCGCAACCTGTCAGCGCCGGCATAAGTGACCAGTCCGGAGAACCTTCAAGCATGATGGCCTTCAATTGATCAGGCGTCATCGGCACCAACTGCTCACCTGCACGCATCAAATATCGGCCCCTGTATTGAATCGGTTGGCCAAGAGGACGGGAGGGAACATTAAACACCAATACTCGCCCACCAGGATGGATCACCTCATCGCAGGTCACTTTAATATGCAAACGGTCATGGATACCAGCCACTGTACGGGCCGGAACGGCAAACGCCTTTGTTCCAACCACCCGACGCGGAATTTTATCTGTGACTCCCAGAATCATTCGCCCGCCTCGCTCGTTCGCAAGAGCTGCGCAATAATCTACCAGCTCCTCAAACTCATAGCTATTTTCAGCCGCCTTGAATTCAAGGTGCTCGTGTTCGGAACGAGCCTGAAGCAGTTCATCTATTTGTGCCGGTGTTGTCGCCATAGTCAACTGTCATCCTGATCTCGGCGTTGTCTTGCGTCAATCCTGTTCATGTTCTTCCAATCCCTGGACCCGAGCCTTGGGAGAGCGGCCCTCCATGTGGAGGGCAATGCCCGCAGGGCATGGCAACTTTATACCAGAAAAGTTCCAACCATTGGAAGTTTTGGACGGAAAAGTTCCAGTCATTGGAACTTTTTGGCGCCGGACTTCCAGACATTGGATGTTTTCTGCACGCATTTTCCAGCGATTGGAAGTTTTTGGGTGCGTTTTTCCAATCATTGGAGGTTTGTGCAAGGCTGGCCATCACAGCGCTCCCGTGAAGGCCTGATGCAGCAGCGATTTTTTCAGCGCATCCAATTCATCCAGCTTGTGCTGGTAGATGAATTCAAGGTGATCTACTTCTTTAGAGAGTTGATCGATCTTCTTAACGACAGTCAGCTGCTCTGTTTGGGGAGGAACTGGTATTTGAAGTTCCTTTATTTGTCTTATCGTGAACTGCTGCAATGCTGCCCCATTTTGCGACAAATTAATATGCATCTTCATTTTGCCAGAGTTTAGAACATAAAACAAAAAGCGGTTACATAATTCATTGCGACATCGAAACCATGCAATTTGCGAGTTGAGGTTCGAGCCGTCATGGGCTGTATCAACGATTGCGGTCTTGCCAATCTCACCTCGATTTGTAAACAGAACGTCACCTGTTTTTAGATGCCCCTTCTTAAGTTGTGCATGTTTTTCCGGCGATAGATATCTCATATCGTCGTCAGAGATTTGCCCCCCCACAAGGTTTGTTGCACGGATAAACGGGACTCCAGCTGCGACTAATTCTTCCTTCTTCGGATAATTAGAAGAATGGTTTCCATCACCAATGACACAAACATCGTCTAGCCGCTTCTCCACCCACCCCTTGCCCCGCTTCGTGAACACGTCATTCAGGTGGCTTTCGAAGAGGGCGCGGGCGTTCTGGAGGTTTTTTTCGGCGTTGGCTTTGGCGGTGGCGATCCCCGCAAACGCTTCGTCCAGTATCCCCACGATCCGCTTTTGTTCGGGGAGAGGAGGAAGTGGGATTGGAATCTCTCGCATATTTCCTTGGTTCAGCTTCGGAACCGTTAGCCCAGAGACAAACTCATTCAGATCAGAATGGTTAAGATAATGAATGAGCCAGTTGTCCAGAAGTTCCATCCTATGTGGGCGCAAAACATGTGCATGATTGTTGACCCAAATTTTACCGGAAACCGGAAATGCCGTATTCTCGCCCGATTCCCACTTCGCCCCATCTTCTCCAAGAAGAACAAGTGGTTCGTCGAAAAGATATCCGGCAACATGGTCGAGAATGCCCGTTGCTCCGTAGTAGGGATAATCGCCCGCTATACGGTCTCTTTTGGTGATCGGCTTTCGTTTATGATCAAGGATATCGCAAAGGTCACCGAGGTTTTTGGTCTCCCACCCCTTTTTCATATCAGCGCCTTGATTTTCTCCATGACTTTTGCGCTTTCGGCATCGAGGGCGGCGATTTCCTTGAGGATTTCTTTCGGGCTGCGGTGCGTGATTTCCTCGCCGCCGTTGGGGTTTTTGACGGAGAGGTCGAAGGTGGACTGGTCTATGGTTTTGGCATCCACGGTCCAGCTTTTGTCGGAG
>JAKQEE010000395.1 GCA_029558635.1 Pseudomonadota bacterium | reverse complement strand
TACATCGTAAATGACCAGACGAAGATGGACCGCTTGGGGCAAATCATACCCGATGGTAGTGGATGGGTTGAAAGGATTGGGATAATTCTGGGCCAGAAAATAGCGATTCGGTTCAGTCACAATTTGGTCTTTTATCCCGGTAACCGGGGCATAGGTGTAGGCAAACATGCCCAAAAACTCATTGGCGAGAAAGATCGTGCCGTCAGACCCAACCGCCACACCACAATAGACAGCATTGCCTTCATTGATGTTCGCGGTATTGGCAAAAGCAGCGCCATCAAAGCTGAAAGCCCGCAAGCCGTCGCCTCTAGTTGCAAGGAAAACCGTCCCATCGGGTCCAACCGCAACATCCTGTGAGTAACCCGCGTCGGCACGGTGCGCGGTTGGGGTAATAGCACTCCCATCATAGCGAAAAGCCCACAGGCCATCGCCGCCATTGGCAAGAAAAACCGTGCTATTTGGTGCGACGGTGACGCTGTAGGAATACTCCTGGAGATCGACGAATGCGGTGTTGGTGAAAACATTTCTGTTATGAGTGTACGCCCGCAAACCATCCTCGCCGTTCGCGAGAAAAATCGTTCCATCCGGGCCGACCGCTGCATCAAAGGCAAAACCGCCATCATCGATGTGCGCTAGATTGACAAGAGCGCTGCCGTTATAGGTAAAAGCCCGCAGGCCGTCATTGCCGTTGGCGAGATAAATCGTACCGTCAGAACCGACCGCGATGCCGGCGGCATAGCCGTCGTTGTCGCCCACATCGATGTGGGCTCGATTCACCAGAGTATTGTTTCTAAATGAATAGGCTCGCAACCCGTCTGTGCCGCAGACGAGAAAGACCATGCCATCGGAGCCGACCTCTACATTGAAGGCATATCCCCCATCGTTCGCATGGGCAACATCGGTGAAACTGACACCGTCATAGGTATAAACGCGCAATCCGTCATAGCCATTGGCCAGGAAAATGGTTCCATCAGGCCCGATCGCCACTTTATGTGCGTTGCCCGCGTCATAAATGTGGGCTTTATGGGTAAAAACGGCTCCGTCAAAAGTAAAGGCCTGCAGTCCTCCTTCCTGAATGGCGAGAAAGAGTGTTCCGTCCGGACCGATCGCCATGCTGTTGGCTTCCCATCCATAGTTTATCCATCCCGTTTCTGTAAGCGATGTGCCGTTGTAGGAATACGCGCGCAAATCATAATGTTTGTATGCGATAAACACCGTACCGTCAGATCCTACCGCCAGGGCGCGGGGATACCACGATGCACCGGTATGAACGGTCTTGCTGAACGACGTGCCGCTATAAGTATAGGCCCGCACGCCGTCCCCATCTGTGGTGAGAAAAACTGTTCCATCAGGGGCCACCGCCACGCTGCGGGCATAATCGCCGTCATCGATGTGAGCTGTATTGGTGAACAAGGTCCCATTAAAGGTATAGGCCCGCAGGCCGTCGTTGTAATTGGCAAGAAAAAGAGTGCCGTCGGAA
>JAKQEE010000393.1 GCA_029558635.1 Pseudomonadota bacterium | reverse complement strand
GGCAAATTGTCGTTGTTTTCCGGTAATCTGTGAGAATGCGTCACCACATAAGACGGTTCACATTGATTCGTCCATCTAAGTTGACGCCAAAGAGGAGGCTCTTCCGGATGCAAAGAAACGCCATGATGAACTCTTCCTTTCCAGTGCATAATCATGTTGTTGATTGCGATCACTTCCACTTTTGTGAAGTCTATCTTTTCGCAGTCATCCCAGATTGTCCGGCCGGAACCCAAAACAACAGCCGATCCGGAGAAGTTCCCCGCACACTTCGGCATTGGATGAATGTCAGCGCGGCCATAAATGCCGTTCGATTCCCATAATTCCACATCGTTGATGATCATTCTTTGCCACCATAAATCGGGTATCTGCTCAAATCCGGATATTCCTTCTCGACGTCGTCATTAATGATCGGGTTTCCGTGGGCATCGTAAAAGCCGTTCATTAAGAGCAGGCCGCGCGCCGCTATTTCCGGCATCATGTAAAAATTCCATCCGATCATATCGAAATTGTCATTAAGATAAGAACATTCGCGACGGCCGGAGAAACGCGCACGCTTGAACCATAGATATGCCTGGTAATCATCGGTCAGGATCGCGCCACCCTTGCCAAGCTTCAGATGTTTGTATGGTCCGGTAAAGGACAGGCACATCAATGAGCCGGGCAGATACATATTTGCGGTGAAACGCAGGGCGGAATCCCACACGCGGGAAGGTTTCAACCGATATGCACCCTTAATCGATTGACCGGCCTGATCAAATCGCACCTTTCCACCGGCATGGATGATTTCACATGGTACAGACGGATAGGTCCGCGCCGGAATTGTTATCTCTTTCCCTTCAATCCCATCATATTTTAACGCCAGAAAGAGAGCATTTGAGCAGTTATCGACGGCCACGCAGAAAGGAGCGCCGGTGTATCGCGCGATTTCCTGTTCAAACTGTTCGGTTATTTTGTGGACGCCTTCGGCCATTACTTAATCCTCCGCGCCGGAGTGCCGACGTAAACCCCCGGCTCTTTGATATCCTTCACGACAACCGCCCCCGCACCGATGATGACATTATTTCCGATGGAAACACCGGGATTGACGATGACTCCGGTTCCTATGACGCAGAACTCTCCCACACTGGAATTCCCTCCCAAAAATATACCGGAGTATAAAGTGGTGAAATCCCCGATTGAGCAGTTATGACCGATTGAGTTTTTAGCGTTAATCCAGACGAAACGACCTACACGGACACCGGGACAAATAATATTGTAAGGATGCGCTACAATACTGCCCTCTCCCCATTGGACATTATCCGAGATGGTGTTATTCTCACAAAACACGGATGGAAAATCCACACCGGGAAGTTTTGACTTTATCTTTTCTATCAGTGCCTTTTTAACTTTCGGATCAGCAACGATGCAGACAATAACATCGTCTTTATTCGTCAAGGAATCAAACCCACCCAGCACAGGTAATGAGTCGATAATATCGCCTTGCGTCTTTGTATCGTCAATGAACCCCAAAACACGCCCTTTTAAATTCGATGCCAATTCCCTGCCTGCACCACCCGCGCCATAGATTTTTATATCTTTGATCATTTCCAGCACTCCTTAACCCACGATTCGCCGCATTCGTGTGGCTTTGGCTGTCCGTGAAAATGGACGGTCACACAGCCGGGAGGCACTCCGATTTTTTTGACCGTGTACTTGTAAGAAGCGCAAACTTCCTGCGGGAATAGGTCAACACGCCCTCGATGATCGTTGATAATCCCCTGTGCGGCCATGTGGCAGGGAGAATGATCTATTGACCTGTCTTGAGGGTTCCAGATAGGTTTCCCTGCCTTTTGGTATTCATCCCAAACCCACAACCCGGCATCCCCGCGAATCAGCGACACACCAGGATTCGCATCATTCTCATGACCGGACGGAATGTATGAATGCGTGGACCAATCCCGCGAGCAGCAGCACTCTGAATCGACATCAAAAAGGGAATCCAGCGAACCGACGACAACAACATCCAAATCAAGGAAAAGCCGCGTACCTGTAAGCGACCAAAACACCATTCCCGCCCACCAATAAGGCAGGCCGGTCTCAATGATTTTGATTTTTGAATCAAGTGCTTCTTTCCGCACTGAGGGACCGGCAAGCAGCACGAAGTCAAAAGGCCGCGTCATGTGACGCAAACAGGCGCGAAACAGGCGGTTAACATATTCCGCCGTGTAGAATTCGCCGCCCCATCCTGTGTAGATCATGCCCTTTTCCACGTGAAACCTCAAAGGGGAGGGTTTCAGCCCTCCCCGGTTAAAGGTTAATTCGCCGCAGCCTTCAAAATGATCACCTCGACCGCGCCGGTAGCCTCTTCCGTGCCTGTCTTGAGGATGATCGGAATCGGGCTGGTGGTGGTGTTTTTGTAGCCAACACCTTCCGCCTTGGCGCACTGCGTACACTGGCCCCCCGTGGTGAATACGGTCGCCGCAAGATAGCGGTCATCATCGCCCGCGTCTCCAAGCTGTAAGGTGGTCGCGCTCCCAAGATCAGCACCAATGACCCAACCCGTCAGAAAGACTTCGCCCGGCATCAAGACACCCACATTCACAAGCGTGCCGATTGCCGCGCTTGCAAAGGTGTAGCTGTCATGCGTCGCACGGACCTTGCCGCCCCACTCCGAGCCCATAAAGGTTGCCGGAGCAGGCGAGGCATATTTAGTATAATTCGCTCCACTAGCCATTGTTATTCACCTCCTTAACTTTCCAGGCAGTCGATTTCGACGATGCCTTTTTCGTCCATGCGGGTTGCGCCGATGGACATACCCAGGTAAACTTGAGTTGCCATGTTTTTATCGCGGCGCGGGCCTACGTCGGTCACAATATCCAGACCGATAGCCAGCAGGAGGCTATTTTTCTGCCCCGCGATACACTTTCGGATACTCGATCCGACTTCCAGGCGCTCGGAACGGATGAATTTGAACCCCAGGAAGGTATCAATCTGTCCGGCGGCAAGGGCTTTAACCGTGTTGTAGTCGGTTGATTTGACCTCGGTTGTATTCAGCAACGCGGAGACCTGTTTGCTTCCCAGGATGACAAACCGCCCTTCCTCATCCACTTCGTTGCCGTCCAAAATCTCTTTGGCGCTCAGAAGTTTTGCCAGGGTCATATCGGTTGACGCATTGGCAATTTGGTTTTTTGAGGTGTTAAAGGTGTAGGACGTGGACCCATCCACGCCGCCGTAAGCGGTCCCAAATGCGGCCGTGATCAATTCGTCATCCATCGCGCGGTTCATCGCGTTCCGGGCGTTGATCGCATAAAGGCTTGACGGATCAATCAGGACTTTTTTGAGGTCCATATTGTCCACCAGGTCAGCCCAATCA
>JAKQEE010000372.1 GCA_029558635.1 Pseudomonadota bacterium | reverse complement strand
CAGGTTGCGTGGACCAAGAATTCTACCGAGCTTACCGACAAATCTCATCATGTCGGGTGTTGCGACGGCGGCATCAAAATCAACCCAGCCTCCTTCGATCTTGGCGACCAAATCTTCGGCGCCTACGAAGTCTGCTCCAGCTGCCTGGGCTTCCTGTGCTTTTGCACCGGCGGCGAAAACGACTACGCGGGTAGTTTTACCTGAGCCATGAGGCAGAACACAGCTACCGCGCAGCTGCTGATCGGCATATTTCGGATCGAGTCCGGTGCGAACAGCGACATCGATGGATTCATCGAATTTGGCGGTGGCAGTCTTTTTAACTCTATCAAAGCACTCTTCCACTGAATATTGTTTCAGGTGAACGAGGTCTTTCTTAGCGTTATTAAATCTTTTGGAGTGTTTCGGCATCTTTGCTTCCTCCTTTCTTCGAGGGTAAAGGAGTTTACCACAGGGTGATAAACTTAGTCAACAATTTCCATACCCATGCTGCGGGCAGTGCCTTTGACGACGTTCATGGCGGCTTCGAGAGAAGCGGCGGTGAGGTCAGGCATCTTGCGTTCAGCGATTTCCTTGATCTGCGCCTTGGTTACTTTACCAACCTTGGTGCGGCCAGGAGTCTGGTTGCCCTTGGGAATGCCAGCGGCTTTTTTCAGCAAGAACGATACAGGCGGGGTTTTGGTGATGAAAGTATAAGAACGGTCAGCAAATACAGAGATTTCGACCGGAATAATTGCATCGCCTTCTTTTGCCGTCTTGTAATTGAAGTTCTTACAGAAGTCCATGATGTTAACACCATGCTGGCCAAGAGCGGGACCAACCGGGGGGGCCGGATTTGCTTTACCAGCCGGAATCTGCAATTTAACGACAGCTACTAATTTCTTGGCCATAACTTAAATTAACTCCTTCTAAGAACGAATTCTTCAGTTTTCAAGCTTCTTCGAGCTGAATGAGATCGACCTCGATCGCGGTATCGCGACCGAATATGAACACAAGAACCTTTGCCTTGCGCTTTTCCTGGTTGATCTCTTTAATGACACCAATAAAATCTGTGAAGGGGCCGTCGATAATCTTGACGGTCTGACCTTCGGTGAACCCGATCGGGGTCATGGCGGCTGAGCGCTGTGGGCCGATGCCGGCGGCGCGCAGAACGGTCTGCACTTCTTTATCGTGCAGAGGCGTCGGTTTGCTGCCGAGACCTACGAAACCGGTGACACCGGGAGTGTTCTTAACAACAGTCCAGGTATCGTCGTCCATATCCATCTGAACCAGAACATAACCAGGATAGATCTTGCGGGTCTGTGTGACACGCTCGCCGTCCTGAACGCGTTCAGCGTTTTCTTCGGGTACCAGCACCTGGAAGATGCTGTCTTTTTTGCCGAGAAGCTCAACACGGTTTTCGAGGTTCTTTTTAACCTTATATTCTGAACCGGAGTTGGTATGGATCACATACCATTTTGCTTTTAGAATATCCACAGTAAGCCCTTATCCCATTCCGCCGCCGACGATAGCTGTCAGGATCTTTCCGAACAGGATGTCGAGCAGCCCGATAAACAGTCCAAGACCGATTGAGGAAACCACAACCACTTTGGTTGAGATCTTGACGTTCTCGTAGGTTGGCCACGAAACGCGACCATTTTTCGGTCTGACTTCAATCCAGACTTCGCGCAGGAAGCGGGAGGTTTCATTCCACCAGTTTGCAATTTTGCTCATGTGACCCTCGTTTCGAGTGGGGTAATCATTCAGGCCAAGAGGGAGTCGAACCCCCAACCCCCGGTTTTGGAGACCGGTGCTCTGCCAATTGAGCTATTGGCCTATGTTCGCCAACAAACCCTTACTTGCCTTCTTTGTGAACGGTATGCTTGCGTTCGGCGCTGCAATACTTGTTCAGTTCGATGCGATCGGGGTCATTGCGCTTGTTTTTCATTGACATGTAGTTTTTGCGTTTGCAGCTGCTGCAAACCAGAGTAATCTTTTCGCGCATAACATTAACCTCGCTTAAAAAAGCCGACCAGGTCGGCTTTGAAGATCAAGAAGGGGCGGGCGTGAACCCGCCCCCACTAACGTTACAGAAAAATCAGCTGATGATTTTGGTTACAACGCCGGCGCCTACGGTGCGGCCGCCTTCGCGGATGGCGAAGCGGAGACCTTCTTCACAAGCGATCGGGGTGATCAGTTCGCACTGGAATTCAGCGCGGTCACCAGGCATAACCATTTCTTTACCTTCGCCGAGCTGAACAACGCCAGTCACGTCGGTGGTTCTGAAATAGAACTGAGGTCTGTAGCCAGAGAAGAACGGGGTATGGCGGCCGCCTTCTTCTTTGCTCAGGATGTAGACCTGTGAGTGGAACTTGGCATGGGGTTTGATGCTGCCCGGTTTGGCCAGAACCATACCGCGTTCAACGTCATTCTTTTCGATACCGCGCAGGAGGATACCTACGTTATCGCCAGCCTGACCCTGGTCAAGAAGCTTGCGGAACATTTCAACGCTGGTAACGGTGGTTTCGCGGGTGTCGCGGATACCAACGAGTTCAGCCTTGTCGCCGACTTTGATGATGCCGCGTTCAACACGACCGGTTACAACGGTGCCGCGACCAGTGATGGTGAAAACGTCTTCGATCGGGAGAAGGAAGGGTTTATCAAGGGCGCGTTCCGGTTCCGGAATGTAAGCGTCGAGGGTTTCGAGAAGCTTGGTGATGCATTCGCAATCGGGACCT
>JAKQEE010000369.1 GCA_029558635.1 Pseudomonadota bacterium | reverse complement strand
CCCACTGTGAAGTAGTTCGGGCTGAGGCCCGGATACCCCTTGAACAACTCGTAACCCTCTGCCCTGTACCGCGCCGCGCCGACGTGGTAGGCTACCTCGTATTCCGGCAGGCATTGCACGATTGAGTGATCGTCCACGCAGAAATGAGCCGACGCCTGGCGCAACTTACCGCCCGGGCCGGGAGAGCCGTTGTTGAAGTAGTTGCGGTTGGCCAGCGCGTTTGCGCCTTTTTGCATGTTGGCCGTCCAGTGCGACACGACCGCTTTGACCTTGCGGATGCGGTACTTGTTGGGGTTTTTGAGAAAGGGTCGTGTGACCGGGTGGCTAATGAGCAGCCGAGTTATCGGTAGCATTTTTATCAAGGTTTTTGCGTATAAAATCGTGATTCACTTTTGCCCAGCCGGTTGGCGTTCTGATAAACCATTGCTTGCCGGCGTCGAAAGATACAAGTATTTCCCTGACATCAGACTTTTTGATGACGAATTGAGCGCCGTCAAAAAGGTCAGGCATGCGCTTTTGGAATATCCGCTTGAAGGCGATGCCAATCAGGTGACGAAAAATATAACCGCCTGCAAAAACTACAAGATATGTCCAGGTCATCAGTCAAAAAAATTGATAAACGTCTTTCAGGGTTTCCCAAAATGCAAGTACAAAATACCACTGCCATTGCATAAATGAGCAAAAACAAGAGCCTCCATCAAATCCAAAAACCTCGCCCACAAGATAAAAATAAGCAAACCATACAAAGCACATGAACGCGTAAACTACTGGTGCAATTACAAACCAATAAGTCTCTGTGGATCCATCGCCACGGTAAAAGCGAAAATGCAGCGGCTTAAAAGTTCGGTGAAACCATTGCTCTACCGGGTATGCAAAAGGAATGATGACAACGCCTACCGGTATAAATAAGCCAAACACGGCTTTATCCAGCGCCACGGCGCGCTTGACAAAGGAGTAGTGGGCAAAGCCTATCTTCCACCACCACACGAACGGAAAGTGTATCATCAGGTAAACTATCATTCTTGTTCAGGTTTCACAATTTGAAGTTTGATTTCATAACCAGTTCTTTCCTCGACAACGCTTTCGATGTCGGCCACCACGTCGGCGTCTATCTCGACCGGCATTTTGCTATCAGAAATTTCGATGTTCGCCTGGAGCATTGGACGCTCAAACAACTTGTCACCGATGTTGAGGTTGCATTGCATAAACACTTCGTTCCATTCGATGGACGGAGGGTTTTTGGTTGTTCGCACACCGCCTTGACGATTGATAATCAGATAAAACTTGAGTTTCATTGTTCCGTGTTTTGCGCTCTTTCGGCAGCCTGAATGAGCAGGCCCATGATGAGCGATATGAGAAACATTGTTATCAGCGTGTACTTCACTTTCGAGAAAGCCTCTGTCCACGTGAACTCGTCCGGCCAGTACGACCAGATTTCAAGTATGTTGAAAAGGCCGATGAATGGCAGCGACAGCGCGGCAGTGATGCCCAGCGCATTTTTAAGTTTATCCATTGGTTGTTTTTTCATAGGACGTTTTTTGCCAAAAAGTCTCTTGTTCAAATTTTTCAGTCGTGGTTGGCTCCTCCCTGCGCAATTTGATTTTCGGTAGTTCGAGCAACAGAATTGTTCCAAGAACCCCGCCAAAAATCCATCCTCCATAAGTAGTTGCCCATGCGGTAACAGCCATAGCCGTGCCTTTCAAAAATGACACTATGGCCACAGCAAGCCATGACACACCTCCCAGGCATACCACAAAATAAACTATTGGCCGAAACCCCTTGGCTACCTCAATAAATGTAGGCACAGTTACCGGTTGCACTGAGGAATGTGCCTCAGCCTTTTGAGCCAGTTGTATGTCGCGTTCTGCTGTACTCAGAGCGGTGTGCAATTTGGCGTTGAATTTTCGAACATGAGATGTCGTTCCTTGCCAGACGGATAAACACTCTGTTTTATGCAGAGCGTATTGACGCTCTGCATCTGGCATTTCTTTGTATCGCCGCACAAAGGCGGCTATAGCCTCAGTTTCGTCTCGGTATGTCATTGAAATCCTCATTTTGGTAGCCTGCAAATTGTTTGGCCGCGTCAGCCTGGTTTCCTGCAGCCCGGGCCTGTCGTATCTTTTCCTTTCTGAATTCTTCTCTGATCCTCTGCTCCAGGGCAATCGCCTGAAACGACCACTCGGCAAAGTCCACGTTCATCTTTTCTTCCTCGGCGCCATATATCCATAACATGACGTGCTCGGATTTTATGTGTTGATTTCCGTGCTCTTTGAGTTTGGCAACCGCATTGTCATACGCAGCAATGGTGGCGTCTCGGTCATTGATGTCCCGCTGCCGGTAAATCAAAGGTTCTTGGTAGTTTGCCCAGAACATAGCCGTCTTGGTCAACCCATCCTGACGGTTGAAATAATTGGCGATTGCAAATCCAGCGGCAAGTGCAATCAAAATCAGAATGATAGTAGTTGAATCTGGCATTTTAGAACCGTTTTTGAACCATCGTGGTTCTTTTTAAACCGTTGATAATCAGTTTGAGAACCAATGAACTGAACTATTTGAACCCGGTAGTTATTCTTGCGCCTTTCCAAGCGCAGAAGAGTAGTGCTTAATAGTTTGATAAGGCTTCAACGTGCGCTCTGATATTGCCTTGAGAGACAATCCTTGCGCCTTCATTCTCTTCACCTTGGCCGCCAATTCAAAGTCATCAAGGCGCGGAACATAGGCCAGCAATTCTCCGCATTCCCTGCGCGTCAACTCACTTTGCGCCTCTGCATCAAAATCAATTTCAGACACACTCCTGGGGTCGTTTTTTTCGCTTTCAAGCCAGTCGAGCATTTCTTCCCGACTTGAAAAGCGTTGGTTTTGTAACGCCCCGTATTTCTCGTTCCACCGGATCGCCGAAAACGCGCCATACTTCAATACCCATTCCTCATCGCTCATTTGCATTATCTCTGCCCACATCGCCGAATCAGCGATGCTATCTGTCGGCGCCTTTCTTTCTTTCTTTTTGGGCGGCTCTGCCTCCGGGCGTTCGTTCTTTTTGTGCCACCATTTCGGTGGCTTTTCAGCAAATCGTTTTGGATCGAGCGATTTACCGATAAACACATCCCGAATCGCACCTCCAATATCAAGGGCCTGTTGTTTCAATTCTCGAATCATCGTTATCACTTTCCCTTTTGAATCGCGAATGCCTCAGCGTAGCAAAATACAGCATATGCCACGGCGAATGAAAGAATGATTGAATCTATCCAGAATTGAAACGACGTAGTATCCAATTCATCGAATCGACTGGCGAATCGGAAATGCGCCGACATATTTATCCCAAAGTGGACAATGGCAAAAACTATGAGGTAGATTCGGCGCCCGCTTTGAATCGTTTTTACGAGAGCCGCTGAATCAACTGCCAATCCAACTACTACCGCAGCAACGAATCGAATCATATCAACCGGTATCGGCGTGACGAAATAGAAAAATGTGGCCGTGTGCAGAACTTGAGCAAGGATTGCCAGTACCAACATGGCAACCATGAATCCTTCCGATTTGAGGAAATGTTGTTTCTGATCAGGCCTCAAATTTGCGTCAGGAGCCGCGTTCTCTTCTTTCGCGGGTGTTGGGAGTATGGCGGGAGGCGATGAGCGCTGTGGCCGCACAGTAGGCGGCGGAGTCGGTATAATTTCAGAAGTCCCGTTGATCGATGGTGTAGCACCGGTAAGTTCGCGATACCATGCGTCGGCGACCGCGGCTTTTTCAATCCGCCATGCTCCGGCTGCCTTGCGCCGACCGGCCAGGAATTGAATCAGCCTATCGCTATCCAATTCATCGGCCAAGCCGATTCCGGCTTTTTGAATCGAGGTTGGATGCATCCCCAAACGCTCGGCCAATTCTTTACCCGTTACTGTCATTTCGTTTCTGTTGAATCAATGTTGCTCACAAAGATTCAAATATCGAATCGAATCATCAAAATAAAATTCAAATTATTTTTTGAATCGGCCCGACATTTCTATTTTTGTGCCATGAATCAAACAGAATCAGAATCAAACAACGACCCGATTCGGGTAGCACTCGATCATTTTATCTTGGAAGTGTTCCCGAATCTGTTCAAGGGTAAAAGCACTACCGACCCAAACTACAAACGGGTGTATGCCTTGATCAGTGAGCGGCGAAAGGAATTGAACGGCAAGGTCAACAAACTCAACGATGACTGGATCATCAAAACGCTGACCGAGTTCGCGCCGGACAAGTATCAGTTCAACCGCGTGACGACCGTCACTATTAACACAGAAAAAAATGGATCCAAATGAACATCCACTGCGAATGATTATCCGACGATTCGTTGAATCAAAATTGGCTGATGGCTACGAGCATGCCTCCTATTACGGCATTGAATGGGATGCGCCGTATTGCTCCATCAAAAATGGAGACCAATTCATTTCTCTGTGGACCGTTGACCGCGACGGGAACGCGGCTCGACACATTGACAATGCCGTGAAGGTTCATGTCCTTGAGCAGACACGCGGAGAGAGGTATGCCTGGCAAGAACCCATCGCGTCCATTCACGGGGCTATCCGAACGGAATGGAGGCGCAAATGGACAGAAGTTGCCAATTACACGATTCCTTAATATCTTTGCATTAGGTTTTTTGGGGTTATATTTCTGGCCCGCTCTGCGCAATGCAGGGCGGGCTTTTTGTTGCGCACAAAAAAGGCCGATGCTGTACGGCACCGGCCCGGGGGATGAAGGGGGAGCAACAAAACAAACAATCTTTAGTCGTGGAATTTAGGGTCTGCCCTGTCCGGGTCTATTTCGATACTCAAGCCACGTTCATGCAAGAAGTATTCCACAATGGCGGCGATGAAAGAATTCATCTGCTCGATGTCGAGCGAAGCCAGCGACGGCAATTCTTCCATGTGCCAGTCCATTTTTACACCTGGCTTGGTCGGGTGCGTTATTCGCAGGATCACCGGGCTGCCATCATCCCAGTATCGTTTCACTGGCTGCAGGAATTGTTGCTTTAATTCATGCTTGATTCTGTCAACCGACTTATATACCCCGTCAATGGCCATGTAGAAATCCTGAATCTGGGCAATGACTGGACCGTGAAGCGTCCTAAGTTGCCGGTGGGTCTTTGGGTTGACTGCTTGCCTCAACACCAATTCTGCGTCGGGAACGTCGGCCAACTCAGATATCTCACGCACCATACGCTGGCGCGGCGCCAGCATCTTGCCATCCTTGATTTCCACCAACCAGGACAGCGAATGCAATTTTAGTTTTGGCTTATCCACTGGCGAAAAGTGCGGCCTGTTCACCGGCGCGTTGACGTTCCAACTTTTCAAGCCTGCCTATGGTGGAAACTATGCAGGCGATTCGGTGATCGGCATCCTTGCGCGACAGTTTGAGGTTTTTAACCTGTCCATCATAGACCCCCTTTCTCATTTCGAGTTCGCGCTTTAATTCGGCTATTTCTTCCCGAATTGTTGTCCCTGTTTTTTGACTCATCGTTGCGTTGATTGTCCGGCAGAAAAATAACAACCCCGGCTTCCTGCCCTTCGCTGGCGCTGCCTTCATCCAGCGTTTTGGCATATTGGTTGAGCCGGAAAAAGCCCAATAATTTGAGGCGCGTTTCCACGCACCATTGTATTTTCTCGAAGTACCGGATGTCTCCGGTCTGCTCTGCTGATTCAATGATTACATCCTGCGGGTCTTTCGGCAGTTCCGGATCGCCAGGCTCTTGTTTAACCTGGTTTTTCTTGGTAATGATCGTTGTTCTTTTCCTGGCCTTTTTGCTGGCGTCCCACGCTGTCCATGCTTCACCTTCCAGTTCATCTATTTTCCGCAGTTGCTCGAATAAGTAAACGCCGATTCTGGCCTCATAGTTTTCCTGCAAGCCCTTGACAATCTCGGTGATATCATATTCGATCTGCTGGCGAGAAAGAATATAGTCGCGCTTTAAATCAATCATCAGCATCTCCGCGATCTTCACATGCGGGATGCCGCGCAGGTAATGCCGGCAGATATATTCCCTGTCCTCCACGACCTGCAACTTTGTTCGTTTGTTGCGGGTGTCCGGTTTCACGCTTCATAGAGTTGCGGGTTTTCTTCAAGTTCGCGCCGGCATAACTCCATGAGTTTTTCCGCCTGGCTCTTGCCTAACACTTTTTGTACCAACTTCGCCTCATCTCCTTGAAACACCAGCATGATGCGCACCAGATCAGATGTTTTTTGCACCATCTGCCTTTCCTCATTCGACCTGGCCTCCTCCGTGGCTTTCTGTATCCGTCGCTGCTCTTCAATGGCTTTTGATGTCATGCCGACATTGAAGCCGTCGCTTGGGTTTGCGGCAGGTATCATGGCTGTATTTACCTCCCACGATTTGTTGAAATCCTCGTTCTGGCCCAGGTCGTCAACGGCGGTGGCCTCTGACAGCAGTTTCTGGATTTCCACATCGTCCATCTGCAGGGAGTCGGCGGCGTGATCCAGCGCTCCGAGTTTTTCTAAGTCCCGCAGGGCACGTCGGCGTAACCCAGTTCACGGGCGGCTTTCCACCGGTGCTCACCGTCCACCACCATAAACCCGGAATTGAGTTTGTAGGCCGCCGCGAGCCAGTCAATGTCTTTGTGGCTGGCATCTGCCGGCAGGCCGAGTGCTTGCCGTGCCTGATCGTCGGTAAAGAGCGGGCGCGTAACGATTGGCTGAGTGAAACCGTCCTCGCTCATGGACTTGAGCAGCAGTTCAAACTCGAACTCGCTTTGACGGTTTGGATTGTAGTGGTTTGGGGCAATCATCCCGTGCGGGATATAGAACACGCGAAGGGCTTCGAGCGTGTTGAAGTTTTTCTCTATGGTCTTTTGGCCTTTCTTGACTGTTGAGGCGGCGACTTTTTGCATAAGGCGGCGAACTTGTGGTTGAATATCTCAGCCAGTAGTTCCGATGTTGCAACGTCTGCAAAGGTAATATGCGGTCGAAGTTCTTCCAATTCATCCATCGCGTTTGCTGAAAGCAGCAGACGGGCAACTTCGACGGCAGATGTCGGTTTTTTCGTCACGATGTCGGAAATTTCGTCAAACCGGGATTTTCCCGGTTTCCCCGGTTATCCCGATAAAAAAATACAGGTGGTCACCATGTTGGTTTGCCACCCCATGAGCCGCCACCGGGCCTGAACTCGTGCGGCTCGACGTAGTGAAGTTCGCCGGTTTTCATGCAGAACGGGTCGCCGTTGTACATAATCTTTGCCAGTTTCTCCCAGGACATGGCCTTGAAATTGTGCCCTCCTTTCTGGGGCAACGGGTCGGTAGTGAGTTTCGCTTGCGCTGCAATCCATTTTTCCATCAGCACTTCGGCGCGGGCGCGGATCCATGCGGGGGCTTCGGTGATGCAGGTCCGTTTGAAACAATCCTCCCAGGTCTCACCCTGCCGGCGCAGCGGCTCGCAGGCACGTTTGCCAAAGTTGACGACGGCGCGGACGCCTTTGCAGCGGACGGCCAGTTTGTCGAACCAACGCGGGTATGCTTTCGCCATCGCCTGAAGTTGACCCAGCCCTGCGGTGGACATCGCGAGCGGCGCGATGCGCAGCGACTTTTTGGGGATGCCTAAACGCCACATTACGTCATAGTCACGGTTGTAGTCAATCTGGAAATCCTTGGTAAACTTCCATACGTCGTCATCTTCCCAGTCGTACACGCAGCGGGCCTTGACGATGTTGCCGATGTTCTTTGTGAGGTATCCTTTTGCCGAGTTGATGGCGAATTTCCGGCGCAGGCTCTCCGAAGTCCGGATGCCCACTACCGAAAACAGAATCTTATCTTTAGGAATGCCAAGCCGCTCATGCGTGATCAGGCGTTCGATGTTCATGTCCGGTATCTCCACTGCGATGTCTGGCATTGGCTGCATCCACTGCTCAGGATCAAGCAGGGGATCGTAGGTCCAAACGTATGGGCAGTTGCGGTCGAAGATGTTGATAATGGGCTGGTGAGCGATGCACCAATGAAAGCGGACTTCCGGGCGGGCGGCCATCCGCAGGGCAAACGCGGTTGTCTCGGGCGAAACACATTCCTCGTCGCGGTACACCACGTCTATCGGGTCGGTATGTCCCAGGGATTGAGCAGCCATGATTGCCAGTTCCACGCAGAGCGTAGAATCCTTGCCGCCTGAAAACGAGATACAGAGATGCCCGTTTTGCAGGCAATACCGGAAGCGGTCGAGCGATGCTTCCAGCACGGTTTCATCTCTGTACTCCCTTACCATCAGTTTGGATGTGTGTTGAGTGTGAGCGCCTCCATGTTGGATTGCTGGCTGCTCATTCCTGTATGGACAATTCCATCGGGCATTCCGGTGCAAGTCATCTCGCCGGTACGCCAGTTAAAGCGGCGTTCGTAATCTTTGCATAGAGGACAGCGCCAGATAATCCATTCACCATCGCGATGGCTCGTGCATTGATGCGCGTCGGCTGGCAGGCCCAATATGGTGATAAACGGTTTCATTGCCGAACAAGTGTAAATGTGGTAATGGTATCGCCGCCAATGCCCCATTCGGTGACGTAGCAAGTGTCAGGATATGGAAACTCAACGGTCCAAACGCGCTCGAAATTCAGCGTACCGGTAAGGTCGCGCTGAAACACCGTGTCGGCGCTGGTCCGGTAGTGGTATTGCAGTTCATAGATGACCGTATTGAAATCCACGATTTGCTGTGTCGAACGGCCATTAGAAAACCAGTGCAACCAATACGGAGGCACTGTGCCGATCCAGTCCCCTTCGATTTGACGCGCGTCGTAGTACGTGTCGAGCGGCTCTGCGTCTTTGCAGGCAGGAAGGCAGGATAGCAGCAGGAAAAAGACCAGGAAGAGTTTGGTATGTTTCATTTTTGATGATTGTCACTTTAAGATTTTGCAACCTCGAAAAGCAGGCGTATTCATCGAGGCCCCAGAAAAACGACGTGCGCATGATGTGGTCAAGGCTGTCAACGCCGGTTTCGTGCTGGTAAAGGTACTGGATGCAGTAGAAACACAGCAATTTGGCATACGATGAATCTTCCCCCATGAACTCGAAGAATGCCCGGAAGTGCGAGCTGTCCAGCGTATCACCCTGCCAGCGGAAAGCAACATAGTCTTTTGCGTACAGCAGAGCCACGTTGTCGGTGCTTTCAAACCATCGTTCGTTCTGCGCCGGCGCTGCGAACGATACCAGCAACAGGCTACATATCCAAAGGAGTTTTTTCATAATCAAGGGACGGCTTTTGCAGATGGATGCCGTAAAAGTATGGCTTTGCCCCGGACTTTTCTCCCATGCGCTGGTCAAACCGGAACATCGCCTCGATGACAGATTGAGGGCAAAGATTGAGCCAGCGCCGGTATTTCTCAATCAGAAAGTTGAAGCCGGTGACGGACACGATGTTGAGCGACGGCGGTATCTGGCCTCGATACCAGTCATTATCTTCAAAAAAACGGCGCAGGTTGCTTGCTTCGACAATGTGCGAAGGCCGCATGACATAGCGGCTCGATGCCATGATGTTGACAAAGTGACCGCCCGGGCGCAGGACGCGGGAAACTGCCTCGTACACCTGGGGCGCTTCATGTTCACAGTAATTCATCGGGAAATACCACGAAGTCACCACGTCGAAGGAGTCAGGCGCACAGCGGTGATTCATGTAGTCCACCATATCATCAACAAAAAACTGAATACTTCGCCTCTTGTTGGTGGCGGCATTATGATTCAGGTGAGGGTTGTATGTATTTTGCTCTGCCCTGAAAATCATATCGGGCGATTTGTCAACGCCGATATAGGAGTACGGACTTAAAAGTAGTCGGTCAGAAAGGCGCTGCACGAGGCCTGTGCCGCACCCAATGTCCAACACGTCGGAACGTTGAAGCAAATGGGCATATCTGTCAAACAAAACGGTTTCCTCGGCGCGGTCGAAGCGGTTGGCAAAGTGCTGGTCGTAACCTTCAGCCACGTCGTTGAACTGCTGAGCAGTGTCGGGGTTGGTATGGTCGGTGTACGGCATATCACATTTTTGAAAGTTCGTCCAATCCGTCAGCGATTTTTTTGAGGTCGGCAGCGAATTCGGGGTTTCCATTTAGAGATTTGTCTTTGGACATTTTTCGGATGCCACGCGCAACCTTGCCCAGTTTTCGGTTCATCCACCATTCCCTAATGTAAAGGATTGGCTCTTTGAACGCCATCGGCGCGGCAATGATGAACACCAAAAAAAGGATGCAAGCCCGCATCCACGGCGGCAAGATAAACAGTTGTGGTACTGCTTCGCGCAACTGGCTGACGAAGATGCCTTTTCGGAAAGCGAGGGCCACGCTGAGCGCCCAATATACGAGTAAGCCAATCAGGAAGTAACTCATGTCAATAAATTTGTGGCTCGTTGACTGGCCATTTGATGCCAATAGATTCCATCAGTTCGCGCAATTCGATATAGGTTTTCCTTCCGAAAGTGCGCCATTTCAGGCACTCGTTTCCAATGTCCTTGATTTGCCCAACGATGTTTGCCCTGGGTTTTATCGCGTTGTACAGGCGGACGGACATATCAAGGTGCTCTATCTTGAGAGCCTCAACTTCTTTAACTGTCTGAATTGGTTTGTTTTGGTCTGCCAAAATCTTTTCGGCCCTCACAGCGCGGAGTTCTAAAAGGCGGTTTTCGACTTGTAGGTTTTCAAATTCCTCTTTGAACCTTCGATAGTTCAATAGCGCAGTTGCTACCCGGCGACGTGCCTTATATGCGATTTGAGAAACTCTGGCCGCTGTTATTCCTACTTCTTTTCCAACAACAACATTGGTTTGTAAGTCGAAGTCACAGCGGATCAGTATAGTTTTTTCCCGCTCGGTGAGCGTGTCAAGGATTTTGATAAAGTCTGCAAGCCTGTAGAAATCCAGGAGGTTTTCGGTTCGTTCTTTTTTTGTGTGTATTGACATTGCAGATAGGTTTTTGAAAAAAGCCGCGCGGCCGGGGCTGACTCCGACCAGCGCGGCAAGCAACAATAAAATCAACTATTCTTCATCTTCGCCCTCTTCTTCGAGTTCGAAGTCGTTGTCAAAATCGTCCTCTTCCTCAACATCTTCCTTGTCATCGTCGGTAATTGTCAGTTCCGGTTTCAGCGCGGCCATGTCTATGCCGATCGCTTCGCAGACAAACCTGAACAGGTTTATGTCATACAGTTCGCGGTTGTAACCGTCCACGCGGTCGGCTATGTAACGCAGTGACAAATCGGCGAACATCGCCACAACTTCGAATGGCGTCAGGCTTATGATGATAGCGTCCACAAATTCGGAGCGGTCGGATTCTGAAATCCAGTCCGACCAAGCGCGTTCGTCCATGGTCCCGTATTCTCCCTTGCGCTGATGCCGGGCCAAAACGTTTTTCCATTCCTTCTCGCAACCCTTCGTCCACTTGGGGTTTGTCTTGCCGCCCTCACCTTCTCCGTTCACTTTGATGGCGAATGATTCCGGTTTCCAGTCCGCAGCCCACTTGCCAAACATATCGAGCCAAGTGCGCTGCATACCGTGCCCGCTGACACTTGCCCTGATATGGAGCCTGAGCAGTTGAATCAATGCTTCGGGCTTGGTTGCTTCGGAAGTAAACAGGCCGTGGGCGCTTTCAACGATGGCTTTTCTCCAATCCTGCTCTTGCCGGTAACGCGCATTGGCCTCGGCGATTTGGCGGCGCTTTTCGGTAAGTTCGTCACGCAGTACCTGCTTTTCACTTTCGGATATGTCCATCTCATCAATCCGGCGCATCTCCCAGTCCTGGTTGTCGTTCCTGCGGGTTGACTGACCGTTCAGGCGGATCCAGCCGCGGGTGTAGTTTTTGTCGCGCTCTTCCTCGTACCAAACCTCGGCGCCGACAAACAGCACTTCAAATGCGCCAACCTCACCGGCTTCCACCACCTCGTAACTGTAACGGCCAATCACTTCCGGCTCATATCCAAGGACTTTTACCACGTCCTTTTTGTCGTTCATCTCGTAATAATGCAGGTCGGCGTACTTCGCCGGCTGATTTTTACCTGCATTGTAAGCCTCCCATTCTTGCAGGCAAAGCGCATTCCAGACTGATTCCTTTATTTTCCAGCAAACCTTGTCTGTGCATTTGGGTTCGTCGGCCCCATCCGGGAATAACAGGGTAGCGACCGCCGTGTTCTTTTCGCACGTGCTGCAGGATTGCAGCCCGGGTTGAAGTTCTGCGCGGTCGAGCGGCCAGATGGCTTTTTTCAAATCCGTGCAGGCTTCCCATTTGAATTTGTTCCGCAGGTTTTGCGTGTCGAGGTACGTCACCCGGTCGCCATCCGCATAGTGCGTCTTTTTGAACATCGCCTTTTGGACCTCTTCCGGGTAG
>JAKQEE010000368.1 GCA_029558635.1 Pseudomonadota bacterium | reverse complement strand
GGCGTCGGTTTTTTGGGCGGCGCGATGTTTCATGCGTTTGGCGGCAAGCAGTTCGCTGTAGCCGCCATCTTCAACAAACTGTTTTTCGAGCGCGGTAATCTGCTGGTCGAGCAGATAGTTGGCCTGGTTGATTAAGCAGATTAAGGCGTTGGCCCGCACGGCGGGATCGTCATGGTCGAGCCAGCGGGCATAGAGCGCACGTCTTTCCTGATCGGACAGATCCGCCAGATTGGACTGATCGGGCGAATCCTTTTTGAAGTTGCGGGGAACGTTGCGGACCTCCATGGCTTCGGGGGCGTCGGGTGCCCATTGTGCGAGGCGGCGGTGGCGCAGGAAGTCTTCGTAGTCGAGAAGCAGTTCCTCCAGGCTGGAGCGGGCGACGTTGACAAGCCGGAGTTCAGTTTGCGAGGAGGTGGCGGCCGCGCGGCTGCCTTCGGCGATGTTTTGCCGTCCGGAACGGGCGGCCTGCACCATCTGCTCGACCGTTCGCGACCGCGGATCGAGGAACTTTTCGCAGAACCAGACGGTGGCATCATAAATGAGGGTGGCTGTTTGAAAGCTGCACGTGTCGCGATAGCCGCCGCTGGGTCTTATTTTTGACATGTCCGCTGCACCTTTAGAATTTTAGGGATATTAGGGTCAGGTCTTAACATATCGGCATTATTTTTCGTGCTTCAGTCCTCGCTGCCTCCTGAATACAGCGCTCGTTTTCTGGCCGGCAGGATAACGGATTATTCCCGGGGGGAGCAAGGGGAAAGAGGGGGGGTCACAGGGGGACAGGGGGGCAAGGGGGCAAAGGGACGGGGGCGAAAACGCAGAAAAAAAGCAACCATGAAGATCATGAAGCCGGAAAGAAGATGCTGTTTCATAAACTACGGACTTACTGAATTCCTGAGTTCCAGATTAATTCGCCGCGAAAAGGCACAAAAATGTTTTTGCGCAGCTTATGAACGTAGTGGAAGGCTATAGGGCATTCTGATGAATACAAGATATAGTGGCAGGATAAGCATGAAGGTCAGTAAAGATACGCGTTATAGTGGTTTGACCCATTGCGTCTCACGGATGATTCACAAAACCATTTGTGGATCAAAAATTTCGAAATATGAGTCACAATCCGATTTGTGGCTCATTCGTGATTCACAATTTTATGACGGCTTTTCGGTAAACGAGGTTTAGGGTGACCTTCCCCCATTTACTGGACCAGATCTGATGAGAGTCTTGGTCTGATGGTTCATATACTACACTGAGCTCCCGAATGACCAGTTAAGAGTTCTCCCCCCGCCTGCAGGCTCCGCGAGAATGGGCCCTCGCAGCTCGT
>JAKQEE010000347.1 GCA_029558635.1 Pseudomonadota bacterium | reverse complement strand
TGTTCGGTGGCGGGTGTGTTGTATGAACCTGAAGCAACGCCTGTGATGAACACCCCCCAATCCGTGGCAGCGGAACGGAAGGCATAGAACGCGGCGAAGGTCATGCCAAACATAAGCAGAATTAGAATCGGCATGACCAGGGCGAACTCTGCCATCGTCTGCCCCTTTTCCTTCCAGCGGAACATCTCTATCCGCCTCGCGCCATGCGCAGGGCTTCGATGCCGGCTTCGAAGGCGGCGATCAGTTCGTTGCGATAACGGGCGATCACGGCAATCGCGACCACACCGATGGCGCCCAGGATCAGGGCGTATTCGGCAAAGTCCTGACCATCCTCTTCGCGGATGAAGCGTTTGAACAAAGTGAACATGGAATCTCCTTTTTGAAATGAAAATCGGCTGGCAGAAACTTCTGCCAGCCGACATCATAAAGAATTGTGATTAGGGGATATAAGGATGTGTCGCTTTTATATGTTGTATAGTTCGTTATAGTGAAAAGCTATGTTCTTTGTTTTAGAAAGCTCTCAAATTCTCAATTATCTAAATCTTGGTAACTGATTTGTGCTTTGTGATTTTGATACGGAAAGATTTGACAGATGTAAGAAAGGTTCATTTTGTTGTGGCAGTTTTTGGGGTATCACAATAGGTGCTACCTTAGATAATAGCGGATCTTGTTTTAACATTTTCGTGAAACAGATCGGAATTAATATATTTGATCAATCACTTTAATGGACGAGGATAAGGGATATATTTCTTCAACCGGCTGTTTACTAACAAGCGTGTTAAAAAATTGTTGCCACTTTTTGCAATTCTTGATAGTTCAATATTTTCGAAGAACCAAAAAAAGGGAAACTCTACATTGTACGGATTCCACATTGTCTCGTCTACCAGGAATCCAGTTGAAATGTCATAGTTTGGTTTCTTGTTTGGCAACAAACCAACAGATGATACGGTAAAAAACTCGAAACTCAAATTTGGCCTCGTTCTGAATTGTAAAAAAAGATCGGCCATTTCGCTCCCGAAAAGCATTTTTATTAAGCTGATAGTCTCTCGCCCCTTCACAGTTAATTGGTCTGATTTTGAAAGGCAAACCGCAATACGTCGTTGTTCAGGAGATGATATTGCAAGCAATTGAAGCAACTTTGCTACCATTCCAGTATATTCTTTCGGGTCTAACAGTATGGTAGATTGATTCCTGTGTAATAAAGACTGTGTAACATCAAGCAGTAGAATAATATTTGGAGAGTCTATGATGCCTTCCGATGTGGGAATATCATCAAGTGTTGACAAGGCATCTCCTTTATTGTCTATGATGCTTATCTTATGTTCATTCGAACTAATGCGATGTGCCGATGTGTCTTTTTTTCCTATCCTACGAAAGTGGAGAACAGTATCTTCCAGTATACTAGTTGGATCTATATTTCTCGGAATCATGAAATCAAGAGGATGTCTATCGGTATCTGTAAGTTCGTAAAGAAAGTCAGGATCGTGCAATGAATATTTTAGTAATGTTGCACTAAATGCATGAATTAGCCATGTTTTTCCAGAACCAACAGGGCCCCAAAGAGCAATTTTTCCGATTTCACTTGTTTTTTCATTTATGGAATGTATTTTCATGATCTATTCCTGATAATATCTAGGCATACTATTCTCGTTTTAGGTCATTAATCGTAAATTGGTAATTATTATGTAAATCACACCTGAAGTTATTGCAAGTAGCAAAACCAAAAGAATAATAACAGAAATGATTTTTGCTTCTCGTGGATAAATGTATCCAATTAGGTAATACTTGCGCGAACCACAAAGTGAACATGGGAGATCTAGGTTGATGTCGCGTGGTGTTCCACAGTTTGGGCACCTTAATTGTCTGCCTTCTTCAATTACAATTGCTTCATTCATCGCTCTTGTAGAAGATACTGTTTCCCCAATTTTGTCCATAACTTTTCCAATACCCAGATGGAACATGAGGTTTTCAGCGTCGGATTTAAATTGGCTATGCCTAATTTCAAGTGCTTGACATTTGCATAAGTTCCTCAAATTGTCGGGTAATGCACTTTCAGTAGGCATTTTTGCGTCGTTGATCAATACCGGAATTACTAGTATCTTGTGTTTTAGTGCAGTCGCTATTTCGATGTTAACGTAATCCTTCGGATTGTCTAATCTTCTCCGCCCATCTCCATCAGAAATGGATAACCAATTTTTTCCAATCAATGCTAATAAAACACCGCAGGATTTTAGCGAATCCCTGATAACGGCATCGAAATTTTCGCCAGGCTTTATAGAGCCTCCAACATCAAAAAACACACTTTCTTTGCCAAAATATTTTTCGAGTTCAGCGTGCAACGCAATTGCATACCCACCTACATCATCGCGGCGATAGCTGATAAATATATTCTTTCGCAAGGTTTAGTATCCCGATATTGATGTGCTCTGTTTAATCTCAAAAGCTGCGATATTTCATATACAATTATAGCACTTTCGAAATTGAGCGGTGTCTGGAATATGTTATTACAAAGAAGCTAAATAACTTTTTTCTTGTAATTCATGCCTTTTGATACGAGATAACAGCATTTTCGTATGTCAAATGTAATCTTTTTTTGAAAATGTTCGATGTTTTGCATTCAAATCACCGAAGGACTTTTTGTGGTTATCCTTTGTGCTGAGTAAATATTAATTTCCAAAAGGAAACCTGCTAACCCAATCCTCCCCAATCCAAATCTCAATGTCCACTGTGGATGCTGGATCGGGCTGGATCACGATCTGCTGGCTTCCCAATCCGAAGAGTTCCGTCAAGTATCGCAAGGTATATAACTTTGAGGAATACAGAATTATTTTGGTGGTGCTGGACGCGCCAGTTGGCGGACCAAATTCCACCACCTGCATACCTTGGGTAGATAGAAAAGAAGCAGTGCTTTGTTCCAAGCCGGCAGAATAGGAGTTATTGACAATCCTAATCTTCGCCTGATCAGATTGCATCAATGCCACCGGATCACCTTGCGCCAATGGACTGAGTGGACCACCGGGGATAAAGATTTCATCCCTCAGGATACGAATAAGATCCGGGACTGGACGTAAAACATTCGCTGGCACACCGTTGATGGTTGTATCTGCCGGGATCGCCATCGTCGAATCGATCACGCCCTGCTTAATATCATCCACCCGAATGTCTTTCGCCAACACTGCCAGTTGGATCGCATCTTCCAACGACATGTTGGTATGAATCCCAGAAGAAAATTCTGCATACAACTGCGGCGCCTGGGTAATCAAAGTGGCAAAGGTTTCCGGCTCCAGCACCTTATCGCGGATCGCGATGATGACCTGTTGCTGGCGTTTGGCACGTCCCACATCCCCGCCCGAACAACCCTGCGATTCATGCCGGCAGCGTGCATACGCCAGGGCGCGTGATCCGGTCAGATGACGGTAATCTCCCGGCTTCAACACAAAATGATCTGGTCCCTCGCCGAGCGGATCGAGCACCATGCGTTCCTCGACAAACACATCGATGCCGCCAATCAGATTGATGAACGAAACAAAGGTCCCAAAATCCACCTGCACATAATAATGAATCGGAACCCCGCTGAACTGTGACACGGTTTGCATTGCCAGTGCAGGACCGCCACCCGGCAATTTTGCATTCTCGCCAATCGCCCAGGCGGTATTGATGCGGCTGTATCCTGCGCCGGGAATGTTGACCCACATATCACGCGGGATGGACAACATGCCCGCAGATTTTGTGACCGGATCCACGGTCAGAACCATGATCGTATCGGTGCAGGTAGGGCAGCCTTCCCCTTGTCCATCATCACCGCGCAAGCCAAAGAAGGCGATGTTGATCCGGCTGGCGCCGTCCCATTTGGGCAGTTCCATTTCCGGTGCGGATAATTCGACTGGAAGATTGTTTGCAGTAGCAGGATCGGGCAGCGCCGGCAGATCGGACGATGGTTGGTTTTGTAAAGCGCACTCTGCGGGTGGCACACCTGGCAGGGCAGTCAGGGTCCAACAGAGAGTCAGTTTGCGGACGATGAAAAACGCAGCAAGGACAGCCGCTGTGACGAAGATCCAATAGGCAAGTGAACGCCAGAAGGGATGATACATATTCGGAGTTCGTGAACCTGGCATTACATCAATCCACTTCCCATGAACGGCGCGATGATCGCCAACACCAAACCCAGCACTGCCATCACGCCGAACAAGCCGGCGCGTTGGCGCACCAGAGCCGCGCGTTCTTCAGTCGATTCCACCACCGAACGATGCACCGACTCCTGCAAGCCCTGTACGCTGGATAACACCGGGCGGTTGTTGGCGAAGAAGTCATAGACGTCACGCAGGAATAGATTCGCCTCCACATCCTTTGGATCTGGCAAATGAGCGCGGGTCACATCAATGGCTTTGGTGAAATCCTCGACCTCCATGCGCGCCACGAGCAATCCCAATAGATTGCAGAACGGTCCACCTACAGTCGATGCACGGCGCAGGGCTTCCTGCACGCCCACACCGGATGAAAGCAACGAACTCAACACAGACAGACCGATCAGCATGTTGTTGCGCAACGACTCGGCGCGTTTCTTTGCAAGAGTCTTCAAGCGCACATACGGTCGGCGCAATCCAAGCAGAATAAAAATCATCGCGATCACCGGCGCGGCAGCGAGGATATTCATCGCAGCTAACGCTCCTGCCAACATCCCGCCCACGAGCAGGAAGGTCGAGAAATCGCGGATCGCCACGGCATAGAATTCACCGGGGGTATCGTAGGGATAGCCGGCGCGTCTCAAGAGGCTGATCACATCCCCCATGTTCTTTGCCTGATCCGGATCAAAGCGTCCAGGCAATACTGCCACCAACAACGCCTCCCAGGTGGAACGCCGTTTGGCTTGGGGTTGTGAAGTGAAGTGGCTCAGGCGGTTGCCGCCAAAGGTGCTGAAGGCATTCTGGAATACATTCAGTAGTTCAAATGCGAGCACGCTCAAACTCAGCGCGCCGAGGAAAGCTAGTATGGTCATCAGGATTCTCCTTGTGTAATTTCGAGCCGGAAGTCTAATAACTTCTGCAAGGGGGTCTCGCCTGGCTGTCGCCCGCGAAACTTTTTGCTGTACAACCCACGGCGCAAGGCCTGCATGTGCTGCTCATCCCGGATGACCTGATGCGGGGGTCGCGGTTCGGCAAATCTCAACGCGCCGCTGCCGGTTTCCCAATTCTCTCCGCCAAAGTCTGACGGCCAAAGCGGATGGGCGTACATGTCCCAATCCCTCGGCAAGCGGTTGTTCTTCTTTGCGCGATGCCATGCCCAAAAGGCTTCGAAGCGCGGGCCCCAAAGTCCCCAGACCAGATCAAGTTGCAACGACTCATCCCGCAACAGGTTCAAGGTTTCAGTGCAGTGATGGCAGATCGGGATGGCGTTTTCTGGTCGCTGATACCGCCACAGGATTTCCACAGGGGCATTCGGTGCAGGGGTGAGGATCGGTCGCCAGGAAGCGGACTTGCCGCAGCGCATACAGTGATTGGGAAACTCGTGCCGCCAGGGGATGCCGGCCACGGAGGCTGCAACGATCTCATCGAGATAGGGCTCCTCGGCTTGCAAGACAGAATAAGATAATTTCACCGCGCCATCCGGCAGATGCCATGCACGCGAAAAATCCAGGATGAATCCTGCGGAACTCACGATCTGCCCGCGTTCCCAGGCTTCGAACCGGCGCCGTTGGATTTCGGGACGGACTTCTCCACGATGGGCATCGCGAATGCGGCGGATATCGGCAACGGCTTCCGCCAGCAATGCAAACAACAAACTGTCCATGCGCAGGCTTGGATCCATTGAGCCCAGCTGCGGCAGATCCGGCGCAACCGACAACACAGTCTGGAGATAGGGGCGATAGTCCACCTTGGGACCGGTCTCGATCACGTACCGGCAAACAGGCAATTTCACCCAGCGCCATTGGGTGATGACTTCATCGAACACCACCTGTCCTTCTGAGTTGAGCGCAATGATGCGCATGGGCGGACAGAAAAAGGTATGGAAGGTGCGCCTGCCATCCGTGGGATAGATGAACGCCAGCACCGTGTCATTCAACGACTCCATGAACATGGCGCCGGAGGCGCGTTGTTCGGAGGTGATCAGAAACTGTAGTTGCATGTTATTCACTGGCTCCTTCGCCAAAGAGAATTTCGCGCACAATGGGCAGCCTTGGATTGTTGGAACCCATCGCCTTTTTCCAGGCGTGCGCGAGGGGATGTTCAATTTTTGTGGGCAGTTCATATGCCCGGGTGGGGGTGGAGTCGATTAATGCCAGCAACTCCTTCGGCGTCAGGTCGGCGAATTGCCGGAATACGCCGCGCGCTTCACGCAGGGGATGTTCTCGCAGGCGGCTGATGGCATAGCCCAGGGGATCGGAAAGATTCCCACTCTGCAGGCTGGCGACATACAGCACCCACGAGACAAAGGCATGCACGGAGGCTTGAACTTCGAGCAGTTCTTTTTGGACTTTGGGATGCACATCATTCTGCTGAAGAAGGAGTTCAAGTTTCCAAAAATCAGGAGCGACCGCCTCCGCCGCTTTCGCGCTTTGCGCGTGCTGGGTGGTGGAAGTGTTTTTCTTGTCGGTGTTTAAGGGGTGTTTAAAAGAGTTTAAATCACTCCCATTTGCGTCCACCATATGACTCCCATTTGCGTCTGCTAATGCTCCCATTTGCGTCCAGCTATTACTCCCATCTGCGTCTGCCATATGACTCCCATTTGCGTCCACCTTATTCCTCCCATCTGCGTCCAGCGGTTCGTCCAGCAATACCCGAAAGGCACGCGGCATCGACTCCACGCGCAGGTCGGCGTAGGTCTTTGAATCGGGCAGGTCGATTTCCTGCAGAAAACGGGAGAGGTCCCCGCCGCGTTGTTGCGTGGACCAATGCGGCTGAAGCCAGGCTTGCACGGTCTTGTAACGGTTGGAACCGATCAACTCCGCCATCTCCTGATACCCGCACTTGAATGTCACCCTATCCCGGCGTTCGCCGGTGCGGGTATTGATGAATGCCATATCGCGCGCGACTGTGATCAGCCAGGCTTGTGCTGGGGTGAGGTTATAGCGGTGGATGGTTTCCGTGATGAAGTAATGCGGGATATGGATGTCACCAAGACAGTTGATGATCCTGCGATGCAGTTCCTGCGCCAGACGCTCGATTTCAGGTGAAAAGTTTTCACCTGTTTCCAAACGCGCCATATCCATCACCGTGTTCAATGGGGAATGGGATAACTTCACATCCAACGGATCAAGGAGTTCCATGACATCTTCGACCGCCAGCATTTCCTGCAAGGCGCTGGTGATGGAATTGTGTTTTTCGATCAATGCCTTCAAATGCAGATGCACCGCAGTGGCGTCGGCGCGGGTCAGGCGCGGAGTCATGAAAACCTGGTAGCGGATCGGTGCGCGATGCGGGCGTCCGTCCCGTCCACGCCGGAAGCGGCGCGCATCCTGGGAATCGACCCGTTGCACGAGTCCGGTCAGGTGTCCCTGAATGCCGGCGTGTTTCAATAAGCGCCAGAAGGCGCCGTTGCTCATGGCGCTAAAACGCTTCACCTCATGGCTGTGCAATGGTTTTCCGGATGGATTGTGCTGATCCTGCACCCTCCATGCCGCTTGATGAAATCCAACATACAACCAGACCGCCTTGGGTCCGATCTCCATCCCCAGTCTTCGCAGATAGCCCTTCACCACAACCTGCTTGTGCGGCTGGACGATGCGGTCGTAATCCAGCCACTGCACAGGCTCGATGTTTAATTCCGATTCTTCCATCTCATCCGCTTCGGTTTCCATCTCCATCTCTTCTTGTGACTCTTCGCCAACGACAAACTTCACAGAGATGGAACGATTCAACACGCCGACCAGTAATCTCTGCACAGTGCTGGTCAGGCGCGACTCCAGCCAGTCACGGGCATAGGCATTGCGTGTGGAAACAAGCAGCACATCCTTTTCCAAAGCGATGGCTTGCGTTCCCAACACCCAGGTTTCATACGAGGCGCGCGGCATGTCCAACTGCAATTGAGCCAGCACGGAACTCCAGACTTGTTGAAGATCGCTCATGCCGAACATCCCCGTAAAACGAGCCTGGATCTCCCAGAACGTTCATGCTGGATTTCTTTCGCCTCAGCCCTTCCTGTGCGTTCGACGTAGGCGGCAGCGCAGGCGGATGTGTGGGCGGCGCGTGGACAGAGCGCAGGCGGCACGTAGTCAATGCCGCCTGCGTTCTTCATCCCGTGAAAATAAAATAGTGTTTTTTGGCGGAACGTCATCATTTGCCTTTGTGCGCTAAAGTGAATGTGGTGGATTTCAGTTTGGGTTCAAGCATCAACAATCCGGTTTCATATGCCTTCAGACCAAAACGCAACAAGGCTGTGATCAATTCTCCGATGGGTACATGCAAGCCATCATCGGACGCCAGCGCCGCCAGTTCCTTTTTGAGTTCGGGGGAAAACCCACGCCAGGTGGTGATCACCTTCCATAAGGCTTCCGGTCGTTTATGTTTGGCAGTACGTTTAGGTCTGTTGATCGAATGTGCGGAGTCGCTTCGTGGGAAGAGAGTCATGCGCATTCGTTCTGGATTGGGTCGCGGATGGAGATCGAAATCCCCGCGTTCGTAGGAACGCAGGGCGTAGTCGAGCACCACACATGCCACCTCACCTGAGGGAACCAGCAGGTCGTCGGCTATTGCCTTGACCTTCAAGGCCAGCTTGGGATCAATGCCGCGATAGACCACCTTGCGGCTCTGTTGCTGTTTTTCCCACTGACGGTTGCGCTTGCGCGGCGCCGCCACACGCAGCGAGTCATAGAGGCTGGGTGGTTGAGTGGGGTTGGGTGTTTCTGTCTTGTCAAAGGGGTCACGTCGTCCGGTCATATCCACTCCTAGAACTTCATCACATGCTGGGTCAGCGCCTGATACTGCTTTGCAGCGCGACATAGTTCGTCCATTTCAAAGATCGTCTTGCCTTCGGCGGCGCATTCCCTGAGCAGTGTGGAGCGATGGATGGGCGGCAGGACGCTGGCGTCGAATTTTTCCTTTAAGATCTCCATCGTGGCTTTGCTCTCGCGGGTTTGTTCATCGAAGAAGGTTGGCAGGATGCCCAATAGATTTCCGCGCCAGTTCTTCCTTTCCTGCAGGATGCTCATCATGCGCAGCACCTTTGAGACGCCGTCGGCAGAGAGGAATTCGGTGGCAGTCGGCACGATCACCAGATCGGAGGCCCAGACCGCCCGTTCCTGGATGCCGCCGACACTGGGCGCCGTATCGAAGAGGATGTAATGGAGTCCATCCTTGAAGAAACGCTGGATGGATTGGCGGATGGCGGAGATGGGTTTGTCCTGTGTATTGAGCACGGTCTGAGCTGCCATCGTCTGCTGGTCACCGGGTAATAGATACAGTCCCTCGCGTCCGGAGAAACGCACCCATGACTGCACAAAGGTGGTCTCCTGTAGGGTGCTTCCCATTGTGAGCAGATAAAACGCGCCGGGTTCGGGATTGCGTCCCAGGGCGGTGGCGGACTGTCCCTGTGGGTCCAGATCGATCAGCAGAACGCGCCGGCCTTTTTGAGACAGACCGTGGGCGAGGGATACGGCAGTCGTGGTCTTGCCGACCCCGCCCTTTTGATTGGCAATGCAAATGACTTTGGTGGGCATAAGATGGATTTCCTTGAATGGGTTATGGGTTAGCGGAAAAACGCGATCACCAGCAGAAAGATGATCAGCCCCACTGCGATTGGGCCAAGGCAGGTGGCTACACCGGAAAGAATTCCTGCAAACATGATTTACCCTCCTTTCATTTCCAACTGTTTTGTTTCATCCACGGGGAGGATGTCGGGTTGGGTTGGCATGGGCGCTTCGACCGGGATCATGCCCAGCTTTTGCAGTTCCCTGCGGATGATCAAGGCTGCCTGAGCCTTGGGAGCGCGATACTCACGCTGCGCCAGATCGTTCAGCGCGGTCAGTTCGTAATCCCGCAAATGGATGATGACTTTCGCCATGTTCACCTCGTGTGAAAAAATAAAGAGCCGTACAACGACGGCTCTTTTATCAGGCGTGAGTCAAGGAATTACCCAGTTTGATTTATGGGAATTCTACGGAAATTCATAAATGCAAAAATTAAATGGTTGAGTGGCGTGAATCGCCAATGTGACGGCTTGTACTGTTTTGGAAAATTTGAATCAAAAAAGAGTGGAAACGCTTTTCAGGAAAGATCCTGACGTATGGGTTCCAGTTTGCTTCCTCCCTGAATTGAACTTGCAATTGCCGTGCTTATGCTATTTCTTTTTCAGACTCCTGTATGCGGGTGGATTTTTTTGCCTTTGCCCTGCAACGGATTTCATCCATTGCTCGTTGCCGCCAGACACTGTAGTAGGTTTGTTCGGAGACAATGGGGGAGCCGTCTGAGTTGGTTCCCAGATGCTCGGCGATCAATTCACCAAGCGTGAAGGCATCGCGGATCGGGTCGCGGTTTTCCCATTTCATGGCGATGGGGATCCAGCGCTCCAGGGGAAAGGTGGGTTTGCGACCACGTCGAGCCGGCATGTTGAAGAGGTCAAAGGGATCAATCATCTTTGGTTCAGGGGCTGTGGTTTGGTTCGCATCTTTCTCCTTCAGTTCATAGCCCCACAGATTCATGAATGCCTCGGTCCAGCCGCCTTTGGGCGGATCATGGAAGATGGATCTCTTTAGGCGGATCATTTGGTCAATCCAATGACCAAGACCAATCCCCGCCGCGACCAATATCGACAACAGGACCACATGATACATGATGGCAACTTGTGCCACCGCTTTGCCCAGCCCGTTTTCGAGACTGTGATAGGACCAGGTGATTTGCAGGAATATTCCCACCAGGGCGATCTTGAGCAGGGCAAGCAGGATCATTTTTTTGGGCGAGCCGTATTTTTTGGCTCTGATGAGAGACAAAAGTTTCATGGGTCGCGGATTCTACCTGAGAAAAATATCACAAAGAAGATAAAAATTGCTTACATTTTTGAAATTCGACAAATGAGACATGATTTATATGAAATAGACATTTCGATGGGGTATCGCTTTTTGTTTTAGGCATTGGGATGGAAATGCCATAAATAAATTATCAAACATACTGAACTCATACTTGACTCCCGCCATGTACAAAGGGGCACATCAAAAAAAATGTCAAAAGAGAGTGACCACAGTGAGCATGGATACAACAACTGATCCAATGGAAGCGAACCGCATTGCGTTGAGAAAGATGTTCAAGGCGATAGCGGAGTATGGTAGGGAGGTGCGATTGCGCAGACTGGCAAATGGCGGCGCACCGACCCAGGAACCACCGGATGGACAGGCACCGGAGCGTGAGTGCCGGCCGGCTCGGCGCAGGAAGCAACGCCGAAAGAAAGGTTCCACCTGAAAAAATAATTCATAAATGGGCGTTTTCTGTATGGTTTGAAAGGTATAATCCCCGTTCGGAGCGCAAACATGGCAGACGATGAATGGTTGACAATCGAGCAGGCATCCAAGTTGAGCGGTTATCATGCCGAGTATTTGCGTATTATTGTCCGAGCGGGGAAGTTGACGGCCCACAAATTTGGTTCGGTGTGGGCGATCAGCAAAAAGTCATTGCTGGCTTATCTCAAGGCTGCCGAAAAGGCTGACGATAAGCGGCACGGTCCAAAAGTAATCAAAAAATAAACCCTCTTTGCCTGACCCGTTGCTTGTCTTGCTTTAAATACATTTTACTAGTAAAATGTATTTTGCTCGAATAACGGGCGCGTAAAGTGCTGGAACACGATACACGCCCTGACCCAACCCACCGACGAGAGCGGTAGGCGGGCTATTCGTATTATAGCCTCTGCAAACGCCCTGGTGGGATTCCATCGGGGCGTTTTGCTTTCCGGCTGGGGGAGGTGGAACGCCCAAACAAGGAGACAACCTATGGATGTTCAATTTGCGGTTCGTGAGACCCCGACCCTTGCGCTTTTGGATCGGGACCAGGCATTGGAAAGCCTTTCCGCCTTTCGGCAGGAATGGGAGTCTGTGGCAGGGAATGGAAGCCTGATCGATGTGTCCGCCTCGGTCGGGCTGATGCTTTTCGACTTCACCAGCCGGCTGGGTTTGACGCCGGAGGAGCAGGTGCAAGTCCTCGGCGAACAGCTCTTCATTGCTGCGCTGCGGAAGGTGAACGGAAAGTCCATCTGAAGGGGACCTCTTTTGGGTCGAGCCAGCCCCGGCTCAAAAGAGGAACACCCAATTTGATATTGAGAAAAGGATTGAACCAATGGCAAAGAGAGCTGTGATCTACATTCGAACTTCTTCCGAACAACAGGGAGAAAAGTGCAGTCCTGTGGAGCAGGAAACGGATTGCCGACTGTTTGCAGAAAAACAGGGGCTGGTAGTTGTCAATGTGTATCGCGATATTGAGCGGTACCGAGTCAAGAAGAAGTGGGTGGAACCTTCGGGTGTGCGCTATGACCGCCCCGGTTTGCTGGCCATGTTGCGGGATGCATCGGACGATCAGTTCGATGTCATCCTTGCCTGGCGGGAGGATCGTTTGTATCGGGGCATGCGTGCCATGCTCCTGGTGTTGGAGACGATCCAGCAACACAACCTCACCATCATGCTTGCCCAGGAGACCTTTGATCCCGCCACGGCTCCGCTCAAAGCCTGGCTGGCGCAGGTCGAACTTGAGAACATCAAGGAGCGCATGACAATGGGGGTCAAGGCGCGCCTCAAGGCCGGCAAGGCGAATTCCGGGCAGGATCGGTATGGCTATCGGCGGGTGGGGGCGCGAATTGAAATCGTTCCCGAGGAAGCCAAATGGGTAAGGCAGATCTTTGCCTGGTACATCGAACGTGTTCCCTTCAAGGTCATGCGCCAACGTTTGATTGCGGCAAATGCGCCTCAGAAGGTCGCAACAAAACCGCGCAAGATCACCTGGGCGATCAGCAGCATCGTCGGCATTCTGCAAGGGGCGGAGGGGTATGCAACGGGCAAAAAGATCCAGACGCGTGAAGGGGACTCTTATGAAATGGATGTCGAGCCGATCCTGGACCCTCAAACCTATCAAACCTATTTGCAAGTCAAACCAAAGGCGCCGGTGCCGGCGCCGGCAAGCGTCAAACAGTATGCCTTAATTCAAGGCTTGCTTTATTGCGCCTGCGACTATCGATGGCAGGCTCGCAGTACCACCAGTCATTCACGAATGCCAAATGGAAATTGGCTGAAGAGGCGGACTGTTACTGGAGTCTATTATTGCCCGTGCAATCATGAGGAAATCCGTTCCCCGGAATGTCCCCATATCATCCCGCGCATCGATGCAGATCGTGAGGTTTGGAGACAGGTTTGCAATGCCATTAGCCATCCGGAAACTCTCCTGAATGGCGCCCGGGATTTGGTTTCCGAGATCATCCATGAAACGGACAACCAGGATGTTAATCGTGAACGCATTCAGAAGGAATTGGAAAACCTCTTTTTGAATCGACAATGGATCATTACCCAGGCTCGCATGGGCAACATTTCCGTGGATGAAATGGAGCGCACACTCAACGAATATTCCCAACAGGAGGTCAATCTTAAGAGCGAATTATCTGCGATGCAGAAACGAATTGATGAACGGTTGTTGGTGGACTGGGAAGCCAAAGTGATGGGATTTCTTGCCGACTTGCAGGATGGTGTTCGGGCATTAAGCGATCTGTCGGTGAGTGAAGAGGAATGGCTTAAATCATTTGACCTGAAAAAACATATCGTTCAGTTGCTGGTGGAGAAGGTGACGATTGACATTAACCGGCAGTTGACGGTGACCATCCATCTGGACCTGATGGAATTGCTCGAAGAAAGTCAGAAGAATGGCGGCGGCTCCGGTTCGTCCGGCTCATGGCCCGCCAGTGGCAGCCCTGCTAAATCGGACTCGCATCGCAAGCCGTCAATGTTTGCCGGTCGATCACGATACATATCGATTAGCACGATTTGGAATAACCAATAATCCGAGGAGGAAATCATGAGTAATCGTGCAGTAATCTATGTTCGTACATCTTCTGAACATCAAGGAGAAAAATCGAGCCCGGCTGAGCAGGAGGCGGATTGCCGGCAACTGGCAGCCGACAAGGGACTGGTGATTGTCAATGTCTATCGTGATATTGAGAAGTATCGTGTTCGCACGAAATTAGTGGAGCCCTCTGGTACGCGGTCTGATCGTCCTGGGTTGGTTGAAATGTTGAATTCCGCTGCTCGGGATGAGTTCGACATAATTCTCGCCTGGCGTGAAGATAGACTTTATCGTGGGATGCGTGCCATGTTACTTGTATTGGAAACGATCCAGGACCATAAAGTGACTGTCATGCTTGCGCGGGAGACGTTTGATCCCAAAATCGCTCCGTTGCGCGCTTGGGTGGCTCAAATGGAATTGGATGGCATGAAGGAACGCATGACAATGGGCGTGAAAGCTCGCCTGAAATCGGGAAAGGCAAACACTGGACAGGATCGTTACGGATACCAGCGTCAAGGCGATCAGATCGTGTTGGTTGAGGAGGAGGCTTTTTGGGTTCGGAAGATATTTGAATGGTATCTGGACGGGTGTCGTCTCATGGAAATTCGAGACAGGTTGATTGCTGGGGGCGCACCTCAAAAGGGGAGCAGTGTTCCAAGAAGGATCCACTGGGCTCGCTCCAGTATTCAGGCAATCCTTAAGTCCGCCAAGGAATATGCTTATGGATTGAAAATCCAGTCGAGAAAAGGAGAGCTTTTTGAAATACCGGTGGAACCAATTATTGATATTGCAACCTATGATAGCTTTAGGGAAATGAGGGCACGAAAAAAAACATATCCTGCTCGTCGTGTCCACCACGATTACCTGCTTGGTGGGGTACTAAAATGTGACTGTGGCAATAAGTGGGGCGCGAGAACTCAAAAGACCCGAAAGAATCGGAAAGGTGTGCTGGTCGAGAGAAAGACAACGACGGGCGTTTACTTTTGTCGCCAGAATCACAAAGATCTTGTTTCCCCCGATTGCCCAAGACATATCGGCGCTAAAAAGGCTGATGATGAAGCTTGGGAAAAGATTTGCCGTGCTCTCGACAAGCCTGAATACCTGCTTTCACAAGCGATGGATTTGGTTGATCAACTTCGTGCAAATGCCTCTAATCTTCATGAAGAAAGGGACAGAATCGAAAAACAGCTTCAAAGGATCAATCACAACCGGCAATGGGTGATTACCCAAGCAAGAGAAGGAAGGTTCACAAACAACGATATGGAACAACAATTGGCGACTTTGACCTTGCAGGAGATAAGTTATAAGCGCGACCTGTCTGCATTAGGTCAGACGATAAATATCAATGCGCTCAATAACTGGGAAGAAAAATTTGAGGAGTACCTGGCGGATTTACAGGTAGGCGTTGTAGAGTTAAAAGAAGCCGCTCCTCAAACTGAAGAGGAGCGACATAGAGTATTCTTACTCAAGAAAAAGGTCGTAGATACCTTGGTTGAGGAGGTGACGATCAACAGAAATCGAGAACTAAACGTTGTGATTCGCTTGGATTTACAAAAGATTCTCGATCAAGATGCAGGTTTGGAGAACCTTAGCCCTGCGGCATATTCCAGGCGGGGCGAAATTTATACCCATACACGATCATCCCTCGCTCGTCGCCGTCGTTGCGCATTTTGCGTGTCACCATTTCGACGGGCATGCCGATCTCGACGGCGTTGTTGTCCACGTCGGTGAGTTGGGCGGTGAGCATCGGACCTTCC
>JAKQEE010000346.1 GCA_029558635.1 Pseudomonadota bacterium | reverse complement strand
GGAAGGTCCGATGCTCACCGCCCAACTCACCGACGTGGACAACAACGCCGTCGAGATCGGCATGCCCGTCGAAATGGTGACACGCAAAATGCGCAACGACGGCGACGAGCGAGGGATGATCGTGTATGGGTATAAATTTCGTCCTACTTCACTACATACCACAGCCTGACCCCCAGATATGGGATTAAACTGCAAAAACAACAATAAAATTCTCTATATTGCGGAATACTTGTTTACGGGTATTCTATTTTCACCTCATAAACGATCATGCCACAATCCCCGGTTTTTCATTGCTGGGGAGTGATCTTTTAACGCAACAAGGCGACTCGAAATTGAGACGCCTTGTTGTTATTTTCTAAATTGACTTATTGAGGATTTGTTCCAGTTGTAAAGTCTGAACGGAACTTCATATGTATCTGCCGGCTCTGATCAACTCGTGCTTCCTCCAAAACTGTGTCCACGATTCGTTTTTTCAACAGAAACACCTGATGCCTCTCCTCTGGGGTTTGTGGATTGGCATGAATCAGCTCAACCATCTCTGACTGCAATTCAGCCACATATTTCTTTATCTGCTCTTCCAGGTCAAGTTTTGTAAAATCTTCCTTCATTCGCTCTATCGTTGTCAGCCTGCGTTGCACTCCTCGCTCCTTCTCATACAGTGCGTTCATCTGGGGAGTGAGCTCTTCATCAGGCATTCGTTCTTTGCAAGCTTTGGTGATGAATTCCTGACGTTCATCGTTTAGCCTTTTGAGTTCCTTATGCAGACGTAGCTCCTCTTGCTGCATTTGTTCGTAGTCTTTCTGCAACCGGGAAACTTTAGCCTCCGCTTCAGCCAAAAGGTAAGCTGGGTTGGTAATAAATTCACTTACCTTCTCCCAGACTTGGGCTTCGGCTTGTTTGGCGCTGATCGACTTGGGACAATCTGAGGGTCGTAACTCCTTATGTGTCTGAGGGCAGAAATAAGTCCCGATTGGCGTCTTACGCTCGATCCACTCCCCCTGCCTGCTGCGACGGTGGGTTGCCGTTTTTGCCTGCCAGGTCAGGTTACATGAGCACTTTATATGTCCGGAAAGCAAATAGTCGCGGCGGATGTGTTGGGGTGAATTGGTTTTGTTCTTTTCTCGCTGCGTCTTGAACAACTCATAGGTGGGGATGTCAATGATCGGCTCCACCGGGATTTGGAAGGTTTCGCCATCACGTGACTGTTCCTTGTAGCCATAGGCATATTCTTTGGCGGATTCCAAAATCCCCTGGATGCTGGAACGAGCCCATTGGATATGCCTCGGTGTACTGCTCCCCTTCTGCGGAGCGTTGCTGGCGATCAGTCTTTCACGGATCTGTAACAGTGAAACGCCCTTGTTATACCAATCAAAGATTTTCCTAACCCAGTCCGCTTCTTCTTCAACAATGTGGATATTTTCACCTACACGAATATACCCGTAGCGATCTTGCCCGGTATTGGCTTTCCCCGCTTTCAGCCGCGCCTTAACCCCCATTCCTAATCGCTCTTTCATCCCATCTAATTCCATTTGGGCTGCCCAAGCACGCACAGGAGCGATTTTAGAATCAAAATTTTCCTTTGCTAGAAGGATTTCGATCTTATAGTCTTGGACAGTTTCCAAGACCATCAACATGGAGCGTAATCCTCGGTACAGTCTGTCCTCTCGCCAAGCGAGAATTACATCGAATTCGTCTTTGGCAGCATCTTCGAGCATGGCTAACAGACCAGGACGGTCTGAACGACTGCCCGATGGTTCGACCAGTTTGCTTCCCACCCGGTACTTTTCCACATCGCGGTAGATGTGAACGACTTGCAATCCCTTTTCTTCTGCCAGACGGCGACAATCTGCTTCCTGCTCAATTGGGCTGGAATTTACCCCTTGTGTTTCGGATGATGTCCGGATGTATATCACTGCTCTGCGAGACATTTCAATTCCTTCAGTAAAAAATAAGACTTCTGACCCAACTATACCGACAAGGCAGAAGGGGTGGATAGAAAGTGTCGCCAAGAAATTGCTACATATTTCAGCAATGATATCTTGCATGCATAGTTACTATGGCATTCGATTAATTTTATTAACTTATTTATGGGAGATTGTTCCATTTTACGAAAATCTTCTTCGCATTATTCATCACAAAACAGGGACAACCGTGCGACTGCAAATCTCGCCGTTGTCCCTGTTTTAATCTTTATGGAATTACGGTATCCAATTGGACAGTACATTCACGATCATATCTGGATTTTCAGGGTCATTGGTCTTGAGATGAACCGCAAAATTATGCGGACCGTCCATGCCTTCGTGCATCATAAAGGCGGTGGATTGGACGATCGTGCTTTCGCCGGGTTTGAGTACCATCGAACCGATGGTCAGTTGAGGAGGTCAGCATCCCTCCACGACTTCAACATACGGGTCTTCTTTGAAACGCAGCGTGCCATCACCCGTATTGGTCACTTTGATAGCAAATGTTTTTTCAACACCAAACTTCACATCGCCGTAATCGATCTGTTGCTGATCCACCGCAATGGATGGCGTGCCACCACCATCCCCATCACGTGCAAACAGAAATACGGCAAGGGCAATGAACACGCCGCCCAATGCTAAAAACAGCCACGGAAATTTCTGCTTTTGTTTCTGTCTCTTATGTTTTTTGCTCATAGAGCCTCCTTACTTTTCATATTCAAACTGGAACGAATAGATGTATGCGATCAAGTCCCAGATTTGTTCTTCGGTAAAAATGACGCCCCACATGGGCATACCTGTTCCCATGCCGCCACGCAGGATTTTTCCTTGTAATAATGCGGGGCTTGCCCCAAGCATTCGCCGCGCATCAGTAAAATCTACGGGGTTCTGCATCACCATGTCCATTGCACCTTCCATTGATTGCATGGAGGCTTCACCCGCCTCGGCAAGGTTGTCGGCAAAGACGCCGTCGCCTGCGCCGTTTTCGCCGTGACACGCCGCACAGTTTTGGGCGTAGAGTTCTTTTCCGTTGGCAAGCGAATCGGCTGTGGTGTTGGATTGCCAAAGATAGGCAACAACATCCCAACTCTGTTGTTCAGTGAGCGATGCGTTCGTTAGTTCATCAAAAACTTGATAAGGGGCGTTAGAGCGATAGTAGTCTGTGGATTGGTCAATTGGTAAGTTGGATGCAAATTGCTGACCGCTAATCGCTGAAGGCTTTTCAATAGGAATAACAGGTGAGTCATGCGGAGCGTCAATGTCCAGATCGAGGGAAACGTAGAGGGGAACAATGGCAGGCTCGGGGTCCGAGGGTGAGCCGCTGACTTCTATCGTGCCGCGCATGCGCCAGTGGTTGAGTCCACACCAGCGCGTGCAGTAGTAGGTATAAACTCCGGGCTTGTCGAAAGTCAGCGTGATGTCAGTCACTTTGCCGGGAATCACATCCACGCTTTGCATGTCCATCTGACCGACTGCAAAGCCATGCACAACATCATCGGATGTGAGTTTCAAATGAAGGGGCTTGCCCGCTTCTGCTTGAATCACATCGGGGTTCCAGCCGCCATCCTCCGCCATGCGGGCGTGGATCAAAGGCGTGCGCGCCCAAAGAAATAATGGAGCACCAACGGCGAGGAGAAATCCTACGACGATTAGGATGCGTGAGATGAGTTCGGGGCGTTTCATAATAACAACCAGAGCATAATGGATGTGGCGACGAAGCAGTAGACGATGACAGGGATTGTGGACGCCCCCGCTTCATTCACCTTTTGGGCTGTTCGCGCCGACCAGACCAATCCTACGACCAGAGCGAGTGTCTGCGCGGGCGCGAGGATCGTGGTGAGCATGGGCTGCCACGCCGCGTTTGCCGTGCCAAACAAATTCCAGCCAAGCCCCAGCGGATCGGATAATGCGGCAAGGATGTAAGAGGCGTTGGTGAGAACAAAGGACAGACTGAAAGCGACCCAGAACATCAGTCCGAGTGGGATGAGCGCCGTGGAAAGGGACATGAAACGTTGTTTGAGAGATTGCCTGCCTTTGGTCGTCATGATTCCCAAAGTGAAAAGCCCGGGCAGGACGATAAAGATGGTCGCGAGAAAAACTGTCGCATATATAAACCATGCTCCCGAACCGACGTTGTAGGCTGCATCCTTGAAGGAACCCCACGGACCAAGAAGGACACCTGCATAGATGATCGCCGAGCCGAGCATAATGAAGGCTTTGAAGGCTTCGTCCATACGCGTGGAAGGTTTGGCGAGGTCGGCAGAGAAGGGACGCAGGTTGATGGCGATATTGTCATGCGGGCAGGTGCGGATGCATTCCATGCACAAGCCGCAAAAGGTGTTCTTGGTCATGCCGCCGGGGAAGACATCCCACGGACAGCCGTAGCCTGCGTCCGAGCCGTTGTAACAAGGCTTGCCCTCACACTTTACACAAACTTGTTTGTCTTTGATGCGCAATTCGATGGGCGCGGTTTGAGAATACAAACCGATAAATCCGCCGACGGGACAGAGATAGCGGCAAAAAGCGCGGCGCTCGAAGATGGCGCTCAATCCAATGGCGGCAAAAAGCATGGCGGCAAGGACGATACCTGTGATGTTCGGGGTAGTGAGCAGGACACTACTAAAGAGAGCGAGAAGGAGAAACGAAATGTTCTGCATCCAGATATTGCGGAACATTTTTGGCACACGGAGGTTCAACCATTTCGGTCTTTTATCGGGCGGGGCAAGGACTGCGCCACGTTGTAACCATTCGCCCGGCAGGGGAATCGGGCAGACTGCGCACCATCCGCGCCCGAAGAAGGGGACGGCGACGAGGATCAGGATCGCCCACCATGCGATCCACACAAAGACAATGCTGAAGTTGTGACTGCCGACAGGCGTGCCGATGAGTCCCGCAAGGATGGCAAAGATGTATCCGACCAGCATGACGATAAAGACTGCCAGCTGCGGGTAACGGCTTTTGAGAGTGTTCTTTATAAAAGGGATACGGGTAAGTTCGATGCGGTTCATGTTAGGAAGCAATATTTCTTTCATCTTTCTTCTTACTTTGATTCAGGAAAGACGAAAGAGGAAAGAAGCCAATGAC
>JAKQEE010000338.1 GCA_029558635.1 Pseudomonadota bacterium | reverse complement strand
GACGCGCACACTGAGTACGCGGATAGGGTTGTCCCGCTCATGCACGAGGAACTCCCGAATATGCACGCGATTGACGATCCCCGCGAGCGTGTGGCGGCGGTAAAGAAAATAATCGACCATAACAAAAAATGGGACAAAGCGCAGTCGAAAATGAGACGAGACCTCGACAAAGCGGACGATGAGGAGGTCAACGACGATTTGAGGCTGATTGTCTGCGGCGTTGTGGTTGTAGTGGTGGTGGTGTTGCTCGCGTGTGGCGGATTGTTGTATGCGGAGGGGTTGCTATAACGAAGACACAGCCGCCCTTGCCAGAGGGCGGTTTGTGTTTTGGGGTATAATGCGCTTGTCGTTTTGTCACCCTACAAACAAGGAGTCTATCATGTCTAAAAATCGTTTGGTCTTCATCGGTCTTTCCGTTTTGTTGATTGCGTTCGCGTGGTTCGCGCCGGCATCCTCGCTGGCGACTGCCGTGCCGATTCCGGCTGAATTGAACGCATGGATCGCGGGCTTGATTTTCGCCGCAGTGACGGCGGGGTTCGCGTTCCTGTTCTCGTACATCGGTTTGGATTTGCGCGAATTTGCGACGCCGATCTCCGGCGCATTATCACTCTTCGTCCTCGGCACATTGCAAGGATGGGTGAATCTCATCCCCGCGCAGTATGAAGCCTTTGTGACCATCCTCTTCAACGTGTTGGTGGTGATCCTCTCCGGCGTTGGCACGTTGTTTGTCGCCAACAAACTGGCTGGAAAAGGGAACACCCTGATCTAATCAGACGCGAGGCGGCGACGAAATGCGTCACCGTCCAGCGCGTCGGTTTGCTCAAACGATAGCGCATGACCCCCAGCGCGTGGTTGCTTGTCCTTGTATACCTCCCTTCCATGATGACAACCTTGACGCGCGACGCCGAACAACGGAATGAAGCGGAACGGGCGGGGGCGGGAGAGACTCCTAATTCTCTCCGTACCGAAGATTGATTTATGGAGCGCGAGACATTGCGTGATGGTTCGCCCCCTGCGCCGTCCGCTTATCCCGCGCCCCGTTAGTTTGCTTGTCCCGCGTTCATGGTCGCGTGAAAATCCGAGCAAACGAGTTTCCTGTTTACCCTTGACAAAACCTAACAGGTTAGGATAAAATAATTACATCGTCAAGAAAAAATAACAAACAGGAGATAAACGATGGAACCGAAATTCAACAGCGAAACAAAGGAAATCACAAACGGCGAATATACAATGCCAGTGAAAATCATTGCTCATCCGACCGATAAATATCTCATCATTGATATTTTTGATGAGGGAAGAATTTCAAAAAACGCTGACCCCGCTATGGTTGAGAAAGCGATTGCATGGCTCATTTCTGAAATATTTCCAAAATACGTTGCGTATCAGGTAGCAAAATCGCAGGCGATTGAATCGCAATCCAATGATGACCGCAATACCGCGTCAAAACTGTACAGCGAAATCCAGCGCCTTACGTGGAAATAACATGGATGAACAATCAGCCCGCTCACTCTACGAGCAACGAATCAAAACTCTAGTCGAAAGCCTGCTCCCAAACGGAGCAGGCGCTTTGACAGAAGCGCGTTTACGTTATGCTCTGGATAATGTGGCTCAGGTCGCGTTTACATCTGGTCACGATTACGCATTGTCTAATTTAGGCGCGATGGGCGGGCGTGCTACCAGTGAGCGTAAATCTAAATCGTCAGCCGCCAATGGCAAAAAGGGCGGGCGTCCTCGCAAGGACGCAAACTAACAAAGCGCGCAGTGGACAAGTGGCGGGCGGCGCGGCATCTGACGGCGACTCTTCCCCCGCCGCCACTTGCCACTAACGCAAGCCGTTGGGCAGATACCTTGCCCGTAAGGAGTCATTATGAAATATAGCGAAGTTCCAGAAGGCGCAATCTTTTTCATTGAATGTTGCTATTCATATCCAAAGCGCAAAGTTGGCAGCGGTCATATTGATATTCGTGATGGTTGCGCGAACAGTTACGGCAATCCTGATTGGGATGTCGAATTGGCTGAAAATCTGCCCAACACAGCGTGCAGCCGACAAGAGCCAGCGGGAGTTTCTGAAAGTCAAGTTGCGTGTGGCTCTTGCGGCTAACGCAAATCCGTTCGGCAGACAGGAGATAATCATGGAAAAATTGACAGAATCAGAAATTCGCACGTTGCAGTTGGCTCTTGATAACATGGCTGACGATGGCGTTTTGGATAGTGGCATTGAAATGTTGATGGCTTTACACAATAAGCTTGATCGTATTGCTGCCGAACAAAAGCGTGCAGCCGACTCCGCTAAGGCGGCCCGACTTGCCCGCAAAAATAAATCAAAATCAAAAAAGGTTGCGCCCGCAAAGAGCGGCTAACGCAAGCCATTTTTTCTGCTGGGGGTATTGATTTTCTTGGAGAACTACAAGAAGCGCGTCCCTGCGTAGTTACCTCCGCAGTAACCGCTTATCCTTCTCGCTCAACCGCTTTTGCAGGGACTTGACCCGCATCTTTTCCCTCTGCAACTTATCC
>JAKQEE010000331.1 GCA_029558635.1 Pseudomonadota bacterium | reverse complement strand
GAGATACCCGGAATTTGCGGAAGCCTTACAAGGCGCACGGGAAAAACCGCTATCCGCTGTTGAGGCCGCCATGTTTCGTTCGGCCATGGGCTATACCGTGCCCGAAGAGAAGCAATTCATTCACAAGGGCAAGGTGAAGCGATACGTTGTCTTGCGTCACTATCCCCCCAACCCCGCCAGCGCGGCCCTGTTCATGCGGATCAGGCGGCCCGAACTTTTCCGAAACTCCGAAACCCCGGTTGAACCGGCAAAAGTTGCCCAGGCGGGCGACAAGCCGGTTGACTTCCGAACCTTTTGCGTGAACGCGGGATACCCCGCGCCCTTCCCCAAGCAATGCGAAATGCGCGAATTCGGTATGACACCCGGCCAGCCGCGCTTGCTTCTGGGCGCACGCAATTACGGCAAGACCGATTACGTCACCGTCCTGGGTGTGGCTTATGAACTTTACCTGGATTGGTTCGCGTGCCAGAAGTCGGGCAAGGCCCCGTCGGACACCACGCTTATCATGACGAAATCCGACGAACGAAACGCGGCCATGGTTGAAGAAATCCGCAAGGCGGCTGAAGCCAATGGTGTTCCGTTCGAGAAGTCAAATGCGTCTTGCCTTCGCGTGCGCGGCCTTCATGGCAAAGACCATTCTGTAAGCACGGTGACGGTTGGAACGTCCAGTCTTAGGGGCCGTCATCCAAAGCGAATCATTATGGATGACCCGGTTACTGAAGATGACGTTTCAGAAGCTACCCGGAAGCGCGTTCAGCGCAAGTACAACGAACTGAGTAAGCTTTGCATGAATATCTTGGTGATAGGCCAGCCCGTGCATAAGGCTGACCTTTACCAATCGCTTAGGCCGTTGCTTAAGAAAATGGAAGTTCCGCACGGTTCAATCCCCGAGTTGGATGCTGACCTTGAGGCCATGAAACTTGCGGGCATTTCGCCCGAATCTATTTCGGCCAGCTATCACCTGAAAGTCATCAGCGAAACAGGCTTCCCGCTTGAAAATATCAAGCTGATTGAAGCTTACCCCATGGGCGATTCGATTGCCTTTATTGACCCAAGCTTTGAAGGCGGCGACTATACGGCGCTGACGATTCTTCGCGGACACTTTGACGGCGTGGCGGTTCAAGGCCATATGTGGAAACGCGCATGGAACCATTGCTTACCTGAGATCAAAGAAAAGCTTTACGCCTTTGGAGTCAAAAGGCTTGGCTTTGAGACCAACAGTCTAGGCGATATGCCGTTGAATATTTTACGGGCCGAGATTGAAGGCATTGGTGTTGTCGGGAAGAAGTCTTCGAACGCGAAACATAGCCGGATTATGAACGCGGGCGCTTACTCGCATTTAATCCATTTGTCAAAGCAATCAGACCGTGCTTACATTGAGCAAGTCATCAATTACGAATATGGGGCCAAGAACGACGACGCGCCGGATTCGCTGGCAAGTTGTTTAGAAATGGTTGGGCTTATCCGGGGGGCCAAGTGAAGTTTCTAGATCCTGAACAAATGGGCCGCGTCTATTGGAATCGTTCGCGGTATGTGGCGATCAAAGAAGTTGAAGCCAAGATTGCGGCATTTAGCAAAGCGAAAGCAACCGCTAAAACAATTCAATACTGGCTTGTGGTTCATTGCTGGCTTGAAGCTAAAGCGGCGTCAATGAGAAGAGAAAGGAAAGCTTTCCAATGAGCGAGAAAGTGAAACTAGCGGTTAGAAAAGAACAAGGTTCCGTTCCGGGCGGCGGTTTTCATTACATGCTTCATCCCCTGAAAATGAACACTGCGGTTGAAGCGGCTCTTTTTGAACTGATGGGCTATGTGATTATTCAAGTAGACCCCGAACTTGCGTCAAAACTTTTACTCGAAGCGCGGGAAGCTTTAAATCATCAAGTACGCGTTGCAGTTTTGACCGAAGAGACGCTTAAAGGAAAGGCTTCCCAATGAGTATGTTTTCTTGGGCCTTCAAATCGAATAAGGAATTGAGCGACGCGGAAATCCCGGCGCTTTTCACGCTTCCCCTAGCCGCTGACGTTTTCATTAAATCGGATATCCTGAACACCTATTCTAAGATTCTAACGGACGTTGCCGAGCGATCGCACGGCTTGTCTGAAACTCAAGAGCCGCTTCTTTGGGATTCTTGCGTTCAGACCAAAACCAACGAAGGCTTGATCACGCTTCTCGCTGAAGCGATGACCCATAAGCGTGATTTGTTCTTGGTTTACAGCAAGTCTGTTGGCGTGATTCGTAAAGCGACCGCTGACGAAGAACGTCAAATCAAAGCGGATTACGAGAAAACCGGGGAAAGCCCGCTTGGTGTTTTCATCTCTTTTAAAGGCTATCGCCGAACTGAGATGCTCCAAATCTATTCGTCTTTTGAGTATTGCGTACTGGCAAGCCTCAACAAAACTTTGAACGTTGCCAAATCGGTTCAGTTCAAGATTTCTGACCTTCGCCAATCGGTAAGCCTTGCGGACGCGGGCATTGCGAAAGAACAAGCTAAGTCGATCGCCGAAGCCATGCGAAACGGCAACGACGTACTACTTGACGCCAAAGACGCCGTAACCACGGCGACGCCCGATATGAGCGCAACCGAAAAGGCCATGCAATTTTTGGCCGCCAAGAAAGCTTTCATCTTGGGCTTGCCTCTATCCTATGTGGAAGGCGAGCAAACACCAGGCATTGGCTCAACCGGCGAAGCCGATATGCGAGCCGTGGAACGGGGCCTTCGTCAATACTTTGTCTCGATTATTCAGCCGGTATTTAAAGTTGTCTTCGGCGTGGAATGCGAGTTCAAGTCCCAAGACTTCCGCCAAATGACGACGGCGCTTGAAACGCTCAAGGCGTTTGAGTTGACTTCAGACGATTACCTTTCGAAAGAATCCAAGCGCAACGTTACGGCCCGCGTCTTTGATCTGGACCCAGAAAAAGAAAAGAAAGCTTTGGAAACTGAACAGAAGGAAAAGGCCAACGCTAACGTTTCTCAAGAGACGGTCCTTAACGGCGCTCAAGTTACGGCCTTGGTTGAAATCGTCGAGAAGGTTTCGCTGGGTCTTATCCCTCGCGAATCGGCGGTTGAAATGGTCAGCGCCGCCTTCCAAGTTCCGCCCGCGCAAGCCCAAAAGATTCTGGGCAAGGCGGGGCTCAGCTTCAAGCCTCAAGTTTCGCCGCCAACCGCAACCAACAACAGCGCGGCCCCTGGCCAGCCGGGAACAACTGCCCCGGCGGGCCAGGGTACAAGACAAGCCGCCGTGTAATGTATGGCTATCGAATTTCTTCCGTCTAAACTGAAGCAGAAGGTTGCACCGAAAAAGGCGGTTGAAAAACTGGTTACTCAAAAGCTTACTCTGAACCGTGCGGCGCTAACGATGCTGGCACGGTCAGAGATTTTATCTAAACCGGCTTTGGAAAAAGTCGCGCTGAAGGTGATCAAGAGTTACAAGCGCACCTATGGGGAATTCAGAGACGAAGGGTTATCGAAAGCCGAAGCGCTCGACGAAGCTTTGAACGACAAAAAGCTTATGGTCAATCGCGTGCAAAACGCCGTGGTAAGCCAAATCGCCGAAGACCTGAAAGAGACTTACGAAGGCGAACTTTATGAATGGCTTCCATCGGACGCCGCTGAACCGGACCCTTTACACCAACTCAACTATGGGATGATTTTCGAATTAGGGGTTGGCGAAGCACCCGGAGACCGTTATGGTTGTCAATGCGGGATGCGAATTCTCGTAAACGAAAGTCAACTTGAACTGTGAGAGAGTGAAAGGAAAGAAGTATGAATGAAGAAGAACTAAAAGCCCTGGTTGGAGACAAAGCCTTTGAAGCCATGACGCCCGAACAGCGTACAGCCGCGATTGCCAAGTTTTCCCCGCCCAAAGAAGACCCGAAAGACAAAGGCGGCAAGGAAGACCCAAAAGGCGGCAAGAAAGACGATGACGGCCAAGGCGATGACTTGCGCGAGAAAGTCCGCAAGGAAAAGGAAGCCAAGGAATCCAAAGACGGCGAAATCAAGGGCATTGAAAAGGCCCTGGCTTTCAACATGGGTGTTGAAAGCTTCGTCAAAACCAACGTCGATATTTTGCCCGCCGAAATTGGTGATTTGCTTCGGGCCGCTGAGAAGGAAAAGTATGACACCGCCGCCGAAAAATCGGGGGCTATCAAGTCGGCCTTCATCCAATCCTTCTTTGCCGTGCAATCCAACGTTGACCTTTTGACACCAAACCAAAAGGCTGTTCTTGACGATTACTTGAAGTTAACCAAGAATGGAAAAGAACAGAAAGCCGCCCAAGTCTATGAAAATATTTTTGAGCCAGCTTTAGAAACTCTGAAGCGGGTCAAGAAAGCCGAAGAACTCGGAAAAGCCCGCGCGGGCTTTGCGTCTAGTTCCAAGGCGGAAGACGGTTATAAGGCAAGACTTATGGCCGGTAGTCGTAAAGCCTATCTTAACGAAAAAGGAGCTTAAAAAATGAGCCATAACGCAGATAAAGTTCTTATGGGCGGAACGGGTTCTTCTGTTAAAGAAGTAACCAATTTCCAAACCGTTTCGGGCACCGCGATTGAAGCGGGCCTTGCTTGTATTCTTGAATCCACGGGAAAGATTTCCTTGGACACCAGCGAAGGCGCCCTTGTCGGCATTTCACTGGGTAAAGACCTTTCGGACACTGGCCGTACCGCTGTTTGCCGCAAGGGCCTCAAGGTTCCCGTCAAGCTGAAGTCTGGTTTCAACCCGACTATCGGCGCCGCCGTGGCAATCGAAGATGACACCGGCCTGGCACGCGCTTACACCGGAACGGGCGACCGTTACGTTAACGCCGTGTACGCAACCGGACGCTTGGGCGGCAACGCTGCAACGGGCGGTATTGCTGAAGGCGCAACCGGCGACACCGGAACCGTGGGCGTGGCGCTGATTGATATGGTTGGGGGCCTGTAATGAGCACCCCAACGAATCATGACGCTTCCAAAGTCCTGATGGGGGCCATGGGTTCAAGCGACGCGCAACTGAGTTGCGAAGCTTCGGACCCAGCCAGCTTCCCAGCGGGCCGCGCCGTTCGGCGCAAGTCGGACGCGGCCCTTTCGCTTTCTTCGGCTGACGGCCAGTTGATTGGTGTTTCGGCGGGCAAGTCCTTGTCTGACACCAAGAAAACGGCGGTTGTTAGGGCTGGTAATCATATCCCGGTGGAACTGGCGGGCTGGGCCTATCTGACGAAGGCTGACCTTACCTTTTTCACGAAGCGCAACGTTGCCGTGGCCATTGAGTTTGTGGACGGCGGCACCGCTGGCGCTGAATCGGCTTCCGTTACGGGCGATGACGATGCAGGTTATGTTGTTTCCCTTTCGATGGAAGACGGCGTTTCGACGGCTACCCAATGTAAGGCGGCGCTTGACGCTGACACTGACGTTGCGGCGCTGATTGAAACCGTCATTACGGACACTGCGGGCGACGCGCAAGCGGCGTTTGCGGAAGACGATATTGACGGCGTGATTCCGGCAATCGGTGCCGGGGTTCGCGTCAGCAACACCACGGGTAAGGCCATTCCGGCTGGCGGAACCTTGACCGGGGCTATGTACGTTTCGGGTCTTCTGACGGGCGTCAATGAAGATTCGTCTGAAGTCCCAGCGGCGGCCATTGATATGGCCGGGGGCCTGTAAGCCATGAGTAAAAAGAACCGCAAGAAAACGGAAGCGCAAGCCTTTCTGGCGGAATCGGCGGAAGCCGGTTCCCAAATGGGCGAAGCGACCGAAGAAAATTCGGCGGATCAAGCGGCTAGCGAACCTAGCAAAGAAACGATGCCCGAAATCAACGAAGTCAAACCCGCCATGATTGAAGAGGCCAAGGCCCCAGCGCCAAGCCCGGAAATTCCTGGCAAGTTTCGTAAGTTTCCCATTTAACGAAAGGAAAGAATTCAATGTCTTCTAATAAGATTGCCCTTCGGACTGTTGAAGAGTTCATGAGTGATTACAGCCCCGTCTATCAGCCGATTTACCCTCTGTTCTTGGGTAAGGCTCAACAGTACGCGGCTGAAGTTGGAAAGCTTGATTTCCGCCGCGTTCAGGCCGTTGGTGATATCCGCGCTAAGCATATCACCCCAAAAGACACTGAAATGCGTCAGATTGCCGCAATGGAAGGCAAGAAATCCTTTAAAAAGTATTTCTTGGCCAACCAGTTCACGACTTCCCAAGTCCAAGACCGCCAAGGTCTGGAAGAAGTCATCGCCCAAGTCTTGGACGAACACCAAGTACAGGCCGATGAACTCTTTCTGTTGGGCGAAGGCACCAGCGGAAGCGATGTGATTAACAACGGCCTCTTCTGGAGCGCCGATGCTAATTACACCCTGGAATCGGCTATTGCTTCGATTTCGGCAACCGCTCGCGCACGTCTTCTGTACGGCCACATTCAAGGCACCTTGGCGAAATCCAAGCAGGTTGCTGGCAAGAAAGCCGTCATTGTGTACGGTTCCGAAACCAAAAAGCAATTCAACTCTCTGTTGGATTCTTCTGACAAGTCGCTGGCCCAAGTGTTGCGGGAAAGCACCCCGGACGTTTCCTTCGTGGAAATGCCGGACGCGCCAACTCCTTCCAGCTCCGAAGGCTGGATCGTGGCCAACGTTGACCAGTGTAAGCTTCATTACACCTGGCTTCCGCAACTTCTGGCCCAAGGCCATAACGAAGAAAAGATGTATTACTGGTCTAACTTCGTCATGGGTTCCATGATGCTTGAAGTCCTTGTGAAAGACGCCGTTGTTCGTCAGCCTGTTACGTTCGCGTAAGGGTTGACTTTCGTCATCAGGCCGGGCGCGGTAATCCCATGTACCCGCCCGGCCCTGGTGTTCGGCTAACGATTTTCAAAGGGGGCTTACAGTGTCACTTGGATTGCAAGAAGAGGCCAACGGCGCTCGCGGCTTTTTGGATTCAGTCTTCGCAGTAATTAACGCTGAATCCCTTACCGATGCAGAATTTGAAACCATTACACTTGAAACACCAGCTTATGACCGGGACACCTACCTGGCTTTGCGGACGGTTTTGGAAGCCCGCGACGGGGTTTCTGATCAAGTGAAAAAGCTAAAGCTTTACTTTATCGCCAAAGGCGTTGACGTGAATTCCACGCCCACGATTCCCAAGGCCAACAGTAACATTTTCATTGGAAGCGGGCTTTGAATCATGCCAGCGAAAATTGAAATGAAACTTGATAGGCGGTTCATAGATCAAGCGAGGGGCCGCATTGAAAGGTTTTATTTCGAGGTTGGCGTTATGGATAACAAGCCCCATAAAAAAGCCGCTTCGCAGAAAAAGGGTTTCAAAGCCCTGGCTGGCGGCCCGGCCCGGAAAACCGGGCGGGTTCCATCGGGCATGACCATTGCGGAAGTGTCCAAAGAACTTCGCCAGAATACTGGCGTCAATTTCTATTCGAAGCCCTGGAAGGCCAGAAAGAACGCTGACCTTTTGCGGTTCATTCGGTCTTTCATGCGGCTGATTACCCAAGGCGGAAAGCTGCAAGAAAAGAAGCGCCTGGAAAACGCGCTGCAAGCCGTGGTGCGCAACCCAATTACTCGCGGCGATTACGGGCGCAACAGCGAGGTTACGGAAAAAATCAAAGGCTTTAACCGGCTCATGATTGACACTGGCCAACTTTTCCGCGCAATCAAGGCGCGAGTTAGGATTTTGAGTGTTTCGAAATGAGATGAAAGACAAGCTAAAGGCAATCTTTGGTGTTCCTAAAGTCAGCTTTGACGAACCGGGGGAATCCTATGAACAGGATTGCCTCTTTGTTCAGATTTTGGAATCCCAAGCCAACACGGGTCAAGGCCGGGCTAGGGCGAAAGTCTTGGGTGCGGTTATGATGTTTTCCCAAAAAGGAAAGCTTCCATTTGGCTTTTTCAATAAACGCATTCAGAATGCTGATAAGAGTTTAACGAAAGATTTTTTCTTCTTCGATATTGACGTTGACGCTCAGAACAGCCCGGCGCGGCTTCAAAACATATCGGAAAGACGGGCCAGTTTTATTTACTTATACTCGGCTCAATACGATCCGAACCAAGGGCAACTAACAAGCATCTCTTTCGAGTGAAAAGGAGACTGATAGAAAATGAAAATCTTACTTGATTACGTTTTTCCGATTACCGTTATTACCCCGACTGCGGCGGCTTCCACGGGCTTTTTGAAGCGCGTTTGCCTGGTCTGTAACCCTAAGTCGGGTCAGGAAGGCAACGTTGGAACCATGTTTACCTGCAACAGCATGACCGAAGTTGCAGCGCGAACGGATAACACCAATGCCCAACAGCTTTTCAACGCCGGGCTTACCCAAGTCTTTATTTTGCTGGCAACGGATTTGAACCTTGCCGCCGCAATGGAAACTTACAAAGGCGAGTTTTTCACGCTTCTGATTTCCGATGACTTTGAAGATGCTGACGTTACGCCAGCCGCCGCAAGCTTGGTTAAAGGCGACCTGACTTTTACGGCGATTTCTGAGAGTTCAGACGGCAATGATATTTCGATCGAGTTCCTAGACACTGGTTCTGCGGGCGCCGAAGTAGTTACCGTGACGGGCACGGGAACTGATAAGAAAATCAGCGTCAGCATGGAAGCGGGCGTTTCCACCGCTACCCAGCTTAAAGCGGCTTTGGACGCAAGCGAAGACGCGGCTGATTTGATCACCACCACCATTGCCAGCGGGCAAGGCGCGGTTGGCCAAGCGGCCTTTGTGGAAGACAACCTTGAAGCAGGTGCGGCCCTTGAAACCGGCACCTTTGACGGCGTAATTGGTGTTTCGTCTGATGACGCCGATTTCTGCGCTGATCAGGTAGCCCTGACCAACCGTTGCGCGTTCTTCACTAAGTCGGCCAACGGCGCAAAAAATATGTGTTTCGCCTTCGGTTCTTTGCTGGCCAATCCTTCCAACTGGCTCAACCAGCAATTTATCAGTATGCCGGTCAACGATGACGTTGACACCTTGGGCGAAGCCAACGCGCTTTTTGACGATAAGGTAAGCTTTGTCATTAATGATGACGAATTTGGAAACCGCCTGACGCTGTTCAGCGTGCAAGGTAAGGCTATCGTGGCCCCATATATCCTGAAAAATCTCCGGATTGATTTGCAATCGCGGGCGCTTCAATGGATGAGCGCAAACATGCCACAATTCACTTTGAAGGAAGCTTCCCTTTTGGAAACTCGCCTTCAAGAAGACGTGGTTAACAGCTACATTGACCAAAAATGGATTGAATCGGGAACCGTTACCATTACCCTGGTTCAACAGAACTTTGTGGCTAACGGGGATATCGAAGTACCGCAACCTAAAGCCATGTGGCGTGTATTCTCCGAAATGCGCGAAACTATCTAAAGAAAATAGAAAGGAAATTATTCAATGGCTATTTTCAAAATGTATGATTGCGATTTCGGCGTTACCCTGGACGGGGTTAACTACGATTTCGAGCATGTGGAAAACCTGCAAATCGAAGACCCGGAACGTACCCGCCTGATTCGCGGTTCCAACGCCGGAAACAAAACCGGCCTGGTGTACAAAGAGGGAATCAAAGAGGCCAAGACCATTACCTGTACGCTCATTGGCGTGCCGATGGAATTGCATGAACTTCTGAAAGCCGCTTACAACGATAGAAAACGTTTGGACGTGTACGCGGTTTCCAGGGTTGACGGTTCTAGCAAAATCGCAAAGAACGCGATTCTTTCTCAAGAACCAAAGCAACTCAATATCGACGATTCAGCCGAAAGCATGAACACCGCGTTGGTGTTTGAATCATTCGACGTGAGCGAGGTTCATAAATCGTGATTAGAAAGATCCTTCCGCTAGTCGGGTATAAGTCACTCCGGGCATTGAACGCGTTTCACGCGCTTCTTCTGGGGCTCAAAATGCTTCCCGCATACCAAGCGGTTGGATATGAAAGCTTCTTTGCTTCCTTCGGAGAGAAAACCGATTCTGAGAAGGAGAAGCTTTTAAGAGAGGCCGCCGTTTTTGTCGAGTTGCAGCAAGACGAAGTTGAAGCCCTGATTTCGTTTGCGACTGACAAAAACGGCGTGCCATACTCTTCAGTGAACCTAAAAAATTTGAACGCGGGCGAGTTGCACGAAATTATAGTTTCGGTGTGTATGGAAATCGGGCGGATAAAAATCGACTTAGTTAGCGAAGAAGAAAAAAAAAACTAACTAATTTCTCGATTGATATTCGAAAAGCTTACCTAAAGCACCCTGGCTTGCCCCTCGCTGACCTGCTTAACTACGCATTCGCGGAGGCAATCCAAGGTGTTCAGTGAAATCCTAAAAATTAAACCAATCTTAGATAAAGCCGCCGCTGGGGCCATGGAATTGGCCTTGAACAAACGCTTTCAGCGCGTGGCTAAACGCTTTGGCAGCGGCCTTATGAGCGTTCTTAAGGGAACCGTGGTTGGAATCAGCCTTGGCCTTTTGAACCGCCTTTTGAATCCCATTGAGGCCCTGGAAGACAAAATCAAATCCCTACTTGGCCAAGGCACCGATATTAGGGATTTGGCTGAAGAGTTCAACACCAGTCCGGGGCAGATTAAGCGCCTTCAAGACGTGGCCCAAAGCATTGGTGTTCAGCCTGACCAACTGAAGGATATGCTGAAGAAGTACGCTGACGCCGTGGAAAACGCGCGTCAGGAATTGGCTGACCCTTTCACCAAACCCAGCGAACAAACCCAAGCCGTTCGCAACTTCGTTGGTGAAAAGGATATGGCCGAAGGCTTCTTCAAGTTCCTGCAAAGCTTGAAGGCTGAAGGCACGGGCGCGGGCCGCGTGGTTCCGGTGGGCGATCCGGCCCACGGGCTGACTCGGAATCTTTCCGGCATGGAATCCCGACAAACGTTTGAACGGGCCGTCTTCGGCGAACAGTTGCGCGGGGCTCAACGTCGTTTGGTGGACGCTGACTTTGTTCAACAGCTTGCCAAGCTTCAAGAACCAAGCGCCGCAAAGCTTACGGCGGCGATAAACAAATCCGCCCAACTCGCCGAAGAACAGCGGATATTGCAAACGCGAAATGAAAACGCGGATTTTTTAGCCGCGTCCGGTTTTCTGAATCGAAAAATGATTCAGGATATGGAAATGGCCCGCGCGGCTGAAGAATCGAAAATCACCAAGCAGCTTCAAAGCTACGACGATTTGCGCAAGGCCGCTGACGGCATTGAGAAACTGAAAGGCTTGCTGGTGGATCTCAGCGGCGCCGTCAGTAAAGCCGTTGGCTATTTGGGCGTGATTGCGGATTGGGTAAACAAAGCGAAAGAATCCCGAATGTTTCGCGGGCTTTTTGGAGGGTAAGAAAAATGCTAGGTGGTGTTGCACCCATTTTGATTTTCAGTTTCAAGCCCAATATTGAGGCTTTAAACCCGCTTTTCAACGCCCTTTCGGGGATTCCCCTGATTGGAAGCACCTTTGACTTGGGCCTACCGATTCCGCTTTATTTGGACGAAAAGCTTACTGGCCTTTATGTGGAATCCGAAGCGAAGAACTTGGATTTGAACCAGGAAATAGACGCCCGTTTTGACGGCGGCCCCCCGGTTTACTTTCAACGTATGCTCAATTCAAGCGTTACGGTCAACTTGCTTGCAACTCGCGATTCCATTTTGCTTCCGGCGCTTCTGGCCTTGGCTGATTTGATTGTCCCCAAGGTGGTTAACCGCAAGTATTCCCTTACCTACCTGAACGGCCCTACCGTGGTCTTTGACGGGCTTTTGCATAGCCTAAGCACCAGCCAGGGCGCCGATGACAACCTAATCCGAATCACGCTGCAAATTCAGAAGACCCATAAGGCGCCTGAAAACGTCGCGGCGTCTTTGAAAAATTCGGTCACTGGCCCAACCCCAATTGGAGCATAGGAAATGAACTATAATTGGTACAACATTTTCAATCTGACTGAATGGCTGGCCACGGGGCTGGTGTCCCGAAGCATGAGTTTCATTTTCGATAAGAACGGGGAAAAAGAAATCCTTATTACCCAAGGGAACCACACCAACCTGTTAGTTGACGATGTGTTTTTGTCTCTCAACTTCAACGAAGAAAACCCCTATGCCCGCGACGGGGTAGCGGTCTTTTTGGATGACAACCAAGACGTATGGGTTGGTTTCGAGGTTGAAGAATGAGGGTTCTAGTTAGACACGGGCATTTTGCTTTCTTCCCGAAAACGGCCAAAGAGGTTGCCAAGTTCGCAAGCTATTTTGATCAAGACTTGGTGCGCGTGGATGACTATTATACTTTTGAGTCGCTCGCCGAACTCCCGCGCTATAGCATCATGATCAAGCCTTTCGGCAACCTGCCCGCAATCACCACCTATGAAGGGCGCGGCCCGTGGGAAGTTATGCGGGAAAATGATTTTGTCTATAACGTGGGTTTAAAGCTTTTGGTTCCAAAGCTTGCCGTAGTGGGCATGGTTACGCTTCTGCGTTCCGATGCTTACATGATTTGCCCAACCCCGCTTTACCAACCGGGTATGCGGGATGCAAGCGGGCGCCAGATTCTTTCCTATGATGGGGAATACATGCCCGAAAATTTCCAACTCAAAATACGCGAGGTTTCCTATGAGTAAAGCCCTTCCGGCGTCTTGCGCCGCTGGTGTTGTACTAACCGGGGGAATCCCAGTTCCTTCGGCTGAAATTCTTTCAAGCGGCGTTGGCCCTTCAAGCGGCGTTTTGATTCTTGACGAAGACGAAGCCTTTTACATTCCAGACACCACGCCGGATTTGGACACCACGCTAGCGCAAATCATTACGGCGTTAACCCAAGTTTCCCAAGCGTTGGCGCAAACTGTTTTGGCGCTCAATGTTTTAGATAACAAGCCATTGGGTGCGTTACCCCCGGTTCCCGCTGTAACGGCAAATTCCACGGCAATTACAGCGGCGGCGGCGGCGGTTACGGCGGCCACGGCCCAATTGACGGTATTGAAAGCAATTCTTAAATAAAGGTTAGGTAAACCCGATGCTAGATATTTTGGAAATTCAAGACGGCGATTTAAGGGTTGAGGATTCGGTTGCGCCACGGGCGGGCAATATCCTTTCCGTTCAGCTTGGGGATTTGGAGTATGACCCTACCTTTGGTGTTGATAAGAAGTTCTTCTTAGAATCTGAATTGCAGTTTCAGAATGAGAGTTTTAAAGCGTATTGCGTGCAGCGAATCGTTGAACACCAGGTCAACGTCTTGGGAGTTACCGAAACCTTGGAAGCCTTGGATGAAAGGCTTGGTTTTCGCGTTGGCGAAAACGCCCAAAATGTGAAAGGATTTGTAACATGAGTTTTGCAAGCGAAACCGGCTATGTACCTATTACAGTCAACGCCTTAATGGCAATCGTTCGCGATAACGTCAACGCGCAATTCGGCACGACGTACACCGAAACCGATTTCAGGGGCACCAACTTTTACAAGTATTTCTATGCCCTGATTCAAAGGCTTCAAGAAAACGAAGTAAAGACTTCGGAAATCTTTTTGAAGCTTCAAGAATATTTCAGGATTACAAACGAGAAACTGGCCCGGCCAAACACCACGGCGCCGGGGATTTTCGATTACTTCCAAAGCAAAGGTTACTTTGTTTCGGTTAAGCCCCCGGTTGACGCTGACGCGGGCAAGGTCTTTATTTGCGTTGACGTGGAAGATGACCACGCTCGCGGCGTAATCGAAATCACCAATTACGCAAATCTGGTTTCTGGCACCGATGACAGCATAACAGTTGGGGCAACCGTCTTTACGGCCCAAGCGGGCGCTGCAACTCCCGGAACCGCTACCTTTCGCGCGGCAACTTCCAACGCTGAAACCGCCGCCAGTCTCGCGCTTCAAATCAACGAACACGCTACGGCGGGCGCCCTGGTCTTTGCTTGGGCAGTAGACGCGAAAGTCTATGTTAGAGCCTTGGCCCGTGGAACCAGCGGCAATTCCATTGCGCTTGCGTACACCGATAATGACACCAACGTTGGCGCAACGGTCAGCGGGGCTACCCTTTCAGGCGGGGCTTCCGCTGAAGAAGACTATGACGATGTAAGGCTTAGACTTTGCGGGTACGTCAGGGACTGCGTAGTTGCTGGTGTTGTTTCCCAAGGCACCGAAATTGAAGCAATCACGCTTTCCAATAACCAATCCTTTAATTTCAAATATAACTTGCCTAACCGAATCCCCGTCTTGCTTCGGGTTACGCTTTCTCTTTCCCTGAACAATAACTTTTCGGTGGGTTCGCCTGACGATGTAAAGGCAAGCCTAGTTGCAAACATTGCGGAACGTTACAAATTAGGGATGAACTTTGAGCCTCAACGGTATTTCTCGATTTTAGATGCACCTTGGGCGCAAACCGTTTTGCTTGAATGGTCAGACGATGACGGGGCTAATTGGCATTCCACGGTTTACGAAGCAGCTTATGACGAAGTGTTTACTTTCGAGCTTGGCGATATCACCATTGTGGAAAGCTAATCGCTATGCATAACCAAGTACAAAACTTCAAAGGCGATGAAACAGAATTAAAAATGCGGGCCAGCGCGGAACCGGCCTTTGACGTGGTGGACACCGCGCTAGATGACTTTTACGAAAATGGCGGGGAATGCTCGCCCTTTCTTCTTATGCTTTATGACGAAGGAAGGGCGCCCTATTCTAACCGGATCGGGCGCGACGTTTTTGTAAGCTTTATCAAAAGGGCCTTAGATAACTTCCCTTTCGTTGGCAATTTTGAAACCTACAATTTCATTTTGCGGGAAATTTTCGGCGCGGAATCAGATATCATTTTTACTGTTCCGGCGCCGGGAAAGCTTTCCATTTCAGTTAATGCAGTTGCTGACGCCGCTTTTGAGTTCGTAGCCCGCGAATTGGAAGACGGCCAATACAGTTTCTTTACTATTGGCACCCTTGACGGGGTTGACGATATCGTTTTCAGGGGCGTTTCTGGGATTGAATCAGAAGCAGAATTAAAGCTTTTGTTTTCAGAATTGATTCCGGGGGGCATTGTACCTGAAATTTTCTTGGAATTCTTCACCAAGTTTTCTTTCATCGGCGAAGACGGCGACGGCGTTTTTGACGTGATTACTGACTTGGGAGATGAAATAATCTTTGTGGAAATCGGAGGATAAAGGCAAATGGCGCAAAAAAAGATTACAGACTTACAGCTTAGGTCAGATTTCGACGGAACGTGCAACATTCCGGTTGACGATGTAACGCAAACGTGGCGTGTAACCGGAAGCCAGGTTGCGGATTTTGTTAAGGATGAAATTTCGGCGGCGTTTGTACCACCAACGATTCAAAGGCTTACAAGCGGGTCTGGAACTTACAACAGGCCCGATGACGTAAAATACATTCGCGTTCGCATGGTTGGCGGCGGCGGCGGCGGGGCCGGATCTAGCACCAGTGCGGGCAACGGCGGCAACGGTAACTCAACCACGTTTGGAACATCTCTTCTTACGGCGCCCGGTGGATCGGGCGGCAATGCTTCGGGGAACGGCGGTGCTGGCGGCGTAGCTGGTACGATCAACTCACCAGCGATTGCGGTTGTCAACGCAATCGGCGGCGGTGGCGGCGGTGGCCCGCAAGCTACCGTCAACTTTCAATCCGGTCAACCTGGCGGTAG
>JAKQEE010000182.1 GCA_029558635.1 Pseudomonadota bacterium | reverse complement strand
GCGTATGCCGGATATGGGGGTTGAATAGATGAACGTTGAAACCAAACAAGTGAAGCTGTCGGCATTGAAGCTGAACCCCGACAACCCGAGGCGCATCGGAAACAAAGAAATGGAAAGGCTTGTCAAGTCGCTTCAAGAGTTTCCCGATATGCTGTCCATCCGGGAGATCGTCGTTGACGAAACCATGACCGTTTTGGGCGGCAATATGCGCCTGCTTGCCCTTAAAAAGTCCGGGGTTAAGGAATGCACGGCAAAGATCGTCACCGGCCTAACGCCTGAACAAAAGCGGGAGTTTATTATCAAAGACAATGCGGCCTTTGGCGAATGGGATATGGATTTATTGAGTTCGTCTTGGTCTGACCTGCCCTTGGTAGAGTGGGGCGTGGATTTGCCGGAGGACTGGCTTGTGGAAGAGAAGACCGACCCAGCCGACGCCGAGCCTCAGATCGACCGGGCGGAGGAGCTGAATAAAATATGGCAGGTAAAGGCGGGCGACCTTTGGAAAATCGGCGATCACGTTTTACTCTGTGGCGATTCAACGAAGGCCGAGGACGTGGCGCGGGTGATGGGCGAAGAAAGGGCGGATATTTGTTTCACGTCTCCGCCCTATAATCTTGGCGGAAACATTGCAATCAGTAATAGAGACAAGAAGTTAAAAGCAAGCGGGAGTGCATACAGCGGCGGTGAGGATGATCTTGACCATGATTCATATCTTGCGATGCTATGCGACATAACGGACAATGCGTTAAGCCACACGGAATATCTTTTGTTAAATGTTCAATCATTATCTGGCAATAAAACCGCATTGATAGAGTATTTATATAAATACGTTGACCGTTTTGCCGATGTAGCTGTCTGGCATAAAACGAACCAACAGCCCGCAATGGCTGAGCGTGTCATGAATAGCAGTTTTGAATATGTCTTTTTCATATCGGGCGAGGGGAAACCGACGCGAGCGATAAAAACGGCAGACTTTCGCGGCACCTTTTCTAATGTCTATACAAGCACCATTAACGTCAATGAATTTGCAGCCGTTCATGGTGCCGCATTTCCAACAGACTTTGCGGCGCACTTTATAGGAGCATTTTCAAGGAAATCGTGTCTTGACTTGTTTTTAGGAACCGGCACCACAATGGTCGCCTGCCAGAACCTAAAC
>JAKQEE010000317.1 GCA_029558635.1 Pseudomonadota bacterium | reverse complement strand
TAAAATCGATTTGAACTTCGTTATGCTCTTTGGCCATCAATCTTCGATGGGAGAGACGGCCAATGAACTCAGGGCGCACCATCTTCTCGCAAGTCATGGATTTTCTTCCTTTGGCGGAGTTTCGAAAATGCGTTGCCCGTTACCGGGGCGAATACAAGGTTCAGAAGTTCTCCTGTCTCGATCAATTTCTCTGTATGGCCTTTGCGCAGCTGACCTACCGGGAGAGTCTGCGAGACATCGAAGCGGTGCTCCGGGCGGTGCAACCGAAACTTTATCACATGGGCATTCGCAGCCGTGTCTCCCGCAGTACGCTGGCCGACGCCAACGAGAATCGCGACTGGCGGATCTTCGCCGAGTTCGCTCAAGTCCTCATTGCCGAAGCCCGAAGACTCTATGCGGGCGACGAATTTGGCCTCCAACTCAAACAAACCGCCTATGCGCTGGACGCTACGACGATCGATCTTTGCCTTTCGCTTTTTCCCTGGGCGAAGTTCCGCAAGCGAAAAGGGGCGGTGAAAATGCATACGCTGTTGGACCTGCGCGGATGCATTCCCGCCCTTGTTATTATTACTCCCGGCAAGACTCACGATGTCAACATCCTCGACCAATTGCCCTTGGAACCCGAATCCATTTACGTCATGGATCGGGGCTATGTCGACTTCGCCCGGCTTTATCGAATGAATCAAGCCTTGGCCTTTTTCATTACCCGAGCCAAGAAGCGTCTCGATTTCAAGCGCCTGGATTCGCGTCCTGTCGACAAGCAAACGGGACTGCAGTGCGATCAAACCATCCGCTTGTGCGGTCCTCTGTCCAAGAAGAACTATCCCGTGCCATTACGACGCATCCGTTTCTACGATGCCGAAAGCGGGAAATGGCTGGCTTTCTTGACCAACAACTTCTCGCTGTCGGCGCTCAGTATCGCAAAACTCTATCGCTGCCGTTGGAAAGTCGAACTGTTTTTCAAATGGATCAAACAACACCTCCGCATCAAAGCGTTTTATGGCACCACCGAGAACGCCGTGAAGACTCAAATCTGGATTGCCCTCACGGTTTACGTTCTGGTGGCCATTGTCAAAAAGCGACTGAACCTCGA
>JAKQEE010000304.1 GCA_029558635.1 Pseudomonadota bacterium | reverse complement strand
TCATGCGGCATCGTCGGGGCCATGAACGGACGCTGTTCGTAATGGTTTTGCGCCGACTTGACATTGCTCTTGACGCCCTTTCCGGGCCGCAACCATCCGCCTGTTCCGATGTCCAAAACATAATTCTCTAAAACATAGGAGTGCTTCGCGTTCTGCCCGTACCAAATGCGGTCGCATTGGTTTTGGAACGTGGCGAAATACGGGCCGTCTTCGGATACGTCGTATCCGGCCAGTGTAGAAATGTGAATGGCCGGGTTTGGGGCGGTTGCCGGTTTTTCATAGGTGATCGTGGGTGTTGGCGAGACGTTCTTTTGGTATAGCCACGACGTTGCCTCCCAGCTTCGCCCAAGACGACCGTGATCAAACACGGCCCCCATCGGCGTTGACCAGAAGCGCAACCCTCGGCTGTCAAATTCGTGCGGGTAGCGGACGCCATATTTCGCACCGGCCGCCTGATCGACGTTGTGGTGGATCGAGTGGCCTTCCGAACAGATGTTGAATGCGCCCCAACTCATTATGGCAACTGCGTTTGTATGTCCACCACGTTGGAAATCGCGGGCATGACAATGTTTCCTTTGTGTCCTTGGCGGACATTACCGGAGTATTCTTTTGATATTCGCCCGATTTCAAACACCAGATCACGCGGTGCCGTATAATCCGCCATATCGGTTTCCGAACTGGCCTTTATTCCGGGTCGCCATTCCCCGTATTCCGTGAATGACGGCGCTGGCTCAAGATTTTCATATACCACATAAATGTGCCAGCCTTCTTCGACATTGCTCAACTCTTCGTCGTCATAAACATATGGCGTCCCCCCAAGCGTCTGCGCCGTTCCGCCAAGAACTTTGACGGTGAACTTCGGCGGATCGTATGGATCGCCGTTGCCGTCAAGTTCTTCCGTTGCGGTGATCTTGAATGCGTAGTCGCCTTCGGTATCGCCGCCACTTGGAATGCAGGGGATCATGCACGGATAGTCACCGTCGATTTCTTCAACCTGCGCCTTCAATACGGAAACGTCGGCCTCAACCTGCGAAATTGCATTCAGGGCAATATTAATGGAGGCTTTTAGGGATGACAGGTCGTTGCTCATTCCGTGCCTATGTCACCTTGATGTTCTTGACCACAAGAAACCTGCCGCGACCGATATAGTGCGCGCCGGTCTGACCGCCAACACCGCTATCCACAAGAACCCCGTGGTTGAAGTTTACAAACGCTTGCGCGTTCGCCCTGCTACTTGTTAGCTTTGTATATGCCTTTGTTGTCGTTACGTTTTGGTATTTCACGGCCTCCGGCCAATTAATATCAAGCCCTTGTTCCCATTGCGTTGCGCTACCGCCGCCACCGCCCGAATCTTTAGGATTTGCGGTGAGGGTAAGGATGTAAAATCCGTTTTCGTCTCGGTTAATGCTTGCCGAAACCCGATACTGGTGTCCAGTCTGTGCCTTAACCTTCGTAAAGAAATTCTGAATCTCTGGTTCGATTTCCCTGTTCCCCTTTAGCCCGTAAACAAATCTTTGATAACGCGGAGCCTGATTTCCCTCCGCTTGCTCGTCTACGTCGAAAAAGAACTTTTTGGCTGTTACCTGCGTTTCAACAACATCTTTCTTTCCGTTTTCAGCGATGGAAACGGTAATGTCATGTCCATTGTCGTCGAAAGGAATAACCGGAGGATTGTCGATGTTTCGATGAATCGTTTTTGTAACTTTTTTATACCCGTCATCGTGTTCGGTAAACGGCCCCGAAACCACCTGCTTGCCCTTGCGCTTCCTCACGCTCCCGCTCAACAGCCCGAACTCGCTGATCGACAGGCTGGCGTCAACCACCTCGCCGCTGGCCCGCACGATGACGACGGACTCCTTGTTTACGTGAAGGTCGGTTGTTTCGTTCTCAAACTCGTTTTCGCCGGTCTTGATTCCGGTCTTTTCCTTCGCAATCGCCCGCCGCGTAGTCGTGGTAACGTCAATCTTCGCCGCATCGTTGATGCTCCCAGAGACATCCACCATCGTTCCGTCTGCTGGAGTGCCCGGACTTGGCATCGAATCCTGATTGCGCCAACGCGCGACGGTTTCCTCCACAAGCGGCGATCCATGAATGGAAGTAACCGGCCCGTATGGCTTCGCCGTCCGCGTCGTCTTGCGGTTGTCGAAACGCCCCGCGTCGTTTTTCTTCGATGCCGCGTCAATGATGACGCCTACGCCGCCCGCTGCCTGTCCGGAAAGGTCCGTGGTGGCGTT
>JAKQEE010000290.1 GCA_029558635.1 Pseudomonadota bacterium | reverse complement strand
AAAGAACGGGCAAGGTTTGCCAGCTTTCCTGATTCATTTCAGTGGTCGGGAAAATGGACAGATATTTACAACCGGCAAGGCAATAGTGTACCACCGAACCTCATGAGAGCAATAGCAGAACATATAAAAACAAATATCCTTCAGCGCATGACGGATGCGTTTCCGAATATCGAAATTAAGAGGCTTCCCTAATGCCGAAAACCCTTGACTCATACCTTGCAGACCGCGCCTTGACGCGCCAACTCTATTTGATGCGCTTTTCAGCGGGCGAAAAGAAGAAAGTCCTGGCCGTCCTTGTGGATATGCGGGCGGAGCTGGTGGCGAAGCTACGGGCCGGGGATGTAACCGATTTCACGCGTGGGCGGCTCATAACACTATTGAAACAATGCGAGGCGGTGATTGACCACGGATACGGACAGATTCAAACCACGCTCGATTTTGAGGGATTGGCAAAGGTGGAAGCCGAAGCCTCAATCAAGCCGCTTGCCGCAATCGGCCTTGAAGCCACCCTGCCGACTACGGCCGCGATGAAGGCTTTAATCAACGGTTCGCTGATTGAGGGTGCAAAGTCCGCCGATTGGTGGGCGAAACAGAGCAACGATCTGGCATTTAAGTTTGCCGCCCAAGTCCGGCAGGGGATAGCACAAAACGAAACCATGACGCAGATTGTCCGCCGGGTTGCCGGGTCGGAAAAGCTCGGCATACCGGGCATTTTTGAGGGAGCGCGTCAAAATGCGTTCGCCTTAGTGCATACCTCCGTCATGCAGGTGGCCGCCGACGCCCGCCTTGCGACGTACAGGGCAAACAGCGACATCATCAAGGGTGTGAGGCAGCTCTCCACGATGGACGGACATACGACGCCGGTATGTGTCGCTTATTCCGGCGCTGAATGGGATTTGGACGGAAACCCGATCAACGGCACGACATTGCCGTTTAAAGGGGGGCCGTCGCGTCACTGGGGTTGCCGAAGCGTGCTGACCTCAATCACAAAGACGTTTAAGGAATTGGGGATCAAGGGCCTGCCTGAATTGCCAGTCGGCACCCGCGCAAGCGATGAAGGGCAGGTGCGGGCGGATA
>JAKQEE010000280.1 GCA_029558635.1 Pseudomonadota bacterium | reverse complement strand
CCGCGATGCGCACACCGCCAGAAATCGCGCCATATGGTCAAAGGTTTGCTCATTATTTATTCCAGGTGCAATTCAGCCAATCACAGTTGTACCAAATTCCATTCACTGTGCCAGTTCGGTCAATTTTTGCAGTTGGGTGTCGTTGCCGATGGATAAAAGGTTATCGCCTGCTTGCATCATTGTTTCGCCGGGTGGGTTGATTTTCATTTCTCCGTTGGGTCGTCCGATGCCCAACACCATCGCTCCGTCGGTATCCCGTTTGAAAAATGATTCCTGCAATCGTTTGTTGACCAAAGGACTGCCTGATTTAAGCTCGATCCGTTCAATACGAAGCCCATAAGTCCGACCCGGACTCAGAGCTTCTAGAAAATCGACAATTTCCGGCCGCAAAAGCAGCGCAGCCATACGACGAGCACCGATTTCAAAGGGTGATACCACTTTATTCGCCCCGGCTCGAATCATTTTCTTCTGATAGGCTTCACCGACACCACGTGCAACAATCATCAGACGGTCATTCAGAGCACGTGCTGTGAGTACCAGATAGATGTTGGCTGAATCCTCGGAAATGGCGCTGACCAATCCACTGGCATTTTTTATACCCGCTCTGAGCAGAACTTCATCATCTGTTGCATCACCGACTGCTGCGAGATAGCCCTTTTCCAACGCTTGCTCGATTTTGTCCTCGTTATTGTCGATCACCACGAAAGCCTGCCCCGCTTCGGCCAGGGAAACGCAAACCTCACGGCCGATCTTGCCGTAACCGCAGACAATCGCATGTTTGCGCAAAGATGTGATTTCGCGGACCATTCTTCTCCCCTTGAGAATATCCAACATATATCCTTCGACCAGCATAGCGGCGATGATACCGATGGAGTAACTGCCGGTGCCGATGCCGAGAAAAATTAGAAAAATGGTGAACAATCGACCATTGTCGGAGAGAATGCGAATTTCTTGAAAGCCTACGGTTGCGATGGTGATGACGGTCATATACAGCGCTTCGATCAGCGTATATTTTTCCAGGATCATATACCCGATCGTTCCAAAGCCCAGAACACAAAGCACCATCACCACCGCATATTGCAGCCGCCGCTGTGTTTCTTGCCACAAACTGGTGGAATCTCGCCTGGATGGATAGATTTTTTTCTTATCGACTCTGGCCACGGATTGTTGATCTCTTTTCTCGATGCACCAGGGTAATAGAATAGCACGGGTAGCAATCTGTCTGCATCAAATTCGTTTTCCTAAGCAGATCAGGTACCACTGCAATAACAACGCAATTCCTTCACAAACCAATTTTTAATTAATAGGCATCCACTGAAAAATCGACACTATAGAGTTGGCGAATGGCATAGAGTATCATTAACGCTTTCTCGAACAACCACAACGTTTTTATTCGTACTCCCGCCAGCTTTTGATCTGCAGGTCTTTGATGCCCAGTCGATTGATCGCTTCGACGAACCGGCGGGCAAGCTGCAGATTAGTAAAAAGCGGGATGGCGAAATCGACTGCTTTGCGCCGGATGATATAGTCGTTGGTCAATTCTTCTTCTTGATAGTTTTTTGGAATATTGATGACCAGATCGATTTTTTTCTCCGCGATAATGTCGAGCACATTGGGTTTTCGTCCGCTCAACGGCCAGTGTAATTTCGTCACCGGAATGCCGTTGTCCTGCATGAACTTGCTGGTTCCGCCGGTGGCATAAAATTCGATGCCGAGTTCATGCAACATACGGGTGCTCTGCAGAAATTCGGCCTTGCTTTCGATGGGACCGGTGGACAGCAGCACGCGCTTGATCGGCAGGCGATAACCGACCGACAGGAGCGACTTGAGAAAAGCTTCG
>JAKQEE010000259.1 GCA_029558635.1 Pseudomonadota bacterium | reverse complement strand
CGTTGGCCAGTTGAAATATAATGAGGAAGCTGGTACATGAAGCCCATGAATATAGATGACATACTGAAGGATTTAACTGAGCGTGCCGGCTCGGCTGTGGCCCACTATTGGAAAACGCGTGCAGGACAGAGGGACAAGCAGAGGCTTGGCGGAACGGCCGATCAGGGGCTGCGTAGTGCTGTGACAGGCGGCGCTCAGATGAATGGTTTTATTGACCTTTTTACGGAATTTATTGTCGCGGTTGGCATACCCGAGCAATGTGTATTTCGTAAACGGGCTGTTGAATTGCCGGGATTCTTTCGTCCTACCAAAGAATGGGATCTGCTTGTCGTGCGGGAAAACAAGCTTCTTGCTGTGATCGAGGCGAAATCGCAAGTCGGCCCCTCATTCGGCAATAACTTCAACAACCGAACTGAAGAAGCCATGGGAAGTGCTCTTGATCTGTGGACGGCCTACCGAGAGCGAGCGTATCTTGATAGTCCCCAGCCTTTTCTCGGTTATTTCTTCATGCTGGAGGATTGCGATGCCTCCAATAGGGCCGTGAAGGTACAGGAACCGCACTTCAAGGTGTTCCCAGAATTCGTCGGCGCTTCGTATAAGCTGCGGTATGAGCTATTCTGTCGGAAGCTTGTGCTTGAACGCCATTATACAGCAACAGCGTTTATTGCCTCGACACAGGATGATGGCATCCTTGGCCATTTTTCGACACCAGCAGACGACCTTTCGCTTGTGCGCTTCGCCAGAGTCCTTATCAGCCATCTTGCGGCATTTGTGTAACGGCATGGAAGAAACGACTCATAGACTGATTAACGGTGACGCGCGGGAGCTATCCTTCCTGCATGATGAATCAGTCCATCTTGTTGTTACGTCTCCGCCCTATTGGAGTCTCAAACGCTACAACGAACACCCCGATCAGCTTGGACACATTCAGGATTACGAGGCATTTCTGTTTGAACTGGAAAAGGTCTGGCGGCACGTCTACCGGATTCTTGTTCCCGGAGGGCGTCTCGTTTGTGTCGTCGGGGATGTCTGTGTCGCTCGACGTAATTTCGGACGGCACCTTGTCTTTCCACTGCATGCGGATATCTGCGTTATTTGTCGGCGAATCGGGTTCGATAATCTGAATCCGATTATCTGGCACAAGATCGCCAACGCTTCATACGAGGTCTCCAACGGATCGAAGTTTCTCGGAAAGCCCTACGAACCAAACGCCATCATCAAGAATGATATGGAGTTTATTCTCATGCAGAGGAAACCGGGCGGTTATCGGCAACCGACCAATATGCAAAGAGATGCAAGCCGCATTGACAAAGAAGAGTTTAACCGCTGGTTTCAGCAGATTTGGAACATCACCGGCGCGTCCACCAAACAGCACCCGGCGCCATTCCCCCTTGAACTTGCAACCCGGCTCGTACGTATGTTCTCATTCACGGGCGACACGGTGTTTGATCCCTTCTGTGGTTCAGGGACCACGATGATTGCGGCACTGCGAACAGGTCGTAACAGTATCGGAATTGATATCGATCCAGAATACTGTCGGATGGCCGCACGGTATTTGAAGGCGGAGAACGCCGACCTGTTTGCAACCACGAAACTTGTCTTTGAGAAAGCTACCGCCGAACCTGCCAGCCTGGTGAAGGAAGACCTTGCCCTCTACGAAGTGCGACCGGCGAGAAAGAAATTGGCATAGGCCAACAAACCCATGCAAGCGACGCCTGAAGGCGCGCCTGATGGGTAGCGTT
>JAKQEE010000254.1 GCA_029558635.1 Pseudomonadota bacterium | reverse complement strand
GTTCGCTTTCGCTACCACTTTTGAGAACGCAATTGCATGCGCGACGTCGAAGTTAGTCTTAATGCGGCTCAGCTGGTGGCACTCCGCGTTAGGCGTATAGAAAACATCTATCGTCATATTAACATCAGAAGGTGTATGTATGTTATTCAAAACCATACCAACGTCACAGATCACCCCCAATCTTTATTCAGTATGTACAAAATATGTCAATTTTTATATTTACAAAGATGAGAAATTTACGCTTTGTATCGATACGGGAATTGGCGTATCAACGATAAGGATTGCTATAGATCGTATTTGAAATAACATAGTGTGAAAGACAGGAGTGCAAAGAGAGATGAGAGAGACAAGAACGAGGTATAATTTCCTGATAACAGGATGATCTGCCTAACAAACGCTTGCACCGGAGCGCAAAGGGCGGGCGGGAAAATCCGGTGCATTACTTCAAGTGTTGTTGCGCCCACCCTTTCTGGCGCGTTATGCGCGGCGTTGGGCCGACACAGGGGAGCAACGCAATGGAACGTGCTGTTTATGAGGACAAGGTGCGTGGGGTCATCTTTGGCCACGCCATTGGTGACGCCCTTGGGCTTGGGACGGAATTCCTCTCCAAACAAGAGGTCAGGATCTACTATCCAAACCGTTTGGAAGACCTTGGACAAATCAAACGGGATGCTCACCGAAGCCGGTGGGCGGCTGGGGATTGGACAGATGATACAGATCAGATGCTATGCATACTGGACAGCCTGCTGACTCAGGGCAGAATCGATATATTGGATGTGGCCTTCCGCATCCACCGGTGGGCTTGCGAGGGCGGGATGGGTATCGGGAAAACAGTCGCTAACGTGGTGTACTCTCCAGATTTCCGACAGCAGCCGCACGCAGCTTCAGAACGTGTGTGGCTATCTTCCGGGAAGCAGGCAGCCGCGAATGGGGGCGTAATGCGGACATCCGTACTTGGCGTCTGGGAGAGTGAATCCGCTGATGCTGTCAGGAGGAACGCGGAGACAGTTTGCAGGATTACGCATTACGACCCCAGATGCGTAGCTTCGTGCGTCATTATTTGCTTGGCGATCCGGTCACTGCTCAGAGAAGGCATCCATGCGGATCGCTTGGTTGACGACTTGACGGTAACAGCGGACGAGTACGACGCGCGAGTGCGTGAGTACATTGAGAAGGCATCGCAGTCAGAGATCGCTAAATTGGCCCTAGATGAACCCAATTCGATTGGCTATACCCTCAAGGCTATGGCGACAGGAATCTGGGCCTTGATTCACCCTATCACCTATCGGGACGGAATACTCTCAGTAATCCATGAGGGCGGCGACGCAGACACCAATGCGTCAGTAGCAGGAGCTATTCTTGGCGCGCGATTCGGCTTTTCCGGGATACCCCGAAAATGGGTTGACAGCCTTCTCCATAGGGCTGATCTCGAGGTTCGCGTGGATCGCTTGCTCACAATGATATAGTGGACTATGACAGGGCCCAACAACCGGTTGCAGCGGACAGCGTTTCGCTGCCGCTGAGCCGTCCCTCCGAAAGCTTCGCTTTCTTCGGACCATGCGGTTGATCCGTCGGCCCGTTCTGCGGACCACGGCGGGAGGATCGGATGACAGCAACTGCTAGACGTTCGTCAGGAATCCGATATGTCCTCGGAAGTCTGCTCACGTTCGGCGCGCTGAACGCCGCCTACGGCGGATACTACGGGCTGTCCGGAGCGAAGGGCGTGCCGTTGGAGTGGCTGAGCGGAAGCCCTTTCCGGGACTACTTCATACCCAGCCTGATTCTCCTCGTAGTCGTGGGCGGATCATTCCTGGCTGGTGCGATCGCGGCATTTGCGAACTCCCGGCTGGCGCGCACGGCGGGACTGTGGGCTGGCGTAGTGGTCCTTGTCTGGATCAGCGTACAGCTCGGCATCATCGGATACGTGTCGTGGATGCAGCCTGTCACCGCTGTGGGCGGCATCGCTGTACTTGGACTCGCGTGGCTACTTCCAGGACAAGGTGCACGGACGACGGCGAGATGAGTTCGGAGTTCGAAAGCAGGGAGGGGCCGCAGAACAAGGTGATGAAGCTGACGAGGCTCGCGCCGACACCCGGACGAATGCGACAAGGTGCCGCTGCGTGGCCGCGACGGCGGGGAAGCGCGGCCACTGCCTCGCAGCCTATCGCCGGTGTTAGGATGCGACATCCGTGAGACTGCGCATGAGTCTGGCTAACAGAATCGGGTATCTTTCATCGATCGGCCTTTTCGTCGTGGGCGTAGCGTACGTGGTGGTCGTGGCGTTCGGCATTTCCCAAGCCAGTTTCGACGATCCGATCGTGGATCCGACCCTCGCCGTGATGGAGGTGCTTACATTGCTGTCGGCTCCTCTCGTCGTTGCTGTCATGGCATCGATCTATGAAACTGCGAGCCGGGATCGCAAGATATTTGGTGTCATGGCCCTGGTTTTCGCTGGGGTCATGGCGAGCCTTACCAGCGCCGTTCACTTCGTAGCGCTGACGTCCGGGCGCCAAACTGATTTTGCCGTTCTTGAATGGCCGTCGACGCTGTACGCCGTTGAGCTTCTTGCATGGGATATCTTCCTGGGACTGTCCCTCCTCTGCGCCGCTCTTGTTTTCGTCGGATCCGGAACCCGGGCCTTTGCCCGATGGTCTCTCGTTGTAGCAGGTGCGCTATCGCTGCTTGGCGCCATTGGCCCCATTGTCGGCGATATGGCGCTTCAGCGGATAGGCATATTCGGCTACGGCGTCGGACTCCCCATCGCGGCGTTGGCGCTATCACGATTCTTCCACCGGAACAAAGACTCATGAGGAAAGCCAAGATTGAACGACGTATCCTAACAACCAGTTGCAGCGGACGGTCCACTGCGCGCCGCGGCTGAACCGAATCGCTATACGAGTCAATCTCCGCTTGACAATATCACTTCTTGAGGCTATATTTAGGTTATAATAACAACCTAAATTAGGAGCTATTTATGAAAACATTATCTATTGCAAACGATATTATTCCTATTGGCGAGTTTAAGACAAAAATCGCGAAATGGTTCAAGAGTATCCAGGAGACTGGCCAACCACTAATTATTACACAAAATGGCAGGCCTGCCGGGGTTCTGCTATCTCCGCAAGAGTATGATGAGCTCATCTACAGAAGATCTTTTTTATTATCTGTCGATCGTGGTATTGACGACGCGGAAAAAGGCAGGCTTTTCACCACGGAAGAAGCAATTTCCAATTTATTCGAACCTGTCACTAACGAAACGTAGTATATGAAAATTATGTGGACTAATGAAGCACTTACAAGGCTGAGAGATATTAAGACCTATAACGCTCATAATAATCCCGATCGTGCAAGGCTACGTATCCAGAAAATTATTGATCGAACAGATATTATCATCAGTAACCCTCAAATTGGCAGGGTTGTCCCCGAAATTTCCCGGCCAGACATCCGCGAACTATTGTTTCATAACTATCGAATAGTATATAGAGTCAAGAGAGACTATATTGAAATTCTTACTGTATTCGAAGGCCATAGGCTTTTGAATAATAGTGAATTGAATGATTAATTCGTTTTCAAATACAAGTTAGTAACCGAACTTTGCCGCCTGTCGCGATAACAGTGAATAATTGCGGTAGATAGTAATGTCGCTTCAGCAGGCTCATTTTATGCGGCTCCAGCGGCTAGCACTTTGGGTTAGAAAACCAAAAAATCATTGCATGAATCCGTCAAAATTCATATCGTAATACGATAAGCGCTTTTCCAACCGTTTCATCAACCGATCTCATAACTTTCACCTTCTCGGAGTAAAACCACTTTCGCTGTTGCTCCACTGTCTTTCAACCTTTGGGTAAACTGCTCGGGTGTTTGACTTGTGCGAAGTATCGGTGAACGTGGAATGATGCCCAAGTGTATCGGTATAACCACTCCAGGCTTTATCATCTGCACTGCTTTCACAGCCCCCTTGTCACTCATCGTCATTGGAATTCGATAAGTCGTCACGGGCATTAGTGCTACATCGATTCGAAATCTTTCTCCTATCTTTTTCATGAACCCCGAATAAAAAGTGTCTCCCGCAAAAAAGACCCGTTGATTTTCACTCTCCAGTACATATCCCACTGTCACTGTCATGTGGACAGCAGGCACTGCCGTGATTGTTACGCCTCCAATCTCCCTACTCTCCCATGACTTTATCCCTATAACGTTCCGTCCTCCCAATAACTTGATTAACCAACTCGTCAACCTTGGAGCAAGCACTGGCGTTTCCCCAAGCATACGTAGATACTTCCCATCCGTGTGATCCCAATGATCATGGGAAACGAGTATTCCATCTACGGCCATCATCTCCTCGCGCGACTTTGCAGGTTTACCACAACGTGCGAAGGCTGGATTTCCCCGTGTGCCAAAGTATGGGTCGGTAAGAATCTTCTTCCCATTCGTTTCAATCAAAACCGTGCTGTGCCCTATCATGGTTATACGCATACCCAACTCCTCATGTAGTGTAATTTTTTAACGATGCGCTTTTGGCCTTGAATCTCAGGCGCCGCGCTGGCCTTTGTGGGCATGCTGCAAGCCGCCTTACGATTGATAGAGAATTTGACTTTGCTGAGGTCGTAAAAATCGAGGAATCAGCCTTTGTCAGGCGCCTGATACCCAGCCATTTCCTCTTTTTCAGAGCGCCAAGCTATATCCGGCATCCTCATAGCTTCTTACCTGCCGGTAAATTAGCTAATCAGACTCTGAAAACCAAGTGAAATTTCTAATAAACATATAAATAGGCAATATCGCTACGGGATTAACTTGCGCAGGAATTAAGGAAGGACTCGTTAAATGCAGACACGGTCAAAATAGCCAAAATCATAGCTTGGCTCACGCTCTGCCACTCGACTTACTGCCGGCGGCGGCCGGGACACCGCATCCCTTCGGCACGCTCAGGGCAGGCTCTTGTCTGGTATATGCTGCGTCACCTCCGCCAGGAATTCCAGCGCATCAAATATCTGGAAATTGCGTGACATGCCTTCCCTGAGCCGATCATCACCAGGCTGCGGAAACCGCACACACTTGCTTTTCCCGGCCCGATAGAGCACCTGTCCATCTTCAGTAACCCTGATCATTCGCGTCAGCGAAAAGGGACAACACGAAACATAGGAGATCAATCGCTGCATGCCTTCTTCATCCTCTGACCCAATCTGTACCGAGTTGTCGATGTTGAATACCGAGTGCGGCCATCCCCGCATCGAATGCACCACATTCTTATCGATCTTTTTCTCACGCAACAGCAAATCAAAAATGCGTCAAGAGTCAAAATCGCCAGTGATCCTTGCCCTGAGATCGGTACTCTACAAAGAACTTGACCTCAAATCAATAATGAGCTATATTTAAAGAAATGTATGATTCCGGCGGTAAGTGGAGCGATGCGATTGTCAAAGCCAAGATCGCCCAACCATCGGCTGGTGTGGATGGCCGCTGGTGATGTGCCTCGTATAATGTTGCAGAGGTAACCGAAAAGCCATTCATCCAGGCAGATTCATCACTCTATTCCGCGGCCATCTAACAGCCGCGCGTTAGGCATATAAAAAGGTAATATTATATGTTATTTTATAATTGACAGGTCAACTACTAACTGCTAGTGGTGCTTCGTTAGCAATATTAGGTGATTCTCGTAAAAATAAGGAATTCACTAAAATTGGATGGGCCGCAATTATCCTATATGCATAGGACTTTTTAATTCATTAGTACAGCTGATCACCCCACCATTCATTCGAACAACTGGAGAAGATGACACGAGAAAAATCTCGAATCTTTCAACCAAGCGAGCGTTCGCGAGGGCAAGCCATTCTCGTTCGGCAGTCGCTGTTTTTGTATTGGTCGCCGCGCTTGTATCTCAGACCCTGGCGCAGAACGACCGGATGACACCCATCGAAACGCCTTCCCAGCCCGATGCGATCGAAATCGGGACCGGTCCGCTGCCTGGTGCGGCGAACCCGGAGGCCTGGCACATGCAGTACGGCAGTCACTTCGCGCGAAACGTTACAGTTGCGACGCTGACGCCCTTTCTTCCGGATCCCGCCAAAGCAAGCGGTGCCGCCGTTGTCGTCGCACCCGGCGGTGGTTTCCTCACCTTGTCAATGGAAAATGAAGGCTGGAACGTCGCCCGCGCGCTGGCGGAAAAGGGTGTCGCCGCGTTTGTCCTCAAATACCGCCTGAACCAGACACCGGCGGACATGCCGGCGTTCGAAAAATCCATGCGGGATATGTTTTCTTCCGCGGCGCGGCCAACGCGCCCCGACCCGGACAAAGCGATGGCCGGGCTTGCACCGCAGATCGCCGACGCCCGCGCGGCGTTCGCGCTTATCCGGAAACGTTCCGCCGAGTGGCATGTCGACCCCGATCGGATCGGCATGGTCGGCTTTTCCGCCGGCGCTATGCTGACCATGTCGACCGCGCTTGCGGGCGAGGATGCGAAGCCCGCCTTCATTGGCAACATCTACGGTCCTCTCGCGACGGTCACGGTGCCGGCCGATGCGCCGCCGCTGTTTATCGCCTTGGCTGCAGACGATCCTTTCTTCGCGAACAGCGGCTACGGGCTCATCGACAGCTGGAAAGCCGCGAAGCGCCCCGTTGAATTCCATCTTTTTGAACAAGGCGGCCACGGCTTCGGGATGTACCCAAAGGAAACGACGAGCACCGGTTGGTTCGACGCCTTTGTGCGCTGGCTCGGAATGCACGGTATGTTGAAGCCAAAAGGATGATAAAGCAGTACCCAGTAAGGCAGGACCAAGCCATCATCTATGTAACTTATTGAAGGCCAGGAACAGTACCAAAATCGGGGCTGTGCCTCGATCGGAGGGCGCAGCCCTTCGTGATGACACGCCCCGGGGTACAACCAAATTTGCAAATGCCCCTAAAAAATCAATATCTTGGTTTAAAAGTCACATTTGCGAATAAGCTATGGAGCAGTTGAAGAAGAAGATAAGATCTCTCCAGCGTGTCGCAGCATCGTCAAGATTCGCATCTCATAAAGAGAAATTTATGAAAATAGAAAAGCGCAGGTTTGTTTTCCTAATCAGCTTTTTGCAGGCCGGACTCTTGCTGTTATGGACGCTGCCAGGCCCGCTTGCCCAGGATGCAGCGGTTCCATACAGTGAAAACTGGACCACGGACGATGATCACAAAAACATGATGCAGCAGCTCGGCATAAAAGCACTCCGGCCGGGTCCCAGTGGAAGAGAAGGCGCAC
>JAKQEE010000250.1 GCA_029558635.1 Pseudomonadota bacterium | reverse complement strand
CACGCTCAATGCCGGACTGGCGTATCGTTACTTGACGGAAGACCAAAAAGCCTTGTACGGGGCTAACGTGTTTTTTGATCATGCCCCTAAAAGCAATCACAACCGGATGAGCTTGGGGGTTGATGCCCGTACCAGCCAGCTAGCGGTTTCGGCAAACCGCTATATGCCGCTTTCGACCTGGAAAGACCTTGATCTGTATTATGAAGAGAAAGCCGCAGCCGGATGGGATGTAACAGTGCGGGGTCAAGTTCCCGAACTGCCGAGCTGGACGGGATCGCTGCAAGCCTATCAATGGGATAATCAGAAGAACGGGGAAGATTTATATGGGACAGTGGCCGCTGTTGAATATTCTCCGGTTCCGGCTTTGTCTTTCCGCTTAGGGGTACGGGAAGAGTCTCAAGAAGACCCGTCTGTGGAGGCAGCCCTGCGGTTTGCGTGGCGATTTGACCAGCCGCAGGATTTGCAATTACGCCCGCGGACAGAATTGGCTCCTGTGGCTGATTATGTGTATGAGAAAGTTCAGCGCGAGAATATCATCCGTGTTCAAAAACGGCGTCAAGCGTCCTCGAAACTGACTGTGGTGGCAGCAACCAGCGCAACCGCCGTCGAAACAACCGGATCATTGACCTTGCGCGTCGGGCAAACCCTGTTGATGCCGGTCACGATTACGGTAGCCAACGTAGGTGGGGCAATTGCCGATCTGCGCTTTGCCGATGGGGCCATTATGACGGCGGGTCAGGATACTCAGGTTAAGGTCGAACCCGATAAAATCACTCTTCTCGGCGGAACGGGAACCATTCATTATGTATCAGGGTCTATTGTCCGTGACATTCTTGTTCCCGGAGGAACGATTACCCTTCACGGGACGGATATAGATGTTGCCGCGACGGGAGCAAGCTCCTCGTCGGTTCGCGTGCGGGATGGATCCGTCACTTTTGCGGGGACGGTTGCCGGATCGACCACAATAGGCGTAGACGAAGTGGCACAGTCGGTTAACGGAACGGTTGGTGGTATATTCACCGAAGGCGACCCCGAATATGAAGCCCATGCGGACGCGATCAGTACTGATATAGACCGCGTTGCTCCGCCTGCTACGGGGGCAAAAGTGGCGCCATATCCGTATGAGGTACCAAGAATTGTCACAGAAAACTTGGTTGTTGGACAGGTCATGGAGATTGGCCTTAAGTTCAACGATGCGGTTACGGTTTCTGGCGGCACGCCGCGCCTGACCCTGACTATTAACGGCAATAACCGGACAGCTGATTTGATCAGCGGCAGCGGAACCGATGATCTGCTC
>JAKQEE010000243.1 GCA_029558635.1 Pseudomonadota bacterium | reverse complement strand
GTGGTGCCGTACATGGCGGTCAGGTTATAGACCCCCATCATCGCCGCGATCGCCTTGAAGCGGGTGGTGTGCCCCTCCAGCCACATCATCATATAGCCGCCATAGGACCAGCCCATCGCGCCCATGCGCTCGGCGTCGACGAAGGGCAGGCGCGCGAGCGAGTCGGTCACCGCCATCACATCCTCGTAGACCTTGCCCGCCCAGTCCTTCGAAATCCCCAGGGTGAACTCCTGGCCGTAGCCGGTCGAGCCGTGGGGATTGGGAAAGGCGACGATGTAGCCGGACCCGGGATAGACCTGCCAGTCGCCGCGGAAGCCGTCCGCCCACTGCATCTGCGGCCCGCCGTGGACATTGATGATGAGGGGGTACTTTTTCGCCGGATCAAAGCCGTGCGGCTTGACCACGAAGGTGTGGATCAGTTTGCCGGTGGGCGAGGGGATCCAGAGTTCCTCGGCCGGGCGGATGTCAACTTCGCCGGCGAGCTCCTGATTGAAGGCGGTCAGCCGCCTGATTTTGTCCCCCTTGGGCAGATCGGCGCGCCAGAGCTCGACCGGCTCGCCGACGCTGGTGCGGGTGCAGAGCACGCTCCTGCCATCCGGGGCGACCCGGAAACCGGTGATGTGGCGAAGATCGAGGAGCTGACGGATCGCCCCCTTTTGCAGGTCGACCTGATAAAGAGGAACATGGCCGCGCACATCGGCGGTGAAATAGAGGCTGCGGCTGTCGGAAGCCCACTGAAAAGCGTTGACCCAATAATCGAACGGCTCGGTGAGGATGCGATGAATCCCGTTTTGGCGGTCATAAATGGCCAGACGTTTGCGGTCCGCTTCATAGACCGGCACCTTCTGCGTAATGTAGGCGATATAGCGGCCGTCGGGCGACCAGACCGGCTCGCCATCATAGGCGGTATTATCCTCCGTGAGGTTGAGGCTGTCCCCTTTGACGAGGGATTTGATCCAGACATCCTTGTCGGTGGTCTCGTAATCGTTGCGGTCCGGATGGAGGGCGATGGCGAGCTCCCGGCCGTCCGGGGAGAGGGAATAACCGGCATGGCCGCCGGCGCCGGCATCGGCGGGCTGGTCGATCGCGCCCGGAGTGAGGTCGGTGAGCTGGCTGTCGGCCAGGGTGTATTTAAGGGTGTGGATGACGCGGCCGTCCCGCCACCAGGTCCAGTGGCGGTAGAAGAGGCGGTCGGCGAGGTGGGCCTGCACCGGCCCCTCCTCCATGGTCTCGAGAATCTTCTTGCTGCAGTCATCGTCGCCGCCGCACTCGGGATAGACCATGGTGGTGAAAATAAAGCCGCCGCCGTCAGGCAGCCACTCCGGATCTCCCGGGGAGACGGCCAGATCAGTGAGGCGGCGCGCCTCGCCCCCGTCGGCCGGGAGCAGCCAGATCTGCCCCCCCTGGTCGCGGCCGGAGAGGAAGGCGATGGTTTTACCGTCCGGCGACCAGCGCGGATGGTAATCGCCCTGCGGGCTGAAGGTGAGCTGCCGCAATCCGCTGCCGTCGAGGTTCATCAGCCAGAGGTCGCTGTTGCGCTCGGATTTGGCGAGATCCTGCGTGCCGACGACAAAGACCACCTGCCTGCTGTCCGGCGAGATCTGGATGTCGCTGACCGATTTGAGGGCATAGAGATCGGCGATCTGGAAGGCGCGTCTCTCCGCTGCGAACAGGGCGACGGGGAGCGATAACAGGATATAGAACAAAATCTTTTTCATTGATGAATCCTCATCTGGATTGGAGTTATTTTGCCTGAAAGCGCCATGCCCGCCGCCGGGCTGCTGGCCGTGCACAGGTGCTTCCGGTGTGGGTCCGGCGGGAAGCAGCTATCCCTTGTACCAGTCCCGCTTCGGTTCATAGCTGGTGCGCAGCGTCCGGCGGCGCTCCTGCCGGCGCAGGGCCAGTTCGATGAGTTCGTCGAGCAGGGCGCTGTAGGGGAGCCCCGAGGCCTCCCACATCTTGGGATACATGCTGATGCGGGTGAAACCGGGGATGGTGTTGAGTTCGCTGAGATAAAAGCGGCCGGTCTCCTTCTCCATGAGAAAGTCGGCGCGGGCCATCCCCTCGCACTCGGTGGCGACATAGGCGCGGATGGCGGTTTCCTGCAGGGCGCGCAGCTGTCCCGGAGTCAGCCGGGCGGGAATCTCCAGGCCGCTGTTGTCGTCGACGTACTTGGCGTCGTAATCGTAGAATTCATTGCCGGGAAAGACCTCGCCGGCGACCGAGACGCGCGGGTACTCGTTGCCGAGAATGCTGAGTTCGAGCTCGCGCGGCCGGTCGACAGCTTTTTCGACCAGCACCTTGCGGTCGTACTGCAGCGCCTCCTCGATGGCGTTGAAGAGTTCGCGGCGGTCGTGGGCTTTGCTGATGCCGAGGCTGGAGCCGAGATTGGGCGGCTTGACGAAGAGGGGCAGGCCGAGGGCGTCGATGAGGGAGCCGACGATCTCCTCGCGGGAGCGGTTGGCGAGCTGGTCGGGCAGGGCCGGGAAGGGCTGCCCGCCGCCCTCGGAGCGCCAGTCGATGTCGCGGAACCAGAGGAAATCGACGGTGGGGATGCCCTGCTGGCGGCAGATATGCTTCTGGACGACCTTGTCCATGGCCATGGCCGAGCCGAGCACGCCGGCGCCGACATAGGGGATATCCATCAGTTCGAGCAGCCCCTGCAGGGTGCCATCTTCGCCGAAGGGTCCGTGCAGGGCGGGAAAGACCACATCCAGCTTTTCAACCGGCAGCAGGCCGGAGGCGCCCTTTTGCATCAGCAGCTGATGGCTGCCGGCGTCGGCGGAAAGCAAGGCGGGCAGGCCGGGGCGATGGTTCTTGAGTTCTGCGAGCGCATTTTCACCCGCAACCCATGCTCCCTGCTTGGTGATGCCGATGGGAATGATCTCGTACTTGTTTTTGTCCAGCGCCTCGATGATCGAGGTGGCGGTGACCAGGGAGACCTCATGCTCACCCGACCGGCCGCCAAAGATGACCCCCACACGCAGTTTCGCCACGCTCTACCTCCTTGATAAGTCTTTGTAAATTATCCCAAAAGGGTGAAAAAAGCAAGGGAATAATAGAACCTTTAAGCAGTGGATAATGAACATAATCAAATGACTTTAATGTCCAGGAATACTAATCGCTATGTGGTATCCATTCAGGAGTAAAGGTTTGAATAATTTCCTTAATACAGCCTACCGCCATCTCTGGAGAATAAGTCTTTCATAGATAGACAGCGCTCTTGAGTCCAAGTCGATTCATATTGTTCTTCGTGGACTAGATATCACTTGACTTTGAATTTTCCTACACTATATTACTAATAAGGCTAGGTGTAATGCTCCCCAAAATTAGGACAGGTAAATAAGGTGATAAATGTTTACCTTATTCTGTTCTAAGAGAGGAGCGAAAAATGTTGGGAAAGAGAACTCGCTACAGTGCTGAGTTTAAAGCCAAGGTGGCGCTTGAAGCGCTTCGTGAACATAAGACATTATCAGAACTAGCGGCTGAGTTTGAGATTCATCCCAATCAAATCGTTGAGTGGAAAAGGCAGCTGCTTGAGCATTCAATTGATGTTTTCTCGGCCCACTCGGTCAAGGAAGGCAAAGAACGCGATAAATTGGAAGACCAATTGTACCAACAAATCGGCCGCTTGAAGACCGAGTTGGACTGGTTAAAAAAAAAGCATCAACTATAGTTTGACGCAGCGCCGTTGGATGATCGAGGCCGGTCACACAGAACTTAGTATTCAGCGACAGTGCGATCTGCTCGGCCTCCACCGGTCTGGGTATTATTACAAACCGCGTCCTGAGAGCGGAATGAATTTAGCGCTGATGCGGCTTCTGGATGAGCAATACACGCGCACCCCTTACTACGGGGTACGACGGCTTCATCAGCACCTTTGTTCTTTGGGATACGATGTCAATATCAAACGCATCCGCAGATTGACCCGGCTCATGGGATTGGAGGCGATATATCCTAAGCCCAATATATCCAGACCCATGAAAGGGCATAAAATATACCCCTATCTGCTCAAGGGGCTGCCCATTGAGCGCGTCAATCAGGTTTGGAGCACCGATATCACTTTCATTCCGATGCGGCAAGGGTTCATGTATCTGACCGCGATTATGGATTGGTTCAGCCGATTTGTGTTGAGCTGGACCATCTCCAACAGCCTGGATGCCTCGTTTTGTGTAGAAGCACTCATCGCGGCCTTGGCAATGGCGTTGCCGGAGATCTTCAATTCCGATCAAGGCGGCCAGTTCACCAGTGAGTCATTTATCACAGTGCTCGAAAAAGCCAAAGTTGCAATCAGCATGGATGGACGAGGCAGGGCCCTGGACAACGTCTTTGTTGAACGACTTTGGCGAACGGTCAAATACGAATACGTCTACTTGAATGCCCCTGCAACAGGCTCTGAGTTGTGGCAGGGACTTGATAACTATTTCCATTTTTACAATTACCAAAGGCCTCATCAGGCACTTGGCTATAAGACGCCAGCTATGTTATACGGGGCTGTAAACAAACCTTGACCGGGATTGGAAAAATTACCAAATTCAGGATAACTCCAGTCGCCCTACGGGCTCCTTTCGTTATCCTGATGAATTATTCATCACCTTAATTCACCCCATTTTCTGTCCTAACAATGGGGAGCACCTCCCCCAGAGGCTCATAATATGAGTTTGTATTATTGGAATCCAAGCTATCCTCAAACTATTTATCAGCAGACGAGCAGCAGTTTGCCGGCAGGAACGAACAGTGTGATTATTGTTTCTTCAACTGACTATTTTTTCCGCCTGGAAGGACAGATGGTATCTGATAATTTTATTGATTTAACGGAGAGCTTCGGATTAAATTTATTAAAGGCCGACGCTCCAGTGATTGAAAATGACACTATTTCTATATATCCCAATCCAACAAATAATGCTTCAACAATTACATATAGTCTTAAGAAGGACACACAATTATCTTTAATTCTGTATAATAGTATCGGACAAATTGTAAAAGTTCTTCATAACGGCCCCAAAGCAATGGGCATCTATTCTGAGATACTAGATGCTAGTCAATTGTCTTCTGGATTATATTATTGCGTTCTCACAACAGCAGAAAATAATAAAGTTGCTAAAATAGTGATAATGAAATAACTGACTATTCTATCGATGCTCCTCGTTCCCAGCATCGGACATCTGCGCATCCTATTGCGATAGTATGACAATTTAAAAAAAAGCTACTTGTTGAATATCGCATTAGAATTGTAAAATCGATAAGCCCGGCTCAAGGCGTACAGTTAATAAAGCTTATTTTTACCATGAATTTAATTTCTCTTAAACCAGCTTGGCGGGCATTTCAGCACAAGCCGCTCATTCTCGTATTGATAATTGCTGCGAGTATCAGGATTATATTCCTCTATGCAGATGCGCCGGCCGCAGATATGTCTCGATCGGGGGATTTTCTCGCCGACGAAGGGACGTGGGCCAATAATGCCTTAAATTGGGCGCTTACGGGGAAATGGTATATACCCAACGGATATAATCCGGGCGTCAGTTCTCCGGTATTTATGCTTTTTGATTTTGTTCTGCTTAAAATATTCGGAATCAGCCTTTATGCCCTCCGCATCGGTGGAGTCCTTTGCTCGCTGGTTTCCCTGTATTTTTTCCATCTGATTATAACAAGTAATAATTTCCCTGGTCATAACCCGCCGCAGCCGAATGAAGCAATTGGCCGCGGGGCCACCCTGCCGATGCTGTTGGCCGCCACTAACTTTCCGTTGATCATCTTCAACCGGCTGGCCTTCCTTGAAAACCTGCTGATTTGTTTTTTGTTATGGGCGGCCTATTCGCTGATGCGGTATTTGCGCGGCGAGGGCAAACCATATTGGCTCGCCAGTTGCTGGTTGTCCATCTTTGCCGGCTACTGGACGAAACCGTCAATTATGTTTTTTGTTTTGGTGATGATCGGTCTCATTTGCTATTATCAACTGAAACGGCGGCGCTCCTTTATATCTATCTCGGTAGCTATGTGTATTATTTTTATAGTTGGGGTGGTAAGCTGGAAATCATACTATCCCCAGGATTCGCAATGCTTTTATCAGATCAATATTCTCTCGCGAATATCTTTTGATCCAGTTGTTATCATTAAAAGCTATGCACAATACATTGGTCATCTGAAATTCTATGAATTTATGCCTATTACCTATTCGCTGGCGATATGGATGCTCCTCTATTCTATTAAAAATAAAGAAAATTGTGCTAGCAAACTTCCCCCTGTCGCCGTTCTTTGGTCCATCTGGTTAATGGTTGGCATTCTATTTTTTGGATTTTTTGCATATTCCCCCCCCCGATATTCGCTTACCTTGGTGTTGCCCATTTGCGGCCTGGCGGGCTATTTTTTCAGCGATACAGTTGCAACAAATTTGCCCCAAAAGAGATATATCCCCCTGTTTATAATAGCTCTCCTTCAGTGTTTCTTTGGCTATTACCGATTTTCCAGCCTGAACCAACGGTATGCAAGTATTTTTTATCCCCTCCTGGGGTTGTTGACTGTTGTAATGCTTTTCATTTTCTTCGATCAACCACAAAGAATAAAATGGATAAAAAGGTCTCTGCTTTTGGCCATTTTACTACTTCAATCCGCGCAAATATTCAATTACTATCTTCACCGCGAGTATTCGCTGTTTACTGCGATGGAGCAAGTCAGTCAAATAATCCATCACGAAAAAAAGAGCAACGTGATTATTGCCGGCGACAGTGCCATGATCATGGCCTTGCATGCTAAAACAAGAGCCATCGATATTGTTTTTTGTTCTGACAACCTGCCGCTTCTGGTTTCTGAACTTAAGCCACAGTATTTATTTCTCGAAGACCCGGATGAGTTGACACGACTAAAAGATCAACTGCCCGCTTACTGGGCGAATGCTCAACCATTATTTTCTACAAAATTAATGCACAATTATCTGCATGGTAAAAATGCAGTGTTCTATAAGATAGAGTAATTTTTCGTATGGCCTTCTATTATAATAGAGTTCTTCTTTCTATTTTTGTTAATCCTCATCTTCTCAAGATTCTCTTGAGTGCGTTTGAGGGTTGGGTGCGTGTAAATCCCCAAGAGGGACAAGTTGGCGTGACCGGTAATGGCCTGCAAGCCAACCAAATTGTTTTTGTTAGTTGATATAATGTCTCTATTATATATAACCTATTCTTTGGTTAAGAGTTTTAGATATTGAATAAAAGCAAATTGCCTGTTGCGTTTTCGCCCCGTGGTTTCGGTTAATATCTTTAATTTCAAAAAATCCTTGACCAGATTGTTGGCCGCCGGCTTGGATAAACCAAGCTCTTTTTCAATTGTTTGCACCGTGATAACCGGACGGGAAAACAGCAGATTTAAGAGTAAGTTGGCGTTTTTGACTTTTTTGCCCAGGGTCGGTAGTTGGTTATCAACTATTTTTGCCTTCAAAATCATAATTTCTTGCAAAGTATTGACGGCGCTTTCGGCGGTCTTTTCAACCGCGACCAGGCAAAATTGAACCCAGGCCAGCAGATCGTTTTTTTCTCTCACAGAAGTCAATTTATCATAGTACAGCGTTTTATTGCGCTCAAAGAAACCTGAGGCATATAAAAGTGGCCGTTCCAGGACGTTATGACTGACCAGATATAGGGGGTACATTGATTTCTCTGTTGTGAAGGAATTTTTCCAAGTCAGACATCAAGTCCAGCACATGTTCTTGGGCCGGCGGAATAAAAGTCGCCGTCTTTATATCGGCCCCTCCGATCCAATTCTGGCTTGTCCTGAAATTGCCCGGATTCTTGGCCCGCCCCCGAACATGTGACAAAAGAATTTTATGGGTGTCTTTGATCAAGCGATTTGATAAGGGCAGTTTTGTCAGTCTTCCCCGCGCGTAATTCATGGCGGCCACATAACGACTCACCTCTGTCCAATCGTCTCTGTGCTCCGGGTTTATGTCCAACTCGTCCGAAAAAGCTTCCTCCATATTGGTTCGCGTTCCCTCAAGTCGAATTGAGGTAACCGCCTCCTTCATCACATAGGGGCGGATGAACAAATCAATATCAGGTACAAGCCTGGCGAAAGCATTTAACTCCCCCAGTTTGATCGAGGCCCTTTCTAATAATTCTTGGGTTTTGCTGTCATTAATAATAAACTCATGGTTGATCGGCTCGGGCAAAAAATATTGGTATTCATAGCCCTTACGCCAAACCCCGGGTTTAAATTCGTCTAGTTTCATAGATTATGATCAGTTAGTATTAAGGTTTACTAAAAGTTTTCTTAGTTAACCTTTAGCCTGTTCCGTTAATTATACAAAAACATAGTAAACTTTGCAAGCATTACCTGTTTTTATTGATTCTCATTTTCTCAAGGTTCTCTTGAGTGCGCTTGAGGGTGGGGTGCGTGTAAATCCCCAGGCTGGACAGGTTGGCGTGGCCAGTAATGGCCTGCAAGCCAACCAGATCGTTTTGGTTGGCTGCGTTATAAGCCGAAGCGAAAAGGTGCCTTAAGGAGTGGACCGCTATCCCCTTTTCATCAATACCCAGCTGTTTTAATTTTGATTTGACCAACTGCCGAATTGATTCGCCAGTGGGTCGGCCGCCAAGCCGGGTGATAAAAACGGCATCAGACTGAATCCTGCCGGCGTAGTGTTCCCGGACCGCGAGCCAGTCGGTGAGAGATTCTTTCTGTGCGCCGGCCAAAGGAATTATCCTTAGCTTATCGCCCTTCCCCTTTCTAACCGTGATAGTGGCCACCCGAGTTTGAGAGATATAAGTACTGCAGGAGCAGAAAGTACAGCTTGCATCAAACTCGAGAATTGTGCACTTGGTACAGCTTGATGAATCCCGCCTTTTTTACCAGAACGTTCCGACCCAGGGGCCAACCAGGCGGCTATTCTTGCCAGCCGGCGGTTGGGCGATAGACATTCCTGCTTGCAGACGGAAGCTTTCTGTTAGAGACACAATCCCGGTTTTGTGTGAATATAGTTTTTTGTGGATTCGCGAGCAAGTGATTTGTAACCGCACCGGCGATTTTGTCCCTTGACGCGTTTTCAATAATTTTGTAGCATACGCTATACCCATATTCCGTCAGTTAATATCGGTCAAGGTATGACGTGTGCGCAGCTGCGGCAAAAATGTACCGGCCCCGCAATCCGGAGGCTTCGCCCTTTTTCAGACTGGTGCGTGAGCATTTTGACGCGTTCGAGCGTCAATACGGCGAGCGGTTCCAGCCGAAATATGGTTATTGGCGGCCGGTCATTCGTACCGCGATCGACAAGTATATAAAGTGCGGTGATTTGCGGGAGGGATTTGCACGAGTCCGCTGCCCGGATTGTGGCAAGGAGTTCTTTGTGGCGTTTTCCTGCCGGCAACGCTGCTGCTGCCCATCCTGCGATCAGAAGCGGGCGCTGTTGCTGGGGATGCGGCTTGCGGAGGAAGTCCTTGCGCGGGTTAGTCACCGGCAGTGGGTATTAACCATGCCGAAGCGGTTGCGTCTCTTTTTCCGCTACGACCGCCGCCTGCTGGGGAAACTATGCCGATTGGCGTATGAAACGATCCGGGATGGATTGCGCCAGGCATGTGGGGCCAGAGAGGGTGAACCCGGCTATGTGGGGGCGATTCAGACGTTTGGCGATCTGATGGGCTGGCACAGCCATATACATGCGATTGTGAGCGAGGGATTGTTCAGGCGGGACGGATTTTTTATCCGGATCAGCAAAGTGGATATGGAGCGATGTGCGGAGATGTGGCGTGAGCGGGTGTTTGATCTGCTGCTGCGTGAGGAAAAGATCGATGAGGAGGTGGTGCGCTCGATGCGGGGATGGCCGCACTCGGGATTCAGCATCGACAACTCGGTGCGGATTACCGCAGACGATACGGAGGGGATGCAGCGGCTGGTCTCGTATATTTCACGTTGTCCCTTTTCGCTGGCGCGGATGATCAAGGTCACAGAAGATGGCCAGGTGATCTACCGGGCGGGGAAAAGTGAATGCGTGCGGTTTCCGCGGCCCGGCGATGCGCGGCTCAGGGAAGGGGTGTCGCGCAATTTTCAGGTATTTGATGCGCTGGAATTCCTGGCGGAGGTGACGCAACACATACCGGATAAGGGACAGCACCTGATCCACTACTTTGGCTGGTATTCGAATAAAGAGCGTGGCCTGCGCAAGAAAAGGGAGGCGTCGTCACAGGCAAAGGCTGGTGGAGAAAATGCGGAGGCTGATGCGTTCATCAAGAAACGGCGGATGAACTGGGCGGCATTGATCAAGAAGGTGTACGAGGTCGACCCGCTGCGGTGTCCAGAGTGTGGCGGGGAGATGAAGGTCATCAGCTTTATCGAGAAATGCCAGGGGGAGGTGGTTGAGAAAATATTGCGGCACTGTGGATTGTGGAAGGATGCGGCGTCGCGGCCGCCGCCGGCAGTAAGCAGAGTGGCAGACGGTGAGCCGAGCTATGATTACGGTTATTTTGATCGCGTCTGCATATAAAGAGTCCTTCGTGAATTTATTTCTGCGCAAGTTGAACCTGCAGCGATATCGCCTGATTACATACTTTATAGAGATTTTGCTTGATTTTCAGATTTTGATTGGGTAATTTGCCGGCAGATAAGAAGCGGTGAGGGGGCCGGATATGGCTCGGCGCTCTGAAAATGGGGAAATGGCTGGGTATCCGACGTTTGACAGAGGATGATTTCCTCGGTTTTTTGCCCCCCAGCAAAATCAAATTCCCTATCAACC
>JAKQEE010000239.1 GCA_029558635.1 Pseudomonadota bacterium | reverse complement strand
TAAATAAAACAAAAACAGGAAAAAACGAAAGGCAGGGAGGCGCGACCAGGCAATTCGTTACTACTGAAACAAAACAGATTTATTATGAAAACAGAAAATATTGGATTCAAAAACGAACTAAGTTTTGTATGCGCTCTCCTTACCGGAGTAGCCGAAAGCAGTCAGGTTTATCCCCGCGTTACAGCAGAAATGCTTTCCAGTCGTGAATTAGCCTTGATCTACAAAGGAATTATCGAGCTTTTCAACAAAGGGAAAGCCATGGACTACACCCTGTTGGAGCACGAGATGCGTGCCCTGGACCACGAGCTCTATGCCGAGATGAACGGACTAAATTACGTGGGGGACGGATTACTTTCTGTAGTTGACGACGTACACGTTACCACCTACGCCGACCTGATTGTGGAAGAGTATCAGCGTAACAGCCTGCGTCTGTTGGCCATGGAGATTTCGGGCAAGTGCGGCAGCAGGGGCATTCCGGTAGAGCAAATCCTACAGTTGGCAAACAGTAAGCTGGAAGAGATTGCCGGCATGGGTGTAAACAGCACCAGCACCCGACAGATCAGTGAAATCGGTCAGGAGGTGGTTGCCCGCCACACCCGATTGTTGGAAAACGGCGGTACTTCGGTAGGTTACTCAACCGGCCTTAAAGGAATGGACGATATTATGGGCGGCTTTATGAGGGGCGAGGTTACCATTGCCTCGGCGCTTACCTCCCACGGCAAAACGGCTATTTCTCTTTTCATGGCGGTTCAGATTGCACTTAAAAAAATACCGGTTTATATCATCTCGTTGGAGATGAGCATGGAACAGTTATACGGTCGTATCCTGATGTCCATGTCGGACATTTCGCCGGAGAACCTGCGTATGCACGGACTTACCGAAACAGAGATTGCCGTGGCAAAGGGTCTGAATGAGACCACCCTAAAACGTCTTCGCCTTTTTATCGATTACATCGCTGCGGCACGGCCCGAAGATATCCGCGCCAAAGTAAAGCTGGCTCGCAAGCGCAAGCAATGCGACTTCCTGATTCTGGACTATATCAACCAGTTGGATACGGGCCATGCTCAAGGTGAGAACCTGGCTACTTCGTTGGGCCACGCCATGAAACGCATCAAGGACCTGGCAGTAGAAGAAAACATCCCTGCCTTAGTTTTGGCACAGATGAACCGCGAGATTGAGAAGCGCAACGACAACTACAAGCACAAGCTGAGCGACCTCCGCGACTCCGGGGTACTGGAACAGGCGGCGGACGTGGTATTCTTTATCAACCGTCCCGAGTTGCAGGGCAACGGTAAAGGCGATGACGGCGAATCCTTGGTGGGCATTGGCAACATCAACATCCTGAAGAACCGTAACGGAGCCACCGGAA
>JAKQEE010000227.1 GCA_029558635.1 Pseudomonadota bacterium | reverse complement strand
ATGCGCGTCTTTATCGGTAGCGTCCCGAGCATCGTATCGTCCGATTTGCAAGGCCTTTGGCGAAAAGACGTTCCAGTAGTTCGGAAACACCAACTCCTCGTTATCGACTCTTTCCAAGACAATCAGCTTGCCGTTCTTGCTTTTGATTTCCCACAAGCCGTCCGGCACGCAAACGCTTTCCGGCAGGGAATCGAGATCCTGTAAGTACAAATGCAAGCGGTGGCCGTCGGTGGCGCACAGGATGCCGTCCTGGGCGTGAATTTTCTGTTTGACGTATTCCCGAATATCCGGCGCCTTTGCCGCTGCCTTGCAAACCCAACACAGATTAGCAAAGTGTTCAGACAACAAGGGAATGGTTCTCGAATTTTCGATCACAATCTTCGTCATTCATCCCCCTCTGTGCCCTGCTTGGTTTCGGTCGTTTCTTCTTCTGTCGCCTCGGCCTCGGCAGCCACAGCCTCGTTATGGAGGCGGTTGCAGTGCCGGCAAATCCTCACTTCTTCAGAGGCCGGATACAGCCTTTCCGCCGGATAGTCCTTCCCGCAAAGCAGATAGACCCTCCCATCGCGTCGTTCCGAGACGAAGTGGCACCGCTTCCCCTTCTTTGTTCTTACTTTCTCCATATATTTCTTCTCCTTTCTTTGCTTTTAGCTTAAGCCGCAATCGCCAGTAGCGGTTTTGTGGCAAACAAGGAGCGGTTGACGTTTTTGTTGTAGTTCTGAACGCCTTCAAACTCCCTGATCACCGACTGGGTTTCTTCGTCGCATTCTGCGTACCGTTTCTTGCCGTAGTCCATCGGCAACCAACCTTTTGCCCGGCATGCGACGATATTGAAGCGCCGCAAGACATCTTTGTCCTTGAACGTCAGGTGCATGGTGCCTTTTTTGTAGCAGGCGATGGTGAAAAACGTGCTGTCGATGTTTTTGCTTTGCTGCCTGCCCAGGGCGGCGGCCACGGCATCGACGATCGGGACGTAATTTATGTCCGCGCTGAAATAGGACATTACGATCTCAATGTCCCGCGTCACCTCTCCAATTCTCCAGGGGTCTGCCTTCCACCTATAGCCAGACGTGCAATAAGTGAAAGGCCCGTCTCCGTCGGTTCTCTGGTAACCGATGGGAATGATAATTTTTTTGTTCACCTTAAAGGCGTCGTTCGTTTTCCATCCATTAAAATAATGAATGTTTTCCTCGACAACCCCATCGCTGTAGCAATGGTCGATAGTGAATTTATCGAATATCTTGACCACTGCGTCAGTAAGCATGTCCTTGTATCCATTGATTAAATTCAAAATGAACTGGCGAATATTGTTCTCGGTAAAGTCCATCTTTTGCCGTTTTTGCAACTGGCTCTCGAACTCCTTTGCCTTGTCGGTGGTCATCCGGCTTCTGATCTCTTTGAGTTCAAGCGCCTGCCTCCAGTAGTCAACCCGGACGGACTGGATGAAATCGTTGACTTTGCTTTGGAGCAAGGATGTCAGGTCATCCCGCTTTCCAAACAATCGGGGCTTCGCCTCGCAGTTCAACCCGAGATATTTCCCGATCTTGTTGTAATTTTTGTAATAGGCAACAATCGTCTCGGTGCCTATGTCTATCGTTCTGTTGTAGGCGGCCACCAGATCCCTGATGTGATGCTTGGTCGCTACTTCCCAGTCCTGCTTTGCCGTTGAGGAGCATTCTTGTTCTTCATCGCTGATTCCGGCGAAAAGGTCCTCCTCAATATTCCGTTCTATCTTGATATAGACGAGTGCCACTTCAACACTGGTCTTACGTTCCGCGTCCAGAAATGCGTCCTGTATGAATTCTACTTCCGCATTCAGTTCATTGAGGCGTTTGGCCAGCTCTTTTCTCGTGTTGGTGTAGGGATTGCGGATTGTCTCCGCATTGAGCAGAAAGATGATCTCGCCGCGATACATAACATCTATCGCTTTGAGCAGGTGCAGGTCCCCCTGGTCAAAAGGCGGGTTGGCGATGATCAGGTCAAAATGATCGCGCCCTGAATACTGCAAGAAATCTGTGTCGATCAGGGTGACGGTCGGCTGCTGCTTTTCCAAGATCGCCTGCAATTTCGGATCGACCTCGATTGCCGAAAAAAGACAACTCTCAAACGGACGGTAAGGATACCGCCGATCGCAGTGTTCTTCTTCGATGCGATAGTCTTTCATCCTTTTGATTATCGTCCCGGCGCCCGCCGACGGCTCCAGGATGGTTTGCGGCCTGCCCTGGATTTTGGCGAGCATGCGGTCGATAAGCGGCTTCGGCGTTGGGTAAAAGGTTTCGTTATTCAGCATTATTATCCTCTCCATCCTCCAGCTCCGCCTCAACAAAATCGAAATAGAACCGGGGATGCTGCTGAAACAGCAGCGACCCTTGCATGTTGGTGGCCTTGCAGGTGACAATTACCAACGGCGCCATGAATCCATGCACGACGAAGTCCCGAGACAACTCCCGCGTGTCCCACACCCGGCCGTATATGGCCTCCAAGCCGGCACGCTCAAGAGGATTGGCGTTCATACTGGCCATCCACCGCATACGCACGGCGCCTTCATCCAACAGCAAGCTGTGTTCTTGTGGCATGTATTGCTCCTTTCTTGAAAAGCACCATGCCATGCTTTACAAAATATGTCAAGGATTATTTTTGACAAAACATATATTTTATATAAATTGCGACTTATTTAAGTATATGTTACCCGCCCTATAATCTCCAGATTCGTGAGTGTACGCAGTAGTAAATTTACCTTTAATATGCAATCGTAAAGTATATATG
>JAKQEE010000224.1 GCA_029558635.1 Pseudomonadota bacterium | reverse complement strand
GGGCTTTCGCCGCCATGTGCGACCATGCTTTGTGTGTGCCCGGAATGGGCATCGAATCTTCTGATGCAAATATAACCAAAATGTATCGGACGATGAACTTGGGAAGTGAAAGTCTTCCCCGCGCTTGGGCAGCGGGCGTGTAGCAAGCCGCAAGGGTTTGGAGGGCGACCTCTGGTCTGAAGTAAGCGGGACTGCAAAGGATGGTACGGACGAACAGGAAGCGCATAGGGAGGCTTGTACGGACGGGTCGAGGTGGCACAACACACCGAAGGCTGGGACTGCCGGGGCCCGTACAAGTAGATGCGCCCGGGATCATCCGAAAGCGATGCACCTTACCCGGGGAGATCTGCCGACCACATTGGAGGCGGAGGCGCGCGCGAGTGCCGAGGCAAAGATTGGGCGGCAGAAGTCAGCAGCGGCCATAGTAGGGAGCCAAACCGAATGCTCAACCAATCCCGTGTTGGTAGTAGGCGAGCGTTCGAGAGGGTGACCCCGAAGGGCCAAACATGGAATGGCCGGACGGCGGCCTGTACAAACCGGATCGCTGAACCCGTATGGGGAATGATCGGGTTTTCGTTGGGCAGGCAGGAAGGCAAACAAACGCTGAGTACAGATGGAGTACGAAAGACTGATGGGCGTGATTCTATCGCGTCCGAACCTGCTGGCGGCGTACCGCCGGGTGGTACGCAATGGCGGGGCCGCCGGTGTGGACGGGGTAGGGGTCGGGCAACTGGCCGAACACCTGCGTACCCACTGGTCCCGTGTGCGGGAAGAACTGCTGTCGGGGACATACCGTCCATCGGCGGTACGGGGCGTTGAGATACCCAAAGCGAGCGGCGGGGTCCGGCTGCTGGGCATACCCACCGTGATGGACAGACTGATACAACAGGCTGTACACCAGGTGCTTGGGCCTCTCTGGGAGCCGGAATTTTCGCCGTACAGTTACGGATTTCGCCCTGGCCGGAGCGCCGCGCAGGCGCTGGAACAGGCGACGGCGTACCTCAACGAAGGCCGTCAGACCATCATCGACCTCGACCTGAAATCCTTCTTCGACCGGGTCAACCACGACAAGTTGATGGGGATCATCCGCAAGAAGATCAAGGACGTGGCGTTGTTGCGCCTGATACGGCGCTTTCTGCAATCGGGTATCCTGTTGGGCGGGGTGGAACAGGCGCGGGAAGAGGGAACGCCGCAGGGCGGTCCGCTCAGCCCGTTGTTGTCCAACGTCCTGCTCAATGAGTTTGATCAGGAATTGAAGCGACGTGGCCATCGCTTTGTGCGTTACGCCGACGATTGCAGCATCTTTCTACGCAGCCGGGCAGCGGCCCAACGGGTACTGGCGAGCATCACCCGTTTTCTGGAAGGCGACCTTCATTTGGAAGTCAACCGCGAGAAGACGAAGATCGTGCGTCCGGTGAAGTTTGTGCTGCTGGGGCACACGTTTACGCCGACTTACAAGAAGGGTGAACGGGCCACTTACCGGCTGAGCATTTCCCGGAAGAGTTGGGATTCGTTGAAACGCAAAATCAAAGCGTTGACGCGTAAAACCGACCCTGTACCCCTGACAGAACGCATTGCCAAACTGAACCGGCTGATGCGGGGCTGGGTCAACTACTTCAAACGGGCCACGGGTTACGAGAAGTTCGACCAGATCGACGGCTGGATCAGAAACCGACTGCGTTACTGTATCTGGAAGTCATGGAAACGGCCCCGTCGTCGTTATCGGGCCTTCCGGCAGTTGGGCGTAAGCCATGCGTGGGCGATGCGTTATGCATGGTCGCGCAAAGGCGGTTGGCGCCTGTCGTGCAGCCCGGTGATGAAAATGACCGTGACGGAGGAGCGACTACGACAGCGGGGCTATCAGTCATTCAAGGATTACTACCATCATGTACGGCAGCAGGATGTTATTCCATGAACCGCCGTGTACCAGACCGGTACGCACGGTGGTGTGAGAGGGCAGGGGTGGTCGTAGGGCCGCCTCTCCCTACTCGATTGTCGGTTTATTTATCGTGAATTAATCTTTCGATGCAATCTCAATGATTTTTTTACATTTTTCAAACGCTTCGAGTGTTTTTTTCTTGTCAAACGAACCATCTGAAAGTCTGTGAATTACTTTGTCTGCAAATTGTGCAACAGCCATATTTTTACCTTCGCCAAATCGCTTTACTTTTTCAACTTTTGCGCCAATTGAGTTTCCCGCTCTTATAAACCTATCTGCCCAATAGTATTTCAGTTTTTTTCTTTCTTGTCCCGCAATTTCTTTCGGTTTGATTAGAAACTGTATTTCCGCATCTTCTTGACCTTTCACTTGTTTCAAAAGAAAATGTATTTGTTCGGTGTTCGGCTCGTTTGTCTTAAAAAAATGCGCCCACATTCCATGAAATCCACCAAGTTGATTTTGAATATATCACAAATCTACCCAATTGGCATTTGCATTTTCTTGCATTTCTCTGAAAAAGCCAATCCAACCATAGCCCCATTCGTTTACATTTTTTGTTTTGTATTCCTCTATCCAACTAATCCTTTGAGAAATGACATCTGAGAAGTCTATAAATATTGGGTCTGCAACGCCTTGCTTTTTTCCAAATTCTATTATTTTGGCAAAGTCCTCCAAGAGGAAAAGTTCATAATTTTCGTTGTAGTAGTGTGCTTGATATGAGGTTTTTAAGAAAATGGGGACAATCTTGTTCTCTGGGTATTTCAAATTGTCTCTTGCAATTTCAAAATACCTCTTCAACTGATTCCCATGTGCTTTGGAATGTATTTTGTCTTCGATAATGACAAAAAAATTGTTATTTACAACGATGGATATATCTATTCTGTTTTTTTGAGGTATTACTTCGATACTGTTTATCGCTTCTATTTCTACATCCTTCTTTCTAAGGAGTTGCTGTACAAAGTATGTCCCAGTCTTGTGCA
>JAKQEE010000185.1 GCA_029558635.1 Pseudomonadota bacterium | reverse complement strand
GTGCGGATCATGGTAGCGGGTTCCTTTGGTTTGATTTGGTTGTTTGTTCTCAACTGTCCATAGTATAGTCCCTTTGTTGTGGCTTGTCAAGAACCAATATAAGCAATCTATAAACTACTTTTTACACGGGAGTACTATTCGGTTGCGTGTAAAATGTATTTCGGGTAAGATTGGGGCATGAGTGACCAGATCATCACCCTGGAAAATGGAGCGTTGTTCGATAAAGAAGGCGGGAGAATAGTTGCTGGTGCGCCTATGGATTCAGCGCAAGCCAGCGCACTAGCGCGAATACGTTGGGACAAACGACGGCAAGCAGTCGCGCGCGGCATGGCTCTGGCGAGTGACAAGTTCCAGCACGAATACGACGCTATTGAAGCAATCGCCACGCACCAGACCGTACTCGCTACCACGCGCATGGGCCGCGAGAGTACAGAAGCGGCAAAGTTCCTGCTCCGTGCTGGTGATTTCCTCGAACCGCCCGTACAAACGTTAGACAATGACACCGTACAATCGCTTGCAATTGCTGATAGTCTAGTGGCGGTACGGGACATCATCCATGAACTCGTCAAGTCAAACGGAACCGTGTAGAATGTCGGCAATCTGGTGGTGATAATGACAATTATCTCAACCAGAAACGAAACGCCAGAAAACCGCCACACGCCGACGGCCAGCAGACCCCCGAAAAAAGGAAAGACATCGTACCATTGTTGTCTATTCCCCTCCCCCCTCCAAGTTCCTTTGTCCTTCTCGTTGTTGTTGTTTTCCCCCTCCTCTAAAATTCACACTATGCCAAAAACTTCCGACCCCTCTCTTTCTGATTATTCTTCTCCCACTCCCTTAGAGCCTGACATTCCGCGTTACTGGACGCATGAGGACGAGTTACCTGACGAAATCACGGATGAGGAGTATCAGCGCATGTACCCCTTTAGTCGGATCATCCAGGGGGTACGCATGTTTCCCTACACGCCCTCCGTTGACGAGATGAGCTACACGTATTACCCGGATGTAGTTATCGAAGTCCCTCTCCTTATTGACCCTTGACAAGTGCATGGGTATAATCAACTTATGAACCCCGAACCCACCAATCAAACCCCTGACCCCGGCGTAAAGGCAGAGATGCCCCGCTATTTCTCCCTGTTATATGAGGCTCTGAGCGAGATGCAGATGGCAAAGCCGAATGATCGCTCGGAGCGTGATCGCATGATGGCAATCGCCAAGACGGACTTAGAGAAGGTCATTGCGTATGTGGCACATTATTTGGTGTGACCCACCCGGAGCGAATGATGAAAGATAAAAACGTAGTGGTGATCACAAGCCCCCCGAAGTCCTGGCGACATGGAGGATGGGCGGGCGGAGGCGTATGTCACCCCGCAGATTCGCACAGCGATCATTGCGCTATCAGAAGAAATTCGCGAGATGTCCCCGGATGACCTAGATGTGCGTCGGGTCATCATTCACGAACTGTTACACGTCTTCTTTGCGGACGTATCCGAATATTTGATGCAACAAGTCTTTCCGAAACTCTACCACCCCACCGCGATTGAATTGGCACGAGATGGGTTCACCTTCTTGTTTGAGCAGAAGGTGGATTTATTGGCCCGGATTTTGACGGAGAAACCTAATGCGACGTAACTTCCTCAAACTTCTCCCCCTGGCTCTCGTAGCCCCCCTGCTTCCCGCCCCTCCCACGCCCAAGACGAAACCCGCGCAAGTGCAAGCGGGGAAAGTGGTCGGGCTGTTCGATGAGAACGGCGTGACGCGTCTTCCCCTCGCCTTCTCATTTCCCGAAGGCACTTTGCCCTATGTGACCTGCACGCCAACGGGCGGGTACTTCACGGTGAGTAAGTTTGAGAGCGGCGCGTTGGATCACCTCATCGGGTATGTGGCGGCGCAGGGCGAACCCAATACGCCGTGTGCGTTCAACTGGCAGGCGGTGATATAATTGGTTGACTGCTAAACGGGCGTGGTGTCCCGTGCCGAGCCTGCCGGTAGACCCAGGCCTCACCAGCCAAAAGCGCAGGCCAGTAGCTCATCTACCAAGCGTAGAAAGAGTACAGTGTTCCACCATAGGAACATGGTAAAGCCCCTCGAATTGAGGGGCTTTTTCATGCTTGACCTTCTCTGGTTTCGTAGTACAATTCCGTATATCTAATAGTTAGAAGGCTAAAACATGTTCACTTTGCACAACGGCGATTGTCTGAAATTCATGGAAACCTTGCAACCCGAAAGTGGTTTGTGCATTGTTACCGACCCGCCTTATGGTTTCAATTATGACCCGAATAGAAAGCGTAATTCAGTAAATGTTCAAAAGGGTTTGAAATTGCAAGATAGAAACTGGCAACAGATAGCAGGCGAAGCAAAAGAGTTTGACCCGTCGCCTTTTTTGCCTTATGAAATCGTTGTTCTTTGGGGTGCTAATCATTATGCACACAAGTTACCAAGTAGTAAACGCTGGTTGATTTGGGATAAACGTGATGGTGTTGCAAGTGATAACCAATCCGACGCAGAGTTAGCATGGTGCAATGTTGGCGGCTCGGTAAGGTTGTACCGTCAATTATGGCGTGGCATTGCAAGAGCAGGCGAAGAAAACATAGCCAATATGGGAGAGAAGTTGCACCCCCACCAAAAACCAGTTGCTTTGATGATTTGGACTTTGCAACAAGTAGGAATTACAGAAGGCATGACGGTGTTCGACCCTTACATGGGAAGCGGCTCAACTGGCGTTGCCTGCATGAGATTGAATATAAACTTTATTGGTTGTGAAATCTCACCAGAATACTTTGCAATAGCAGAGAGCCGCATAAAACAGGCGGCATTACAGCCAGCGTTCTCTACGCCTTCTAACAACCGCTTGCACTGGACTGGCGGGGATTCTCCCGCCTCACCGAGTCAATCTACACTCGAAGGTTTTACTGCTCCCGAAGCGGATACTACCCCGCCCGCCAGCCAGTAAAGCGAACCGTTGGGCGGTTGCCCTCCAAAACGAAAGGAAACCAAAATGAGCATGAGAGAACTCGAAGCGTCAATCTTGGCTGAATTGAAACAGGTTGCCAAGAATAGCAAAATTCGCCAGAAGGATATTATGGAATGGTCAACTGGTGAAGTCAAAGCGCAGGAAGGCGAAACTTATTTCTTCCTGCCAAATTTGAAAGTCCATGTCTGTGTGAAGTTGCCCGCAAAGAAAACCGCCCAACAAAGCGTGCAGCGGACGGGTGAACAGTCGGGCTAAAAAATATGGTCTTGCGTGGCGGTGGCTCTGGCGCAATCCACCCGCCGCTTATGCGAGCCGTTCTACCGCCTCTTGGCAAAAGGAGAGAAATGTCAAACACAGAAATTGATAATCTTCGCGTAAAGATGGGTCATGCAGTGGCAATGCGTGTTGCCTATGAAAAATGGTATGAAAAAGAGAAAGCACGCGCTGATGGTCTCGAAGCGATGATTGATCGTATGAGTTCCATCATTGCCGATTGTGCCATGTTGGTCACGCCCTTGCGAGAATTATGTTATGAAATCGAGAAGTGCGGCGCATCTGAACAACTCACTAAAACAGTGGTTCTTGCAAGCGAAATCACCAACGAACTGAAATACATCGTAGGCGGTGTGGCGGTAGAACACCGCGTGCACCCGACGAGTGAGATTCTGCGCGACTTACAAGCCGCATCTACCATCGAGCAGAGTCCTGCTCCCAAACCTGATACAAGCCCGCTCACTCGCGGGTAACGCAAACCGTTA
>JAKQEE010000184.1 GCA_029558635.1 Pseudomonadota bacterium | reverse complement strand
CAACAACCGGTTCAGATCGTGGCTCGCTTCGCGATCACGATCTAACCTTAATCGTTAGGGCATCAGGCCCCGCATGGCGCGGCCCATTGTGCATAGCTAGGTCCGAGGCGCCAAGTGATGCGTACATTGATGTTCTATGACAATGACTTAGCGTGACCTCCATGAGAGGCGCCGCGGAGCAGAGTGGAAGGGGCAGGATAGCCGCACCCATTGCCTGCCCAGACCGAGAGCTAGAGGCCCTACAGAGCGTATAACTCTAAAGGAAATATACTCGCGCTATTTGCAAAGACCTGGGGTGCAGTTAACCCCCTTGGGGTGGCCGACCAGATGGACGCAGTTGTTTTCAGATTTCGGGTAGATGCATGCAACATAACTGCATCCGTTCTTCTCAGTGGACGCACTAGGCGTGCCTCCTGCTTTCACGCAAGAGCGCATGACTTGCTGCTCTTTTTCATACTTATCAATAGGGCTATCGTTTATTGGCTTTTCTTCGCCATGAACTGAAAAGGCAAGTGCCGAAGAAATCATGAATGCGATTAAGTTTTTCATCAAATATCCTTGTAGGCTGAGGCACCAGTTCAGCGTGTTAAAGTTTGCAATCCGCGAGACGCTTTTCTAGCGTCTTATTATTCGCGTTGTAGCAGTCGATTGAGGGATAAGCATCTTTTATCTCGGAGCATCTTTTCCCTTCTGTCTTATGGTCGTCGTAAGCGCGTTTTCGGCATTCTTGTCTTTGCTGCCGTTTGTGTTCTTCGCATCGCCTCTCCTGCTCTTTTAGCGCGGACGGCGACCAAATTTCTCCACAGGAATTCTCACATGGTTTTTGCGCCATACTGCAGCCCAACCTGTACCCCTTGTCGCCAGAGCTCATTGCCCCCTTTGCCCCTTGAGCCGAGGCGCCGTGATTGAGTAGCATTAATATCATGAAAAATATTGTACTTAGCCTGTGCATAACGCCCCCAGTCAATAGTTTGCCCTTGTATGAGTCAAAACTTCGGTGAAAACGCCGCGCACTTTCCAAGAAGCTCAAAACGCTCTGGGCCATTTTCCCGTAGAAAACCAGGTTTGATATCTTTAGTCATTTTAAAATCGCCAGTCGTTCTATCAATCGATATAAACGTTTCCATTGTCTTCGAACTGCGCGAGAAATCATACGTTCGTGAGCCGACCCCGATGCGATAAGATCTACCATTGGAGTCGGTCTTTGTTGCGGGATCAAATATGACTGATTCGCAGGCTGATTCTGCGCCTATTAAGTCGCTACTTCCTGCTTTGTCGCAATCAACTGTTTTAATGGAGTATTCTTCTTGATTTACTGGGATCATAATATATGTACTCATTCGGCATTCGAGTTTGAGCGGCTCCTGCGCCGCTTCAACCCAATTGGGACCGGTCAGCATTAGAAGCCAAGCCAAGATAGCGGCTCCTGTTGAGTTGGAAGTGGAATAGGTTGACATGTCGTTCCTTTTGAGTTTCTAGAGGCTAGGAAGCTTGATCTTCTGTTATGCGTTCGAACGTATGTGGTGCTTGATGCCTAACGATTAAGGTTAGATCGTGATCGCGAAGCGAGCCACGATCTGAACCGGTTGTTGAACAAGCCCGGCCCGTTTCCCTGGAAATAGCTTTTTGTTCCCGAGCCCGGAATCGGGCCGGTAGGCCCGCTCAATGAGCGGGTGACGCCGGAATCAGCGCCTGAGGCCGGCTGATGCCCGCAATTTCGCGTTCATCGGCCGTTTTTCGGCACTTTCGGGCCGAGCGCGGCCGTGGCGCTGGTGAGGCGCACCGTCGTGGCGAAGGCGCAGGCCTACACGGCCGTCTCCGTTGCCTGCATCGAATCGGGTCGGCTGACCGCCATCGGCGGAAGTCGCCGCCGCAGGATCCGCAT
>JAKQEE010000172.1 GCA_029558635.1 Pseudomonadota bacterium | reverse complement strand
TTACCGGGTATTTCGCCCCATGCCTTGCGGCGAAAGGCGAGTTCGCGGCGGATTTCGTTAATGATTGCTTCTTTGTTCATGCTTTTCAAGTTCCAATAAGACTTGTTCAAAATATCCCAGAATCTGGATTTCATCTATGCTTGTAAATACCCGCGCCTCCCGGCGAAGGTTGGCAAGGTCGCGGACTAGATACCGGCGGATTAGTTCAGAACGGGGTATCTTCGTCCGGCTCTCGGCGGTGGCTGTTTGCGACGGCATAATCTGATACGAATTGTGTGTTAATGGATTGCGTGAACGGGTCGGCGGGGGCCGGGTCGGAAAACAGCGTTAGTTCGTCGTTGAAGTCGAGTAGCACCACACCAGGCTTTCCGTTGCGAAACTTGGCGAAATCCAGTTCGGCCTTTCCGACAAGGCTTTTTCCTGTCTCGTCCTCCATTATTTTGTAATATTCGGGCCGGTAAATAAAGCCCACGATGTCACAGTCTTGTTCAATCGCTCCGCTTTCGCGCAGGTCTGACAGTTGCGGCCGCTTGCTTCCGCCCCTTGCCTCAACGGCTCTGGAAAGTTGAGAAAGGGCAATAACCGGCACGTTCAACTCCTTGGCAACCAATTTCAGCCCCCGCGAAATGGCGGCTATTACCTGTTCGCGGTTCTGCCCCCTCTTTTCGTCAGTGCCGCCGGACATTAGTTGAATGTAGTCTACAATAATCATATCCAGCCCGCCAACCTTTCTCATGTGCCGCTTTGCCCGGCTGCGAAGGTCGCTAACACTTAGTGCGGGTGTGTCATCAATGGCGACCGACAGGCCGCCTACTTCCGGCACAAGTCTTTCCAGGCGGGTTTGGTCGCCGTCCGTAATTTGGCCGTTAAGTAGCCGTTGAACGGGGATTTTTGCCTCGGCCGAAATGATACGGGCCATTAGCCTATTAGCCGGCATTTCCAGGGAAAAAAACAGCACTTTCGATCCGGCCGCTTTGGCTGACGCTGTGGCGATATTCATTACCAGCGAGGTTTTGCCCATGCCAGGCCGGGCCGCAATAACGATAAGGTCTCCCCGTTGCAGGCCGCCGGTTTGCTTGTCGATTGAACGAAAGCCCGTTGTTACGCCCGTGATATGGTTTTCAGAGGATCGGGCGTCAATGGCAGAGCGCACTACTTGCGCGGCCAGGCTTTCGGCCGTCTGAATGATTCCGCCAACCTGACTTTGGCCGACATTGAAAAGTTCGGTTTCTACTTCTTCGAGCAGGTCAAAGGCATCTGTTGTTTCTTCGTAGCCCTTTGAGACGGCCCGCGACGCCACGTTAATAACCTGACGGGCAATCCATTTTTCCTGAATTATTCGGGCGTGGTATTCAATGTTGGCCGATGATGCAACGCGACTACTAAGTTCTACAAGGTAATAAGAGCCGCCAACAAACTCCAGTTGGCCGGTCTTTTTCAGTTGTTCGGCCACGGTCAAGATGTCGATTGGCTCCGACTGGTTGAACAGACTAAGGCAGGCTTCGTAGATTGCCTGGTGTTTCTCTGTGTAGAAATGGTCGGCTTTCAGGAAGTCGGCAACCTGTACCAATGCTTCTTTGTCGATCATTATCGCCCCTAACACGGCTTCTTCGAGCGGCAGAGCTTGCGGCTGCAACTTACCGAACACGTAATCCGAAAGATCGGTCGGTGGTTGCTTGTCGCGGCGGTATTGTGTGGCGGGACGTGTCATTAGTTCAAAATGCGTCTTGGTGGTTCGTAAGTTGCGGCGGCCGCTGCTCGCTGGTTATTGGCCGGCCGATTCAGTTCCTTGGCCTGCACTAACCAAGCCTTAAAGCGGTTTTGAAAAAAAAGAACCGGGTCGGCAAACATCTTATGCGATACGCCCGGCTTTTCGCTCACTGCGTAGTGCCCTACAAACTTTGTGATTTCATCGCGTACCCGGCCGTGCACCTTTTCGGAGAATGTAGTTTCTGCAATCCAGTTCTTTACCGTTTCCTTGCCGTCCCCGTTGGCCCATGCGCGAATTAAAGTCTCGGCCTCGTCGGAGGTGTTGGCGCGGCGGCCGCCGGCGGGGGTCGGCGCAACTTGCGACGCCGTGTCTTTTTCTGCTTCTAGGTCGAATGTTTCAGGTTCGTTTTCGCGCGCGCGCTCTAGCGCTAGTTGTGGATAGTTAATGGATATAGTATTAGGAAGTGCCGGATTTAAATCCGTACTTAGACCGGATTCTAATCCGTAGTAGACCGGATTTAAATCCGTAGTATCGGATTCTAATCCGTACTGATCCGGGGTTTGATCGGATTTTGATCCGGTCTTGTATGTCGAAAGCATTCGTTCGTAATTCCTGCCCCATGCAAACCAAACCTGCTTCATTACGCGGTTGTCTGGGTGCATTTCAATAATGCCGTTTTGTTCTAGTTTCTGAAAGCGGCGGTAAACGCTATCCGGCTTTTTCAACTTAGCTAGCGGAAGTTCGTCGATGACTAGTTTGTACTGTACGTTGTAGTAAACCATGCCGTCGTGCATCATCTTTTTGCAAGCCTTAGAGTTGCAGTAGTCTTTTAGCATATCGAACACGGCCGCGTCGGTTAGGTCAAAGTCAAAGCCAGCCTGTGAGATTGCAAATTGATTGATATAAACCCCGTATTTCATAGGAATAAGTTTACCGTTTCATCGCGTGAAAACACACGATAAGTTACGAAATATCAACGAATTAGGTGTAATTACCGCCCGCCTAAATAGTGGGCCTTTGCGCTCAGTTGCTTCATTCTGCGCAGAAACTCCCGATGGAGCCGTTGTATGTCGGCGTCCATGCGTTGCGCGTGCTGAGAATTGCGGACTGGAATGATTCGCCGTTCGGCAGGGTGCGGAATTTCCGGGCAGGGCCGGCGTTTCGATGTGGTTGGCATGGTGGGTGTAGTTAGCAGACGTGCAAAACAAAAAAGCGGCTCGCACAATACCGCTGCTAACTACACCACTTGCGCGGGTAATACCAGTCAAAACTGGCTCGGTAAAGGCGGGCCGCCGCTTATAGGTAAGAACACCTTTTGCAGGGACACAAAAAAACCCGCCTTGTGTTGCGGGTCGTTCCCCGCGCATGAATGTAGTTAGCGGTACAAAGGTGCTCATTTTTGATGATTTTACAAAGGGTGTTGCTGTTTTTCTTTCTCCTTCGTCTCCCGTTCCCGCGCCGCGTTTTTGTTTTTCCGGCGGCGTCTTTGTTGATCTGCTTGTGCCGAATGCTTGTAGGTGAACCGATAGCCGGTTAGCCAGCAATATCCCGGCGGACCGGGGTCGAAGTATT
>JAKQEE010000168.1 GCA_029558635.1 Pseudomonadota bacterium | reverse complement strand
AAAGACATCGAACAATCGCAAGATTATGCGGTTAAGCGTTTCGCCGCCCCCGCCGCCATTGAACAGAACAGAGCACACCGCAGCGGGATCGACAAGCGCGGGGGGCGCGGAGAGCGAAGCATCCAGCATTTTGATGGCCGCGTTGATGGCTGCGGAGTTGCCGGCCCGCGCGCCCTCGCTGATGATACGGCGAAGCTCGGAGGGCGTCAGGTCCGAGGATTGCGGGTCTCGACGCTTTTTAGACTCCTCTAAAAATGTTTGATCACTCAAACATTGTTTGACCTCTCCAACTCTAACGGGTGGAACATCCCCAACGGCAGAATTGCCTGCTTGTCCAACCGGCAATCCAATCCTCGCCTGAAGATGCTCCACGCGCTCCCTGACGCCCTTGCATGACATTAGCTTGTGTGCCCGGTAGTTTGTGGCTTTTGCGCTCGCATTGGGGAAAGCAGTAAGGACCGCGCGGCGCATTGGCGCGTTGCGTGCCATGAGCAGGGCGAACTGCTCAAGCCGCACATCCTCCAGGGGGACAGCCGGATCATGGTCATGTGCCGGATATCGGATATTATCGCCCCAAGGCTTTGTCTTGCCGCGCGTGAATGATCTAGCCATATAGAGGAGCATAGCACACGCGCCAACCCGCGCAAGGGAATTGTGAGGCGGGGGCGGATAATGTTACGGGGCGCACAATAAAAAAGATGAAAATAAATTGCGAAATATACTTGACACAGATATATAGTGTGCTATTGTGGGCATAGATGAAAGAGGAAAGCAAAAGCGAAAACGCGCAAAATGCTAAGGAAAACACGCAAAACGCAAAGGAAAAGCCAATGAAAACCACAACGAAAAACGACACGCAAGCCGCCGCAACCCCCGCGCCTATCGACTGGGAAGCCGTGAAGGATTCACTCCCACACGGAAGTGGGATAGATTGCGACTGGACAATGGAGACGGAAGAAAACCGCGCGACATTCTACAACGCCTATCACGGTATGAATGAAAGCGGGATGTATGATGGATGGTTGGAATTCCGCGTTGAATTCTTCCGCCACAAGAAAGACAAGCTCAACCCGCTTTCCGGCCCTTGTGCTGGCAAGGTTCAAGTCTTGCATCGCGCCGGAGACTGGGATTTTCGTGTTGTGGGCCGGTTTTCGGAGATTGCGCGCCGGTCCTGGGGATATGGGCTGCGCGATTATCTTGAAGAAATAATTGACGATTGTTTGGAGGATGATTTTCCTCACCTTTGCGGAAAATCTCACGGCACGATTGACGCATAACGCAACGCAACACGCAACGCAAAAAGAAAAGGAAAGCACGATGAAA
>JAKQEE010000156.1 GCA_029558635.1 Pseudomonadota bacterium | reverse complement strand
TTCGTTTATTTCAAAATGAAAAGCAAGCGCACTTCGGGGGGCCACCAAGAATTGACCTCCACTCGTACCAGAACTTGGAGCTTGCATGGACTATCTCTTCACCCTTACGGATGCCGGATGCTGTTGGCGTATTACGGTGCGCGATGCCGCACCTCCGCCTAGTCTCTACACCTTCCGTCCAGCCGTGGACGGCTCGGCTCGGGATTCTGCGGGATTTGAGTCCGCCATTCCCCGAATTCTTCCGGTTTTTTTCCATGCGCTTGCTTTTCATAAATTGGTTAAGGCTTGGGGAACAGAGGGGCTATCTGGTGAAGGATGCAATAGCATTTCGTGTTGAAGTATCCTGAATCCACTTTTGCGTGATACTTATTTGGCCATGTGCCGCTTAACGCCCGCTCGCAGATGACATAATTAACAACCTGCAAATAGATGATTAAGTCGAAAGCGGTGCTCGGAGGTATCATTTCGCAAAGAGCCTCGTACCCATCGACCGTTTTATATCCAGACGTGATCTGGTCGTATAAATCCGTCTTGGCGTACCACGGCTCGTCTTCGTTTTTGTCGTTGCGCGTTATGTCGCGATTTCTCTGAAATGCCGTTTCTCCGCATGAAATGCTGTAAGGGGGCCATCCGTGTTTGTGCCCATAAAACCCGCCCAATATGTACGGATAGTTGTCCTCGACGCACCAGCTTTTCAGAAGATGGTTGGCGCTGAAATGCTGCGGCGTCGTCCCGGTAGTAAACCAATAGTGCGGTTGGTACCCGGTCAGTATCCGGTCGTTGCATTGTCGTGGATTGTCGTTTGCCGGGTCATCGCAGTTGCAATTCGGGCCGTGCGAATACCGCTTTTCAACAAGGTACAGCAAATTGCTGTCCAAGCCGTCTGTGGGATTCGGCGAAACGTCCCAAACGCCGGACAAATCCCATTCGGGGTCGCCCCCATCCGGCCAGTTGAACTCGTGTTGAGAATGGTCGTTTAGTTCCGGCGTTGCCTTCTTGTACGCCCATCCGTCCCTGACCCATGCGCGGACTCCGCGCTTCGTCTGATATACCGGCCAGTTGTCGTTGCTCCCAAAATCCTCATGCGGCATCGTCGGGGCCATGAACGGACGCTGTTCGTAATGGTTTTGCGCCGACTTGACATTGCTCTTGACGCCCTTTCCGGGCCGCAACCATCCGCCTGTTCCGATGTCCAAAACATAATTCTCTAAAACATAGGAG
>JAKQEE010000152.1 GCA_029558635.1 Pseudomonadota bacterium | reverse complement strand
GGATTCAATCGGGACGTTCGTATTTCGGAAACCGCCCTTGCTCATTTTCTCCATGCGCTTTTTCTGCTGCGCTCTGGATACCTTCTGAAATTCGTCGGAATCCTTGCCGAGAACGGTAATGAAAAGCCCCAAGTCCTCATTGGTTGCCGGGTTGTAAATGGAAACCTCAAAGCCTGCGTTGCTTCCCTTGATAGTGTCGAGTGCCGCTAAATCCATTACTTTTTCCATGATGTTTGCCTCCATCGGTTTAATTGTGGGCGGAGGCCGAAACCCCCGCCCGGTTGATTGTTACAAGCTCGAATCCTGAATAGACATCGTGGTCGCCAGTGTTGCCGTTGCCGTTGCGCCGGTATCCGCGCCAGCGCTGGTATCAAACAAGGCCACAAAAGGCATCGTCTGAACTATGCCCTTTTCGCCATCGTCTTTGGACGCGCCGCCGACTTTGACACGCGGGAAGGTGAAAGACAGGAAGTCGGCCGTTGCCGTGTCTGCTGTCGTCAGAACGCAGTTGATCGTGACTTCTGTTTCGTTCTCAAAATAATCGCGGAAAGTCGCATCCTCAAAGAACACGGTCATATTGCCTTTGACCATTACCCTTCCATCAAAGATGTCGGGTTTTACGTTGGAGCCGACAACAGGCTCGCTTGACAGATTCCCGGCGATGTCAAAATCCATCCCGGTGATAAGAGCTATCTTCGTGCCTTCAACGTAAATTGCCCCGTTGACAGCAGCCAGAACGCCCTTCTTGCAAGCCGCAAGAACATTGGTGAAATAAGGGGAATCGCCGGACGCATAGTTCGTGTGATTCAATCCCATCAAGCCAATGTCGATTGTGGCAAGGCCGGTTGCGGGAAGTTTGACGGCAAGAGAATTGACTTTTAAATCCCAAAATACCTCGGACAGATCGACGTCACTGTAATTGTGTTCAATGGAAAACCAGTCCTCCGTATGTCCGGAGGTGGGAACCCAGGTTTTCTTCCCCACTCCGGTGAAGGTCAGAGCATCAGCCGTGGCAGCCGCGACAACGGGCTTACCGTCAAGCATAAGGCCGGTGATTACCTTATCAGTGAGTGCGGTAATCAGGAAATTGCGGGCGTTATTGCCTGCCGCATCTCCCGTCCCGCCAGTCTGCCTGACAACATCGCCGACTTTCAAACCGTCCTTCAAGAAGGTTGCAGTTGCCGCGCTGGTGAACGTGCCAGCATTGCCAGATGTTACGGCTGCTGTGATATCCGATTCCGGGCCGCCTACGGGAGCCGCCACCCACGCTTTGCGGAGAATAGCGGCCATGAATTTCTCATACGTTCCCGGCGACAATTCACCGGAAATGCTTCCTTCGACCGACTGGACGCCATGCCGGAAGTCAGCAATCTGCCTATCAGCCCGCATTTCATTTGACTGATAGGTTTCTTTG
>JAKQEE010000143.1 GCA_029558635.1 Pseudomonadota bacterium | reverse complement strand
TGAATCGAAACAGTACTTAGCCGGATATGAAGGATCACTACGGGTTACCGTGACCATTCCGCAAGGGATGAACATCCAGAGCCCTCGAGTGGTTCTTACGAATACGGCTTTGGGCGAGATCGATCCGACTCCGTACGCTTCCGAATTAAACAGCAATACGGTCAAATATTTCAGCTTTAAATTCACCCCCACCCTTCCGGGCAACCCAGTAGTCGATATCTCGGTTTTCGACGCTTCGGACTTTTCATTGCTGAATCCGTTGACAACGAAGAGAGCAACACTGAGCGTCATTGAGTTCAGACCGCAAGTCCGTATCGTTGGGACGACAGACGGAGAGAACCGGTTTATACAAGTGAAAGATCCTGAAATCAGGATGGAGTTGACGCAAGTTCCCGAATTCTTCAATGGCGCTTATCGTTTTGAAGCGCGATTGAATGGAAACCCAACGAAAATATTCCCCATCTTAACGGCTTCTTCGAGCGTCACGGCTTCCTTCGATGCGGCTTATTTGTATAACCTGTCAGGGAACGATGCCGCGACGGTTGCGGTAAACGTAACGGCAAACGGGAACCAGACCTTCCAAGCCACGGGTTCCGCAAACTTCGATATTGACTATCCGTCAATAAGCAACCCCTATTTCCCGGACTATGTGATCAACGACATTTACACAGCCTATCAGGAATGCCAAATGGTCGGAAGGTTTAATAATATTGATAATGCTCTCAAACTGCTCGCCGTTGATCTTTATTTGAGTGATGGTACCGCGACGAAGACTTTCAACGGGAACTTGGACCTGTCGGGTTCAACGGTACAAGCAACGGCTACGTTTAGCAAAGTCGTTTTCGAGTCAACCGTTCCGCATTCCGGATACTTTGCCGTCTACTCCGCGAATAGCAATCCCAGGAATTTATTGGCGACTTCGCCGGTATCCACCTTCACCGTCGCGAATACCGGGTCCTACGTCGACATCATCTACCCATACAAAGACGAAGAGGTTTTCGTCGGGATCACATTGAAACCCGTCGTCCGGTTAACCAACATACCTGGCGTTATAAGCGTCCGATTCACTATTCTTGATTCGACCGACGCGACCATCGTGCAAAACGGCCGCACGCAGGAAGCAACGCCTGGATACTGGGTCTTAAGCGACATTGATGCCAAAAAAATAACCGGGAGAGGAAACTATAAAATCAAAGCGACGGTTGAATCTTCTATCTTAGGTTTAAAAAGCGATGATAATACGTTTATCTCAATCGACGGTTTTATTAGGATCGACGCCGTCACCCGAAAAACCGGCGGGTCTTTGATCTTCCCGACTGAATACCTCGAGTTCGAAACCTCGATGAGTTTCGAAAACCCCTATGCCTCCCCAACCGAATTCGCATCCGTATCTCAAACTAATGGCGGAGGAGGAGATGTCCCAGTTGAATTCATTGGGAGGACCATCGGGGTTAACGGGGAACTCGAAAATTACGTGAGCCGTTGGAAGATACCGACTAATACAACATTAGAAGCCACTTCTTATACTTTCATGCTCACGGCGGAATACGGCTCTTCTAAAAGTAGCAAAGGCAT
>JAKQEE010000118.1 GCA_029558635.1 Pseudomonadota bacterium | reverse complement strand
CTTCTCCGCTCTGGCGGCTTCGAGATCGTACAACTCCTCTTCGGTCTTCCATCGGGCGACCAAGTTCTCGATTACGTAAGACCCGCGTGCTACTCGTCGTAGGGCCGTTTTTCCTTCGGTGGTCGATGGATCGATGCAGATTCCCGAAAAATCGATATCATCGAGTTTAACCCAAGGCAACGATTCACACTCTGTATCGGGTGTGTGTTTACTAAAAAATATTTTGTTTGTATCGATATTGATTACATCCATATTGCTCCGCCCCCAACGGTTTTATACACCTCAGTCACGTTGGAGCCCGTGTATCCGCCCATACAAATCGCAGCAGAAGGTCCGCCACCACCTGTTAGGGAACGTCTGGCTGTGCCAAGATCGCCGCCATAACTCCACGAAGTCCCATTATATTTTTCGGTCTTGTTGGAATCCGAGCCCGCGTATCCGCCCATACAAATCGCAGCAGAAGGTCCGCCACCACCTGCTAGGTAACGTCTGGCTGTGCCAAGATTGCCGCCAGAACTCCACGAAGTCCCATTATATTCTTCGGTCTTGTTGGAATCCGAGCCCATGTATCCGCCCATACAAATCGCAGCAGAAGGTCCGCCACCGCCTGCTAGGGCATATCTGGCTGTGCCAAGATTGCCGCCATAACTCCACGAAGTCCCATTATATTCTTCGGTCTTGTTGGAAGTCGAGCCCGTGTATCCGCCCATACAAATCGCAGCAGAAGGTCCGCCACCACCTGCTAGGTAACTTCTGGCTGTGCCAAGATTGCCGCCAGAACTCCACGAAGTCCCATTATATTCTTCGGTCTTGTTGGAATCCGAGCCCGTGTTTCCGCCCATACAAATCGCAGCAGAAGGTCCGCCACCACCTGCTAGGTCAAATCTGGCCGTGCCAAGATTGCCGCCATAACTCCACGATCCGATCATCAGTACCACCCACACTTTTTTAGCATCTTCCTGGCTTCTATTCCTTCCCGGCCCAGATTGATCCCAGCTTGATCGCACGCGACTAACATCGTACCGGCTTGACCAATGATATTATTTGAGGAAGCTGGATCAGTGGTAGATTTTAGTGCGGCTGGAAGTTGTCGAACATATGATAACGCAAGCCCTCTGAGTTGGTCTGCGTTTTTGTTTTCAGGGTGAATTGTGGGGTCAGCCTTCAAACACTTTTGTTTGATCTCCTCCCACATCACGATCTCTCGCACCCGTTCCCGGCCCTCATGTTGCATGACGGTCAGCATATAGATCGCTTCCTCGCGGTCAATCTCCAGACGGCGGGCTTCAATCGATCCTGGTTCGGCATCGGCTATTTTCTGGTCAATCTCTTCTAGATCTAGCAACTTGCGCCGATAATCGAAACTTAGGTGATGTAAGTTGTCAAAAAACACT
>JAKQEE010000107.1 GCA_029558635.1 Pseudomonadota bacterium | reverse complement strand
AGCACCTGAACCGTGCCATGCGTTTCCAGCGCCTTGGCCAGCCGATCCATCAGGATTTCAAGGGCGCGATCGCCATTGTCCTTCTTGAGCTTGGCCCTCTTCTCGCCTTGACCGGATGCCTCCAGCCAGGCAATCAAGTCCTCGGCATACAACGCACGCTCAGTGTCGTACTTGGTGGTTTCGCCAACCTTCCAGCCTTGAGCCTCCAGCTTGGAAACGATGTAGTTCTCGAAGTGTTTTTCTTGGTGTGCGGTGTCGCTCATGCGGACTCCCGGAGGTCAATTTGGCCGGTGACGGCGGCGGTAATGAAGGCAGCGCGGCGCTCTTTCAGTAGATCGATGCTGCGCTGGGTTTTTTCGGTGATCGCATTTATACGGTCACACTGCTCATCCAAGTATTTCGCTATTTGTCGCTGTTCATCGTGCTGCGGGGCAGCAACATATATTTCGTGAATATCGTTTCTGTCGATACCCGGAACAGCCGCCTTAGCTGAATACAGCAAAAAAAGGTCCGAGATATTTTGTAGCAAATACCAAACAAATCGATGGTCATTGTTGTGCAGCTCAATTGAATATAGCGCTGTATTCAATGGCCAGTAGTCTTCTTCAACAAATGTAAATTCCCCAAGCGAACCATAGCGACCAGTAACAATGCCGGGCGCTTTTGCTATAGCAACGTTATGAGTACCCGAATAGCCGCCGGATGAAACGACTGGAACCGTTCCTTCGACACGAGTATCAGACGGCAAATCGTGCCCTCGCTGAAAGACCACAAACCGCTTCAAAATTGCAACACTCCAATGCGCCGGCACCACCCCAATCCATTCCACACCCGAATCTTTCATCGCTACATTCGGATCTAGCCCCTTGGTGACAGCATGCGTGATGAGCGCCTGCCGTTTTTCCTTCAGGAGTTCGATGAAGCGGGTTTTCTTGGTGATCAGGGCGTCGATGCGAGTAGTTTCGCGGTCGACGCATGTAGCAATTGCTTTTTGCTCTTCAAAATCGGGAGCCACAATCAAATGCGACGACAAGTCTTCGCCGGCCATGCTTGGAAGTGCAGTGTTCGTTGAATACAGGCCGAACGGGATGGTCAGTGCGTTGTAATAGACAAACTTGGGAAAGGCGTTGTCTGCGATCTTCGTGTAAAACATCGTATCGACAGCCCAGAATGGGCCGTTGATGTACAAGGGCTTGTCGATGGTTCCCTTGCGCCCAAGCAGCACGGATTTGCCGTCAAACATGAAGTCAGACGCTCGCGCAAACTCTCCACCAGAACCAATTACCGGGTAAGCACCATCAGCGTTTTCGACTTCCTTATAGTCGTGCCCGTTACAAATCGAGGCCACCCGCTTGAACGGCATTTTCTTCCAATGCTCCGGCACCTGCCCAATCCATTTCACGCCGGAATCCCGATAGGCCGGGTAAGGCTTGTAGTGGCTCATTTCTTGGTCTCCCCCGCCAGCACGGTATCCATCAGCAAACGATCCAAAATTGAGTAATCGGTGTCGCGCAACA
>JAKQEE010000092.1 GCA_029558635.1 Pseudomonadota bacterium | reverse complement strand
CAGGAGATTCCTGAATCTGGATTTATGCCGCAGGGCGCGGCGATGCTCTTCAACGGCGCGGTCAGCGCGACCATCATGCTGTGGGCGGCGCGGCGATCCAGTCTCAGAGGCTTCGCGCTTTTCAGGCAGTTGTTCGTCCTCTTGTTCGGCGCGCAAATCGTCCAAACCCAAATCGAGACGGGTTACTTCATCTCCGCCTTCCCGCTTCTGCACGGCAACTTCGAACTCTATCGCATCATCCTGCGCGGTGCGATCTCGTCTGCCCTCTTTGTCCTCCTGCTTGTTTGGATAACGGGCGGCTTCTCGCGCAGGCAACGCGCCTCAGCGAACTTCACTGTCGAAGCAGATAAAGCAATCAAGGTAGGCGCGTGGCTGGCAGGGATTTACTTTGTCCTCTACCTTCTGTTCGGCTACTATGTCGCCTGGCAGTCACAGGAACTGCGCCTCTTCTACGGAGGTCCCGCCCAGTTGAATTCTTTTTCGGATCAAATCCTGACGACGTTGATGTCCAAACCCGAGATGCCCTTCTTCCAATACGCCCGCGGTTTTGTCTGGATCTTGTGCCTGATTCCGCTGTTCAAAGGTTTCACTGGCGGACGCATCGAATTGGTCGCCCTCTCCACTTTCGCTTTTGCGCTTTTACCCACCGCGCAACTTGCGTTTGCCAATCCGCTCATGCCTGCGGAGATCAGCCTGTATCACTTCTGGGAGACTTCCATCTCCACAGGGATCTTCGGCGCGTTGTGCGCGTGGTTCGTGCCGACCCAGATCGGCGGACATTAGAGAACGCCCGCTACACATTCACTGCAAAGGAGAATCAATGAAACAACCGTCCTTCGCATCCATCACGCTAAAAACTGCCGCTGTTCAAACGGTCACATATTTCATCGTCGGCGTATTGTCGTTCTTTCTTCTTGATTACACGGCAAAATACTCCGATCCCGCAGTCGCGGGCTATCTACGCCAGACCGATCATCCGCTGGTGATGGCGGGACCGTTCTTTCAAATCCTGCGCGGACTTCTATTTGGGATCGTTTTCTACGCCCTGCGCGAGAGCATCTTTCCGCACAAGCGCGGCTGGCTGACCTTGTGGCTGGCGCTGACAATCATCGGCATTCTCTCGCCATTTGGCGCCGCGCCCAGTTCCATCGAAGGGATGATCTACACCGTTCTGCCTGCCTGGTTCCATATCATCAACTTCCCTGAAATCTTCATCCAATCGGGTTTGCTTGCCTTCGTGACGCATTACTGGGTCAACCATCCTGAAAAACGCTGGCTCAATTGGTCGCTGGGCATCGTAACTGCCATCATTGTGCTGTTGTCGTTGCTGGGCGCGTTGTCTGCGTTTGGCATCCTCTCCTAAATCGGATTTTGAAAATGAAATCGTTCCTCAATCGTCATTCGCTGGTCATCGGTCTCGTCCTGATGTTCCTCTACACGTGGACAATCGAACTGTCGAATGCGGGCGTTCTGCCTTTTGCAGTTCCCTTCCCGATCTACCTCACGCTCGGCTGGGGATTCATTTTCGTCTCGCTGTTGATGACGCGGCTGACTCTCGGCAAAGATGAAACTGTGACACTGTTCAAGCGCTTCTTCATTTGGCGCGTCGGCTGGAAGTGGTTCGTGGCGGCGCTTTTGCTCGAGCCTGTCTGCATCGTCGCAGGGGTTTACCTCAACGCCGCGCTGATTCGAACTCCGCCCGATTTCAGCGCAGCGATGGCGTATCAGATCTTCGGCGAGTCGGCAAACCTGCTCGTTTTCATTCTGCCCTTCTTCCTCGTGGACCTTATCACCAACGGCGAAGAGATGGGCTGGCGCGGTTACGTCCTGCCGCGCTTGCAGGCGAAATACAGCGCGTTGACCGCCTCGCTGATCCTCGGCGCCATCTGGGCGTTCTGGCATCTGCCGAAGTACGTCACGCATTTCAACATCGCCGCCTTTGGCTGGGCTGTGATTCATTTCCTGTCGTTCGCCGTCATCCTGACCTGGCTGTACAACAACACAAAAGGGAGCCTGCTCATCGTCGCAGTTTGTCATGCCATATCGAACACCGTCGGCGTGTTCATGCCGCTGGGGAACACATCATCGAGCGAGAACATGGGCTCGTATATTTTCTACGTTTTGTTTGAAGTTCTCGCCGCAATCGTTGTGACCGTCGTCGCGGGATCCGCACGTCTCTCGCGGACGGAGGAGAAGCAGATACAAGGAGCGACCTCATGAAAAATAAAAATCAATCCGCCATTTTGTATAAGGTTCAAGTTCTCGCGCTGTTAGTTGTGTTGCTGATGTCGTTTGCCGCTCCCGTCGCGACGGGAGCGGGCGGAGTCGCTTCGGGGGAGAAAATGTCCACTTTGCCGAATCAGGCGCAAGGTCCGACTGACCCGGCGGAGATGGAAGAGTTCATGGACGACTTGATTGCGCGTCAAATGGAAGAGAATCACATCGCAGGCGCGGCAGTCGCAGTTGTCAAAGATGGTCAATTGTTCTTCTCCAAAGGTTACGGCTATGCCGACCTTGCGAATCAAATCCCTGTTGACGCTGAGCAGACGATGTTCAAACTTGGCTCGATCACCAAACTGTTCACATGGACGGCGGTGATGCAACTCGTGGAGCAGGGCAAACTGGATTTGAACGCAGACATCAACACGTATCTTGATTTTTCCATTCCAGATTCCTATCCACAACCCATCACGCTCAGCCATTTGATGACTCATACATCGGGCTTTGAAGATATTCATGCGGATATGGTGAAGTTGGATGAAGAAAATCTCGCGCCGCCGCGCGAGTGGCTGGTTTCGCACATCCCCGCGCGGGTTCGCCCGCCTGGCGAAATTGCGGCGTATTCGAATTACAACGCCGCGCTGGCGGGATACATCGTGGCGCGCATGTCGGGACGATCGTATAGCGAATATTTGCAGGAACACATCCTCTCCCCGCTGGGCATGAACGGCACGACCGCGCAGTATCCCACACCGCCCGAATTGCTCGCGCGCGAATCGCTGGGCTACATGTATGAAGAGGATGCGTATCAGATATTCCCGCAATTGCTGACTCCTGAAGACTTGTTCCCTGCTGGCAGCATGCGCTCGACGGCGACAGATATGGCGCGCTTTATGCTCATGCACTTGCAGGGCGGCTTCTACGGTGATGCATCCACTGAGATTCGTATCCTTGAAGAATCAACGGCGCGGAAAATGCAAAGCGTTTTGTTCGCTCCCGACCCGCGCATCCTGGGAAACGCGTATGGATTTTTCGAGTTCAGCGACAACAATCAACGCGTGATCGGTCACAGCGGAAGCGGCGAGCCGATGGAATCCATGCTGCTGCTTTTGCCCGACCAGAACCTCGGCGTGTTCGTCGCCTACAACAGTCTCGGCGCGGGCGAACTCAACCGACAACACTTCGGTTTTCAGCGCGCGTTTTTCGATCATTACTACCCCGCGCCCGCTGTCGAATCGATTCAACCTCCAGCCGATTTTGCCGAACGCGCAGACCGCTTCGTCGGCGCGTACAAATGGACGATGAGTTCATACACCACGCTCGAAAAATATTTCGCGCTCATGGGTCCGACCATCAACGTTAACAATCCTGGCGATGGCACGTTACTGCTCGAGTCGCCGTTCGGCAATTGGAGCATCGTCGAGGAAGAGCCACTCTACTTCCGCTTCGTGGACAGCGCGTATCACGTCGCCTTCCGCGAAGACGAACAAGGGCGCATCGTCTATCTCTTCACCGATCTCACGCCGATGATGTCGTTCGAAAAAGTTCCGTGGTACGAGACGCTCGGATTCAACATGCCCTTGCTGATGATCAGTCTGCTGATGTTCCTCTCGATGCTCATCGTGACGTTGGTCCGCTTCATTCGGGACCGACGGCTGGTCGCTAACCCTCAGCCTTTCTCTCCCTCCGCCCGCACTGCATCACGACTCATCGTTGGCGTCAGCCTTCTCAACCTGCTGTTCATCGTCGGCAATGTGATGTGGGGCGAGCAGATCGTGTTCGGCATCCCGTTCGCCTACAAGGTCGTGCTGGGACTTGGCGTCCTCTCCGCCCTGCTGACCATCGGCGCAGTGATCTATTGCGTCCTTGCCTGGAAGGATCGCTACTGGGGCGCCGCCTACCGAATCTTTTACACGCTCGTAACTCTCGCCGCCGTCGCGTTTGTCTGGTTTTTGAATCAATGGAATCTGTTGGGCTGGAGATATTAAGGCGTACCGTACCGCAAAGTTCACTTTGCGAATGTGTTTGAGGCAATCCTGTCACTCGCAAGATAAATCTTGCGGTACTTGTCGAAAACAAAAAGGAAAAATCTCATGTCAACACAAGAACTCGCTTCAACAAACAAAGTACAGGAAGTTTCCACTTCCATGAAGGGTCAGTACACGCTCTGGCAGATTCTCGGCATCTGGTTTGCCGCGGGAGCGCCGCTGTGGATTGTCGCCTGGGTGGTTCACCCTATTTTGAGTCAGGGACTATCTCCATTGGAAAGCGGTCTTTTGTGGATGAAATTGGATCTCGCCGCGCTGGTCTGGCAATTTGTGCTCTCGATGCTCATCGTCTATCGGGAGGAAGGCGATATTCGGATTGCCTCCATCAGTCGTCGCTTCTGGTTGAACAACCCGATCTCACCGAGAACGGGACAGAAAGACAATCGGTTGTGGTGGCTGCTCATCCCGCTGATACTGCTTGTCGCTGCATTGGAGCTTGGACTTGCGCCTTTTATCAATGGAATTTGGACAACACTCTTCCCCTTCCTGGCGGAGACCCCAAGCCGCGATCTGGGCGTGTTGTTCACCCCTGAAATGCAGACGCGCTGGGTTGGCGCATGGGGCTTCTTTGCGCTCTTTGTGATCACGTCGTTATTCAACAACTTCCTGAGCGAAGAATTCGTGTTCCGCGGCGTGCTTCTGCCCAAGATGAATGGCGTTTTTGGAAAATGGGACTGGGTTGCGAACGGCTTTATCTTCGGGGTCTATCACCTCATGATGCCGTGGGGCATACCTGGCAATATCCTGTTTGGTTGGTTGATGGCGTTCACTGCCAAGCGCTACCGCACTAACTGGTTTCCCATCGTCCTCCACAACGGGCAGGCGTTTTATTTCGGCTTTTTGATCCTGGGGCTTGTCCTTGGGCTTGCATAAGCAGCAAAGCGTACCGCAAAGTTCACTTTGCGAATGTATTTGAGGCAAACCTGTCGGTCGCAAGATAATTCTTGCGGTACTCAAAAACAAAAAGGAGAAATCTCATGTCAACGCAAGAACTTACTTCAACTAACAACGCGCAAGAACTTTCCAACTCTATGAAGGATCAATACACCCTCTGGCAGATTCTCGGAATCTGGGCGCTCGTCACTCTGCCAATGGTCGTGTTGGTTTGGGTAGTCTCTCCCGTTGTCATTCCCCGCGTCCCATTGCATCCTGGCGTCACGTATTGGTTATTGATCATCGTGGGCATGATGTGGCAATTCGTCGTTGCGCTCGCGATCACATATCGCGAACTCGGCACACTGCGCTGGAGCGCCATCCGCCAGCGGACCTGGCTTCAAACCCCGCGCGATCCGAAGATCGACAAACCGAATCCAAAATTGTACTGGTGGTTGATTCCCGCCCTGCTTTACAACGGCGTGGTTGGCTTTGTGCTGATCGGCTATGTGGACGCGCCCATGGGTTGGCTGTTCCCAACGCTAAAGCCACCCTATGAAATGAGTCAACTGGCGACGCCCGAATTTCATGGTCAGTGGTGGCTGTTTGGAGTCTTGCTGGTCAGCCATCTCTTCAATTATTTTCTGGGGGAGGCGTTCCTCTGGCACGGCGTGCTGTTGCCCAAAATGCAGGGAGTCTTCGGGAAGTACGATTGGGCGGCAAACGCCGTTTTCTTCGGCTTTTATCACCTGCACAAACCCTGGGCGCTCCCCAGCGTTATCCTCACGAACATGGCGTACAGTTGGCCCGCGCGGCGCTTTCGCAGTAATTGGATGGCGGTCATCGTGCATGGCGTGGAAGGACTCCCAGGTTTGGTGATGGTTCCGCTTGTCATCCTCGGAATGGCAGGCGGGTAGATGGGACTCGTCCTCGGATTGGCATAGCATTTGTCGAAGAAGGAGAGTTTGAAAATGAACGACAAGAGTCAATACACCCTCTGGCAGATCCTCGGCATCTGGTTTATGGCTGGCGCCCCGATGTGGATTCTTGGCTGGGTAGCATACCCCGCTCTGAGCGCGGGACTCGCGCCGATGGACGCGGGTCTGCTCCGCATAAAACTGTTCACCGTCGGGCTGATCTGGCAATTTGTTCTATCCATGATCATTCTCTATCGTGAAGAGGGGAACATCCGTCTGGGCACGATCAGCCGTCGCTTTTGGCTCAACCATCCAAAGTCCGCGCGAAGCGGAGAGACGAAGAAAGCCCTGTGGTGGTGGCTCATCCCATTGATCCTGTTGGTCGCCGCGCTGGAGATCGGTTTGCGATCTACGCTCGTTGACGTATGGACGACTATCTTCCCCTTCTTCGCCGAGCCTGAGGGCTACGATATGGCGGCTATGTTCACGCCCGAATTACGCGCACAGATGGTCGGCGCGTGGGGATTGCTCGCGCTGTTTGCTGTGAGCGCGTTGTTCAACACATTCCTGGGCGAGGAATTCCTCTTTCGCGGCGTGTTGCTCCCCAAAATGGAGGGCGTCTTTGGAAAATGGGATTGGGTGGCGAACGGCATCCTGTTCTCCTTGTACCATCTTCATCAGCCCTGGGGCATTCTGGCGACGCTTCCCGCAGATTTGATTTTTGCGTTTTCTGGCAAGCGCTTTCGCAGTAACTGGTTCCCCATCATCCTACATTCAGGTCAGAGCGTGTTTTTCCTGTTTCTGATCCTGGGACTCGTGCTCGGGCTGGCGTGATCAACAGTAACCTGATGAACATATTAACTCACGCGCACTTCAATCAATGGATGGAAGCGTATGGCCGTGCCAGCGCGGAGAATGATCCGTTTACGTCGGCGAATCTCTTTGCGGAGAATGCCAGATACTACGAAACACCTTTCGCCGAGCCGATGATTGGACGCAAAGCCATCTTTGAGTATTGGAATGACGGGGCGCGAAATTTGAAGGACAAAGAATCAACTTTCGAGATCCTTTCGGTGAACGGTAACAGAGGCATTGCTCGCTGGCAATCGAAATTCACCGTCATCGAATCGGGCAAGCGCCTCGCGCTGGATTGTGTATTCATTGTTGAGTTTGACGATGATGGATTGTGTCGAACCTTCCGCGAGTGGTGGCATACGCGCGATGCGTAGGGCGTGTTCTTTAACGTGTGCTTTTGCGCGACAGTCAGCGTTAGAGAACGCCAACTATGCGTAAGCCTTGGTTGTATAATAACTGCATGGCATTACCTGTCATCACCACCAAGGTTAGCCTGCCGATCCTGCGGCAACGTTTGGTTTCCCGTCGAAACGCGCTCGGACAATTGAGCGCGGGATTGCGCGACGGACATTTGCTCACACTGGTCTCTGCCCCGGCGGGATACGGAAAAACGACGACGATTCGCATGTGGGTGAACGAGGCGGGATGCCCGGTGGCATGGGTTACGCTGGAAAAATCCGACAACGATCTCAAACAATTTCTCACATACGTTTTGACCGCGCTGGGAGAGGCGGTGGAAGATCTCGGTCAGTCCGCGTTGGAGGCGGTGGAAAGCGCGCAGGAAGTCCAGGTACAGCCCACGCTTGGATTGCTGGTCAACGAATTACATGAGTTGGATCAGCCGGTCATCCTCGTGCTGGAAGAATATCACCTGATCGAAAATGAGAGTGTGGATGAGGCTGTTGAATTCCTGTTGAATCAAGCCGTTGCCAATTTGCGTATGGTGATTGCCACCCGCGAAGACCCGGATCTATCGTTGACGCGCCTGCGCGCGCGAAATCAACTCACGGAGATCCGCGCCGCGGACTTGAGTTTCTCGCTCGAAGAAGCGTGCCAATTTTTCTCGGACGTGATGGGGGTCAACCTCTCAAACAAAGAAACAGAGATTCTAAAAAACAAGACCGAAGGCTGGGCGGCAGGACTGCAACTGGCTGGTTTGTCGTTGAAAGAAAACACCGACACGGCAAAATTTGTGGAGGCGTTCGGCGGCACGCATCGTCACGTGTTGGATTACCTGATCGAAGAGACGCTCAACAACCAGCCGGAAGAAATACGGGAATTCCTGCGGCGCACGTCCATTTTGGATCAATTGTCCGCCTCCCTGTGCGAAGCGGTGACCGGTCAGCGCGATAGTAGAAAATATCTTCAATATCTGGAAAGCAATAATCTATTTTTGTTGTCGCTCGATGAAGAACGCAACTGGTATCGTTATCATGCGCTATTCGGCGAACTGCTAAAGAATCAACTCATGCAGGTCGAACCGGACCGCGTGGACGATCTGCACGCGCGCGCTGCGGACTGGTACGAAAAACACGGTTTCGTTCAAAAAGCGGTTGAACATGCCTTTCAAATTTCGAATGACAGCAAAGTATCCGGCTTGATCGAGCGACACGCCGTTCCCATGTTTTGTCAGGGCGAAACGGCTATGGTGATGAGCTGGTTCGACCGATTGCCGGAAGCGTTCGTGCGGGACTCGGCAATGATGTGCATCAACAAGGCGTGGGCGCTAGCTCTGACGCATCACCGCGCGCGTGTGGAGGAAATCGAACAGGCATTGCAGGCGGCGGACCTTGCTTTGAATCTGTGTTGCGCGGACGAGGCGCACCGAAACCTCGTCGCCGGTCATGCCGCGAGTATTCAGGCGTACCTGATGCAGACACCGACTTTAACCGACAAAGTTGCGGCAAAGTTGATCGAGACCTCCCAAAGCGCGCAGCGACTCTTACCGGAGGATGAGAAAGCCGTCCGCAGCATTAACGCGCTAAACATCGGTTATGCGCGCCTGTCGCTCGCCGACTTGGCGGCGGCTGGGGAGGCGTACGAACAGACATTCGAGGATGGAATCGCTGGGAGGAACTTTTATGTCGCCATTTATGGGGCGATTGGTTTGATTGTTATCGAAATCATCAAGGGAGAGTTGAAAAATGCGTTGCAGTTGTGTGAGACGAAAATCACCCAGTTCAACCGGTTTCTAGCCGGGCAAAGGTTCGCGCCCATCGGCGATCTCTACAATCTCAAAGGCAGTCTCCTTTTGGAAGAAAACCGGTTGGCGGAGGCGGAACAGGCATTGACGCAGGGCTTGAGTCTCATCCGCTTCGTCAGGGTGTACGAAGCTCATATCCGAGGATATTCAGCCCTGGCGCGGCTGCGCTCCATTCAGGGTGATTGGGCCGGGATGTTGGAAAACCTAAGAGCTCTTCAAGAAGCCTATTCAGGCAGCGCCCTCTATACAGAGGCGCTGCCTCACCGTTGGGCGGTCCGTGACCCGGCGGTGAATAACGCCACACTCGAGCAAGCGCACCATTGGGTGGCGCAGGCGGCAGGCGGGTTTAATAGCTTGCCCGATATAGACCGGCTTGACCTTGAAAGCAGAATTCGCTTTCAAATATACCTGAGCGCCGCGCATATCATGACCAGATTGGCGGCGCGAAACCCACATGCTTATTCACTGCCGGACGTTCACAAGTATCTTGCCCGCCTGGAAAAGTTCGCCGCCGCCCACCGTTTCTCTGGCTGGTTGATTGAAATTTGGCTGGTCAGGGCTTTGATGTATCATGTGGAAGGAAAAGCGGAGGAAGCGCGCGCCCAGATCGAATATGCATTGGAGGCGTCTGCCCCGCGCGGATACTTCCGCCTCTTTCTGGATGAGAGCGATCTCCTCCGTCCCCTGCTTGAATCCACCCTTCGGCATTTGAAAGACGACAACCTGTCCGCCTACGTCAAGCGCCTGCTGGACGCGATGCCCAACGATAGCCTGCAAAGCGAACGTTCTCTAACGTCCGTCCCAACATCCGACGCAAACCTGACCGACCGCGAACTCGACGTGTTGAAATTATTGGCGTCGGGGGAATCCTATAACGGAATCGGGCAGAAACTTTTCCTCAGCCTGAACACGGTTCAATTCCACATCAAGAGCATTTATCGCAAACTACTGGTCAACAAACGGATGCAAGCCGTCGAAAAAGCGCGGGAGATGAAGTTGATCTAGCCAGGTACGGCAACGTTCACGTTGCTCCCAAGGTGACGGCGTAACGATCGATCTTGCAGCGCCACAACCCACATATTTTTCCGTCGAAGAACCACATATTCCTGTGGTTCTTTTTTCTGCCTTCAGTCCTAGAATAGCGGCAATCGTTCGCTTGAACGCGTTGTAGCGTCGAACCTTGCGCTGTAGAAAAAGGAAACCCTGACCATGAAATTAATCCATCTGTTTGTCTTTCTTCAACTTTGGCCGTGGAAACGGTCGCCGCGGCCGCCGGTGCGCGATTACTGAACCTGTTGGGCGTCGTCGGCAAATGGGATTGGGTTGCCAACGGCGTGTTCTTCGGGCTTTACCACATTCATCAACCCCGGGTCATCCCCTCGTTCATCCTGACGGGTTTGATCCGTGCCTCCTCCGCGAAACCATTTGAAGGAATGATTATGCAACAACCCATCAGTTTGAATTCGCAAAACAGGTACGAGATCAAAATTCATGGTCAATTGGACGATACCTTGTCGAGCTGGTTTGGAGAAGCGAAGGCTCGCGTTGAAACCCTACCCGACGACGATCAGATAACCACCTTCCCCGATGTGGTCATGGATCAGGCTGGCTTGGTCGGTCTGATTCGCCGATTGCACGGACACGGCATCGTGTTGATCTCCGTCATTGGACGCGGCGACCCCGCTATATCAAAGGAAACACAAAATGACTGACTCGTTTTCGCTCGAACAAAAGACAAACGCTTCACCCGCTCACGTTTTGCGGAATCGCAACTTCCGCATGTTGTGGATTGGGGAGGGCATCTCGCTTCTCGGCGACCAGTTTTACCTGATTGCCCTGCCCTGGCTTGTCCTTTCGCTGACGGGGAATCCGCTGGCGGTTGGCGCGGTGTTGGCGACGGCGGGAATCCCGCGCGCATTGTTCATGCTCGTCGGCGGCGCGTTGACCGACCGCTTCACCCCGCGCCGGTTGATGATCAATTCCAATGTGGCGCGCATGGCGCTGACGGCTTTACTCGCCATTCTCGTGGCGACAAATCTCATTCAACTGTGGATGCTTTACATCTCTGCCTTGCTCTTCGGTCTGGCTGACGCGTTCTTCTTCCCCGCGCAAACTTCCATTGTGCCGCGCCTCGTGGACAAGGATCAGTTACAGGCGGGCAACGCGCTGATTCAAGGGACGGCACACTTGAGCTTGTTCGTCGGTCCTGTCGCGGCGGGGTTGCTCGTCTCGTGGCTGGACGGCGGCGCGACACATTCCACGTTCGGCATCGCGCTCGCCATTGCGATTGACTCGCTTTCATTCCTCGCGTCCATCACAGCGTTGAGCCTGATAAGAATCGAAACCTTAGATGCGCGCACGGGAAAAGGCATGGGCGGAGTCCTTGCTTCCATTCGCGAGGGACTGCTCTACGTCTGGAATGACGCGACGCTTCGGATGGTCTTCCCCATCACGCTGGGACTCAACATCCTGATCAACGGTCCCTTCGCGGTCGGCATTCCAGTATTGGCACGGACGAGATTCCCCGAAGGCGCGGCGGCGTTTGGTTTGATTATGTCCCTGTTTGGCGGCGGCGCGTTGCTGGGGATGACTCTCGCGGGCGTTCTGCCGAAGCCATCCAAAAAATTGCTTGGCACGGTTGCGTTGAGCGTGATCAGCATGATGGGGGTTGGGCTCGCGGTGATCGGCGTCTCGCCGACGATGTATGTCGCCGCGGCGGCAGGACTGTTGATGGGAATCGCCAACGGTTACGCCAACATCATGCTAATCACCTGGCTGCAACAAAAGGTCGCGCCGGAGATGATCGGACGAGTCATGAGCCTGGTCATGTTCGCGGCGGTGGGACTCAATCCCGTTTCGAACGCGCTGGCCGGCATGTTGATCGGACTCAACATCACCGTCCTGCTCGTCTGCGCGGGAAGCCTGATGACTCTCTTTACGCTATTCGCCGCGTTCAGTCCCGCTGTCCGCGCGGGAATGGAATAGAGGAGAACCAGATGACCGCCAGGGCGTTCCGGGTGAAATCTGATCGTGAAGAACAAATTTGAAAGACAAGAAACACCTATGAAATCCCGATGGATCACTCACAAAGATAAACGAATCTTCATAGCCGATTTTTCGGAACTCAACGACAGCATCAATTCCATACACAGCGAGTTAACCGCCGTGATCGAAACGCTCAGCCATGAACCACGCGATTCTGTGTTGGCGCTCACCGACGTTCACTACACCTATGCAACGGATATCCGATCCCTGATCACGTTGCTGAAAGAGTCTTTTCCAAAGTTAAATCTCTACGTCAAGAAACGCGCCATGGTCGGTCTATCCAGGCGTCGAAGATATCTTATCCCACTCATCCAGCCGCTGACCGGTTCGAAACGATACTGCATGTTCGACACCCGGGGCGAAGCCCTTGATTGGCTGGCTTCCGAACGAAGTAAGGAAATTTGTATCATGGAGAAAATGATTACCAACAAAGAAATACTGTTCCCTGTGAACGACAAAGAGTTGAAAGGCATCCTGACTCATCCCAATTCGAATGGTCCCTGCGCGGCGATCATTCTGTTGCACGGTTCAGACAGATCGGGCAGGGACGATCCCTATTACGCCGCACACGCCGAGAGTCTTGTCCGCTCTGGGTTTGCCGTGCTGAGATACGACGGACCCGGTTGGGGAGGCGGTTCTTCGGGCGGCTCTGGCTTCGAGACTTTGGAATACAGGACGGAAGAAGCTATTGCCGCCGTCAAGTATTTGCAATCCCGTCCCGACATCAAACCCAATGCCGTCGGTTTGTGGGGCGTCAGTCAGGGGGGTTGGGTCTGCCAGATGGCGGCGGCATCGTACGATGGCGTGGCGTTCATCATCCCCGTTTCGGGACCGGGTGTCACGCCTGCCGAGCAGGAAGTCTACCGAGTCGAAGAGGAGAGTTGGGCGGCGGGTTTCAGCAAAGATGAGATTGACAAGGCTGTCCTGATGAGGCGCTTGATGGTTGACATCATTCTGTCCGCGCCGAGGTATCGGGAGGTCAACCGGTTCGATTCCCGACGGTTAGGACGCGGACTCTGGAACGAATTGACGGAACTGACCTACAGCGCGGATCCCGTTGACCTCGTTACCGAGCATGGAGAAATCATCGAAGTATTGCAAGGCATCCAAAACGAATGTTGGACGAAATTCCTGCATCTGGACGAAGCGCTGCCCATGCTCGAAAGTTTCCCGCCGCAGGCTTGGGAAAGGGTGAAGACTCAAATGCGCGCGGTCATGGAAGTCAACCCCGTCGATTTTTTGACGAGGGTTCGTTGTCCCGTATTGGCGATCTTCGGCGAGAACGATACATCTGTGCCTGTGGAGAAAAGCGTCGCCCTCTATAAACAATACCTGCGCGAAGCGGGTAACAAAGCGTTTACCATTAAGATCTTCCCGAAGGCAAGCCACACCCTTCGCGTGGACGGAGAGTTTGCTCAGGGTTATTTCGATCTGATGGTGGATTGGCTGGGCAACCTGCCGATTGAATAAGAATCGCAACGCGCCCTACGCCTATTTCTCTACCGTACATGACGCTCTTTTTACCGCTAAGAGCGCGAAGAACGCAAAAATCTAAAGGTTTTCTTGGCGCACTTTGCGGACTTCGCGGTGCATATGTATGGTAACAAAACGCCTATAAAGAAAGGGACAAATCATGAACAAGAATATCGTCAAGATCGCTTTGAAAGGCATTGGAATGGCAATGGGCGTCGCCGTCATCGTGATGAGCGCTCTCGAGACGCTGGATGTCAACGCGGGTGTGTCCATGCTCGGCATGGGCGGCGACACAGGGACGGGTTATCACGCCTTTTTCATCGGTACGCTTGACAGCAAACTCGTCGTAACCGCGCTGGTGAATACTGAAGAAGGCGATGTCATATCGCCGAGCATGGCTGCCTTAGAGTCTATCAGCCAACAGATCGAAAGCAAATAGGAGATAACACCATGAACTCAAATGATTTGGTAATCCACACGGAAGGTTTGGGCAAGTCGTTTGGCGAGGTGCATGCGCTCAAGTCGCTCGACCTGCGCGTCCCTCAGAAGTCAATCTTTGCCTTCCTGGGGCCTAATGGCGCCGGTAAGACCACCACGATCAAGTTGCTGCTGGGTCTGCTCAAGCCCACCAGCGGGGGCGGCAAAATCCTGGGCATGGACATCGTCCACGAGAGCGTCGACATCCGCACCCGGATCGGCTACCTGCCCCAGGATACCCGCTTCTACGAACACATGACCGCCCGCCAGACGCTGGAATACACCGCCCGGTTCTTCTATGTGGGACCTCAATCAGAGATCAACAAACGGGTGAACGAGATGATCGAATTGGTGGGGCTGGAGGGCAAGGCAGATCGGCCGATCAAGGGCTTTTCGGGAGGCGAGCGCCAGCGGTTGGGAATCGCTCAGGCGCAGGTCAACTATCCCGACCTGTTGATCCTGGATGAACCCGCCGCCAGCCTGGATCCGCAGGGACGGCGGGACGTGCTGGAAGTGATGTCCCGCATCCGCAAATACGCCACGATCTTCTACTGCACCCACATCCTGGACGATGTGCAAAGGGTCAGCGATCAGGTTGCCATCGTCAACGAGGGTGAACTAATCACACAGGCGCCTATCGAAGAACTGCTGACAGGTACAGGTGATGTGGTCTATTCCGTCACGCTGAAGGGCGATACTCAGCGCGCCTATACGCAGGTCGAGCAACAACCCTGGGTCTCCAAGATCGAGGTCAGCCAGAATGGTGAACAGATTACCTGGCAGGTCAGCGTGACCGACGAGTCCGCGGCTGAAGATCAATTGATGGGTCTGCTGGTATCCAATGGCTTGAAGGTTTCCAATTTCAGCCACAAGGAACAAAACCTGGAAGACGTGTTCCTCAATATTATCGAAAGGAGTCAGAAATGAGCGCCAGTGCAGCGAGTCGGTTACAACTTGTCAATGAAAAAGGCTGGAGGCGGGGGCTGGGTAACTTGCTGAGAGGCGAGTACTCGTCCTGGTTCAAATCTTCCCGCTGGTGGAAACACATTCTCATGTGGTTTGCGATTATCAACGGGATGATGATGATTATGGTACTTGCCTCCGCTGACGCAGCCGAAAAGGGATTTGGAGGTCCGCCGGTCCTTTTTATGTACGGCATCTTCGGCGGGATGTTCGTCGCCATTGGAGTGATGATTATTATGCAGCGCGTCCTGGTCAAGGAAAAGCAATCTGGCACGGCGGCATGGGCGCTCTCCAAGCCGGTCACGCGCACGGCGTTTGTGGTCTCGCGGTTGGTAGTTAATTCGATCGCCATCCTGATCACCTCGGTGATCGTACCCGGCATAGTATTCCATTTAACACTGGGATTCTTCAGCGAAATTGGGTGGCTTTCTCCCATCGGTTTTGCCGCGGTGCTCTTGATGGTTGCCCTGCATACGTTCTATTGGATCGCCTTTGTGCTGATGATGGGAGCCCTGCTCGAATCTACGGGCAGCGTCATCGGCGTGTCAATGACCCTTTTCTTTACATTCTGGTATGGGCCAGCCTTGATCCCCGACCTGATCTACATCTCGCCGCTGCTGCTGATCTTTAGCCCTGCCCCGGATCAATTTAACTCTCTGCCCGGTTCTTTTATGACCGGTGAGCC
>JAKQEE010000087.1 GCA_029558635.1 Pseudomonadota bacterium | reverse complement strand
CCGATGCTGTTAGCCTCAATCTTCATAGAGTCCAAGTGCCAGCGTCTGTAAAGGGCTTCAAGCCTGTTCTCTAACACGTTGTAATCCACGCGGTTGAACCTGTCTAAATACACCAGTTCTTTGCTCTTGACGTCCATGATGCTAACCACAGTGAAGTCAATGCTGGAAGCCACATCCACCCCTGCCACGTACTGCTTATTGGCGTCAGGCTCTTGTGGCTCTAACACCGCCGCATCCTGCACCCTTCTGAACACGCCGCCGGACAAATCCACGAATTGACCGAGTATTTCCTGCTCAAATATCTTCGTTGGCATTGATTGAAACAGCTTCTCAATCTCGTCAAACGGAATGTCAGGGTTCTCGTAAGGATGCGGCTCACGCACTAATCCTTTGTCGGTTATCCTCACGCCCAAAGTTGGCACTTGCCACGCCATACTGTTCGGATCATCCGCCGCCTTGACATGCTCTTCCCAGTACCAATTTCTTCCATTAGGCGTGCTAATTGCCCAAGCCCAACCGCCCGTGTCAATCAGCATCGGTCGCAGCACTTGATTCCAGGCTTTCTTGTCAATGAATGCGGCTTCATCCATTACAACGCCGTCAGCCGTGTGGCCGCGCACATTGTCGGCTTTATCCAAACTCCGGTACATAATCTTGCCGTTATTAGGGAATGCAGCCTCCATCCGTGATTGATTGAAGTCTGCAACGCCCACAGCCGCCTTTTGCGTTTCGTCAAAGCCAATCCGCACTTGGTCATAAGTTGGCGCGCCCCAGATAATAGTCTTGCCCTGTGCCGCACTCTCAACCGCAATCGCCATTGTCAAAGTGGTCTTCCGCCAACGCCTGCCAGCCGATAGCCAGTTGAAGCGCTTTGCTTCATTGCGGACAAGCCTCTGCCCTTGATGCGGATAAGGCAAGCGAATAAATGACATTTATTTACGCAGTCCAACTATCAGGACTCCATGAGAAATCTCGATAACTTTCTAAATCAATGATGCCGAGATCAGCCATTCTGTGATGGTTAGGGCATAGAGTAATCAGATTACTAAAATCGTTTGTTCCGCCGTTAGCTCTCGGCGTAATATGATGGACGTCGACAACCACATCAAACCCACACACAACGCACTTGTGATTGTCTCGAATCATCGTTTGATTACGATAGTAACGGCTGTTTCCGCCCTTCCAATTGCCGTTGTTTTCAGCGTTTTTTGGAAACATCTTCGCTAAGCAAAACCGATTACAAAAATTCATCTCGTGAACTTGGCTCGGAAACAATTGCAATTCATTCCCACAATAAGCACAATTGACTTTTACTTTGTTGATTCCGCGCGCGGTCGTGGTCATCCTCTGCCATTCGACATAGCATTCCTCGCTACAAGTCAGTTTATTGATTCCTCTTTTTACTTGGAACGATTTATTGCAAACAGGGCAACACCTTGTTTCTTCGCCGCCCTTCCAGTTCCC
>JAKQEE010000068.1 GCA_029558635.1 Pseudomonadota bacterium | reverse complement strand
GCACCTTGAGGCGCTTGGAGGTGGGCTTGAGGTCCGGCTCGTTGAGGGTAGCGGCTATCTGCGAGAATGGCTTGATGTAGGCTTGCTGGTGAACGGTGAGCGGGCGGGCCGGCGCGGATGCGCCGTCTGTGTCTGCTTCTCTCTCTGTATCTGTATCTGTATCTGTATCTGTATGGTTAGACGACCGTTGAACGTTCGTTGAACGACCGTTGCCGTAACGTTTAGCGGCCGATGAACGACCGCTTGCGGCTGCTTTTTCGCACTTGTCCAGTACAGCCTCGAGGTCGCGCTCAATGCGGCGGTGGACTAACTGGCCGCCTTGTTCGGTAAAAAACGGGAGAATATTGTCTTTGACGGTGAGCCATTCTTCTGTGCTGATACGGGCGATACGGGCCACTTTGTCGTCGGCGGCGGGTAGCGGTCCACCGCGCTGCCAGTAGTTCATGATAAGCAGCAGATAGACGCCATGCTCGAGGGTGGATAAGTGCGAGGTGTCAGCCAGATAGTCGGCTACATAAAGCTGCATGTACGGTAAAGCTGCCATATCAGTCCAGTCCAGTTAGAAGTCCAGGCCGTCGCAGTTGCTCAACTCAGATGCCAGCCCCACGGCCACAATGCCCGCCAGGTGTTAATACTTTGGTATCTTTAAAACATTCGTCCAGAAGTCTTTTACCTGCTGTTCTTTATTGAATTGGTCGTATTCAAGAATACCGACAAATCTATTATCACCCGTTGTAGTGTCGATCTCAAAAAACTCGAATGGCTCACGCCCATTAGTCCCGAATATAACAATGAGCCTGCATTTTAATAGTCGTGCCATCTCGAGGCGTGCGAGCGAATTCGCTTCGTTTTTATCAAGCGCCTCTACGCTGTGTTCTGTTTTTTGTGCTTTGTATTCCATCAGCGCGATAAACTTGATTTTATTGCCGGACCTGCGATATTCAACAAAGCCCTCATTTTCTTTGCGCATAGTCAAGCTATATTCCATTGACGCAAATACTCGGTCAATATCAAACATCAAATAGCCTGGCCCCAGCTTCCTGTGAATCGCACCAAATTCCGTCCCGCCGCCATCAAAGCGCGGCTTCACATACCCTTTAGTTTCCATACCACAAGATCCCTATTGAGTGCCAGGCATTTATTTTCGGCCTTTGCGCGGTCGACCATTTGAGCGTTATACTGCTGCGTTGAATATGGTAAGATATATCGCATAGTGATTGAGTAGTTGTCGGTGAACATTTCAGCGAAGTCGAAAATATGGTCTACCAGTACCATATTGTTTTTATACTGTGTCGGCTGAATAACAATGGCGATGCTTTCAATCTTCCATTTACACAACTCACCGATCAAAGCCTGCATTGATGCGTTGAACTTTTCGAGGTCCATATTTCCAAGATCCTCCGCATCTTTTGAATACATCCCCTCGGCCTGCTTCCAGTACGGAGGATC
>JAKQEE010000058.1 GCA_029558635.1 Pseudomonadota bacterium | reverse complement strand
GCTGATCCTCGCTTGGACTTACGTCCCTCTATCATCGGAAATCGTGACATTATCGGGGATGTTTATGAGTATTTGATTGGTCAGTTCGCAGCAGGTGCCGGCAAAAAGGCTGGTGAATTCTACACTCCGCCAGAAGTATCCATTTTGCTGGCAAAACTGGTGCAGCCTAAACCCGGCGACCGCATATGCGACCCGGCTTGCGGATCGGGTTCTTTGTTGATTCGCGTTGCCAAGGAGACCGGCAGCCAGAATTATTTCCTGGGGGGACAGGAATCCAACGGCTCAACCTGGGCGCTGTGCCGGATGAATATGTTTTTGCACGATATGGACGGCGCACAAATTGAGTGGTGCGACACGATTTCCAACCCGCGCTTGCTCGACCATGATGAGCTGATGCGCTTCAACGTTGTGGTTGCCAATCCACCTTTCTCCCTGAAAAAATGGGGGGCTGAGTTTGCCGCTAACGATCCTTACAACCGCTTCCATCGCGGACTGCCGCCGGCAAGCAAAGGCGACTATGCCTTCATCAGTCACATGGTGGAGATTGCACTGGAAAGCGAAGGCCGCGTAGGGGTCATTGTTCCGCACGGCGTGCTCTTCCGTGGTGCGGCGGAAGGCATCATTCGCAAGCAGTTCATCGACGAAAATATCCTGGAAGCCGTCATCGGGCTGCCAGAGAAACTGTTCTTTGGCACGCCTATCCCCGCCGCTATTCTGGTATTCAACAAGGCGCGCAAACCCTGGGCTGAAGCGCAAACCGATCGTGACCGGCACATCCTGTTTATTGACGCTTCGCGCGACTTTGAAAGCGGTACCAATCAGAATGTTCTGCGCGAGGAAGACATCAACCGCATTTTCCAAACCTTTTTAGATTTCATACCCTTTGAGAAATATGCCTCATTGGTGACGTTAGCCGATGTTCAAGCCGCAGATTACAACCTGAACATCCCGCGTTACGTGGATACGTTTGAAGAGGAAGAAGAAGTCGATATCCCCGCCGTGCAGAAGGAAATCGAAGAAATCGAAGCGGAACTGGTTCAGGTGCAGGCTGAAATGAAGAAGCATTTGTTCGAACTAGGCTTAAAGGAGTAGCTTATGACAGTTTTCTTGTTTGTTGATGAAAGCGGCAATGATCACCAAGAATCGCCTTACGAGGTGCTCGCGGGAATTGCGGTTA
>JAKQEE010000045.1 GCA_029558635.1 Pseudomonadota bacterium | reverse complement strand
CTGCGTGCTTCCAAAGACAAAATAACCGCTGATGGGGTCTGAGCTTGCAGGCGTAAGGACAGTGCCAGCAGGATCTGAAAGCGAAACATCACTTTCCCAGTACCGGTGTTCGGATTTGAATTTAAGCTGAGTACCTGCCGGATCCGGCAGCGCAGTCAGCGCGCTTATGTGATGGTACTCGCGCGCAAGGTCAAGTTGATCCTCAATCGCCTCGTCCGTGTATTGTTGAGACGAACCCACTGGGTCGTTTATCAGCCCGCGTACCAGCGTTATCAGTCCTGCCATTGTTGCTCGTGCCATCTATGCGCTCCATTTGGCTAAAGGTGGGCGGGGGAAGAAGAGTGGAACCCCACCCACCTTAGCTCACAATTCATTACTTTGGCAACTTAATCGCGGTGATTTTCAAAGTCTGCGTTTTACTCGCGGCAGGGGTGCTCTTGATAGATATAGTCCCGTCGCTTTGCATAAAGCGCGCTGATTCAATCACAGCATAATCGATTTCGTTTTGCGCCAACGCAATGCTTAAATCGCCAAGTCCAGCCTGAAACGCAGGCGGATTATCCCCCGCCAGAATTGCAACTGTCATAATGTCGGCGGCTGAGGCGTTGTTCTCAAACTTTAAGAGAATATTGTGCGTGTCGCCATCCGGCGTCAGTGGAATTGTGACGGCGTCAGTTCCAGTGTCCAACACTGATTCCGCAACGTCATCTTTGGCAACATTTTCCGTCAAAACATTCAAGGTAACCGATTTAGCATTAGCCATTGATCACCACCTTAGCTTGCGGCGTTCTTAGCGTAGAGGGTCGCCAGTAAAGCAGGGCGAACAACCTTGTAACCCCACAGGTGCAAACCCTTCACGGCGCTTGCGAACCGCAACTCCGGACGATAAGCCTCAACACCGTTGATCTGATCCGCATAACTCAAAGCCATTGGATGTCCGGCGATAATGCGGTAGGTTTTGACGGACTGGCCGTCATTGGTCACATTGTTGCTCATGTGCACGTTGAATCCAGCCGCCTTGCCAATCACGCCATTCGCGCGAATAGCATTGCCAGCATCAGTTGCATTTACGAAACGGGAGTCCTTGAGCAGCATACCTTCAGCCCAAGCCGGCACAACTACCCAACGTCTTCCGTCATCTGGGCAGTTGTTTTCGTCAAGGATAACTTTCAGATCCACGAGATAGTCATACAGCGCAGATCCAACGGTTAATACTCCACCGAGTTTCGCCGAAGATCCATCTGCGCCAATCTTGTTCGCGGCGGGCGTGGAGGTGTGAATCTTGGCAAGGTCGGTGTCAACGGCGCGCGCCAGCCCATAAGCCGCCTCGCGCATCGCTTCATCCATAACCTTAGGCTTCTGCTGCGCCTTATCAATGTCGTCGATCTGGAAATTGAAGTAATCCGCCTGATCGATAACAAGCGTGGTCTGCGCATCAGTCAGCGTTTCAGCCGCTGAAATGTTGGAGTTTTTGGTGTAAGACCCGATAGTAACCCGACCAATTGAGTTGATCTTACCGTGTCGCCGACCTGAGTGATTTCGCCTTCGTAATCGCGGTTGGCCAGCGCGGCAAAAACATGAGCCTCATTCATATTCTGCAATAATCTTGCAGACCAAATTGAGGGAATAAAATTTGAGAGTGTCATTTGTAACCTTTCGTGTTGCTAATTATGCTCCAGGAAG
>JAKQEE010000153.1 GCA_029558635.1 Pseudomonadota bacterium | reverse complement strand
TCCGCCTGTATATTGTCTCCCAAACTGGTCGAAGTCGGCCGCCATCCCAATGTTGAAATCAAGACCCGGCGGACCGTGAATTCGGTAGAGGGCGAACCCGGAAAATTCAAAGTGAAAATGACATCCGCTCCGCGGTATGTCAATCTCGATAAATGTACGGGCTGCGGCGACTGTGCCAAAGTTTGTCCGGTATCGGTTCCTGCGGGATTTAACGGCAATTTAAGCGAACGCAAAGCCATCTATCGCCATTTTCCACAGGCCATTCCCAGCGGTTTTGCAATCGATAAGGTGGGGACGTCCCCCTGTAAGGCCTATTGCCCCACACACATCAGTGTTCAGGGGTATGTGGCGCTGATTGCCGAAGGTAAATTCAAGGAAGCGCTCAAGCTCATCAAACAGGATAATCCTTTCCCGATCGTTTGCGGCCGCGTCTGTAACCATCCCTGCGAGACGGCCTGTATGCGCGGAAAAGTCGATGATCCGATCGATATCATGCACCTCAAACAATTTGTCGCTGACCTGGATCTCAACAGCGATACCCGCTATATTCCGGAAAAGAAAGAAAGCAAGGGCAAGAAGGTCGCTGTCGTCGGCGCCGGTCCCTCTGGTTTAACCTGCGCTTATTATCTGGCCATTGAAGGCTACGATGTGGATGTTTTCGAAGCCCTGCCCGTAGCGGGCGGCTGGCTCGCCGTTGGTATTCCTGAATACCGCCTGCCCAAGAATGTTCTGAAGGCGGAAATCAAGATCATTGAAGATCTGGGTGTGAAGATTCACCTCAATACCAGAATCGGCAAAGATATTGCCTTTGATAAACTCAAGTCTGATTACAGCGCAATTTTCATCGGCTGCGGTACGATGAAGAGCAGCAAGCTCAACATTCCCGGCGAGGATATGAAGGGCGTGGTTCACGGCGTTGATTATCTGTTAAAAGTAAACCTGGGCGAAAAAGTTTCCCTGGGCGACAAAGTGGCCGTCATCGGCGGCGGTAACGTCGCGATGGACGCCGTGCGCACCGCGGTGAGAACCGGCTCGAAAGAAGTCTTCATCCTCTATCGTCGCACCCGTGCGGAAATGCCCGCGTCTCCGGAAGAAATCGAGGAGGCTATTGAAGAAGGAATCGAGATGAAATTCCTCGTGGCTCCGAAACGCGTTGTGGGCCAGGATGGAAAAGTGACCGGCATCGAATGTACGCGCATGGAACTGGGTGAACCCGACGCCAGTGGACGTCGTCGTCCCGTGGAAATCAAGGGCTCCGAATTTATCGTCGAATGCGACGCCATCGTTCCCGCCATCGGTCAGGAAGCCGATTTGTCGTTCATCACTAAGGAAAGCGGTGTCTCGATCAATAAATGGAATAATGTAGATTTCGATAAAATCACTTACGCGACCAACGTTCCCGGCATATTCACCGGTGGTGACGTTTCTACCGGTCCTCAGACCGTCGTCAAGGCTGTTTTTTCCGGTAAGGAAGCGGCCAAATCCATCGATCGTTATCTGCGCGGTGAGGATATGAAAGCCGGCCGTGAAAAAGACTGGACCAAGGATCTGGCGGACAAAGCCGATCTTTCCAATTTCTCCAAAGTTCCCCGTGAAAAATATCCGCTGATGAAACCGGAGGATCGCAAAACCAATTTCAAAGAAGTCGGTCTGGGATTCAGTGAGGCGCAAGCGATTGCCGAAGCGAGCCGCTGTCTGTCCTGCGGTGTCTGTTCCGAATGTTATCAGTGCGTGGAGGCCTGTATTGCGAAGGCCATCGATCACGACATGAAAGTGGAAGAGGAAACCATTGAAGTCGGCGCCATTATCGCCTCGGCCGGTTTTGAAATTTTCGACGCCAGCAAGCGCGGTGAATACGGTTACGGCATTTACAAAAACGTGGTTACCGCGCTTCAATTTGAACGTATCCTTTCTGCGTCCGGTCCGTTCTTCGGTCACGTCCAGAGAATTTCCGACGGCAAGGAGCCCAAGAAAATCGCCTTCATTCAATGCGTGGGGTCGCGCGATACGTCCTGTGGAAACAGCTGGTGCTCATCGGTTTGCTGTATGTATGCCACCAAAGAGGCGATTATCGGAAAGGAACACGCCAAAGGACTGGAACCCACCATCTTTTACATGGACATCCGTGCGCACGGCAAAGATTTCGACCGGTTTGTCAATCGCGCCAAAGACGAATATGGCATCCGCTACATTCGTTCCATGCCGTCATCAATCAAAGAATTGCAGCAGACCAACAATCTGCTGATTACCTATGTCAATCAGGACGGAACCCTGACCGAAGAAGAATTCGATATGGTCGTTCTGTCGGTCGGCCTCATGCCTCCCAAGGAAGCCAAGCAACTGGCCGCCAGCCTCGGCGTTGAACTGGAAGAGCATGGCTTCTGCAAAACATCGCTGGAGAATCCGGTTCAGACATCCCGCCCCGGCGTGTTTGTCTGCGGTGCCTTCGGCGGTCCCAAGGATATTCCTGAAACCGTTATGGAAGCCTCTGCCGCCGCGGCCTGCGCGGAAGGCCTGCTTGCTTCCCGTCGCGGTACGATGATTACACCCGTGCAGAATCCGGAAGAAAAGGATATGCGCGGACAGGGCGTGCGCACCGGTGTATTTGTCTGCCATTGCGGTATCAACATCGGCGGTGTCGTTGACGTTCCCGCTGTGCGGGATTATGCCGCCACGCTGCCCTCCGTTGTTTATACGGCCGACAATCTCTTCACCTGCTCGCAGGATACGGCGGTGAAAATGAAAGAGGTCATCGAGGAACAGAATCTGACCCGCGTGGTTGTGGCATCCTGTTCGCCAAGAACGCATGAAGGATTGTTCCAGGAAAACTGCGAAAAAGCCGGTTTGAACCGTTATCTCTTCGAGATGGCCAACATCCGCGACCAGAACTCCTGGGTGCATATGCACGAACCGGAAGCGGCCACGGAAAAAGCCAAGGATCTGCTGCGCATGGCTGTCGCCAAGGCCCAGTATCTCAAGCCGTTGAAACCCGGTCAGCTATCCGTCAATCATCAGGCGCTGATTATCGGCGGCGGTTTGGCCGGTATGACCGCGGCTCTGTCGCTGGCCGATCAGGGATTTGCGTCCTTCATAGTGGAAAAAGAGGACCGTCTGGGCGGTAATTACAATCATCTTTACAAAACACTCGAAGGTCTCGATACACGGGCTCATCTGAAAGGCCTTCTCGATAAAGTGTACAACAATCCGTTGATCACGGTGACCACCGGCGCGAAAATTGAGAAGATTGAAGGTTTCATCGGCAATTATAAGACGACGGTCAAAGCCAAAGACGGAGAAAAAGTGTTTGAACACGGTGTCGTGATTGTTGCCATCGGCGCCTATGAAAACAAACCCAAGGAATATCTCTACGGCCAGAACGCGGCAGTGAAAACCCAGCGTGAACTTGAGACCATGATTTATGAAAAAGATGCCAAGCTCGCGTCTGTGAAAAATGTGGTCATGATTCAGTGTGTGGGTAGCCGCGACAAGGAAAGACCGTATTGCAGCCGTTACTGCTGTTCCGAAGCCATTAAAAATGCCCTCGAACTCAAAGAAGCCGATCCATCACGCGACATTACCATTCTGTACCGCGATATCCGCACCTTCGCGTTCAAGGAAGATTATTACAAGAAGGCGCGTGAAGCGAATATCAAGTTCATCTGTTACGAAGAAGACCGCAAACCGGAAGTGGTAGCCGCCGGAGACAAGGCAGAAGTAAAGGTTTTTGATCCGATTCTCAATGAACAGGTCAGTCTGCCTGCTGATCTGGTGGCCTTGAGTGTGGGTGTCGTTCCGAATCCGGAGAACGCGGCCATCGGCAATATGCTGAAAGTGCCGACCAATCAGGACGGTTTCTTCATGGAAGCGCACGTCAAACTTCGTCCCGTTGATTTCGCGACGGACGGTGTGTTCATGTGCGGTATGTCTCATTCACCGAAATTCAGCGACGAAACCGTCACCCAGGCCAACGCCGCCGTATCGCGCGCCTGCATGATTCTGACGCTGGACTATATCGAAGCGGAAGGCAAGACCGCCTTCGTGAACAAGGAAAGATGTTCCGCCTGCGGTTTGTGTGAAATCAACTGTCCCTACAGCGCGATCAGCGTGAACGTGGCGGAAGGCTGCGCCGAAGTCAACGCGGTGCTCTGTAAGGGGTGCGGCGTTTGCACGGCGTCATGCCGCATGAATGCCGTGGACCTCAACGGTTTCAACAACGAAGAAGTATTGGCGCAGATATATAATTTAAACGAAGGCTAAACGGCTAAAAACCGTCAGGCCGTTGGAAGGAGAATATATGGCTGAAAATTTAGCAACCAAAGAATGGCAACCGAAATTCGTTGCCATCGTCTGCAACTGGTGCACCTACGCGGGCGCCGATCTGGCGGGTATCAGCAGAATTCAGTATCCGACAAATGTCCGGATCATCCGTGTACCCTGCACGGGACGAATCAATCCCTTTTATATCGTGAAAGCACTGCAGGCCGGCGCAGACGGCGTTCTGGTGTCGGGTTGACACCCCGGTGAATGCCACTATATCTCGGGAAATCTGGTGGCTCGGCGCAAGTTTGCGACGTTAAAAAGTTTCCTGAACTACATCGGTGTGGAAGGTGACAGAACCATCTTTACGTGGGTTTCCGCCTCCGAAGGTGACAGATGGGCGCAGGTCATCAAAGGCGCTACGGAGAAAATCAAGGCGCTGGGACCGGCGAATAAATTGATAAAAAAGATTGATTAAATTTTTGCAATAAAAAAATAACGGGGAAACAATTACTGTGGAAAACATCGAAACAAAATTACGGGAAGAAGCAAACAGGCTGCTTCTGGAAAAAAAGGTTGATGTCATTGTTGGTTATGAACAGGGCACCTTACCGTTAACGGCAACGCCTTGTTTCATCACCAAGCCGGAAGAAACCAATAAACTGGTCTGGAACAACCTCTGCACACAGAATCTGGCCAAATATGTGCACGACCTGATTACGCAGCATAAAAATTCGCAAAAACGAGTCAAACCGGAAGACCGGAAGAAAAAAATCGTCGGGGTCGTGGCGCGCGGTTGCACCACTCGTTCTCTGATCATTCATCTTCAGGAAAGACAGTACGGACGTGATGAAGTGTATATCATCGGCGTTCCCTGCGATGGATATGTGGACGGCAAAGGATTGAAGGTCGCCATCGGCGGCGCGGATATCGTGGACGGATCGATTGACGGCGGCCAGATCAAGATGAAAACCTCCGGCGGTGATAAAACGGTTGCGCTCAAGGATGTTCTGGCGGATAACTGCAAGACCTGCCGGTTCAACAATCCCATTATTTCCGATGTGATGATCGGTTCTCCCGCTCCAGCGATGAATCCCGACGCCGAATATGACGACGTCAAAGAATTCGAAGGCAAATCCATTGAGGAGCGCTGGGCGTATTTTAACAAGGAAATGGAGAAATGCATCCGCTGTTATGCCTGCCGTCAGGCCTGTCCTTCCTGCTATTGTCCGACCTGTTTTGTCGAACAAAGTCAGCCGCAGTGGGTGGGCATCGGTGAAGACGCTTCCGATACACAGGTTTTCCAGTTTATGAGATTGTATCACATGGTCGGACGCTGTGTTGATTGCGGGTCGTGCATTTCCGTCTGTCCGATGGGCGTGGATTTAAGGAAGTTCCTCAAGAAACTCGACAAGGATTGCTTTGAATTCTTCGGCAACCGCGCAGGATCCAGTATGGACGATATGCCGCCTCTGGGCAAATTCGATGAACATCACGACAAGGGAGACTTTGTCTACAACCCATAATTAGCTTGAGATAATGGAGTTTGCATGGAAACTTTTCTGGAAGAAGTAAACAAAAAGATAAACGGGGTGCCGCTG
>JAKQEE010000433.1 GCA_029558635.1 Pseudomonadota bacterium | reverse complement strand
GCGATTGTGGTCAATGACGTGGTGACCGGTGACCCGGATGCCGTGGGTGCCGTGAATGTGCAGGCCGTGGGAATGGCGTATAGCCCCTTGGCCGAGGAGACAACGGATGCCCTGACGGATCTGGGGGGATTGCAGCCTGCGGCCGGAGAGCTCGAGCCGTGCGTGACGAAGGACCAGACGCCTTGCGTGGACGGGACGTTGAATACGGTGACGGCGTTTAATCAGACAAGCAAGGATGCGTTGAATTTTGATTATGATTTGAGTAACGGATTAGTGGATGGATTCCGGAAATTCGGGGGATCGCTTTTGAATTTCGATTCTTTGAATCCGCTGAATACCACGGCGGGAGTGGTGCTGGGTTTCAAGGCCTCGGCGACGACCGCGATCAATCTTGATTTCGTGGACAACACGGGTAAGACCGTGACGGTGCGTGTTGAGAATCTGAGCTCCTTGGATTTCAAACGCTTTAAGGTGACGAAGGCGTTACTGGATAGCGCGGGGATTATCGGATTCGATGCGACGAAGATCGTGGCGATCGCGATTGTGGTCAATGACGTGGTGACCGGTGACCCGGATGCCGTGGGTGCCGTGAATGTGCAGGCCGTGGGAATGGCGTATAGCCCGAAGGCGATTTTGACCACGGATCCTGTCTCCAACATTTCGGGGAATAATCCGAATTTGGGCGAATTGGAACCGTGTTCGGTTCCGGGCCAAATTCCCTGCGTAAGTGGGACTTTAAATACGGTGACGGCTTTTCGTCAGACGAGTGATGCGGCTTTTGGATTTGATTTTGATTTGAGCAACGGAGAAGACAGCGGTTTCCGTCGTTTCGGCGGTGCTTTGATTAATCTGGGAAGTCCGCTAGTTATCGATGCTTCCAATTCGATCGTTTTCGGTCTCAAGGGAACCGGGACATCGGATCTGAAACTTGATTTCGTGGATGCGAATGGCAAGAAGGTGACGGTGCTTGTTGAAAATATGACAGGGGCTTTTCAAAACTTTAAGGTCACTCAATCTGTGTTAGCGGCTGCCGGTATTTTGGGTTTTGACATGACCAAGATCGTGACCGTTGCGGTTGTGGTGGATGATGTGATGGCGGGGGATCCGGATGCCGTGGGTTCAGTGGATGTAAATTTGAGCGGCTTCTCCTATATTCCGGTTATTACCGGTGATCCCCTGGATTCGTCGCTCCATACCGTGATGCCGAATCG
>JAKQEE010000431.1 GCA_029558635.1 Pseudomonadota bacterium | reverse complement strand
CACCGCCACACTCGACCTGCCCTTCCGCATCACCTGCCATACCCTTCGCCACTCCTTTGCCTCCCACCTCAACGACGCCGAAGTCGATATCCTGGTAATTCAGACCCTGCTCGGTCATTCCTCCCCCCGCAGCACCGCCATCTATATTCATCCGTCGGAAACCAAAATCCGGCAAGCGCTCGAGCGGATTCCCGCCCTGGTCGAGTTCACTCAACTGCTCAACAACGGGACCATTCATCTGTCGTTTCAAAAGCCCCGGATTCGACGTTTGATGTAAACGTATCGTACCGTCAAGGTTCTCCGAGCGCACCCTTGCACTTCGGTTTCGGTGGATCGTTCTCTGTTTAGGAGTTTTAGCGGATTGATAATTTTACTTGACGACGATCGCAGAGTCCGTAGAGTTCGCTAAAACTCACGATTAGATTTAATATTCTCTTTTTAGTTGACTTTCTTTTTCGGCCCTGATAGGAGTTGCTCCGTAAGTTGGGCTTCCTGATTCGTACATTCCGCACTCCGCAGGTCCCGATTGCGCCTAACTAAATTCTGACTGCGTGGTTCACCGAAATCACCGGGCCAATGGTTGAACGCAGAATTTTAGTAAAATTTAAGATTCTATTCAATTCACGGTTTCGATCGAAGCGGGCGCCCATTGGCTCAGGTGGATTTCGACGTTAGACCAAAAGACCAGGAGTTTTTTAACCATTGATCCTGACGAACCACTGACAGTCGAACCGGACTCTGATTTTTCGTTATCATTCGTTCTGCTATTCTCCTTATCGGTTCAATCAGATCATCTTTCAACCAACAATCCCATCGAAACCGAATGTCCTCTTTATACCAGAAGTCTCATCAGGCGGCAAGGGAAAAAAGCGACCGACAGCCTGATCAACCGAAGGAAGTCGCTGACTGCAATTGATTTTTTTTTCAATAACAGTTCAAATTACGCTCGTTCAGTCTCAGGGAACAGCGCCATCAATCTGGCATCAATTCCATTTGGCGTTTGGATTCTAGGAGAATACTCGATGGGCAATTAAGGAATCTAACCATCAAATCCCATCAATTTCATTTTGTCGATAAGAGGGTTGGAGGGT
>JAKQEE010000428.1 GCA_029558635.1 Pseudomonadota bacterium | reverse complement strand
TTCCTTAGCGACATAATACAGCCCGCCTTTTCTGAAAAAATCTTTTTTTTTCTTGACGCCCTCACTCGGTTTGTGTACCTTCTAAATGTCGGCAGGCAAGAACGCCGGCAAGGGGTAGAAAATGAAACGTGAAGAAAGAATCTTTAAGGCACTCGACGAACTGGGGAGCCATCCAAGCAAGACACCCGGAAAAGGTGAAAGGGCGGTAAACGCCCTTTGCGAAGCCGTAGAGGAAACGGGAAAAATTGGCCTGCCATCCGGGCAGGTGTACGCCTCACTAATGGACAAAATGAGCCTCGAAAGTTACCTAAAACTCGAGGCGTTAGCCATACAGACGGGCAGAATCGAAAAGAGCGCGGCGCACCTACTGACGCCAACGGGGGCAAAATGAACCCCGAAATTTTAGTGGAGGCCATAAAGGCGCACGCTGAGACAGTAGCCGCGGCCATTATAATAACCGGCCGGGTTGGCGTTGATGGGGTTATTTGCAAGCGGATTGCGCGCGACATTGCGCAGCAAAATTTCGGCGAAGCCGAACGCATGGCGGTAAATGAAAATGGGGGTTAAGTGGGGCGTTTTCGGGGCAGACTTGGCACTCTGCCCCCTGCATGACGAGACATGGCACGACGCCGGGGCAGCGTGCCCCGATTGCGAGCGAGAATATGCAGACTCCGAAACGGTCAGGGTCAAAATGGAAAAGCTGCATTCTGACTACCAGAGCCGTTACATTGCCTTTTGCCTCGCGTCGAAAAATGACCTTTACGGCAAGGTTAAGGCGGCAGACTTTCGCGCGTGGATTTCGGAGCATGTCCAAGCATACGAAAAAAACGTGCAGCCTGTCCGGGTCAATCAAGACGCGTTTACCGCGTACCTGTGGCAGGTTGCCTGTTTTCACTCGTGACGGTTTGAGGGGGCGAGCGTTCGCCCCCTCATGCGGCCACGAGCCGAGGGGATATTATGGAAACCAAAACGATTAGGCTATCCAAGGAGACGCATGCAAACCTGCGCGCGTTCTGCAATGAAGAGGGGGCAAAAATTGAAGCGACCGCCGAAAGGTTTATTTTGGCAGGTCTGCAAAAGGCCATCGAAGAAAGGGCGAAGCGTCGCGAACGTATAAAGGCAGCGAACGGTGGCGGCAGGTGAAGCAATACGTTTTCACCATCCGAGACGGTGGCGCGGACGGTGTGCCCTTCTACTCTGAACGGGTCACGGTTTCCATTGAGAACGGCGAGTCATGGGATGCGGAGACCCTGAAAGCGTTTTCAGACTCGGTGGCGCATGCGGTGGCGGTCTATTTCGGCACTAATAGGCCGCATGTCACGATTGAAACGGCCGGCGAGCCCGAAAGGGTCTTGCCATGACTGGCCTTGTCATGCGTGACGCGTTGGGGCGTCCCGTGCGGGTTTTGGGATACGTCAGAGACCCGGCGCACGGTGAAGAAGTGCGTTTTGTCGAGGTTTTAGACAAAAAGTATAAGTCTGCAGCCGATTTTGTCCATACTATCGTCATTAGAAAGGGGATAGAATGCGACCCGATACAGACTTACATCAGGGTCAAGGATTTCTGAAAAAATCTTTTTTTTTCTTGACGCCCTCAGCCGGTTTTTGTATGTTCTAAATGTCGGCAGGCAAGGTAAGACCGACAAGGGGTAGAAAATGGAAGTATTGAAACTTTGTTCAGAAAACGGCGTCAAGGTCATTAGACAGCGCGCCAAGTACATCGAAGCTGAACGGCCTGACGGGCTGATCGTCTTTCTGGATGTAATTTCAGAGAAAATGCCGAAGGTTGAAGCGGACACGCTACGTATCCTTAACGCCATACGCGTCATGGGAAAGCGTGAAGACGTTATTCTCGCCGTTGGCATGGTTCGCGGCATGCAGATTGCGCGCGGTTATGCGAAGCGGTACGCGCCCGAATCAATGGCAAACGTGACGCGCGCCCTGTGGGCAATGACAGGCGGCGGAGCGTACAAGAAGACGGCGAAGCGGTACAAGGCGGCCTTGACTGCCTGAGCTGTCACGCCCCCTGAGTACATCGGGGGGCGTGGCGGCCATCAGGCCGAAGGGGTAAGAAATGGACGAAAGCGAAGCACGAGCCCGATTCTACAAGGCAAAAATCGGGTTCCAATCCGAAGTCTCAAGCATAGAGCGAAGCTCTACGGTTGACTTCACGAACAAAGAAGGACGGCGCAAGAAATACGACTACGTAGACCTTGCTGCCGTTCTCGACTATGCTCTACCGAAACTTTCCAAGCATGGCTTGGTATTGTCGGCGCGCAGCGAGTACAAGGAAGTTTACAACGAGCGCAAATCAGGCGAGCAAACCGAACGCATTTTTGTTCGCTCTGTTATTGGCATGACCGCGACACTGACTGAGGCTGAGGGCGGATATTCTGAGACAGAAACCGTATGGCACGAAGCTGCAGACATGCGCGACATTAAAGATCGTGGCGCTCTGATAACCTACCTGCGGCGGTATTCGATAATGACCCTACTGGGGCTTTCTGCAAAAGGTGAAGACGACGATGCAGGCGCTGGCGGTCAGCCCAAGCAGACGCCCGCACCTGCACCCGCAAAAACGGCAGAGCAGGGCACGCAGCAGAAACCGCG
>JAKQEE010000142.1 GCA_029558635.1 Pseudomonadota bacterium | reverse complement strand
GAATGGCACTAACTTAAGGCACAACTTATTCTATTTGATGGAGTTATGCCGTTTTACACCCTCTGTTGAGGCGTCAAGAATCTTCCGGGATAGTTCCCGCATTTTACTCAATAGGTTCTCGGCTTTTCGGTTGATATCAATGGCCTTCTGAAACGGTTTCACTTGGGATGCAGAAAGGTTTACGGTGACCGTTTTTCCCCTGCGTTTGAATGTCCACTGGTAGTAGGGGCCAATGGTTCGCGTTGCGGCGGGATTCCGGGGGTCTTTCTTCGTTATGGTGCGCTCGGTGATGGTACCTTGAACGATAAGGTCGAGTTTTGCCAGCTGCGACGCCAATCTTTCATACCGCTTGCGTAGTTCCTCAATCTTTTTTTTGTCTTCCAGCAATTTTCTGTCTCCTTTTACGGTATTATACTACGTTTGATAAACAAGTATATATACTTGTTTATCAATCATACAAAAGGAGAATCGTATGCAACAAAAAAGCAACCAACTCAAAAGGAAGATGCTGCAACTGGGTTCGGCAGGCATCGCCGATTTACAGCGTGTGTTTAGGCCCTGGCTTGACCTTACGGGGCTTGGCAAGGCGGCGCGTGAGCGTTTATATACGCATACACGCGTGTTTTGGTTCTTTCTGGCTCAGGTGCTCTCATCGGATGGTTCGTGCAGGGAAGCCGTGCAAAAATTTCTGGCCTGGTTGGCGCTGACGGAAGGCAAACACGCCTCACCCAATTCCGCAGCCTATTGCGACGCGCGCAAACGGTTGCCCATGGGAAATCTTCAAAGGGTGTGCGGGGAAGTGACGCGCACCATACAACACGCCCATGGCGGGCAAGGCCTGTGGTATGGACGCCGGGTCACCGTGGTTGACGGTTCTGGGCTATCCATGCCCGATACGCCTGAAAACCAAGAGAAATACCCGCAATCCCGAAAAATACTGCCTGGATGCGGTTTTCCTGAAATGCGGTTCGTTGCCTTGTTTTCCCTGGCCACGGGCGTCCTCTTGCATAGCGCCTGGGCTTCACGCTATGTATCCGAGCGGGCCTTGTTTCGACAGTTGTGGGAAAATCTTATACCGGGGGATGTTGTGTTGGGAGATAGAGGCTTTTGCGGCTTTTTGGAATTCTTTATGTTGCTCGCGCAGGGGATAGATTCCGTCATGCGACTGCATCAACGCCGCAGTACCGGGGTGCGCATTGTCAAAAGGATTGGACCCGGAGATGCACTTGTGCAATGGATAAAAATGAAGCCCTGTCCAAAAGGATTCACAAAAGACTTCTGGGCTGCCGTTCCCGACGTCCTCAATCTGCGCCACATCTCGTTTACGGTGGATATCCCCGGGTTCAGAAGTCAATCCATTACTATTGCCACTACACTGACCGACCACAAACAATATCCGGCGTCGGCCTTCGCTGAACTCTATCGCCGCCGGTGGTGCGCCGAACTCTATTTCCGGGATATAAAAATCGCCATGAACATGGACCTCTTACGCTGTAAGACCCCGGAAATGGTTGAAAAAGAGGTCGTTATGCATATCATCGCCTACAACCTTATTCGTGCGACCATGATCGAAGCCGCACAGGCAACGCAAAAGCCACTGGACCGGATCAGTTTTAAGGGCGCCTGCCAAGCGATCCGGGAATGGACACCCATACTGGCCATAGTCACAGAGGCCACGTCAATCAACCTGTATGAGGCCATGCTTCAAGCCATAGGGCGTGCTCCGATACCTCACAGACCCAATCGAACCGAGCCCCGTGCAAGAAAACGAAGACCGAAAAACTACCAACTGCTCAACCAACCCCGCCATCTATTCAAGGAGATACCACACAGAAGCAGATATGTCATAAAACCTTAAGTTAGTGCCATTCTATACTGTCCCCGGAATTACCCGGAATTACCGCAATTACCCAGGGTTGCGGTACCCCGCAACCCTGGGTTGGAAAGTGTCCCTAATTCCCGTTTACCCCAACGGGGTTGCGTCTCATTGGTGCAAATGCCCTATGGGAAAACCGACGTAACTCCGTTGGAGTAGAAAAGAGAAAAGGAGAGACATCGCTTACCCAGGGTAGCGGGGTACCGCAACCGCTGGGCTATGATAGGGCATCCCGTTGGGATTCTGAATACCTATGTCGGCATCTCATTACCCCGTCCTGAACGGAAAGATGTGGGTAATGACAAGAATTCCTATTCGGGAACGAGCAGGTGATCAGTCGGTTCCCACTTTTGGGTGGAAACGCTGGCTACCTGTAAATGTTCCATTCTTTGATTTCACAGACCCGCTGAATGAAAAAATGGAGGTGCACGTTCGTCATCCATGCCTTCATGCTCAAATGGTGGACCTGTCCGAGCAGGTCCGAGGGTGTCTGGATAGTGTCCAGGTCCACCTCGTAAGGATAGCGGATATGCAGGGTCAACGTGTTGCCTTCGGCGTCATAGACAAATGCCCGTAGCAGCGCCTGGTGTTCCGCCTCCATCTGCGCACTCGTTATCCTCTTTAAAGATGCCATAGCCGTAGTCTTCATGTCTGGTTTTCCTTTCACTGGTTTTGTTGTTTGTTGCTCCAATCCCGGGCCTGACCTCGCCCGGGACATTCATCCGGCCATCCACAGGGGCGCGTCTTTAAGCGGCCCCTGTGGTGGCTGTGAAGTCCATGCCGGTAGTGTACGACCACTCGTGTTACCTTTATAGGGGTGGTGGTCGCACGCTCTAAATGGGTGCCTAAACAAAGGGAATTTCTTCCTCATCTTCGTCGCTTTCCTCCGGTGTCCGAGCGGCGAGGGGCGGCCCCTCCGCGGCGCCGGGCGCCGTGATACGTTTTATGAGTTTGCGCTTATAGTACATTTCGGTGATGCGCAGGAGGTCGTCAAGCCGGGCCGCTTCGATGGCGTCATACACTTCTTTGGGCTTG
>JAKQEE010000141.1 GCA_029558635.1 Pseudomonadota bacterium | reverse complement strand
GAATTAGTTGATGTCTTAGACCGCGAATTAGCGCAGGCAAGCCAGCCCGAACGCCCGGCCCCTGAACCTACTGCCCGCCCTTTCCCGGCCCCGCAGGACTTCACGCTTGTACCGATCACCGAAAAGCAAGCGGTCGGCATGGCGTTCGATATGTACGATTCCGGCTACAATGTCCGCATATTTCGGTCTGATGGCGGTTTCGACATTGAATTGAATCACGATAAGCCGTTCAAGCCATGAAAGCCGCGATCACCGCCTTCCTTTGCCTTGCCGGGGTGTTCTACTTTTCCGGCCCGGTGAGCTTCTTTTGCTTCGTTGCCTTGTTTGGCGTCGGGCTTGTGGGCGCTATGGAAATGTACGCCCTACCTGCCGAAAAAAAAAAGGAGGTGGAAATGTACATACCTATTCGCCCGGCAATCGCAGAAACGCCCGTGCATCTTCGCGCACCCCGCGCCGTGGTGAACATATACCGCCCCGGCCTCGTACCACGTCGCGCCGTTACGGGCGTCAACCTAAGCCGCAAGCCTTTGGAATTGAGTGGCTCGCACCGTATGACGATGAACGGGAATGGTAGGACGCGGGCGCAAGCGCAAAGCGGGAATTATGTGGAGCCGGATGTATTCGATCAGGTAGGCAAGCGGACGGCGGCAAAGCCTGTTGTAAGTCACGATTTAGAACTGAATTGATATGCTTATTCTACTCATCGCATCGCTCATCGTACCCGTTCTGGTTTCCGGGTACGATTGGAAGAAAAAGAAGCCGTAATTTCATCACCACAAAGCAACTGAAAAATGAGAAGTAAAAACGCGGACAATGCAATCGTTTTGTTTATAGACACCCTACAAAAACGGCATTATGCGGCAATAAAAGACATTACCGCCGCCGCCGGGGTAGGTGCTACAATAGGCAGCGCTTTGAAGGCGCTTGGGTATGTGAGAAAAATAACCGGCGCATACTATTATACAGGCCCCGACAAAATCCCTCTTGCTGAAATTGCAGCAAAGTATTACGAAATACGGGAGCGCCACAAAGCAGGGCAAAAAAAAGCACTCAACGCTGACAACTTGCCGCCGGTACCCGTGCAGCGCAATCCCGGCGCATCGGTGCAAACCTACACAAAGGAACAAGTAATAGAGCGCTTCAAGGCATTCTACGTTCGCGAATATGAAAGGATGGACGATAGAGCATATACTCTTATCGGCTATCTACTTACCGCCCTTGATGTTGAGGATATACTTTAATCACAAAACAAAGCAACTGAAAAATGAAATCAATCAAATCCGCACTTCTCGGATATAGCGCCGCGAAGTTCATTCTTGCCGCCGGCACGTTTATTTTTCTCTTCATCGTTGGCTATGGGTTCGTTGATATTAGAACGGATCACTGGTTCTACGCATTCATTACAAGCCTGCTGGCAATTTTTTCCGGCTCGTTTCTTGGGGTCATTGGGCTTACTTTGTTTGATAGCGGCTTTGATCACTTGGAGGATGTTGGCCGCGACGCAAATGGGCAGGAAAAGGAAGCCGCTGAAGCCGCCGGGCTTACCTATACCCCGATGCCAAAAACCGAGCGGGTAATGAGCTATGTGCTTGGCTCCTCCGGTGTGCTTGGTTCTACGGTAATATCTATTGTTGCGGCGGGTTTATTCGCTTTCTCGGTAACGGATGACCAGTCCGGCGTAACAAAGCAAATGGAGGCAACGCAAACAAAAGCGGACGCAACGTATAACAAAGAGTTGAGCATGGCGCAACAATCCGTTACACAGGCGCAACAACAATTAAACGCCGCAACAGCGAAAGCGGCAACCGCAACAAAGGATGCTATTGCAGCAATTGGTGGTGACTTTGCTGCCCGGAAACGTCGCGGAAACGACGAATGGGTAGAAGTAGCCGCCGTTTATTCTGAATCTCGAAAACAGGTGCGAATAGCGCAACAACTTGCAGACGACAACGTAACAAGCGCAAGGGCGCAACTGGCAGATGCCCGCGCAACACTAAACGATGTGTTGCGGAATGGGAAGAACCGCGCAACAGCCGGGGCAAAGCCTGCACTTGATGGGATGAAATTGGTTTTGGATAGCTGGGTTACGCAAGTGCAAACACTTAAAATATTGATTATCAGATCAGACATTGTATCAGGCATTCTTGCAATTATATTTCATATATTTTTGCGTATCAAAAAAAGGCTGCCTGATGAGCCTACTATTATAGAGCAGATGATGCGCTTTGCACGGCTTACAAGTAGCGCAACGGTTTACGCTCTTTATACTTCCGTTACGGCAGCGGAAAAGGCGCTGGAAGGCAAAATGGGCATTGTTGCGCATCCAAATACCGCAACCGTATCGCAACAACTGCAACAGGCGCAACAAGCGCAACCAGTTGCGACGGCGCAACAAAGCGCAACAACAGCGCAACAGCCTACCGCAACAACGCCGCAACCGCAACACGGCGCAACAAATGGAAAGCCGCAACAAAGCGCAACAACAAAACAGCGAGCAACGATTCAATCAGCAATAAGAATGTGCCGCAGCCGCATGGCAAAAGCCGAAGCGGATTTTGTTGCAAAGATCATTGACGAGGAGCGGAAAAACGCTATCTTAGCAGCGC
>JAKQEE010000425.1 GCA_029558635.1 Pseudomonadota bacterium | reverse complement strand
CTGCTGAACCTCGGATGTCCAGAACCAGGATTGTGATCGAGGTACGCCAATAACCGGCTCTAAAATAATCTTCCCATCTTTCAGATCAACAGAAAGACTGTCTCCTTTTTGGAGGTTAAGAATCGTTCTCAAATCTTTTGGTAAAGCGATTTGACCTTTTGCAGATACTGTCAAAGTTCTCATGATAAACACCCTTGTAGATTTTTCTTACAGTAAGAATATGCTTCTTCATCGAATAAATCAAGCTTTGTTTGATGAAGACCATAGAATATCCAAACAAGAAACTTCCGAGGATAAATCATTTGATTTGTCCGCTGAGATGGACACTCTTTCCCAACTGTCAGACAAATTATTTATGACATACTACCTTGGCTCAAGCGGCGAATTATCACAGAAAAAGGGATAAGGAAACTGCACACTTTCAACCCCCGCGTTGGCGGGGAACGCACTTTTCACGCTTTGCATAACCTTGAGGCAATGGTCTTTCAACCCCCGCGCACGCGGGGAAATAAACCACCTATTCGATCAAGTTATACTTATTATCGGCATCTTTCACCCCCCGCACAGGCGGGGAAATAAATTCGCCGGACTATGGTTGTTGTTCCTGCTCTTGCTCGGTTTCAGCCTGTTCGGTTTCCACCTGCTCTCCTTCCGGCTCCTCGGCGTGTTCGGCTTCCGCGTTAACCTCCCGGTCAAACTCTCTCTGGCATGGCCGGCATACTCGTACCGCATCACTCGCTTGATAAAGCCGTTCCTCATTGTACAGCTTGCCACAGTACATCTCTGCTTGTCCGTTGCCGTCCCGCGTGCGAACGATATGCCGCCTCTTCCCTTTCTTTGTTTTGGCGTACAGTATCGTCTCTTCCGTTTCTTGCGTTTCTTGCATTGCTTCTGTTTCTTGCGCTCCTTCCATTCCTTTCTTCCTTTCTTTATTTAATCAAATATTACCTTGATTTTCAATCCATATTCCGTCGAGTTGTTCTCCGGCTCCCAACCGACCCATCCTGTCTGATAGCGCCGGTACGTGATCCCTTTGGCATCCGACTTGTCGATGTTCCAGTACCGGACGAATGGCTCCAGGGCGTAGGTGGCCCGCCTGGTCGCCATGGCAACGTACAACGATGCCCGCCACCCGTAGCCGCTGTTCTGATCGTTATCCAATTTGTCTATGCCACGCACTACGTCGCCCAGGTGACTCGTCTGCTTGCCCGTCCAAAAAAGATCATACTCGGCGCTTGCTCCGTACGACCACTTTTTGTTTATGGCCTTCGATGCCTCAATGCCGATGGGACTGTATATGTAGTTGGATTCCCGTTTGTAACCCTTGTGGCCGGTAGTGCTGGTCTTGCCTGATACATCGTCGCACAGGTATCGGTAGCCTATGCCCACAAAAGGGGAAATGGTGAAGGTCTTGCTCGGTTTGAAATCATACCCTAACAGACCCCGGACCTCATAGCCGTAATCATTGATGCCGCTGATCGAACCGGTATCCTGGCTGTCGTAGTCCATTCTGCTATAGCTGAATCTTCCAGCGATCCTTGCCATGATCTTGTTGTGGTACGTGTACGACCCGGATACGCCGATAGACGGCCCCTTTTCGTCCATGATGTCTGGTTCTTTGTACTGGATATAAGACAACTCCGGTCCTATCTCAAAGACATGTTTCGCCCTGGCCTCGCAGGTCTGCGTCCAGGCAAACATGGACAACATGAAAGCCGCCAATACAATGCCTAATGCTTGTCTTGTTGTTACTGCCCTTTCTGTTCTTCTAGTGCTTCCCATCAACGCCTCCTTTTCATTTTTTTGTATTACTTTATCCTGTATTACTTCCCGGCGGCGACTATTTAACATTTTTTCGTCATGAGCGTGAAAAAAGCAAACAAAAGGGGGAGGAGGGCAAGAATAAGAAATTTCTTTTCCAGAAAAAATACAGAAGCGACAGTAGTGTTGAGGCTTGGCCGAGATCACCGTCTCAATCCAGTAGGAACAGCATCGGCCCGACGGCGCCCTCGAACCAGAGAAAGAAAGCGGCTACACCTGCAACGAAGCAGCCGCCGGCAATCCGCCAGTTTGTGAATCTGCCGGTATTGAAGGCAAACAAGGCAACCAGGCAGGCCATGAACGCCAGACAGTAGGGGCAGAAAGTGTCGTGCACTATTTGGAAACGCACAAGGAGGGCCTCCCCGCCCAGGGCAGCGGCCAGCATGGAAGCCCGTAGGTGTACGATGTAGCGCCGCAACTCAGGCAGGGCAATCAGGTTGAAGAGGAACAGGACAACCATGAAGGATACGCCGACGATCTTCAGGTCTATCCCGAAAAGCGAGCCGCTCAGGGTCGCGCAGGTGGTTTCGCAGGAGCCATAATACACCATGATTCCGGCCCCCAGAAGGGGAACGGCGATATTGGCGATGTCCCTGGTTGTGTTTAGGTGAGTACGCATCGCGTGTTCTATTCCGGCAATCAAAGCAACCGTTGCAAGGCAGCGACGATCGCTTTGCCGCCCGTGTAGCTTTCCTTGAAACCGTTCTCCCCGGCGATAACGCATGTCGGCGTAGCCCTGACCCGATCTTCCTTTATCTTGATATTGTAGAACGAAAAGATTGTTGAAACACAGGAGTTGCGCTCTTGCGTGCGAACGATGCCCGCCGTGTCGAGGTACGCCTCTATGCTGCGCCCGTTTTCAGCCGCATAATTGAAATGGGCCTTGAGCGTGATGGCCGTGTCCAGATTGTTGTCGTAGGCGTGCAGGCAGCGAAGATATTCTTTTGCATATTCAATGCTTTGCTTGCTCAATGGCACATCCACGAACACCACGCGTATCCTGTTCAGCTCTACCAGCTTCCTGACCAGCGGATCAACGCTCGCTTTTATGGCCCGGCAGGGGGGGCAGAAGTAGTCCGTATATAGGCACACCTCTACGGGACCGTTGCCGTAAACCGGATATGCCGGCTGATTTGCCGCCGTCCGTGGCGATGCACTGATAACAGGTGCAGACGTGGCAAATAGAAAGAGGGACACCAGGGTTACGACAAGGCAGCTCGCTGATGCCGGATGCCGAATTACAACATTATATATTTGTTGCATGCCTCTCTCCTTCCACGCGGTCTGCCTTTGCGGTTTTCTTCTATATTACTTCTGCTCTCAGGGTTCCTGTTGCCGACGGCATTGAGAGGCGAATTACCACTGTTGCCGAAAGCTGCGCATATGATGTATATTGTTTACGTTTAATTCTATACGAGCAATAATCCGTATAATATTAATGTATTCAGGTATAGACGGCATATATAAATTGCATAAATAAATGAGAGAAAATATAAAATATAAACAAAGAAGCAAAAATATTACTTGACATATACTGTAAAGTATGGCATGATCGTTTTCAAGAAAGGGGGAGAACATGCCGGAAGGAAAAAGCCTGTTGTTAGACGAAGAAGGGGTTCGCAAGAATTGGGCGGCCCACATCAACGCCAATCCTCTCGATCGTCCCCGGCTGGAGGCCATACACGGCCAGGTGTGGGACACGGAGGAGTTGTCACGCGATTACGACGTTCATGGATTCATGGCGCCGCTGGTAATTGCCACCTGCAAGGCCACCAAGAAGCGAGGTTCGCTGCTGTTTCAGCATCATCCTCGGTTCTATTTTGGCTTTGTTAAGGTGGCCACGGAGGATAACGATGCTCAATAACGATACATTTTATCCGACGCCTGTGCCGCTCATTGATCGTATGATCGCCAAAATCAAGGGCAGGCCGCAAACCGTTCTGGATCCGGCGGCGGGAATGGCGGCTATTATTGAGCGCATGCGTGATTATTCCACGATGGACAGTGACAATAGGTATTGCTATCGTCCCTATGAGAATTGTTCGTATTCGGCTATCGAGATCGATACGAACCTGCAAGCGATCCTCGACAAGAAGCCTTTCGTTTCCCTGATCGACACCGATTTTCTCCAGTATTCCGGCCGTGATCATTTCGATCTGATCATTGCCAATCCGCCCTTTGACCGGGGGGACCTGCACCTGCTCAAGGCAATCGACATCATGTATCGGGGGGAAATCGTATATCTCCTGAATGCGGAAACGATTCGCAATCCCTACACCCATTCCCGCAAGGAGCTTGCGCAACGCCTTGCGGAGCGTAACGCCGAAATCGAATTCGTGCCGGACGCCTTCAAGGACGCAGAACGACAGACGGACGTGGAAGTGGCCCTGATCTATATCAGGGTCGAGCGCACTGTGGAGGAGGACCTGTTTGCCGGTGTGGAGGACGAGGCGCAGGAATGCGACGCTACGGCTGCAAAGCAGGACTGGGAAGTGGCCACGAAGCACAGGATACGAGACATGGTCGCCGACTATAACCGGACCATCGACATAGGGACGAAAACGATTCTCGATTATTACAAGAACTACAACAAGATCGGGAAGTATCTCGGGCTCAATTGCGAGGCGAAGGAGCGGCTATACGAGCGACGGGATGACCTCACCAGCCTGGTGCGCGGAAAGGTGAATGATTTCATCAAGTCCGTGCGTCTCAATTATTGGCGGCAGGCGCTGGAGCTGAAGGAAGTCCGGAGCCGGATGACCACCGACAAGGCCAAGGAGTTCGAGAGCCAGATTCAAAAGCGGCAAAAGATGGACTTTACGGAAAGCAATATCCGGCAGTTCATTGTAAATCTCATCAATGGCTACGAGGGCATGCTCACCGATGCCGTAACCAAGCTTTTCGATAAGTTCACAATCGAACATTGCTACAGCGGCGGGATCGTCGAGGAAAACATCCATATGTTCAATGGATGGAAGACTAATCAGGCATTCAAGGTGAATAAAAAGGTCATCATTCCTATCGGCTACCGGCTCTCCGACGGCGAGGGCCCGTTTACATACGGGACATACGGGCATCGTTGGAAAGCAAACTCCTGGAAAATCAGCGAGAAGACGCGGGATATAGACATTGTGATGAGCTATTTCAGCGCGGACACGGATTATGTCCCGATCGCTGACGCTGTGGCCGCAGCGTTGGACAGGCAGGAAAGCAAGAACATCGACACCACGTTCTTCAGGATCACCTGTTACAAAAAAGGGACTATGCACATGGTCTTCAAGGACGACGATGTCCTGAGAAGGTTCAATATCGTGGCCTGCCGGGCCAAGGGATGGCTGCCCATGGATTACGGGCAAAAACGGTACGAAGACTGCGACGAAGAAACCCAGGCTGTAGTTAAGTCGTTCGAGGGAATCCCGCAATACAACAGCAACGTCAAGCGGCCCCTGTTCGCTACCAAGCCGCTTCTGGCGATTGCCGCGTGACCGGGAAGAATCAGGCTTAACAAACGTATTATATATAATAAGGAAGGAGGAGTAGTGTCGCAAACGATAGTAATTGAGGATTCCAAATTTTCTCACAGCCTGGCAGGCCATTTCGCCAATGTCTGTTGGGTTTGCAAAGCGGCGGCGAAAGAACCGGATGTGAGAGCGAGCATCAAGCAACGCATTGCGTGCCGTGAGGGCATCCTGTGCGCCACGGACGGCTACCGCCTGCATTTGTACCGGCAGGATAGCGATAGCTTACCTGATAGTGCAATCGTCCCCGAAGGCGTGTGGGCAATCAAAAGCAAGACGGCAAGGGTCATCACGCTTGAGCTTGCCGAAGACGAGTTTGCCGCCGATTTTCCGAATTTCTGGATTGTCTTCCAGGACCGGCCGAAAGTGCTTGGCTCGTTCAGTTCATTGGGCGCCTCCGGCAAAGGGGATTACCCGTATGTGTTTGGCGAGTTTCTGTACCGGCTCAATACGCATGCCGGCAAGGCCTTCAGGGCCGACCATGTAGCTGATGCCTTCATGCCGGATCGCCATATCCAGGTAGAGGCTCACGCCAAGGGCAAGATGGCCGTATTTGGCGACGATACGCTGATTGCGGCTCTCATGGCAATAATCACGACGGATAATGGAGGCAATCGAAGATGGGCATGATGGGTGGCCAAAAGTCCGGGTGGGTTGATACCGCACCTGAGAAAAATGAGGCGATCGCCCGAATGCTGTGGCCGGATGCATACGCCGGCGCCGGCACCAACAAGATGCAGGCGCCGGATTTTACGACGCCGGAAGGCAGGTTGATTCTTTTGCAGTTGATGATGGAGCGGGACGATTGGCTCATGTTTTCCATGCTGAAGTCCGTCGCCATAAATCATCGGGGAACGATTTTTTGGATAGACACAGGCTATCTGTTCTTGCCGGACAAATTGCGCGACGCGGCCCTGGGCTGGCTGGCTGGCTCCAATACGGGCGGACGGAGTGTGTAGTTTGATCGGGCGCACCGTTGCAATAATCGCCTTCTGCCTGTCTGTTGCGGCCTTTTGCTCAGTCTTGGCGACATACATCAGAGGCGCATTACAGGCAGGAAAAGACGGCCCGGCGCAACAACACGTCGCGTCTCCGTACATCAAGAAGCAGATGCAGTATCACGGGGTCAATGTCCTTTTTGAGGATTGGAAGGGCAACCTCTTTTTTGAGAGGCAGGGGCAAAAGATCGTCCTCGGGCAGGGCCGGGAGATCGACAAATGACGAAGATGCACCAGGTAAGAAAAGAATTTGGCGAACCGTTTCGGGATGTCGTCAAGGGGTTTGCAATCATGGGATATTCCCGCAAGGCCACAGCGGAGTTCGTGGAAATAACCGACTCCTGGTTTAACGAGCTATGCGAGCGGTTTGATCTCAGAAAGCATTTCCGGCGTCAGCGGAAAGATTTCGTTTCTGTGTGCAAACCTCCGGGGCATCCCAAAGGGAAGACGATTCGGCAGCCTCAAAGATACAGCGACGAGTACTTGCTGGCCGTATTGAGAGGATATTCCAAACGAATAAGCCAGGTAAGGTTCAATCAGTTGCAAGGGGGAAGGCCTTGCGCCGATACGTACCTCAAACGGTTCGGGTCATGGCGGAAAGCGAGGGAGTTGGCGGCAAAGTGCGAAGACGAGCGCGAGAGGAATGGAGAAAATTATGGATAGCAATAAAATGCTCAAAACAGTTTTGCCCGAAGGATGCAAATTTCGCAATCTGGCCAAGCTCGGTGAAAAACCGGATTGGGAGATTGTGCCGAAACGCAAACCACGGCGGATGTCCTATGCCGAGGTGCTTCAAGTCATCACGAAATATGCTCCGGAAATGCAGCATTGCTTTGAGAATAAATTCGGCCGGTTTCCTAAAGGCGGCGAGGCGGCAATGATCGTCAACTACCTGAATGATACGGCTGATCTCTATCGTGCGGAAAGAGAGAACATTGTAAACGACTTGGTAGATGCCGCCACGGAAATCATCGTGAGGTGCGGGTGATGCAGTCGAAAGAGGATTTATATCGGAATGGGCTTAAAGAGGCGATACTGGCTTTGTCATATTTTAGGAACCGACATGTCCGGCGGAATCTATACGCACACTCAAAGCGACGCGAACCAAAGACATTCTCTGTATATAAACAGTACACACGCCTCGCCAGACACTACATTCGCAAAGCACGCAAAAGCGGATTCACAGGTTCGGTTGTAGCTGCGATAACGGCGCTTGACGGGCAAGGCTGAGGCAAAACAGTGATAATTTGGGGCGGCCGCGAAAGCATGATTATGCGCCGCTTTTAGGTTTTATGAGATCAACCAAACAATAAGAAAGGAGAGATAAAAAAGATGGCAAGATTCAAGACGATGGTTCTTATGGCAGTCATGTCGGCAATGATGGCGGGATGTGCCGCCAGTTACCCAAAATATAATATCTATGGCAACCACAAGATAGAAACCACCAAGTTGTCGGCCCCACAGGACATCGAAGCGAGAATGGCTCAGGACGGGGCCGTGTCCATGGAGGCATTCGGCGCAAATGGGGCTGCGTTACGGGTAGAAGCGTCCAGAGTTGAAATAATACGGCTTGATCCCGCTAATTCGGAATTTATTATGTCAGTAAAGCGTATGGGAATGGATCCCCATCGGATGACCGGCCCGCACAGGAAGATTTATCTGGACTACCTGAACCAAAAAAACGCCGCTTCCGCTACCTTGACTTTCAGCAAGCCTCTGGAGGTTTACCGCCACAAAAAAGGCATATACGGATTTTTCACGAATTATCTAGGTACGGAGG
>JAKQEE010000422.1 GCA_029558635.1 Pseudomonadota bacterium | reverse complement strand
TTGCTGACGCGATTGATACCGACATGGTACGCGCCAGGATTGCGACGCTTGCAGGACAGTGGGCCAGCCGCGGATGGATTTATACCGACGGGTATACAATCGAAAACATGATTGTCTCGATCAATGACGCGAACCCAGACCGGATTGACAAAACTGTGCCCGTCATCCTTTCCGGGAATAACCGCATCGAAGATACCGAAGTCCAGGTTGATCGCAATCTGGCCATTGTGGAGGTGTAAATTATGGCTCAGAATGCCGGAACAATTCGGAAGCTCACACTTGGCGGGAAAGTGATCTCGCTCCCGGTTGACGTCGATGCAAAATTCGACCGCGGCGGGACTCGCATTTCCGAAGTCATGAAGAACAACGACGGGACGACAGCCAAGAACGAATTTTACAACGGGTCAATCACCGGAATCACCTCTCGTGTTTTTGGATCTGACGGGACGATGGATTTCTTGTTCGATTTGGCTGAATCATCCGCAAGCGGGACAGTGATTTCCTGTCTTGTCGAACTTGCCGACGGATCAAAGTGGACGGCCGGTACATACGTCGTTTGCAAAGAGGGCCCGTATGGGACCCAAAACGCGGTATTCGAATTTGAGATTCACGCGCATCAGGATTCTGGCGGGGTTTTCAAGAAAGCGTAACATTCGAGGCGGCGTCAAACGGCGCCGCCATTTTTACAATAAAATGGAGGATTGAATAATGGAACGAATCAGCAAAGAAAACGCAGAGCGGATTTTGCAGTCTATCGTCGACAAGCTCGGGTGCATGCAGACAGTCGGGGATTTGAAAACCACGCCGTTTTTTGACGCAATCAAAGAGGGGCGTGTCAGCCTCGAAAATGACAGCATCAAATATACTCTTCGTTCTCCAGTCACGTTTGGCGGGCAGGAAGTAAAAACCGTCACCGTGTCTGATCCGCTTTTTACGGTCATCGATGGCGCTGGGGTCAATGTCCTTGATATGGTCGCTGGCCGGGACATGGCGAAGAAGGTATCAGTATATTGCAATATCCCGGTCGAATACGTGCAGGCCATGCGTGCCCGTGACGTGACGTTTATTGCTACATTTATCGTCCCACTTTTTATGATCTGATCGACGAGAGGATAGCGCTCGTGTGCGCGGTGTACGATTTGACACCTTCCGAATATCGTAACCGCCACACTATCGCCGATCTTGCGTATGACATGCGGATGGGCGCCCGCGTTTTGAAAATCAAACAACCAAAGGAATAAGAACATGGCGACCGGCTACAGCATAGCGACAAAAATCACAGCGCATGACGCCGCGAGCCAGGTGTTGCGGAATGTACAGGCGTCGATTGATAAAATGTCAAGGTCTGCAAGTCGCGCCGGTGATGTTTCAAGCGGTCTATGGTCTAAAATGAAAGCGTTTGCAGGCGGCCAATTGTTGGCATCCGGCATTCAAGCAGCTTTCTCAAAAATTTCGTCCGGAATTCGTTGCGTATTTGAAGCAGAGATTGACATGGAAAATGCAGTTGCGAATTTTATTCCAAAGTTCGGTGGTTCTGCCGAAAAAGCAACCGAATTTGTCAAAAAGCTGAATGCCGAGGCCGCGTCAACGCCTTTTCAATTTGAGCATCTTGCGAAAGTATCTGACATGCTTATGGGTTTCGGTGTCGCAACGGAAAAGAACGTTATCCCTGCCATGCGTATGCTTGGGGATATCGCCGGGGGGAATGCCGACAAGTTTAACCATATCGCTCTTGCATACTCTCAGGTGATGGCCGCAGGCAAGGCGAACATGCAGGACATGAACCAGCTGATAAATGCAGGCGTGCCAATTTTAGGTGAGCTTGCGAAAATGTACGGCGTGAATGTCGGGCAAATTCGGAATATGATTTCAGCGGGCCGCGTATCATCCGAGGAAATTGAAAAAGCATTCAAGCGCATGACAAGCGCGGGAGGAATGTTTTACAAAGGGATGGAAATTAAATCCAAGACTTTCAGCGGAAAACTGTCGACGCTTAAAGATAATATCAAACTGACGGCCGCTTCTGTCGGTGGGCCACTTTTGGATGCCATGAAGCCGTTTGTGGATATTGTAATATCCGGAACTGGTCGTGTGCGTGAATTTGCAGAGGCCAATAAGGACGTTATCAAGCAAAAAATGGACAAATTTGTCCAGACTCTCGCGTATGCGTTCAAGGCTATTTCCGGCCCGATAGGTGTT
>JAKQEE010000137.1 GCA_029558635.1 Pseudomonadota bacterium | reverse complement strand
TGATCCTGATAAGTTGGTCAAGATCGGGACGGCCGGATTTGCGACCAAGGAAGCGTCTCTGTCTTTCGCGCCAGGGTTTATCTCAAGCCCGATGCCAGGCGATCGTCTTGTGATCGGCGCGTCTGGCGGCTATTCCGGCCTGTGTGTCGCTGTCGGCGGATCGTCTCCGGCCGAATCATCCGCGTCGGTTGACCCGGGTGAACGCTGCATTTTTTCACAATGGCACCAAGACGACGACGAAACGAAACCGGTTGAAATTCGTTCTATTGTCTATCTCAACCGTGATGCCGTTTGGCTGTCGACAAAATCCGGAAAGAAGATTGTCATTGACGACGTAACCGGAATCACATCAATCGAACACGAAAATGGAACGACGAAAATTCAGATTGACGCAACCGGAAATGTCAAGATTGACGGGGCGACAATTCAGTTGAATGGATCATCTAAATTGCTTGTCACGCATGCTGAATTGAATACGGCGTTACAATCAATGGTGACGGCAATCAATAACGCGCTGGCAACCAAAAAGGACGAACCGGGAACTATGGGAACGGTCGCACTTGACATATCGTCAGCGAAAACGACGACCGTGAAAACAGGAGGATAATTTTGAAATATATCTGGGTTGTGTTTGTGAAAAGAGCAGGCGGCTGGGAGTTGATTTGCGACCTATTTTTTGAATCACGAAAAGCGGCAGACGAATTTTCAAAAAATTCACCTTTGAAAATCAAGATAAAAAGGCTTGAAGGGTGGAAACCATGAGGAAGGAAGCGTACATTTGTGATATTTGTTGCAACCAGATTCAAGAGCGGGAATATGCTGAATATTACAACGGAAACCAGCGCGAAAAATATCTTGTTTCAAATATTATTGCGCTGCGTCCGTGTCCCGGCAAACACATTTGCGAGCGCTGTCTCGACGAAATGAACGAGGTGCTTATCCGCGCTATGCTTGTAAAACAGGAGGATAATCCATGACCGAAAAGACTTTTGACGTAACCACAACCGCAACAGTCAAATACGACGGCGACGAATGCGACGAATCATGCCGGTATTTGTCAGCGCAGCCAGGTCCATCGACGCGCCCGGCATTTTGCAGGCTGTACCATGAGAATATCGGTGTAACGAATTCCACGCGGATCACCGTGTCCGGCACGATTGAAAACGATCGTCAATTTTTCTCAGTATCTCAGTGCATCATTGACCGAGAGGCAGCGCCATGACAATGGAAGACCTGAAATGCTGCGGGAATTGCCATCACCATGACGGAAACCGGTGCGAGATTGATTATGCCCAACCGGCCCCGTGCGCTGTCTGCAAAGAATGGGAATTTGACGATTGGCCAAGTGACGAGCGGATGCTTTCGCGGGTCTGTGATGATTTGCAAATTATGCAGCCTGATAGTATATTGAAATCATGATGCAATTTAACGGTTCGCCTGCTATTATTGATGGTGACCTTGTTTTTGAAAACGGCCAGCCAATTATGGACACCGGGATCAGCACAAGCGTCACCACGTCGCTCCTGACAAGACAAGGCTGGTGGGGAGAGGTTATCGCGCCGCTTGCTGGCGGTTATGTTGAGGCGTCTGAAAATCCGATCACGTCGGCGATGCTTGATAATCTTGAGCTTATTGCGCAGACGTCTTTAACATGGATAAAGCGCCAAGGCCTTGCATCGACAGTGACGGCAACTTGCACAAATCCGGTTGCTGACGAGGTACAAACAGTGGTGGAAATTGACGGTCAGGCGGTAACGGTATGAGATCGATTGAGGATATTCGTGAGGAGATTTTAGGCTCGATAGAATCGAACTTGAACCAGACGGCCCCGGCATTTGATCGTAGTTTTGTGCGCGTCATGTCAACCGCTCAGGCCGGTGAGTCTGCCCAGATTGAATTGCTCGCCGAAACGCAATTCGACGAATGCGACCCATACACTGCGCTTGATCTGTCACGTTGGGCGCGTCTTGTCAACCGGCCCCGTGAAGGCGCATCGTCATGCGTTGCCGTGATCCGCGTTACCGGGACGGACGGGCTACAGATTGCGCCTGACATAAATGGTATCAGGTGGGCAAATGGCGCTGGTGACTTGTACTATTGCACGGTCGGCGGTACAATTGTAGGCGGATTTGCGGATATCACGGTCCGATCTGTCGAGCCAGGCGAAGACAAGAATCTCACACCGACCGAAATATTGACGATGACAAACCCGCAGAATGGAATTGATCGGGAATCAACCGTCCAGTCTATCACATCTTTCGCCGTTGCGGAAGAATCGGACGAAGATTGGCGGCGCGAAATCATCCGGCGGATCAATAACCCGCGCACGGCTGGCGGACCTGCGGACTATTACGCGACGGCGACGGCTGTGGAAAATGTGATCGATGCTTTCCCGTATGCCGGAAATGTACCAGGGCAAATTCGTTCATGGATTGTTGTATCCGATCAGCCAGACGGGATACCGACTACCGGCCAGCTTCAGGCGGTCTGTGATGCGATTTTGTCCGCCGCTTGGTTGCCGCTCTGGTCGCAAGACACCATGCCAGACGGATCACCGCGTATCCTGTGCCTTGCGTCGCCTGTGACCGGTTTCGTCGTGACGATCACGGGACTGTCGCCGAATACAACGGTTTTACGCTCGGCAATCGAAACACGAATCATGCAATTTTTTGCAAGTCGTCGCCCGTACGTTTTTGGCCTGTCGAGTATAATCGAAAACAGGATTGACCGGAACGACTTGCGCGCGATTGTACAGCTGGCGATAAACACGAGCGGCGGCGGAAGTTTTACGGATTTGACCGTTGCGCTTGATTCGACACCCGGAAGCCCGTTTGCAAGTTATACGCTGCCGGAAGGTACGCGGGCAAAAGTTACAACGCTCGCATTCTCGTGAGGTGGTGAAATGTCGATAAAGGAATTATTGCCAAACGGGCCTGCATGGGAAGGCAAGACATCCGGCCAGATGGGAAAATTCCTTGACGGATTGGATGAAGAATACGAGCGCCTGATTGACAAGTGCCTGAAAATCACGAACGATTTTTTCCCTGACACAACAACCGTTCCGGAACGGTGGGAGTCCGCATTCTCATTGCCGCAAGGTATCGGACTGACACTTGAGCAACGTCGAGCGCGTCTTGAATCTCGTTGGCGGATTTTATCGACGGGAACCATGCAATCTGAAATCATGGAAGAAATTTTCGCGCTTTCAGGGTTTGCCAATGTTCGCGTTCGGGTCTTGCGGCCGTACGAAGATCCGCG
>JAKQEE010000136.1 GCA_029558635.1 Pseudomonadota bacterium | reverse complement strand
CCGACCGGATATGATCCGGTATCCCGCGCGTGATAAACAAATCGGTCAACACATCCATCACGTCGTCTGCCTTGAGAGAGTAACCCGTCCGTAGTGACAGACATTCCCGTGTGTATTCATCAATGACAGTGAGCGTCCGTAGCTTGGACATAAGCTGGTTAAAAGATATCAATCGTGCTCTGCAAAAATACTACCGCCAAACACTGTATTATTTTCGAGCAGAGCGCCAATAGGCTATGTAGCTATTGCTGAAAATGATATGTGTACGAGCCAAGGCTTCCGTGAGATTATAAAACGGGATGGTGTGGAGCTGGGGTGGGCTGAAGTTAAAATTGAAGATGTAAAAGCAGATAAAAAATACGCTCTTGCGATGGGCCCGTTCGGATCAAATATTAAAGCGGAAAATTTTGTAACGGAAGGTGTGCCTGTTATAAAAGGCGGAAATTTAAACGGCTCTTTTATCTTGGAAGATAAATTTGATTACTTGACGGAAGAAAAAGCGGATGAGCTTATTTCTTCAAACGCATATCGGGGTGATATTGTTATTACCCACCGTGGGACTATTGGGCAAGTTGGCTTAATTCCTGAAAACTCTAAGTATAAGAGATATGTTGTTTCTCAAAGCCAGCTTAAATTAAGCCTGAATGATGAGATAATTAACCCATATTTTGTTTATTACTTTTTGCGTTCGCACCAAGGGCAACACGCGTTGCTTTTAAATGCATCGCAAGTTGGTGTTCCTGCTATTGCACAAGCCTTAACATCTTTAAAAAATTTAAAAATTCCATATCCCGCCAAAAGAGCGCAGGACGAAATTGTGGAAATTATCTTAGATATTGACCAAAAAATAGAACTCAATCAGCGGATGAATGAGACGTTGGAGGGGATGGCGAGGGCGATATTCAAAAGCTGGTTTGTGGATTTTGATCCCGTCCACGCCAAGGCCAAAGGCCGAGAGCCAGAAGGCATGGACGCACGGACCGCCGCCCTCTTCCCGTCCACCTTCACCCCCGATGGCTTGCCGGAGGGGTGGACTCAAGAGTCAGTTATAAGTAGTGCAGAATATATAAACGGCGCTGCATATAAAGATATGCATTTTAGTAAAGAGCCAGATGCATGGCCTGTTGTGAAGATTGCTGAATTGAAGAACGGTATTTCGCCGCAAACTAAATTCACCAATACTGATCTTGGGGATAAATTTAAACTTGATACTGGAGATATTCTTTTTTCATGGTCAGGCAGCCCCGATACCTCTATCGATACCTTTATATGGACAGGGGGTAAGGGGTGGTTAAATCAGCATATTTTCAAAGTGGTAAATAAAACCCGCGCCGAAAGATGCTTTACTTATTGGCTCTTAAAATATCTCAAACCTGAATTTATTGAAGTAGCCCGTAACAAGCAAACGACTGGCCTTGGTCATGTCACCAGAAAAGACATGGAGTGGATGCAGTATTGCAAGCCAAATCAGCCAGTTTTAGATTTGTTTTATGAAACGGTTGGATTGTTACTTGACCAAATAGAAAACAATTTGATTCAAAATCAAACCCTCGCCGCGCTGCGCGATACACTCCTGCCAAAACTCATCTCCGGTGAATTGCGGATTGATACGACACAAACCGATTTGAAGGAGGCCGTCTAATGAGCCGTTGGACTAATAACTTTAAAAATCATCCATTTCAGAACGTATGGACGCACCTTAAAGAGCGTGCAGAGTCTTTGGATACGCTCGATGCCTTGGGCCTCCAAGGTTCGCCTGTCTATGTTCACATCTGAATGTCCGGCGCGGCTGAGGGCATCATTCGCCAATGTCTCCCAGACTTCCCGAATGATCTCGATCTGCTGGGGACCTGTTATTTTGTCATCCAAAATACGGGTTTTGGCTCCAAACCCCTCCGGGGTCAGCTCCCGCGTGGTAAAGAGAAGATGTGCATGGTGGTTTCTGGGGTCGTGGCCGTCCTTGTCAACAGGGGCATGGATGGCAACATCCACCGCAACGCGGTACTTCTCGACCAGATAGGCCGCCATATCCCGTGTGAGACTCTCCCTTTGCTCTGCGTTAAGTTCATAAGGGAGAGCTATAATGACCTCTCGGGCCACACGGGAGTTCTTGCGTGTCTCAGACGCTTCGGCGGCGTTCCAAAGCGTAAAGCGATTTTGGAACCGCTCGGGGGCACTGGCGGGCATCAGGATAAAGGCATTCACCACGCCCAAGCGTTTTTCGTAGCGGTGAATGGTGCCTGTGCGCTCGTCGACAAGTTTCTGGCCAGAGCGATAGGCAGCCGCAGCCACGGCAGAATGATTTTCTGCACGAGAGAACACACGCAAAGAACAATGATAAATCGCCAACGATCACACACCCTGTTTTTGTGATCCGGTACCCGATTTATGGCGCTGATTCGTTATTATTCAGCGCTTCTAATGAGCCTTAAAAAGCGCTGCAAACGCAGTTTGCGTAAGTGCGCTGTTAAGCTCTTCCTTTCAGTTTATCACAGGAGATACGGTTTATGCCAATATCAGGTGGAGTTTCCACCATCTAAGCGGAAAGTGGGTTATGCCTAAAGAAATCAATAGGACTTAAATCCAATTTATTTATCCTGAGACAAAACACTCATAGCCATAGCCTCAATGTCTTGTTGTTTTATATCCGATGCTGATTTAACTACAAGTTCTCTTTTTAAAATCGACACATCATACAAAAGTTTCGGATGACCATTTGGGTTTAAAATGGCAGGCATGAGATAATAGGAGCCAGAATGCTGATATGATTCCAGGAATGTCTCTAGGTTTGTATTGCTTGTGGGTGTCATCACAATTGAACGGCTGGCCATAGTGATGATTTTATTGGGGCTCATATCCTTCGGATCAGGAAGTTTTGATGATATTTGTAAACAGTAGTGATGTTCGTCTTCATCTGGTAAATGACGAATAATAGAGACGTAAATTTCATCGTCTGTATCTTGAGCTCCTAAACGCCCCTTCCACCCTTCAAAAATCTTCCGTGCGCCTTCCTCATTTTCAAAAAGAAATGCCATGCCGGGTGGCTGATGAGGACTAAATTGAGCGTAAGCTGTTCCCCGCCATTTTGCCTGGTCCCACGCGTGAACATCGATAAGGGAGTGAATCTTGACGGCACGATGATCGGTGATTTTGGGCGGCACGAAATCTATAGGGCCTTCTGTATCTAAAGTTGTTTCCCGCTGTTCCGTGGGAAATTCAATTTTTTGAAGCACCGGACGTTCAGGCTTTAAATCATATGTCTCTTTAATGCGATCCTGCCAGTCAGATAGTTTTAGCACTTCTTTCATTGTCACACGGCTAAAACTGTTTGCTGAGAATATCGCCGTTGCCATTCTCTGGTGTACTTCTTCGTTTGTATATAAGTCTTCCAAAAGGGCTTTCGGATCACTGATCACAAATAAGGCCGCAAGTACTTTTCCTGCAATCTCTGTCATGAATTCATGCACTTTTCCTTGATGCTCGAATTTTCCTAGGGAGAGATCTTTTGGCCATTTTACAATGCCTTCCATTTTTGTTGTATCGATCTCAAAAGATGGTTTTTCACCATTATTAGTTTCGTGTAAAACGAGGATTAATTTTTCCCGGTGCGGGCTGATCCGCTGTTCCAGTGTTGTGGAGAAAAATGCCTCAAGAGCAGCTATAATCGATTGCGCCTGAATGACGGCGGACTTTTGATTAGGATCAAAATTAATTTCAACCTGCATGCCGATTAAAAAGGTTTTAAGGCTCTGAGGAGTGTCTTCATTTAAGTGAACGTAACGTGGCAGGCTTTCTGCGGCCGGCTGGCTATATAATGAAGAAAAAATCTTGATTACACCTTCTTCCGTTTCTCTTTCTGGAATACTGCCATCATCATGTAGAGCATCTTCATAACCAAGCGTATAAAGCAAAGCAGCGCGAGCCATATATAATCCGAGTGCGTCGATCACATCGGGAACTGAGGCGAGCTTTTGAAGCTCCTGTTCGTCCAGATTTAAAAACAAACAGCCCAGTGCCATATCAAGCTCTTGAAGGTCTTCCTGAACCCTGGCCTTGGACTCATCTGTAAGGGGCAAGCAAGCCACGGCGCCATTTAGCATCTGAATGGCGAATAAGAAGTCTGGGATGTTCCCCAATTCCAGAGCAATCCAGCCCCATAATTTCATAGCGGGAACAAAACGTGCAGGAATCTGGCTTTCTTCTTCCGCTTCTATAATCAAAGCGGATGCCAACATGATACAACTGGCTCTTGCCGCCCATAACATACCTGCGCTCCGGTAAGCCAATGTGAGAAGATGCATGGCTTGTATAAGCAATTCTGCGTGTTCTCTTTTTGTAAGCCGAATCGAGGCTTTGCCGAGCAATCTTATCATCTCAAAGTTTTGGTCAAAATCCAGTTGTTCGGCACGATTGAGAAGAATACCGGCTGATTTTACATCACCCTCACGTTTTGCAAAAAACTCTGCTGCTTGTTCAACCAAAGCATTGTAAGCGGGGTCATTTCCAGCGATTTGTCCAGCAACGTCGATCATCTGTTCTAAACGATTGGCTCTGAACTCACCCAATCCTTCTACCTTTTTCAAAAGCTCAGAAAAATCACGCCATATGTCAGAGAGCTTTTCAGCCTGGCCATTCATAATAGCCTGGTTAACTCGTATGAAGATGAGAGATAGTTGTGCTTCTGCCGCGTTATTTGGGCGGTCTTGATCATTAGCAATCGTTTCCAGTTTTGTTCGCAATGTATCGGTTCGCCCTTCAAGTTTACATTCGACCGGATCAAGATAATCGTGAATAACGCCGTTGTACAAAAGCTGTAACAGGGTGCAGAGAAACTCAAGATCAACAGCCTGGTCTGACTGCAAAGCCATTTGTTCAAAATCCTCGTAAGAATTTTTCAAAAATTCAAAATCGTCGAACCAGCAGAGCGATGTCCAGATATGCTCGTATTTGGCTTCAAGTTTTTGGCGTTCACTGCCATCCGCCTCAGCGTAACGAATTGCTTTTGCGAAACGTCCATCGGTTTCACTTCTCGGTTTTTCCAAATTTCTAGACAGTTTTGCGGCAAGCAACGCATCCGTTACCCTTTGTCTTTCCATGCCGTCATAAACTTCCGGCTTATCGAGATCGGCCTCAATATCTTTCAGCTGCTTGGAACGCGAATAATCTTTGGGTCCTAATCTCAGAGGATCGCTATTCTCTTTGCCAACACCAAGATAATTGAATGCCAAATCTTTTCGGTCTTTATCGATAACTTCCTGAACAATCCAGGATCGGTCATGAATAATGACTGGAATACCGTATTCTTTAGACAGAAAATCCTCAAGATCAGCTCGGTCTTTGTCTTTGGCAAAGCGGCTGGTAATAAAAATGATGCGTTTGTAATCTCTGTCGGTTTCAGCGATTTTTTTAACATCGTCTTTGACTTTTCTTTTCCAGTCTTCGTTTGCACTGAAGGCAAACGCCCAGCGCTCCTCACCGGATTTTGTCTCTCCAACGTAAAAATTCTCAAATATTTTGTCAGAGACAGGATATGTTTCCGTGTCAACCTTACTGTCACCGCCACCATCAGGGCCGGTATGCGCTCTCAGGTTCGGACATATCGTTCTTTCGCTTAACTTCCTGCAAAAGGTTTCAAATTTCTGTGTTTCATTACGATTTGTGATAGTTTCCAGATGGTATTCAAAGCCATTTTGATCAAGAGCATAAGCCACCTGATCTTTTTCCGTATCTGAAAAATACTCAGGCCGCAGTTGGCGCATAAACTCAGACGGAGAAATTCTCTCCTGCTTTGGGACATCCTTTTCAGTCATAATTTAGTTTATAAATCATGAATCGAAAAAAATCACGGCATTTTGGAAACACCAAAAACTAAAAAATAGAGCTACCTGAGACGAGTTGTATTTATTTCAAAGTCAATTATTCTATTCTTGGTAATGTCATTATATCTTTCATTTACAAACGCCCTTTACTGCTCCGTATCTTTTTTCCTTGAGTCCGTTTTATCACTCTTCGCTTGTGAATACCCTGTCTTTTTGACGTTGATTGCAGCGGCGTCGAGAGTGTTCTTCAAGTGCGCGGCGTAGTGTTTTTCGATCATTTCGACTGAGGTTCTGCAGTTTTTGGCGACTTGGTAGATGTCGGCACCCTCCAAAAGTCGCATACATATGTATGTGTGGCGTAAGCTGTAGGATGTTCGGGCTTTCCCGTCGCGGTCGAGCTTCAGACCTTCCCGTTCCAGCAGGTTATCGAACATTTTGACATGGCTGCCCGGAAAGACATGATCCGACAACTGCGGATACTCTAGCCTTTCACTTGCATCCTTATTCGGTTTGGCTCTGGCTAAAAGCCGCTCATAGGGGCGCACCGCCCCCGCTGTACTTTTACAATAGCCAACCCCGCGTTTCCCGCGTACTTCGATCACGAGAATACGCTCTCCTGTTGCGGCATCTTCGACAATCTCTATGTCACGATGCTGCAAATTCTTCGCCTCATCTGGGCGAAGTCCGGTATTGCCCATAAAGAGTACATAGTCATGAAGTTGCTCTGCGGCCCATTTGAATTTGGTTGAGGCCTCTTTCGCATTTTTACGCGTGGCTTTGTAGAGCTGGTTATACTCCGCCGGAGAAAACCACGGGCGGTGAGAAACTTTGCCCGAGAGTTTATAAGGTGCAGAAAGATCAGGAATTGCCGCAAGCCAATTATGGCGCACGGCTGTTTTCAGGACTTGGCGCAATGTCACAATTTCATTGTGCAGTGTTTTGGGTGCAGGGAGTTTCGGATTAAAGGGACGATTGTCTTTTGCATTCGGATTTTTCTCCGTTTGCGGCGTCATGCGGTGAACGCGGTATTCCTGCGCCTTGCCGCCTGTCACTTCCGAAATCGGCAAATTTCCAAAGAACGGCAGTAAGTGGACACGCAAGCGGATCAGGTGTCCTTGTACCCAGCGCTTGCTGCGCTGGCCTTCAGTGATGACGGAATATTCTTTGATGAATTGATCGGCTACTTCTTCGAAGGTGACTTCTTTCTTTGATGGCGGTTCGAGTTTTCCGATGCTCGATTGTCCGCGCAAATCGAAGTACCAGTCTTCGGCAACACGGACTGCTTCGTGCAAAAACTTCTCTTTGGTCGAGGTGCGGTAGTTGTAGCCTTTGAGGTAGGCGGCGCATTGCCAGAACTGACTATCAGGCCGTCTATAGATGTAGGCCTTGCCGCCTAAAACGGGGTGGGTTTGCTCCATATCCATCATAACTCTCCTAAACGTCAAAACGTGTAAGTACCGTGTAAGACTTTTGTGCGAAAATTATGGCATATTATGGTTAATAAATGGTGTGTAAATCAGCGCTAAGTGCTTGATATTATTGGTTGTGTAGTTCACACAATAACCAAAATCAGATTATCCAGTCACGTTTCGGGGGCATTTCAGGGAAAATTATGACCATAGCCACCCGTGCTAAAAGCCGACAGGTTTGCAAACATCTAAAACCGGAAAGGTGCCTGATTAAGCAGAGGCTGTGTTCGCACAAACACAGAACAACTTTGAGCGGCTCGCGTTATTCCATTATAGAGCAAACGGGCTTTTTGCTCATCACTTCCGCCAACCCCTGGCGGCCACAATAATACGACATTATCGAACTGGCGATTCTTTGCCTGATGAATAGACATAACAGGAATACCGCGCGTCCATTGGTATCCGTAAGCTCTGTGCTGGGCAGCCTTGCGCTCAACTAACTCTGTTAATTCCGTCGTGTCCCAAAATTTTCGTCCTTGAGTTTGGTTCGTCCTGATAATTGCATTGCGCACGCTTGAAACCCAAGGTGGTGGGTTAATGATACTTGCCAGTATCACGCAAACCTCGTCGGTATTTATGGTTTCTGTTTCAGAGAACGCAGCAAGAATAACTTGCCTCTCTTCATTATTTTGATCCTCATGCACAAGTTTCAAGGGAGGAATAGCTCCGTAGCCTTGTGATTGCATGCCCTGCGCAGTGCGTGCGACTATTTCATCAGCCCAGCTTCGACCAGAAGGGGCATAAATTAAAGCTTTGCTGCCTGTTGCTCGAAACAGCGCGGAAGCCACGGCAAACGGCATGACATTTCTGAAATTGTACTCAATTCTTAGGCCTTGACCAGATTGAGGTGATTGAAGATTTCGAAGTGCCACCCCTGCGTTGAGAAGTCCCTGCTTCCCTGTGCGATGAACCACATTCAGTGCCTCTACCCGGCCGGTTTGGAACCAATTCAGGAATAGATCAGTATCAACACTGTCATCCAGGCATTGAAATTCATCGGCAGCTACAAAAAGTGCCACATGTGGAACAAGAGCCTTGAGGATGCGCAATCGCTCAGGCTTAAGTTCCTGGGCTTCATCAATGACAATAACAGGAAAGGTGCGTGCCACCCATTCAGCGACGATTGAATCTTCGAGAAGCTGACCGCAAATATTACAAGTTTGATCAAAATCATTCGCATGAAGCTGATTGACTGCCACAACAGAACGCCACCTTTGCAAGATTGACTGCGCAAAACTGTCTATTGTCATGCAGACAGCCTTGCCTCTGAGGCCTGCAATTTCTCGGAAACGACTATCAAGACGTTTTCGTGAACCATGCATGAATGTTAATGCAAGAATGCTTTGATGTGGCTCCAACGGACGTTGAATCAGATGTTGCCCAACTTCCTCAATAAGTCGGTGCGTTTTTCCTGTACCAGCTGGCCCCTCAAATCCCCGGAAAGGCATCGTTAAAAGTCCAGATAATTGTTTTGCCATTTTGGTTTGCAACGCTTGTTGCCATGTTTCCAGGTACGTTACGATCCATGGCAATTGAAGCGATTACATTCAACAGGTGAGACACGCGAGCGCAGCATGTTGGTTTGTCTGAAATGGCATCTGCTATAAGGCCATGAAGCACTTCGTCCGCTTTATGATTGCCTCGGGAAAGAAATGCCGGAAGATCATCTATATTTGCAGGTATTCCATATGATACTAGTTCAGAATCCTGAAGAACGCCAGTATCAGCACCAATAATCCATGCTACAACATGTTCTATTGTCCACCCGGTTGGCCAGGTTATTACACGGGCTGGTGGCTCTTCTTTTGCCACAAGCGCACCTACGTAAGTATTTCCTTGTGTATCTCCATCGATCAGGCACGTAAGCATTGGGTGCACTTCCCGAAGATCATCAAAAACATCTGCAATACGGGAATCCTTAGTTGGAATCACGCCGACTTCGTGGGTAAAACTTACGACATTTTCTTCTGAAGAGGTAATATCAGCAATACGCGCTAAAAGACGCAACCAGCCCGCGTCCGTCTTTCCTTCTGGGATAATTACAGCAGGATTCATTATCGCGGTAACAGTTGCATCTCTATCGGAAAGAAACAATCCTCGCCTAGGGCTGGTCGCATCTGTACTTAATGGCTTAGGAAGTAATGGTGAAGCACTCAGGTTACCAGACTTATTCACAAGAAGTACTAACTGGTGAGGACTTGGAACTGCTGCAACTGTTGGCGAATGTGTCGTGATAATCGTCTGTGAGGCATGTTTCTGCATAAGGTGCAAGAGTCGACGCTGTTGAGGCGGTGGGATATGTAGCTCTGGCTCCTCAATACACATGAGGAAGTTTTCCCCGTTTTTTGTTCGCATAGAACCAAAGCGCATCAGTAAAATGAGTGTTTGGAGAGATATAAGTCCGTTACCATGTCTGCGTGATGGTAACGGTACTTGTTCACCCTCTGAGAAATGTGGGATAACTGATTCAAGGACTCCTTCACTGTCCGTTGCTGTCAGACGGAGCTTAAGTTCCATTTGTCGTCCCAAAAGGCTGAGAATATCTTTATTAACCTCATCAACAAGAGGCTTCATTTTCTCATCATTTTCTAGTGGTGTTTCTGGATTACGCAACCTGTCACGTTCTTCAAGAACAGCTTCAGCAGGCTTCCCACCGACATAAGTCACAGCACGCCGGAACAATTCAGAACCAAAAGATATCATGCGATCCCAAGTACGACTTGCTGGAACCAGAAAAAAGCCCATTTCTTTAATTAGGCTAAGAGGAACTTGTGTAATACTGGCATCATCTGCAAATGGGTCATCCTGTTCGATATCATCCAGAAAATATCGGACACTCTCAACCTCAAGATTAGCTTGATCAAAACGAGCACAAAATGCCATTTGGCAAACAAGCATGTCTTCATCACTCTGCTTTATAGCAGAAACATTGCTATTAGCCGGATTAACCCATTTCGGCACTGCGCGTCCAGCACGAAACCAGTCGGACCACAGGGCGGGATCATTACCAGGAAACCCAGATATAGTAGCAATAATCTTGATTCTATCTGCAGCTTTTGGGGCCGAACCATAAAAGTCATGTTCCGTAAGGGTACGGACAAGTCGATCACGCCCGAATAAAAGAGCGAGGGATTCAATAATGGTGGTTTTTCCTGAGTTATTAGGACCGATAAGAACTGTAAAATCACCAAAAGTGACTTTACCTGATTTTATTCCTCGAAATCCTTCTATCTCTATTGAATGTATGTGCATATTCTTACCATTCTGATAATTTATTAATAATTGTCCATTTTATTATTCAATACTCTTCCAGCGCGATCTTCAATCACCTTACAAATATCCGCAAATACAGGGGAACGCAGGCCTTTGTGTTCCAACGTTTCTTTCAACACCAGGGCGTTTTCAATTGTGCTTTCGGCAATCGTTTTCAACTGTTTGTTCATGGCAGCCCATACCTACCTTTATTTCTTAACTAAAAGTCTGCAGGCATATTCTTGCTCGCCCCATTTGGTGGCAAACGTATCATCCACAACAAACCATTTGCCGCCTGGATCGCCCATGCCATGGTTTTCCCCCATACAGGAGCACTGACATTCATATCCCTCAGCATTCCAACAGGCTGGGGCGCATTTTTCCTGCACCCGGTATGGCTGAATAATATAAAGTTTTCCCCAGCGATGCAGGGTACTTTCCACAAGCCTGTTTAGCCATGCATATGGCAAGACCCAATGCTTACGCTCTTTATCCCATTTAGGCTTTGTTCGCCCGCCATTCTGAAGCCATACCCTATTATCTGCATGATATGGAAGCTTAAGGGATAATGGCTTGCCTTTCGCCTGTCGGTAAATGACTGGAATTACTGGCTGGCTCCATATTCTTTTTATCTTATCTAGATCAGTTGTGTCCGTCATAATAATATCCTGTCAAATACGAAAATCTTTAAATCCGCGCCAGCATGTCTTTGATGACTTGAGGTCTATGAATGATATCACGTGCCGTGAATCGTAAAACCTTGAGTCCCTGATTTTTGACATACGCATCCCGGCGTCCATCATGTTCGACGGCTTCGGCGGTCAAATGGATATCGCCATCAACCTCCACATCATAGGGCTGGCCAGAGGTGGCATTTACAAGAAAATCTAGACGATATTGGCCGATCTCATATTGAGGTATGTAGCTGAGCTTCAGTTCATCCAGAATTGCCGCCAGCGCATTCTCGGTATGATTTAACGGGTGCTTTTTGCGTTTCTGTAATTTCTCAGCATAGTTTGCCAGCGCATATAGCGGCGCATCTGGTGATACTTTTTGACAGGCATACATATCCCCGATGATATAGAGCAAGTTTTTTGCCCGCGTGACTGTGACATTCACCAGGTCGCTTTGAGCGGAGGAAAATTTAACAAGATGTCTGTCCATATTGTCAGCGACAACAGGAGAATAAATCAGTACGTCGCATTCGCTTCCCTGGAAGCTATGGGCCGTTCCAATTGTGAAGCGGTCTTCAACTGCCTTAAACCAGGGTAATTTGGCAAAAGCTTTCTTCAGCTCCGCAACCTGCTTGCGGAATGGGGTGATGATACCATAGGTTAAGTGAGGCGCTGTAAATAATGCCTGTTGTGCCCAGTTGTTAAATATCTCGACAGCTTTATTGACCTCTGCCGGATTCCAGGTGCCTTTTTGCTCTTTTACAATGCTTCCGGGGGTGTGATGCCAGATAAGGCCGGTTTCCTGTATCGGCAAAAGACTGCCTTCTTTATTGAGAGTCGTCTGGGTAACCAGCTTTCCACCGTAAAAACTCTGGTTCGAGAATTCGATAATGTCCGGATGGCAGCGATAGTGTTGCTTTAGGAAGGATGCATATTTTGTCGCAGAAAGCGCACGGTCGAAAGCGGATCGTTTGGTGAAAGACCAATCATCCACGATATCTTCTATGCCTGTCGCTTTGGCTATCGCATGCTCAGTCGTGTCTTTTATGGAGGTGATATGCCTGAATTGTTCGGGGTCGCCGATAAAGACGGCACGTTTAGCACGGTATAATAAAGGGATGATGGATGGAATATCGCATTGCCCGGCTTCGTCAATCACTACAAGATCAAAAAGATCTTCCTGTAAAGGAAGGGAATTATTGATAGATTGATTGGTGGTAATCCAAATAGGGAAGAAACGCTCTAATGCATCAAATGATTTTCTCATTCTTCTAAAGCGTCCCGGGCTAAGGTCGCCCATATCCTTGAAATAGTTATTGGATGCCTCAATGGCGTCTTTTTGATGCCCCGAAACAGCACCAAGCCATCTATTATCAAATAAACTTTGTGAAATTGCAGCTTTTGTTTCTTTCAGTTTTTTAAGATCGATAACGGAAGGCAACTGGGCGATCTTGGCTTCCAGATTCCGGCGTTGCAAAATGCACATGGCCCAGTGCTGATGGATCGTTAGCCATTCTGCTGTTGACCGCGCTTTTATCAAAGCATCATCCCAGTTTTCATCGACCAAAGACAAACTTAAAAGATCGGTATATCCGGTGTCTTTAGAAAAGACATGATTCAATAGGTCGTTATGCCTTTTCTTGAAACGATCCAGTCCAAACAGCCTGCGCCGTAACCAAAGGCCAATTCCTGCCGCGCTGTGTTTTCTATATTTTTTCACAGACGCAGCATTGTCGGCAACGGGGTCTTGATCATCAAATTGCTGCTCCCAATTTTCCGGCAACTTTTGAAGCAGTGAGGACTCTTTGGAATAAAGGTCGCCAATTTTCTCCTGAATGAGTCTGGCTTTTTTCAATCCGGCACGTGTGACCTCTATATTATATTCTATCTCGGAAAATTTGGCAGTTTCCTGATCGGAATCCTGATGATTGAATCTCGTATCGCTTATACGTTCAAGCAAAGAAGAAATTTGTTTTTGGCATTCCTCGGTCTTCGCCTGATTGCCTAAACGCATTGTCCAGTTGCCAAGACTTTTCATGCTGTGACCCAGACGTTGATACACACCGTCAACAGGCATGTTATTATTGCTGGAAAATAAAACGGTCTGATTGTCGAAAACGGCGCTGGCAATCAACGTTGTTACAACCTGCGTTTTACCTGTGCCCGGAGGGCCTGTCACAACGGTAAGCGGCACCTGCAGACCCTTTCTGACAGCATCCTCCTGTTGCTCATTGAGTGTGCTTATCTCGATGATGGATAGTTTTCTCTGACCATTGAATTCTTGAGCGCCCTGAACATACGACCTGAGAGCGGATTGCTTGCCCAGCGCATCCCCATTCTTGAAAATTTGCATCAACTCATAGCGCAGCTTGTCTTTTGTGCCGCCCTTGTTGGTACGAAACAAAATAGCTTTATCAATCAATGCTTCTGAAGGAATATATTTCTTTACGGCCTTCATACGCGCATCGAAGCTGCCGAATTCGCCTTCAAGTTCGTCGCATATTTCCTGTATCTCTTCCGCATTGTAATGATTAAGAAAGTAAGAGCGGTTTACGGAAAGATTTTTGCTCCTCGGGATAATGCTAAGAATAGCGTTGTCCGTAAAGTTGGCCGACACCTCCACAAAGAAGAGAGGCGATATCATGTCTCTTTCATCTTTGAAAATCGGAAAGCCATAATGAAGATCAACCAGCGTTTCTTGATCGGCTGATCTTTGGAGGATAAAATTTCTCTCTTTGACGTTAGATAACAATACTTTTAGTTCGGGTAATGCTTGCGTAAAAAGCGCCCCCTGTATTTCTTCGGCAGGAAAAATATATGTTTGATGCTCCTGGTTCTTGCGAAGACTTAATTGCATGGCTTGCTCGGCATCCATGCAGCTGAGGTAATATTTTAAGAGTGACTGGAATTTTGATTGATTCATCTTGCACTCACCTTACATGTCGCCAGCAGATTGCGCATCAGCATGGTCAAAGGCGGACGCCATGCGGTCTATCTCGCGTCTATCCAAGCCGTGGTTTTGTGCTACATCGCGCCATTGGGCAACACCAGCGCTGACTTCCCTGATGATCGCTTTGGCATCATCCTGTGATAAGCGGAACTCTTTCGCCACGGACAAGGCCAGATCGAGCGATGCCGTCCCGTCATAAAGGTCAATCGTTGTGGTCAAAATGCGTGGTTTTATCTCCACCGGCGTTGGGTTCATGTCATAGGCCGGTGACAAACGCCAGCCTCTGTGGCGCTCATAAATGAATCCGTGGTTGCGCAGATGGTCGTCGGTATTGGAGATCAGAATGCTGAACACGATCCTGCGCCAGAGTTGCGCCAAATCTGCGACAGGCTCTGCCCCGTATTGACGCAGCGCGTCCGCAATCTCTAGATAGCTGTGCTGCTCGTTATCTTTTGCCTGCAGCATGCTCATAGCTGACAGAAATGGAATACGCGTGTCATCCGCGCGGTCAAAACGCCGAATAATCAGGACAGGCTTGTCTAAAACTGTTTCCAGCCGCCATGCAGGCACTGTCAAGCCAGCGTTTTCCGCCAGCACCAACGCGACTGCTTCCCAGACCACGACATTGTATTCGTCATCTTTGCGAGGGAATTTTGCGATGGACAGATGGCCGTCCGTATCGCGCACAGAGGCTTTTGGCCTCGCTCCGCCCAAGGAAGATCCGGGAGCCAGTAGGATGCGCAGATCTTCCGCATTTTCCTCATCGGCCAAAAAGCGTTCCGTGGCTGACAACAGCCGTGGTAAATCCACCAGCGGCGGGATCGTCCTTTGCCCTCTGGGGGCAAGAAACGGCCGGTCCAGCGCATCCGAGAACCGTAAGGCTCCCTGCCGCGCCTCGTCATTAACCCCCAGCAAGAAATCCGCTTCACCAAGCGTCCGTGCAGTTTCTCTAGCGGCTCGTGCGCGTTGTGCTTCTGCGCGGCGCATCAACACACGCCCCCAGCGATCAGGCGCGGAATCACCGATAGAGCCGAAGAGGCTTTGATCAGCCAATGTATGAAAAGAACCCGCTGTTAATGCCAGCGCAGGCTCCAGCGCGAAATGCTCGGGATGCTTCAACCAGCTGTCATGGTATTCAAAAGATGCGCTTTCGCGACCTTTGCGGTTGTGGCACCACAGCCGCCCGATAGGATGGTTTTCATCGCCCAGCGTGATAGAGACATAGATTTCCCGGCTGCTCATGATCGATCCTTTTTGTACGGCAGACGAATGCGCTTGGGCAGGTTTTCTTCGTCCAGCTGTCGTCCGACCGTGTCATGGACAGCATCGGCCATATCCGCCAAACGGTCGGTCAGCCCCAGTACGAACAGCACCGAGGCATATCCTCCCAGCGAAACCGAAGGATCGCCTTTCTCAATTTTGCCCAGCGTCGCCTTGGACAACCCAGCGCGTTCCGTCATCAACGCCACGGGTATGCGGCGGCGGCGGCGGCTGTCGCTGATGTCCTGCCCCAGCTTGCGCAGGGCTTTCTGGACGGGAATGGGTAAAGTCGTCTTTGTCATTTTATACCTTTAAGGCCTCTTATTAGAGTCTTTATTTATGATAAAGCCTACTATAATATACCTTACAACAAAAATCAAGCCTAATGACTTTAATGGTTATTATAATATGCCTTATAATATATAAGGCATATTATAATATACTTAAAAATGCTTGTGAAGGTTTTCGGCTTAACTATAAGAAAATCAACCCGATCGGGATTATTAATGGCTGGATTGACTGCATACGAATGAAAACATCCCGATCGGGTTGATTGTTGTTACCTGCCTATTGATTTGTGGCGGCAATAAACAGCAAGCGCATATGCAAGGCAGTACTGATCATTATCACTTAATTTGAGAATCTATTGAACCCTCCGCCTTTTTCCGCTATTTTCTCATTTATACAAAAATTCGTGGGCAAATAGGAACGCTATGCAAACCGATATTCTGACCATTAGAGAGGTTTCTGAATACCTCAAGTTAAATGAGAAAACTACTTATAGACTTGTATCTGAAGGAAAAATACCCGGCTTTAAGGTTGGCGGAGCGTGGCGCTTTAAAAAAACAGAAATTGATGCGTGGATCAAAGAACAAGGGTCAAAACAAAAACAATGAAGGTTATCGACAACATTAACGCTCTGCTTGGTGACGACCTGAAGGCTTCGATTTCCCCGAAGTCCAAGGTTAAGATCGCGGCGTCATGTTTTTCGATCTATGCATATGAAGCGTTAAAGGCTGAGCTATCTAAAATTGAGTCTCTGGAATTCATTTTTACCGCCCCAACATTTGTCGCCAACGAGGTTACGGACAGGGTTCGCAAGGAACGTCGTGAGTTTTTTATCCCCAAAGCGCATCGCGAAAGCAGTCTCTATGGCTCTGAGTTTGAAATTCAGCTTCGCAATAAACTGACCCAGCGCGCGATTGCCAGAGAATGTGCGGAATGGGTACGGAACAAAGCTACGTTTCGTTCGAACCGAACAAAATCCCAGATGCAACAATTTATCTGCGTTGACCAAGGCGATCAAAAAACAGCATACGCGCCCTTGCATGGTTTTACCGCCGTGGATCTAGGATACCAGCCTGGTGATGCCGTTTCCAATATCGTCAACCGTTTCGATGATGAGGCCCATACCGCTACCTACCTTCAGCTTTTTGACCGAATTTGGAATGATCCCGCCAAGCTTCAGGATGTGACCGACGCCATTTGCGACCACATCGAGTCCGTCTATCAGGAAAACGCGCCGGAGCGCATTTACTTCCTGATGCTCTACAATATTTTCAAAGAGTTCCTCGAAGACATTAACGAGGACGTTCTGCCGAACGACCGCACGGGCTATCAGGACAGCCTGGTCTGGAAAAAGTTGTTCAATTACCAGCGCGATGCCGCCGTCGGTATCATCAATAAGCTGGAAACCTACAACGGTTGTATTCTTGCTGATAGCGTGGGTCTGGGCAAAACATTCACGGCCCTGGCCGTCGTCAAATATTATGAGCTTCGCAACAAGTCTGTGCTGGTACTGTGTCCGAAAAAGCTGGCGGATAACTGGCTGAACTACAATAAAAACCTCAAGACCAATATCTTTGCGCAGGATCGTTTCGGCTACGATGTATTATGCCACACCGATCTCTCGCGTACATCGGGAGAATCCTTTGGCATTCCGCTCAACCGTGTGAATTGGGGCAATTACGATCTAGTAGTGATCGACGAGTCCCATAACTTCCGCAATAACGATGTCTTTAAAGATCGGGAGACACGTTATCAAAAACTGTTGAACAAAGTTGTCCGCGAAGGCGTAAAAACCAAGGTACTGATGCTCTCTGCTACTCCTGTCAACAACCGCTTTAATGACTTGAAAAATCAACTTGCGCTCGCTTATGAGGGCGAGTCCGATACGTTGAATGATAAATTAAAAACCAAACGCGGCATTGACGAAATTTTCCGCCGTGCCCAGCTTGCCTTTAATGCGTGGTCGGAGCTTCCGCCTGAGCAACGAACAGCAAAAGCCATTCTTGATAAGCTGGATTTCGATTTCTTCGAAGTTCTGGATAGCGTGACCATCGCCCGCTCGCGCAAGCACATTGAAACCTTCTACGATACCAAAGATATTGGCAAATTTCCTGAACGACGCAAGCCTATTTCTCGTCACTGCCAGCTGACCCAGCGCACAGATGTGCTTGGCTTCAATGATATTTTCGGCCAGCTTTCCTTGCTGAAGCTCTCAGTTTATGCACCGATCAGTTATATCCTGCCAAGCCGCCTCAGAAAATATGAAGAATTATACGACACGGAGAAATTCAGGCAGGTTGATCGCGAGACGGCATTAAAAGCCCTCATGACGACCAACCTGCTCAAGCGGCTTGAAAGCTCGGTAGAATCCTTCCGCCTGACGCTGGAAAAGCTTGAAGACAAGCTCACCAGTACCCTTGATACCATTGCCAAGTTTGAGGCCGGTCAGGATATCAGTGTCTCCGATTTCGCCGAGGGTGTAGAAGACAGTTTAGAGGGAGACGAAGATAATCTTGATGAACTTGGCAACGATGGCAACAGCGTTGGCGGCAAGGTCAAGATTAGCTTGTCTGATATGGATGTGCCGCGCTGGAAAGGCGACCTCAACGGCGACCTACACCTGATCCAGACACTTCTGGAATCCATGCGCAAGATTACGCCAGAGGACGACGCCAAGCTTCAAGACCTTAAGGCGCATATCGTTCAAAAGATCGAAAACCCCATTAACGACGGCAACAGGAAGGTTTTGATCTTCACGGCCTTCGCTGATACTGCCCAATACCTTTACAAAAATATTGCAGGCATCCAAAGCGGCCTTAACGTTGCCGTGGTGACAGGGCAAGGTGCGCCAAAGTCAACGCTGGGCACGGGATATGATTTCCAGTCCGTCCTAACGCTCTTTTCCCCACGATCGAAGGAAAAGGCGTTGGTCATGCCTGAAGAAAAAGGTGAAATAGATATACTGATCGGCACAGATTGTATTTCCGAAGGTCAAAACCTCCAAGATTGTGATTTTCTAATTAACTATGATATCCACTGGAACCCCGTGCGCATCATCCAGCGTTTCGGGCGTATTGACCGTATCGGCTCACCCAATGCCAGCATCCAGCTTGTCAATTATTGGCCGGATATTACGCTGGACGAATACATCAATCTGAAAGAACGCGTCGAAAATCGTATGATGATCGCCGATGTAACGGCCACAGGTGATGATAACCTTCTGATGCACAAATCCAGCGAAGTCGCTTACCGCAAAGAACAGCTTCGCCGCCTGCAGGAAGAAGTGATTGAGCTTGAAGACCTGAAGACGGGCATTTCCATCACCGATCTCGGCCTCAATGACTTCCGTATGGATTTAATTAACTACGTCAAAAAGCACGGCGATCTGGAGGATGCCCCTAAGGGGATGCATGCCGTTGTTCCTGCCCAGCCCGAGCTTGGCCTCAAGCCTGGTGTGATCTTTGCGCTCCGCAATCGTAATGACGGCGTGAATATCAATCAGCAGAATCGCCTGCATCCGTATTATCTGGTCTATATCGCCAAGGATGGTGAGGTCATCGCCAACCATACTGAGGCCAAAAAACTGCTCGACCTGGTGCGCACCAGCAGCAAGGGACACGAAGAACCCATCGCCGCTATTTGTCGCCTGTTCAACAAAGAAACCGATGACGGGCGCAACATGAAGCCGTATTCCGATCTTCTCGGCGCAGCGATCCGCTCGATGATCGAGGTGAAGGAAGAAAAGGATATCGACAGCCTGTTCACCGGCGGAAAAACGACCGCGCTTGTGGGCGCAATCTCCGGCCTCGATGATTTTGAGCTTATCGCCTTTCTGGTGGTGCAGGCGGATAGCAAATGACCCTGTTCGCCTATCCGCAAAAAGCCGCTTATGGCCGCATCGTGCCGAAAACCAAGATTTACGAACGCGCCGCCCCCAGCGCCGCGCAGAAAAAACTGTTTGTGGATCAGGTGGAACAGATTATCTGGAGCCACAAGCTGGCACCAGAGACAATCAACATCAAAGCCACCAAGGCTGTGCCGGAGATTCAGGTCTTCACCATCGCCCTGAAAACGGGGACGCTGAAGGAAGATGTTCTGCGCTGTATCGATAAGGCTATCCCGTTCCCCATCCTGTTCGAGCTTGCCTATGACGGCAAGGTAAAGGCCACAGCTTGCTACAAACGCCCGAACGAGGCCGACAATGCAAAATGGGTCGTCAGCCCGTATTTCGAAGGCAAGTGGCAACCCGCAGATGCCAGCCGCCAAACTCTTCCCATCACGCTCGACATGGGCGCGCTTTATGCCGAATTACTGGGTGCAATCATTCCTTATCCCTCCAGGCAGGGAGAAACCCTGCAAGAACGCGTCGCACGAGCGGAAACCATACGCATACGTGAGGATGAGCGTGATAAGGCACAAGCACGACTGGAAAAAGAAAAACAATTCAACCGTAAGGTTGAAATCAATGCAAAAATCCGCACACTGGATACGGAAATTGAAGGGCTAAAATCATGCAAAAACTAAAAATGCACACGAAAGATTTGACACAGGATCATATTGCGAAAATACGCGAGCTGTTTCCGAATTGCGTGACCGAAGCCAAAGACGCGCAAGGCGCGGTCAAGCTGGCGGTGGACTTTGACCTGCTGCGCCAGGAGCTCTCCGGTCAGATCGTGGAAGGGCCACAGGAACGCTACGCCTTGAATTGGCCTGGCAAGCGCGAAGCCTTGCTCACCGCCAACGCGCCCATCGCCAAAACACTCCGCCCTGCGCGTGATGAAAGCGTCGATTTTGACACCACGAAAAACCTCTTTATCGAGGGTGATAACCTTGAGGCCCTGAAGCTTTTGCAGGAAACTTATCTCGGCAAGATCAAGATGATCTATATCGATCCTCCGTATAATACCGGGCGCGACTTCGTATATAAAGATAGGTTCTCAGAGGGAACAGAAGAGTTCTTAAAGCGCTCAAACCAAAAAGACGAAGAGGGAAATCGTCTTATTGCTAATACCGAATCTAATGGTCGATTTCATTCTGATTGGCTTACAATGTTGTATCCTAGAATAAAACTAGCCCGGAATCTATTATCTGACGATGGTATTATTTTTATAAGCATTGACGATTCTGAAGTCGAAAATCTAAAAAAGATATGTGGCGAGATATTTGGCGAAGAGAATTTCCTCGCACAAATTATTTGGCAAAAAATTCATAGCACTAAGAATGATGCAAAATATTACTCTGATACGCATGAATATATACTTTGCTATGCCAGATCTATTACGCTGTGTTCGATAAACTTATTGCCCAGAACAGAGAAAATGGATGCTCGGTTTACAAACCCTGACAATGATCCGCGAGGCCCATGGTCATCTGGAGATCTTGTTGCGGCGGAAGAAAGAAAGGGTGGGTATTTTGATATTGTTGGCCCAACGGGAAAAACCTTTAATGTGCCAAAAGGAAAGCATTGGGTTTATTCTGAAGAAAATTTGAAAAGAATGGTTTCCGAAGGGCGTATATGGTTCGGCGTTAACGGTGATGCTTTCCCACGTTTGAAAAGATACCTGTCTGATGTGCAGCAGGGGCGCAAAGCCGATACCTTATGGCTTTCATCTGAAGTCGGTCATAATCAAGAATCTAAAAGAGAAATTAAGGATTTGTTTGATGGAAAAGTTTATTTCGACACTCCAAAGCCTGTTCGCTTGATAAAACGATGTATAGAACTGGCGACTACGAAAGATGATATTATTTTAGATTTCTTCTGTGGATCGGCCACTACCGCTCATGCCGTTCTGGAGTTTAATGCAAGTGATTCCGGTATGCGTAAATTCATCATGGTACAATTACCGGAGGCTTTTGACGAAAATTCTGAAGCTTATAAGGATGGATATAAAACACTTTCTGATGTTGCGAAGGAGCGCATTCGTCTTGCAGGCCAGAAAGTAATTGCTGGAGAGAGTAATAAGGATTGGAATAAGGATATCGGATTCCGTGTATTAAAGATCGATACTTCTAATATGGCTGATATTTATTATGTGCCGGATGCGGTGAAGCAAAGTGACCTACTAAAATCTGTAGAAAATATCAAACCCGACCGTACAGGCGCAGAAGACCTGCTGTTCCAGGTATTGTTGGATTGGGGTGTGGATTTGACCCTGCCGATTGCGCGAGAAAAAATCGCAGGTAAACATGTCTATTTCGTGGATGGCAACGCGCTGGCGGCGTGTTTCGAGACGGGTGTGTCGGAAGACTTTGTGAAAGAGCTTGCTACCCGCAAGCCGCTTCGTGTTGTCTTCCGCGATAACGGCTTTACCTCCGACGCTGTTAAAATCAACGTAGGGCAAATCTTTAAGCAGCTTTCTCCTTCCACAGAAGTCAGATCGATTTAAGGGGAACGCATGGATCAGGCCGCATTACAAACCCTTTTAGATCAGCTCATCACCACATGGGAGAATGAGACTATTGAGTTTAAAGAGGTTGGTGACAATTATTCCACCAGTGACATTGGAAAGTACTTCTCTGCGCTTTCCAATGAAGCAAACCTGCGCGGTCTGGAAAAAGCTTGGCTTGTTTTCGGGGTAAATAATCAAAGCCGTGCTATTACGAATACAGATTTTCGTAACGATCCCGAGCGGCTTCAAGCTACGAAAAAACAGATATCAGATGGAACCGAGCCAAGCATAAGTTTTCGTAACATTCACGAATTACACACGCCTGAAGGTGGTCGCGTTATCTTGTTTGAAATCCCTGCCGCGCCACGTGGCATGCCTATTGCGTGGAATGGACATTATTATGCTCGTTCTGGCGAAAGCCTAACCGCTTTAGGTTTGGATAAGGTGGATGAAATCCGCCAGCAGACCCTGTCAACGGACTGGTCTGCGCAAATTGTCCCGAATGCCACCGTTGCAGACCTGGATGACGAAGCCGTTCGCAAGGCGCGGGCATCATTCGCCCAGAAGCATGCCAACCGTTTTACCAAAGAAGAGATGGAAAGCTGGTCTCTTGAGGCCTTCCTGGATCGTGCGAAATTAACACAGAACGGACAAATTACCCGCACGGCACTGTTGCTGTTGGGCAAAGCAGAATCCGCTTTCCGTCTGTCACCGCATCCAGCGCAATTAACCTGGAAGCTAGAAGGTGAAGAACGCGCCTATGAGCATTTCGATACACCGTTCCTTCTTACAACAACCAAGTTGTATCAGCGCATCCGAAACATTCAAATCAGACTCTTGCCCGCAGGGCAGCTTGTCCCGCATGAGGTTTCAAAATACGACCAAGGTATTGTTTTAGAGGCCCTGCATAATTGCATCGCGCACCAGGATTACACGCGCAACGGACGTATCGTTGTCACCGAGAAACCAGACAAGCTTATTTTTGAAAATGAAGGCGGCTTCTATGAAGGTCAGCCGGATGATTATATCCTGGGTGAAAGAACGCCACGCCGTTATCGTAACCCATTCCTGGTGCAGGCCATGGTCGAGCTGGGCATGATTGATACGATGGGATACGGTATTCATCGCATGCATAAAGGCCAGGCAAATCGTTACCTTCCCCTGCCTGATTACGACTTATCTGAAACAAATGCCGTGCGCATGACGATATATGGCGGTGTTGTCGACCCTGCATACAGCCAGATGCTGATGCAGAGAACAGACCTATCGTTTGTAGATGTTCTTGCCCTGGATCGTGTTCAGAAAAAGCTTCCAATTCCTGATGAGGCAATCACTCGCCTTCGTAGAACGCAGTTGATTGAAGGGAGAAAACCAAAGTTCCATGTTTCAGCAGTGGTAGCGGCAGCGACAGATCATAAAGCCGAGTACATTCGAACCCGCGCTCAACATGATGCGCATTACCAGAAACTCATTTTAGATTATCTTGAGAAGCATGGATCTGCCTCACGGAAAGAGATCGATACACTTCTTTGGACGATTCTAAGCGAAGCTTTAGACGATAATCAAAAGAATCGCAAAATAGGAAATCTCTTAACATCTCTGCGCCGAAACGGTGCCATTCAGAACCATGGCTCGGATAGAGCACCAATATGGAGGCTAGCTAAAAATGCAGAGTAAAAAGACATTAATTGCAGAGAAAAGTGCAGAGAAAGATATATTGTACAATAATATCAAATACTTGCATCTCTGCAGAACCGTAATTTATTACGGAGACAAAAGAGAAGTATTGTCATGAAATTAAAGTTTAAAGTTCAGCCCTATCAAACTAATGCGGTGGAATCCGTGGTGGATTGTTTTGCAGGGCAACCGTTCATCTCAGGCGCAACCTATCGCATCGATCCCGGCAAGACGCGCAATGGCATGGAAGCATTTGAGTTTGAAACAGGCTTCCGTAATGCTGATATGCGTCTGACGGACGCCCAAATCATAGATAATATCCATGCCGTCCAGAAACGACAGAATCTTCCGCTCTCTGAGAAACTGATTTCCAGCGCACAGTGCAAGATCAACCTGGACGTGGAGATGGAGACCGGTACGGGTAAAACCTATTGCTATATCAAGACCATCTTCGAGATGAACAAGCGGTATGGCTGGAACAAATTCATTATCATGGTTCCTAGCATTGCCATTCGTGAGGGGATTTACAAATCCTTTGAGATTACTGCCGACCACTTCACCGAAAGCTACGGCAAGAAGGTGCGGTTCTTTATCTATAACTCCAAACAGCTTCACCACCTGGAAAGTTTTTCATCCGACGCTGGCATCAACGTCATGATTATCAACATTCAGGCGTTTAATGCACGTGGAGCAGATAATCGCCGCATTTATGAAGAACTGGATGACTTCCAATCGCGCAAACCTATCGATGTAATTTCCAGCAACCGTCCGATCCTGATCCTGGATGAGCCACAGAAGATGGAGGGTGCGGCTACGATGGAGGCTTTGCCCAAATTCAAGCCGCTCATGATCCTGCGCTATTCTGCCACCCACCGCACTACATATAATAAAGTGCATCGCCTGGATGCGCTTGACGCTTATAACCAGAAACTGGTCAAAAAGATCGCCGTACGCGGCATCACAGTAAAGGGACTGGCGGGAACAAAAGCCTTTCTTTACCTGGAATCCATCCAAATCTCTAGAAATGCACCACCTGTCGCCAAGGTAGAGATTGAGATAAAACAGGCGAACGGTATCAAGCGCGTCGTTAAACGTCTAAACAAGGGCGATAATCTTTATGATATCTCAGGCGGACTTGACCAGTATAAAGGCTTCGTCGTCTCCCAGATCGACTACACGCAGGACAGCGTGGAATTCACCAACGGCGAAACCCTAACGGCAGGCGAGGCCACGGGCGACGTGACTGAGGACGCCATCCGCCGCATCCAAATCCGCGAAACCATCAAGGCACATCTAGAGAAGGAAGCAGCGCTTTACGCTCAAGGGATTAAAGTATTGTCGCTTTTCTTCATCGACGAAGTGGCAAAATACCGTGATTACACCCGCGATGATGAAAAAGGTGACTATGCTCGCGTCTTCGAGGAGGAATACGAAAATGCCAAAAAAGATGTCCTGGAAACGTTGGCCCTGGAAAACGAGGCTTGGCGCGAACATTTGAGAGGAATTGACGCGGCAGCAACCCATGCAGGCTACTTCGCTATCGACAAGAAAACCAAGCGCATGACCGACCCCAACGTGGACTCACGCGGTGAAAATGCAGGTTTATCCAGCGACGTGGATGCCTACGACCTCATTTTAAAGGATAAGGAACGCTTGCTATCTTTCGGGGAGCCTGTGCGCTTCATCTTCTCCCATTCCGCTTTGCGCGAAGGCTGGGACAACCCCAATGTTTTTGTCATGTGCATGCTCAAGCATAGCGACAACACCATCTCCCGTCGCCAGGAAGTCGGGCGTGGTCTGCGTTTGTCAGTTAACCAGGACGGGGAGCGTATGGATCATCCCGCAACCGTCCATGACATCAATATACTGACCGTGGTGGCCAGTGAGAGCTACAAAGATTTTGTGGGTAATTTGCAGAGAGAAATCAGCGACTCTCTGTCCGCCCGCCCGCGTAAGGCCAACGAAGAATACTTCACGGGTAAGATTATACCCACCGCTGATGGCGGCACGATGGAAATCACGGCAACATTGGCAAAACAGATCGAACGCTGGCTTGTCAAAAACGACTATACAGATACGGACGACAAGATCACCGATGTCTATCACAAGGCCAAGGAAGAAGGCACACTTGCATCCCTCCCTGACGATCTGAAACCGCATGAGGCTGGCGTTATCGCCTTGATCAACAGCGTGTTCAGTGAATCCCAGATTCCCCAGCCTGGAGATGACCGGAAACCGAAGCCCAACCTGCTCAATGACAATTTTAACAAGAAAGAGTTTCAGGATTTGTGGGCACGGATCAATAAGCGTGCTGTGTACCGCGTTGACTTTGATTCCGCAGAACTTGTGGAGAAATGTATTTCCACCCTTAACAGCGAACTGAAGGTATCTCCGCTTCAATATATTGTTCATGCTGGCATTCAAGATGATCAAATCTCTGACACGCAGCTTGCAGATGGCGATGGCTTTACTTTGCAAAGCACTCAGACAGATATATTACGTACCTCCATTGGATCATCCGTTAAATATGACCTTCTGGGTAAGATAGCCGAGAATGTTCATCTGACCCGTAAAACGCTGGCTAGCATTCTTTCTGGTATAGGAAAGGCAGTTTTTGATCAATTCAGACTGAATCCAGAACACTTCATAGCCGAAGCTACACGTCTGATTAATGAACAGAAAGCCACGGTCATTATTGAGAAACTAGCCTATGATGAAGTAGCAGGAACTTACGACTCTAGCATTTTTACCGCAGGACAAAGTCGTCAGGATTTCTCCCTGGCAAGCGAGAAGCTGAAGAAGCATATTTATGACTACGTCATTACTGACTCCAAAACCGAGCGTAACTTCGTACAGGAATTGGACACCAGCACTGAAGTTGTTGTCTATGCCAAACTCCCGCGTGGGTTCCTGATCCCCACGCCCATGGGTGATTACAACCCCGACTGGGCAATTTCTTTCACTGAAGGAAAAGTCAAATATATCTACTTTGTGGCTGAGACCAAGGGCAGCATGTCATCCATGGAGTTGCGCGAAATTGAAAAGAAGAAAATTGAATGCGCCCGCAAATTTTTCGACAAGATCAACGTGAACATCGCCCAAGACAAAGTGAAATACGATGTGGTCGATAGCTTTAGTAAGCTAATGGATGTGGTGGGATTAAAGGAAGTGGCATAGAAAAGGGGACAAGATGCTGCAGAAGATTGTCGGGATCAAGAATGTCGGGCGGTTTCGCAATTCTGCGGGCAGCGGTGATACTACGCTGGCCAGGCACAGCTTCATTTTTGGCGCGAACGGCCACGGCAAGACCACCATCTGCGCCATTCTGCGCTCGGTGAAAGACAATGATCCGGCCCATGTGATTGGACGCAAAACCTTAGGCGTGACTGATGCCGCTTCCGTTGAGCTTCTGACCAGCGGCGGACTCGTCAAATTCAACGGCACGGCTTGGGACGTAGCTAAGCCAGAGTTGGCCATCTTCGACAGCGCCTTTGTGACCGAGAATGTCCATTCTGGCGATGTGGTGGATGGCGATCAGAAGCGGAATCTTTATCGCGTCATCATCGGCGATGCAGGCGTCACCTTGGCCGAGCAAGAGAAGAGCCTTGCCGAGGAAGGCCGCAAGAAGACGGCAGAGGTCAAAAATGCCGCCACCGCCCTTCAGTCGCACATGGACGGCATGAAGCTGGAAGATTTTCTTGGCCTTCAACAGATAGACGACATCGACCAGAAGATTGCCGCACAGGAAAGCGCCCTGACAGCCATCAAGGAGGCTGCCGCCATCAAGGCGCGGGCGGAGTTGGCCAAACTTGCCGTCCCTGAACTCCCAACAGGCTTCACCGATATTCTAGTTAGGACAATCGACGAGATTGCTCATGATGCGGAGCAGCAGATCAAGACCCACTTCGCTGCCCATGGCATGACCACAAAGGACGGCGCGAATTGGGCCGTGCAACAGATCGACCATGCGGGTGAGTCCTGCCCCTTCTGCGGTCAGGATACCAAGAGCCTTGACCTTATTGCGGCCTATAAATCCATTTTCAGCGAGAAATACAAGGCGCTGCGTCGCGACATCAAGTCCATGAAGGATGGCATCAGCGATGCTATGGGCGATACGGCCCTGGCCAAGCTCGAAACCTTCGCGGCAACCCATAAGGCCGGTCTAGAATTCTGGAGCAAATACTGCGACCTAAATCAGGCTGAGTTGCAGCTGCCCGCCGACCTGGCGCAGGCCATTACCAGCCTGCGCGCTGCCGTCACGACCCTGATCGAGAGGAAGGCGCAGGCACCTTTGGAGGCGGTGGCAATAGACCAGACATTCTTGCTGGCACAGGCCGCCTATGAGGCGACCAAGGCCAAAATCACCGCCTTCAATCAAGCGGTCGATGCCGCCAATACCCTTGTTACCAACCAGAAGACCGCCGCCGGTGCGACTGATTTGGCAGCCGCCACGGCGAAGATGAATCAGCTGAAACTCAACAAGACCCGCTTCAGCGCCACCGTGATTCCGCTGTGCGCCGCCTATCAGCGTCTTATGCAAGAGCAGACCGATATTGAGACGCGTAAGAAGGCCGTCAGGACGCAACTCGACAATCACACAAAGACCGTTGTTGCCCCCTATCAGGCGCGTATCAATGAGTTTCTGGAAGCCTTCAATGCCGAATTCTCGATTGCGGAGACCAAGCACAGCTACCAGGGCGGCTCCGCCACATCGACCTATCAGCTGAAGATCAACGGGACGCAGATCGACATTGGTGGCGGCAATACCCCCGCGCATACGCCTAGTTTCAAGAATACCCTGAGCGCTGGCGACCGTTCAACCTTGGCCCTGGCCTTCTTCCTGGCGCATCTGGAACGCGATCCGGGGCTTGCACAGAAGATCATTATCTTTGACGACCCGTTCAACAGCCAGGATGCCTTCCGCCGTCGGCAGACTATTCACGAGATCATCAAGATTGGTCGCAACTGTGCGCAAATCATCGTGTTGTCTCATGATCCGACTTTTCTAAAACAGCTTTGGGATAAGTGCCAGCCTGCTGAACGAGCTTCCATGTCCTTGGCTGATTGCAAACAGCAAGGCGTCAAAATTCTGCCACATGATTTGGAAAAAGCCTGTCAAGGGCGCACGGCGAGCGACACGGACGATTTGCAAGCCTTTCTGACTTCCGGCGCGGGCAAACATATCGACCTAGTCCGCAAGATGCGGGCGGTGCTAGAAACCTATATGCGGGCGACATATCCGGCGCTCTTCGGAGATGCGGATTGGCTTGGCGAGATTGTAGGAAAAATCCGCGCGGGCGGCATCACCCATGAAGCCGTCGGTCTCTATAACGAGTTGGACGCTATCAACGATTACACTAAGCAGTATCACCACGGAGAGAATGTAGCTGATGCAACGCCAGATGTTATTGATGCGACAGAACTAACAGGCTTTACAAAACGAACATTGCGTATTGTCAGGGCTATTTAGTCAAAGACTGACTGATGAGGTGGATTGACGAAAATCCCTAAATGGCGCTGTTTTTTTTCTAAATCAGAACGCAACTTTTGAAGTTCCCTCGCTTTGAGCGACCATGCATTCAAATCAATCTGTGCGGCTTCAGAGACCGTGGCAGAACCAAAATGTCCTTTGGCGCAGATAACTACCAGTTTGGGTGCGCACCTATTTTGGGCTGGGTGCGCAGTCGGGTGCGCATTGTGGGTGCGCAGGGCTGAAAGCCTTTATTTATCTGCATTTTTTATGATTTCAGGTACGCACTGCGCACCCAGAAATTTATGCTGTGACTAAAGAGATTCTGCGCCTTAGCCCGCCGCATAGGGGCCAATCGGCGGAAGTACCTTTTTTGATCCCATGCCGCTGTGAAAAACCACCTCGCGAAATTTGCCCGGAAACGTGTTCGAACATTCGCTTGGCTAGTCAGGTGCCAAACACGTGCTTAAGCGCGTTGTACGGCCCTCCCAGGCGGCTTTACGAGGGGTGCAAACAGCACGGCGTCCCCCCATTCAGGTTGCCCAAGCATCCTTCACCTGTTTTTTGCATGCAGCCGGATGGCTAGCTTTGCCAGAGCACGGCGGTACATTTCCCAGGCCTTGGTACGACCAACGCCGAAGTGCTTGCAGATGGTTTTCCAGCAAATCCGTTCGGCACGCATCCATGCCAGATGGCGTTCGTCAGGTTCCAGCGTCGGCAGCCAGTTGAACAGGACATCCTCCATTTCGCTGATATCGGATGGCGAAGGTCGAATGCGCATCGGTTCTGCTTCCATCTGCAGGATCTCAAGCGGTTCACGGATGATCGTCGGCCAGGTGTTGAAATATCCCTGCACCTTCCGATCCGGCAAACGTCGCAATGTCCTCGCCGCAGACTGCAGGCGATTTTCAGCCATTGCCTCAGCCTCTGTCAAAACGCTGCTGGTTCGAGTTTGTGTGTGATGTTTCATGCTGCCTTCCTTCGTCTGGGTATGTGAAGCCCAATCGTGCTGTGTTGCCGCAGGTGAAATTGCCTGCCTTCACCCCGGTACACATCCGGTTGAAAAAATGACGGGGCTTTTGAAAATATTTTTTCGCAGACGTTGTGGCAGGGCTGCTGCCTTAGTGGGCAGCCCTGCTACTTACTACGTAGTAGTAAGGGATTTTTCTGCCCACTGCCCACTGAGAATTCGTATTTGAAATCAATATGTTACATCAGTGGGCAGTGGGCAAATCCAGTGGGCAGATTCCTACTAAATTTTGAGCACTTAATTCAATGAATACAATCGGTTGATCCTTTTTTCAGTGGGCAGCCAGTGGGCAAAAAGTCGTAAATTGCCCACTCATTTGCCCACTGAGTGCCCACTAAATTGCGATTTTTACACACCATGGGGTTCAGAAAATCCATACCGGACGCGTTGCTCTTTCCACGATATTGGAAAGCCGCGCACCACCGCCTGCAGCATGAAATCGCGTGGCTGCCTGCCGTGCAGGACGGCGTCCACGATGTCGGGGGCCAGCATGGTCAGGCGCATGATGCGATAGACATGGGTGACCTCGATACCCTGTTTTCTGGCCAGTTCTTTCGGACTGTCATATGCGCCCTGATCAATCATTTCCTGCCAGCGGAAGGCTTTGACCAGCGCGGAGACAAAGGTCTCATCCGGCTTGGGCGGGGCCAGATCCTGCTCGCTCAAGAGCGGCGCATCGGTGTCGCTGGCCATGATCATTTTCCGGCCACGCTTACGGCGGAATTTCACGGGCAGGACAACCGTCAGAATGTTGTCATTGGGATTAAGCTGATAGTGCATGATCGTCTTCCTTTCCGTATTTGCGCAGCAATGTGCGGAAGCCTTCCAGCCGCAATTCGATCTTCACTTCATCCGGGTTGATCGTGATGCCACGCACCAGCAGTTCCACGATCCGTTGCTGTTCCACCGGCAGCAGTGTTGCCCAGAACCCGTCAAAATCGCTGAATTGCTCGCGTATGTCTTCCAGCGCAAAATCATGATCATCAATCAGCTTGCCATGCGTACCGGTGATGGTTTCCGGCGACTGGAGAACCTGCCGGATATAGGACACCACCAGCGGCTCGATCTCGCCAGCGGGAACTGAGCCGATGACGCAGTCATCATAAGAACGCCGGTTGACCACCGTGGCCGTGTAATACCAGTAAATCTTACTTTTACGCTTCACGAAGGTCGGCGTCAAAACGCTGTTGCAACAGGTGCATTTTACCAAACCGCGCAACAGGGCGGGCGTTTTATTGCGCATCAAATTACGGCGGCTGGTGCGCTGACTGATATTCTCGGCGAAGATCACCTGCACCTTATCAAAGCTGTCCTGATCAATGATCGGGGCATGCTGGCCGTCATAGACATTGCCCTTATGCACGGCCTTGCCGATATAGAGCGGGTTGCGCAGGATGTGATACACATACTGTTTGTCAAACAGATTGCCGCCGCGCTCCTTGCCGGTACCACTGATATAATGCTTGGTGCGATGACCGGCATCGTTCAGCTCTTTCAGCAACTGCGTGATGGATGGTTTTTCGATGTATCGCTTGTAGATATGCCGAACCAGTGCGGCTTCTTCCGGGATGATATGCAGCTTGCGGTTTTCTGCGCGATAGCCCAGCGGCACGGCCCCGCCCATGAAAATGCCTTTGCGGCGGCTAGCGGCGAATTTGTCGCGGATACGCTCCCCGATCACCTCACGTTCAAACTGCGCAAAGCTGAGCAGGATGTTGAGCGTCAGTCGCCCCATTGAACTTGTGGTATTGAAATTCTGCGTGACGGACACGAACGACACATTGTGCTGGTCGAAGATCTGGATGATGTTGGCAAAGTCAGTCAGCGAACGCGAAATCCGGTCGACCTTGTACACCACGACGATGTCGATCTTTCCAGCGCGGATGTCGTCCAGCAGGCGTTTCAAGGCCGGACGCTCGATATTGCCACCGGAAAACCCGCCATCGTCATATGTATCGGTGATAAGATCCCAGCCTTCATGGCGCTGGGATGTGATATAGGCCACGCCTGCATCGCGCTGCGCATCGAGGCTGTTATATTCTTGATCCAATCCTTCCTCAGTAGATTTGCGCGTGTAAATGGCGCATCGCAGTTTTTGTAGCGGTGCAGGAGATGTCTCAAAAGACGATTTTGCTTTACGGCTCATGACACCACCTTTGGCGCATCGCCTTTTTTCAATCCGAAAAAGATATAGCCGTTCCACACCGTGCCGGTGATACCCTTGGCCACGCCGCTGAGGGTGCGATAGACCCTGCCGTTATATTCGTATCCTTTGGCCAGTACCGTGACGCGATGTTCAACGCCGTTGTGAATGCGGATCAGCCTTGTGCCGATGGCCAGACGTTCGCGGTGTTTGCGTTTCGGTGTGGGTTTCCTGCCGTCGGCCAGGTCGCGCAGCAGATTGCGCGTATCGCTGGACAGCCCGCCATAGGCCAGTTCCTGCATGCGATAGGCCAGCTTGTTCACCAGCGTGACCTTGTTGAATTTGGGCGCGGGTTCGTTGAAATAGCTGAGCCATAAATCCTTCAGCGCCGTGATCGGCTGCGCGGGCAACTCGGCAATATCCTGCTCCAGTCTGTCGTTCTGCATCGTATTCTCTCCAAAAGCGGTTCGCATGAACGCTTCGCTGGGCGGAATAGTCCAGTCAAAAACGTCCTCATATCCCTCTGGTATGCTTTTTGTCGCGAAAATGACGATGGTTTTGAAACTATTTTTTGTTCGAACAATTCCAGGCAGGCCAGACTGTGCCAAAACGACCCCAGCGCCACCCGATTCAACGTGTTGTAATTAAATGGCTTTCGTGCTGTCGGCTGGATTGCGCAAAGCCAACAGCTTCTCAGAACATTTGGCCGTTTCGGGCGGTGTGAGGGGCGTGTGTGGCCACGAACGGCCATTGGCCTGTGAACAGCTTTGGCGCGAAACCGCGCGGAATAAGGGCTTTCAGGCAACAAAAAACCGCCCTGACGGCGGCTTTGACTCTTTTTAGAGAGGGAAATTGGTTGCGGGGGCCAGATTTGAACTGACGACCTTCAGGTTATGAGCCTGACGAGCTACCGGGCTGCTCCACCCCGCGATCACAATAAACTGTAGTTTTTGGATTTTGGTAGCTTCTAGGTATTCTGGAGCGTGGGAGGGGTATATCCTGTTTTTCCCCAGCGGGTCAAGCCTTATTATGGTGGATTACTTTGGGCCGCGCTTTACCAGACGATAACTTTCCCAAAAGCAGCACCACATCGTATGCGACCGCATTTCTTACCTTGTTGTTTACATATCCAAAATCCGGCTTCTGCCCGTTGTGATATGCTTGCCAGAGTATATTTTCCACTGTCAAAAGGCGCGTTATTATTTCTTCAAAGATGGCGTATTTGCTGTTCTCAAAAATTTGGGATCTTTTTTGTGGGGTTAGCGCGTCTTGGTGCGCCAAAATTTTGTTACACAAGGGCTTTACACTGTCCCACTTTTCTTTTGTCGCACTAACAAAATCTTCTATTTTAGAAAAATCCGTTTCAGAAAGTTGATGTGTATTTTTCATGTACTCATCTATCCAGTCATCCGCATTATCAGAACCCTTTATTTTTCTTTCCCGAAGTTTTTGATTTGTAAACAAATCGGAGTTCTTTACCGATTTAATTAGCCGATCGATATGATGAGACTCCTGACCGTTCTTGTCCTTATCAAAAATCTTCCTAAGAGTGATAACAAAACAAAGAATGCTTAGATCTTTATAATCCTCCCAAAATTGTGCATTATCTTGGATAGCCTGATATATGTTTGATTCCTGCCAAGATTTATACTTCATACAATCCTCATAAACCTGCCTTTGAATTTCCTGATGATAGTAGAAAGCTCGCGCAGCCTGATTGAGGTTAGAGGAAAAAATTTGGAATTCTTTCTCATAGTTGCTGGTGGTCATTTTAAATCAAACCTCCCCAGCGCTTCTTTCTGCCGGTTTTCGAGGTCTTTTTCGTTAAAATCTTCGATCAATTCTTCAAAAATCCTATGCCAGTTGATTTCGGCCTGAAGGTGGATAAAGACCGAGCCCAGCCCTAATGCGGCGCGGTCCATAAAGACGAATTCGCGCGGGACGGAGACACCGCCGACTTCGCGCAGTCTCTGGTGGACCTCGCGCACGGTTTCGCGGCCATAGACGCCCTGTTCGGCTTTGCCGATCACGCGGCGCGTGTCATCGAGCAACGGGTCGTAGAGAAACCGCGCCCAGATGAGGAGAGTTTCGATCTGGTCCTTATTGAGGTTTTTAAACCCCCACGTTTCAAACGCGTGAACGGCCAGGGACGTATCATCCTTTTGCAAGGCGCGATAAAGATTGATAACCCCGCCGATAAAGGCACTTGGGAATACGCGCACGCACCCGAAATCGAGCAGGTTGATCGAATGGTCTTTTCTCACCGAATAATTGCCGAGATGCGGGTCGCCGTGAATGATGCCGTAATAGTAAAGCGGGACATACCATGCGCGAAACATGTTATAGGCGATGTCGTTGCGGACCTCGACGGGGGCGGATTTAAACTCCAGAATTTTTTCACCGTCCAGCCATGTGGCGGTGAGCAAGCGTTTCGTCGAAAACTCAGGGATGACATGCGGCACATGGACGTTCGCTTCATCCCGCAGCATAAATTCGTAGAGGCGGGAATGTTTGGCCTCACGTTCGTAATCGAGCTCTTCATACAAACGGTCTTTCAGCTCGTGGTGGATGTCGCCGGTTTTGATCGCTTTGTCGTAGCTTTCATAGAGCGAGAAAATCAGTTTGAGTTGCGAGAGGTCGGCCGCAATGGCCGAGTCCATATCGGGGTATTGCAGTTTGCACGCGACCGTTTGTCCATCATGCAAAACCGCCTTGTGCACTTGGCCGAGACTGGCGGCGGCGGAGGCTTCGCGATCAAAGGATTTGAATTTTGTTTCCCAGTCCTCGCCCAGTTCGGCTTTCATGCGGCGTTTGACAAAGGGCCAGCCCATCGGCGGGGCGTTGGATTGCAGGTTTTGCAAGGCTCGCGCATATTCCGGCGGCAGGGCTTCGGGGATTGTCGAGAGGATCTGACCAACCTTCATCAGCGGGCCTTTGAGTGTGCCCAAGGCCTGCAGCAATTCGCCCGCATGTTTTTCGCGGTCGGTTTTCAGACCCAGAAATTTCTCACCCGCCATTTTTGCTGCAACACCGGCCATGGTGGTCGAGACCTGACCGTAACGTTTGACACGTTGGCCAAGTTTGCCCTTTTCGCGGTCGGATTTTTGTCTGGTCATACGGGTATCCGGTTGTTACGTGCAGTGCAATATACACAAATCTTTCCAAAAGCACCTTATCTTTGATACTCTGGGCGCTGTATTTTTGAAAAACATAAGGTTCAGGTGAGGTTTTATCAATGGCCAAGGATGTACGTTCTCTGCGTGACCGGATTATCGAGGCGATTTTGTCCGAGCCGGAAATCCACCTTTGGCATTGGTCAAGCATTGAACATGCAGCAAAATCTTGCCAGCTTCAGGACGGTATGGCCGCGACCCTGTTCCCGAACGGGATGATCGACGCCGTTGCCCATTTTTCCGATTATCTGGATCGCCAGATGCTCTCTGCTCTTGATGACATCCCCTATCAGGCTTTGCGGTCCAAAGACCGTGTGCGAGCCGCCGTGATTGCTCGTCTGGGTTTTATGGAGTCTTACCGCGAGATTATGCGCCAAACGCTTGCTTTCTGGGCGATGCCGACGCACGTCCTTCAGGGGCAGCGCATCTTGTGGCGGACGTCCGACCGGATCTGGGACTGGGCAGGCGATAAGGCGACCGACTATTCCCGTCATACCAAACGGGCGATGCTGGCCTCTATCCTTGTCGGGACCGAAATGGTCTGGATTACCGACGATTCCAAGGATTTTATGGTCACTCAGGCCTTTCTCGACCGCAGACTTGAAAATACGATGGAAATCGGCAAAACAATTGGTACAATGAAGACCGTTGTCCCTAACCTGTTTCGCCATATCCGTTCAAAATGACCATTATTCGCCCCTTCCTGTTTCTTTTCATCTTCGCCGGATTTGTTTTTTCCGCCCAGCCTTCGGAGGCCAAGTCTTTCTGGGAGGTTTTGTTCGGAGACAAGCAGGAAGACCAGGGACCGCGTCCCGAGCAAACGCTTCAGGCCCCGTTCATCGACCCGAATGCCAAGCCAACCTCGAAAATGATGGATATTTACGAGCAAGGCGGAAAGCATGACGGACCGAATACGCTCTCGCTCGACCAGCCGCACCGTTCGCCGGAAGCCATCGCCCAATGGGCGTCCGGTATTGTGGATCAGGCTATGAGCTTCTCCCCCGATGGACTGCCGACACTTCAGAAAACTTTGGCGGCGGATTTTTCCAGCTACGGCATGCAGGAATATCAAGCCTATCTGCAGAAAGCCGGCATTGTGCAAACACTGACAACCAACAACCTCAAGATCCTCTCGATTTCCGACGGGTCGGCGCAGGTTTTGCGCGAGGGTGTTGTGTCGGGGTCTTATCACTGGCTGGTGCAGGTTCCGATCATGGCCACGTTCTATGACCAGAAACTCGCGAAAATCAACGACAAATATGCCAAGAACGGCCAGAATCAGGACATTATCATTCAAGTCCAAATCGGGCGTACCACCAAAAAAGACGCCAACACTCTGGGCATCGAGGTCGAGCGCTGGATCGTTGTGAACCAATAGCGATTTTTTTGTGACTCTTTATTTTCTTCTCTTGTTTTGGGCAGGACGTACGGTATAGGGTGGCCTCCTTCACGAACATAGATGACAGGATGGAAGATTATGGCACAATCAAGCGCAGCGCAAATTGACGACGAAACGCAAGATATCGGTGGTGTCGCCGGAAAGCGTCTGAAGTCCTTTCTCGACCGGGTCGAGCGTCTCGAAGAAGAGAAAAAAGCTCTCGCCGACGACATCAAGGACATCTATGCCGAAGCCAAAGGCATCGGGTTTGATCCCAAGACGATGCGCAAGCTGGTGCGTCTTCGCAAGATGGAAACCGAAAAACGCCGCGAGGAAGAAGAACTCCTCGAACTCTATAAGGCTGCCATCGGGTTGGAATAGCACGGTTTTTCCACTTTTAACCAGTTTTTCATATTTTTTCTGTATAGAGAATATACGGGGAAAAAATGTCAAAAAACTCTCTTACATCTTTGATGAACGATATGGTCGGCCGATTGGACGACCTGTTGCCGGAGACGGAAGTTCCCAACATCCCGGAAGAGCGGTATTGGCACATGATCGGCGTTTACCGGCAGGTCGATCCCCTTCTGAACCAGCTTTACATGCAATATAACGAGGCCAAGAGCCGTCTGGGGACCCTTTTGGCGGGGGCCGATCCTCATGATCCGATGACCGAGGTCGCGTGGGATATGCACGATTCTCTGCGTTCGGCCATTGATACGCGGTTGATCGAACTGGAAAATGCGCCGGACATTCAGAGTAAGGTCGAAGCGTTGCAGGAAGGCATGCGCGATAAATCCCGCAAAGAGCAAAAAAGCCGCAAGGCCGAGCGGGAGGCCAGTTCCTTTCACAATATCGTCAATTTCCTGATCTGGACCCAGCTGGTGTTCAGGGACAATCGTCTTCGCGAGAATCTGGCGCAGGATTTCGCGCAGGCGAGCTGACGGGACATTTCCCTTGACTTTCTGTGAATAAATTCCTATAGTGGGTCGCATGGAACAGAAAAGCGGTCCCTTTCTCAAAGTCACCACCCATCAGCTTAAAAACAATATTTCCCGCTATCTGCGCGAGCTTGAAAACGAAACGTATAAGGCCGTCATGGTTTATCGCCACGACCGTGTGGTGGGGGTGTTGCAGAGTGTTGAGGCCCTATCGAAACGGGCAAAAGCCGAATCTAGTGGGTCCACTGGGCCCGATGGGGGGTAATATCCTGATTTTCCTTGGACAAATACGGGCCCGTCTATCGGAAAGCAGGGGTGGGCCCCGATGGGCCCGAACGGGCCCGCCAAAATGTATTTTTTCCTTGCTTTTTGGGGCGCGGGCTGGTTAAACACCCCATCAACCTTGCTGGCCTGTGGCGCAGGTCAGCTTCTCTCCCCGAATGGTTCGGGGGGACGAAACCGAAAGGAGATCCACATGCCACTCTACGAAACCGTGTTTATCACGCGGCAAGACCTTGGGGCTGCTCAGGTTGAGCAACTGACCAAGGATTACTCGAAAATCCTGACCGACATGGGCGGGAAAATCCTCAAAACCGAACAATGGGGCCTGCGCACGTTCGCATACCGCATCAACAAAGCCAAAAAAGGTCATTACACCTTGGTCGAATTTGATGCGCCCGCTCCGGCTCTTCATGAAATGGAACGTCTGATGCGCAACAGCGAAGACATCGTCCGTTACATGTCGATCAAACTTGATGCTCCGTCGACCGGACCGTCTGCCGTTATCGACAAAACCAGAACCTATAACGAAGAAGAGGCTGCATAATGTCCGACGCACCACAAAAGAAAACATTCTTCAAGCGCCGCAAGACCTGTCCGTTCAGCGGTGAAAAAGGCCAGATCATCGACTGGAAAGATGTCCGTATGCTTGGTCGTTATATCTCCGAGCGCGGCAAAATAACGCCAAGCCGTATCACCGCTGTTTCGCAAAAGAAGCAACGTGAACTGGCCCAAGCAATCAAACGTGCGCGTTATATGGCGTTGATGCCTTATGTCCGCACCGAGATGGAAGAACGCGCCCCGCGTAGCCGCGAGCGCTTCAACGCCGGCGAATAGAAAGGATTATCTATCATGTTGACTGAAGTTATTTTGTTAGAGCGAGTTGAAAAACTTGGAAAAATGGGAGAGACCGTGAAGGTCAAGCCCGGCTATGCCCGCAACTTCCTTCTGCCGCAGAAAAAAGCCCTGCGCGCAACCAAGGAAAATGTTGCTCACTTCGAAGCCCAGCGTCATGCCCTTGAAGCTCTGAATACCGAGCGCAAGGCTGAAGCCGATAAAGTGGCTAAGAAGCTCGAGGGCCTCAAGGTTGTTATCGTTCGTCAGGCGTCCGAAGCCGGCCACCTGTACGGGTCGGTTGCAAGCCGCGATATCGCCGAAGCCATTCTGGAAGCGTCCGGTGTTTCCATCAACCGCAATCAGGTTGATATGAACTCCGCTCTGAAGTCGATCGGTTTGTTCCCGATGAAGATTTCCCTGCACCCCGAGGTGAAGGTTGAAGTCACGCTGAACATTGCCCGTTCTGCTGAAGAAGCCAAAACGCAGGAAAAAACCGGTAAGGCCGTTATCGTCGACCACAATGCCGACGACAGGAAAGAGGCTGCTCCGGCTGCCGCTCCTGCTGCTGCCGAAGCCACTCCTTCTGCCGAAGGCGAAGCCGCTTAATCTTAACGATTTTATGAAGACGCCCGAGGCTCCGGCTTTCGGGCGTTTTTTTATCCCCGCTATCCACATCAGGAGGGCAAAAGCTTTATGGTTTTGGGAAAGCGACTCTGATAGTCTCCTTTTATGGCTCAGACAGCAGAACTCAAGAAATCGGGATATCAATCCCCCAATGCTGCGTCGCTTCAAAATGACAGTGATGCGCATTACCGTTCCCTTCCCCAGAACCTTGAAGCCGAGCAAGGCGTTCTGGGTGCGTTGTTGATTGACAACCGCACATATGAGCGTATCGGTGATATGCTCAAGCCCGAACATTTTTTTGCCCCCGCACACCAGCGGATTTTCAAGGCCATTCAAACCTTGATCGACCGCGGACAAACGGCGTCCCCTGTCACCTTGAAATCATTTTTTGAAAAGGATGCCGATCTGGATCAGGTTGGCGGAGCCGCGTATCTGGCCGATCTTGCGGCTGGGGTTATTACCGTTCTCAATGTCGAGGATTATACGCGCACGATTTACGATCTTTATCTGCGACGTGAACTCATTACGTTCGGGAATGATGTGGTCAATGATTCCTTCGATCATACTCTGGAGCGCGATGCGCAGGACACGATCGAGACGGCAGAGGCGCGTTTGTTCTCATTGGCCGAATCCGGTGAAGGGCAAAAGGATTTTGTGACGCTTCGCGATTCCATCAAACTCGCGATTGAACTTGCTGAAACAGCGTACAATAATAAAGGCGGTGTCACGGGTGTCACCACGGGGCTTAAAGATGTCGATGAAAAGCTCGGTGGTTTGCACAATTCCGATTTGCTCATTCTGGCGGGTCGTCCGTCGATGGGGAAAACCGCGCTCGCGACCAACATGGCCTTCAATGCGGCTAAGGCTTATGCCGCGTCGGGCGGCAAGGAAGGTGCGGTGGTTGCGTTTTTCTCGCTCGAGATGTCGCATGACCAGCTCACGACCCGTATTCTGGCCGAACAATCCGGTATTTCCGGCGATGCTTTGCGTAAAGGGAATATGACCGAAGCGCAGTTCCGCGATTTCGCGCAAGCGGCCCATCGTCTCTCGCAAATTCCGCTTTATATCGACGACACCCCTGCCCTTTCCATCAGTGCCGTGCGCACCCGTGCACGGCGATTGAAACGCAAGCACGGGCTTGGCATGATCGTCGTTGACTATTTGCAGCTTTTGCGTGGAACGGGAACCAAGCAATCTGAATCCAACCGTGTTCTCGAAGTCTCGGAAATTACCCGAGGACTCAAAGCCCTTGCCAAAGAATTGCAGGTTCCGGTTCTGGCTCTCTCGCAGCTTTCGCGGGCAGTCGAACAGCGCGAAGATAAACGTCCGATGCTTTCCGACCTTCGGGAATCGGGATCTATCGAACAGGATGCGGACGTGGTGATGTTTGTGTACCGCGAGGAATATTACCTTTCGCGTGAAGTGCCTGCGCAACGCGACAGCGAGTCCATCGAGAAATTTAACGAGCGTTATGCGGGATGGGCGCAGCGTTTGCAAGACAGCGCCAATGTCGCCGAAACGATTGTGGCTAAGCAACGTCATGGTCCGATCGGTATCGTCAAACTCTTCTTTGATCCGAATCTCACCCGATTTGCCGATCTGGATCAACGGCACAGGTAGTTATGATGAGCCTTGGTGCCTGTTCACGCCTCACCATCAACCGATCCGCATTGCGGGAGAATTACCGTTTTTTAAAAAGCAAAGTCGGCGCGGGATGTGATGTCGCTTCCGTGGTGAAAGCAGACGGGTATGGGTTGGGGATTGATATGGTCGTTCCCGCGTTTGAAGAGGCGGGATGCACGTTCTTTTATGTGGCGCAACTGGAAGAGGCTATGATCCTGCGATCTTTGACGCCACATAAAATTGCCGTGCTGGGCGGGCTTCCCGCAGGATGCGAGAAAGAATTCAAACATCTGAACCTTATTCCTGTCCTGAATACGCCGGACGAAGTAGCGCGGTGTCCGGATGACATTAAATCTATCTGGCATATTGATACGGGCATGAACCGGTTGGGTCTTGATCCCGAGAATGTGCCAGAGCTTTTGAAATCGCGGCCTGCGCCACTGTCTCTGATGACGCATTTTTCATCGTCGGATGAACCGGACCAAACACCGTCACGCAAGCAAGTCGAGCTGTTCGATTCCGTTGCGCCGAAATCGATTCCGCACAGCCTTTGTAATTCGGCAGGGATATTCAGAGATGCGTCGTGGCATCGGCAACAAGTCCGTGCGGGCCTTGCCCTATATGGCCCTAACCCGACACCTGAGACCATTAATCCGATGCGTCCGGTCGTTGATTTGTCAGCGCGGATTTTGCAAACCAAAACCGCCAAAGCGGGCAGCACCGTCGGATATAACCGCACGCACACCTTCGAGCGTGATACACAAATTGCCGTGCTGGGGATCGGCTATGCGGACGGGTTTCACCGCGCAGGGTCGAATAAATCCGTTCTGTACTGGAACGGTGTGGCTTGCCCGCTGGTCGGGCGTGTGTCGATGGATTTGGTGGCAGTTGATTTATCACCCGTTGCAGCCAACCCGCCGCACGAGGGAGACTGGATGGAAATTATCGGCCCCCATCAAGATGCCGACCAGTTGGCTGCATCGTGGAACACGATTGGATATGAAGTTCTGACCTCGCTTGGCGGACGCGCGGAACGGGTGATTATTTCCTAATCATGATGGCCGCGAAAAATCCGTCTGTGCCGTGGCGCAGCGGAGTAAGGCGCATATATTTTCCGTCACATGGCGGGGTGCAGCCATCCGGCCAGACATCTTTCAGGTTGGCCAGTTCAAATTCAGGATGGTCTTTCAGGAAGCCTTCCACCTGTGTCTCGTTTTCTTCGGGCAACATCGAGCAAGTGGCATAGACCAGACGGCCACCTTCTTTCACTGTGCCCGCCACTTTTTCCATGATTTCGCGCTGGATGGGGACCAGTTCCTCAACGCTCGGGCCATAGGTGCGCCAACGCATATCGGGGTTGCGACGCCATGTGCCCGTGCCAGAACAGGGTACGTCAATCAGCACGCAATCGAAACTTTGCTTCTGGCGGCGGAGCCATTTGCGGTTTTTTTCGTCCGAAAGCGGACGCGGTTCGATGATGTCGCTGACTTTTGCACGGCGGAACCGTTCACGGGCTTTGGCCAAACGGGAAGCTTCCAAATCCATAGCGACAATGCGACCCTTAATTCCCATGGCGGCGGCCAGTGCCAAAGTCTTTCCCCCAGCGCCTGCGCAATAATCCAGAACCTGTTGGCCAGGTTTCACGTCGCAGGCCAGCGCAATCAATTGCGATCCTTCGTCCTGAATCTCGACCAGTCCTTTTTTGAAGGCGCGGGTCATGGAGAGGAATGTTTTTCCCCCGACACTTAACCCCCATGGCGAGAATTTGTTTTCTTCTGTTCTCACTTTATCTTCGGCCAACATTTCTTTCGCCCGCTCGCGCGGGGCCATCACGATATTGGTGCGCAAATTGAGATAGGCCGGAGCAATCAGTGCCGAGAGTTCATCGTGGAATTTGTTGCCAAAATAGGAATGGAGAGAGTCGCGATATTCGGGCGGGCATTCGCAGCGCACATCGTCAGGGGCAGTATCAAAATTTTGCGGCAGGCGCGCAACAATTTGTTTTTCTTCGTCGGTCAATTGTAACGGTCCGTGTTTTGTTCCATCAAACAAATCATCAAGATTGGCGTTGGCCACCGTCATGCGCAAGTATGCAATCAAACGATTGCGCGGCGTGGGGTCACTTGCAGCCTTTTCTAGCGCCCAGAGGAGACGTGCGTGGTGGCGAATCACCGCGTAAGTTGTCTCGGCAATATAGGAGCGATCTTTCGAGCCTATATAGCGGCGGTTGCGCATATAATCTCCGATGGTCAAATCCATCGGGATGGGAGATTTTTCGATCTTTTCCAGTAGATCGAGAACGGCTTTGATACGGGCGGACGGGGTCATGGCGTGGGTTGTAGCAGCAAAGGACCCCAGAGTCAAAAAAGGCTGGCAAAAAAACCCGCCAACACCGTGAGGCGGGCGGGTTTCCTTGAAAAATCCTGAGAGAATTATTCGGTAGCAGCAGGAGCTTCTTCTGCAGGAGCTGCTTCAGGAGCTACAACTTTGCCTTCTTTAACGGTGATCATCGAGCCGTCTGCAGCTTCGTGGTCGCCATCAGGAGCAGCGGTTTTTGCACCTTCTGCATCAACGGTGTAAGCCATGTCGCCTTCGATAACGACTTTGGTGCCGTCTTTGAGCATTACTTCTTTAGCTTCAACAGCAGGAGCGGCTTCTTCGGTTGCGGCAGGAGCAGCAGCGTCCATATGCTCTTCAGCATGGGCAGCAGCAGGAACCAGAGCCAACAGGCCGAGAGCGGCCAAGAGAGTCAGTTTAGTCATGTTTGTATTCTCCAAAAAAGAGTTTGTTTGTTACAAGAGAGCTTGAGAGACCTTACGGACTCTCGCTTATAGAGAAATCCTTTTTGGGGTGAAAAACAAGGGGGGGCTAAAAAAATATTTTTTAGCTATCCATTTTGACTTTTTCCAGAATTGCATTTTCCAGATCAGCACCTTCCATATCCGCTCCACGAAAATCAGCACGGGTTAGATTGGCACCTTTCATATTAGCATTTTTCAAGATTGCTTCTTGTAAATTGCATTCCGTCAAATCGGCAAAACTCAGGTCGGCCCCACTCAGGTTTACGGCTTGTTTTCTGTCTTCGGAGAAGAAGAGTGGAGACAGGTTGGCTTTTGTTAAATCGGCGCGGGTCAATTTAGCTTCGACAAAACTTGTTCCTCTAAAATCGGACTCTCTTAACTTAGCATCTCGAAAATCGCTTTTGTCAAATTTGCAACTTTGCATCTGGGCCGTCATCAGTGTCATCCCTTGGAAAACTGCGCCTTCGGCAATGGCCGCCGTCAGGGAATACCGTCCGAGGCTTGGAAGCGTCCTTAAATCATATCCTGACAGATCGATCCTCTTTCCCTTGGCTCCGGTGTGTTGGAGCCAGAGATTGTGATCTTTCAACAGCTGGATCAGCGGGTCTTCCTCTTCACTGTAATCCAAAACTTTACCAACCGGCGCATCGGTCAGAACTTCTTCATAGATTGCGCCTTCGAATTTCGTTCCGGTTGTATCGGTTCCGACCATAATGGCACCGTTGAGCATAGATTCTTCAAGGTTGGCTTTGGTGAGGTCGGCGCCTGTCATATTGGCGTTTTGTAGATTGGCCTGCGACAAATCTACATGTGACATACGTGCGGACGTAAGGTCAGCGTCGCTTAGGTCTACCATAGCTGCACGTGCGTTCTTCAGATTTGCATTTTCCAGATCAGCACCCTTCAGGGTTGTTTTTCCATGAGAGGACTCAATCGGTTTTCCTTCGCTGTTTTGGGAAATAACTTTGGCCCCCTGACGAAGGTCTGCGCCTTCCAGACTGGCTCCGGCCATGTTTGCTCCGGTGACATCGGCTCCCCTGAAATCGGCCCGCGTAAAATCCCCGTTTTCAAGATTGGCCCCTTGGATGCTGCAGCCATAAAAAATCGAACCGTGGAAATTTCCATTCGAGAGATTGGCATTTCTCAAATCAGACCCGGTGAAGTCGGCCCCCGACAAATTGGCACCCCGAAAATCAAGACCAACCAAAGATTTGAATTTGATAATAGCCCGCGCCCCACCCGGTCTGGTTTTTTCAAACATGATGTGTTTTTTAATGATCTCGTCCAGTTCCATTTGATGGAGCGGCGGGAGTGTTTCGGTGGGGGCGGTAGGATTCATCCTCTGATTGTCCAATGATTAGGTTAATAAATGATATAGAACCGGAAACCCAGAGTCAGGATTCTATTCAATATCGGGGAGCTTTTCAACCAGACGCACGGAAGACGGGTCTGTCACGGTTCCGACCATGACCGTGACCTTTCTGTTCTGGCCCAAAAGCCTTTTGGCAACACGAAGTACATCCTCCCGTGTGGCGGATTTCAATCCTTTTTCCCGAATATCCAGATAATCGGTCGGAAGGTTGAAGCTCTGGAAGCTGATCATCATGGCGGCAATCCGGTCGGTCGAGGTCAGATCCAGCGGGACAGAGCCCACAAGATAGGATTTGGCGTCGGCAAGTTCCTTGGCAGACACAGGTTCGGATCCCATTCTGGACAGTTCCTGATTAACCAGTGACAAGACTTCCCCCACATTTTCCGTGCGGGTCGATGTCCCGATTGTTAGAAGGTTGGCATAATCCATTTCCGACAAGTTGCTATAAATGCCGTAAGTCAGTCCGCGCTGCTCGCGAACCACTTCAGTCAGGCGCGACCCAAACCCTGCTCCCCCCAGCGTGTAATTGAGAATTTCAGCCGCAAAATAATCCGGATCGCTGTTGGGGATACCGGGCATAGCGATCTGTATCACTGTTTGCGGAATATCCTTTTCAAACTGGACAGGCTTTTCCTCCGCAGGGAATTTGGCAGGCGAGACTTCCCCCACTTTTGAATGGTCCGGCAAGTTACCAAACACGTCATCAATCTTTTGGGACAGTTCACCTTTTGCAATATTTCCTGCCACAGCAATAATCAGGCGGTCGCGGCCCAGTTGGGTTTTGACTTTGTCCTGCAAATCGTCTGCCGTGATGCGCGGCAAGGTGGAGAGTGTTCCGCCACTGTTCATTGCGTATGGATGGTCTCTGAATAAGACTGCGTTCGTCAGGCGTGCTGTCATCCATTCAGGATCGGTCATACTTGATCTGATCCGCGCAAAGTTGGCATCGCGCATGCGGCGGATGGCGTCCTCTTCAAAGCGCGGAGCGGTCAAGGCAAGGTGGAGCAATTTGAACGCATGATCCTGATATTTGCTCAGGGTTTTGAGCGCTCCACCAAAGTCGTCACGCGAAGAGAAAAACCGCAAAGAGATCGACTGGTCGGTCAATTGCGCCTGAAAGGTTTTGGCATCGAGATCGCCTGCCCCTTCGTCCAGTGTATTGGAGAGAATCTGGCTCAGCCCCTGTTTGTCTTCAGGGTCGTTGATAGAACCTGCACCACGGAAGAGGAACTGGAGCGAGAGGACCGGAACCGTATGATCTTCGACCAGCCAGATGCGAATTCCTTTTTCCGTCGTGAAATCCTGAATATCAAGGATAGACGCGTGAGCAGTTTGAATTCCACAAAACAGTACCAGACACAATGTCAGAAGTTTTTTCATTCCTGATGATCCTTATGATCTTTTGGCAACAAAATCCCCGTGACAGGAGTGTGTTTCGGCGAAATGGGATTGAGGTATGTGTCAAAAAGCGTTTGAACATCTTCCCGCGTGACAGCGGCGATCCGTTTAGGGCCGTATTCCACGTCATCCAATGCCGCACCAATGGCCAGCGCCTGTCCCACCACCATGGCCGGACCCGTTACCGAGTCGCGGGCAAAGAGGGCTTTGTCAATCATGCGGGTTTTTGCTTTTTCAACTTCGTCTGCGGTAATGCCGTTGCCAACGATTTCACGAAAGGTCGTGTCGATTTCGCGTTCCAATTCATCCATCGTTACATTCGGGGCGGGCGTCGCCGAGAGCCACAAGCTTCCCTGTCCGCGGGCGTCGCCGTCATAGGACAGGTCGATACTGGTTGCTTTCTTTTTCTCGACGACGAGTTTTTGGTAGAGTTTTGTTGCAGCCCCACCCGAGAGGGTTTCACACAAAACTTCCAGCCCGTCATAGACTTTCTTGTCTTCCACAAAAGACGGAGCAATCCAGGCGCGCAGCAAAGCAGGCTGGCGAATATCTTCATCGTGAAGCGTCAGGCGGGTTTCGGCCTTATAATCAGGAATGTAGGGGCGAATGTGGTCGGGGGTCGCGTGGGACGGGATGATCCCGTAATATTTTGCGGCCCATGTTCTGACTTGTTCGAAATTCACATCGCCCGAAACCACCAGAATGGTGTTCGAAGGTGTGTACCATGTATGATAATAATTCATGACGTCATCACGGCCCAGTTTCGGCATTTCGTCTTTCCAACCAATGATCGGTTCCGCGTAGGGGGCATTGGTATAGAGACCTGCGCGCAATTTTTCCATGAACAGGGATTGCGGGTCGTTATCGGTGCGCATGCGCCGTTCTTCGATAATCACATCGCGCTCCGAGAGGATATCCTTTTCCGCCAGCGAGAGGTTGATCATGCGATCGGCTTCAAGGGCCATGACATTTGGCAAATATCGCGCTGGGACAGATTGGAAGAAAGCCGTGAAGTCCCATGAGGTAAAGGCGTTGTCGTCTCCGCCGATGCTGCGGATCAATTTCGAAAATTCGCCCGCGGGAATCGCTTTCGAGCCTTTGAACATCAGATGTTCCAGAAAGTGAGCCGCGCCAGAGACGCCGTCGCCGTGCGGTTCGTCGGCGGACCCGACCTTGTACCACAACATGTGAGTGACAACAGGGGCACGGTGATTCTCGATCACCACGATTTGCATGCCGTTATCCAGCATGGCTGTTCTGGCATTAAAAACCTTTCCGCTTTCCACATTTTCTTCAGCCCTGACCGAGAGGGGCATGAGAAACAATGCAAGAAGGATCAGAAATGTTTTTTTGGTCATGCCTTATTCATCAACTGTCGGGGTTTCGCCTTCGGTAACCGGCTTTCCGGTCTTCTTATTGGTCTGGATGCGCTCGGCTTCTGCGGCAGGATCGACGACCGTGGCCTGAGGCAAATCGCTGCCCATGTTCAGCAGCCTTTTGACAACCGGACGCTTATCCTCTTTCTCTTCTTCCGCTTCCTTGTTGACCAGCGAGCGGATATTGCCTTGCGTAGCATTCGCGCCGGTTTTTTGCAGCAAAACCCGTTCCGAGGACGACTGGCTGTCGGCGCGGGTGACCTTTTCTTTACCAATCACTGCTTCTTTGGCGAGCGTCGTGGCCGGCGTTTCCTGCGGGCGTTGCGCCCCAGGTTGCGGGGTCGGCAATGCCGTCATATTTTGTGGAACTTCGAGCGGGGCGCGTTTCATCACCATAAACTCGTCCGGCGTGTGGCGCGACAGGCCCAGCTTGTCCTTGACACCGGAGCAACCGGTTAATGTTAGCACCGAAAAGCCGATCATTATGGCCCACTGTCCGGTCTTGTTATCCATTGCTTTGTCCTTTGTGTTCTTCTTTCGATTTTTTCAGCCGTCTGGCTTCCAAGATTATCCCGTCAAAGGCCAGCCATGCAACCCCCAGAACGATGCACGAATCCGCAACATTAAAGGCCGGATAGTGCCAGTCACCAATATGAAAATCTATAAAATCGGCGACCCCACCAAAACGGACGCGATCCCAGATATTGCCCATTGCGCCCGCAATAATCATAGAGAGCGGAAGGGCCACTTTCAAGGTCGGGCCGCGCAATAACCAGACCAGAAGGACGATCACAAGCGCGGATGATGAGCCAATCAGAAAAATCCGGGTCATGGCTTCGTCACTTGCAAAGATACCGAAGCTGATGCCTTTGTTCCAGACCATCACCAGATTGAGGATATCGAACCATTCAAGGCGCGTGGGCGGGAACTGGTCCTGTCCCAGTGTGGTTAGCCATGTAAAAAAAGGCTGGCTCGCCCCATCGGCTTCAAACACACGGGGGCGAAAGAACATTTCGATGACCCACCATTTGCTGATCTGGTCGAGCAGTACAAAAACGGGAATCAAAAAAAAGGCTATCAGGCGCGGCACGGTCGGGTTTCTTTCCGTTATGGACAGGCGTTCCTTCTAGCAAATTCGAGAGGCAGGGAAAAGCGATCTTTCGCTCTCAGGTCTTTTCACAAACAGAAACCCCGCCGGATCGTTTCATCGGGCAGGGTTTGGGAAATCTTTGCTTTAATACGGCCTATCTGTAGTAGCCCCAGCTCCGGTAGGGGGGAACATATGCGGGTGGTTGTATAAAGTTACAGTTTCCATTCGGGCATCTGGCGTTGAAGGCGTTCTGGTGAGGGTCCGGAGCAAGGTAACGAGCATAAGGGCGATTATAAACTGGAGCTAAGGCAGGAGTACGATAATATCCAGTACTTTCTCTGATATCGAATGGATAAGCCTCCCGAATATGTTTTTCGTCCATTTCCTTGTCCAAATAATTTGTACAGGCCTTTATGTCCGTTAAATTACCAACTCTACTTTCCTTGGCGAACGCGCTCCCAACGGCTCCCCCGCCAATCGCTCCAGCCACAGTACCTGCAGTTCTGGAACCACCGTTGAGTCCGACCGCTTTGCCAACCCCGTTGGCCAGAATCCCTCCCACAAGCGCTCCGATGGCGGTTTCTCCACCCTCTGTAGGGGATTTATAAGGGAATAAATAAAAGGCGCGATAAAAGCGTGGCTCTTCCCCTTTGTACTTCGCATCAATCACATCTTGCGGCGTAACATCGGCAATATATCGCGCATCAATACCCGCGCGCAAACAAGGGTCAACCTTTACCGGCGTTTTCAAATCCTCGCTCGCAACAGCGGGAGATCTTTCCATACCTGCCGTAGTTTGTGACGTTGAACGGGCCGGAGTTGCGCATCCTTGCAGGGCGGTCAACGCGGCAAGTCCAAAAACACCTGTGATTGCTTGAATTCTGTTCATTTTAGCACCATATTTTCGTTGGAATGGTCGAGACTATATACCCACCCATAGAAATCTGCAAGAAATTAATTGCTATGGAAAAACCCGCCTTTCGGGGGCGGGTTTCGGGATTCTGTTATGCGAGCTGACAGAGTTTAGCGCGGGGATACTGCCTCTCTCAGTCTACCCAGCCAGTCACTCTTTTTCTTCTCTATTTCGGCACGCACGCCAATGTCTGTCTTCTGGACGGTCTCGCCATATTTCCGTCTTGCGGCCCATTCCACAGCGTTGGTAGCCGTGTTACCATACTGGCGGGGATCAATCGCTCTTTGGAAAGCATCGCCAATTTGTGCCGTGCCATTTTGAACGGCTGTGCCAACGCCCGAATTGGCTGGGGGTTGACCAACAATGCCCTGCTGCGGCAAGGTCTGGCACGCCGTCAAGGTTGTCAAACCAACAGCGGCAGCAAATAACTTCGTTTTGTCAGAAATATTCATGATTAACACCCTATTTTTCGTTGGAATTGAGGGAAATATATACCTTCCTATAGAATTTTGCAAGAAATTAGCCCCATGACAAAACATAATAAAACCCGCCTTTCGAGGGCGGGTTTTGAATTTTTCACCGGATCCCCGCCGTGCAGCGCCATTTGGGACGCACCGCGGGGATGACAACTTATTCGGCTTTGTCTTCGGCTTTTTTCTTTTTCGGAGATGCCTTTTTCTTAGGTTCAGCAGCCTCTTCGGATTTTTCTTCAGCCTTTTTCTTGTTGGCTTTTTTCACGGCTTCTTTCGGGACGGTGGTCTCGTCAACCGGACCGGCTGCTTCGGCTTCCTGAGTGAAGTCGGGGCCGCTGTCCTGACCTTTGGCGGTTACGTCACGATCCACGAATTCGATGACTGCGATTGGAGCTGCGTCGCCATACCGGAAACCGGCTTTCAGAACGCGGGTGTATCCGCCCGGACGATCTGCATAACGGGTGGCCAGCGTATCGAACAATTTCTGAACCATGGCTTCGTCGCGCAAAGTAGCAATTGCCGCACGGCGATCAGCCAATGTGCCTTTTTTGCCCAAGGTGACCAGTTTTTCAACAAATGGACGCAATTCTTTGGCTTTCGGTACAGTCGTGATGATTTGCTCGTGCTTGATGAGTGCAGCCGCCATATTGGCAAACAATGCCTTACGGTGAGAGCTGGTACGGTTCAGTTTTCTTTGTTTCAGTCCATGTTTCATGGTCTTTTCCTTTCACTTTTGCTGCGACGCTCATGGTGAGCAGTCATTTTACAAACCTGACACCACTTGCCATTATAGGCCGTTCTATCTCAGGGGCGGGCGGAATGCCCTATTCGGTTCAAGCCGGAATTAGATACCGGCTTGATCCAAAAATTTCTAGTGAGCAAACGGATCTTCCATTTTCTTGGCAAGATCTTCGATGTTTTCAGGCGGCCAGCCTTCGACCTGCATACCCAGATGCAGACCCATCATGCCCAGAACTTCCTTGATCTCGTTCAGAGATTTACGGCCGAAGTTCGGAGTGCGGAGCATTTCGGATTCCGATTTCTGAACCAAGTCGCCAATGTAAACGATGTTGTCGTTTTTGAGGCAGTTGGCAGAACGAACGGAGAGTTCCAGCTCTTCGACTTTTTTGAGCAGGTTGCGGTTGAATGGAAGGGATTCTTCTTCTTCGGCCACTTTGGTTTCTTTCGGCTCTTCGAAGTTGATGAAGACTTGCAACTGGTCTTGCAGAATACGTGCAGCATAAGCCACCGCATCATCCGCCGAGATCACACCGTTGGTTTCAACAGTCAGCGTCAGTTTATCGTAGTCGGTGATTTGACTAACACGAGTATCTTCTACGTCGTAAGAGACTTTGCGAACCGGCGAGAAAATGCTGTCCACCGGAATAAGACCAACAGGTGCATCTTCCGGACGGTTTTGAGCAGCCGGACGGTAGCCTTTGCCAGTGTTCACAATCATTTCCATGTCAAGTTTTGCACCTTTATCAAGCGTGCAAATCACAAGATCAGGATTCATGATTTCGATGTCGGCGCCAGCCTCGATCATGCCGGAGGTAACTTCGCACGGGCCTTCAGCCACAAGACGCATACGCTTCGGACCTTCGCAGTGCATACGAACGGCAATCGCCTTGACGTTCAGGATAATGTCGGTCACGTCTTCACGAACACCCTCAATGGTCGAGAATTCGTGTTGAACACCGGCGATTTTGACTCCCGTCACTGCAGCACCCTGCAAAGACGACAACAGAACTCGACGCAGCGCGTTCCCCAAAGTCAGACCAAACCCGCGTTCCAAAGGCTCGACCACAACTTTGCCGAAGTTACGGCTGTCATTCTTGTGTTCGACTTCAACTTTGTTGGGTTTAATCAGTTCCAGCCAGTTTTTCTGAATGAGCATGCTTTATTCCCTTTCACCATGCAGTACGTCGTTTGCGACAAAAACTTTGTTCCGGTGACCGAGGAGCCCGATCACCGGATGAACTTTAATTAGATGCGGCGGCGTTTCGGCGGACGGCATCCGTTGTGCGGCACAGGCGTGATGTCCTTGATCGAACGGATGGTGTATCCAAGCGATTGAAGCGCACGCAGAGCCGATTCACGACCAGCGCCCGGGCCCTTGATCAGAACATCGACTTCACGAAGACCATGTTCCTGAGCTTTGCGGCCTGCATCTTCAGCGGTCATCTGCGCTGCGAACGGGGTCGATTTACGAGAACCCTTGAAGCCGACGATACCAGCCGATGACCATGCGATGGTGTTGCCCATCGGATCGGTGAGGTTAATGAACACATTGTTGAACGATGCGTTGATGTGCGCGACGCCAATAGCAACGTTCTTACGAACGATTTTTTTGCGTGCGCCCGCTTTTGTTTTATCTTTTGCTGCCATAATATAAGTCCTCTTATCTTTCTAGCGCTGATTATTTCTTGACGATTTTCTTACCAGCAACCGGTTTCGCGGGTCCCTTACGGGTACGGGCGTTTCCGCGGGTGCGCTGGCCACGAACAGGCAGACCGCGACGGTGGCGAAGACCACGGTAGCATTGCATGTCCATCAGACGCTTGATGTTGAGAGAAACTTCACGGCGCAGATCCCCTTCGATCAGGAATTTTCCGCCTTCGATGACTTTACGAATCTGGTTCAGTTCATCTTCGGTCAGATCCTTCATGCGACGGGAGAAATCAATTCCGACTTCGCGGCAGATTCCTTCTGCGATGAAACGACCAATTCCATGAATATAGGTCAGGGAAATGATCACACGTTTGTTATCAGGTACGTTGACACCGGAAATACGGGCCATATACGAACTCCTTTTTTACTTACTGTTGATTTCAAGCCGATCCGTAAAATTTCGTTTTATTTCAAATAGAAACAAGGACGAAACGCCGGGTCGTATACCATACCGGACAAGCAGAAAACCTGCCGAAACAAGCAACAGCCTTGCCGGAATGAGCGCATACTAAGCATTTAAGGCTTAGAGTCAATGATTTTATTTAGATTTCTGTGGATAAGTCTGAAAATTTATTTTCCATACCTAAAATGATGAAGAGGCCCTACAATTGGGCTTCTTTATACCACCAGATCTCTAATTTCTCGGCCCTACGCGATCTTGGCCGCTCCGTCGAGAATGTCGGCGATTTGTTCGGTGACGATGTTGACAGCGGCCATGCCATCGACTTTTTTCAGACGGCCTTGGCCTTCGTAATAAGGAACGATGGGGGCGGTTTGAGCTTTATAAGCGTCGAGGCGCTTTTTGAGGGTTTCGGCATTGTCGTCGGCGCGTGCGCCACCGGTTTCGACCGCGCGTCTTTCGATGCGGGCCAACAGAGCCGCTTCATCAACGACCAACTGAATGATCGCGTTCAGATCTTTGCCTTTGGCGTGCAGCATTTTATCCAATGCTTCGGCTTGAGCCACCGTGCGCGGGAAGCCATCGAGAATAAAGCCTTCGACACAATCGGGTTGGTCGATGCGGTTCGAGATCATTTCAATTACGATTTCGTCAGAGACCAGAGAACCGGAATCCATGATGGCTTTGACTTTGAGTCCGAGCGGCGTTTCACCAGAAATTTCCGCGCGCAGCATATCGCCGGTCGAGAGTTGCTTGAGGCCACGGGCGTCTTCCAAAATTTTGGCTTGTGTTCCCTTGCCAGCGCCCGGAGGGCCCATCAAAATGATATTCATCGGTTGTTGTCTCCCTTATTTCTTTCCTTTGGTCAGTTTGGTCTTCTTGATGAGACCTTCATATTGGTGCGCCAACATATGCGAGTTGATCTGGGCAACCGTGTCCATCGTCACAGATACCACAATCAACAGCGACGTGCCGCCAAAATAAAACGGCAACCCATATTCGGAGATCAAAAATTCAGGCATCAAGCAGATGAAACACAGATAAAGCGCCCCGACCACGGTAATACGGGTCAGAACGTAATCCAGAAAATCAGCCGTGCTTTTACCCGGACGGACACCAGGGATAAAGCCGCCATATTTGCGCAGCATTTCGGCATTGTCTTCGGGGTTGAACACCACAGCCGTATAAAAGAACGCAAAGAAAATAATCAGCGTTGCATAGGCAATCATGTGAACCGGATGCCCCGTCGTCATGTAGCGCGAGAGATCGGAGAGGAAGCTGTCGCCTGCATCTACGCCTGTAAAGCCTACAATCGTCATCGGCAAAAACAAAAGGGACGATGCGAAGATCGGAGGAATTACGCCCGACATGTTGAGCTTTAACGGCAGATGGTTTTGCGAGGCTTGCGTCATTTGCTGCGCCCCGATCTGGCGTTTCGGATATTGTACCAGAAGGCGGCGCTGGGCGCGTTCCATGAACACAATAAAGATGATCGTGCCAATGACCATGGCAGCGATCATCAGCATGCCGATGAACGAGATTTGACCCTGCTCGCCGAGCGAAAGCGTTTGCACCAATGCCTGAGGCAGCCCTGCAACGATCCCTGCAAAAATAATCAAAGAGATGCCATTGCCAATGCCGCGCGCGGTGATCTGTTCGCCCAACCACATCAGGAACATTGTTCCACCGATCACAGTGATGACAGTCGAGATACGGAAGAACATGCCGGGGTCAATCACAGCGGACCCTTGGTCTCCTTGCAAGTTTTCAAGGCCAACAGCCAGACCATAGGCCTGAATCCCCGCCAAAAGAACTGTGAGGTAGCGTGTGTACTGGTTGATTTTCTGACGGCCCGATTCCCCTTCTTTTTTCAGAGCTTCGAGTTTCGGAGAAAGAGCGGTGCCCAATTGCAGAATAATCGATGCCGAGATGTACGGCATAATCGAGAGGGCAAAGATCGTCATACGGGAGAGCGAACCACCCGAGAACATGTTGAACATATCGAGCAGCCCACCGCTCTTTTGCTCGAAGATTCCTTCCCAAACATGAGGATCAATCCCTGGGATCGGGATATAAGTTCCCAAACGGAAGACCAGCAAGGCCCCGATTACAAACAAAATTCTTTTCTTGAGCTCCGTTGCCTTGGCAAATGCGCCCCAGTTCGCATTTTTCGAGAGTTGTTCGACCGCAGAAACCATTTCTATTTTTCCTTACTTTTAATCTTCAAAATCTTTAGCGAATGCGCGTGCGCTTGTCTAGTGAACATAGAGCATTCGCCACAAAAAAAGAGGCCTGATGGCCTCTCAAATTTTAGTGGAATTCTTTTGATGGGATTTTCACTGGACTGCCTTGCCCTTTTTCTTTTTCCTGTCGGGCAATTTCCTTCAATTGTTCATATACCCGATGCAGACTTCCCGGAGCCCCTGATGGTGGCCGTCCAGGAAGTTTATCTGCATAAAGTGGAATGACTGTATGCCCAGTGGGTTTTGTTGCACCGATAAAATCCCGCTCTATAGTTGCCATTTTGCGCCCCCTTGTTTCCAGAACGTTATGACAGCTCTGCTGGTTTTGTCCAATAAAAAAGAGGCCCGCGAGCCTCTTTTAAATTTCTATTACAACTTGATATTATTGTCTGCCTGGGATCGGCTTTTTGCGCACAACAGGTTTGACTTCGCGCACAATAATTTCAACTGAACCGCCCGCTTTTTCAACGGCTGCCTTGGCCGATGCAGTTGCACCAGCGATTTTGAGCGTGACTTTGGCTTTCAATTCGCCATTGCCCAACAGACGGACACCGTCTTTCGCTTTTGCAGCAACACCTGCTTTTTGCAGCATTTCGCTGGTGATCGGCGATTTTGCGTCGATTTTACCAGCGTCAATCGCATCTTGCAGACGAGCCAAAGAAATGGTTGACAAGTCTTTTGCAAACAGGTTGGTGAAACCGGTTTTTGGCAAGCGACGGTAAAGCGGCATTTGTCCGCCTTCGAAACCGTTGATTGCTACACCGGTACGGGATTTCTGACCTTTTTGGCCTTTACCGCAGGTTTTACCCTTGCCGGAGCCAATCCCGCGTCCAACACGCATTCTTTTTTTAACAGCGCCTTCTTGAGGCTGAAGTTCGTTGAGTTTCATGTTTAAATCCCCTTACTCGGTTACGCTCACAAGGTGCTGAACCTTGTTGATCATGCCACGGACAGAAGGCGTATCTTCAAGTTGCTTGCTGCGGTGCATTTTGTTCAGTCCAAGACCGATCAGGGTTTGTTCCTGATCTTCACGGCGACCAATCGGGCTACCGATCTGGGTCACAGTGATCATTTTTTTCGAAGCGTCTGCTTTCTTTGCTTTTGCCTGAGCCATAATTCAGATCTCCTTCAAATTATTCGCCAGCTGCTTCGGCATCTTCGTGAGATGCGTCATCTGCTTTGGCTTCTTTCATGCGGACATCGCGGTTCGAGACAATGTCGGATACCTTTTTGCTGCGGCGAGCTGCTACAGCGCGTGGGCTTTCCATCGATTTCAAAGCTTCGAAAGTCGCGTTGACCATGTTGTACGGGTTGTTGGTGCCAATCGCCTTGGCAACAACATCCTGAATGCCGATGGCTTCAAAAATCGCACGAAGCGGACCACCCGCGATGATACCGGTACCGGCAGGAGCCGTACGCAGCAAAACGCGACCGGCACCGTAGCGGCCCAGAACGTCGTGGTGAATGGTGCGGCCTTCACGAAGAGCCACACGGATCATGTTACGTTTGGCCTGATCGGTCGCTTTCTTAATCGCGTCAGGAACTTCGCGAGCCTTGGCGTGACCATGACCGACACGACCGCGACCGTCACCGACCACCACCAGAGCGGCAAAGCCGAAACGACGGCCACCTTTCACCACTTTGGCAACGCGGTTGACGGCAACCAGGCGTTCGTTCAATTCTACTTCTTCACGCTCTTCGCGTTGTTTGCGTTCTGGACGAGCCATCTTTACTTCTTCCTTCCTTAGAATTCCAATCCACCTTCGCGGGCGGCGTCTGCCAAAGCCTTGACACGACCGTGGTAACGGAACGATCCACGGTCAAACATGACTTTGCCGATTTTTGCCGATTTCGCACGTTCGGCGATCATTGCACCTACCTTTGCGGCCGCTGCGATGTTGCCACCGGCCTTGCGATCTGCTTCGAGGGTCGAAGCGGACGCCAAGGTTACACCCTTCACATCATCAATGATCTGGGCATAGATCTGGTTGTTGGTGCGGTGAATCGACAGACGTGGCAACCCAGCCTTGTTAATACGGCTAAGTTTTGCACGAACACGACGCGCACGGCGCTGAGCATTTGTTTCTGGTTGACGCATAATCTTTCGTCCTTTTTTAAATTATTTCTTCTTACCTTCTTTACGCAGGATGTATTCCCCTGCATAGCGAACACCTTTACCCTTGTACGGTTCTGGCGGTCTGTAACCACGGATTTCGGCAGCAACCTGACCAACCTTTTCCTTGTCGATACCGGTGATTTTAATTGCGGTTTGTTTATCAACTACAATCGAGATGCCTTCCGGAACAGGATAGTGAACGTCATGGCTGAAGCCCAGCTGCAGAACCAGCGTTTTGCCTTGCAGGTTGCAACGGTAACCAACACCTTCGATCTCGAGATCTTTCGAGAAGCCTTCGGTTACTCCGAGCACCATGTTGGCGATACGGCGCTGCATGGTTGCCCACAGAGCACGGCTTTCACGATCGTCCATATTGTTCGGGGCAACTGTGATACTGCCACCTTCGACCGAAACACTGACTTTCGGATGGATCACCAAAGCCAATTCGCCTTTCGGGCCTTTGACTTTCAAATCCGCTCCTTTGAGGTCAACCGTCACACCATTCGGGACGACAACCGGGTTTTTTCCTACGCGAGACATTTTTCTATCCTCGTTTTTTCTTTCTTAAAACTTAGAACACCTGACACAGGAGTTCGCCGCCAACATTCTCTTCACGAGCCTGCTGGTCTGCCATCACTCCACGCGGAGTGGAGACAATCGTGACGCCAAGACCGTTGTAGAAGCGTGGAATATCCTGCGCGGCAGAATAAACGCGACGTCCCGGTCTGGAAACACGTTGCAATACTTTAATGACTGGACGACCTTCGTCGTATTTCAGGTCAATAATAAAGCCTTTGTGACCTTGGTCATTCGCGCCTTCTTTATAGTCGCGGATGTAGCCCGCGCTTTTCAGAACGGCCAGAACCGACGCACGCATTTTGGATGCAGGGCAAGCAACCTGTTTCAGGCCTGCGCTCTGTCCGTTGCGGATGCGGGTCAACATATCTCCTAATGGATCACTCATCGACATGATCTATAATCTCCTTCTTCTCTCTTACCAGCTCGACTTCGTTACGCCCGGCAATTGACCTTCGGAGGCCAATTTGCGCAGCGAAATACGGCTGAGGCTAAATTTCCCATGGAACGCGCGTGGACGACCGGTCAAAGCGCAACGATTGCGGACGCGGATTTCAGCCCCATTACGCGGCAGTTGAGCCAGCTTCATGGTTGCTGCAAAACGCTCCTCGATCGGAAGCTCGCGGTTCATAATCAACGCTTTGAGTTTTGCGCGTTTGGCCGAATCGCGTTTGGCCATTTTTTTGCGTTTCTCATTGCGGTTTGTCGCACTGACTTTTGCCATTCTTCAGGTCCTTCTCGTTAATCCTAGTTTCTGAACGGCAGATCAAAGCCGCGCAGCAATTCTTTTGCTTCTTCGTCGGTTTTGGCCGTGGTGCAGATGATGATGTCCATCCCGCGGGCGGCTTCTACCTTGTCAAAGTTGATTTCAGGGAAGATCGTGTGATCTTTGATCCCCAAAGCGTAGTTTCCACGGCCATCGAATGCCTTGCCGTTGATGCCGCGGAAGTCGCGGACGCGTGGCAGAGCGATGGTGACCAGACGGTCCAGAAATTCGTACATGCGTTTGCCGCGCAGCGTAACCTTTGCGCCTATCGCCATGCCTTCACGGATTTTGAAGGATGCATTCGATTTGCGAGCCTTGGTTGCCACCGGTTTCTGACCGGCAATCAGGGTCAGGTCCTTCAGAGCGGTTTCCATGTGTTTTTTGTCCAAAGCTGCCTGACCGACACCCATGTTGATGACGATTTTTTCCAGCTTCGGAATCTCGTGGACGTTTTTGTAGCCACGGCTTTTTTGCATTGCCGGAGCCAACTCGCCTTTATAACGAGCTTCCATCCGTGGGGTATATTGTTCTTGTGCGGCCATTTTCATTCACCTATTAAGCAATCGTTTCACCGGATTTTTTGGCGACCCGAACTTTTTTGCCATCGGTCAGTTTTTTCATTCCGACTTTCGTGGCTTTTCCGGTCTTGGGGTCAGCCAAAGCCACGTTCGATACATGGATCGGGGCTTCAACTTTGTTCAAACCGCCAGCAGAAAACTGGGTCGGTTTGGTGTGCTTGGTCACCATGTTGACGCCAGCGACGACAACGCGGGATTCAGCAGGCAGAACCTTGGTGATTTCACCGGTTTTGCCTTTGTCCTTGCCTGTAATGACGACAACCTGATCGCCTTTTTTCAATTTCATTTTTGCCTGTGTCATTTAGAGCACCTCAGATGCCAGAGAAATAATTTTCATGTAGCCTTTACCGCGCAATTCACGGGTCACCGGGCCAAAAATACGGGTTCCGATGGGCTCGCCCTGTTTGTTGATCAGCACAACTGCGTTGCCATCGAACCGGATCGATTCGCCGTTGGTGCGGTGCAGACCGGAAGAGGTCCGTACGATCACTGCACGGTGAACGTCACCTTTTTTGACACGACCACGCGGAATCGCATCTTTCACAGATACGACGATCACATCGCCGATATTGGCAAAGCGGCGTTTCGAGCCACCCAATACTTTGATGCAGGAAACACGGCGTGCGCCGGAGTTGTCTGCTACATCAAGATTTGATTCCATCTGGATCATGTTTGTTCACCCAAATTCTTTTTAACGTTTCAATTCACTTACTTCTTTGCTGCTGCTTTTTTAGCGCGCGGCTTTTTCGCAGGAGCGGCCTCTGCACCGGCAGATGCTTTTACCTTGGCGGTCAGTTCGCGACCCAGAGTTTTCGGGTCGGTGGTAACCACCCAGTTTTTGCGTTTGGACAGCGGGCGGCATTCTTCGATTTCCACCATATCACCAACACGGAACAGGTTGCTTTCGTCATGCGCAGCGTATTTCGCGCTTTGCTTCACGTATTTCTTATAGATCGGGTGCATGGTCCGACGCTCAACCAGAACGGTTACTGTCTTGTCCATTGCATCACTGACTACGCGGCCTTCCAATACACGACGTGGCATAGTTTCTAACTCCTCTTTCTATTTCGCAGCTTCTTGCTGGCTCAAAAATGTTTTTACGCGGGCAATGGTGCGGCGAACCTTGCGGATTTCAGCCGTGTTGGTCAATTGACCACCAGCTTGCTGGAAACGCATATCCATTTGCTTTTTGCGTAGGTCCAAAAGCATCGCGTTCAGTTCGTCGCTGCTTTTGCCTTTCAAATCTTCGGCTTTATTTTCGGTTTTTGCTTTTGCTTTTGCCATTCTAATCTCCAAAATTCCTATTCAGCGATCCGCTTGACGAATTTCGTCTGGATCGGGAGTTTCGCTGCCGCCAAGGTCAAAGCCTCACGAGCCAGCTCCTCAGGCACACCTTCGATTTCAAACATGATGCGACCAGGTTTCACACGAGCCACCCAATATTCAGGCGAACCTTTACCGGAACCCATACGAACCTCGAGAGGTTTTTTCGACACAGGCACATCCGGAAATACGCGAATCCAGACTTTACCTTGACGCTTGATGTGACGGGTCAGGGCACGACGGGCAGCTTCGATCTGGCGTGCTGTGATACGATCCGGCTCCAGAGCTTTCAGACCAAACGATCCGAAATCTACGGTGTAGCCGCCTTTTGCTGCACCGTGGATGCGGCCTTTATGGGCTTTTCTAAATTTTGTCTTCTTTGGCGAGAGCATTTCTTACTCCATCACTTCCTTAATTAATTTCTAGTCGCGTTTGGTAGCACCAACCGTGTCGGCCATACGTTTGTCGCGGGCCATCGGGTCGTGTTCCATCACGTCGCCTTTGTAAATCCATACTTTGACGCCGATGATGCCATAGGTCGTCGAAGCTTCTGCTGTTCCGTAGTCGAGATCGGCACGCAAAGTGTGCAAAGGCACTTGACCTTCACGGTACCATTCCATACGGGCGATGTCGGCACCAGCCAAACGACCGGAGACGTTCACGCGAATCCCTTTTGCACCGAGGCGCAGAGCGGATTGAACAGCGCGTTTCATCGCACGACGGAACGACACGCGACGCTCGAGCTGTTGGGCAATGCCTTCGGCAACGAGTTGAGCGTCGATTTCAGGCTTGCGGATTTCAACAATGTTCAAAGACACGTCGCTACCCGATTTGTCGCCCAATTGCTTGCGCAGTTTTTCAATGTCCGCACCTTTTTTCCCGATGATAACACCAGGACGTGCAGTGTGAACGGTGACGCGGGTATTTTTCGCGGCGCGTTCAACGATAACTTTGCTGATACCGGCGGCTTTCAATTTGTCCTGGACAAATTCGCGCAGTTTCAGATCTTCGATCAGCTTTGCAGCATAATCTTTTGCCGAGAACCAGCGAGAATCCCAGGTGCGGTTGATGCCGACGCGGATACCGATTGGATTGACTTTCTGACCCATTTTCTTCTCTCGCTCCTACTCGTCTTTTTCACGAACAACAACCGTCAGGTTGCTGAAGAATTTTTCAATACGACCGGCGCGGCCACGGGCGCGTGCCATGAAACGTTTCATCACAATGGATTTGCCGACGGTTGCTTCCGCAACGTACAAACGGTCAACATCCAGAGAGTGGTTGTTTTCCGCGTTGGCAACGGCCGATTGCAAAACTTTTTTAACATCGCGGGCGACGCGTTTGTTGCAGAAGTCGAGATCGACCAATGCTTTTTCGGCTTTTTTACCGCGGATCATCTCAGCCACAAGGTTGAGCTTGTAGGGGCTCGAGTCGATATACTTGGCAAATGCTCTTGCCTCGTTATCCGCCACGCGTCTTTCGTTCTTAGGTTTTCCCATTTCAGTTACCTATCCTTATTTCTTTTTATCCGTGCCGCCGTGACCTTTGAAGGTACGGGTGTGGGCGAATTCACCCAATTTGTGGCCGATCATGTTGTCGGTAACCAGAACGGGGATGAATTTGTTCCCGTTATGCACTGCCATCGTCAACCCCACCATTTGCGGCAGAATCGTCGAACGACGTGACCAGGTTTTGATCGGTGTGTTTTTACCAGACTGACGGACTTCCTCAACTTTCTTGAGCAAGTGTCCATCTACGAACGGGCCTTTCCAGACTGAACGAGCCATGTTTTGTTACCTCAACCTTCTTCGACTATTTGCTATTCTTGTTCTTACGGCGACGAATAATATATTTGTCGGTCGCTTTATTCGAACGTGTTTTGTATCCCTTGGCAGGTACACCAGTTGGCGAACACCAGTGGATACCACCATTGGTACGGCCACCGTGCGGGTGATCGACCGGGTTCATCGTGATACCACGTTGACGCGGTTTGTTGCCCAACCAACGGTTACGACCTGCCTTACCGATATTGACGTTCTTCTGGTCAGGGTTGGAAACAGCTCCAACCGTTGCCAGACATTCGCCACGTACGACGCGCATTTCACCGGAGGACAATTTGATCTGGGCATAGCCTTGATCGCGGCCGACGAGCTGGGCGAATGTACCGCCTGCGCGAGCCATTTGTCCGCCTTTGCCGGGTTTCATTTCCACGTTGTGGATGATGGTTCCGACCGGCATGTTTTTCAGCGGCAATGTGTTGCCGACTTTAATGTCAGCTTTGTCGCTGGAGATGATCTTGTCACCTTCAGAGAGACGTTGCGGAGCCAGAATGTAGGCTTTTTCGCCATCATCATACTGGATCAACGCGATGAACGCGGTGCGGTTCGGGTCATATTCCAGACGCAGAACGGTTGCCTCGACATCCTTCTTGGTGCGCTTGAAATCGACGATACGATAACGCTGCTTGTGACCGCCACCAATGAAACGCATGGTGATGCGGCCCGTGTTGTTACGGCCACCGGTTCTGCGCTTGCCTTCAGTCAAAGACTTTTCAGGCGCGCCTTTCCACAATTGGCTGCGATCAACCAAGACCAGCTGACGCTGACCGGGAGTTGTCGGGTTGTACTTCTTCAGAGCCATAATCTGTATCCTTCTTCTCTAAAGTCCTAATTCCTATACGCCGGTTCCGACGTCAATCGTTTGACCTTCGGCCAAAGTGACAATCGCTTTTTTAACGTCCGAGCGTTTGCCCAGAATGCCCTTGAAGCGTTTGACCTTGCCTTTGGTCACGACCGTGTTCACCGCCACAACCTTGACATCAAACAGGGCCTCAACAGCGTGTTTGATTTGCGGCTTGGTTGCATCAGGAGCCACGTTGAACGTGACTTGCCCGTGTTGCGAGCCCATCATCGACTTTTCCGTGACAACCGGCTTTACCAGCGTGACGTAATCTTGTTCGGTCGGTTTTTGTTTTTCTGCTTTTGCCATTTTCGAACTCCTTACGCGGCCAATCGCTTGGTCAGGTTTTCAACCGCATCCTTGGTCAGAACCAGTGTTTCGTGACGCAGGATGTCATATACGTTTGCACCATCAGACGGCAGAACATTCACATGCGGAATGTTGCGAACCGACAGAGCGAAATTGCGGTCCAGCTCTTCGCCACAGACGAACAGAGCTGATGTCAAACCGAGGCCAGCCAACTTTGCAGCCATTGCCTTTGTTTTTGCATCTTTTGCCGTTGCCGCATCGAGAATGATCAGTTGACCATTCGCCGCCTTTGCAGATAGGGCTGTTTTCAAAGCCAGCATACGCTGTTTCTTCGGCAGCTCGGTTGCGTGAGAACGCACAACCGGACCGAAGATGGTTGCACCGCCAACATACTGAGGCGCACGCAGCGACCCGACACGGGCACGGCCTGTACCCTTTTGGGCGTATGGCTTTTTGGTTGTACCCGACACGTCCGAGATCCCTTTGGTTTTATGGGTTCCGGCGCGACGTTTGTTCAGTTGGTAATGAACCATGCGGTGCAGGATATCCGCACGCACTTCCACAGCGAAGACGGCGTCATCAAGATCGATGTTTCCGGCTTCTTTGTTGTCCAATGTTTTGACCGCGATTTTCATGTGTGGCCTCACTTATTCTTTTGCTTCTTCTGCAGGGGCTTCAACCGGAGCCTCAGCAGGGGTTTCTTGTGCTTGTTCCGCAGCAGCTTCAACAGGAGCGGCAGCAGCAGATTTCAGGCCAGCCGGTTTCGGCACATCAGGATGAGCAGCTTTTTTCACTGCGTCCGTGATAATGACCCATTCCTCGGCGTTACCAGGAACGTTCCCTTGAACCAGAACCAGACCGTCCTCGGGATAAACAGCTACGACTTTGAGGTTCTGCGTGGTGACAGTTTCAACACCGTAATGGCCAGGCATTTTTTTGCCTTTCCAAGTACGGCCAGGATCTTGCGCACAACCGACAGAACCGATCGAGCGGTGAGACACAGACACACCGTGCGAGGCACGCAGACCGCCGAAGTTCCAGCGTTTCATACCACCCGCGAACCCGCGGCCTTTGGTGACGCCTTGAACATCAACGAACTGGCCGGCGACGAAATGGCTTGCGCACAGTTCCGAACCGATCTCGAGAACGTTCTCAGGGCTGACACGGAATTCGGCCAGTTTCTTTTTCGGTTCTACTTTTGCTTTCGCATAGTGACCGCGCAGGGCTTTCGTGACGTTTTTAACTTTGGCAGTGCCGGCACCCAGTTGAACTGCGGTGTAGCCGTCACGGTCTTGGTTTTTCACGTCAACAACCTGTACGTTGTCGATTTTCAGAACGGTTACAGGAATGTGGCTCCCGTCTTCACCGAAGACGCGGGTCATTCCTTCGTTCCTTGCAATCAATCCGGTTCTCATTTTTATCTCCAGATCCTTTTCCTAAACTTTCTATTAAGCCGCTTGTCCGACTTTGATTTCGACATCCACACCGGCTGCCAGATCGAGTTTCATCAGAGCGTCGACCGTTTGCGGGGTCGGGTTGACGATGTCGATCAGGCGTTTGTGTGTACGCATCTCGAATTGGTCCATCGATTTTTTGTCGATGTGCGGAGAGCGCAGAACAGTGAAACGTTCGGTCCGGGTCGGCAGAGGAACCGGTCCACGAACAGATGCACCTGTGCGTTTGGCTGTGTTCACGATTTCATTCGTGGAAACATCCAGCACGCGGTGATCATAAGCACGAAGGCGAATGCGGATAGTTTGTGCGTCCATTTTTCTAGTTCCTCTTAACCCAAACCTTATTCAATAATCTTAGCCACAACGCCGGCGCCAACGGTACGACCACCTTCGCGGATCGCGAAACGAAGCCCTTCGTTCATCGCAATCGGAGCGATCAGCTTGACCGTCAGATTGATGTTGTCACCAGGCATCACCATTTC
>JAKQEE010000407.1 GCA_029558635.1 Pseudomonadota bacterium | reverse complement strand
AACAAGTAGCCCTGATCTTTCAACTGGTGAAGCGTTTCCGCGACGCCATCGAAGAATGCGACGTTTCCGTCGTCTTCGATCAGGGCTTGCTTGCCGCGTTCCACGAGGTTCGGTTCCGTAAGCCCGTAGATCTTCACCACCGCTTCACGATATTCCTCATGTGAGATCTGTCCGCGATACGCCTGAAATTGGATGGCTTTTTTCTGTTGCGAAAAATTCGGGTTGGGCTCCAGTCCCATCTCTTTGAGGAAGGCGGCAAAATGACGCCCGCGTTGCGGACGGTAATACAGGATATCGCCCGCGTCAAAAATGAAAGCGCGGATTTTTCTCTTTGTATCTTTTGCAGAGGCGGCATTTTGCTTTTTAAGGATATCCAGCAGTTCGGTCAGGTCATCAATGACAGCATCCGGCGTCGAGCCTTCGTCGTTCTCTCCATGCGCGAAGTTATGACGGATCTGGACGACGCACCCAAAACCTGCGCGGCGCGCTCCATCAACATCCCGCACAACGCGGTCGCCGACGTACAGACATTGGCTGGCCGGGACGTTCGCAAGCCGGGCGGCATGATGGAAGATGGCTGGGTCCGGTTTGCGGTAGCCATATTCGCTTGATAAAACAATCGGATGAAAATAATCAATAATTCCATACTTTTTCAAATTCACTGGCACCTGCCCGCGGCTATTGACGTTACTGATCACGCCGATCTTCAATCCCATTTCTTTGATGGCGCGCAACACCTCAGGCACTTCGCGCCGCATCGCGCGAACATAAAAATCCGTTTCGATCAGAAACATCAGGTCTTCCGAAATATCGGCTAGCTTTTTTCGATCCACTTCCCGACCGGCAAAAATATACTCGGACCAGACTCGCCGCGAGGGCAGTTCTTCCATCGTTCGGAGGCTCCATTGTTTGTAATTGGACAAACCATTGGAAATGACATCAAAGAGTCCCTCTGTGGAGAGATGCGCATCGATTCCGGCATCCATCAGCCTTTGATTAATTACTGCTGTTGTACTTAATCGTAGTTCGCGTGTGTATCCAAACGTCTCAATTGTGCCTCCCATATCAAAGAAAACAGCCTTGATAGTCATAACCTCTCCAATACCAGTCAATACTCTGTCATTCCGCCCAAATGAGCGAAACTGAAAAATCGAAATTCAGTCTGCGATCCTATATAAGAATTTATTTCTTAGGAGATAAGCGGCAGATAAACTTAATTTTATTTTTCGTCATTTTCCCTGAGCGCGGGCAGACAAAACTGCCCGCGCTCAGGGATTGTTGATGTGAACTAGAACCTACGGCGTAAGCAGATTCACTGCCCAGAAGTCGCGAATCTTGCTCAAGTTTTGATAAGCGAAGAGATCATCGCTCGGCCAGAGATTAATCTCATTGCGCGGCGGCATCCCTTCCGCAACGGACAAACCTTCCACAGAGGGATAAGCGCCGAATTCATTCCACGGCGCAAATCCCTGTTCGGATAGCGCAAACCTGATGAACAGTTTGGCGGCATTCGGATGCGGAGCGTTATTGGCAATGCCCAAATATGTAGCCTTCAAGATGCCCGCGACCGGTTCGAGACCATAGCAGGG
>JAKQEE010000385.1 GCA_029558635.1 Pseudomonadota bacterium | reverse complement strand
ACTTTTCTGCGATCTCCTGCACTCTGAATACGGTTATGCCTCGCTTCACCACCGGCCAGGCAACGACCGCCGCCGGCACAAGCAACGGCTCTCCTCAATCCTCGACGGCTCGTTCCTGTTCTCTCTCCTTTCCGACGGCCGCTATAAGGTTAACGCCGAAAAGTCGCTGTTGTCAAAATATGGGAAGGGGTCGCGGAACGGATGGTACCTTCTTTCAGACGCTACCATACTTACGTCACGCCGCCGCTTTTTTGATTTCTGTGTAGGTACGCTTCTTTCCGGCAACAAGTTCCGCGCGAATAAAAACATAGCCTCTTATTGCGGGTGTACCGTTCGCCGCGTCCAGTACGCCACGTCCCGCAACCACAAAGAGGACCTTTTCACCAAGCAGTACAATTTCGTCGAAGAATTCTCCGGCCCGTACGAGGAGGTCCTTCGGTTTCGCGCCGTTCTTCTCAATGTTCACGGTATCACCTCGCCCCTTCCCTCCCGCTACAAGGGGGAATGGGTTCTGAGGCTCAATGCTCCAAATTCCTATCGTTCCAACGTGTTGAGCGGGGTCAAAGGGGACAGGGCTTATCAAGCCCGTCAGGCTCAACCAACGGTGCGCCCGAGTCGGAAAGAGGAGTGCTGGTTTGTTCCCGTGCGTGAAAAGAAGGACAGGCAGTTGAAGCTTTTCAAGGATCCCGAGTGCGGCAAACGCTGGTTTTTCAATACAAGGGTTTACGATGTAAACCGCTATGTCCAGGACCACAGCAGGTTTTTATAATGAAACGCTGTTTCCAAAATTTTAGCGTTTTCGTTCACCCTAAAGGGGTCGTTGGCCGTATGGGGCCTTTGCTCCGGCAGGCACTCAGGTGTGTCGCCGGTATTGCCGTTGTCTTTTCGGGAGGGTGTTATAAACGCCTTCGTGCGTATGTGTGGAGCACTGGCTGGTGCTGTGGGCACATGCTTTGGTGCGCGTTCACTGCGTCAATGGGGCACCCCCGCCGTCGGCCGCGCGAATTTCAATTCCGGAGGTTCTCATGGTTGTGAAATACTTTCAATTCTTTATCATTTTCTTTTCTGTTTCCATTGCTTTTGCTTATGAACGGGCCACCGTTTCCTATGTCGTTGATGGTGATACTATCGTTGTCGTCCAGGGAGGCCGTAAGGAGAAAGTCAGGCTTATAGGTATCGACACCCCTGAGAGTAAGGAAAATTCAAAAGCTTTCCGCGATGCCGGAAGAAAGGGTTCGGATATATCCGTGATTATTTCCCAGGGTAAAAAGGCAACATCCTTCCTCCGGGGAATAATCAAAAAGGGCGATTCCGTTTCTCTTGAGTTCGACGTGGTTGAGCGGGATAAATACGGTCGATTGCTTGCCTATGTGTACCTCAGTGACGGTCGTTTCTTGAATGAGCTTATTATTAAATCGGGCTTTGCCTCTGTTTTGACCATTCCGCCGAACGTGAAACACAAATACAAGTTCATCGAAGCCTTTAAATACGCGCAAGAAAACAAACTCGGCCTTTGGGCTGATAAATAATTTCAGTGAGGTGATATTTATGTTTTC
>JAKQEE010000384.1 GCA_029558635.1 Pseudomonadota bacterium | reverse complement strand
CCGCCGTGCGACAAAGCACGGGCACTCCGAGCACGACTCAACGAAATCCTCATACCCTTCGCAGATTATTTTTCTCGGAGTAACGTAGGATGCGTCTACACGTCGATGGCGCGCAACATAGTCGTCGTCAATTTTAATCATTGATCCTCCTTTCTTGTTCTTTGCTTAATCAGATACTCGTAATACATCGCGGTCGTGCTGCGTCATCTGGCGGTAAATATTTCTCCAAAACGCCTCATGATTGTCAAAGTAGCTAGGCTTACCAACGTGCCACATGTTACACCGCTTGCACTTATAAACACGCGCAATAAAACCTCGTCTCTTTAATTCACGGCAGGCAGCCCATGCCGCTTCTTCATTCTTGTGTTTTACCTTCTTCGCGCAACTGATCCTCTTTTTCATCTACCCTCCTTGTGCGCTGTTTGGGAGCATAATACCAGTAGAACCGCACCAATGTCAAGAACCATTCGCGCGAATCCTGATATTTTTTGAACACGTCGCGCATCTTCCATTCCTCGCCATCCCACACCGCAACCCACCATTCGTTGTTTGATCCATATCCATTCTCCTCGCGCAAAATATCGTAAGCCGCGAGCTGGAGCGCGTGTTTCACCGACCGTCCGAAGGAGCGCTTCTGGTCCCACGTTTCGCTCTCCCACAGCATGTCGGGCTTTCCGCAAAACATGTGATTGCGCGAGAACAACGGTTGCTCATGGAGAAGGAGCTTTCCGGGCTTGCGCTTGTCCACCAGCTCCGCGAACTTTTCAAGCATCAGATCGAAGTTGGTATCTCCGGTGTCAAGGTAGCGCTCTATCCGCGAGTGCCGGTCGATACCGTCCAGCCGCGCGGCCTCGTATGTTTCATCGTCAACCCACACTTCGTCGCGCGGAAGTAGTTGCGACACCGACGGGACTTTTATCCCGTCGATGTAGTGTACCCTGGTTTCCTCGTTGTATTCAAGCATGATCGGCCATCTTGTTAAGCTCGGCGTTCATGGTTTCCTCGTTCCACTTGTGGGCCTCGCAGAACGCAACTGCCTTCGCCACAGTGTCAATGCCGACAGACTTCATGCCGTCTTTGGTCTTCTGTGGGAGAGACTTTAGTTTGTCTTGCGGCGTCGGCTCGGGCGGTTTAGGTTTTTCAAGATATTTCGATCCGTCCCACCTACCGGCGTAAATCTCAGCGCCAAACCCGAGAGCCTTGAACGCCACGGAAAGCGCATCGGTGACGGCCATCTTGTAGCACTCGTCGTTGGTGTAAAGATAGTCCTTCTCTTTTGAAATCATCATTGACCCGCCGATACCCTCGACCGGCTGGCTGGTGGATTCGCCATCACGGTAGAACACGTCAACGCGCGCGAACGCCATCACCTGTCCATCGGCTCCGGGAACAGTCCACAGTTCTTTTATGGTGTACCACCACCCTATTCCACACGGCCCGAAAACATCGGTCGCCGCCTGAAAGCGCCACTGCGGATTGATGTCTGTCATTCCTTTGAGGCGACCGCCGCCGATTGTTTTCAGTGATGTCGGGTCTGGCTTGTGAACCTGATCCCATATTCTGCGATTACTCATTCTCGCCCTCCTTGATTTTCTCGGCTGCCATCTCCTCGCCGATCTTCATCAGCGCCTCGGATACAGCAGCGCGGAACGCCGGATGTACCTGCCCGTTGCGGGAAAGCAGTTTTGCGATCTGGTCTACGTTATGCATGTCAGTCCTCCTT
>JAKQEE010000378.1 GCA_029558635.1 Pseudomonadota bacterium | reverse complement strand
ATCCCGTTACGACATCCGCATCCGTTATAATGGGCTGACCGCCTACGCCACGGCCCAACATTGTCAGTTTATCGCCTACGCCGGGCGCATCATGCCGTACTGCTGGAACACCCCCTACGCCATGGGCGGTGAAAGGTCATTTGACGAGGCCATTGATAAGGACGGCCTGCTGCGCCTCACGACTACCGCCCGCCTCGCCCGTCACATGGGCAACGAACCGATTTTAGACGACAAGCTGCATCAAGAGCTTGTAGAAATGAGACTGCTATGACCGCTCAACCGTGGTGGAAACCATCCCCGCCCGCTGAAATCCCCGCCAAGCCGTGGCTATCGCCTGCCGTTGTTGAATATCTGGAGGCGATTATCCGGCCCGAATGGGATATTTTAGAGCATGGCTGCGGCGGCTCGACGCTGTGGTTTGCTGAGCGCTGCAAGGGCGTCACGGCCTACGAGAGCGACCCAGATTTTGCCGCTGCCATCCGAGGCCGCGCACCGTCGAACGCCAAAATCATATCATGGGCTAAAGCCAATGCACCCACCATCAAAACACGTTATGACCTCCTGTTGATTGACGGCGAACCGATTGAGACGCGCGGCCCGTGGATTACATCTGCCTTGCGACTGGTCAAGCCCGGCGGGATTATCGTTCTGGACAATTACAACCGCCCGGAATACGAGGCCCAACGGCGCAAGCTGGAAGATGAGATTTTATTCCGTGAATTCAAGTCGGGCATCGGCCTGTACCTCAATACCGAGTTTTTCTACACAGGAGGCAGCGTCCTATGACAAGCCAACTGTACCTCGGTGATTGTCTTGACGTGATGCGCTCTATGCCAGATAAGAGCGTGGATGCTGTGATAACCGACCTGCCCTATGGCACGACCGCCTGTTCGTGGGATGAAATTATTCCATTTGAGCCGATGTGGGAGCAGGTCGAGCGGATATGCAAGGGTGTGTTTGTCACAACTGCGAGCCAGCCGTTTACGAGCAAGTTGATTACAAGCAATCAGAGTTGGTTTAAGTATTCGTGGGTTTGGAATAAACGGCTGGCAGGTAATGGAATATTAGCAAAAGTACAACCGCTCAAAATACATGAAGACGTTCTGGTATTCAGCAAAAATGGTCACACTTACAATCCGCAAGACACTATCGGCAAACCAAGATGGAAGGGCGGAATAAAAGATAAACACGGAACATTCAACAATGCGGAAAGCCCAAAGGTTTGGAGCGATACATACCACCCAACAAGCATACTGGATTTTAGCGGAGCGTCATTGAGGGCTGAACGAGAACACCCAACTCAAAAGCCCGTTGCGCTTTATGAGTATCTTGTTCGCACTTACACCAACGAGGGCGATACGGTGCTTGACTTCACAATGGGGAGCGGCACGACCGGCGTGGCTTGTGCCCAAACAGGTCGTAATTTCATCGGCATTGAAATCGACCCGACGTATTTCGCCATCGCCGAAAGGCGTATCCATGACGCTGAACAGCAACCGCTACTTATCACGGAAGGGGCAAACAATGGGTAACAAACTTGCAATCGTTGGTACACACCCCCGCACCCGTGACATGGCCCCGTTTGACAACCCGGACTATGATATTTGGGTATTCAACGAGGCCCCGCAAAACCCGTGGGTAAAGCGCTGGGACGCGTGCTTCCAGATGCACAAGCCTGAGGTTTACACGAGCGAAAATAACTTTGTTCGCGCCGACCATTGGCAGTGGCTGCAGCAGTCCCGCGGCAAGCCG
>JAKQEE010000373.1 GCA_029558635.1 Pseudomonadota bacterium | reverse complement strand
CTCATCCGGTGTTTTTCGTCTTGAGTCTTTTTGTGGGTTGTGAGATTCTCGCGGGGATATGAAATCTGCATCTTTAACACTCAAACAATCGGTAGAAAAGTTTCAGAACGGCGAACGGATCTTGATAGGTGAGTATCGGTTCGGCAAAGCCGAAACGATCAAATATCTTGACAAGCAGACACGCAAGCCGGCGTCGTTTACGTCGGTTAAGCACACTGTGGAGATCGGCTCTGAGTCGTTTCAGATTTCGGAGCGTGTCGCGGAGGGGTTTGATGTGTCAAGCTTCACGGCGCCGATGCCAAAGGGGGCGAAATGTGTGGTTCTCTTTGATCGTTTTACGATTCAGAACGGCGTGGGCCAGTTCTCCGGAACGGTTGTTGCCCTTGTTGGGTGAGTGAAACCGGTTGTTTTAGACCTGTGTTGCGGCTTGGGGGGTTGGTCGCAGGGGTTCGTCGCGGCGGGGTGGGATTGTGTCGGGGTGGACTGGGAGGATTTCGGGGCGGTGTTTCCCGGGTCGTTCGTTCGGGCCGATCTTGTCGCCTGGTCTGGTTGGACTGCTTACCGTGGTGTCTGCGATTTTGTTGTGGCGTCGCCTCCGTGCCAAGAGTTTTCCCGCCATGCGATGCCTTGGCTTCGTCGTTTGGATCCCCCGAAACCTTCTTTGGAGCTTGTGCGGCGGTGTTTTGAAATTGCTCGCGGCTTGGGGGTAGGCATCGTGTTGGAAAACGTCTCCGGGGCGCGTGAATTTCTGGGGCCACCGGTGGGGAGATATGGCCCCTATTGTCTGTGGGGCGATGTTCCGTGCCTTTTGCCGTCTGGGTCCCCGTCGGTTCGGAAATCCTTTCTGTCGGGGTCTCAGTCGGCGGTGCGGGCGAAAGTCCCGTTTGAACTGGCGTATTGGGTTGCGCGGGTGTGTCGTCCTGGCGGGGGGGAGACGTCCCGCGCGGCGGGCGCGCGGAGCGCGGCCGCGCGGGACGCCTAACCTTGTTTTACTAAGAACAATTGCACAGATGGACATTTTGCAGAGCA
>JAKQEE010000358.1 GCA_029558635.1 Pseudomonadota bacterium | reverse complement strand
CGCACGCAGGATCCCTGGTTTGCCCGGACCTGATCCTGAAGGACTTCGCGCCCAACTTTGGCTCTGACGGCCATATCACCACGTTGCCGTTCTACAGCAAATTCCTGCCCTTCGAGATGAAGGCCGGCGCGGAGATGGTCTACGATGTTTTCACCGCGGATGGGTCGAGCCTCAATTACACCCTGAGCGCTACGCCGCTGAACATCGTGGATGTCTCCGAGCGGGCGAACATGGCGGACCTCGGTTGGGTCGTGGACAACGCCGTCTACGTCAAGGTGCGCGCGGCCTCGGCTGACATCGCCACCCTGCAGACTGCAGGATTCCAGATCACCGGCACCGACCTTGCCTTTACGACCGCTCCAGCGGCCGGGAGTACGATCGAAGTCTACTACGCAAAGGCCACGGCCTAAGCCAAACCAAAAGGCCGGGGTTGACGCTCCGGCCTTTTTCGCTTAACCCACATGCTTAACCCAAGAAACGGGAGCAATATGAGTGCTATCGATATTATCAGGGCCGCGAACAATAAAAATCCGCTGCGAGTAGAGATAGAGTTGCCGGGCGGAGTAAAGTGCTGGATGCATATCCCAAACCGACACCAAATATCGGATGTGCAGGAAAAGCTCTATCGCATCGCCTATGCTGAGGCCACAGAGCTTGGGCTATGCGGAAAACCAATTAACCAGGCGGAGTGGGAAAAGTCCATTGCAGGCCTGAAAAAAAAAGAGCGCAACAGCGCCGTTCCTCCGGCGGACCTGGCCGAACAATATGCAAGAGTACAGTCTGTCGCCCAGGCGGTGTATAATCTAATTCCTGCCCTGGTCCGGGATGATAACGGGGCAGATATTTTCCCGACTTTGGAAGAGAAGCGCGCCTTCCTGCGCGAAATCCAGCGCTCACAAGAGCTTGAATCGTACCTCCTTGACAAGTGGCGCGAGGTTTTCGGCCTGCGCGACCAGGTTAGGAAAGAAGCAAAAAACTGATCGAGGCGGGCGGCGACTGGCTTTTGCAGGTTGCCCTCGCCCGACGTTACGGATACCGCGGGCCGTTCGATCCGGCGCTGCTGGAGGACTTGGATAATCCATACCGGGAAGCGCTGCTTATAGGGTCTTTATCAGAGCCCGGCCTTGACGAGCAGCGCCTAGAGAGTCAACTTAAATATATTAAATCACTTTTGAATGTTCACGGAACAGCGATCTGCAGGGCGATGGGGCAAGACTGGAAAAAGATATTCTCCGATGACGCGCCAAGAAAAACCGAAAGAGGGCGCGATATCAAGCACGTGTTTACGATGGCCGATGGAACAATTGTAAAGGTGATGGGCGATGCCTGACATATTTGGATCAACAGCGGCGGACATTGTAGCCTATATCGGCCTAAAGGGCGTCGATGATGTCAACAAGGGCGTTGATACCGTCGGCGGCAAGTTTACGTCGATGGGCAAAAATATCATCGGCGTTAATCTTGCCCTCGGCGCGATGACAGCTGCTTTCGGACTTATCAAGGAATCAGTGCAGACCGCGGCAGAGCTTGAAAGGGGCATGGCCAATGTCAATACCGTATTGCGTCTTACCCCGCCAGAGTTAGAGAAAATAAAAAGCCAACTTCTTGATGTTGCCTCCGAAACCACACAGGACATAAACACCCTATCTGAGGGCCTATATGATCTTGCGTCTTCTGGAGTGTCCGCCTCAGACGCGCAGCAGGCCCTTGCGCTTGCTGCTAAAGCCGCAACGGCTGGCGTTACCTCTGTTGACATTGCCGTCAAGTCTGGTATGGCTGTTATAAATGCCTATGGTCTTGATGTAAAAGAGCTTTCTGGCATATATGACCTACAATTCAAGACTGTAGAAAAAGGCGTTCTGACCTACGAGGAATACTCGCGCGCCATTGGTAACGTCTTGCCGTCTGCGGCCTCTCTTGGTGTATCCTTCACTGATTTAAGCGCATCTATTGCACAGATCACCCTTGCCGGAATTGATGCACAATCAGCAACCACTTACCTTGCACGCGCATTCGACGAAATGGTTTCCAAGCGCGACAAATGGGAGGATCTTGGAGTTGCAATCTTTGACGCCTCCGGTAACTTTCGCGGGATGGAGGCGGTAATCGGCGATCTGTCCAAGCAGATGGACGGCCTCACCGTTGAACAGCAAAAGATGAAGCTCGAAACCCTGGATATGCGCGAACAGGGCGGCAAGGCCATTCTGGCGCTGGTCAATAATTATGGCTCATTCAGAGACGTTTTACACGAAACCAAAGACGCGCAAAATGCAATGGCATCAGCATTTGATATTCAGATGAAAAC
>JAKQEE010000353.1 GCA_029558635.1 Pseudomonadota bacterium | reverse complement strand
GCTGCGACTGGCGGCAGGCAGCGCGAAAAGTCCGGCTGGATGACATCAAATGACAAGCGCTGCAGCCCGGCCGGACAGCTGGACATTGCACGCTCCTGCGGAAGCCCGAAGGGCTTTCCGAGACCGGCGTAACTATGGAGGCGGCAAAGCTGCCGGAGTGTTGCGCCGGTCAACAGGACGTGGGCCGCGTTCCATTAAGCAGCGCTTTCCCTTTTCCCGGCCTGCTTTTCCGGGGTTCGGCTGCCAGATTTGAACTCCTAAAACTTATTTGGGATGCGTTCGGAGCCGAATTTTACGGCTTCGAACTGGATGTTGTTGGCATAGCCTTTGAAGGCTATCTGGCGGACGAAGGCGGTGAACAGTTCTTTGTTCTTGCATTTGTCGGTCCAGTAGGTTGATTTTGAGAAGTAGACGTGTTTGTCGGGGTTTTTCTTTTCAAGACTGAACTTGTCGTCGTTGGCGGCTTTCCAGAATTTGCGACGGGCGGCGAGAATGGCGTTGATATCATCAGCATCGTTATACAAGCCTGACATGGTGTGTTTTTCTTCATATTTGAAGATTGCTTGTTCGTTGCTGGCATGAGCCATGAAGAACAGGACTTCGCAATAGATGGTATTTCCGATGTTTACGGTTATTACATCAGGTTTGTCGGGATCGATCGGGATGATGTCGCCTTCGTTCGGGAAATTTTTGAAGCGCGCGCCTGGGATGTAGATTTCCTTGAAAGTATCGGGTTCGTCTTCGGCGGCGTCGGGGTGGCGGATCAGGGCGACAACGACATTATTGACCACGCGGTCGACAACCGCTTGAACCAGTTTTGACGCTTTGGTTCTGCTCATAGCATTCCCCCTCTCGGCAATGTTATCTAACTGGCATTATAACATTTGTGAGATTTCTGTCATTCGATAAATGACTAGCTTCAATCTGGCCTGGCTGGCGGGATCGTGAAGACTCTAACAATGAGATAATAATGGTGGTTACTGCGAAGCAGGTTGAGGATTAGTTCATGTATTGCCCAGCTATTAAACCAGGCAATACATGACTTTTACCAGATCACATCGACATAATCATTACCAGAATATGCCAGATGAAAATAATGAAACCGATAGCGACCAAGTCTGAATCTGTGCCAAAAGACACAAATACATTTTCATCATTATGGAACATTTTCATATTTGTCATGAGATTCACCCCCTTTTATTTAATACTTTATGGCGACTTTGAATTTCAGAACCTAGTAAACGAAAAAATATAACGTCTTTAACACTAACCCTATGAAGGCGTGTTAAAAAGCGTTTCCTTTTGGGAGCCCCCTTTAGGGGGCGGCGGGCAGGAAGCGCCGGGGAGTTACCGTTTGCCTGGATCGAGGAAGAGACAAAGCCTGCGTTCAATGTCCACGGCTCAGGGCGGGAGCTGACCAGGCAAAGTCTGGTCAGCTTGGATGACATTAAATGACATGGAGTCGTGAGCCGTGGGCATTGCCGCGACCTGCGGAAAGCCCGAAGGGCTTTCCGGGAGGCAGACAGGTGCGAGGCGGCGGAGCTGCCGAAGCCCTGGCTGACTCGACAGGACGCGTGAGCAGGCTTTGGTAATTGTGTAGGGCGTGCGCCGCCAAAGCGGCGCCGGGGTTGAGTTTTGGCAAGCGCCAGTTTGCATAACATACCTGTTATGTAAAGCCGGCCCTGCCGGGCTCCCGGCAGGCAGAGGCCGTAGG
>JAKQEE010000352.1 GCA_029558635.1 Pseudomonadota bacterium | reverse complement strand
ATGGAAAAAAGCAAGCTGTCTTTCGTAAAGGGCTCTGTTCGCCCGATGACGATACGTGTCTTTTCCATCACATAGTCCACGAAGCGCAGTCCCTCGCTTTTTACCGCCGTTTCCGGGATGATGCCGTGGAACCACGCTTCTACCGCATTGCTCCTCGCGTTCGCGTAATAGTGATACCCTTCCCCGTTTTCTGTGTAATACAGCAGTCCTTCTTCATCATACGTCTTGCTTTCTTTGTTCTTTATGCACGAACTCGTGAGTAAGAGAAAAATACAGAGGAGTACAGCATATACATACAACCCTCTTTTCATTTCTTCGACCTCCATTCCTTCAGGATGTTGGCGCTATCGCTAAAAAAATAATGCAAGGATTCCGTCTTCATTCAGTGAACCGCTATTGTTTTCCTTCCGCCGTTTGATTGTGTCCTATCGTTAGTTAGTAGCTAATCGCTGTACTAGTAATTTATACTGAATCATCCTCTTATGAAAACTGTCTCACTTTTGGGGGCATATCAGACAGCGCTCCGCTTGCTTCACCGCTCACGCTGTCCTTTCCGGGGCTGAAACCAAAGACGTAATCAAAACCTAAATAAAGACAAAGACCCAGTTCAAAACCAAACCTGGCAAAAAGTAAAAATCCAAAAGTTAAAATACCGTCCTGACAAGGCGAAAACCGTCGATTATGCCGCTGACCGGCGGCTCGACGATGTACAGATACGCCACGCGGCAGCCCTGCAGCAAGCCGTAGACCAAGCTGCCGCCCCGATCCGCCACGCGGCAGTACCACTCGCTGTAGTACCAGGCGCGGCCCCGATTCACTTGGTCGGAGCCGCTGCTGGGTCCTATTGGGTTCGTCTGAGTGCCCTTTTTGTAATATTCTTCGTCATACCTGTCGTGGCACCATTCCTCCACGTTTCCGCTCATGTCATACAACCCCAGTTCGTTCGGCCTTTTTTGCCCTACTGGATGCGTTTGCCGGTCGGAATTGTCCCAATACCACCCTACTTCACTTAATGTGTTGCTTCCCGCATATTTGTAGTCGTTCGCTTCGTTCCCGTTCGTGATGTCCGCGCTTCCACCCCTTGCTGCATATTCCCATTCCGCTTCCGTCGGTAAGCGGTATCCTTCCACTTTCGTGATGTCTGGCGTGATGTTACCGCTTTTATCGAGTAGATTCCCGTTTTGATCGTACGCCCTTGCATAACCTTCTTCATCGCTTAACCAGTTGCAGTACGCTATCGCATCCCACCAACTGACGTTGATGACCGGCCGCTGTCCTCGGCCCCATCCTTCGTCACCCGGTTTGCTCCTGCCCGTCGCGTCGCAAAACGCATCGTACTCATCAAAGGTTACTTCGTATTTCCCGATCCGGTAGTCGTACGTAAGGTTTACCGTGTGTACCGGCTTTTCGTTATCCCGTCCTTCGCTGTCGTTTCTTGTGTTCCCCATCTGGAAACTGCCGCCTTCGACGAGCACCATTTTCGAATCCGGTTCATCTACCGGTTCAGTCCTGGCAAGGCGGAAACCAACATCGCTATGGTTATCTACTGGTGCGACGATACTACGGTGCGCGACACGGCAGATTCGAGAATCAAAAATCCAGCTACCGCCGCGATCCAAGCGGTACTGTCCGTTTTGCATACCAGTAGGATTTATTTGTGTTGAAGAGGGGTAATCGCCAAACCAGTCATAACACCATTCCCAGACGTTCCCGCTCATGTCGTAAAACCCCAACTCGTTGGACTTCTTTTGACCTACCCGTTGCGTTTTACCTCCTGAGTTAGCCGCGTACCACCCGACTTCGTTCAAATCATTACTTCCCGCATAAAGGTAACCGTGAGAGTATTTCCCCCCGCGCGCTGCGTATTCCCATTCCGCTTCCGTCGGTAACCGGTATCCTTCTACTTTCGTGATGTCTGTCGTGATGCTACCGTTCTTATCCAGCAGATTTCCGTTTTGATTGTACGCCCGCGCATATCCTTCCTTTTCGCTTAGCCAGTTGCAGTACGCGATCGCATCCCACCAGTTTACTTTGATCACAGGACGTGCGCCTCTTCCCCATCCTTCATCAGACGGTTTGGTCCTGCTTGTCTCGTTACAGAACGCATCGTATTCGTCGAACGTCACTTCATATTTCCCCATCCAATAGTCGTAGGTCAGGTTCACGGTATGCACCGGTCGGAACCATGTGTCAAGGTCCCCGACTTCATCCCCCATCTGGAAACTGCCGCCTTCGACGAGCACCATTTTCGAATCCGGTTCATCTACCGGTTCAGTCCTGGCAAGGCGGAAACCAACATCGCTATGGTTATCTACTGGTGCGACGATAC
>JAKQEE010000279.1 GCA_029558635.1 Pseudomonadota bacterium | reverse complement strand
AGGTCTATTCCTGCCGAAAAGTATTCAGACAGACAGCCCTTCGGCAAGTAAATATGTATGTGACTATCTATATACTCCGGGAGCTTATACAACGATGTGCTTTCGGCGGGGCGGCGGTTGGGCTAGCGGCTCGGGTGCGGGGCCTTTCTGTTGGGTTCTGAATGATTCGTTTGCTAGTCGGGCTCGGGGCTTCGGGGCGCGCGCCTGTTTTGTTCCTACGGTTTAATGGTTTTCCGCGGTTTGTAACAATGTATGCAAATATCTTGAACCTCTATCGGAGGTGAATCTATGAATGATTCAATGTATCTGGATTATGAACTGTTCGGCAATTCGGAAGCGAGAGACGAAATATATTACGACAACGGCTGGAAGTTGCTGAGACGCTGGCGCAAAGAAACCGTTACTTTCACCAGCAGCACCGCAACGCTCTCAAAAGCCGGAAAAGGCGATTGTGAAGTCACGGGTGGTGTGGTCGGCACTGTCTCTGGCACTATCTGCGCAGCGGCGGTCGCAGATGGAAATCACGAAGTTCTGTATATGCTTCTGGTTCCAGAGATCACAGAAATCGGAGCCGGGGTCGGGTTTTCGACCGACAGAAAAGGGATCCTGGTGGACATTCGCCAGGCCAAACATATCGACGTTTTCGTCGGTGATGGATACACAAAAGAATTCACGTTGACCCAAACTCCAAACGGAATCTCGAGCATCAAGGCTTTTGTGAACGGTCTTGAAGACACAGATATAGCCGTGACCACCACAAAGGTTACTTTTACGAATGCTCCGCGACGCAAAGCGTTGGTTGAAGTCGAGTATAGCCTCGCGGTCGAGTATCAGGAGCCGGTTGTAAAACTTGAATATCTCGAAGCCTCGGGAACGGTTGAGACTGTTCCTGCCCTCGTCGATCTCACGGTCACGGAGAATGAAGAGAAGACGGGCTATCTCAATGCGAACGGTGCGGCTATCAAGGTCGCTGGGAACAAGACGTACACGGTCACGGTCAACAAAGACTTGATCGAGTCTCAAGACAATGTGCTCGAAGAATACAGAGACAAGAAATTCAGGCTCAAGGTCGCGAATTCAAGGGATTCAAGCAACGAGTATCTCGGAGTCTGTCATATCGACCC
>JAKQEE010000231.1 GCA_029558635.1 Pseudomonadota bacterium | reverse complement strand
GTTGGAAAAAGCGGCGGCGGCTGGCTTCAAGGAAATCGTCAATGTGCATGTTACGGGAGACCAACTCGTGAACGTTGTCCGTGACGATATAGCCCCGCACACGGCGGAGGCTATCGCGCTGGGATTGGAAGATAATGAGATCGGAAAACAGTCGTATAGTCCTGATATTGATTTAGTCGCCTCGCTCGCCGCTGGCGATAGCGCGATCCTGTCCGCGCTGAAAAACGAGGATAAGATGTTCGGTGGGATGTTGGAGACTATGGGTGTGCGTGAGGAAACCATAGACGCCGAACCGCAGATAGACCGCGCCGAGGAGTTGCAGAAAAAATGGCAGGTACAGCGTGGCGGCTTGTACCAGATAGGCGCACATCGTTTGCTGTGTGGCGATAGCACGAAGCGGGAGGATGTGGAGCGGGTGATGGGAGGGGAGATGATAAATCTAACGTGGTCTGACCCGCCATATGGCGTGAGTTACGGTGACAAAATGGAAGCGGCGAACCCGATAGCCCATCGGGTTCGCCAAATAGAGAACGACGATTTACCTGCCGACGAGTTGGAAGAGTTTATTCGTTCGGCGTTGAAGAACGCGGCAGAGTTTAGTGTTGCAGGTGCGGCGGTATATGTAGCGTGCCCGGCGGGCACGCCACTTCCTGCTCTGATTGCATCATTCGCAGGAAGTGGCTTTGACTACCGATGGGGATTGGTGTGGTTGAAAGATCAGATTGTATTATCTCGTGCTGATTATCATTTCAAGCACGAAAACATCTTGTATGGCTGGAAGAGTGACGGAGCGCATTACTTCACGGATGACAGAACGCAGTCGAGTGTCTTTGAGTATCCCCGCCCCAAGAAAAGCGATGAGCACCCGACTATGAAGCCAGTTGCTCTTATCCAGCACATGATTAGAAACAGTAGTAGGCAGGGCGAGATTGTGTATGACGCCTTTGGTGGAAGCGGAAGCACTATGATAGCAAGTGAGAACGAAGGACGCAAATGCAGAATGATTGAATTATCCCCCGCTTTCGCTTCGGTTGTTTTGGAGCGCATGAGTACGGCGTTTCCCGAACTGGAAATCAAGAAACTATAGCCCCTGAATCTGTGAGAAATCTGAGACAATGACTGTTACCGACAAACAGAAAGCCAACCTCAAGCCGTTCGTCAAAGGCTACGACCCGCGCCGCGCGATTGCCCGCGTGCCGAAAACCTCCGTCAAAGCGCGGGAGTTATTTCGGC
>JAKQEE010000230.1 GCA_029558635.1 Pseudomonadota bacterium | reverse complement strand
GGTGTACGCGGGCAATTACACGTTGGAAAAAGCGGCGGCGGCTGGCTTCAAGGAAATCGTCAATGTGCATGTTACGGGAGACCAACTCGTGAACGTTGTCCGTGACGATATAGCCCCGCACACGGCGGAGGCTATCGCGCTTGGTTTGGACGATAACGAGATCGGAAAACAGTCGTACAGTCCTGATATTGATTTAGTCGCCTCGCTCGCCGCTGGCGATAGCGCGATCCTGTCCGCGCTGAAAAATGAGGACAAGATGTTTGGCGGGATGTTGGAAGGCGTTTTGAATGCTCCGCAGGTTCTTTCAGAGGACGAGGCTTTTGGAAAATTACCAGACGAAGATCGCGCCCCATTTCGCCAAATGACATTTACTTTGCACGATGAGCAAGCCGAGAAGGTTTTCGAAGCCATAAAGCTATCAAAAGGGATGGGCGCTTTTATTGGAAGTCTGAACGAAAACAGTAACGGGAACGCTCTTACTCGAATATGTGAATTATTTATATCCGAAAATGGCAACAGCTAAAGATATTGTTATTAAGCCTATAAAAAGCGCGGACGCTAATTCGTTTGTGCGGGCGCACCATTACAGCGGGAAGGTGGCGCAAAATAGCCAACTTCATCTAGGCGTATTCCTTGAAGGGCGTTTACATGGTGTCATGCAGTTTGGACCAAGCCTCGACAAGCGCAAAATACAGGGACTTGTATCAGGTACGCAATGGCATGAATTTCTTGAATTGAATCGCATGGCGTTTGATGACGTACTTCCCCGCAACTCCGAAAGCCGCGCTTTATCTATTGCATGGCGATTACTGAAAAAGCACGCCCCACAAGTAAAGTGGGTGGTATCGTTTGCCGATGGTACACAATGCGGCGACGGTACGATTTACAGGGCGGCGGGATTTGTGCTGACTGATATAAAAGATAATAATCAATTAATGCGTATGCCCGACGGTAGGGTAGCGCATAAAATTGTTTTTGCAGACGGTAATCACGGTGCAACCGAAGATAAAAAGAGATATGGAAAGCCCGCAGGTTTACCAGAGGGACAATGGCTTAAAAATATAGGCGCAGTTCCAATAGTAGGCTTCCAACTCCGCTATATTTATTTTATAGACCCAACCTACCGCGCACGCTTGACTGTGCCGGAGTTACCATACAGCAAGATAGAGGAAATGGGCGCACGTATGTATAAGGGTGTGCGCTTATCAGGCGGCGAAGGCGAAACAGATAACGCGGCACAATCCAATGTGCAAACTGAGGGCGCACGTCCCATCTCGCCGCTCTTGCAAGATGATCTACCCCCGAATCTGTGAGAAATCTGAGACAATGACTGTTACCGACAAACAGAAAGCCAACCTCAAGCCGTTCGTCAAAGGCTACGACCCGCGCCGCGCGATTGCCCGCGTGCCGAAAACCTCCGTCAAAGCGCGGGAGTTATTTCGGC
>JAKQEE010000226.1 GCA_029558635.1 Pseudomonadota bacterium | reverse complement strand
GCTGCGGGGGCATTTTTTCCGGCAAGATCGAGAGTATGAATGTGAGGTACAAGATGGTTTGAGAGGGTGCCCCCGCGCTGCGGGGGCATTTTTTCCGGCAAGATCGAGAGCATGAATGTGAGGTACAAGAGGGTTTGAGGGGGTGCCCCCGCGCTGCGGGGGCATTTTTTCCGGCAAGATCGAGAGCATGAATGTGAGGTACAAGAGGGTTTGAGAGGGTGCCCCCGCGCTGCGGGGGGCACTTTTTCCGGCAAGATCGAGAGCATGAATGTGAGGTACAAGATGGTTTGAGGGGGTGCCCCCGCGCTGCGGGGGGCATTTTTGCCGGCAAAATCGAGAGCATGAATGTGAGGTACAAGAGGGTTTGAGAGGGTGCCCCCGCGCTGCGGGGGCATTTTTTCCGGCAAGATCGAGAGTATGAATGTGAGGTACAAGATGGTTTGAGAGGGTGCCCCCGCGCTGCGAGGGCATTTTTTCTGTTTTCCGGGCTCTGCCTGGGAACCCCGTTTTCGAGGCTTTGCCTCGTATTCGCTGCCGCTGTTGCCCGCAGATTCTTGCGGCAGAGGATTCGGGCTGCATTCCCAGCCGGAGGCTGGGAACGAGAGGTGTGAGAAGAAAGCCCCCGCGCGCCGCGGGGGGGAACGACGCTTTCAGGGCGTGATCGAATCGTTCGGGCCCTGGATCAGCCGATTGCGGGTTTTCAGTGCTTCCAGCCGCACCGTTTCAGGTGCCAGAGAATCCTGTGACAGTTTTTCGCAAAAATCGATCAGCGGTTGACGCGAAGCCGAGAGCGTGTACCAGCCCAGCGCTTCCAGGCAGGCGACGCGCAGCACTTCCGGTTCATTCGCAGCACCGGCGATCCGGATCAGAACCGGCGGCACACTTTGAAAGCGATAGTTGCGAAAGGTGCGCACTGCGCCGATGCGTTTCCGCACTTCAAGGGAATCGTTTTGCAGGCGGTTCAACAGGTCTTTGCTCAACCATTCTTGCGACCGTTCGGCTGAACGAACGAGTATGTCCTTCAGCCGATTTTTGGAAGCGATGTCCGGCATGGCATCGACTTCCGAGGCATAGAGCTCTGTGGCCTTTTGAATATCGATCTTTTCCATGGCAAATTTGCCGCGAAAGGAGACGCGCGCCGAGGGATCCATGAGCAGCTGCCGCACCAGCAGCGGCAGATAATCCTCGCGTCCGACGTCGCCCATCCAGGCCACGCTGCAGCGGCGGATGAATTCACAGGGATCGCTGATCGCTGTCGGCAAGAGATCCATAAAAGCCGCATTGCGGTGATGCGCCAGGCGCCTGATTGCCTGGATGCGGACGATGAAAGCGGGATCGGATCGATAAATTTTTAACAGTTCGTCGGTAAACGCTTCGCCCTCGATGCGGTCGCACATAGTGACCGCCAGATTGCGCAATTCGGGTTCAGGGGAATCGAGCTGTGAACGCCAAAAATTGCTGTCAGAGAAATGATCCAGCCATCGGCGATTCCAGTCGTTATCATCGGGTGCGGTGAAATGAAAAGTCGGATCTCCGAAAAGATGAGATTCGAGATAGGATCGGGTTCGGTGCCAGAGACCAATTCGGACACCGTAAGCGATCAAACCCATCAATTCGTTGGCCCAGACGTCCTGCGCCACATTGACCGAATTGCCGATCCCGACCAGCGTCCGGCCGTCGTTGAACAGATAGGAACCGGCGATATAGGGATCGCGGATAAACGCGCCATTGAAGCATTCGTCAAAGACGATCATCCGCGCGCCAGGGGCGATTTTTTCGATATCGGAAATATGGATATCGAGTTTCGCCTCGGCCAGTGAATCCGCCACTTGCACGGAATCTTCAAAAGAGCCGGCAAACCAGGAAAGCGGGATATCGTACTGCTGCATGTAATAGAGTTTCGCCTCAGCGATCGATTGTTTGCGGCGTTCAGCCGTGCGCAATTTGCTGCGCAAAAAGGCTTGGATGGATTCGACTCGTTGATCTATGGAGACAGCAGGAGCTTCACCTAAAAGGTATTGCCGATCTTCAGCACCATGTGCGTGAAAAATCGCCAGGTCCAGCTCCGGATCAGAAAGTTCGAGCAGGACGATCTCTTTCAACTCGTTGTCCATGGTGTGGTAGAGATTTTTTATCTTTGCCCCCAATCGGTACAAGCGGGGAAATTGTTCTCGCAGTGTGAGCAGTTCGCCCTCCCAGGCAGAAAGCGATTCCGAGTTGTAGCCGTGCCCGGCAAAGGTCAATGCATGATTGAGCGGATTTTGCTGTTTTTTTTCGGCAACCGCGCGCAGCAAAAAGTCTGCTATCATCTGGTATTTGCGTTCATCATCGACAGGCGGTTGAATGCGCGCCGAATAGATCTCTTTGCCGATGCGCTGCGGGCCGGCGGCATCGAGCGAATAGTAGAAAAGCAGGGGATAGGCTGAATCCTGTTTGATAAAGGTAAACTGCAAATCCCAGTCGTCGTAATAGCGGTCCGATGGCACTGAAGATTCAATCATCGGAAAACGCTTGGGATTGTCCTGATCCATCTTGAAAGCCGAGGTCAGATGTTGGGCGTCGCGGATCATGGGGATGGGGATATCACCTATCAGCACCACACCTTCAAGGGGAGGCTGTTTGTCTGCCAGGTCGAGAATGCTATGGCGGACTTCCTCCGGTCGTTTCCATTCGCCGATGACGATGTAAGCAGAAAGGCCGTCTGTTTCCACGGCATCTCGATAGCGATCCACCGCCTTGCCGATGCGGTTGTAGGTCTCGCTGTCAACAATTATGGCGAAAGCGGATGTGTGTTTTTTTGTCGGCGGTTTGACAGTCGGTGCCGCGACTGCTGCGCCAAGAGCCAGCAAGAGCAGCCCGGAAAACGCGGTGCGTTTTTTCATGGAATTTTGAATCTCCTGGATAATGAAAACGCCGGATGCCCTTTGGCAGCGACATCCAGCGTTTCGATTTAGATTTTGTTTATTTTACCAAAGTCATTTTGCGCAGTTGTACTTGTTGTCCTGCCTGCAACCGATAGAAATAGATGCCGCTGGGCAAATCGTTTGCATCATAGGTTATGCTGTGCTTCCCCGCATTCATCGATTGATCCAACAGAGTTGCGGTCTGACGGCCCAGGGTGTCAAAAATCTGCAATTTGACGGGACAGTCGCTGGCAATCTCGAATTTGATCAGGGTCGATGCATTGAAGGGGTTGGGGTAATTTTGTTCGAGACTGAACCGCACCGGTTGTACGGCCGGTTTATCGGCCACTCCTGTGCCGGTGTCATTCAGGAGGATTTGGCCGTCCATTGTGCCAAAAAGGATCTGTTTTGCGGGATTGATGGCAGCGGAAGTCAGGGAGGGTGCGCCATCAATCGTTTCACTTGTCATCTGCGTACCATGAGCGCTTGTTTTGAGAACAACGCCTTTCGAAGTGCCGATATAGCCCAGATCGGGACCGGCAAAGGCGACGCAAGTGAAGCTCGAGTCGATGTCTGCAACACCGTGTTTAACATAGGACCACGAGTTGCCCTTATCGCCGGTCGTACAAATAAATTTTGCGCCGACGATGATCGCTTTGTCTTCATCGACAACGCAGACCGCATTGGCATCGGCTTTGAGCGATATATGGCTGGGAAAGTTATGTTTCAGGGTGTCGGTTGTCCAGGTCGAACCACCATCGGTGGTGCTGCGGATCCAGCGATCCGGACCGGCTGCGAAACCGTGATCGGCGTCGAAGAAACCGATACCTCCGGAAAGATATCCCGGTCCCTTGGTCGAGTCCACCTGAGTCCAGTTTTCGCCGCCGTCAGTGGTTTTGTAGATGTGGTATTCGGCATAATCGTTCAGCGATACCCAGGCATATCCTGTCTCTGCATCGACAAAATCGATACCGCCGACTTTGTTGCGCGAGTTGAACGGTACTGGTTCGAAGACGGTTTGCCAGGTCTCACCGCCATCCTTTGTTTTGAGGATGTGGCGGTTTTCTTTGACCAGATACCCCACTTTTTCACTGACGAAATCCGCTGCGCCCATGTCCCAGATACCGGCATGAGACGTGAAATTCCATTTTTTGCCGGTTCCATCGGTGCTGGTCAATACGTCGCTGTAACGTCCGACGGCAAAGCCGCGGTCTCCGGCGAATTGCAATGCTTGGATGGTGGACGGTACCTTGAGCGGTATCAGTTCCCACGAGCCGCCGCCGTCACTTGTGCGCAAGAAATGGTTGGCAGTGCCCAACGCCCACATATGTGCACCAACGCCGCTGATGGCCTGTAACCCGAAGTCAAATGGCAGGATCTCTGCAGTCCAGGATTCGCCGCCGTCGCTGGTTTTGCTGGTGAAGCATTTGCTGAAACCGTTGCTGCCGACGACAATGCCGCGCATGCTGTCGAAAAAGTAGGCGTCCTTGGCCCGGTCCATATTGTCAGCTGGATGTTGATCGACTCGTGCCCAGGTGCGGCCGCCGTCTGTGGATTTGTAAAAAGGCGTCGGGGTCGACCAGAAATCGTTGCCCTCGCCAGCGGCGATGACGTCGGTTTCACTCAGCCAGCGTACAGCCTTGAGATCGCGAAAGTTGACGTCCTTGATCGTATCCGAGGCCGCCCACGTTTCGCCGCCGTCGTGGGTGTAGCGCTGAGTATAGATCTTGTCGCCGACAATGGCTCCGACTTTGCCTTCTCCATAGAATTCGATGTCGTACCAGTTTTGGGTGGAGTTGTCGGCAAGCGAGTCTTTGATCGCCCATGTCTGGCCGCCATCGGTGGTTTTCATCACATAGTGAAATTTGGATTTACCAGCGATGATATGACCCACATTTTTATCGACAAAGTAGAGACTGCGAAAATAGCTGAAGGTGATGTGGGGTGCGGCTTTAGCAAAGCTCACTTCGTTCCAGTTCTGACCGCCGTCAGTGGTCAGCAAAATGCTGCCCGCATTCGTTCCAACCCAGCCGGTTTGGGTGCCGACAAAAAAGACCTTCAATAGATTGCTCTTGACAGTGGAATCTTGCTTTTTCCAGGTCTCACCGCCGTCCGCAGTGAAATAGATGGCACCAGTGTTGCCTACCACATAACCGTTGGTTTCGCTTACGAAAAAGATGTCGTTCAATGTTTCCGGGATAAGCGGTTCAGAAACAGAAGTCCATGTAGCAGCAAAGGCGATAGTGGTGCTCACAAATCCCAAAAGCACAAAAAGTAGCCATTTCCTCATATCGAGCTCCTTTCTTTAAGATTGCACTGCTTGGTGAACACAAAAAGCGCACACCTTTTTTTTGATCTTGCCCCTGCTCAATCCCTCCGGCGTTGGTCATTGAATCGGCAGAGTGTAAATTAAATTGATATCGATATCGAGGCGGTCTTGCCCTCCAAAGGTTGTCGTGCCCATCGGTTCGGTAACCATTGCTGTGGCCTGCAGCGCAATGGTTCCGCCGGATTTTGGGGTGATCTCAACCGTCAACTGCCCCCATTGCCGTGAAAAATCGCTGATCAGATAGAGCAAATCGGCAATGCGATAGTCGGTATAGATGTCGGATTCGCTGCCTGCGAAATAGAACGGATCGCTGTTGCGTCCGTTTTCATAACCCAGGCGAAATGCTGTGCAGAGTTCTGTTGTCCAGATTTGCTGCCAGCCGATCTGCAACAGCCAGCTATCGGTTTTGGTTTGCAGGGCAATGTCGCTGTAATAGTCCTGGATTTCCGGTTTGTGTCGAATCCACCCGCCCTCGAAAGAAAAGCGCGACAGCGCCGAGTGGGCATAGCGCCAGGCAAGGATCGATTCTGCGGTTTGCTCGCGATTTTTGTGCAGCCGCACGCGGTAGAGGGGGTGTCTGGCCCACAGCCGGCGTTCAGCCAGGGCCGTGTGCAGGCGCACGCCATGTTGATCGTTCAATTCCCAGCCGGCCTCCAACGATGCATGCCAGCGCTTGGCTTGCCAGTAGCCTTCCGGCAGAGGCGTAAGGACATTGTCCTTCACAGTCATTTTCTCCTGCCCCCAGCCGCCTTCTGCAACGATGACGGCGTTTTCAGCCTTTGACCAGGTGATGGAGGCACCGCTGGTGTAGCCTCGGTGTTCTGACAAGCGGGTTTCTGTTTTTTTGCGCAGAACTTGTGGATAATCAAAACCGCGAAATTTAAAGAGGATGGTTTCACGGTCCATCGACTCTTTATCTTCGCTATAGGTGATCTCTTCGCTGCGGTCGAAAAGCGATGATTGTAGGCCGAATTGCAGGCTGCGGGAAAAAAGCCAACCCAAACCCACACTTGCTTGTATTTCGCGGTGTTGGGAGCGGGGTTTGGGGGAGACTTTTTTCAACCCCTCGTCGACAAAATAGTCGATCTCGGTTCCAAGCAGGAATGCCCGTCCAATTCGCTGTGCATAGGCGGCATTCATGACAATGCCGTCATAATGCGTGTCGCCGGATGTGCTGTCGCCGAGCAAAAACGGATTTCCGCTGGTGATGTCTTTGCTGGCAATCCAGTCCCAGCCTCCGCGAATCTCTTTTTGAAATCCGAAGGCACCGCTGAATACTTGTGTTTTGCTGAGGTGTTTTTTCCCCGACGCGCTTTGCTGCAAAATTCGCACTTGATCCGGCGTCAAAAAAGAGCGAAAAGCGCCTTCATTCTGGTAAAACTGCGACCGCAGAGTCAGGGCTTCTTGGCCTGGATCGAGCAGCAGAAATGCCGGATTATCGGCGCAGCGATAGGGATTGATTTCGGCGATCTCAGTGGTCATCAGCGACGCCGGATTCATGGGAACCTGCAGAATCTGGCCTGGCGCCGGCAACCATGCGGCCAAACAGAGCAAAATCGCGATTTTTTTCATTTTTGATCGGCTATATTGTTTATCGATTGGTTTGTTCCGCTGTTTTCCGCTCATTCGCTGTGGTGAAACTCTGGTGTTGGATGGTCGATGACACGAAAATCCAGAGATGAATTGTTGTCGTCTTTGAGCAAGAATCGATTGTTGACCTGCACCGCAATCCGTTCCATCGATTTTCCGGTATAGAACTCGATGCCGCCGGTTGATCCTGCATCGATTTGCGGATTCAGGGTTTTCTTATCCAGACGCGAAGGATCTTCCAGGTATTCCACTCCGTCGAGGATATGCGTATAGGGAATCAAAAGACGGCCATTGCGAAAACCGAGTGAATCGACTGAAATTTTGGCCAAAACCAATGCATCCTGTTCGCCGCCGATCAGCCAATCGTATCCCGAATCCTGCAGAATCCGCTGCATATTGGGTACGGCCGGATTATCGATATCGGGAGCGTCGCGTTTGTAAAACTCAAAGCGCACTCCGGAAAGGTCGACGCTTTTGGGCGCATTGTTGCGGTGATCGATGCCGTCCGCGGCACAAACGGCAAAATGTCCGGGTTCAAGGGGATAATCTCTGCCTTTGCCGGGAAACATCCAAACATTCGACGAGTGAACATATTCGGGATCGTCAATAAAATTTTCGCCCGTATATGAGCTCGCATAAACAACCGCAATCAGCAAACTGTCGAGATAGACCGTTTCGTTGCTCTGATTGAAAATCTCCACATATTTATCGTGGAAATAGAGCCCCGATCCCAGCGGGCCGCAACCGTAGATTTCGCTGATCACCAGCGGTGAACCGCCGGCAACTGCAAACAGCGGCACCTGTACCGCATCGACCTGATCCGCCCGCAGGTCGATCAATCCCTTGGTGGCATTGATCAGCCTGATCTGGGCGGTTGCCTGCCCGGTTATCTGCTCCATTTCATCCGGTGTCATCTCTCGGCTGGCCGAAATCAGATAGGTATCGGAGATCAGTCCATAAGCCACGACCAATCCGGTTGTGTCAGCTGTAAACCGATTTTCCTGCTGCAAACGGTTGGATTTGAGCAGAACCTGGGCCCCGCGCACACCGTCTGTCCCGTAGAGAGCCTGCATGTAACCGCTTTGATCCTGGAGATAGATCTTTAACGGCGTGTGCCGCTCGACGGCAACGGGCATTTCCTCCGGCTCCAGAAGATCTGAACAGCCCAACCAGATGGTTGCGATGCACAATACAGCTGTGATGAACCAACGCATCAAAACACCTCATCGAGAAGAGTGCTGAATTCGACGCCATAAAAAATCGGCGAATTTCTGCGTTCGTAATAGACCGAAGTGGACGGCATGCTCTTGCGACGATAGAGCGGCCGGTGATTGAAAAGGTTGTTGACATAAAACGACACTTCAGCACCGCGCCAGAGCGCTTTGCTCACCTTGAGGTTGACCAGCCACTTGTTAGGCCGGTCTTCATCGATCCATTCATAGTCCTGAATCGGGTCCCACAGACGGATATAGATCGGATCGGTTTTCGAATCCGGCGGAATGAGGATCGTGTTGCCGGCACCATCGAAATAGCCCACCGCCAAAGAATCGGCCTGGCCAAGGGGACCGTTGATCTCAATGACCTTTTGCTGCACGTGCAACGTCAACCAGATCCCCAGCGGTTTGGCCTGGATATCGAATCGATAATTGATCAACAGATCTTTATATTTTTTGCCGTTGCTGTGATACAAAGGGCGGACATCCAATCCGAGTTCCGGGCTGTAACGACGACTGCCGAAATAGAGATCATCCTGCGTTCCGCTTTCCTGATCATGATAGGCGGCATCCAGTTTGATCACAGTGTCGATCACCGGCAAGCGGCGAGTGGTCAGTGAAAATTCCACGCCGCGAATGTGGTGCCAGCGGTTGTTCAGGTAGCGGGTGTTGCTCTCCATGAGCGTGTCTTTGATCACCGCAGTTGAGAGATCCGGATAATTGGGGAATTCTCTTTTAAAGAGCAAAAAAGGAATCCCTTTCGAATCGAACATATCACTCGATTCGTTGCCAAAAGCGGTCAAAGAGAGCCCAAAGTTGCCGATCTGTTGGTCGAGGCTGATTTCGTATTTTTTTTGTTTGTAGCCCTGCAGAGTCGGATTCGCCTGTGGAAGAATGGTTGTGGTGATCAAAGAGAAATTTTTTTCCGGCTGCAAGGGGTCAACCACCGACACCGTGTCTACGATATCATAATAATTGTCCTCGGCAAAGATCATGCCCATCGGCGGCGATTTGGATGTCTGACCGAATCCGACCCGGATCTGGGTGGTCGGCAACAGGCTCATCGAAAAATTGATCCGCGGATTCAAGAAACTGCCATTGTGCGATTCTATAAAGGGCTTGGACGACCACAATCCAGCGATATTCATTCCGTGTGGGCGATAGGCTTCGTAACGCGCACCGATCTGCAGGGTAAAGGGCTTCCATAAACGACCAGTGATTTTGTCTTCAAGATAGAGATTGACGATCGGGTAGACCGGTAATTCGTCATATCGGCGCAGACGGGGCGATGTGACTGATAGAGAAGGCGGGTAGAGCGGATCAACGACGATGCCTTCCCCGTTGTTGAGATCCATTCGCGCCGTCAATCCGCCACTCCACGTGTGGATGAATCGACCGCTCTCGATTCGATGTTGATATTGCAGGTCGTTATACAAGTTCCAGATGTTTCCTTTGATCCATTTTTCCCCCAGGTAACTGCCAAAAACGATGCGGCCTTCCTGTGTGCCTTCTGTGGTGCGGTCGGACATGACCAGATTGTCTCGCGACACCAGCTGTTGTTTAAAAGAATTTTGCCGTGTCCAGTTGGCCGAGGCAGTGGCTGATAATCGCCGCTGTGGCGAGAAATGGCGGCGATAGTTGGTGGTCCACTTGACGTTGATATCCCGGTTATACCAGGCTTCGCGCAGCGCGTATCCCGGTTTTTCCTTGCTTTCATCCAATGTGCGGGTAACGGTGACGCGGTTTTTAAGGTCAAACCGCTCATTGCTGCGCGACAGACCGACCTCTCCGGCGATACGGGTGTAGCCGTCGCCCTCCACGCGCACATCGTGCTCGGACATCGCCACATTCAGATTGCCGTTCACTATCCATGGTCCAATAGCTTTTCCGGCACTGATGTTGGTTTCATAGAGATGAGGATTGTATTTGAATTTTATCCGCAAGGCTTCTGCGGATTCCTTGGTGGTAACCACCATCACGCCATCTGTAAGATCGCCATACTGGGCTGAGGGAATTCCACGGATAATTCTTACCTCTTGAACATTTTCAGCCGGAATCGAACGCAAATCCAAGCCGCCATTGGCAGTTGAGTAACCGATACCAATCTGCATGTTGGCATTGTTGGTAATCGGCACACCATTCAGCACCAATTGCGCGCCGACACCATCTCCGCCGCGAATCGAGAGTTGTTCCGGCGTGTTGAGAGTCGGATTGCTGGTCTCCACTCCCGGTGTCAATTCCATGACATCGTTTAGACTCGATGCCTGCATGTGCTCAATTTCGCCGGAATGAATGCGAGATTGGGTTTCCGGTGAGATGGGCAAAAGCTCTTCGTCCGCGATTACCTGGATACCACCGATTTGCAAGGCCGTACTCGTCAGCACATACTTGCGCTCTATCGTCCGATCCGGAAGAATATTCAAACTGTCGACAGTGGATTTATAACCGATGTAGCTGATCCGCACGTTGTACCTGCCGGGTGGCAACCGCAAAGCAAAACGGCCGCTGTTATCCGTCACGCATCCCGTGTTCAGCTCTCGGATTAAAATGTTCGTAAAGGGAAGGGGATCGGAATTTTCATCGACCACAGTGCCCTGAAAGACACCGCGCATCGGGCCGCCGGATCCGGGTGCTGCAAAGGCCGATAAAAGAAGGAACAACAATGATAAAAAATGGCGATTGCTTGTTTTCATTGGATAATCCCGATTGACGACGGATTCAAATGTTGGACTGAAGTGTGGGAGTTGTTGTAGTCAGCACCCAAAGCTGGAATGCTTGCTGATTTTGTATTAATTGGACAATTGGTCGATGATCGGCACATTCAAATAATAAAGAAAAAATATAAAAGGAACAAGCAAAATATTTCAAGAGGGCGATAAAGATTTACAAAGTAAACCTTGCCCTGGTGGTCGATCGATAGATTGACTACCTGGGCAAGGCGCCAGTTAAATGCAAGGTGCTGTTCGGGGGTTATTTCACTTCCAGTTCATCTTTTCCAGGCAGGCTTGGGAAGGTCGCATGCGGTTCTTTCTGATACCAGAACGCCACTGAGGCGATATCATCCTGCAGCGGCAGATAGCGACTGCCGGAACGCCAGCCCAGCGCCTGGATGGTTACCTTGAGTTCCTTTTCAAAGCGGATCGGATCCAGGATGTGCCAGCGATAGAGCCCAAAGCGCTGTTGGCTGTTTTCCAAACCATCCGGCAAGATGACCTGCGGCATT
>JAKQEE010000209.1 GCA_029558635.1 Pseudomonadota bacterium | reverse complement strand
GTGCTTGTTGCATTCCGCTTGGGGTGTGATACACGAAGTTGTTCTCTATGTTTTTAGCATCTTTCTCAGAAGGGATGTACATGTTTTCTCCTAATGGGTGTGCGCCAGGGCTTCTAAAGCCGTGACACGTTGTTCGAGGGTCGGGGATAAACCCAGGAGAGTTTTGATGTCTGTGAGCGTCCCGTAGTACCAGTCCACATCAATCGGGCTGGTAATCCCGGTTACGGCATCTTCCCACCAATGCGTCGGGTGAACACCGGATTGCCGGAAGCACCGCTTCTTTTCTTCTGAGTCGGCGTAACTGTACCACCCATCAATTTGAGTTGGGTCCCCGCTTGACCATTGAGCCTGCCAAGTAACGTCAAAGGCGGGTTTGATCCATGCGCCTTTTAGGCCCCAGGTGTTAGCGTAGTTATTGTTCGTGTACAGAGCAGTTTTCATCGCACTTGCGGCGCGAATACGATTACAGAAGGCCTCTGACTTAGGGCGGCGGGTGGCATTGTTCGCGAGGGGCGTTTCTTGATCGAGAGCTACTAGACCTTTACCGTCAAGGACTTGAATAACAGGATTCGCAACGGTCAGAAAATGATTGGCCTGCGTGAGTCCGTCGAAGTCTAAAAAGAGATGGTACAAAAACGGAATACCACCGGAAATATAAAAAGCCTGAGCTTGATCCAAACCCTCCTGATCGACCCCGGAAATTCCCATCGAAACACGAAACCACGCAATAGGAACCCCCCCGCCATAAAGGGCCTGCATACTCCCGGCGTTGTAAAGAGAGTAGTCAATGTGACGCAAAAGCCCAGGACGCGGAATCGCGAGTTGTTTGCCACGCCGAAGTTTAGTAAGAAGTTCGCGGAGTGGGTTGTGCCCAAAATCACGCGGGTTACGTGTACGAGGATCAAGACTCAGTGAAGAAGGCTTTTTACGAAACATGATATAATTATAGAGCCAGAACAGATAGATACCTGTTATAATTTGTGATCATCCCGTAGTCACTGTCTGTTCTGGCGAATACACAGTTTTGATTACGGGATTTTCGTTTTAGGAAATAGTCATGGACGCAGAAAAGAGATTCTGGACAAAAGTTTCCCAAAAGTCTAACGACGAGTGCTGGAACTGGAACGCTGGTACTGATGGAACAGAAAGAGGTGCCTTTAGCTTTCACGGAAAACCAGAGAGAGCTTATCGTGTGGCGTGGATACTGACGAACGGAGAGATACCAGACGGGATGAGTGTTTGTCACAAATGCGATAATCCGAGATGCTGTAATCCAAATCATTTGTTTATTGGAACACAAGCCGATAACGCGCGGGATATGTGGAATAAAGGACGAGGTGCGTCCCCGCGTGGAGAACAAAGTGGAAGAGCAAAGCTGACGGAAGAAAACGTTCTTGAGATTAGGCGATTGAGCGCACAGGGATTATCTTCGCGTAAAATTGCACCCCGCATGGGTGTAAGTAAGACACAAATCAATGAGGTGCTGAGAGGAAATATTTGGAAGCATGTGAGGTAGTTTTCTCCGAGTTTCATCTTACGCCTTCATAAACGCCATGACCGCAATCACAATCGCCGTCAGGGACAGGAAGATCGCCAGGGCCGAGGCCATCGCCATCACCCAAAAGCCGACCCGGATCAGGTTCGTCGTCGCGTCTTGATTGGCGATAATCTTCGCCTGTTGTTCGGTAATTTCACGCAAGTCGTTCATCAAACCACCCTTCCCGGTTTCACCTTCGAGAGCGTAACGCATCCTTTCTACCCCCCTTTCCAGTTTACGGACATCGGTCGCGAGATTGCGGAAGTCGCTTTCAATATCCATTATCGGCCCATATACACGATGATCGCCACGACCAACGCCAGGAACGCGAGTAGCACCGCACACCCAACCAACCACGCAATCAACGCACGGATACGATCACTCATTATCGCACCTATCTTGATTTCCTTTGGGGCGTTTTTGGCGCTTTGGGCTTCTTGCCCACCCACCCCCCCGCAGTTGTCAGCCAATTGTCCTCATATCCGCCCGTATCAATCACGAGGGGCTTGCTTGGCCCTTTTTTGTTTGGTACAAAAGGTCTTTTCTTGGGGCTTGGTTTACCGTTA
>JAKQEE010000206.1 GCA_029558635.1 Pseudomonadota bacterium | reverse complement strand
CGACATATTGTCGCGCTTCATATCTAGTTGCGGCGCAACGCCTTGCGATTGGTTCAACGCAACATAAGATTTATTATGCGACACGCAATCCATAACCGCTTGCGCGCCAAAGACATCGAACAATCGCAAGATTATGCGGTTTAACGTTTCTCCACCGCCGCCGCCGTTGAACAAAACCGCGCACACCGCAGCGGGATCGACCAGGGCTGGGGGCGCGGACAGGCTGGCATCCAGCATTTTGATGGCCGCATTGATGGCTGCGCTATTCCCCGCGCGCGCGCCTTCGGAGATTATCCTTCTCAATTCGGCGGGCGTAAGGTCGGGGGTGCTCGACTCGCAACCGTTTCTATTAGTAGAAACACCTTCGCCGTTTCTATTCGCAGAAACATCCTCCGTCATAGCGGTAGGCGTCCTGGTCGTCGTCACAATCTCGCCCAGGCCCGGGCAGGGCGTTCTGTTTTCGACCTGTCGCCGCAGATACGCCACGCGGTCCCGGATGCCTGCATGATTAAGCAGGTTAGCTGCTCGGTACGCTGTGGCGGTGGCGGAGGCATTTGGAAAGGCCGTCAGGACGGCCCGCCGCTTTGAGGCGTTGCGGGCGATAAGGATTGCGAATTGCTCAAGGCGCAAGTCTGGCAAGGGCTGCGAGGGAATATAATCATCCTTTGGATAAGTGATGTTATCGCCCCAAGGCTTAGTTTTTCCTCTGCGTGCTTTGTTTGCCATATATAGGAGCATAGCACACGCGCCAACCCGCGCAAGCGTATTGTGCTGGGCTGGCTTGAATATGTGAAGCGGCGCACAATAAAAAAGATTATTTTTTTTTGCGAAATATGCTTGACACAGATATATAGTGTGATATTGTGGGCATAGATGAGAGAGGGAAGCACAAGCGAAAACACGCAAAATGCTAAGGAAAACACGCAAAAAACAAGGGAACACGCAATGAACACCACGCAAAAAACAAGCGCCGAAAAATACGCCGGAGAAATTTGCACACTGGACGGAGAACCGGCGCGCATTGTTGGCCGTCTCTTGCCCTTTGCAACCGTCCGAACGATCCGAGACGGCGGGCCAGCTTTTGAGTACGCCTGGGAGACGGTGGCGCGCGTCATGGAAAACGGCGGAAAGTTTCACTCATGAAAACCCGCGCAATATTCCGCAAATTTGAAGATGGGGAAATCCTTGCGCTTTTCCCCGACATTGACGAGCGCCCGCACGATCCGGGCCTATTTTGCCTGTCTTATGCCCATTGCGGACAACACGGTAGCGCGGATCTTGCCTTTTGTTTTCAGCACACGGTTTTTGCAACGAAAGACGAGCGAGCGGACCTTGAAAAAGAGTTGAGCGAAATCGGCTATGACCTTGAAATCATAGAAGAATCATAAAGCAACCCGCAACCGCAACCGCAAAGGAAAACGCAATGAAAACCGCAACGCAAAATGAAAGAAAAACCGAGATGAGCAAGCAAGCAACATTGATTGAGGTCGGAGTGTTTGACAACTCCACGAGCTGGGGAACGATCGGAACGTACAAGACCGAGCGCGGCGCGATCCGCGAGGCGCGGAAATTCGCCCGCGCCCATAGCTCGCAAACCGGCTATGAAGGTTACGGGCCGACGATCCGCCTGCAAGAGGTGGACGCCGCGACGGGCGAGGCTGTCA
>JAKQEE010000205.1 GCA_029558635.1 Pseudomonadota bacterium | reverse complement strand
AAAAAAGCCGTCCGTCTCTGCGTTCAATTCTACGATCAGACAGTTGAAGAGGTCCTTCGTGCATATAACTGGAATTGCGCCACTGTGCGGGATACGCTGACTGTGGATGAAACGCCGCCGGAGTGGGGCTATAATTACCGCTATGCACTGCCCGCAGATTGCCTCCGCGTGATTGGGTTTTCGAGCGAGAGCGTAAACTGGAAAATCGAAAACGGCTATATCCTGGCAGATACAGACAGTGGCGAAATATCCTATATCAAATTGATAACCGCTGCGGACATGGACGCATTGTTGCGGAGTGCTGTCTCCGCGCGCCTGGCCGCATATCTGGCCTTCCCTCTGACTAACAGCGCGACCGTGGCAAAGGCGATGTTTGATCTTTATAAAGAGATGCTGGCCGACGCGCACACGATGGACGCATTTGAAAACGGAACAGGCGAGCATCTGGCGTCTGACACATGGATTAATGCGAGGGGGCAATAATGAGGGTATCGCCTGCTTTAACTAATTTTACGGCCGGTGAATGGTCGCCGCAATTACTCGGCCAAATCGACCTGGAAGCGTACCCGAACGCCTGCATACTGATGCGTAATTTTATTTGCCGGGTGCATGGCGGCGCCCAGAAGCGACCCGGGACAATCTTTGTTGGAGAGGTGAAAAATTCAGCGCAAAGCGTCCGTCTGATTCCGTTTCAGTATTCTACGGCGCAGGCATATGTCCTCGAAATGGGAGATTCCTATATCCGGTTTTTTAAGGATCGAGGGCAAATCGTCAATGGCGATGATTCCCCATACGAAATCGGGTCATGCTATTTGGAGGCAGATGTTGAGCGCGTTAAGTACGCGCAAGACAAAGACCTCATGTATTTATTCAACCAGTATTATCCGCCTCAAAAACTGACGCGCTATGATCATGACGACTGGGAAATGATTAACGCGCCGTTTGTCAACGGGCCTTATCTGCCACAAAAACGAGCGATTGAGATTGGCGCGAATTTACAAACAAATGGCGGGTTTGAAGAGGATACCGGAATAACCTCTATCGGGACGCCGGAATTTCAGGAGCGATCTTCGGTGAGAGTGTACGAGGGGACATATTCCCGGATGCTGGCTGGTTCTGCAAATACG
>JAKQEE010000201.1 GCA_029558635.1 Pseudomonadota bacterium | reverse complement strand
TTGCTTTCCAGTGCTGCGGCATCATGCGCGGCGAATACGCCCGCCTCGGTGAGGCAGTACACAATTGGAACGCCGCGACAATCAATTTTCGCGAGTGTTACCCGGAAGAGTGCGAGGATTACGAAGGAGACAAGAATGATTAATCAAACACCCCAGCCGCTCGGCGTAACCTGCCGGGTATTCAAGGGCGTGACGCTGGAAGCGGCCTTGACCGAAGCCAGCGCGAAGGGCTATAAAACAGATACCGGGTGGTGGTGGAAAAATTATCTTTATCTGCCAACCGAGGAACGTATCAGCGTGATTGTTACAGAAGGCGAGGATTACTAAATGACAGAACCCACAACAATCTACCGCACCCACAAGCCCCGCAAGGCGGCAGAACCACGCCGGGCTACAACCGTTACGGACGGCAATTTTGCGCTGTACACCGTCAGGCGCAAGAACACCGAAATCGGCCCGCACCTGGTAGAGGTGCATATTGACCCGGACGGTGAAATCCACTTTGACTTCGGCGGTATGACCATCTTCTTGAAGGTGATTGAATGAAAGCTAAAATCCGCAAGGCCATGACCGCCTTGTCCGTTATCTGCCTCGCCGTTGCCATTGTTGGCACGGTACTGGCTATTGCAGCTACTGGAGGTTTACCATGAGTGATGATAAATTCGCCGAAACAAATGACAGGGTTCTGGCTTTACATGGATGGCGAAAAATAGAAAAGCGTGAGCATTGGGAGCGGCAACTCTACGTAGACAATAGCGGTGTATTTCGCAGTATTGATGTACCGAATTACGCTAAAGACATACGCGCCGCATGGGAGCTTGTAACCGAGATGATCGCCGCCGGATGCTTTGTTGTCGTGCAGTCCGGTAACGGGATTGACGACAATGACAATGACAACATGTTTACCTGCGTAGTTTATAACGACATTCTCTTGACAAAATCAGGCGAAACCGCCCCGCTTGCAATCTGTAAACTTTACCTAGCGTGGAAGGAAGGTAACCGATGAAAATGATTTTTGCTTTACGTGACTTTCAAGACCGCCCGGTGATCCACCGCGCTGAGGTCGAAAAAGGACAGCCCGCTGACGCCGTTATCGTGTGGGAGGGCCTGGACTGGCGCACCCCGGATGGTGACACAAACCCTGATTTAGTCGTGAAGGTTTGCGCCGAGCTTTGGAGTGTGTACACAACCCTTGACCAAATCGCCTATGTCAAAAAAGCCCTGTCAAATACCAGCGGCTGGACGGTCTCGGACGATTGCCGGGACTGGCAACCGCCAACGCCGCCCGCTGAATGGGTGGAACACGAGCAGACGGAGCGATACCCGGATGAAGTCTAATCGCAACCCCCGCCGCCTGCACCACCAAAAACGGGAATGCTGGGTAAACCGCATCCCTGTTGCAGACCTGTCAAGCTGGCGTTGGTTGACAAATACCCACAAACCTGTAAAG
>JAKQEE010000199.1 GCA_029558635.1 Pseudomonadota bacterium | reverse complement strand
ACCTCCGGTTGCTCCGGCAGACTGATTGCGTCCGGCACGCTCACATATGTCCAGTCATCCAGGGTGCACAGCTCCGTGATCCGGACTCCCTCCATCGCCGGATCGTCACGCTCCAACAGGTTGTAGTCGGGCTCGACGAGGCAGAACGTTGTGTACTGCCCTATAATTTTCCGGTATTTGTAGATTTCCGCCATTATGTATCGCCTCCTTGAGCATGGCCAGCATGTAGGCCATGGAATTGGTATTTTTAGCATGTCCCAACAGCGAGTTGACCGATTCCTGAGCCGCCGCTTTTACGGACCGGCGGAACTTGTAGAGGCTGTGCTTCCGAATGAACGTCACGGTCCTCCACGTTCGGTATCCGCAGAAATTAACGCCCTTCCTAACCTTTTGCAGCGTAACTCTGGACAGCTCCAGCCCGAGAAGACGCCGGAGAAATTCAACGATAGCATCCCGCAGGGCCAGGCATTTTTCCCGCGGCAGCCCAATCAGCATGAAATCATCCACGTAGCGTACATAATCCCTCACCTTCAGCAGCCGTTTTATAAAATGGTCCAAGGGATTGAGATAAATTAGGGCAAATATCTGGCTGAGCAGGTTCCCGATGGGGATGCCGAGGAGAGTTTCCATGTCGGCGAACAGCATCATGACGTCCACAAGCCGCCGGTCCTTGATCTTTCTCTCGATGAGACGTCTCAATATGGATCGCTGCATGGAATAGAAAAACTTGCGCACATCCAGTTTTAGGACGTAGTCGTCTCCGCTGTGATTCTGCATGGCTGCCCTGGCGCAGCGCGCGGCCTTATGTGTGCCGTAGCCAATGCGGCATGCAAACGACGACGATATGAACGATCGGTCAAAAATATGATAAATCGTTCGATAGATGGCGTGCTGGACAACCACGTCGCGGAAGGTCGGGGCGTGAATGATGCGGCGTTTCGGCTCGTAAACGACAAACTGGAAATACGGGCTTGGCGCATACGTTCCTGTGTGAATTGCGTTGTGTAAAGATGCAAGGTTATCTCCCAAATGCTTCTCAAACTCGAAACAGGCGCGCTTTCCACGCTTTCCTCGTCGTGCATCAAGATAGGCTTGATACATATTTTCTTCGCTGAACGCCTTTTCAAAAAGATTGCCGTATCGCTTCATATCGCCCCCTGGTCTTCGGTTTCCCTACCAAAAAGGGGGGAGCTATTTGATTTCGCCCAAGGCCGGATAACATATCCCTGTGGCTCCACTATCCTCGTTCGAGGGTTGAGGAAAGAGCCGTAGTCCGCGCGCAAACCCACGTTGTTGTTCGTATTCGTGCGATAGTTGTTCCAATTCACGTTCCACACCCCTGCATTCGTCGTGTTGTTCCAGTTCCCAGACGAGATCAGGCACTCATGTTAATATGTTACCCGTTTGCTACCAGCGATTGTCCTCTTTTATTTTCTGTATCCATCCACCGATCATGCGCCCCAGCTCATCGACCATTTTGTTTATGGTCAGATACCTGTGCGCCGCCGTGTCCTCCCATCTTTCATCGTCATGCTTTTTGCCGTCTGAAAACTCAAAATATCCCAACTCGTTTGCCAGATGCAGTTGCATCCGCAGCTTTTCATGGGCAATGTCCAGGGCGCTCAAGGTGGTCTTTTTATGGTAACGCTTCTGCCCTTCTGTGATGAAGTCGTAAATTTCATAAGCCGTATTCCTTATTCTGTTTGCCAGTGCATATTTTTCGTGTTTCGGGAAATGATTCAGGTAAATGTTCAGGAGCTTGGCAAACTCCACAAACTTCCGATTCAATCCTGCCTCGCTGTGTATCCCCATCGCCTCGCTATCGCTCGTCTCAATCAGGGTAACAGGCCGCGCGCAAACCCACG
>JAKQEE010000190.1 GCA_029558635.1 Pseudomonadota bacterium | reverse complement strand
CAGGGTGAATTTATTCTCTCATAAAAGATCAAGAGGATTCCGTTGTTACAAATAATACTGGACAGGGGAATTCGGATGGGTTATAGAGAGTCATTGATTTGTTGTTATGGGAGTTGTTGTGGATTTGAGACAGATCGTTGTACGTTTGGTTCATCCGTCCGAGAAGCAAACCTATCAGTCACTGATGGCGCAGTATCATTATTTGGGAGCCTTACCGAAGATCAGCGAGACACTTTGGTATGTGGCGTGTTGGCATGATCAATGGGTAGCGTTGTTGAGTTTTTCGGCATCAGCGTTGAAGTGTTCAGTTCGGGATAGCTGGATTGGCTGGAGCATGCACAATCGGTACGACCGTCTCAAGTTAATCGTCAACAACAGCCGTTTTCTCATTTTGCCGGACTGGCATAGGCCGAATCTGGGGTCTCGTGTTTTATCTTTGTGTTCAAGGCGTCTGAATGCAGATTGGCAGGAGGCGTTTGGACATTCTGTGGTCTTACTGGAAACCTTTGTGGATTCTCAGCGTTTTTCGGGGACGGTTTACAAGGCTGCCAACTGGATATATGTGGGGGATACGAAAGGGTACCGCAGGATTCGCAACGGTTACAGCGCGTCTGTTGGAACGCCCAAGAAGGTTTTTCTGATGCCCCTGCAGGCGGATGCCGGCGCTTTTTTATGTCAGCCAGTCCTTCCATCCTTGTATCAGACCGGAGGTTCAAAGATGATGCTTACCGCGCAACAAATGGAATCCCTGCCGTCTTTTTTTTCCGAGATAACCGATCCTCGTCGCTCCCAAGGTCGTCGGCACCGGCTGTCTACCGTTTTGGGGATTGCCACTGCCGCCTGCTTGTGCGGAATGCGGGGATACCGGGCGATATCCGATTGGGCCCAAAGTCTCGGCACAGCGGCCAGACGACGTTTTGGTTGCCGTTATGAAAATCGCCAATACATCGTGCCCAGCGAATACATTATCCGGGATATACTGGTTCGGGTCGATCCTGTCGAACTGGACCGGGCGTTGCAGCGTTGGAATCAAATCTATGCCAAGCAGGATGAAAGCCTGGCAATCGACGGCAAAACCATGCGCAACGCCTTGGATGAACAGGGATATCAAGCCCATATCATGAGCGTGGTCGGTCACCAGACCAAACACTGCTACGCTCAAAAAAAGTCGGAACCATACCCGCTGCTGATGATGAAAGTGTCAAACGCACCAATGAAATCAATTTAGCCATTCCTCTGCTGGATACCATCGATCTGAAAGGAAAGGATGTCACGGCGGATGCGCTCTTGACCCAACGCAAGATCGCCGATTATCTGGTTATCCGGCGCCAGGCGCATTATCATTTCACGGTCAAGGGAAACCAGCGCCGCCTTCTGGATGATATTACCTTATTGTTTCAGGATAGAGGACAGCCGGATTATTCGGAATGTTCGCCGCCGGATCATGGACGAATCGAAATCCGGAAAATATGGGTCAGTTCCGAGCTCAATGACTACATCGACTTCCCCCATGTCGGCCAAGTTTTTATCATTGAACGGGAATGCACAAACAAAAAAACCGGCAAGCTATCCCTGGATGTGGCTTACGGGATTACCAGTCGAACCACCCGCGAGGCCAGTCCGAAGCGCCTCCTGGAGATCAACCGCGGCCATTGGAGCATCGAAAATAGCTGTCACTATATCTTGGATTGGAACTTCGATGAAGATCGAAGCCGCATTCGTACCGGACACGGACCAGAAAACGTCAGTCGGCTGCGTCGCTTTGTCATTGGTTTAATCAAATCGAAAAAGATCTCCAGTGTCGCTCAAAAAATGCGCGAGCTGAATCGTAATGTCCGTCTCGTCTTCGACTATCTCCGTATGACAAAAAACACTTGCCAATCAATACATTGAAGGGAGAACAAATTTACCGTGAAATTGCCGTTGATTTCCTTTCCGGAGTCTGATAGAGGACTATATAATCGAGGGGTGTTCATAAGCTGAAACGACTTATCGGCGCGAGAGCTTTGAATAACGGCCATTTCTGTCATTTCGACTTCTTCTTTGTCATTTCGACCGAAGGGAGAAATCTTGAACAAACGGCCATCCTTAAGATTGCTCGTCGCTCACGCTCCTCGAAATGACATTTTTCAAAGCTCTCGGCACATCCATGAACAGGAGTCGTGATGTGAAAGACACGGTCGAAAAGCGGCTTGAGAAAAAAGTCCAATTCTACGAAACCGTCCTGAACAACATGCTGAACGGCGTCATCATTACCGATCTGGAGGGGAAAGTCATATTTTTCAGCGAATCCTACGGACGATTTCTGGGCAAGGACCCCAAAGCACAAATCGGTTTGCACACGACGGAAGTCGTGGAGAATTCACGCATGCATATTGTTGCAAAAACCGGCATCCCGGAAATCAATCATGCTCAGCGCATCATGGATCACGATATGGTGGTTCAGCGCATCCCCATCAAAGATCATAACAACAAGCTGGTGGCTGTTTTCGGTCAGGTGATGTTCGAAGATGTCCGGGATGTCCAGGTCCTTGCCAACAAGCTCAGCATTCTGGAGTCCAAAGTAAAACTCTATGAAAAGGAGCTCGTCAATTTAAGAGCGTCGAAATACAGTTGCCGGAACATCATCGGCAAAAGCTCGATCATGACGGAGCTGCGCAAACTTGCCGTCAAAGCGGCCAAGACCAATGCCCCGATTCTCCTCATGGGAGAAAGCGGAACGGGCAAAGAACTCTTCGCCCACGCCATTCATCACGCAAGCGACCGTCAGGCTGCGCCGTTCGTCAGAATTAACTGCGCCGCAATTCCCAAAGATCTGATGGAAAGCGAACTCTTCGGTTATGAACCCGGCGCCTATACCGGCGCCGGCAACAAAAGCAAACCGGGAAAATTCGAACTCGCCCATCAGGGCACCATCTTTCTCGACGAAATTACCGAATTGCCGCTGGAAATGCAGCCCAAATTACTGCGGGTCCTGGAAGAGAAAGAATTGGAGAGGCTGGGGGGAACGCGCGTCACCAAATGTGATTTCCGGCTAATCGCCGCCACCCACGAGAACCTGGAGAAACGGGTGAGAGAAGGACTTTTCCGGCAGGACCTCTATTACCGGATCAATGTCATTCCAATCAACATTCCCCCCTTGAAGGAACGGAAGGAAGATATTGCGATGATCGCCCAGCATCTCGTCCTGACGATGGGCAAAGAGTGCGGCACCAATATCAGCGGAATCTCTCCTGAAGTCATCAGGATATTCGAAAAATATGACTGGCCGGGCAATATCCGTGAGCTCTCCAATGTTCTTGAAAGAATATTTTGCTCCATTGAGGGGGTAGAGGATAAGATTTGCGTGGAGCATTTGCCGGTCTTCTTCCGCGGCCTGGCCAGGAAACCCTCTCCATCGACATCGATCATCTTGAAGAATATCAGGGAAGATTCGGAAAAAGAAGCCCTGCTTCAGGCCATCCAGATCAGCAACAACAACAAGAACCAGGCTGCCAGGCTGCTCGGCATTCATCGCACCGCGCTTTATAAAAAAATGAAAAAATTCGACATTCCCCTGATTCATTCCAAGTCCTAAAATTCTTTTTTTTCAGCTCTTTTTTCTTTCCAAAAGCGTATGCGAATAGATACATGTAGCGTTACGTCTATGGTTGCGATCCTTTTTCACTATAATATTTCCTAAGAAAATCCGGTCGGTTGCCGAATTGGAACGTCGCTTCACGATGGCATGCTTGTTGCGAGCTCACGGGAGAATACGATTGCATCAAAGGGGGTGTAAAAAGAGGAAAGGTTGAGCAGCAAAGCGGCCGGGGTGGCTCCACGACGATCATTGACCTTTAGGGAAGGAGGGAAGCATCAGATGATTACTATTGGCGATCAAAAGAGAGATGTTATCGTAGTTATTATGGCTCTGCTCTGGGCATTCGTGCTTTATGCTGCCTGGAGCGGCGCCGTAAATAAAAACAGCGGCCTCATTCTGTGCGGCTTTTTTGCCAGCGCTCTCATCGTTGGCGCATTTTATTTGCTCGGCGCCGTTACCAATGAGAAGATGCCTGTCAGCGTTCTTGTTTATCCGGTGATTTTCAACGTTGTCTGCTGGGTGATTGCTTTTGTCATGGCCTATCAGACTCGAGGCCAGAAACTGGATTTTATTCTGGGTATGCATCCGGGAATGTTCGGCGCGATTGTCTTCTTCTGGATCGGTTCCATGGTTGCCGCCGCCGTAGGCCTTCTGGTTTGGTTTGATAAACATATCCTGCCTCCGGATAAGTGGGCTGAATTCGAAAATGAAGTGACGCAACAGGAAAAATTACACTAAGGAGGACTTTTCGCCATGAACGAACAATTTATTCAGCCTTCACCGTGGATCATCGGATATACGATCGTTTTCATCCTTATCTCTATGGGCATCGGCTTTTACGCCAGCAAATACGCCAAAACGGCCGAGCAGTTTTTCGGCGGCACGAAGATGTTTGGCGGCGTAACCATCGGGCTTGCCTCCATGGCGGCCGTGATGAGCGCTTTCGGTTTCATCGGCGGCCCCGGTCTGGTTTACAAATTCGGCATGTCCTCCATCTGGATGACGATCGCCTGCGGTCCCGGCATGGCATACGGCTACTGGATCCTGGCCAAACGGATGCGCGGCATGGCGGATGTCACCGACGTGGCGACGCTGCCGGATATCGCCCGGGTGAGATTCAACAGCCAGGCCGTTCGCGCCGTTCTGGCCATCGGATTATTCCTGGCCGCCATCTCCTACCTGTCCTCTCAGGTGATCGGCGGCGGCATCCTGATGAACCAGATGCTCGGGGTCTCCAATGAATGGGGCATCGTGATCATGTTTGGAACGACCGTGGCCTATATGATTTTCAGCGGCATGTCCGGAAGCATTTTGACCGACGCCTTCCAGGGCTTTGTAATGTTGATCGCAGTGATTGCCGTGCTCGTCGGCTTTTTCATGATGACCGGCGGCGATTTAACCCCGATCATGAATTCGCCGCAATTCGGTCCTTCCTTTGTGGATGGATTCGGTTCGATGCCGCTTCAGGCCGCCCTCGTGTTCGGACTGATCTTTTTTGTGGGCGCGATGGGCCAACCCACGATGCTGGCAAAAATGTATTCCCTAAAGACGCCGCAGGATATCAAAAAGGCCGGCGTCATCGGAGGGTTAAGCTACGGTGTGACTTCCATCGTCTGGATTCTTTGCGGCTACGGCGCATTGTATATCGTCGCAACCGGCGCTTCTCCGGCGCTGGCGAAAGCGGACAATGCCGCCTTCCTCTTTGTAAGCAAATTGGGAGGCGTCACGCAGGCGCTGGTGATGGCGGGCCTCTTGGCTGCAATCGTTTCAACTTCCAGTTTCTTCATTTCTCTGTCTTCGAGCGCCATCACCCGGGATCTGATCGGCGCTTTCGGCCACGAGATTCCTCACGACAAGCAGATCCGCATCGGCCAGATTCTGCAGGTCATTGTTCCGCTCATCGCGATCGGCATGGGGTTATGGGGAGGAAGAATGGTGGCCATCCTCGGGGCGCTGGGGTGGGGGTTCTTTGCTTCCGTGACGATTCCCACTTTCGCGATCGGCATGCTCTGGAAGCGTTGCTCGACGGAAGGCATTCTCACCGGTTTGGTGTTTGCCGTCATCTCGAATCCGGCCTATCTTATTCTCGAGAACCTGAAAATTTTCAGGTTTCCTTTTGCGGGCTATCTTTTCTGCGTCGCCGGAGCCGTTGTCTTGACCGTCGTCGTATCCCTCTTTACAAAAACGTCCGCGGGAGAGAATATGCCCAAAGCGTTAAAGCCGATTTTCAAACTGTAAAAACGTTGTTTTACGTCGGGGTCGGGCACCCCCGGCCCCGACGTTTTTCCATCGAGGATTGGTTATGAAGAAATTTCTGTCGATACGGCTGACGGTTGCGCTGTTGGCTTGCGTTGTCTTCTTTGTCGCCTGTGACGGCAACGGATCGAAGAAAAAAGTCGCTTCGGAAGATCAGGATTTCTCCTCGTCAGGGATGATCAAAGACATGGAAGAAATGCGGAAGGCCGCGGAAAAAGGCAAGCCGACAGCCCCGCCGGCGGGGGTCGCGCCACAGGAGTCGCGCAAATAGGCTTCTATCGCCGGTTGTCCGGCGGACGGCTTTATCAAGAGGAGGAATACGATCGATGGCGGACAGCCCAACTCATCATTCGAAGGATTCTTCACAAAAAAAAGAAAAGGTCGTTTCAGCGGCCGATGCCGTCAAGACGATTAGGGATGGCGACGTAATTGCCACGGAAGGTTTTGTCGGCGCCGGTTTTGCGGAAGAACTCGCCATTGCGCTTGCGGATCAATTTCTGAATACCGGCACTCCCCGGAATCTATCCATTATTTACGCGGCGGGCCAGGGCGACGGCGCCACTGCTAAAAAAGGATTGAATCACCTGGCCCTCGAAGGACTTGTCGGCAGGGTGGTTGGCGGCCACATTGGACTTGCGCCAAAACTGCAAACGCTGATCAAAGAGAACAAGATTCTTGCCTACAACTGGCCTCAGGGCGTCGTTTCGCATTTTTTTCGTGAAGTGGCGGCAAAACGGCCGGGGGTGATCTCCAGGGTCGGTCTGGGAACTTATATCGACCCGCGATACGATGGCGGCAAATTAAATGAAAAGACGTTCAGGGAGGGCGCGGATCTTGTAAAATTGATTGAAATTGAGGGGCAGGAATACCTGTTTTACAAGACCTTCCCCATTCATGTCGCGTTTATCCGGGGAACAACGGCCGATACGTTCGGCAATATGAGCATGGAAAAGGAAGCCTTGACCCTGGAGGCGCTGGCGATTGCCATGGCGGTGAAAAACAGCGGAGGAATCGTGATTGCGCAAGTTGAGCGCGTCGCAGAACAAGGCACGCTGAATTGTCGTGACGTGAAAGTCCCCGGGATCATGGTCGATTACGTCGTGGTTTCGAGGCCGGAGAATCATTGGCAGACTTTTGCCGTTCAATATGATCCCTCTCTGAGCGGAGAGGTCCGCAAACCCATGAAATATATCCCGCCTATGGCGATGGGGCCGCGAAAGATCATTGCGCGACGCGCCGCGTTTGAGCTTCGTCCGAAAAGCGTCGTCAACCTGGGCATCGGCATGCCCGAAGGAGTGGCCAATGTGGCGAACGAAGAAGGCATCCTTACGTCGCTCGTCATGACGGCAGAACCGGGCGTGATCGGCGGCATGCCCAACGGCGGCCTGAATTTCGGCACGGGGACAAACACGGACTGCCTGATCGATCAGCCTTATCAGTTCGATTTCTATGACGGAGGCGGATTGGACGTCGCATTTCTGGGATCGGCGGAAATCGACAAACACGGCAATATCAACGTCAGCAAATTTGGCCCCCGCTTCGTCGGGCCGGGCGGCTTCATTAATATCAGCCAGAGCACCAAGGAAATCGTTTTTGTCGGCACTTTTACGGCCGGGGGCCTGAAAGTCTCCGTTGACGAGGGGAAACTGACGATTCTGGAAGAAGGCAGGGAAAGAAAATTCCTCAATCACGTGGAACAGGTCACTTTCAGCGGAAAGTACGCTGCGGCAGCCAAGCAGCCGGTTCTTTACGTGACGGAACGTTGCGTGTTTTCTCTGGTCGAGGACGGCATAGCGTTGATTGAAATTGCGCCCGGCATAGATCTGGAAAAAGATATTTTAGCGAATATGGAATTCAAACCGGTGATGAAGACGCCTCCGAAACTGATGGACGAGCGTATTTTCCAGCATGGACTCATGGGGTTGAGAAAAGAGCTGGTGGTCATCCCGCTGGAAGAACGTCTGATATACAATCCCAAGCGAAACTCTTTTTACGTCAATTTCTCAAACTATAACATACGCACGAGCGAAGAGATCAGAAGAATCAAAAATGGCATCGAAGCGATCCTCGCGCCGCTCGGAAAGAAAGTGCCCACGATCGTCAACTACGACAATTTCAATATTGCTCCGGAGCTGACCCATGAGTATGCGGACATGCTCAAGCACGTCATGCAATATTACAGCAATGTGACCAGATACACGACCAGTGCGTTTCTGCTGATGAAGTTGGGCGATGAACTGCTCAAGCGCGATGTGGATCTGCAGATGTTTGGCAGCATCGAAGACGCCAAAGAAGCTTTAAATACACTGGAAAAATAAAATGCCGACCAGGAGAGAGCCGTTGAATAACGGCCATTTTTGTCATTTCGGCTTCTTCTTTGTCATTTCGACCGAAGGGAGAAATCTTGAACAAACGGCCATCCTGAAGATTTCTCGTCGCTCACGCTCCTCGAAATGACATTTTTCAAAGCTCTCCAGGAAACGCCGACGGGGGAATCCGTCTTTCCAAAGCGGAGCACGGCGCCGGGATCGGCCGGATGGATTCGCTATGCGCTCTTTTGATCATGTGAAGCTTGCCCGTCCACTGCCTCCCCTCCCCGCGCAGGCAACAACGCGTGGGGGCTTGACAATCGCCGCGGCTTCGATTGCGCACGGCGCCGATAAAGAGTGAAGCGGCGAGAGCTGAGTTCCGCCGTTGGCGTCACGCGCGGCGCGGCGGCGGAAAGCCTTCCGCTGCAACCGGCGACGGGTCTCAACCTCTCCGTGAGTCAACGCCGATAAGCGCAAGCGGGACCGCCGGAACGCCGACCCGGCAAACGTTTTGCGGATCAGCCTTTCACTCTTGGCGACCCGGCGGTTTCCCCTGCTTTCTTTCCGGAACTTTCCCCGAAGCAGACGATTGAATTCATCATTCATGTCGGTAAGACAGGCTTCGAGTTTTTTGGCGTTGTGCCGCCGGTCGGCAACGGCTGATTATTTCTGCCGCGAAACCGGCTCATAACAGAGTCTCTTTGCGCCTTGCGAGTCGTTTGACAATGAAAATCAGCTATGCTACAGGGAACACGTGTGACCAGAAGGTTTTTGTCATGATACGGATTCATGAAACCGCGCAGAACCAATTTGAAGAAAAAGGCTTTATCGACAGCATACCCACATAACATTAAGGAGAGTGAAACCATGACCCGGAGTGAATTCAAAAAGATCATTGCCAACGCCATCAAAGCGGAAGTCGCAGCCAATAAATTTTACAGCGGCGTGGCCAAAAAAGCGAAGGACGCGAATCTCAGGAAGCTGTTCCAGGAGCTTGCCGGTGAAGAAGCCCAGCACAAGCTCACGTTAAAAGGCTATCTGGCCAAAGGGGCCGCGGAACTTCAATTTTCCGAATCGGCGGATTACAAGGTGGCGGACGAGCTCCCCACGCCTCCGCTGACGCCCGATCTGAAACCGGTTGACGGTCTGGTGATCGCCATCAAGAATGAACTGGCAGCTATGCAGATGTACACCCAACTGGCCAAAGCAAGCGCGGACAAGGCACAGAAAAAGGTTTTCCAGGAGCTTGCGTCGATGGAGCGCGGCCACAAGAAAAAGCTTGAGGATTTATACACGAATATGGCATTCCCGGAAGCGTGGTAGCGCTGCCATATTTCTTATGGTTTCGTCCGGGTGCCGGAACAGGCTCCGGCAACAAAAAAGTCAGGGCGTTGCGGCCCTGACTTTTTGTTTGTTACTTGGAAGCTTTACCGGTAGTATCCCGTCCCGACAACCCAGCCGAAGGGTTTAAAGAGCAGAACATAGGATCGCT
>JAKQEE010000140.1 GCA_029558635.1 Pseudomonadota bacterium | reverse complement strand
AAAGAAAAAATCAAGGACTACCTGATGAAAAATCGCCATGTGCTGCTACCTGATATTGCGAACGAGTGCGGTATTGGTCCACAGACTCTTTACTCTTGGATCAACGGGCGGACCCTGAACCTGAAGACGCCCGCCTACTGGCAGGCGATCCAGAAATGGGTGAAGGAGAATTGCAATGGCTGAATCCATCTTCTGCGCAATCCTGATCGCATGGCTGTACGCTGTCACCGAAATCGCCTACCGTGACAGTATCGGTGTCAACCTGCCGGCATTGCGAGACGTTATTTCGACATGGACACAAAACACCTTGAAAAAATAAAGCGTCTGCTCACTCTTGACCCGGGAAAATTGACGGCGATAGAGCGGGCGGAAAATGAAAAGTTACTGAAAATTTTGAAAATCAAAAGGAGAACGAAAATGCGAAACGCTAAATACTGGAACTGGGGCGACGGCAAATCTCAAAAATGGGACTATGCAGACGAGGTGGAGATACCCCGCTTCGACACCCCGGAGGATGCCGCAGATGACTACCTGAGCGACATGGTCAAATACGGCTATGCCGGCCAAGTGGAAATCTCCGGCTACTACTGGGACGAAAATTTTCAGGCGTGGGAAAAATCAGAGGACTACTACGACTTCAACGCCTCACAGGAAGCGCACGACCTGGCGGAAGAAAGGCGGATTTATGGAACGGACTGAATGGCTTGAGCAGCGCAAGAAGTGTATTGGAGCAAGTGAGGCAGCGGCAATCCTCGGTGAGTCCGACTGGGCATCTCCGTACAGCGTTTGGGCAAGCAAGGTAGGCGATGTTGACACCGCAACCGAGTCCGAGCGCATGTATTGGGGCAAGGTGCTGGAATCGCCCATAGCAGACCGCTTTGTTGAATGGGCAGAGGATAATATCCCTGCATTCGGCGGTATCTGGGGCGATGGCGAAACCCTGTATACCCATGCTGATTACCCGTTTATCGGCGCGTCCCCTGACAGATTTGTCTGTAACCATGACGGTGAAAACATTGGTCTACTTGAAATCAAGACGACGGACGGACGCAACAAGGCAGACTGGACAGACGAACCGCCGATTGCCTACCAGATACAGATTCAACAACAGCTCTTTGTTACTGGATTAAAGCAGGCATGGCTGGCGGTGCTGATAGGCGGCAATGAGTTTAGGGTCTACGAAATCGAAGCCAATGAGCGATTTCAGGCGGTGCTGGTAAAGCAGTTATCACACTTCTGGAATGACTATGTGCTAACTGGCACCCCACCGCCGGTTGACGGAAGTCCCGCAACGGCCAGAGCAATCGCGCTACTGCATCCGAATGACACCGGCGCGGAAATAGAACTTGAACCGGATGTCTGGCTTCCGAAACTGGAACAACTGGAGCGTATCAGGAAGGCGCAGAAGCGACTTGAAGATCACGAGTCTGTCATCCTGAACGAACTCAAAAGCGTTATAAGTGATAGCACGTTTGCACATGTGGGAGACAAGACGGTCTCATACAAAACACAGACCCGCAAGGCACATGAGGTAAAAGAGTCAACATTCCGCGTGTTGCGGATAGGGAAAAGAAAAAACAACCAATAGGAGAATCAGAATGTCAACAGAACTCGCAACGAAAGTAAGCCACACTAAGGGGCTTATCGAAAAACGGAAAACACAATTGCTGGAAGTGCTTCCGAAACACATTGAGCCAGACAGAATGCTCAGAGTATTCCAGAACGCCATCACCCGCAATAAGAAATTACTGGAATGTACTGATCTGTCCATCCTGACCACGCTGGCGACCTGTGGCGCGTTTGGATTGGAGCCGAACACACCGCTTGGGCAGTGCCACATTATCCCGTACAATGATCAGGCTACATTTCAAATGGGCTATCAGGGGCTTATCGAGTTAGCCCGTCGCGCCGGAACAACAATCCGCGTAGGTACTGTGCATGAGAACGACCTGTTTGAAATGGAATGTGGGACTGAGCCGAAAGTCATCCATAAGCCCTGCATTAAAGGAGAACGGGGCAAGGTGCTGGGCTACTACGCCATTGCCCATCCGCCCACGGGAATGCCGCTGTTTGAATACATGACCAAAGAGGAATGCATCGCCCACGGCAAGAAGTATAGCAAAGCATTCAACAAGCCAGATTCCCCATGGCAGACGGCGCCGGACAGCATGTGTCTGAAAACTGTGGTAATTCGAGTCTGCAAATATGCACCAAAGAGCATTCTGGCTGAATGGGCATCTGTTGAGACCCGCAGCGGGGTTGACCTCCAGACAATAGCCCCTGCAAGCGCACTGGTTGATGATGACGGAGCGATTATCGAGACAGTAGCATCTGAGCCCACAGGAGAACCCGTAAACGACCTGGACGCGATTGCAGACAAATTTGAAGACGCGGAGCATATAGCAGATGGAGAGCCGCCTTCGCTGGAACCGCCAACGCAAGAGAGGAAAATGTCGCACTTCGACCTGATGCAGACGTTGAAGGCGGCGAGAAGGGAAAGCGGCAAGACCCTGAAGGAGCTGGAGCAGATTAGCCGCGATAACTTCGGAACGGTAGTGGCGAACCTGAACCCTGAGCAGATTGAGACCATGATCGATATCCTTAACAACAACGCATAATGTGTGCGTGCCCCCGCGCCGCGGTTAGGTAAACATGCGGTGCTTAACGTGGATAACGCGGCGCGGGGATTTCAAAACAACAGGAGAGACACAATGAAACACTTAAAATTATTCCTTATTACACTGACAATGTTTTTGTTAAGCGCTTTTTCGCTTGAGCGAAGTATTGAAATTAAAAATCTTATAGCCTCGCACCATGACTACACACGCCGCGTGGAATTACAGCTTGCCGACATGAAAGCACGAATTGAGATACTTGAGAATATCGGCGTAGAGATACACGTTTCGACCCACGGAGACGCAGTCGCGCTGACGGCAACGGAGGTGGAGCAATGAAAACCCCTTACCCGTGGTTTGGGGGAAAAGCGCAGGTGGCAGATTTGATTTGGGAGCGTTTCGGCGACGTGCAAAATTATGTGGAGCCGTTCTTTGGAGGCGGCGCGGTATTGTTGAACAGGCCGGAAACACACAAAGGCAGGATTGAGACCGTAAACGACATAAATGCCTGGCTTACCAATTTCTGGCGGGCGGTCAAAGCCGATCCGGATGCGGTGGCGCAATATGCAGACTGGCCCGTCAACGAGATTGATCTGGCGGCGCGACGTGATTGGTGTTTTGGTGTTGATGTTGAACAGGAATTGTTGCGCGATCCGGAATGGTATGATCCAAAACTTGCTGGCGTATGGGTATGGGGCGTGTGTAGCACGATCGGCAACGCATGGAAAGACAAGAGTACACACCTTGGCAACGCGGGCATGGGCGTCCATCGCGCCTGTACGCACCTTGGCGACGCAGGCAGGGGGACAAGACAAGAGTATATACAGTCCATGTTCCGTGATCTACAGGCGCGGCTTGATTCTGTGCGCGTCATGTGCGGAGACTGGAAGCGTGTAACATCGCCAACAGTGACAATAAAGAACGGACTGACAGGAATGTTGCTTGATCCTCCATACATTGATAACTGCAGCGTGGTCTATGATGATAATGAGGATGTGCGTGGCGATGTCTACGATTATGCTATTGAACACGGCGAAGAGATGCGTATAGCCGTCTGTGGGTACGACGGAGAATACATATTTCCTGATGATTGGGATTGTGTTGCATGGAAGGCGCACGGCGGGTATGGATCACAATCAGACGGACAGGGTAAAGACAACTGCAAGCGGGAGCGCATCTGGTTTTCGCCTTTCTGCCTACAGCCATACCTGTTTTCCCTTGACAACGGCGCGCCAGGTAAGGTAGAATGAAAGCGCAATGAACATCGTAACAACATATAGCCCAAGACTAACGCCCCGACAGGTGGATTCCTTTACGGTGTTCATTGCAGCCTGTCGGGCGTTTATTTATTTGGAGGCGGTTATGAATAACCTTGACAGATGGGCACAATTCAATTACTTCTGGGATGTAATATCTCCAGAACTGTCAGTACCAGAACGGCAAGTATGGCTTGCAATATTTAGACACGCGGACACTTTTGGCGTTGCTTCCGTTACAAGGTCGAGAATAGGAGACATGCTTGGTATAACCCCGAAAGGTGTCAGCGATGGAATTAAGGGTCTTAGCGAGCGTAAACTGATAGAGAAAATACCTCATGGATATGGGTATAAGTTGTGCGTAACCAGTAACGAAAACGTTACACCCAGTAACGAAAACGTTACAGGCAACAGTAACGAAAACGTTACACCCAGTAACGAAAACGTTACAGGCAACAGTAACGAAAACGTTACACCCCCCTCACGAAAACGTTACACCCCCCCTCACGAAAACGTTACACAATACAGAACATATATACAGAACAGATATACAGAATATATTTACAGAAGAGAAAGAGTGCCTACCTCCAAGAAACGAAATTATCGACGCTTGGAACGACATGGCAAAAAAAACGAAACTACCAACTGCGACACTGACAAAAAAGCGCATGACCCTCTTGAATGCACGCACGAAAGAAGCTACCTTCATAGAAAACTGGAAAAGTGCATTGCAAAAGATACCTGCTTCTGAATTCCTCATGGGCAAATCTGGTTGGCGTGCGAATATCGACTGGTTTCTGTCAACCGATGCGGTAGTGAAGATCGTTGAGGGTAAGTATGACAACGCTAAACTGAAGTATGAGTCTGAAAACTCAGAAGAATATGACGTAGGGTTTTAATATGACATACGCACGCGAGATACACAGTCACGGAATTTCACACATTGATGAAGAAGGAAACATGCACTACGATGACGGCAGGGTATGGAATCATGGCGTTTGTATTAACAGTATTGTCTCTGGCTGCCATAATCCTGTTGATTGGCAAACGGGTGGCACTTCGTATTGCCGGAAGTGTGCTGCCGAATACGATGCAGAATGTGAAGCAGAGCGGAAGCGCGATCAATTCGACAGGATGATTGCGGATTCCATGTCTATGGGCTTGATTCCACGCGCTGTGGCTAACTACAGGGAGCGCGGGCTGTATCACTGGCAGAGCAACGCACTGAATGAATTACGAGCCAACAGAGACCGCTGTGCGTGGTTGCAGGATATTCCAGGCGCAGGTAAGTCTGAGGTCGGCATAATACTTGTGCATACTGCCTTGCGTTACGGTGTGCCTGCTGCATTTGTGGACTGTGCAGGGACAGGTTTTCAGGATGTTATGAGGCAACACAATACAAGGACAGCATTAGAGCGGGTGAAACTGCTGGTGTTGGACGATATAAGCAAGATGACGGTAACCGACTACGCAGCAGGAGAATTGCATAACGTGTTGACTGCACGAAACCAGGCTAAACTACGGACTGTGGTAATAGACGAAAAAACAGGAAACGAGTTTGCCAAAATGCTTGCCTCGAAAACGGACGGACGTTTTGGAAATTCCGTAGTTGATAGGCTTAACTGGAAGGGCGGGCAATGCGTGGCAATAGCAATGCAAGGCGAAAACATTCGCAGAAAATAACAATCAACAAGGAGAAACGCAATGACTGAGTACATGGAATTTCTGGTGCTTACGGTCGTGGTGGTGGCGATCGTGGCGTGGGTAAAGTTTGTGAAAAGGAGGGTGGAGAAATGAACACAGTGATACATGAGCGCGACCTGCTTTGGATAATTAACCACAAAAGACACAAAACACACGAAAGAAAGTGAGGAATCATGAATAAAACCAATATCGAATGGGCTACACGGTCGTGGAATCCCTGGACGGGGTGTGCGGCGGTGAGTGAGGGGTGTGCGCATTGTTATGCGCGGGAGATGGCGGAAACGCGGTTGCGGGGTCGTTGCGGGTATCCCCAGGACGAGCCGTTTTCGTTGCGGTTTCATCCCGATCGCGTTGAAGAGCCGTTGCACATGCGACGTGGTCAGCGGGTTTTTGTGTGTTCCATGGGCGACATTGGGCACCCGGACATTGCGTGGGAAGATTTTCTGGAAGTGATGCGCGTGATTAAGCGGTGCAGTCGGCACCAGTTTATGTTTCTGACGAAGCGTCCCGAGGTGCTGTTGGAACGGATGCAGATACTGGCGGGAACCCATCCGAATATAGATACATTGGCGTCCACAGCGTACCTGGCGAACCTGCCGAACCTGTGGGTGGGCGTGAGCGTGGAAAATCAACGGCGTGCGGATGCGCGGATTCCTGTGTTGTTGGAGATCCAAGCGGCGGGTCGGTTTGTGAGTGTTGAGCCGATGCTGGGACCGGTTACGTTGGTCAATGCGGCCATCAGACAAACAAACCCCGGGATGTGTGCGCCGCCTATTTTCGAGAAGTATAATTTCCTGACCGGCGAGCGGTTTCTTGTCCAGGATGAAAGTAGCACGTGGATCGGCAGCAAAAAGACGGCGGCGTTGGATTGGGTCATCTGTGGCGCAGAAACAGGCGCAAACAAACGCACCTGCAAGACTGAATGGATAGACAGCCTGCGGCGGCAGTGCGCGGTGGCAGGCATTCCGTTCTTCGGCAAAAAAGACAGTGCTGGAAAATCCATACTGCCGCGTGAGTTCCCTAAAGCATTACGACTGGAAGGAGCGTTGCGTCATGAGTGAGGCCTCATTCAACTACTTCTGGTTTTTCGTGCCCGGGCTGCCTGCCACCCAAGGGAGCAAACAATTCGTTGATCGGCATTACTGCCGGGATTCCTGCAAGCGTCTGGAACCGTGGCGGAAGCAGGTGGGTATACTTGCCCGTGCGGCGTGTCCCTGGTCTATGCGTGTGCTGACACCTGAGCGGATCGAGTTGGGCATGGAGTTTATTCTGCCGCGTCCTGCAGGGCACTTCGGGAAGGGTCGCAACCAGTGGATTTTGAAGCAGAGCGCACCGAGCGATCCTGTTGTGAAACCGGACTTGATCAAGATGGCGCGGGCGGTTGATTTTTCGGCGTGATGCTGGCAGAATGCCATTTAACATTTGAATGATTTTTAACGGCCTTACCGACGGGTAACGGCTGGCGTGTCCATCGGGCGCGGGGTGTTTTTCTGATTCCCTTCCCTGTTCCCGGTGGACACGCGAACCAAAAAGGAAAATCAAAATATGACAAAACGCAAAACGGCGGCGGACATGGCAACCGAGTGGCGCAAGTTTGGACGGCAAGTTGAAGCGGCGGGAATCAATTGGGGAATGTGTCGAACTCGTATTTTCAACAGGCTCATGAAGCGCGGCATAAGCCCTGAAGCGTGTGATTTGTCAACAACACCGCGGGAACTGGCGGAGCAATTTCAGACTGCTTTGAAAATGGAAAAGCGGTGGCCATTGACGGCGCAAGAACTTGAAACGTTGGCGTGGGCGTGGGCGGACAGCAAGATAGACGCTTCGGGCGCATCCCCGAAGGCGGCGGACGTTAGGTAGTGGTAACGGAAACAGCGAAAGGAACCGACAATGGAAATGATTGTGTTAGTGGCGATAATCGCAACCGCGCTGTTTGTGCGCGAGTGGAGGAAGTGAGATGAGTGAAGATCAAGTAAGAATTTTCCGTGATACATTTGGTAACAAATCAGTATATTTTGATGACTATGAAAAACTCCGCGCACGCATAGCCGAACAGGAAAAACAGATTAGCGGGCTAGTTGCACGCATTGACGAAATACAAGAGCAGTCATCTGAGCGCATAGCCGAACTGGAAGTAAACTACGAGACCATGCTTTCGGAGTGCGTCCGGCTGAACGATGAAAAAAAGCAACTACGCGCACGCATCGCCGAACTGGAAATGCAGCGAACAAACATGGAGCAGGAAATATCTGGAATGGATTCTATGGTTGACGCCAAAGCGGCATTGCTGCAAGCGGCGAACGCCCGCATCTCCGAACTGGAGGCTGCGCAGCAGTGGCACCCAGCAAGCGAGCCGCCGGAGGATGATAGATATATCTATGTGGATCACGACGGTTGCCAACTTCCATTTATTGGCACGAGACGACATCTTGTGAGTCCACCACGGAACTGCTTTTGGCGTGATATAGACCGGCGCGACCTGCCGCCGCTGCCGGTGAAGCCATGAACTGGCGGTACGCGGCACAGAGGGTTATCGCCAAAGTGGAACAGGACTGCAAGGGCGTTTCGTACGGAGCGTTCAAACGCGCCCTGTTTAATGCTTATCCGTTCGGACAACGGAGTCTACACCCATACAAAATCTGGTGTGATGAACAGCGCAAGGCACTGGCGCGTCATCCAGAATCACCATCAAACACAACGGACGGACTACCGTTGTTCGGAGGAAAAGAATGAAATCGTTCGCATTCGCAGTGTACGGAGAACCGGCGACACAGGGAAGCAAGCAGTTTGTTACCCGATACTATGCCCGTGATTCGTGCAAACGTCTCCCAGAGTGGCGGCGGCGTGTCGGAGTAACGGCAAGGACTGCATGCACGTGGTCAACGCCTATCCCGAAAAGCACCGTCGAACTCGATATGGTGTTTGTTCTGAACAGGCCAAAGGCGCACTACGGAACCGGCAAGAACGCCCGCATGTTGAAGCCAAGCGCCCCGACAGAACCGACAGTCAAGCCAGACCTGATTAAAATGGCCAGAGCGGTTGAGGATGCCATGAGCGGGATTGTCTACAAGGACGATTCGCAGGTGTGCAAGTACCGCAACCTTGAGAAACGATACGCTCTTGACGGCGAAGTTGAGGGCGTTTATGTGACAGTTTACGTGAAACCAACAAACGAAAGGATAAGACAATGAGCAAATGGATATGTGATGATTCAGAAACGATGATTCAAAATCTGACCTCTGGAAATGATGATTGACTTTTGATGATTCATTTTTCCTGACCTGTAAGCGATGATTCATTTTCTGGCCTACAGAAATGATGATTCGTTTTTCCACGCCCACAGATCATGATTCGGTTTCGATGATTGGTTTCCGCCTGCCCATGGGCGCGGATGCAGTTAGCGGGAGCAGT
>JAKQEE010000124.1 GCA_029558635.1 Pseudomonadota bacterium | reverse complement strand
AAGCCGCCGCGCTGGAAAGGCTGATCTGTTCACCGATTGCCGTGTTCGTCGCGTCAAGGACGTCCTTGATGGCCTGCGCTGCTAATTCGGCGGCGGAAACCAGGTCATCAGCCATGTCCTCCAGGGTAGAGTAATAGGTGTCGGCTGATTCAGCCAGCTTTAAAAGCGTGATATATGCCTCTTGCCCCGTTGCGGTGGTCAGATCGAGGCTTTCCACAATATCTCTATAAGCCTGCCGTGTTTCGGGGAGCGCCATGTTCATCGCGCCGAAGATGGTTGTCATTTGCTCTTGTAAGCGGATGTGCTTTTCTTCATCGGTGAAGAACTTGTCATAATAAGTGGAGGCAATATCCGTTAATGTTTCAAGGTCGCCCGCCAGCTTAATAAGCGCCTCGGAAAATGCGATTGTGTTTGCCGTGGAACCTGAATAGGCCTGGTTGGTCTGTGCCAGCACTTCCAGCACGATTTCCTTATCAACCATGAGGCGGACGGCTGTATCTGTCAAGGATTCCCCGACTTCCTGATAGCCCTTTAAAAGTGCGCCGAACAAGGTTTGAACTGCGGCGTCTGCCTGGGCAGAAAAGTAGTTGGTCAGGGTTTCGCTGATTTGCTCCGCGCTCAGGCCGTTGAGGGCCAGTGTGCCGCCTGGGAAGACATAGGCCAGTGTTTTTGTGATGTCCTGCCCCAGGCCGATGGTTAATTCCACCAGAGTATCCGATAAATCCTTATAGACCTTAGAGAACAGCTCCACCACGCCTGCATCGAGGCTAGCGGTTTGCCGCCAATAGCGATACTCATCAGATTTGAACCATCCGCCGTCTTTTTTGCTATACATATCCTGCCAAGTATAGCCGGAAGTTCCGCCACCCTGTTGGAAGCCACCAACCGAACCACCACCAATGCCAATACCGGACGCACCCGACCAATATTCAGTCCCGCCGCCGAAGATACCGCTGACCAACGAGCTGAGTAGCTTAGGAACAAATTTTTCAACAATCAGGCTGCCGAAGTCTAGGCCGATGGCCCGGACTGTGTTGATCGTTGACGCGATGGATCCGCTAAAATTTGAGCCGCCCATGAATAAAGACATGATTCCTGATTCGGACAGCTTATTTACCAGCGACTCTGCCGAGCCAGGCCCGCCGGAAGGCAACGTGAACCCAGCTCCCACGCTGCCCGTCCTGATGATGGAAGTCACCAGCCCCGTGATATTGTCGTTCAGGTCTTTTAGTTCGTTGTGGATCTTCGTGAGTTTTTCATATTCCATGTCGTAGGTGTCTTCTAAATATTCCCACGACTTTTTGAGCGACTCGCTTAATTCGCCTTCTTCACCGCCCAAAACAGAATTGGAGAATGCGTATTGAGGGGCAGAGGCCACGCCAGCCCCGCCGGAACCGCCGATTGACGTTCCGATAGAGGCCAGCAATGCCCCCATTGTCGCCGCCATTGCCGCAATACGGGCGAAGGCGGTGTAGGGATCACCCAGTCCCTGCGTGGCGATAGCCGCCACCGCCTGCACGACGGCAACGGCTTTTTGCGCGATCTCCATCGCCCGCGCCGCTTCTTCCCATTGCCTTGCGGCGTCTGAGCCTTTTTCGTAAACGCTGGCAATATCTGAAAAAGCTGATTGAAGCTGCCCGAATCCGTCTGCAATATAATCGGTCTTTGTTTTGAAAAGGTTGTATTCGATTTGAGCGCGTTCCTTGGCTGCTTTCTTTTCAGCCGCCGCCACGTCGCCCGTCGCTTTTATCTCTTCATTCTTGATCCGTTCAATCCAATCAAGCTGTACTTTCCTGTATTCATCTTCAAAGCCCGCCAGGTCTTTGTATAGTTCCATTTTATCGCGGAGTAACTGCCCGTCCGCGTCGTATTGTTTTTGGATTGCGTCTAAAGTTTCCTGAGCGCCTTTGGCAATGGAATCCTGTTTGGCCTTTTCCTGCCGGTCAAAGTTCTCTTTGGCTTTAATCTGCTCTTGCAGGTATTCGTCGTACCATGCCTTGATTGCCGTGGATTGCCGCTGCAATTCGATTTCGTCAATCAACTTCAAATCGGCGTTCGGATTGGAGCGCATCTTTGTCATGTCGCGCTCTATTTCAGCCAGCGCCTTATCCAGGTCATCCATGCCAGCCGTGGCT
>JAKQEE010000121.1 GCA_029558635.1 Pseudomonadota bacterium | reverse complement strand
GCAGGTAACGCTGAGACTCCAACTTGGATGCGAACCACCGCCCATCCAAAAATGTTCGCTTGGCGTGAAATTTATTCATCGCAAATGCTCCCGCTCAAATAATCGGCATTGACCCATCCCGTCATGCCGCTGTATTCAATCTTGACCCATCCGCCGACACACTCGCTCACGATCTCCACGCGCCAGCCCGCCAGCAGGTACGAGGTTGTCGGGTACGTTACGGCTGGCCCCGTCCGCACGTTCAAGGCTTCGGCGGCGGCTACGACTGCCAATGCTTGATCCGTTGGCAATACCGCCGGTTGTGTTGGCTGTTCCGTTGGCTGTTGTTCTACAAGCGCGGAGGACGTATAGCAAGCGATGGTAGAAAATGCCAACACAATCAAAACAAGTCTAGGTATCATTGCCAATGGATTCCTTTTCTTTCGGGGGATTGCCAATGGAATCGGGGACGATCCTAAAGCCAAGAAGTTCGTCCACTTCAACCATTGGCAATCTAATGTAAGTAACTGGTTTTCTCGTTGTCGGCGCGTGTCCAGTTAGGACGGTTGCCAATGAACGCTTTTCCAGCATCTTCGCCGCTGTGTACAGCATTGCCAACAGAACTTCCGTTGGCTCTTCCTCGTCGTGCGCCTGTGAATCCATTGGCATAACGCTCGAACTCTGCCTTTCTTTCGCCTTTGCTACGCTTGCCGACATACCGTACCGCCTTTCGTTCTTTGTTTCGTTCTCGAAAAACCACGCCAATCAATCGTCCAGTGTTGGCATTGATACGCCACTCCCTGCGGAGTTCTGCCAGATTGCCAACGGATTGAAGGCTTATCGGTTTCAGGCTCTCAATCTCTGCCAACACTTCCGATCCGTTGGCAATCTCAGCCTCATTTCCGTGCCTCTGTGTGTCAAATAGGGGTATTTCAGGGGCAATCGGCGGATTTACTACCGTTGCCCCGAAGAAGGGCGGTTTCCGTTGCCGCCCTTCTCTTCGGGGCGTTCGACGGTTTGAGCGTAGGACTGTTGCGCTTGCGGGCGCGGAACAGGTCGGCGGTTATCAATTGCGTCCATGTAATTCAGAACACCGTCGCCGTCATCATCCGATAACATCTCAGCCAATACTGGATAGCCAAGAGAACGCGCCGCTTTTGCCGCCTGACCTTTGCCGGGGAATTGCTTTTTGATATGTTCCAGTTTATCGGAAAGAGAGGAAAGATTCTCGATCTCCGCCTCGAAATCTTTGGCGGTATCCTGCAAGTCTACGCGAGAAGCGACGCGCTGATTCCGTTTTGCCGAGGCGTCAATCGAGGCGTCAATGTGCCACCACCAAGCGAGCAAAATGCCCTGTATGCCTGTGGATAAAATAACAATGCCCCAAAGCAAACTCGTGTTGATCGTGGAGGCGACAAGGTAATCAAGAAACGCCAAGACCAACGACAGGATCACGCCGACTGCCGCTCCGAGGATGGAAATATTCCGTTGGTCTATATTGTCATGTTTGCGAGAGTGAGGGTAGAACAAGTCCCACCACAATAACGCCATCACGCCAGCCACGATCACGGTCACGGCGGCGAGAACCGTTTTGCCTGTCAATGTCTTGACCACATCATAGGCGCGGAAGTCGAGGGAAATAAAGATGATATTCGCAATCACTAGCGCAATCGTGGGAACGATCTTTTTGTTGCGTTCCTCGGCTTTTAGCCGCTTTTCGTCCTCCGCTTTTTTCGCGGCATCTTCCTGATTCTTTGCAAGGTCTGATACGTTTTTCATGGCTTCTCTCCTTTATCTCATTTCGCCGTTTGCCGCGCGGGTCACATCGTCCACATTGACGCCGTACTTCGCGGCAACTTTTTTCGCGTTCATGCGCCAAATGGAAGTCCAGCCCGCCGACAACTGTACCCCGTTGCTTTTCAGCCAGTCGGCGACCCATTGCGCCTGAATACGATCCAGCAATCCGCCCTTATATGTCTTTGTTTGGTTGTCTGTTTGTGTATTCATAGGCGCATTGTACACCCGCCGATTCCAGCCTGTCAAGCCTGATTTTTCACCATATCGGCTAGTCGGCGATTGATCGGCTGGAAGTCGCCGCGCTTTGACGGGGGAGGGACGCCCCACGTTGGGTAACGCGACATATCTACTGGCATTATTCATCCTTCGGCATCTTCGCCGCCCACGTCCGCCATGCCAGCGGCGTATCCTTCGCCGCCAATATGCCCGTCACTAGCGAGGACAGGCGTTTACTGTACGACACGAACGACGGCGGATTGCCCGCTGTTTCCTGCTCCGCT
>JAKQEE010000105.1 GCA_029558635.1 Pseudomonadota bacterium | reverse complement strand
GTCTTGGTCAAGAAGACGGCGATTGTGGGCAATGTCCACCGGTTCGAACCGTCCCAGCGGCGTAGTGGCCAGATCCTGGGCGAAATAGGTAGAATAGGTTGTAATGAAATGCATGCGCGAATGTTCGTCAATCCAACTGTAGTTGCTGTCGGCGTTCATCCCCTTGTCGATGACCACCGTGAGCCGCTCCTTGGTTTTGGACAAGCCGCACACGACTCCAAACATGTCATCCATAATGCTTTCAAAATGCTTGCTGTCATGGATATTGCCCGGATAAACGCTGTAGTATAAAGGCATCCGCGAATCTCTGGCAACCAGAAGCCCCAGACCGATTTGCCTCAAATGATGTTTCCCCTGTTTGTTTTTGCCGCGCATGGCCAGTTCCGATTCGGTATGGCTGGCCATGTAGGTGTAATAGTTGGTGGTGTCGAACAAAAGGCAGTCGGCCGATGGCGTGTCAAGCTGCCATATCCGTTCAAAGAACGCTTTGGTGATCTGTTGTAAGTGCTCCTCAGAGACCCGGTCCCATTTTTCCCAGTAGCGTTTACTGGTAAGTTCCTCAATATCAACAGGACGGATATGCTGAATGGCGGTGCTCTGGTACCATGAGGCCAGTTTGTTTTTGCTCACGGCTTCAACCATTCGGTTAAGAATGCAGTATAGAAAGTACTCGCCGACAGAGGGCCCCGTCTCTCGCTGTGCCGGAGGAACGATGTCGTCAATAATCTTGCAGAGATTTACATCCCTGTCGATCTGGCAGGCCAGCCAGACCGCACCGAATTGCTCTACCTTCAAGGCCACGACATCCGAGTCCGTCCCGCGCGTCAACGCGGCAACTCTTTGCGGCGATCCAATATAGACCTGCGAGACGACTTTAGGTTTGCCATTGACCCGAGCAATCTCCCGGACATATAAGTAGGGTCTTCCCTTCTTGGTTTTAATGTGGAAATGCGCCATGAAGAGAACATATCAAACAGGGTCTTACATGTCAAGAATAAATTTTACAAATATGCATATATTTCATTTGCTTTCTTGGTATTTTGAATAATTTCCGGATGGGTCTTACAGAAAAC
>JAKQEE010000090.1 GCA_029558635.1 Pseudomonadota bacterium | reverse complement strand
CCACTGAGGGTAAACGCTGCGGCGGGTTTGAAGTTCCCGCTTCAACTCCGTGATTTCTTCTCTGATTGTTGTCATTGATGTTGCTATTTGTCGCGCCCGTTGTCGGGCAGGTAAATGACGATGCCTGAATCTTCCTCGTGGCTTCTGCCGTCATCATCCAGCGTCCGGCCATATTGGTTGTTTTTGAAAAAGCCCAGGAGCCGCAACCTCAGTTCGATGCACCACTGTATTTTCTCGAAGTAGCGCACATCGCCGGTTTGGATTGTAATGGTTCGGGGCAATCATCCCGTGCGGGATGTAGAACACGCGAAGGGCTTCAAGCGTGTTGAAGTTTTTCTCTATTACCTTCTGGCCTTTCTTGACGACGTTGGCGGCGACTTTTTGCATAGGGCGGCGAACTTGTGGTTGAATATCTCAGCCAGCAGTTCTGATGTTGCAACTTCTGCAAAGGTAATATGCGGTCGAAGCCCCTCCAATTCTTCCATCGTGTTTGCTGAAAGCAGCAGACGGGCAACTTCGACGGCGGATGTCGGTTTTTTCGTCACGATGTTGGAAATTTCGTCAAACCGGCACATCCGATATATCCGGGCGGATGTACTTGTATGTATCGGGGGAATCGGGATTTTCCCGGTTTTCCCGGTTTTCCCGGTATAAAAATACAGGGTTGGTTACCACGTCGGTTTACCGCCCCAGGAGCCGCCGCCCGGCCTGAATTCGTGCGGCTCGACGTAATGCAGTTCGCCGGTTTTCATGCAGAAAGGGTCTCCGTTGTACATAATCTTTGCCAACTTCTCCCAGGACATCCCTTTGAAGTTATGCCCGCCTTTCTGGGGCAATGGATCTGTTGTGAGTTTTGCCTGCGCTGCAATCCATTTTTCCATCAGGATTTCCGCCCGTGCCCGTATCCATGCCGGGGCCTCGGTGATGCACGTGCGCTTGAAACAATCCTCCCAGGTCTCACCGGCGCGGCGCAGCGGCTCACAGGCACGTTTGCCAAAGTTGACGACGGCGCGGACGCCTTTGCAGCGCACGGCCAGTTTGTCGAACCAGCGCGGGTAGGCTTTCGACATCGCTTGCAATTGCCCCAGCCCTGCGGTGGACATCGTGAGCGGCGCGATGCGCAGCGACTTCTTTGGGATGCCCAGCCGCCACATAACGTCATAGTCCCGGTTGTAATCAATCTGGAAATCCTTGGTGAATTTCCACACGTCGTCATCTTCCCAGTCGTACACGCAGCGCGCCTTGACAATGTTGCCGATGTTCTTGGTCAGGTAGCCTTTCGCTGAGTTGATAGCGAACTTCCGGCGAAGGCTCTCCGATGTGCGGATGCCGACAACCGAAAACAAAATCTTGTCTTTGGGTATACCCAGCCGTTCGTGCGTGATCAGCCGCTCTATGTTCATGTCCGGTATCTCCACGGCGATTTCGGGCATCGGCTGCATCCACTGCTCAGGCTCAAGCAGCGGGTCGTAGGTCCAAACGTAAGGGCAGTTCCGGTCGAATATGTTGATAATGGGTTGGTGAGCGATGCACCAATGAAAGCGGACTTCCGGCCGGGCGGCCATCCGCAGGGCGAATGCGGTTGTCTCAGGCGAAACACATTCCTCGTCGCGGTACACCACATCTATCGGGTCGGTATGCCCCAGGGACTGAGCGGCCATGATTGCCAGTTCCACGCAGAGCGTAGAATCCTTGCCGCCCGAAAATGAGATACAGAGATGCCCGTTTTGCAGGCAATACCGGAAGCGGTCGAGCGATGCTTCCAGCACGGTTTCATCTCTGTATTCCCTTACCATCAGTTTGGATGTGTGTTGAGTGTGAGCGCCTCCATGTTGGATTGCTGGCTGCTCATTCCGGTGTGGACAATCCCATCGGGCATTCCGGTGCAAGTCATCTCGCCGGTACGCCAGTTAAATCGGCGTTCGTAATCTTTGCATAGAGGACAACGCCAGATAATCCATTCGCCATCGCGATGGCTCGTGCATTGATGTGCATCGGCCGGCAGGCCCAATATGGTGATAAACGGTTTCATTGCCGGACAAGTGTAAAGTTGGAAATAGTGTCGCCACCGATCCCCCATTCGATGACGTAGCAGGTATTGTAGTCCGGGAATTCGACGGTCCAGACGCGCTCGAAGTTCAGCGTACCGGTCAGGTCGCGCTGAAACACCGTGTCGGCGCTGGTCCGGTAATGGTATTGCAGTTCATAGATAACCGTGTTGAAATCCACGATTTGCTGTGTCGAACGGCCATTAGAAAACCAGTGCAACCAAAACGGAGGCGTTGTCTGTTGCCAGTCGCCTTCGATTTGCCGGGCGTCGTAGTAGGTATCTACGGGGTCGCTGTCTTTGCAGGCGGGAAGGAAGGATAGCAGCAGGAAAAAGACCGGGAAGAGTTTGGTATGT
>JAKQEE010000103.1 GCA_029558635.1 Pseudomonadota bacterium | reverse complement strand
CCGACCTATTTTGGGCTTGCGGTCACCGAAACGGCACAGAGGGACGCCATTGTCGGGTATGTGCAGGGAAATCCGGCCTATAATCCGGACAACTGGAAACTGGGCGATGTTTTCCGGTCAACGCCCATCACCGTGGGAACTCCATCGATGTTTTTTGAAGATTACCGGGATACCAGTTCGAATTCCGTGACCTGCAGTGACGGAAATACGCAGACGCTCAATGCCTATGCCGCCCATCGTTGCACGCACGTGAGAAGTTCGGCAAACGGCAAGCGCCTGATTGTCGCCGGAGCCAATGACGGTCAGTTTCACGCGTTTCGAACATCCAACATGACGGAAGCCTGGAGTTTTGTTCCTCCCAACCTCCTCTCCAAACTCAAAAACATCGCCCATGCGACGGATCCCAGCACACTGGTTCATCAGTATTTTGTGGATGGTCCCGTTTCCGGCGCCGATGTCTGGCTGGGAAGCGGTGACGGAACCTCCAAATACGTGTCGGATTGGAGAACGATTCTGGTGTTTGGCGAGGGCCGGGGAAGCACCGACCGGCTCTGGAGCTCTTCTAGTTCCTGCGATTCAGGACTCGCTGCCACTTACTCTTCTTCCTATCCCAACTACTGCGGCATTTATGCGCTGGATGTGACCAATTCGCTCAGTCCGCTACTTAAGTGGAGAATGAACACGTTTGACGCGGCCACGGAGGCCCCCTATATCGGAGAATCCTGGAGCAAGATGGTGATGGGGCGAATCCGGACAAAATCCGGCGGAACAGAGACGGAAAAATGGGTGGGTTTTATCGGCGGCGGTTATAATGCAAATGATTATAAAAAGAGCGGGGATGATACTCGGGGGAAGGGATTTTTTGTGGTGGATTTAAACAATGGCCGCATCTTGTGGAGTTTTACGCTGGGCGGAGCAACGTCCAGCACGGGAAGTACTTCCATGAAGTATAGCCTTCCCGCGCCGCCTGCAATTGTGGATACGGATAATGATGGTTTTGTCGATACAGCCTATCTCGGCGATTTGGGCGGAAATATGTGGCGCTTCAAGTTTTGCACCAAAGCGATGACTAACAATGGTTGCTCAACTTCGGATTGGACAGGCGGCATGTTTTTTGATTCTTCCACCGGTTCCATCCGGCCGATTTATACCGGAGCGGCTGTGGCGAAGGACGCCAGCGGTAATTTGTGGGTTTTCTGGGGAACGGGAGACAAGGTG
>JAKQEE010000078.1 GCA_029558635.1 Pseudomonadota bacterium | reverse complement strand
AAGCCACTATCAAAATCCAAAAGGATTCCTTGTTGCCACTGTATTTTGCGTATTCTTTTTTCGGGATCGCCGTTCCCGTCTACGCATAAATAAGTATATTCACTCCGCCGATTTTGTCAAGCGCGGCTTTGGCGGCTTGATGACCGCGCCGACGGCTTGCCGCGTGATGCGACACTTCGCGCCGATCTGCTCGTAGGTCATGCCGCTCGCGCTCAGGCGCATGAAATGTTCGCGCCGCGCGGCTTTCCAGATCGCGGTCAAGTCCTCGAACGACATCTCGTGTAACGGTTTGGGTAGGCGGGTATTTTTGCTCATGGCGCGGAGTGTACACCGCCTGCGCTGATATGTCAAGGTGCAATTCCTGAAATTGGCACTTGACAAACGGAATGGCATAGAGTATTATTCAGCATGTAGGACATGGGCGGGGGCGAGACAGTACCAGCACTGCCGCCCCCATGACCCAAACAAAACCAATAGGAGCAAAAGCCATGACAACCCTCAACCTTCCCGCAAAAACGACAGTCTATTTCGGCGAGAGTCGAAAACCTCTTCTATTCGTTATCATGCGCCCATCGTTTATCCTCATGCTGGATAAATACGTGCGGCTCACGATCCGCAAGGGCGCGTATCTGCGGACGGTCTATCAGGCGCAATTGTGGGGACGTAAGCAGGGGAGGCGCAATGAAACACATCTTCGATGATGGCGGACGATCTGCCGCCGGCTATAAAGGGCATACCGGCGATTGTGTCACGCGCTCGATAGCCATTGCCACAGGCAAGCCGTATCATGAAGTGTACGACGCGCTGAATGAACTCGCCGTGAGCGAGCGCAGAGGCAAGCGCAAGCGCGGTAAATCAACCTCGCGCAATGGCGTCTACCGCGCGACGTATCAAAAGTATCTCGAATCTCTCGGCTGGACTTGGACTCCGACTATGAAGATCGGGCAGGGGTGTACTGTCCACCTCCGCGCCGACGAACTTCCAAGCGGTAGATTGATCGTCGCCGTGAGCAGGCATTTATGCGCGGTGATTGATGGTGTTATCCATGACACGTTTGACCCGTCCCGCGACGGGACTCGCTGTGTGTATGGATATTTTCAGGCGGCGCAACGAAAAGCCGCCGCAGAAGTATCAAGCAGGGACGCAAGCCGCAAGGCTTGACCCGCTGGAATGGACGATTGACAACCGCCTCGCTGGAAGAATTGAAGGCAAAGGCGAAGATGCTAGAGCCGTACTACACGGTCAACGACTTGGTGCGAATTGCAGTTGATAGATATGTGTGTACGGAATTGCTTAATCCCTAGTTAGCCGCCCGCGTGGGCAAAGGAGTCTTGCAAAATGTTTGTTTCTTGGTTTCAAACATATTTTATGTATCTTGTTTTTTTGTCTGTAATGTATTTTCTTGTCAACGTTTTTTCTTTGGATTGTGTTCCCAAATGGGTATTTATATACAATATATTTTTATTTATGATAATATCGTACATGAAAGAAATCAACGATTTCGGTATAGTGGCGGCGGCTAACAAAGCGTGCACCAGACTTTTGCTACTTGTCCGAAAAATAAAATCATTGGTGAGCGTCCGCAAAAGCGGGTAACGCAAACCGTTCGGCGGCTACCTTGCTACCGAAAGAAAGTGAGTAAAGATGAGTTTGAAAGAACAGGCAAGCAGAGCAATATCACTATTGATTTTGTATGAACTTGAAGGAAACTCAATCGAAAGAATTATCTCTATTGTACAAAACAATCATGGGTATTTCGGTGTACGACTTGGCGATAGCGCACTTGAAGCGGCAGCAAATAAACTTGAGCAACTAGCCGCAGACGCCGCCGAACAAAGCGTGCAGCGGACGGGGCTAACGTGTCCGTCCTGCAAAAGCGACAATTGTTTTGAAGCAGTTATTTGCGTCAATTGTGGAGCGCACTCTTCGCCCCGCCGCTAACGCAAACCGTTATGCCGCCCGTCCAAAATTGCTGTGCTACAATTAATTTACAAACGTGACACAGGAGAAAGCCATGTTAAGTCAACAAGAAATTCAAAAAATGCTTGAAGAAATAGGCTTAAGTGATTTAGATGAAAAATCCAGATTAGCAGAAT
>JAKQEE010000061.1 GCA_029558635.1 Pseudomonadota bacterium | reverse complement strand
ATCGACGGGTTCGAGATCAAAAATTCCGGGAGTACTGAGTTTATTAGTGGTGGAATTGTTGTGCACGAAGGGGTTGTCGGAACGGTGATTCGAAACAACAATATTCATCACTGTTCGAACGCCATCTGGTTATGGGGCGCAGATTCCGCCATCATTCAGAACAATACTTTGTATCGAAATGACAATGCCGGAATTTTAATGGAAGGAGGGGCACACAACAATTATGTGAAGTACAATACGGCGTATGAAAACATGTATGGTATTTTGGTTATCGGCGGAAATTACAACACGATCAATGAGAACGTGTTCCACGACAATGACAAGTATGCCATCTATATTGAGAACTACAAAGCATTGCAGAACATTTGCGAATACAATGATTTCGGGAATGACGATCACGAATGTGTCGACATGGCAATTCGCGAGTAATAGGAGGTCAATATGGGACGAATCAAAGAGAAGTTCAACAAGATTAAGGGTGGAAAGAAATACCCGGTCGATGATGAGACGTATAAACGCGTTGTGGTCATGATCAAGGAAGAGTATCCGTTGTGGGCGAAGATCGACGACGATCTCCTCGTCCTCTTCATCAAACTCGCCATTAAACGGCATCCGACCGATGCATTCGAGAACATCGGAGAGGAAGAATTGCGGATGAAAGTCAAGAACGCGTTCGTCTTCTCCAACGAAGCCGCGTCCCTGACGCCGGACAAGATCGCGCAGCTCAACACCGCGTACCGGAATGGGAAGAAACTCGGTGTCGATATGAAGAAAGTCTTTAAGAAAATCGGCTGATTGCGGAAATCTTCAACCATCTTTTTTATAGGGCAACTCTTATATAGGTTCGCCGGCAACGTATACATGATCGTGTACGTAATTTCATACTGACAATCGAGGTGACCTATGGGAGAGATCAACAAAGAAGCCATGAACCGGTTAAAGAAACTAAAAACTGAAAAAACAAAGATCGGCGATGAGATTTCATACAGTATTTCGCAGATCCAGCTTGCGTTAAATCGTATCGGTAATGCAATGAGACGGAATGACTATCCGCTCATCCTGACAATGGCGACCGAGATAGCGAATCAGAACACCAAACTACAGAGTGCCGGTCACAATATCATTTCCATTGAAGGAGATATTCAACATCTTCTCAATAACAATCCAGATATTGTGAAAGCAGAGGAGGCGAAAAAACAGGCACTCCGTGGTGGTATGTACATTGATGATGAAGAGTTATATTCTCTCGCACGGCGGGCAACCAAACAGCCGGCCGGCGTGAACCGGGTTACAAAGCCGGCGAAGAAGAAGTGCGCGGCACCCCCGGCCGGCAAGAAACGGGCGGGGACCAGGAGATAAACTATGGGTATGATCAAACGACCGAAGAAACTGGCAACAGTAACGACATACAAAACAACCACCGGAAAGAACGGCCAGTCCCATATTACGGGCGGCCAGAAGATCCGATATAAAAAGCGGGTGTAATCATGGTGAAAAAAGGTAAACGACAGTATTTCTACATGAACAAGAATGGGAACGTGATCTATACCGACGACCAGGGCAAAGTCATTGGCAACCACGTGGTCTGGGACCAGCGGCAGATGAACGACGGGGTGATCGAGCATACCCTGAAGACGCCGGACGGGAAAGAGATCGCCGTCATCAAATCTGGGTCCTGGTCCTACAACGACCGCTACAACACTTTCCTTCGGGTGAAAGAGAAGGCATCCAAGACGATCCGGTAAACCGTATATTGCTATACGGCCGTGGGGCACCGGTATGCACCATGCAGACCGGTGCAGCGGTATCTATTTATACATATACATAGAACTTTTATTATACAATGTCTGACAATACTGATACCCATGAGTCCGTTGAAGAGCGGATATGGACCACGGTTCGCCTGAAAAAGACCACTCGTGACCGATTTGTCGAGGGTGGACGGAAAGGCGAGTCGTACGACGATGTCGCGAATCGCGTTATGGATGAGAACGAGACCCTCCGGGCGTACATCAAGCGGTGTCATGCGTTTCTGATGACCGAGAGCCCGGACCTGTATGCGAAACTACAAGAAGTTCAAGAAGGTGACTGAGATGACCGAAAAAGTGTTTGGCAACGTGAAACGTGAACCGATCTTTAAACCTGTCACGGGACAGAATGAACCGGACGAGATCAAGAAGGCCCCGGAGCCGGCAAAGCATGAGCCGGTATCGGATGCGGATCTGCGCGAGATCGTCGAGGCGATGTCAGCGTATCTGGACGTGGTGCATCGGGAGATTTCCGACCTCAAACAGGCGATGGAGACGGTTCTGCAGGTGATCGACCAACACGGTATCCAAATCAGCGAGATCTCACAGGATCTGACGATGACGAGCGGCGAAGTCGTGCGCGTCTCTCGCTACCTCGGCCGGCAGGTCAAGGCGTGTGAGACGGCAATCAACAACGTCCCGGCCTATATTCAGCAGGAGGTCGCCCGCCAGATCACCGGAGACCAGCCGGACGGGGCGCCTGACGCGCCGCCGGAAGAGAACGCCGATTCGGCATGATTGCAGACCTTCTGCTGGGTGCATCGGTCTGCAGCCTGTTTGCCTCGTTGATCCCGGCATGTTATCGCGATTACCGGTACCGAAAGATTCCGGTCGCCACCTGGAAGTTCGCGGCGATGGTGGGAATTCCCCTCTCGTTCGCCTCGTTTCTCATCCGCGTCGTGACGGGGTCAATCAGTCCCGATGCCGTCCCGATGCTGGTCGGGATCGCCCTGGTGGCGGCAGCAGCGGCGTTCGCGCTCGGTTACATCGAGGTGTTCGGGGGCGCGGACAGCATCGCGATCATCATTATCGTGTTGACACTGTTCTACGTCCCGATAGCCAACAGCCTGTTCGTCTTCGCGTTCATCAACAACACCGTGATCGTCTGTCTCCTGATCTTTCTGGCGATCTTTGCGAAGAACGTGGTGGAGCGAAACTATCGGGATCTCTCGATCCGCCAGTTCCCGTTGATGTTCGTCGGCACGAAGATCCCGTTCGCTCATTTCACGACCTATCACGGGATCGTACTGGAAGAGGTTACGGCAGAAGACGGTGCCCTTTCCCGGCGGTTTATGGATTTCTCGCGGAACTTCCGGATGGAGCGGGACCGGTTCACGACCGCAATCGCCGCGAGTGAACAGGCGGACTTGTATCGACAGGCGGGAAAAGTGTGGGTAATGTATGTCCTGCCGTTCATCATTCCGATTACCGCAGGACTCGCCGTCACCCTGGGGGTCGGTGATGTGGTGCAGATCCTTCTGCACCTCTAATTTTTGTTCTTCTTGACGAACCCGGTATACTGGTTGTCGAACTGGTCAAGGAAGGTTTCTGCTTCAGATATCTGTTTGTTGAGATGATTCGTTATCTGAGTTTGTACCCCAGCAAGATTCCCGTCCATCTGTTTAGTTCGTGTATCCTTGCGTGTCAGATCAGATCGGATCTCTTTCAGGGTCTGAATGTTATAAACAATAATCCGCCGTTGTTCGAGTAACATAGACTTTTTGGTGAATCCGGGGTCGATCATCATACGGTTGCAGTTGTCGCACAGATTGACGATTGTTTTGTATGCTGTTTGTGCATCCTTGATCATCGTATCTGTTTCGTCGGCGTTTGTCGGGTAACCGACAGTCGCATTCTTGACAACGGCCCCTATCATTCGTTGTCCAAATATATTTTTCGTAATGTCACGCATACGTCACGCTCGCTCGGCTTTGTTCTTCTTGACGAATGCGCCGAACCGTTTGTCGAACTGGTCGAGAAGTTTGGTTGCTCCGGCGATCTGCTTGTCCAGATGTTTGATGGCTTTCTTGGTTGTCGTGTCCTTCTCCTCGATATCCGCCTTGATCTCTTTGAGGGTCTGGATGTTGCCGATGATGATTTTCCGCTGCTGGACGAGGTCCACCTTTGCCTTCCCGAAATCGGTCGCGGCAATCATCATGTCATCACATTTGTCACACACTTGAACGATCGACTTGTAGGCCGTCCGAGCGTTCTTGATCATCGTGTCCATCTCGCCGAACTGGGCTGGGCGGAGGTTGGTAAAGTTGCTGATAAACGTCTCTTTCTGACGTTGTCCGAACATAAACGTGTTTACATCTTTCATACCTATCACACCTCGTTGTACCTCTACGGTTTCACGCGCGAATATATAAACGTTGTTGGCCGAAACCTTTTTACCATTCTCTGGTGAAAATATAGTATGGAATGTCATACACTCAATATGGTCAACGGGACCCGTATTTTTTCACCGTTCGATATCGATGCGTTCATGAGTGTCATCGGGACGGCCCGGTCGATGGCAGCATTTCGCTTTTTTCTGGCCACCGGGTTACGGTATCGGGAGGGGAATTTCGTTCTGCAGAATCCCGATATGTTCGATCCCGACGCTCGCGTAATCCATTTTAAAGCCAACAAGGATTGGGACCGGGAACGGCGGTATAAAGACCGCGACATCTATCTCTCGTATGCCGATGTGGATTTTATTCACCTGTTTCTGAGCGTCGGCCGACCCATGAGCACAAAGCAGGAAGAAGTGACGAAATATATCAAGTTCTGGGCCGGGAAGCTGAACATGAACCCAACCGGGGTCGGGACCATGGCGCTCCGCAAAACCCGGTTCGTCTGGCTTCTGACGACGTTCCCGGAGTATGAAGACGTGATCGTGGCGTCCCTGAACCACAACGCCAATCTGCCGAAATGCTCGGCCGACGACGATCTGGCGATGTACAAAGCGGTTCCGTTCTCGGAACAAGAAAAGAAACGGATCGCCGCCTACCTGCATGGGTGGGATACGGCGGTCGATCACGCTTAGCGGCGGTTGAGCCGGACGCCCGATACGCGTTCGACCGCCTGCATGAACGACGATCGGCGTTCGGTTCGATACCCCTGCCACCACGGTTCGTCAGGGGTGGCCGGAATCGGCGCTATCAGCGTTTTCCGGCCATACACGACGATCGATTGGAACACGGCATACGCGCTCTCGATGAAGAACCCATACTTCTGCCGCCCTTCCGCATAGTCGGTGTCGAGATACCAATTGAATGACAAAATGTAAGTCATTTCATACCTCATCTTTTTAAAGGTTGCCGTCTAACGTTCTCCGGGGTGACATAATTGCACTTGACCAAACGAGAACGAGACTATGTTATCGGACGAACGAGAAAGCTTTGGCAATCATGTGGGTTACCGGCAACCGCACTC
>JAKQEE010000055.1 GCA_029558635.1 Pseudomonadota bacterium | reverse complement strand
ATCCAATGTGGATGAGCCGCGCGTAGAATCCCCAGTATCACCGCCTGAGCGGCGGTTCAGTTCAACAAGGCTTATCCCTCGCGGCAGGCGCCCGCGCACTGAACGGCGCTTGCGGCGCGAGGGATAAACCCTATTCGTTAGCCGCCAGTCAGCAACGTCAGGAAACTCAAATGTCAGCCACTCAGTGCTACATGTGTGATGCAACCGCAACCTCAGTCGAGCATGTACCGCCCCGTTGTCTATTTCCCGAGCAGAAAGACCTGCCCAGCGGCGTAGACCTGAGGAAGCAACTGATCACAGTGCCGTCTTGCGATGTCCACAACACGTCAAAGTCAAAAGATGACGAATACTTGTTGTACGCGTTGTCGATGAACATTCCAAACAATCCAACGGCCTCCAATCACTTTGCAACAAAGATTTTGCGAGCAATTCAACGTAATCCATCGGTCATTAAGAAATTCACGGAGAAGCAAATACCGGTAAAGGTCGAGGACACTCAAACGGGAGAGATCCATGAAACCTTGGCGTTACAGGTAGATAGGCAAAGGCTAGAAAGCGCATTGATGATGATTGGTCGTGCTCTGTACTTTCATCATTTCAAAACGAGATGGAACGGCAGTGTTTCTGCATATCCCAACTTTTTACTAGCTCTTACAGAGCCGAACGCTCGCGAGCTGAACGAACCCGTAGAGAAGATGGCAGCCCTAGCGGAGGAATTTTTTCTCAATCAGCCCTGTCACGGAGAAAACCAAGATGTTTTCTCTTATCAGGTGGCGGCAGGCCAATCGCCAGTAGAGACGATCATGCTCTTGCGGTTTTATGAAGGCTCCAGAGTTACACTGCTTTTCAGAAATGGCGGCTAACCCATCATTCCACCGGACCTGCGCGAAAATCCGCGCAGGCCGGTAAATTCAAACGTTGAACTAAACCGCTGACGCGGTGGCCGCGAACCCAAGCGCCACCGCGTTTTTCATGACGTCTGCGCCGACGACCTACCTTGAAACCGGGGATGTCCCCGTGTTCAAGGAGAAGTGTCATGAGCCCCTTACGTC
>JAKQEE010000102.1 GCA_029558635.1 Pseudomonadota bacterium | reverse complement strand
ATTGGTTGCGTAAGTAAAACGGACGGCCAGTTTATCGGCGTAGTTCTTCGCCTGGGCGACTCCTTCCGTCAGCGCTTCATCCCATGCCTTGGCCTCAACGACAGCCAGCTTAGTGTTGCGATACTCCAGCACGTAGTCGGCAGTTAATGCCTTGCCGCGTCGTCCAAGGCCTTCTATCCGTCCCGGAGTAATTGGATATTCCCGTCGGATACGGCTACCCTCAACAACGCCCCAGCCGGACGCTTTCAGGGCGGGGTCAATATGTTCGGCTCTGGTTTCGGCTTCGTTCATAACTTGCCCCAGTCAATCGCTAAGATGATGCCAGTCGGTCTCTTTAATACCCCTGAGAAAGGCTGACACCTCCTCCAGTTTTCCATGTTTATCTGCCCATCTAATATGTTCTGCGAGACGCATCATCTTCTCCAAATTGGACGTGTAGTTCCATGCCCCCAAAATGAGTGGGAGAGGTGGTTCCCACCCAGAACCGATTCTGTGGCGGTTAGGTAGCATTTCCCACAGTTCATTCCAATGCGACGGCTCTGGACAAACGCGGTTGTTCTCACAGCTGTAGGTAATCAAGGTCTCTGCGTTTTCTTCGTTCATAGAATAGAATCTCTCACGATTTTCAAAGTTCTCCGCTAAATGCTTGGTTCAACAGTGACTTTTTCAATGCCTCCAGCGCGGCAAGTTTCTGCTGGTAGATGGATTCGAGGCGTTGGGTTTCTTCAGAGAGAGCGTCTAATTTTGTGGCGATGGATTTTTGCTCGGCAGTATCCTTTGGAAACCAAACTTTCACACCATGAACATTATTACGATTCAATGTTGGGACACCGGCACCCGAACTGTATTTACTGAGATCGAATTGTTTCAAGAAATAATATATGTATCTTTCATAATTGCCATGAAAATCTTTTATGTAAAGAGATGTATTTAATGGCCAATAGTCTTCTTCAATATAATGAACATTACCTATAGTTCCACTTCGGCCAGTAACAACACCCGGCGCTTTAACTTTCCAAGTGTCAATCCTATCAGTAATCCCATTAGAACTTACAAGTGGGAAAATACCTTCTTTCCTTGAATGAGTGGGCAAATCAAACCCTCTTTGGAGAACACATATGTCGTCAAAATTTTTCTCCACCCACCCCTCACCGCGCTTGGTGAAGACGGATTGAAGGTGGCTTTCAAACAGAGCGCGGGCGTTTTGGAGGTTCTTTTCGGCGTTGGCTTTGGCGGTGGCGACGCCCTCAAACGCTTCGTCGAGGATGCCAACGATGCGTTGCTGTTCGGGGAGTGGGGGGACGGGAATCTGAATTGTTTCCGCAAATCGTGTGGGGCGAATTTCTTTGATGGTAGCACCAGTCGCGAGGCTTTGAATGTATTCCTTTTGGTCGAGCAACCCGTAGGCGAGAAACTCGGGCGTCATCATCTGTTTATTGAGAACAATTCCCGCGAGGCCCTGCTTGGTTGCTGTCGGAACTTTTGCAATTCCGATTTGCCCGATTGTCGCCCCGAGCGAAATAATCACGGAATCGACGGGCCACACCTTTGCTGAACAATTGCTCAAGCCTTCTTCCGTCAGTTTCTCGGCGGTATCGAAAATCAGTGGCTTTATATCCTTAACGACGCACCAATAGATGTCGCCGCCGAAGTATCCGGGATTCTTCCGAGATGGCGTCCCACCGTCCTTAATGTCGAGGATGACATCAGCCAGCTTCTTTGTCTGCCATCCCTTCTTCATCCCAGCAGCCCCCTGATCTTCTTCAGCACAATAGCACTTTCAGCATCCAGTACGGCAATCTCGTCCAAGATCTTCTGTGGGCTACGGTGGGTAATTTCCTCGCCGCCGTTGGGGTTCTTAACGGAGAGGTCAAAGGTCGTTTGGTCAATGCTCTTGACATTCACACTCCAGCTCTTGGGCGAATCAGCAAAGGTCTTCTGTAATTCGATGAACTCGGCAAGGTCTTCATCATTGAGCGGATTCGTCTTGCCCAAGTTGTGGCCGGGATCGAGTTGGTAATACCAAATCTTCCGGGTTGGCGCTCCTTTCTCAAAGAATAGGACAACCGTCTTCACGCCCGCGCCCTGAAAGGTGCCACCGGGGCAGTCGAGCACGGTGTGC
>JAKQEE010000029.1 GCA_029558635.1 Pseudomonadota bacterium | reverse complement strand
CGAATTAGGGAATAAAGGAGACTGGAACGGGATGATTGTTCCTGAAGTCCTGACGGAAACGTTAGTTGCCGAGGTTACAAAACCAGCTTTAGATCCGTGCCGGTTAAACCGCATCGCGGTTAATGGAACGGCTTCCACCCAGTTGCAAGAAATCGGGGTAAAAGAACTTGCCCGGGACGGAATGCCTGCCGGTCCTCTCGTTTCCGCAGCCATCAATCCGAAGAGCGAAACCTTCTCAAAAACGATCAACGGAGTTTTGTTGCCCAAATACGCGACGCTTCGCGATCTGCAGATAGTTGGAAAAACACGTGACGGGTATAACATCGGTCTTGGCAAAACGGTTGATTTCTGTTATGCCGGAGAAAAGCCGACGATCGAAACGAAGCCTTCTGCTGTTGATCTTTCTTCCGGAAAAGTTATTGATATCGTCTCAAGGTTGATTTCATCAGGGAAAGATTTGCTCGTTCCATTGTTATCGACGGATGAAAAGTACGCGGTAGAAGGATTCGACGGTTCGGCGACTGTTACTGTCAATGGCATTATCACGACCGATGACGATAACCTCGACAAATACGTCGTGAATTATCAGACGTTTGCGCAACAAAATCATAACCCGATGGTTCCTACAGCGCTATTCGGGACCTATGAAGCGTTCCAGCAAAATGCCTTTACGTTGCCTCTCACCATATCGGAAGGCGCGACGATGGGTTCCGTTTCTCTGAGCGCGACGGCGATCGATTGCCAATGCGATCTTTCAGGTGAGGGCGCCTCGTTGAAGTTATGGTATCAGAATTTGGACACCTTTGTGGAAAGCGTTACTCCGGCGTCGGCAACGGCTCCCGCTACAGGAATCATCGTCAAACTGCAGAGCGACATTCTTTTCCTTACAAAGAACGAGCTTCTGAGCAGCTTTGTATTCCGGAAAAACAGTGTGACGCTTACCAACTTCGACGTATGGGTCTATGACGGATCGACGACGACTCCGATTACGGGACTCGGGAGAGCCAACTGGTTCTTGTTTGAAGTCTCCCCGTTCAATCCGATGGCTTCGTTACGTTCCGAACAAGGTAACCCCAACGAAAGATTTGCGCCGGAAGGCAACTGGATCTTTGAAGTATACTGCTACAATTTGTACAGCGTTTACGGCGGGTTTATCGATAAGTTAGAGACGATGAACCGCTATCCGTC
>JAKQEE010000018.1 GCA_029558635.1 Pseudomonadota bacterium | reverse complement strand
GTAGAACTTTTCAAGTTTATCACTTGTCCGTTCTACGGCGATACAAGATCCTGGGAAACAAACTATTTAACCTTTGCGCAGATCCCTTCTTTTAGTCCGAATCTCGAATACACCTTCAAGTTTGTCTGGGATCACCAGCAGGTCTATTTTTTAATCAACAACGTTGAGGTGGCAAACAGTTTTATCAACCGGGAATTGAATGTCAGACAAATCGAAGCGTTCCAGTATCTGTTGCTCGGTCGAGATGAGGGCTACGGAGCGATGCCCGGGCCGATTTACAAAAATTTACAAATTCTGGTGCCGGAAAGCGATGTTAAATTCAGCGATGTCAGTCAATCCACCGGCGCTTTCATCGATCGAAGCACAGGCGGTCAAGCGGCAGCCTGGGCCGACGTCAATGGCGACGGTTTGCAGGATCTCTATGTCACTCTAGACGAGAAAACCAACCGGTTATTCATCCAGAATCCCGATGGTTCTTTCAGCGAAGAGGCAGAAGCGCGTTCAGTCGCCTATTCCGGCACTTCGATGGCCGCTTGCATGGCTGACTTTTCGGGTGACGGCGCGGTGGACCTCTTTATCGCTGACTATGGGCAGTCGAATAAATTGTTTATCAATACGGGAAATGGCAATTTCATCGATCGTTCTTTGACGAGCGGACTATCCACCGCTACAACCCAATCCGTGGGTGCACTGGCGATCGACGTCGATGTCGATGGCGATTTGGACCTTTTTGTCGCCAACAACAGCGCTGCACCGGAACTGTACATCAACCGCGGTTCCGGAATTTTCGATGCACGCACTCTGCCCGATGCTCCGGCCGGTGCTGGTGGCCGGGCCGCTGCGGCCGATATCAACAATGACGGTTATGTCGATATCTACTACGTCAGAAAGAATGAACCGAACGTTTTGCTCATCAATGACGGCACCGGTCGTTTCAGCAATCAAGCCACAGCCTTCAATCTGGATGCAACGGATGATTTCGTGAGTCCAGCTTTTCTCGATTGGGACAACGATGGTGATCTGGATCTGATTTTAACCGCTCGTGAAACCACCGCTGCACCGATTCCAAGGGTTCAGTTTTTCGAAAATCAGGGTGCTATGGGTTTCGCCGATCGTTCGGAAACGATGAATATTCAGTTCTGGAGTTATGGCGCCATTCCGGGCGACTATAACAATGACAGTTGGGTCGATTTTTATCTGCCTGCCCGTCGGCCGTATGAACCCGGTCGTCTCTACCTCAACAACAAAAACGGCACATTCTCGCTTGCAGAAGGCACAGGTCTGGAAAAGATCTATGCCGACGGCCGCGGCGGTGCTGCCGCTGATTTCGATGCTGACGGCCGTCTCGATCTGTTCGTCACGTCTAATGGAGATACGGTTGATTCTCAGGAATACGGCCGCAACTACCTGCTGAACAATAAAAGCGACAACAATAACAACTATTTAAACGTGGCGATCTTTGACAGCACCAACCATCTGAACGGATTGGGTGCCAAAGTTTATGTCTATCGAGCCGGTCAATTGAACGCCGGCACCTCTGGTCTGCTCGGATACCGGGAAATCCAACCCTGGCAGGGCTATCAGAGCCAGATGTCGCTGGAACAACATTTCGGTTTGGGTTCTGAAACGGCGGCGGATGTGCGGGTTCGACTGTCGAATGGACAGGAAATGATCCGCACCTATGTCAGCGCCAACACCAAACTGGTCATTCAGCCCGATATGAAAGTGCCTTATCGACAATTGTTGGTCAAAGGAGACTTGCAGCGGGCAAAGGTGGGAGAATTTTTGGCCGATTCGCTGACTGTCCGGGTGGTCAGCCAGAGCAACGAAGCCGTGAGCGGTCGTGCCGTACGCTTCAAGGTCCTGAAAGGCGGAGCGACCT
>JAKQEE010000017.1 GCA_029558635.1 Pseudomonadota bacterium | reverse complement strand
CGAGGAGAAAAAGGTTCTCATCGTGCCGGGCGACCACTTCGGCCTGGATCATTTCGTCCGCATCAGCTACGGCCTGCCCCACGAGTACCTGACGCCGGCCCTGGGGCGCATCCACGAATTGATCGCGGAAACGGGCGCGATCAAACGATAGAAGGCGCATGGCGGCGCCGGCTGCTCTCCCTGGAGGCTCCGTGAAAATCGCTCTTCTGGCCGAGATCAAGAACGTCCTTCCGCGGATCGATCTTCTCCCGGCCATCGAGGAAGGGTTCGCCGCCTATTCCGAGGGCCGGGCGGTTGTTCCGCCCGTCGGCGAGCTGATCCTGGACAAGGGCGAAGTCCATATCAAGTACGGCGCCATCGCCGGCGAGGACTTCTACGTGATCAAGATCGCCTCGGGCTTCTACGGCAATCCCGCCTTGGGCCTGCCGTCGGGCAACGGCTGCCTGCTCGTCTTCGAGCAGAAAACCGGCGTCCCGGCCGCCGTCTTGCTCGACGAGGGATATCTGACCGACATCCGGACCGCGGCGGCCGGAGCGGTCGCGGCCAAGTACTGCGCTCCGCGGACGGTCGAGCGCATCGGCGTCGCCGGCGCCGGGGTTCAAGGCCGGCTGCAGCTCGAATGGCTCAAACGCGTCACCGACTGCCGGGACGCGCTGGTTTGGGGACCGCTTCCCGAAGAGCTCGAGGGCTATCGGAGGGAGATGAAATCGCGCGGTTTTTCGGTGGAGACGGCCCGGGAAGCGGCCGCGATCCCGCGGACCTGCAACCTGATCGTCACCGCGACGCCGTCGAAGACGCCGCTTCTTTCTGCGGCCGACCTCCGGCCGGGGACGCACATCACCGCCGTCGGCTCGGACACGCCGGACAAACAGGAGCTCGACTCCGAAATCCTCGCCCGGGCCGACGTCGTGGTGGCCGACAGCCTGGCCCAATGCCGGCTCCGGGGCGAGATCCACAAGGCTCTGGCGGCGGGAAAAATCGACGAAAGCCGGGTCGTCGAGCTCGGGAATATCATCAGCGGCCGGGCCTCGGGGCGGACATCGGACAGCCAAATCACCGTCGCCGACCTCACCGGAGTGGCCGTCCAGGATATCAAGATCGCCTCGGCCGTTTATCGCGCCCTCGCCCCCTGATTCTTCTTGGCCGCGGTCTCGCCTTTCGCGCCGGCGGGGGTTATTCAATATCCTCTTTGAGAACCGCCGCCTCGTTGCGCTCCTCGTCTTTGGCTCCAAAAAGAAGCGTGACGGACTTGTGCTTTTCGGCCGCGCTTCTCAATTCCTCAAACGCCGGATTTTTCGACAGCTCCCGGCGGTATCTCTTTTTAAACTCCGTCCATTTTTTCGGGTCGTGGCCAAACCATTGCCGCAATTCCGTTGACGGCGCGACCTCCTTCAGCCACAAGTCCAGCCGCGCCCGCTCCTTTGAAATGCCCCGCGGCCAAAGACGGTCCACCAGCACTCGGAAGCCGTCGGCTTTCTCCGGTTTTTCGTAAATTCGTTTGAGTTTGATTATTGTCTTCGTCATGGGTTAATTTTACTCCATAACCGCCCGCTCGGCTCGTTTCCGCGCGCCCGCCGAAGCTTCGGCCGCTTGCGCACGCGGAGCGTTCGGGAGGACGCCGTCGACCTGGCGCCCTATGTCCTTCGGCCGCTTGCGCACGCGGAGCGTTCGCTTGCTCGCGAAAAGAGAATATTTTATCGGTAATTTCCTCTTGTTTTTTCGCTGGCGGCAATGGAATTTGCCGTTTTGCAGGCGTTTTTGGCTCCGAGAAATGAAACGCCGCCTCCGCCCATCCGCAGTTCAAACGGTTATTTAGGGGGATTTCAAGTGCCGGGGACGGGAATCGAACCCGTACGAGGCTTTCGCCCCAAGGGATTTTAAGTCCCTTGCGTCTGCCAGTTCCGCCACCCCGGCGGCCAAACGGGCGGCCGGTCTCAACTATATCCAAGTTGAAGATTTTTCTCAATTGACATTGGGCGATGTTCTTTGCCGTTTTAATTCAACCCTAATAATATAATATGCATCGTTGCATGTGAAACCACGGCTGACTCAAAACTGTATTTACTATAAATCCAGCCAGTCAACGTTGCAGCTGAAAAATTCATTATTCCAAGATAAATAGTCAGTATTTGGTTCCCCTCAATGAGATTTAAGTGAAAAAGCATTAAAAATATGAGACTACTTAAGACTATAGAAAGACACCTGTTTTTAATAAGTAGAAGTATACCTGTCATTACAAATAGATGAGAGACGGTCTCAGTTACTATTGCAGCCCAGGGAGTTGTTAATATGCGTTCAATTAATGTTCCCGGGTTCTTGGGAACCGAAAAATATTGATTGAATGCGCAAGTAATTATGGCAAAAATAATGCTAAAAAGCATTGGTTTAAGCAGAATTCTGAAATCATTTATTTTTATCTTTTGCCCAGATTCCCACTTATTTAAAATTGGCATTTCTAGTGTTGATTTATCAGCAAATCTTAATCCAAGCCATCCAAAAAGCAGAACGCCCAATGTAGATCCTATTGGAAATAAAAGCCAAATTATGCTTGTAATACGATCATTGGAAGCTTTTATAAATGGAATGTATAAAAATCCAGAAATAAGTGTTGAAAGCGTGAGAAGTATTAATCTTTTTTTCATTATCGATACCCCTTATTGTACGCTGACGTTGGGCTATTTCAATATTACTATAAAACATAATTCGGCGGCATCTTTGAGGGTTGCTTTATCGGGATTTTGAAAAGCTATCGGTAGTTTGATGACTTGATTTTCTATCAACAAATCCATTTAGTCAAACTAACTTGGCCGTGTCAACGGATGTTTGCATTTTGGGGGCCATCTTAGTAAAAATCCTCCTCTCGAGATTTGGCGATCAAGAGAGTTTACGATGGCCTCCCTCCTATTCCAAATTGCAAACATCACTGTACACTGTCAATATTCAGGCATTAAACAACAGAACACATAAAAAGAGAAACTTATTGGTTTCTAAATACTTTCAAGGCAAAATAAATAAAAGCCCTAATCGTCCGGGTCGGATTTTAAGTCACTTGCGTCTGCCAGTTCCGCCACCCCGGCAGCCAAACGGGCGGCCGGTCTCAACTATATCCACGTTGAGGATTTTTCTCAATCGCCGGGCGGCATCCTCTCGATTCGATTCTGTTCAATCATGGCCTGATTCACGATTTTTCTATTTCCAGGCGGCGGGATCTCCGCCGGTCCCCGCGTTTATCCCGGCCGCATCCGACCGAAGCAGCCCGAGGAGGCGCCGCCTCTCACCGTTCCAGGGATCGGCCCATGCCCCTAAAAGGGACAAAGAAGATTGGGTCTTCCTATTTGTATTCGAACCGCGCTTCCTTGTTCCGCTTGCTCCAGAAGGAGCGGTAGATCGGACCGGGCTTAATCTTCACCGGAAGGTTCTCGAT
>JAKQEE010000430.1 GCA_029558635.1 Pseudomonadota bacterium | reverse complement strand
GCGCACCGGGAGACCAGGCCACCGTGTTGGATTCCAAGCCTATCTCGGTTGTCTCGTGAAAATAGCCCATAGCGAGATAGGCGAGCTCATTATTGGCGCCAATGGCGTGTTTGAAGAGAGCGGCGTATTTTTTCTCGCCCTTCACGTCGGGTATTGTTCCGTGGGTCACCGCAATATGAATACGCCCGTCCCGGGGAATATTCAATCCCTCAGACAAGAGTTCCTGGTCACGTGCGCCGTCATAGCCGAGCCCGTGCACCGTCAGCGGCAATCCGCTATGTAAGGCGGCGTGCCACTTTCCCGGGGGAAACACGGTGACATTTTCCGGCCACAAGGCAAGCGCGTAGGGGGATTCCGTCACAAAAGGGTCGCTGCCGCCGGGTGCGATATACACAGGCAACGGCGCCGCCTCTTCCAGCATTCCAAGAACCTCGTCGAGAAGGTCTTTCTCGGCATGCACCCCGTCGAACAGGTCGCCCGCAATACACAAGGCATCGGCAGGCCAGTGGCGCGCGGTTTCAAGAATGCGGCGGAACACTTTCCGCTGCGCCCCGCGCAGTTTGTTGCCTGTTACGCTGTCCACCCCCAAAGAAGCAAAGGAACTGCCCAGGTGTAAATCCGCCGCATGGAGGATGCGAATGCGTCGTGCGTTCATTACCCGGCACTTCCCTTTTGTCATGCGAACATGGCCATCCCATGATCGTCATTACTCTATATTGTGGCAGAAAGCAAAAAAAAATCCAACTTTATACCTTTTGTTGGGCCTGCGTCAAATTTGTGGGTTTTGAAATTTGCCTTTATTTTTTGGTTATGATATTGTAAAGAAATATTTACAATATCACCTCAACCCAGGAGACCACCCTATGAATCCCACACCACACCCCCCTATGGATACCGAGCGCCAAATCAAACACTTTGAGAAGCAACGAGGCATGATTGTCCAACAAATGTTGGATATCCGCAGCATGGCCAAAGGAAAAATAACCGAGCAGTTTCTTGAAGTGATTCGCAAAGGGGAATCAAGCCCTGCGCATTGCGGCCCTTACTACTCGATTGTATGTTGGAACGCCGATAAGGGAAAAACACAGAGCAAGCGACTTAAAACTTCCGAGGAACTCGAACGGGCTAAACAAGACATCGAAAATTATCAGCGTTTCGAGCTTTTGTGTAAGACCTATGTCCAGACAACACAGCAATTGAGTGACGCCGAGCGTAGTGCAGGTGTAACGACACAGGAAAAAAAACGGAAATCCTGCTCGAGAAAAATCAGGAAATAGACCGAATCTTTACTATTGCCCGGCGGCACAGCCTCATAGACCTGGAGGCTCTTGAAACGGCAGTTCGAATAGCGGCCTTGGCTGCAGGCGCCACCGTACTTGAGCAATTCCTGGCTCTGGTTGGCGTGGGACGGCAAAAAACACCGTTGCACTGCTCCTGTGGAACCCAAATGAAAAGCCGGGGACTGCGAACCAAGAGACTCTTGACCCTGCTGGGTTGGATACACTTCAAGCGCAGCATGTATCGTTGCCCAACCTGCGGCATCATCCGCTATCCGGGCGATGAAGAATTGGACATTGTGAACACTTCTCGTTCTCCCGGCGTCCGAAGGCAAACCGCCCGTCTGGCCTCTAAAGAGACATTCCAAGAAGCCTCTATGGATTTGGAGCAATTGGCAGGCATCATCATATGCCGAAAGGCGGTAGAACGTGTTGCGGAACAGGAAGGCGAACGTATGGAAGCGTGGATGGCTGCAGAACGCCGACACTTGTGTTCGCAAGACCCGCCGGAACCCTGCCTGGTGCGTCCTGTTGAAACCCTGTATATCGAACTCGATGGCACCGGAATCCCCATGGTAAAGTACGAGGTACAGGACCGTAAAGGAAAACAGCCCGATGGCACAGCCAAGACGCGGGAAGCCAAGGTGGGATGTGTATTCACACAATCAAAATTAGATGAAGAGGGGAAACCTGTCCGCGACCCCGCATCCACCACGTTTGTTGGTGCCATCGAGACCGCAAACCAATTTGGCAAGCGACTTTTTGCCGAAGCCGTGCGTCGGGGACTATACCAGGCAAAGCGGGTCGTTGTGCTTGGTGACGGAGCCGAATGGGTCAAGAACACCGCGCAGACCCATTTTGGCTACGCACAATTTATCATCGACTATTATCATGCTTCAGAACACATCGGCGAGTTATGCTGCGCTTTGTTCGATAGAAACCAAAAGTATGTTGAAACCTATCGTGAAAGGTGGACCGATTATCTCTGGGAGGGAAACATTGAAGCCATTATGGAGCAAGCAGCCCAATGGTTGCCCCATAACCCCGAGACGAAAAAAGATGCCAGAACACAGGTTAACTACTTCGATAAAAATAAGGACTATATGCGATACCGTGACTATCGCGAACAAAAGTTATTCATCGGCTCAGGAGTCGTTGAAGCTGCATGTAAACATCTTGTGGGCTGCCGGTTCAAGCAATCCGGCATGGAATGGACCGTAAATGGTGCCAATGCTATGCTGGCGCTGAGGTGCGTCGTTTTATCCAACCGAATGCAGGAATATTGGGAGCAACGGGCGGTAGCCTAAATCTCAAAACCCACAAATTTGACGCAGGCCCCTTCGCTGTTTATTATCGGCAACGTGATACAAACCGGGCCTGTTAATATGGGACTGGCGGCGTCACAAAATGGGAGCCTTGCCACACCGTAATCTGTGATGCTACAGGTGTCTTAAGAACGTACACTGAAAAATAGGGTGCTACCCCGAATGGGGCTTTTCTATTCGCAGATTTGTCCATATCTGGAAAGACTTAGCATGCTGTATACTGTAATTGACTGGTTTATTTTTTTTGTAACCTTGCCAAGTATAAGGAGAACCTTTGATGGAAAAAATTATTGTGCTAGCGGTTGTGATGGCGTTGGTCGCAGGCCGGGCCGTGGCGCAGGAAGCGAGCCCGGTGGCACCGGGTGCGAGGCTGTTGAGTACCATTGACGTAAAGAATTTCGGCGCGGAAACCCTTCGTATTGGGGACTTGGACGGTGATGGCGGCCCGGACCTGCTCTTTATTCAAAGCGTCTTCGGCACCCGGGAAATTACGTGCCTGACGGCCACCACCATCCATGGAGAAGTCCTCTGGCAGTCGGGAACGCCATCGCTGGATAATGGGCGTATTTACAGCGACCTGCCGGTCCAGATTTACGATTGGGATCGCGACGGCTGGAACGAAGCGCTCTATGTCCGCCAGGCGAAATACGTGGAACCGCCCTATGACGGCACCTCGCCCCGGGAACGGGCCACGCGGTATGAAGGGGAAGCACAGATGGTGGTGCTGTGCGGCAGGACCGGCAAAGAAAAAGGAGCGTTCTCGTTACCCGCCCCGGCGGACGACAGTTTTCTCTTCGCCGATCTGAGCGGGCGGGGAAGGCGCGAAGACCTGGTAGTCAAGGACCGTTATTGGAACATGTGGGGTGTCGCCCATGACGGGGATATGTTGTGGCATTATGAAGGGTCTGTCGGCCATTATCCCGCCATTGCGGACGTTGACGAGGACGGCAAAGATGAAGTGTTTACGGGATTCGCGTTGATTGACCACGATGGAACCGTCCTGTTCCAGAAGGACGCGGGCAACGCCCATGCGGACGCCACATGGATTCTAC
>JAKQEE010000429.1 GCA_029558635.1 Pseudomonadota bacterium | reverse complement strand
GAAGCCGTCCAACCAGAAAAAGGCTCAGGTGTAGGAAACTGCTTGAAATGCCGCAGAATCCCCAGCGTCAAGTGCGCGCTTTGTTGGCTGGCGTTTGACCTTCACGAGACTCTGGTTGCAATTATAGCCACTTGCGCCGCTGTTGTCCTTACTTCTGTTCCGATAATTCTAGGGTTTCTAAAAATAAACTCTCGTTTTTCATCTACCAAGTCATCCCATTCTGGTAGCCATAATTCTATTGGCAATAAATCATCAAATACGATTTTCCCGCCAACTTTAACCATTTCAGTAAATTTGTCGTAGTTTTCTGGAGTGAGAAGGTGACGAATACCTGTATCTATAAACAAAAGGTCAAACGGCATTTCGTTTTTCATAACTTCAAAACAATCGCCTTGCCGAATTTCTACATTTGGATATTTAGAAAATAATTTCTTTGTTCGAGCTACAAGCTTTCCGTCAATCTCTGCCGAAAGCAATTTCGAATTTATCGAAAGACCATGAAGAAGCCAAGCCGTTCCAACTCCTGCGCCAGTGCCAAATTCTCCAATCTTGCCATTTGGATAACCTGCGGCCAATACGCTTAATAATTTTCCCGCTTCGGGAATACATGCGGACGGCAAACCTTTGTAACCTGCTGGTCTACCTTCAGGCATAAGCGGAAACCCTATTTCTTCTGCAAGAGCATTGGCTTGTCGAACAATTTCGGGAACTTCTAATTTGTAACGCTCAAATTTTGTAACCATAACCATCGTGTTTTATTTACAGCCAGCCAACTGCGAACACAACCTGATATTTAGACTTTTCTGTCAACGATGTACTTCGCCAGGTCTTCCAACGCGTCTTTTTCCGGGGAGGCTGGCGCGACCTCCAGGGCGGCTAACGCGCGGCGGACGGCATTCCGCGCCTCGTCCATGGCTTGCACGATGGCGTCGCTCTGGCGGATCGCGTCTACCAGTCGCTGGACCCGGGCGGTTTCTTTCCATCCGCCATCAGGGAGCGACAAAACATCTTCATCGTAGCGATTTGCCTCGGCGAAGTAAATCGCCGGGAGGGTGACCAGTTCGTTTAGCAGGTCTGAGCCGATCGGCTTGCCGACGGTGGATTGATCGCCGGTGAAATCGAGAACGTCGTCCACGATTTGGAATGCCATGCCGACCTCGTAGCCAAACGCTTTCATCGCTGAGCGCGTTTCTTCGTCGTCGGTTGCGACCATGGTCGCCGCCAGTGTGGACATTTCGAACAGTGAAGCGGTCTTGGCGTAAATGCGATTGTAGTAATTGTCGCGGTCGATCATGCCGCGCGCGGAAAACATTTGAGTCAACTCACCGTTGACGATGGTTGCCAGCGTTTCGGCAAAGAGTTTCATCAACGGCAGGTAATCGGTATCTGCCGCGAGTTTTGCCGCGCGGGCGAAGAGAAAATCGCCGGTGAGCACGGTCGCGGCAGGCGACCAGCGCGCGTTCAATGTCGGCATCCCGCGGCGGAGCAACGCGCCGTCGATCAAATCATCGTGGACGAGCGTCGCGGTGTGAAGCAACTCCACGGAAGCGCCGAGGGTGATCAACTTGTCCTCAGGCGCGCCAAGCATATTCCCGACGAGCAAGCCCAACGTCGGTCTGACCCGTTTGCCTCCCGCCGCGAGCAAATGCTCGAGCGCCGATCGCAAGTCGGGATGTTGGTCCTCGCCAGCCTGTTCGCGCATCCGCTGTTCGACGAAATGGAGTTGATCTTGCACTGAAGTGAAGAAGGTCGTTGTGCTCAAGTGGTTATCTCCCATCCGAACAGGCGGTTTGCGTTTGACGTAGTGGCGTGGGCAATCGCTTCGCGCGTCGTCCGATGGATTTCGGCAATTTTATCAGCAATGAGCGTCACGTTGGCGGGTTCGTTGCGTTTGCCGCGGTGAGGAACGGGGGTCTGGAACGGCGAGTCGGTTTCGATGAGGATGCGATCCAGCGGAAGTTTTCCGACGAGTTCGCGCTGGGATTCGTTTTTCTTGTAGGTGACGGAGCCGGTGACGCCGATGAAGAAATTCATGTCCATCGCTCGTTGTGCCGATTCGAGATTTCCATTGAATGAATGGAAGACGCCGGGGTGGGATTTCAGCGCAGTCAACGTTTTATGCCAGGGTTCGAGAATGTCGAGCAGGTCGTTTGTCGCGTTGCCGCTTTCCGCGTCATTGTCCTCGCGCAGGTGGAGGATGACAGGCTTGTTCACTTTATCCGCAAGTTCAAGGTGGGGGAGGAGGTTTTGCCGTTGTTCCATCCGTTTTTCGGTTTCTTTGACCCAGTAATAATCTAACCCGATCTCGCCAATGGCTACAACCTTTGGGCGTTCGGCAAGCCTGCAAATCTCATCGAAATCTTCCGCGCTGAATTTTTGCATGTCGGTGGGATGATATCCAACTGCGGCGAAAATACTGGGGTATGTTTCTGCCAATTGCACGGCTTGGCGGCTGGTCTCCAAGTCCATGCCCGGCACGAGCATCTTCTCGACGCCTGCCTCTGTTGCGCGCCGAATCACATCATCAATATCCCCAGCGAATTGTTCAAGATACAGGTGGCAGTGGGTATCTGTGAGCATAATTCAGACTTCGTTTGTGAAAATTATAACATATAAAGAGTTTTCGCCACAGACAGTAACGGGATGAATGAGCATGGTATAGTGAGTGGAAATCAAGGAGAACTGAAATGAAAAAAATTCGATTTCTATTTTCGATTTTGATCCTGTTCGCCCTGTTTCTTCCTAGTCGCACTGTCCGCGCCGACGTTGCGCCGCCCGAAGCTCCTCCCGGCACAACGCTTTTGCCGGGCGAAGCGACTACCCAGGTCCGCATGGTGGCGGAGACGGTCACGCTGACGATCTCCGAAGACTCGGCGGACGCGAAAAACGCAGTTGCAAGAACTGAAGCGGTCTTCACCATGCGTAATCTCGGCGCGGCGGAAGAGAAGATGGCTGTTCGTTTTCCGCTCTCGTTCTTTAACGGCAATTCAGACGGATTTGGCAACTTTCCGGAGATTAAGCAGATTGCCGTAAAAATAAATGGACAATTGGTTTCGACTCGCCGTGAAACTCAACCCTTCTTTAACAGCGAAATGTCGTATCACGAACGCGACGAACTTCCTTGGGCGGTATTTGACGTAACCTTTCCGCCGAATCAAGATGTGACCATCGAAGTCGCCTATGATGTGTACGGTTATGGATACTATCCCTACGAAGCATTTAAATACATTCTCGAAACAGGCGCGGGGTGGAACGGCACGATCGGCAGTGCAGAGATTATTGTCCGCTTGCCGTATGAGGTCAGCAAGCAAAATCTCGACCTGACGGGTCAGGCTGGGTATGGCGAAACAAGCTCAAATGGAGCCCTGAGCGGGAATGAAATCCGCTGGTCGTTCAAAGATTTCGAGCCGACTTATCAAGATAATGTTCAGATCGTCGCGGTTACTCCATCTTTATGGAAAAAAATCCTGAGCGAGAAATCCAACGTTGAGAAAAATCCAAAAGATGGCGAGGCGTGGGGCAGGTTGGCGAAGGCGTATAAGGAAGTCGCCCTTATGCCGAAGGGCTGGTTACGCGATGACGACGCGGGAGTGGAGTTGTATCGGCTCAGTAAAGAGGCTTACGAACGATGTCTTGCCCTTTTGCCGGACGACCCGCTTTGGCATTACGGTTACGCCGAACTCTTGTGGGCGCGTTATTATTTCGATGTATATTCTTCCGGCCAGGTGGATACAGAAGGCGTTCTGCCTGCCGCACTAAACTCGTTACAAACCGCGCTCGCGCTCGACCCGAATTTGCAAGAAGCGAAAGATTTGTTAAATTTCATTAGTTCTCAGGCACCCGGCGCCGTTCAAAAAAATGATGATGGAAGTTTTACCATGCTGGGGCTGACTGCTACATCGATGCCCCCTACGCCCTGGCCAACTCCAACTTCCGTTTTTACTGCTGTTCCTCCAACTTCCGCACCGGCGTCAACCATATCTTCAACTTCAACCGCTGTGCCTCCTGAGGAGCCTTCCGCATCCAGCCCCTTATGCGGAAGCGCGGCAATCTTACCGCTGTTGCTTGGTTTGATAGCGCTGAACAGGCGTAAAATGTAAACTTGTGTTGGGCGTTTGAATGGCGTGTCTGTATACTGTAAACCCAAAAAAAACACGTCGGTGAGTTGATCTCGCCGACGTGTGACGTGTAACTTGTCGCTTCAGTTTACTTGATCCCCGCCACTTTCAACCCATCGTCAAGAATTGCCTTCACTTTATCGCCATGAGTCGTTTCGCAGTACACGCGCATGATCGGCTCTGTGCCGCTAAAGCGGATCAACAGCCAGCCGCCGTCTTCAAGTTTGAATTGGAATCCGTCCACCGTCACGAGTTCGGTCACTTTCAAGCCGCCGATGGTTTTGGGATTCGCATCCAGAATTTTTTGTTCGCGCGATTTTCGGTCGCCAGAAAATGGAGTATCCACGCGGTCGTAAAAATGTTCGCCGACCTTGTCGAACAACATCTTCAAGAGTTCGGTTGGCTTTTTACCCGTCTGCACCATGAAATCGAGAAAATATAAACCAGCGAGAATCCCATCACGCTCAGGGACGTTATTACGAAACGCATACCCGCCGCTTTCTTCACCGCCGATCATCGCGTTCGTTTCCATCATCTTTGGCGCCACGTATTTGAATCCCACGCCTGTTTCGTGCACAGGCACGTTGTAAAGTTTCCCAAGTTTGTTCAGCATCGTTGTTGTCGAAAGTGTT
>JAKQEE010000424.1 GCA_029558635.1 Pseudomonadota bacterium | reverse complement strand
CATTTAACCCTCTCCATTGTGATTTTGTTTCCATCGGCCGATACGGTTACGGTGTATCGGTCGCCTACCTTAACGGCCTCGCGGATTAGAAGTATCTGCGGTGTGCCGGTCCCGGATTTTGTCACCTTGCGGGCGTCGCCCTGCCAAGAGCCGTCTTTAAGCTGTCTGATCATCTTTATGCCTCCGTTAAAATGATTCCGTTTTCTGCTGCAATCTGGTGATATTCCTCAATCAGCGCGGCGCATTCTTCAACGCTTATGTTTGACTGCGAATACGGAACAGGGATTCCAAGTTTCAGGGAAACCGGATACCCGCGTTTTATTGCCCGAACTTTTGCGATGTACTCGACTTCGCAAAGCTCCATTCCAAGCTCGCGCGCTATCTGTGTACAATGACCCCATGCGTGCGAGTTTTGCGAATCCTTGCCGGTTGTTCTCGGCCTGTGCGGCGTCTCGAAGGTAACCGTAACAAAGTCAGCATTTTTGTCCCTGCATTTTCGCAATACCTGCCTGATTCTTTCTTGCGCCCCTTCGTCGTCAGGAGGAAGGAACGCAATTAGCCCGCGCGTCTCATACCGCTTGAGCGTAATTTTGTATTTCATCAGAATGGAATATCGTCAGGGAAGTCTGGAGGATTATCAGATACCGTCTCAGGCGCGCGAGAAGGGCTATTCCTTGCGTCCGATCCGCTTCCTTGAGTATTCTTGTCACCGCCTAGTAGTTGGACGCTGTCGGCGTTTATTACGATCTTCGAACGATTCTGACCTTCTGACTCCCAGCGCTCTTGTTTCATGCGCCCCTGTACCGCGATCTGCTTTCCTTTCGTAAGATACTGATTAAGCGTTTCGGCTGATTTTCCGAATACGGAAACCTCGAAGAAAGAAGCCTCGTCGATCCACTGGTCGCCCTTTTTTGCCCGCGAGTTGCAGGCGATTGAAAACTTGCTGATTGCAAGCCCGCCAGTCGTGTACTTTAGTTCCGCGTCTCTCGTGAGGCGCCCGATTGCAAATACTGATACAATGTCCTGTGCCACGTTGATTCCTTTGCCCGGATGCGCCCCGGGCTGGCGGTTTATTGGATTACGAACGATTCTGAGGATTCCAAGCGCACGCCTGGTATTTCCTCGCCGTCCTTGATTGCCTGCTTTAGCGCCGTAGTGTTCGGCGTCCAGTCGTAAAAATCTTGCGGGATGATTGCGTTTGGATCGATA
>JAKQEE010000085.1 GCA_029558635.1 Pseudomonadota bacterium | reverse complement strand
TTTTTTTCGGCTTTTTGCTGGTGTCGGCGATATCCGCTTTCGGTCGCCTAAACCTCTTTGGCACCCGGTAGGGGTCGTACTGGGCCAGGGTCGTTTCTTTTACTCGGCGCGGGCGTACCATTATGGAAAAGGGGGCTTGACAATGAAGGTTGGTTCTTTGGGGATGCCCATTGGGTAAGGAACCGGCACGAACCCAATGTTTGGGTGTTCTGAGACAGCGCCGCCCTCGACGACAGGCATAGCCTTTACCGTGCTCGGGTTGGGTATTGGTATCCGTATCGTGTAGCGCGTGTCCATATAAGCATATCTGATAGCGGTCACAACGAGCAAGTGCTCGTAACCATCCAAAATTTTCCACCCGTTTATTACAATAGCCTCAGTCATGGTTTCTTCCGTGTGAACTCCGTGGACACCTGCTATCTGCGCGACCGCATTGGCCACGCGAACACGCAGATAGCGAGGTAGGAAAACAACCACTTCGGAATCGTTTTTATCCCGGAAATATTTGAAGTATTCCGGCACTTTTTTCAGCGTCGCCTCGACCCAAAGGAGGACTGATTCGTTGAGTTCTTTTTCGGCCCTGTCTACCATGGTGTCAAATGTTTTGAGTTAATAAATTCTAGTATCCGGGTGAAAAAGAATCAGGTTCAATGCCAGCCAAACCAGTACGCTCCAAAGCGGAAGCACAAAAAAAACAATCAAACAAAGCCCCACCATAAAAAATGGGTGCCAAAACCAGCCCGCAACAATATCAAAGCAATACAAATCTTTAACCAAATAGAATCCACTTTTCAGGTTGTCTATGGCTTTTGGAAAATATCTGAACACATCCAGATAGTTTTCAAAAAACCGGGTGTTTATTCCATCGAATCTCATATCGTCAGGTATTTTGAGTTTACCCACTCCTGCTCGCCGATTACCACCCAATCCCCTACTTGTTTGTCTCGGAAGGCCACGACGGGTTCTCCCTGAAACAACTCGTACCGGATCGGGTGCTCTGTCCCGGGGCCGCTGCGCACGTTCAGGCCCTTCGATGAAACCTTGAGAGGTATCGCGCCTTCGCTTTCGTAGGCCTTGAGCACCAACAGCACATCGTTTTTGAAATGCGCCCACGGAACGTCATCAACGAACATCTTCGGGCAGTCCTTGCCGGTAACATCGTAGTGCCGGATCAGGCTTTCGATACCAAGGCCGTGTTTGGTCAGCAGGTGTGCGCTGAGGTCAACGCTGTGGGCGCGGGTCATGTCCCAATCGCCGTCGCTGTTCACGCACATTTCGTAGCCC
>JAKQEE010000084.1 GCA_029558635.1 Pseudomonadota bacterium | reverse complement strand
TTTTTTTCGGCTTTTTGCTGGTGTCGGCGATATCCGCTTTCGGTCGCCTAAACCTCTTTGGCACCCGGTAGGGGTCGTACTGGGCCAGGGTCGTTTCTTTTACTCGGCGCGGGCGTACCATTATGGAAAAGGGGGCTTGACTATGAAGTGTATTTCGTCAGGTACGCCCATCTGATACGGAAACGGCATAAACCCAACCTCTGTGTGCGCTGAGCCACCGCCTTCGACTACAAGTGTAGTCTTAACGGTGTTATCCGGGTTTGGGATTGGCACCCGTATCGTGTAGCGCGGATCCATGCCGGCATATCTGACAGCGGCCACAACGAGCAAATTCTCGTAGCCATCCATAACTCTCCACCCGTTCAATACAATCGGCTCCGTAAGTGTTTCTTCCGTGTGAAACCCGGGGGTGCCTACGATGTGCGCGAGTGCATTGGCCACGCGGACACGCAGGTGACGAGGCAGGAAAACAAACACTTCCGAATCGTTTTTGTCCCGGAAATATTTGAAGTGTTCTGGGACGTTTTTCAGCGTCGCCTCAACCCAAAGGAGGATTGATTCGTTGATTTCTTTTTCGGCTTTGTCCATCATGGCATTCACGCTTATAAAAATAATTTTGAAAGACTGTCCGCTATCTCAACGTGGTCTTTTTCTGTTTTTTCGAGTTCGCTGACACGCTTGTTCGCCTTGATGTATTTGGCAATATGTTCCAGCGCATCGGCCTTTGCGTTCAGAACTTTCGAATGGTATTGGTTCCATTGTCGGTTCAGCACTGCCGCCGCGTCGTAGAGGTCAGCCTGCCGCCGCGTTTGCTTCGCCGCTTCGAGCAAGTAGTCGTCATCCAGTTTGAATGCCCACTGGTTCATGATTGTCAGATAAAGCGCCTGCTCTTCGCTCTTTTGGATAGTTGGGCATTCTACGGGTTCAATAGCCGGGATGTTGCTGTGGTGTGCGCTCATTCAGTACGTCTGTTTGAAACCGATTCCAAATGAGTTGCCAGTTGGTTTCGGCAGTGTGATTGTACAGCCATTGCTCATGCGTAGGCCGGTTATGCCCGGGGTATAGCATATCGTGGAAGCGCGAACGCCACCAATCCTCACAGCGCGTGACATAAGGCCCTGTCATGCCAACCCCTTTCGCCATCAGGTCGAACGCCACCGTTTTGAAGCGGCTGTACACTTCATCTTCGATGGCCTGCGGCGCGATGGTAAACAGGTTGAGCGGCTGTGCTTTGCGGCGACTGCCGCGCGATGGCGTGAATCTCATACTGTGCGATTTATATCGGTCAGGTATTTTGAGTTGACCCATTCTTGCTCACCAACCACAACCCAATCACCAACCTGTTTATCCCGGAATGCCACGACCCGCTCACCCTGCATTAGTTCATAGCGAATTGCGTGGCCTACACCTGGACCTGTCCGCACATTCAAGCCCCTCGACGACACTTTGAGCGGAATCGCGCCCTCAGCCTCGTATGCCCTCATAACCAGCAGCACGTCATTTTTGAAGTGCGCCCACGGCGCGTCATCCAAAAACATCTTCGGACAATCCTTGCCGGTAACATCGTAGTGCCGGATCAGGCTTTCGATACCAAGGCCGTGTTTGGTCAGCAGGTGTGCGCTGAGGTCAACGCTGTGGGCGCGGGTCATGTCCCAATCGCCGTCGCTGTTCACGCACATTTCGTAGCCC
>JAKQEE010000392.1 GCA_029558635.1 Pseudomonadota bacterium | reverse complement strand
GAGGGATTCGGCGACCGCAACGGTAGCGTCTTCGCTGCCGCTATCGACGACGATGACCTCATCGACCCAGTCGCGCACGCTCGCGATTGCTGCAGGCAGGCGGTCGGCTTCGTTTTTGGTGATGATGAAGACTGAGAGGGGATGTGACATACGCGCAGTGTTGATTTGCTACAATTACATTCATTCTATCATGTCGAGGAACTGGGTTGATGGATCTGCGAAAAATCAGAAAGGAGTTGATCTATCCTTTCTGCCGTATTGAATCGAAGCGGCTTTTGCAAAAATTTCATGAAAGACCGAGGACACTGAAAGAAGTCGTAGACACAGCGATGGATTTCGGTGGGCACGGCTATCTTCGTGTCAAGACGATGCAGGTTCGGTCAGAGATTTTGCAATTGGCCAAAATCGTAGCTGAGATTCAACCAAAAACAATCCTCGAAATTGGTACGCACCGCGGGGGGACACTTTTCATTTGGGCGCATTTGGCGAGTGAGTTGGTCGTGAGTTGCGATATCATTGATATGAGGCGGCAGGAATGGTTGTTTACGAAATTTCCGCCGCCTTCGTCCCGGTGTGAAGTAAAATTATTGTCCGGTAATTCGCATGATCCTGCTTTTTTTCAAAGGGTTCGCAATGTATTGGCGGAACGCCTAGTTGATTTTCTTTTTATTGATGGCGACCATACTGAAGAGGGTGTTTCGCAAGATTACCAGATGTACAAAGACTTGGTCAGGCCAGGTGGCTTGATCGCCTTTCATGATATTGTAGATAATCAACCGTACGAAACGAATCAGGTCCAATTTTTTTGGAAGAAATTGAAGAAAATAGCAGACGTTGTGGAGATCATCGAAAATCCAAACCAAACTGGATTTGGGATCGGTGTATTACGCGTTCCTGCAGAGGGGGCGCCAGATCTTCATTGATTGCATTTGTCCGGAAGTCCCCACGTTTTTGGGCAGCCGAGGAGCAGCCAGACGAGCTGGCTCCCGTAACCGATGAGTCGCTTGCGAATGCGGGGGACACAGCCAAGGGTCGCAACGAACAGGGTCAGTTGGCCCAATGTGTTGACCAAGACGCGCACCGCTCGGTTGACCGTGACGGTGGCGGCCAAGAGCGGGGGCATGGTTTTGCGATAGTAGAGGAGGCGCGAACGAAGCGCCTCGATTTGGGCCTCAGTGCGCACCGCTTGCGTCGAATGGCCTTTGCGGTGCGTGACGGATACAACGGGATCGAG
>JAKQEE010000082.1 GCA_029558635.1 Pseudomonadota bacterium | reverse complement strand
CGCAAGGTAAGCGCACTATTTCTAATCGCTCTTTGGTTTCCTCAAGGCACATTGTTTTATTAAATTCTAAAAAGTCACCGATGCCTTTAAAGCCTAGTTCTACAAGCTGCTTTTCAGCGTCAATAATAGAATCAGCCTCGGTTTTCAAGAGGGATTCACGCTCTGCTAATGTTTGTTTGACTGTGGCAAGACTTATTTCTGCCGTTTTTTTAGCTGTCTGATTAAGCGTATTTAGATATTCAGAATCAGGGCTTTTAATCCCGTCAATAATTTTGCGTCCCGCCAGTAATCTGTCTATGTCTTTTTGTTCCATGCTCTACTCCTTACGGCGTGATGATTATTAAAATTACGCACAAATCTTCGGCGTCTCCGTTTGTGCCTTTTATAGCGGTCACTTCAATCGCTTCGCCTTGTTGGATATCATAGTTTGATACGTTAATATTAACACCGGTTGAATACCATGTCGCGTCCGCGGAAATGGTTAATCCACCAGCGGAGGAATTTAACTCCGCATTATTAATTCTGACGCTTGCTTTTCCTGCCGTAGCGCCGGTATCTTTCTTCCTTGACCACACCCGATAATGCACCGCGTAGGACGCTTCTTTGAGCCAGATAACCGGCGCGGCATTATCACTGGCCAAAAGAGCGTTATTGTTCGCGTCTTCATACGTTCCGGCTACTGGCAAAACCAATTCATGCACAACGCCGCCGCCGAATTGCAGATTGGAAACGTCATAACTTGTCGAAAGCGGCGCGCCGCGAACAGTCAGAAGATTGCTTGTGATTGCCGCTACTTGCCCGAAATACTCCACGCCATTCCAGGTATAGCGCAAAGACATTCCCGGCTTAATCGTGGCGGTCATATCCGCAAGCATTGTGATTGTGGAGGTGGACGGTGGACGGGCGGTGTAATTTGCCGAAGGCACTAACCGCCATAGACGTTTTGCTCGTTCCGTGTCCACGTCATTTATTTCGGCGATTGTTCTGACGTTTGCCGGAGTTAAGGCTTCGGGGACGCCAGCGCCAGATGATACTCGGCCGAGTATGCGGTTTTGCGCCAGGTCGGCCATCTTAGCCAAAGTGACGGCTTTTGCGGCTATGGTTTGCGCTCCATCACCGGAAGACGTAACATCTCCCGAATGGTTTGGATGGGTGTAATTATTGGCGTCACTTGGCGCGTGTGCCGCTTGCGAATGGTCATAAGCGGTCTTGCCGCGGTCGCCGCGATAGGCGGTTTCGGATGTTTCACCAAGCGCCAATCCTCCCGCCGGCCCGGTAATGTCGGCCAGGGCGATCAGATTTGTCCATTCGCCGCCGACGTAGCGCCATTGGACGTGCGTTTCGGTTTTTTGCAGTTCGATTTCCGTGGCGTCTGCGCCGGGATCTCCTTCTTCGCCCTGCGGGCCGACAAGATCAGCCAGGGCGATTAAATTCTGCCATTCGCCATCGCCTAGTTTCCATTGGATATATGTGCCGGAGTTTTGTATCGATACTTCATTGCCGGGATCGCCCTGCGGGCCGACAAGATCAGCCAGGGCGATTAAATTCTGCCATTCGCCATCGCCTAGTTTCCATTGGATATATGTGCCGGAGTTTTGTATCGATACTTCATTGCCGGGATCGCCCTGCGGGCCGACAAGAT
>JAKQEE010000375.1 GCA_029558635.1 Pseudomonadota bacterium | reverse complement strand
GTGGAGGTGCTAGTGATGCGCTCTTGTCAACGATTTCGCCGTTCAATAACACGCCGTAATTCTGCGGGTCAAATGTCTCAAACAACCCGAGCATAAACTGGTGGTCTGGTAATTCCGGGAATCTACCTTGCTCCTGCATTGTGTCAGGCATGATGAAGTAATACCAATCCGCGTCGATGCTCAATGTCGATGCTATCGCGCCCCAAATGTCGGGCTTGTCCATCTGCGTTACAAACTCGACGTTCCTGCCCTGCAAGGCTACGGAGTGCGCCGCGATCTTCTGCGGGTTCGTGACAATGATTGTTGTGTCAACCGGTATCATTTCGAGCGTGTCAACCGCGCGTGAGAGCAGCGTCATCGACTCGCCAACGGGTAGAAGTTCCTTGAACACGCCGCCGAATCTATGAGCCGAGCCGGCAGCCGGTACAATTCCGAGTCTATCCATCGTACGCCCTCGTGTTCAATTTGATCCCGTGTTTTTCTTCAAGTCTCATTCTGTTTTCGAGCCGTATGCTTTCATAGCCGTCAATATCCCAGCGTGTTTTTCCGTCGTAGTGGTAGAACGGCAGTTTGAAAGGTTTTGTGTCTATGCCGAGTTGCTTCGCCCGGTAACAGTAATCCACGTCTTCATACGCACATATCTCAAAACGCGGGTCAAACTCACCAACAATGAACGCCGCCGTCCTGTGTACTAAAAATATCCACGAAGATAACCAGTTGAATGTCGGTTCGCTGTACACGGTCATTCCGTAAATTGTGTTCGGGTCAAGTTCTTTTATCAGGCTCTCAAACGCTCCGTCACAACGAACATCATTGTTAAGAACTAATATCCATTGCCCGTGCGTGTGGTCGATGCCGTAATTGATCGCTTCCGCGTAACTTACCCGCTTGTCAAGACGGTGAATATGTGGCGCATCCGGGTAAGGTTTATCACTCGCGTTGTCGATCACGCATATTTCAATGTCAGGGTGGAACGTCCATATCCCGGCAATAAGCGGGCGCGTGTATTCTTCCCAGCCATTGACGCCAACGATAATCACGCTAAGCATCCCGCGCCTCCATGAGGTCTTGATTGTTCGCCGCCCACTTTTGCCACGTCGCGCCGTCAATAATGGCGGGGGTGATATGAGGACTTGTCACGGTAACATCCACCCACATCTTGATTCCGTGCTGTACACACAGTTTGTTGAACCCAATGTCTTCACCAGGCCACGCGTCACGCCACGCTTGCGAGTAATCATTCACGAACCAGGGGGGCGGGATGGTCTCTAATACTTCACGCGCTATGAGGATGCTACCCGTCCCCAGCCGGTCAACTTCCAGA
>JAKQEE010000334.1 GCA_029558635.1 Pseudomonadota bacterium | reverse complement strand
TGCATGAACCAGTCGAATATTAAATATCACATCATTGCGCTACTCGAAGCCGAGGGCGTAAAGTTTGCCAGCGTGGGACACCGCGACAGACTCGTTGCGCGGATTGTTGCGCTGTTCGTGCAGGAGTGCGCGGGGGTGATTTCGGGGCGCGAGAGGGTGGGCGATGGTGAAGCTGATTAAAAAAACATGGGATGGTATACAATGAAACCAGAAAAAGTAAATATTCTCGGCAAAGAATATAAAATTGAATATGTAAATAATCCGGCAGAAGTTGATTTGTACAGACGTGAATCATTGTGGGGGCAAATTGACTATTGGACGCGCACAATTCGGATATATGATAACGGTCGGCAAGACGAAGATATTTGGCACACAATTTTTCACGAGGTGCTTCATGGCATTGCAAGCTCTTTGAATTTAAGATTAGAAAAAAACGAAAACCACGACGAGCTTGATTTGCTTGCGTTGGCTTTTGTAGATGTGTTTTTTCGCAATGAATGGATAAAACTTTAAAATGCAAAAGCTGATTAAAAAATGGTCTTGTGCCGTCCGCAACGGAAAGCTGGATATTTTCAACCGCGAAGCGCTGGGCGAGTACGTCAAGCAATTTGATGGTCGGGATTGCTACCTGATAGTCGCGCCGGTCGAATGGCAGCGGTCAAATCCGCAGAATCGATATTATTGGGGCGTTATCATTACAACTGCTGCTGCAGCGTTGGGCTATACACCAGAAGAGATGCACGAGGTTTTTAGGTTTATGTTTCTGCGCGTCCAGGACGACAATGGATTCTATCGTGTCCGGTCCACGACCGAATTGACAACCAGCGAAGCCGAAGAATACTATGCAAATATTCGGGCGTTCTGCGCTTCCGAGTTGGGATTTAGCATACCCGAACCAAACGAAATCGAATTGAAGGAGTGGGTTTAAAAATTGGAGATAAGATGAAAAAGTTGCTTTATGTTTGTTTTGTATCCGGCGCCAGGTATCTGTCCTATATCCCGTTTTTTCAGTTTTTCAAAGACAGAGAATATCCAGAATATGATGTCAAGTTTTATGATCTGCCTTGCTCTCACCCGGATCGCGAACACTGGATAAAAATAATGTATTGGCTCTACTCCGATCCGTCCTGGCTCGAATACGACGGGGTGCAGCCGTTTGACGTCGATCTTTTTCCAGTACGCGAAACGCCGCTGCTTTTGGATTATAAGCTGGCGCTGTGCGAAAAATACAAAACGCCGTACTACAACACCGTCGGGATCGATGACCCGAAAACGCGCGGGGTGCGGATGACCGGGATTCACTTTTTCAAGCCGCGCGAATATTTGCCGTTGATCGCAAATACAGCGTTAAAATACCGGCAGCTTTTAAACGTCAAGGATTTGCGAACCGTCGACATATTTTATAATTCACTCCAGCGCCGCGTAGACAATCAGCAAGTGCTTTATCATTTATTGCGAGAGTCCGGTTTACCGATTATCACAGACGCATCGGACTGGCATTTTCACGGTTTGCACCTGGGGCATTCGCGCTGTGCTGGGCGGTGGGAGTCGATGCTTGCAACCGATCCGGACGCTCGGCTCTATTGGGCGCGGATTAAACAACACATTCACGATCCAGAATTTAAAAAGCTGTACCGCGACACAATCCCGGATGTTCGCGCGGAGTGGGATGTTCTTTTTCGTGCCGCCGGGGAGGTGTTCAGTGCTTAACGTTGGGGTGATCTTTCACAATAACGAAGATTTGGTGGAGCCGTTTTTTTATTTTTTGCGGCGAGCAACAAAAATCCCGTATCGGGTTATTGCCGTCAATAACGGGTCACAAGACAGAACGTGGCTAAAGTTGGCGCTGCAGATGCGAGAGTGTGATTTTATGCTAACGTCCGAAGAGAACGTCGGCATTGCAAAAGCGCGCAATATGATATTGCATAAAATCCACACCATAAATAGCCAACGATACGAACCGCTTGCGCTTTTAGACAGCGACGTTTTTATCGTGCGAAACGAATCGATTGACATGATGTACGAAGTTCTGCAAAAAAACCAGAAGGCTGGCGCGGTGTTCGGGGTGATTCATTCATTTCACGACTGGGCGACGCACGACCGGGGTATCAGTTTTTGCATGATCTCCGAGAAGATGTTTTCGGAGGTCGGGCTGTTTGATGAACGGTTTTTTTGCTTCTATGATGACTCTGATTTTATGAAACGTATAACGGTGGCAAGATATTTGCTAACTACTTGTGAAACCGCAAAATGCGTTCATGCCTGGGGATCAACTCTCTGGGACAGCAAGCCGCGCGTCAACACCAATGAAATCTTGCAACGCGACACTGCAGAGTTTAATGCGAAGTGGAAAACCAACATAAAGGCCGAAACCCGATGACTATGTTTAAGGTTATTCAGAGCCGCGCCGAAGATTTTAAACTTGGATATCTGGGTATAAACAAAGAGGGGCAGTGGGGCGCGTACAACGAAAACGCATTTATGCTTACCCGTCCGGACCGGTTGTATAGCTACACGACCGATCCAAAGTTATTCGAATCAAGCAAAGACATTGACCTGCTCGTTGAACAGATAAATTAAATTGTACGCACCTGCGACCGGCTTCGTCTTGTATTGTGCAAGGAGATTGTGTTGACAAACTGCCCGGATTGCGCGAAGGCATTGATAAAAACAGACGGGGATAAACACAAGTGCCTGGTCTGTGGCAAAGAATATCTGGTATCGCCGGACGGCAAGCGGATCAAAGAGTTTAGAGAGGCAGCATGTGATTGGCGCGAATATGTCGACCTGCTTGATGACCGCATAAAATTGCGAAACAAGTCGATCCCGGAGAACGCGGTAGAGGCAAGCGCCGCGCTGTCGGCAAGCGATATCGTTTTAAACTTATCTGATTTGCACCTGGGGTCCGGCGGGGTGTCGTATCGGTTTTTTCGAGAATTGACCGATATCATCATTAAATATAAAATACCGTTTGTTTTGTTGGGCGACGAAGGCGAGGGATTTTTTCCGTCGTTTCGGTCTGCCCGCCCGGTGCTTGGGCAGGTGATGGAGCCGATCGAGCAGGTCAGGTTTTTCGAGTCTTGGTTAAATGAGGTCGGCGAATATTTGCTCTGTGCGACCTGCGGCAATCACGACGAATTTCTTGAAAAGATTGCCGGGTTCAATGCTTTTACCGCGATAAAAACGAAATTCGCGCCATATATCGATGGGATCGGGGCGCTGAATTTGAAAGTAGGTCATATAACCTACAAAATAGGTCTATCGCACCAGGGGCGCGGCGGGTCGAAGTGGAACAAGAATCATCGGCTTGCGAACATTGCCCGCGAACACATGACCGGGCTTGACGTGATGTTTGGCGGACACCTGCACCAAGAAGAGGTCACCGGGGCATATATTCGAGAAAATTGGTGCTGGATGATAAGCGGCGGATCAATCAAAACGGAGGACGAATACGCGCGCAGATACTTCACGTTCGGCGGCAAAATCCCGCAATTTTCTTGCGTGTGGTTGGATGATGGAGAAAAGCGGGTCGTTGCGTTTCGCTCATTGCGCGAAGCCATATTTTGGCGCGACATGGTACGGGCGAATAAAAAAGAATACAGAGCGATAGTGGGGTGATGGGATGGATAAAAATATCGATAGTTTACTATCCGAAATTGACGCGCTGCGGATTGAATCATCTTATCGCGTTCAGCTGACAGACGAGCAAAAACGGATACTCGTCCACGCGCGCGAAGGCGAGATACCGCTCGGCTGGGAGAAGCTGGCCGCTTGGTGGCGACAGCACTATGAGACGCCAAAGAACTTTAAGACGCTGCAGGCCAAGTACCGGGAGATGGTCGCAAGCGGCGAAATCGAAAAATACAGGACAGGGCCATGATCACGGTTTTATTTGTCG
>JAKQEE010000322.1 GCA_029558635.1 Pseudomonadota bacterium | reverse complement strand
TTCGATGTATTGAAGTTCGAGCGCCCCGCAGTCGGGGTATTTCTCCAAATATCTGTACACCGATGACAGCGGCTTCCATCCCCGCTCCAATGCCGCATCCTTCATTGTGTCGAATTCGGCCATGCGCAGCGTCACTTCGTCCACTTCCTGCAACTCCATGCCTTCCATTTGCTGCGGAAAATCCCGGGCGCTCACTATCTTTTCCTCGTCTCCAATCTTGATTTTGAATTGCCTCGGCTTCGACTTTTCTTTCTTCTTGCCCTTGAGCGACCACTTGCGCTCCGTGTTCGGCAGCCCGTGTTCAATGATGCAGTTGGCATGGTCAAGCAGTATGTAGTTCTCCTTGCCCGGCAGTGGCCGCGTGCCCCGTCCAATCTGCTGCAGGTACAGCGCCAGGGACTTCGTAGGCCGCGCCAGTTGCACACACTGGATAGTCGGCTCATCGTAGCCGTAGCACGCAATGCCGACGTTACAGAGCACTTCATATTTGCCATTCTTGAACGCCTTGAAAATCGCGTCCCTTTCAGCCATCGGCATTTCTCCGTCCACGTGCGCGGCGCTGATCCCTGCAGCGCGGTATTGCTCGATGATGAGTTTGGAGTGCTTGATAGATACAGCAAATACAATCGTTTTCAGGCCCTTGGCAAACTTCAACTTGGAAGCAACCAGGTCGGCGGTCATCTGCTGGTTTGACATCATCTCCGACAACTCCTTTTCGTTGTAGTCTCCGGCAGTCAATTTGATTTTGTCGAGCAATCTCGGATCCAGCGGATTAATATAGGGTTTTCCCGGAACAAGACTGCCCATCGCTTCCAAATCCTTTATCGTAGGCCCGCAAACCATGTGGTCATACAAGTGGTCGAAGCCCTGTCCGTTTGCCCTGATGGGGGTAGCGTCCACACCCAGGAAGTACGAGTCTTTGTAAAATTCAAAGATTGGTTTGTAACTGTCGGCCACGCTTCCCCGGGCCTCGTCAATGATTATAATGTCCATATCGGGCGGGAAACTCCTGCGGTTCAACGTTTGAACGCTGGCAATCTGGACCGGGAGCATATACGCCGGAGCGTGGCCGGACATGATTATTCCACCGTGAATGCCTGATGCCTGCCAGAGCCGCGACCAGGCCTGCTGAATCAGTTCGCGCCGGTCGGCCACGATAAGCACCCGGAAGCCTTTTTGTGCGGCGATGGCGGCGCGGTGGTTGAACATAATAGTATTGTGCGTCACTGTGAAGTCGCCAAGGAGAAAGCGCCGGTTGCCGTCAATCTCGAAGCCGTAGTAATCGGCAACCCTTTTGTTTCTAATATCAATCCATGTATCATTATAGGCAGGTTTGGATTGTGTGCCATTTATTACTACAGGTGCCGTGTACTGCATCAATACGCCCCAATATTGCCTGTCAAGGTTTAAAAAGTCCCGTAACTCAATATCATATATCTTTCCCTCTTCAAAGGGTTGCATCGTTTTCCAGCATCGCAGAGAAAGGATGTGGCTTTCGTTACATGACCACACTTTGGCATTATTGTCAAGCGGGAACACGTCATAGCACATTTCCCTACCTGTTGTAGTTGATAACACCCGGCGCGGCGTCGAATCGTCACCCATAAGCATATCGCCTTCCCGGACTTGCTCCACTGGCTTGATACTGCCGTCGAACATGAGCACCGGCGTACCCTTGACGAGACACTTTCCCCCGCCTGTCGGAAGTTGAAGCAGTACGCGCTTCTTTCCGGCGCGCCACGCTTCAACTACTTCGGCGTCCGCTTTGGCCTGATATGGACGTAACTGAATCATAAGTCATCTGGCATTTTTAAACGGTTCAAAATATCCGGGTCGAGATTCGGAAAGCCTTTGCGGTCGCGCCAAAAACAATGCCCCCAGTCCGATGGGGTGAGCGAAAGAAACTCCTTCACCACAGCGCCTTTGAACTTGCGACCGGCCAGCATCTTGGCGTCCTCCCGGTTTTCGCTGTGAACCTCAAAATGCTCGATGCGGGTGCGCTTCGACCGGCGACGGTAAACCTTCGCATCCACGAGCCACCGGATGGAGAGAAACACCCGTTCGCCGTTGATGGTGTAGCCGTCGTATATCCCGGCGCCTTTTTCCAAAAACAATTCCTTGCGCATGGTAAAGCCGTTGATGATGCACCACCGTTCGATTGTGTTGAGGAGCAGGGCCTCGCTTTGGTCTTGAAAGTCTGGTATCTCTGCCGGCACGGTCTCTGAAACCTGTATAGTGAGCGCGTCCCAAACCGAACTACACCCGCTGGGCATGATCCGCCAAAACACCTGACCATCCTGACCGACGATTTCATAGGAGTTTTTCATAGCGACCAGGCGGCTTTTTCGTACTCGTGAAGGCTTTTTACGATTTTCTCCGCAACGGTGTGCAGCACATCGCAGGCCAGGTACATTGCCTTGCCGTGCTGCTCTGGAATTGACAGGATAATATCCTCGCCTTCGAGCGTGTACACGCTATTGTAGCGCCATGCTTCCAGGGCCTTGAACAGGCCCATCGGTGTGAGCACCGGCGCTGGCTCGAAAGTAACCTGCTCGATGTCGCAGGTGTCGTCGTTGTCGTATTCGTAGGCGATGCGGTTGACCTCGTACATGGACTGAACCATAAGGTCAAGGTAGTCCATCATCTGGCCGAATGTCTTGCCGCTTTCGCGCTGGAGGTTGACAAGTGGCCAGACATAAGCCTGTATTTCCGGTCGGTTGGAATCAACGAACTCCCGCAGGGTAGTTCGGATTGACGAGTAGTGGCGGAAGGAGAGTAGTTGAGTTGACATGATGTTGCGTTGTTGCTCTTATTAGGTGTTGCAAAGATAACTACTTTAACCGACATTGCAACACTTCGAGCAAATATTTTTCAAAAAAAATTCGGGTGCAACTTTTCGTCACGCCCGAATCAGGTACTTACTCTGCCTTTCGCATTTCAGCGCCGCACAACGCTTACTTTACGGGACAATGCCCGCACAAGTTCTGCATCGTACAACGCTTCGTGCGCTTTACTATCGTCAACTTCGATGCCAAAGTGACGCGCTACGGTGACTAACTTGAAATTGGGCATCCGATGTCGCTCTGCGGCCAGTGCCGCTCCACAGAGCACGCGAAGGTCCAGTGATTCGTTCCAGAAGTGGTTCATAAAATCGTACTGCGGGCGCCCGGCCTTGATGAACCACTCTCTCAAAAACTGGTCGTCAAAGTGGACGTTGTTGTAGCCGCACAGGAAAATCTGGTCGCTGCGGTCGCGGGTGTTCACATGGGCGCTGAGGCGTTCTAGTATCCAGCCAAGCGTATCGGTCGGGTCATCGAAGGTGTGAATCTCTTCCATGGTCCTGCCGTTCACTTCCAGCGCCTTGGCGTCAACCAGGTCATTCGGATAGGGCTTCATGGTGTACTCAAGTTCCATGACCAATTGCCCGTTAATTTCGAGCAACCCGGCGAACTGGATCGGTGCGTGTAGTTTGTGGTCTAACCCCGTTGTTTCGAGGTCGTAATAGAGTATTTTCATAATCAAACTCGATTGTAGTGACGTTGCTGTTTGTTTATTCTTTGGTTTTGTCCCACTCATTTTTAATCCAGTGGCAGCAGTTTTT
>JAKQEE010000316.1 GCA_029558635.1 Pseudomonadota bacterium | reverse complement strand
TTATGCATCCAGCAATACGTATTTTCAGCCGGATTGATAACGATGTTCACGCCCGACGCGCTCGGGAGATCGGGCACACTTCCCCGGATCTGGTCCCCTACCCGATCCGCCTCGACGAACCCGGCTGCTCTAACGACATCTTCGATCTTGAGAGATGGCAGCCGTTTGCCAGCCGCATCCTTTTTCATCGATTCAATCCAGGGAGCCAACGCGATATTAGAACACTTGGCGGTAGCGATTGATGCCATTGCTATCATTATTGAGGTCGACCGGTCTTCAACTTCGGAAACTGTCGCCCCATTTCCTGTCAACGTCAAATGCCGTTTTGCTTCGTACAGTTCGACCCCATTCCAGCCAGCTTCTCCGATTTCCATCTTTTTTCTCAGAGCAGGCTTTGCGGCCAGTATCCGGGATTTCATTTCGTCGCTCAAATCATCCGGCCCATTCCCGGTCAAGCTGTCTGCCCGGTTCGGCAGATGGGCGCGATAAAAAAACCGCAGGCCGCACCCCGATGGGCTGATTTCGGTATAAAACGGCTTGGTGTCCCAAATAAATTGTTGAGCCCACGGACTCAATTCACCGGTCACCGGATCGCGACAAGCATCCAGGTCTCCCCCGACAATCTGTTTTGTTTGATCTTCTTCTTTTGTGCAAATGAATCCTATCCCATTGACCGGCACCTGGACCCATTCTCTATTTTCGTTTTGGGTCCAATAGGTCTCACCGTTAGCGACATACGCAATGGCCTCACACAACGTGAGATACCCATCCGATCCTTTCCATCCTTCCTTTGCATTTCCCTTCCAACTCGATGTCAGCCGACCAGTCGCAGGCTTTTTGATGATGGGCTGTTTTCCGTCGCGGCAACAGAACTGGCGGAGAGACGCCAATTCCATAGGCAATTCAATCATCCACTCACCGTCTTTTTCATCAAAGCGTCTCGGAACCAGGGCTCAAATAACGTAAAATTTCGTCGATAGAACCACTCAAAAGACGAATCTAG
>JAKQEE010000291.1 GCA_029558635.1 Pseudomonadota bacterium | reverse complement strand
GGCATGGAAAAATATTTCCCGACCTGGAAGATCCCCGAAACCGAACACGTCGTTCAGACTGGCGTAAAATCGTTCAAAGAACTGTTCAACAAAGACCCGAAGGTCGACAAATGGACATTCTCAACCAACGGCGTCACCATTAACGGTTACTACAAGATTCCGATGATCGGTTTCGGCCCGGGCAACGAAGTTTATGCTCACGCCCCGAACGAAAAGATCCCGGTTGACGATCTCGTAAAAGCCGCCGCTTTCTACGCTCAGTTCGCCTACAATATCTAACGTAATAATCCGTTGAGCAGCGTTTGATAAAAGCGCTGTTCAACGGTTCTCTTTTGTCTGTAGGGTTTTGCAATAATTCAAAAAAGGAAACAAGAAATGAAAGAATTGAATGCTCTGCTGAAAGAAATCAAGGGTTACAAAACCAAACTGCACGGTAAAGACTTCCTGCTCACCTGGGAAAAAACCACCGACGAACTGAAACAGATTCTCGCCATCGCCGACCTGCTCAAAATGATGCGCGAAAAAAATATTTCTGCCAAAGTATTCGACAGCGGTCTGGCCGTATCGCTTTTCCGCGATAATTCAACCCGCACCAGATTTTCTTTTGCTTCAGCCTGTAATTTGCTCGGCCTCGCCGTTCAGGATCTCGACGAAGGCAAATCACAGATTGCCCACGGCGAAACCGTTCGCGAAACCGCCAATATGATTTCTTTCCTGTCTGAAGTTATCGGTATCCGCGACGATATGTATCTCGGCGCCGGCAACACCTATATGCGCGAAGTCGGCGACGCCCTTGACGACGGCGTCAAGCAGGGCGTTCTGCCCCAGAGACCGGCTGTTGTCAACCTGCAGTGCGACGTTGACCACCCGACCCAGGCAATGGCCGACCTCGGCTGGCTGAAAGAACATTTTGGCGGCCTCGACAAGCTCAAAGGCAAGAAGATCGCAATGACCTGGGCATATTCACCGAGCTACGGCAAGCCCCTTTCCGTACCCCAGGGCATTATCGGCCTGATGACCCGCTTTGGCATGGAAGTATCGCTCGCTCACCCCGAAGGCTACAACCTGATTCCCGATGTCATGGAAGTTGCCAAAAAGAACGCCAAGGAAAGCGGCGGCAA
>JAKQEE010000288.1 GCA_029558635.1 Pseudomonadota bacterium | reverse complement strand
CACCGTTATGCCAGTAAGCAACTTTCGCCGACGGTTCGTTGTAATAAAGCCGTACTTTTATTTCTTCTATATCGCCCATCTGCGCGATGAATACATCAAAAAAGCTCCCTTCAAAAGGCGCATTTCCAACCGGGTCGTCTTTGTAAACGGTGACGAGGACGGTTCCTTCATCTCCGTCAAAATCAACGTCGACGGCTATGCCGTCTTCTCCGTTTTCCCCGGAAGGTTCTTCCGAATTCAATACCATCAGGTCGGCGGCCTCCGCTCCCAGCCACGGGGTGTAGTCAACGTTGTCGCTTACCTCATTGCCCAGTCCCCCGGGGTTGGTGGTTCCATTAAAAGGTCCGGTTGCATCGCCCCACCAGTTCTTTTCCGCGACGAATTCTTCAGTACCGGTGTTGTTGACACCCATGCTATTGCCTTCGATGTTGTTGAATCCGAAGAAGTTGTTGGTGCCTATATTGGTTGCTCCTATATTCAACGCCTTATCGCACCCGGTAATGGTATTGCCTGCAATGATATTGTTATCAGGCGCGGGCATCGTTCCCGGAGGGTTATCTCCCCAGCCCGCGTAACTCATCGATATCCCAATGTTTGTAACCTCAAGGGTGTTGTTTACCAGTATAACTCCGCAGGCGGAAGAAAGAGAGATGCCGTTGGGTACGCCGGTTATATTCTGGTTTTCTATGACAGTTCCTGCAAGCGGCGAGCCCCAGCAAATAATGGCATAGCAATATCTTTCCGGGGGATATTCTTCTCCCCACAAAGTTCCGGCTACCAGGTTTGAAATCTGGTTGTTGCTGAGGATGCTGTTTCCCGGGCTTCTGTCAAGCGTAATGGCGCGCATCATATGATGCAGGTTGTTTCCGCTGATTGTATTGCCTCCCGCATCCGAATGGGGAACGCCGACAACGTTGATTCCGATATATCCGATATCGAAAATTTCGTTGTCTATTATCTGGCAGTTCGTACCGTACAGAATAATTCCGTAGTCTGTCTGTTCCGCAACTCCAGGCTGGTTCAGATTGCCCTGGATTATACAATTTTTGACAACATTCCCATCGGCAACAGCAGGTGACGCCCCGATGCGGATAATCTTATCTTCTGCTGTGTTATCGGAAAAGTCCCTGATCGTGAATCCATCAAAAGTAACGTTGTTGCAGTTAATAAAAACTCCGCCGGGCGCTATCGAATCCGGGAGGTTTATGATTGTGGTAGCCGCACCGTTCGCAGACTTAACTGTCAATCCATCCAGACCAACAATAGAAATTTTCTGATTGTAGGTGCCTGCCGCCACCAGTATCGTGTCGCCGGCAACCGCGTTGTTTATCGCATCCTGTATGGTTGTATAATTCGCTCCCCCGCTGTCATCAACTGTAATGGTCGCCGCGGACGCTCCGAAACTCATACCAAAAAACAGCGCAATAAGCGAAGTATAAAATTTCATTGCGAAGTTTCTCTTTTTATTTTTCAATAAACTTTTCATTCTGTTTTCCTCCTTTGCATAAATTTGCACAAAATGTGCATATCGTTTTATCTGCTTATCTGATACTTCATTTGACTTTCAAAAAGAACTGTTTTACCTCTGCCTTCTCATGCGCCGAGCATAATTATACTCCACTATACCTTACTTGTCAAATGAAAATCCGCAAAAGCTTCCTGTTTTTCACTTTTTGCCGCGGCATCCTTGATTATTTACCTCTCCGGGTGATAAATTATGACAGTTATACCCGGTATTTATCTGGAGATCGGACCATGAAGAAAATTTTCAGCTACCTGTTGCTGCTGGCGGCGATCGGCATCGCCATCCCCCTTTTGCTGAAGGCCCAGGCCTCCCGGTCCAGCTTCGTCCGGGTGATCGATATTTTCGACGGCGACACGATCAAGGTTACCTACCAGGGCAAGCCGGAGAAGGTCCGCCTGATCGGGGTGGACGCGCCGGAACTGCGCCATTCCACCCGGTCGGTCATGTATTATGCCCAGGAAGCCGCTGATTTTACCGAACGGATGGTCAAGGGCAAGCGGGTCCGGCTGGAGTTTGACGAAAACAACAAGTACATCCAGAACCGCGACAAGTACGACCGGCTGCTGGCCTACGTCTACCTGGAGGACGGCTTCTTCCTCAACGCCGAACTTTTAAAGCGGGGTTACGGTTTCGCCTACACCGAGTTCCCCTTCAAGTACCAGGACGAGTTTCGCCGGTACCAGAAGGAGGCCGCCGAGGGCGGCGTCGGCCTTTGGGGCAAGCATAAGAAAAAGCGGTGACCGCGGTTTTGTCTTCCGTGCGCTGAAAATTTTTCCGTCCTTCCTGCCCGCCGCGGCGGCGCGGAGCCGCCTGGTTCCCCCCTCCACAAAAAAAAGAGAGGGTCGGGTCACGCTTAAACCTGTCCACCCCCCGGCCCTCTCTTGGAAGCGGGGTTTCAGGATCGGGAAATACGCCCGAATGGAGTAGCCCTCAACTTTATCGGGATTCGGTTTGTCTCGTCTGTTTCCCGTTCCTCCCGCTTCCACTATTACTTATACCGGCCCGGCCGCGCGTTGTCAAGGTTAAAGAGTTTTTCGCCCGCCCCGGGTTTTCGATCCTTCCGCCGGTCAGGGTTTGCGCATCAGGACCGCCGAGGAGTAAGGCGGAAGCGTGAGGCTGTTTTTATAGACGGCGCCCCTGGCGTCTTCAAATACGCCGGGGAGTTTTTTCACCGCGGCGGCATCGGTCGGATTATACTCGAGGCGGAGATCGGCGATGCCGGCGACACTCCGGAAGGTCTTCCTGGTCCCCGCGTCCTGCCCCCACTCTTTCTGCCACCGGTCGAGCGACAGGAACGGCGACCCGTTCCAGGTCGTCGCGATAATCCCGCCGCCGGGGTAGTCATTGAAGACCCCGTAGTTGGCATGGCTCCGGTTCGGATCGTGGCCGCCGCCGTCGCCGCAGTGGGGATAGCCGATCGTGCTGATGTTCTCCGGTTCGCGGACCGGACGCAGGTAAAGGTTGTCGGCCAGGGTCCCGATGGCGGCGACGTATTGGGCCTGGGTGAGGTTGCCCGGTTTGCGGGCGAGGCCGACCGAGAGGCAGAGTTGTTCGCGCTCGAAGGCAAAGAGGATGTTGTCGTGGATGTCCAGGTTGGCCGGGGGGCTCTTCTGGTCGTCGATCTGGAGTTGCGTGGTGTGGTTGTCGGCCAGCGTGTTGCCGTAGACCGTGATGCGGCTGTTGGAGCCCAGGGACAGCCCGGCGGACGCATTTCGGAAAGAAGTGTTGCCGGTGATGATCACGTCGGTGGCGTTGCCGTCCATGTAAATCCCCTGGCACTGCGGCGTGTAGGGATTGCCGGCCTCGCTGACGTGGCGGCCTTCGATGCTGCCGACCCCGTCATGGACGACGTTGCGGTCGATGACCCGGGGTTTGGCGTGGGTTTTCCGCGTTTCTCCGCCGTAGGTGTAGATGCCGCCGCCGTCGGACTTGACCAGGCAGAAGTGGTGGATGTGGTTGTTCCTGATCTGGATGCCGCTTCCGACGAAGTACAGGCCGGAGTAGCCGACCTGCGAAATTTCGTTGTGCTGGATGAGGCTGTCAGCCCCGGCCGCGAAGATGCCGATGCCCTGGCCGTCGGAGTTTTGTTGCAGGCCTTCGTTCAGGGCGATCCGGCTCAAGGTGTTGCCGGTGATCGTCCAGCGGGGATTCTCGCCGAGGCTGATCCCGTTGTTGTTGATCTCGGAGATCGTGCAGTTGGTGATCGAGCCGTCGGCCGCGTCGCTGGTGTAGGTGGTGAAGCGGTGCTCGATTACGGCGACGCCGTTTCTGCCGGCGAAGGCGAGGTCGCAGTTGTTGATCGAAACGCGGTGGCACTTGCCGGTAAGGTTGTCCGGGACGTCCAACCGGACCAGGTCGCCGTTGGCCCCGGTCAGGGCCAGGTCTTCGAGGTTTACGTAAGCGCGGTTGGTAAGGTCAACTGCGTTATCAAGCGCGGCGGCCTCGACGACGTGCCGGTCCGGCGGCCCGGCTCCGAAATGCATCGTGATCCGGCGCGTCGTTTCGTCATAGCACCAGTCGCCCGGTTCGGTCAGGCAGCTGACGTGGTTCTGGACGAAGAAGCCGTTCTTGTCGAAGGCGTGATAGGGGTTGTCGTAGAGGGTCGGATACTCGGTGATCTTGATGGTGCGCAAGGTTTGCCCGTCCACGTTGTTCGTCAGGACGGTATCGATGCGGCCGCGGTCGATGATCCACTGGTATTTTTTCTGCACGATCTCGCCGCCGGCAACGTCGGGGACGGCGTCGGCGCTCGTGATCTCCCGGTTGGCAAGGTGGCTCCTGATTTCAAACCAGCTGTCGGTATCGCTGCCCGGCTTCCAGCCGCGGCCGGCCTTCGGCAGCCGTCCCTTGGGCTGCAGCCGGCCGTCGAAGCGGATCATCTCCAGCCGTCCGGTTGGGGCGGGATCCAGCGTCGCCTGGTAAAGTCCGGGTCCGGCCGCCTTCCAGCCGGTGATTCTCCTGAAGCCGGTGATGATCGGCCGGGCGCCGGTGCCGTAAGCGCCGATCCGTATGGGCGCGGCCGCCGTACCGGACGTTTTCGGCCTCAGGGTACCGAAGAAGATTTCGCCGCGTTTGAACCGGGCGGTATCACCCGCGGCGAGAACGCCGTTGAGCTTGGCTATCGAGGCGAACGGCGTTTTGACGCTGGCGCCATCGTTGGCATCCGAGCCTTTCGAGCTTACGTAATAAATATGGCCGGGGGCCGCCGCGGCCGCCGGGTCCGGTTTTTTAGCGGATGTTTCGTCTCCCGCGCCGGGGGCCGCAAAGCCGGTCAGCGCCGCCAGCGCCAGTAGTGACAGGAAGAGCAATTGTTTGAATTTCAAGGGGGTCTCCTTTCGATTGGGGCGCCGGGAAGGTGCCGCTGGATTCTGCTTGACCCCGGCCAAAAAGAAGGAGAGGATTGGGAAATGCTTAATCCGGTCTTGCGCCCAACCCTCTCCTGGAAGCAGGAACTCGGGAAGAGGAAGGACGCCCGAACGGAATAGCCCTCAACTTGCTCGGGTTCGGTTACGGTCTCGTCTGTTTCCCCTTCCTCCTACTTCCGTTTTTTATTATACCGCGGACAACCGGATTTGTTAAGCAGGAAAATCGAGGCCGATCATTACCCGCATTTCCGCAGGTGGTTGGCGGGCATCCACGTATTTATCAGTTAACCCCTCTTAAGGACTGGATGCCCGTCTACAACATACGGGCATGACATGCTTTTGGGATGCTTCCCCTACGGCATGCGAGTATTATGGACTTTTTTCAATTCGTCTGAAAAACCAATCCAAAGCCCTGAAGTGTACGCGAAGCGTTCTACTTCAGGGGTCATTCCCTCTCGTAGTAGGAGGGAATCCATGTTTTTACCGGTTGCTTTCAGTTCAAACCCTCTTAAGGACTGGATGCCCGCTTACTATCCGCGGGTATGGCGTGCTTTTTTGAATGCTCGTCAGCGGCCGGCGAGCATGCCGGGCTTTTATAATCCCTCGGTGGTATTTTTTATGCCCCCGGTATATAATTCTTATAAAAAAGGGGGGTGGATGGATACCGATAAGAAGGAAAGGGATTATTCGCGCCTGGTGCCGCCGGGCATGCTCGAAGCCGACGAGAAGGTTATCTTCGCCAGCCGTCCCCAGCAGTTCTACTACTTCTTCCGCTCCTGCCTCATCACCCTCGTCCTACTGGCCGGCGGCCTGGCCCTGATCCTGGTTGACCGGCTCAACGTCAAGCCGGCCAGGATAACCGGGGCGGTCCTGATCCTGGCCGGCCTTCTTTTCATTTCGCTCCACATCCTGCGCTGGCGGAAGACCATCTACGGCTTTACCAACCGGCGCCTATTCCGCCACCGGGGAATCATCGCCAAGGACCTTTACGAGATGCCCCTCTCCCGCATCCAGGACATCCGGGTCACCATCAGCATCAGCCAGCGGCTGATCGGCTGCGGCGACATCTTCATCACCACCGCCGGCACCGAGACGCCGGTCTTCCACTGGGACGACATCCCCCGCCCGCTGAAGGTCAAGGACCTCATCCACGCCCACATCAACGCCCAGGCCAACAGCCAGTCCCCGCCTCCCTCCGTGTAAAAGGCGAGACAACGGAGGGCGTTTTTTAATGTGAAAATAATAAAAAAGGTTGGGCAACGGTAAACCTGGAGATGATGAAGTAAAATTTGAAGACGGTTATATATCGCTTGAGCGGGTAATCACCCCCTCGGCCCGGGCGCGCAAAAGATTGCGGCGCAGCCAGGTCGGTGTTTCCGAAGGGCTCTCGTTTGGTTCGCAGGCCTTCCAACCCCGGCGGTTGATCTCCCGGGACCAGCGCTTGAAGTAGGACTGGTTGATGATCTCCAGGTCAAAAAGGCGGTGGAGCAGGGCCTGGAGGCTGATGCCGAAGTAACGCTTGTGGAGCAGGAGCTCCTCGGCCTCGATGCGCTTCCTTCGGGTTCCGACCGTCTGGTGCAGGGTTGGTTTCGGGGCCAGCAGGGCGGCGCCGAAGTAAAAGGCCGCCCGTTCCGGATCCAGCCCCGGCTTCATCTCCAGGACCAGGTGGCCCAGCTCGTGCAGCAGGCTGAGCCGCTGCCGTTCTCCGCAGACCCCGCGGCGGCTGACGACGATCGCGGCGACCGCCTCCCTGGCTTCGTTCTGGGCGATGGCCGAAATGCCATCGAACCGGGTGTCGTCAACCTCCATCTCCACCACGTGGATCAGCCGGTCCTCCAAAAGGTCGGTCACGCATGGTATCGGCCCCAACCCCAGCTGCCAGTCACGCCGGAGCTGCAGGGAGGCCTTCTCCACTTCTTCCAGGCTCCCGACCCGGAACTGGGGCAGGTTAAAGTCGATGCCCAGCACCGGTCGCAGCGCGTTCTGTATCCGGACCCGTTCTTCCATCTGCAACCGGGTCAGGTTCTCCACCCGCGCCTTCTCCTTCTTGCGCAGGCCGGGCTCCGACCGGTAGGCGACGGAATGGAAGGAGAGCCGAGGTATTTCGAGTAGGGCGAAATTCTTCACCCCCAGAACTCGGGCGATCCGGGCGGCGACCCGGGCCGACGGTCGGCAGAGGCCCCGCTCGTATTTCGAGAGGGTCTGCCGGGTGACCAGGTGGTCCAGCTGGGCGGCCAACCCTTCGAGGGAGAGGCCCCGGGCGAGGCGGAACTGTCTGAGTCGTTTTCTGATCATAACTTTTTTATCGGCCGGCTTGACATACTCGGCATTTTAGGCTACAATTATATAAAAATTTCTATTGTTTGTCAACCAGGCCTCCTTGACAACCCGGGCGATTGAATTGAATGTCACAACAGTCAGCCCCTCGAACCAAACTCAATTGCAAAAGGTCAGGCAATCTTGATCTGAAGAAATAGGCGCGCGCGATAGAAGAAGAGTTTGGCGGCAGAGAGACAAACGAAACGGCTGCGCGCCAGGCGGGCAAATGGGGTGAACATGAATAATGGCGGTGATTTGAGGGAGAAGGCCATTATTATCTTGGCCCGAACCGAAAAAGAAGGCATTGCGGCTGAGTATGAACACATTAGTTGCGTACTTGAAAAGGAGGGAGTGGCCTGGAAGACGCAATCCCAGAGGTTGCGCTGGGACGATTTGGGGAAGGCCTATGACGTTTTAACAGTGCTGCTGGCCGACGGCCGCACGCGAGAATTTGTCTTTGACATCACCTCTTTTTTCGGACAGAGTGACGATCCGGCACTTAACGATCAAGTGGCCAGGATTATCCAAGAAGAATTAAATCCACGGCTTAAGGAGGCCTTCTCCGGTTTCGCTGGCGCCGGAAAAATCTCGGATATCTCTGTCAGGATGGACTTGAAGAGGTCTGGAACCCTCGAAGAAAAGATAAAAATGCTTGAAGAGGAAGCCCGTCGCCGGCCTGAAGATTCTCGAACGCATTTCATCCTGGCCGAGGCTTATATCCAGGCCGACCGGTGGCGAGAGGCAATCGAGCCATTAAAGCGATCAATGAAAACCCACCCCGACCCCTTCACATCCAATTTCTTGCTTGGCAATCTCCTGATCCGACTGGGACGCCACCAGGAAGCGCTTCAGCCATTGCAACGAGCGGTGGAGATCCAACCGGAGCACTTTGAGGCACAAGTACTACTTGGTATCACCTATGGCGAGCTCAAGAATTATACGGCGGCGCTTGGGATCTTCGAAAAACTTATCAGCATTGAACCGGAGAATTCCCAGATACAATATTTTCTCGGCCTTACCTATTTTGCTCTCGATCGGTACCAGGAGACAATCCTGGCTTATCAGCGGGTTATTGAACTCGATTCTGACAACGCCCAGGCCCATTTCAATCTTGGGGTTACCCATCTAAAGATAGGCAATCGGTTTGCAGCCTTAGAAGAACACAGGATTCTTAAAACCTTGGATCGCACTCTGGTTGACAAGTTCTTCAAGTGTATTTATTGATGATATGTTGCTTAAGGCCGGGCATGGAACAATGACAATCGGCATAAAAATCAGCATGGATTATCATTTGGCGTGGATTTAGGATGGATGCACATTCAAAGAACCGGGCGGGTTTTACCGATTCCATTAAGTCACACCAGCAAAATGTGGCTTTAAGGGCTGTAAGATGGGCGAAATCATTATCTTTGCAAAACGAAGCGCTTGTGGCGGGAATACTGCATGATCTTGGTAAATACGGGGATCTTTTTCAAAGGCGGTTGCTGGGGAAAGAACAGGGTATTGATCACTGGTCGGCAGGCGCCTGGATTGCCTTGAAAAAATATAAATCAAAAGGAGTGGCTGTCGCTCTTGCTATTCAGGGGCACCACATTGGGCTGCAAAAGGGTGATCCCGATTCGTTGAGATCCCTGGATCCCAAACGATTGATCGAATATCATCCCCTCGGATTGCGCCTTTCCGAATCGGATATGGGGATCCTTTGCAAGCGTTTTTCCGACGACGGATTGACTTTTCCTAACTTGGATTCGTCAATCTGGAATTGGAAGCGACCCTGTGCCAGCATGTTGGATGTGCGGATGCTTTTTTCGACTTTAGTGGATGCCGACTTTATTGAAACCGAGGCCCATTTTCAAACTGGAATAGAGGGAGAAAAGCGTTATCGCAGATCAGGGCCTTTATTGCAACCTGACCGTTTGCTCGTCGGTTTGGACACCTATCTGGATAAGTTAGTTCGTGATTCCCAAGCCGCATCGTCAATTACAGCCATTCGGAAGGATTTATTACAGGCGTGTCGGGCCGCTTCTTCATTGTCACCGGGGATATTCACCCTAACAGCACCGACCGGATCCGGCAAAACTCTTAGTATGCTCGCTTTTGCCTTAAATCATGCCAATAAACATAACCTGAAACGAATTATCGTTGTTCTGCCTTATCTTAACATCATCGAGCAAACTGCCCGGGAGTATCGCAGGATATGCGAATTCTGTTTCGGCAAACAAAAAACGGAAGAATATCTTCTGGAACACCATAGTTTAAGCGGCATACGATTACATATCGACGGTTGTTCCGAAGAAAACCCTGATGATCAAAATGAATCCTGCCAGCACAAACGTTTTTTGACCGAGAATTGGGACGCCCCGATTATCATTACTACGAGTTTGCAGTTGTTGGAGTCTCTTTTTTCGAACCGGCCGGCCGCCTGTCGCAAGTTACACAACCTGGCGCAGAGTGTGATTCTTTTTGATGAGGTTCAAACTCTTCCGATTCGACTGGTGGTTCCTACCTTGGCAAGCCTTTCTCATCTTGCCGAGAGATACGGAATTTCAGTTGTTTTTTCCACCGCCACGCAACCGGCATTTACTCATTTGAATGGGCAGGTAAAAAAATATGGGGTATACGGATGGCAACCACGGGAAATTGTGCCGCCTGACCTGCAACTTTTCAGCCGTTCGGAACGGACTCGAATTGAATGGTTGGAGCAGAAAATATCCTGGCCGCAACTGGTTAATCGAATACTTCAACATCGGCAGGTATTGTGTATAGTCAACCTCAAGCGACACGCGCTTGCTCTTTACAACCAGGTGTGCAGTCAACAAGAAGAAGACGCCACTTTTCACCTTTCAACAAATATGTGTCCGTCCCACCGACTGGCCACCCTTTTTCAAGTACGCGAACGATTGAAAAATGGTTCCCCTTGCCGTTTAATTTCGACCCAATGCATTGAGGCGGGAATAGATATAGATTTTCCGGTGGTCTTTCGCGCGCTCGGGCCTTTGGACGCAATTGCTCAGGCTGCCGGAAGATGTAATCGCAACGGTAAATTGGGTGTTGGCCGGGTTTTTGTTTTTGTGCCGGAAGAAGATGATTATCCCGATCCGGCCTATAGACAGGCGACCTCTGTCAGCCGTGCTCTTATTAGCAAACACGGTGTTCAGGCAATGTCCATTTACGATCTTCAACGATTTGAGGAGTACTATCGAGAACTTTACTCTCTTTCCCAACCGCAAGACCAGGCATCAGACCTTGTGGAGGCAATCCAGGGTTTTGATTTTGCAGAAACGGCCAAGCATTATCGTCTTATCAATCAGGATGCCATCAACATTCTTGTTCCCTATGATACGAGGATTTTTCAAAACTTGCGGATGGAAATCCAGAGAAAGATTCCAACCCGAGACTGGTTTGCCAAGGCACAGCCTTACTCGGTCAATTTTTTCAGGCCCAGAATGGGGAGAGACCTGATTTTAAATTATTTGGAGCCGGTTCCTCTGGGCATCGGCGTCAAATCCGACGAGTGGTTTGTTTACTTAAACGAAGATGACTATGACCCCAAAAGAGGTTTGGTATCTCCCGCTTCCTGGGATGGCATTGTCTAATATTCTCTGGAGATGAAAGGAGGGCTATGTCAGCCAAAGATCAGGTCTTGGATGTATGGGGGGATTTGGCCTGTTTTTCTCGACCGGAAATGAAGGTGGAGCGTTTTAGTTATCCGATTATTACGCCATCGGCGGCCCGGGGTATCTACGACGCCATTTACTGCAAGCCGATCGAGTTTCGTTGGCAGATCATTCGGGTGGAGATTTTTACCGAACCCTCGTATATTGCGCTGCGGCGCAACGAAGTCAAGGATAAGGTCCCCCCGGAACGAACCATCTCCAGGTGGATGGCCGGCAAAGAAACGCCGGTTCCCATCTGGGCCGATGGGGACAAGAGTTTTCTTGGTACGGATCAGAAGGGGCGCACACAACGCCAGACCATGGCGCTTAAGAATGTCCGCTACCGGCTTCATGCCGAAATTTGGCCCTGGCCGGGTTTTGAATCAAAACTTACCGCCCTGGAGATGCAATTCCGCCGCCGGGCCGCCGGAGGGAAATGCATCTATCAGCCTTATTTGGGTTGCCGGGAATTTCCGGCCTGGTTTGAATTGGTCGAGGTCGGAGCTTCTCCAATTTTACCGGCGCCGCTGGATATTAAAATCGGCTGGATGCTTTATGATGTTTTTGATCTTTCACGCCCCGGCAGACCTGAAGACCCGCCTTGCGTCAGCCTTTTTCAGGCTGAGGTCTGCCAGGGCGTTATGGAAGTGCCGATCTATGAAAGTGATTTGGTCTATAAAAGCGGCGAAGGAGGAAGATAATGCTGGGACAGGTGATAGAATACCTTCAAAATCAGAACATTCAAGCCGAACCCGGCTTTAATTCCAAGTTTGTCCGCTGGATTATTGCCTGTGCCGAAGACGGCCGCTATCTGGATGTGATTGAGATCGGCGATACGACTTCCAAGAAGAATCAAGGCCAGGAATTTGCCATGTGTCCAGATTTTACCCAGCCGGAAATGGTTGCGGGAGGCACAACCAAAGCCCATTTTTTAGTGGAAAGCGTGGAGGTGGTGACGTTATTTTCCAAAGAGACGTCCAGCGTTAAGATCAAAGGAAAGCATGCTTATTTTGTTGACCTCTTGCGTCAGGCTGGCGCCGCGATGCCGGAATTGAAAAAAATTGCGGATTTACTTCAGGATTCCGACTTGCTTGTCAGAATCAGACAACGGTTGGAAGATTATAAAGCCAAGCCGACAGATAAGATGACCTTCCGGTTAGGAAATACCTATCCGGTTGAATCAACCGTCTGGCACAACTGGTGGCGTGAATTCCGAGCCAGCCTCGTGTCCGGGGTAAAAAAGGCACCTGGAGCAAGCCGTTCTTTTCTTACCGGCCGACTTGTTCAGCCGGCGGTCACCCATCCTAATAAAATCAAAGGGCTTGCCGGTGTTGGAGGACAACCGTCCGGCGATGTTCTAATTGGTTTTGACAAGGAGGCCTTCTGTTCCTATGGACTGGAGCAATCGGTCAATGCCGCCATGTCGGAAGAAGAGGCCGCTACCTATTGCCGGGCCATTAATGAATTGATACGAAGATCTTCCGGTCGTCTTCCCGGCGCCCGGGTGATTTACTGGTTTAAAGAGAGGGTGTCTTCTGAAGATGATCCTCTGGTTTGGTTGGAAAACAGCGAAATACCAGTACAGCAGTTTGCAGGAATGGCCCAGCGCCGCGTCCGGGAATTGCTGGAGGCCGTTCAAACCGGGAAAAGACCCGATCTTGCCCGCAATCGGTATTACGCGTTGACGCTTTCCGGTGCCGGCGGCCGGGTAATGGTCCGCGACTGGGTGGAGGGGGAGTTCAAGCGATTGGTGGCGAACATTGCCAATTGGTTTGATGATATGTCCATTGTACAACGTGATGGAGGCGGTCCCGCACCGCCGCCGAAATTTTATGCTGTTTTAGGTGCCATTGAAGAAGCCCCGGCTGATTTACCCGCTCCTTTGGCCAGTAGAATCTGGCGGGTTGCGGTTCAGAATGAGCCGATTCCCGAGACGGTTTTAGTTCGGGCGTTGAATAAAGTCAGGAGGCATATATTAAAAGGAGAAAATCCGAATCAGATTGGGCTGGGATTGATTAAAGCCTACCATCTGCGGAAAACAAGAACAAACGGAGAAAGGAGGGACACAATGGAAGAAGATTTACTGCGGCCGGAATTGAATGAGAAGCATCCGAGCCCAGCCTATCACTGTGGCAGAATACTGGCGATCTTGGCCCAGTTGCAAAGAAGCGCTCTCGGAAATATCAACGCCGGGTTGATTGAGCGCTATTACGCGGCGGCTTCGGCCACGCCGGCTCTGGTACTGGGGCGGTTAATTCGCAACAGCCAGTATCACCTGGGCAAATTGGAACCTGGCCTGGCGTATTGGTACGAAGAAAAACTGGCTCGGATCTGGAAAGAGCTGGGAGATGGTGTGCCACCTACGCTGACCTTGGAGGGGCAGAGCCTTTTTGCTCTTGGCTACTATCAACAACTGGCGGATTTGCGGTCCAAAAAAAAGTAGAATTCAGGAGTTCAAAACTTTTAAGGAGGGGAAGATGAACGATACGATTAAGAACAGGTACGAGTTTCTTTTTCTCTTCGATTGTGAAAACGGGAATCCCAACGGCGATCCGGACGCTGGCAACGCGCCCCGGATAGACCCCCAGGATATGCACGGACTGGTTTCCGATGTCGCTCTTAAACGCCGGATACGGAACTACGTGCAGATCGCGAAGAAGAATGAAATGCCCAATGCGATTTTCATTGAGCATGCAACGGCCCTTAACTACCAAATTGCCCGCGCCCATGAAGAAACGGGCGGCATTCCGGTGGAAAAGGGTGCCACCAAGGAGAAGGTGAAAGCCGCGAGGATGTGGATGTGCCGGAATTTTTATGATATCAGGACTTTTGGCGCAGTCTTATCCACCGGGCCCAACGCCGGACAGGTAAGGGGTCCGGTTCAATTTTCTTTTGCCCGCTCGATAGATCCAGTACTTCCCCTGGATATGTCAATCACAAGAATGGCAACAACCGATGAAGGTTTACCGCGAGATTCAAAGGCTGAAAAATACAAAGAATGGGAAGATCTACAGCCCGAGGATAAACTTCGTACCATGGGTCGTAAAACACTGATTCCCTATGGACTTTATCTGGCCAAGGGATTTATCAGCGCCCACCTCGCCGCCGAAACCGGTTTTTCCGAGGTGGACCTTGTACTCTTTTGGGATGCGGTTTTGAGGATGTACGAACATGACCGTTCTTCCAGCAAGGGTCTTATGGCCGTACGCGAACCAGTTTTTATTTTCAAACACGTTGGTACGGATACTAATCCGGAACAGCGTTTGCAACAGGCCAAACTGGGATGCGCTCCAGCCCACAAACTCTTTGATTTGGTCAAAGTCAAAAAAGCAGAAGGTGTGGAAACGCCCCGTTCTTTCTCGGATTATCGGGTTGTCTTTCAGAAAAGCAGCCTTCCGCAAGGAGTTCAGGTCGGATTTGCGGTGAACGGGATGGGTGGAGAGGCCGAAATACATTGGGATACGCCGCCGGCTGGGGTTTCTGTAATCATGGTTTGAGGCAAGTGTTTGCAGAAGAGGATTTGCTGCCCATTTCGGCGCTCCAGCATTTTGCTTTTTGCGAGCGTCGAGCGGCCCTTATTCTTCTGGAGGGGGCTTGGGAGGAAAATTTCTTTACGGCAGACGGTAAAATTTTTCACGAGCGCAGTGAAGGATACCAAACGGAGATGCGAGGCGATCTTCGTATCGTTCGGGGATTGCCGATGCGTTCATTGCGTCTCGGTCTGATGGGTAAAGCCGACGTGGTAGAATTTCAACGAGCGCCACGGGAGAAAACAACCTTAAAGAATGCTTCGGATCGGGTTGTCGACGAATGCGGGAGCTGGCTTCCCTTTCCAATTGAGTATAAGCGTGGTCGGCTGCGCCATGAAGAAGGGTACGAAGTACAACTTTGTGCCCAAGCTCTCTGCCTGGAAGAAATGCTGGAAGTAACCATTCCCAGGGGTGCGGTTTATTACGGACAAACGAAACGGCGTCTGGATATTGTTTTTGATCAATCTCTTCGTCAAAGAACCGAAAGAATTGCGTTGCAGTTGCACCAAATGATCTTTGACAAAAGGGTCCCGGTTGCCCGTTATGAAAAAAAGTGTACCGGGTGTTCGTTGTTTACTCTTTGTTTGCCAAAGACCACCGGATCACCCAAAAGTGCCCGCACTTATCTTTTGGGTATTGTGAATAATGGCGGCAATTGAAATTCCATGAAGCACCTTCTTAACACCCTGTATATTACAACGCAGGGAACCTATCTGGCTCGCGAAGGGGAAACCATACTGATACGTGTTGGAGAAGAAACAAGGTTTCGGATACCCATTCATACCCTCGGCGGAGTGGTTTGTTTTGGTCAGGTATCTTGCAGCCCTTTTTTAATGGGGCTTTGTGCCGAACATAATGTGCCTATTTCTTTTTTGACCGAACAAGGACGATTTCTTGCGCGTGTACAAGGTGCATTTGCAGGGAATGTTCTTTTGCGCCGCGAACAATATCGATGGGCTGACAGCGAGGAAAAGTCGGCCAGGATTGCACAATCAATTGTGATTGGGAAAATCGCTAACTATCGCATCGTTCTTTTGAGGGCTTTGCGCGATAATCCCGATCGTTCCGAATCCCCGTGTCTCGAGCTTGCCGTTGGTCGAATGGCAAGGATTATGAAAGACCTGCGTGAACCACTGTCATTGAATATTATTCGAGGAAAAGAAGGTGAGGCTACTCGAATCTATTTTGGCGTTTTTGATCATCTTGTCCTGGCACAAAAAGAATCTTTCACTTTTGTTGAACGGAATCGCCGACCTCCTTTAGATAACATAAACGCCCTGCTCTCTTTTTTATATGCGTTGCTTGTTCACGACGTGACTGCGGCGCTGGAAGGAGTTGGACTGGATTCAGCCGTGGGATATCTTCATCGAGACCGTCCCGGCCGTCCCGGCCTTGCTTTGGATTTAATGGAGGAATTACGACCCCTATTGGCGGATCGTCTGGCTTTATCTTTGATAAACAGACAACAGGTAAAGGTTTCCGGGTTTCGAACCACAGAAACAGGGGCGGTTTTCATGAATGATGTTACACGCAAAGAGATTCTTGTTGCTTACCAGAAACGAAAGCAGGAGGAGATTCAACACCCGTTTTTGGGTGAGCAAATAACCTGGGGATTGATACCCCATGTTCAGGCTTTGCTACTGTCACGGCACTTGCGCGGAGAGTTGGACGCCTACCCGCCATTTTTTTGGAAATGAGGTTTCTATGATGGTTCTCATTACATATGATGTGAATACCGAGACCCCCGAAGGGCGGAGGCGTCTTCGCAAGATTGCGAAAGCGTGCGGAAATTTTGGACAAAGGGTTCAAAACTCAGTTTTTGAATGTTTGGTCGATCCCGCCCTCTGGATAAATTTACGTCATAAATTGGTGAGCACAATAGATCTTCAAAAAGACAGTTTGCGTTTTTATTTTCTCGGTTCTAATTGGCAACGCCGGGTAGAACATGCAGGGGCTAAGCCGACCTATGATCCAGAGGGACCTCTTGTCTTGTAAATTTTTCCGCGAACCAGGAGTGACCACAATAACCCCGGGGGGTTCGCGATTTTTTAAAACGTTGATTGCATAAGGAAAAGCATTAGATTTTGGTTAATGTGCTTTTTAAAACAGTAACAAAAAAACAGGGTTCGCGGAATAAGCGTTTCAACACCTTGTAATAACTTGCAAGCAACCTGATACCGTCGCCCCTCGTGCGGGGGCGTGGATTGAAACCGGAGATGGGGCTGATAACTACCGGAGTTGCTGGGTCGCCCCTCGTGCGGGGGCGTGGATTGAAACGTCAGATATGGTTTCGCCGCTTTCATCCCACAGTCGCCCCTCGTGCGGGGGCGTGGATTGAAACTGCTGATTCCGTATTTCGTTTCCCCGCCGGGGTCGTCGCCCCTCGTGCGGGGGCGTGGATTGAAACAAAAACAAAAGAAACTTTTGTCGGAAATATCCCGTCGCCCCTCGTGCGGGGGCGTGGATTGAAACTTTGGAAAAACGGCCTGATTCGGATTGACCGGGGTCGCCCCTCGTGCGGGGGCGTGGATTGAAACCATTATACCCTTCTGATATGGCGCCCTCGCTGTGGTCGCCCCTCGTGCGGGGGCGTGGATTGAAACATAAGTGCCTTCCTGTATCCAGATGCGATTCCCGGTCGCCCCTCGTGCGGGGGCGTGGATTGAAACATGTCTGCGGCGAGAAGTTTGCGACCGACAATGGTCGCCCCTCGTGCGGGGGCGTGGATTGAAACGCAAGACGGCGCGTGAGATATTTGACCGCCTGGGTCGCCCCTCGTGCGGGGGCGTGGATTGAAACGAACGGGAGCGGCTACACGACACCTTCTCTTGTGTCGCCCCTCGTGCGGGGGCGTGGATTGAAACCGGGACGTGGATGACTGCTTCGTAGAGGCATAACGTC